>NZ_AQYA01000033.1 GCF_000376985.1 Streptococcus henryi DSM 19005
TTCAAAAGCATAGCCGGATGGAAGGCTGGTCGGCCAGTATGAGACTTTTCTTCCAGTAAAACATGATTAGGGATACTGTCCACGAAAAGACTGATGAGTCTAACTTCATGGTTCATGGGAATATCGTAAGCAAGATTTAGTTCCAAACTTAACTGATTTGTGTTATACTCTTTATACATAGTCATGGCTTTCTAATTGTTTTGTCGTTATTATAATTATAAACCATGACATAGGAAAACGAGCATCTCCAACTGCGGAAATGCCCGTTTTTTTTTGTGTTCTGAAGCTAGTTTTTGCCCAGCCTCTAGCTAAGTAATGAATTATTTAGCGATTTTTGCGAAGTACTCAAGAGTACGTACAAGTTGTGAAGTGTAAGACATTTCGTTGTCATACCATGAAACAACTTTAACCAATTGTTCGCCATCAACTTCGATTACTTTAGTTTGAGTTGCATCAAACAACGAACCGTTTGAGATACCAACGATATCTGAAGAAACGATTTGGTCTTCAGTGTAACCAAATGATTCGTTTGAAGCAGCTTTCATAGCAGCGTTAACTTCTTCAGCAGTAACTTTTTTGTCAAGAGTTGCAACCAATTCAGTTACAGAACCTGTTGGAACTGGAACACGTTGTGCAGCACCGTCAAGTTTACCGTTAAGTTCTGGGATAACAAGACCGATAGCTTTAGCAGCACCAGTTGAGTTAGGAACGATGTTAGCTGCAGCAGCACGAGCACGACGAAGGTCACCACCACGGTGTGGTCCGTCAAGAACCATTTGGTCACCAGTGTAACCGTGGATAGTAGTCATAAGACCTTTTTGTACGCCGAAGTTATCGTGAAGAGCTTTAGCCATTGGTGCAAGACAGTTTGTAGTACATGAAGCACCTGAGATAACTGTTTCTGTACCATCAAGGATGTCGTGGTTAGTGTTGAAAACAACAGTTTTAACATCGTTTCCACCAGGAGCTGTGATAACAACTTTTTTAGCACCATTTGCATGGATGTGTTGTTCAGCTTTTTCTTTAGATGCAAAGAAACCAGTAGCTTCAAGAACGATTTCTACACCGTCAGTAGCCCAGTCAATGTTTGCTGGTTCGCGTTCAGCAGAAACTTTAACGAATTTACCGTTAACTTCGAATCCACCTTCTTTAACTTCAACTGTACCGTCGAAACGACCTTGAGTTGTGTCGTATTTCAACAAGTGAGCAAGCATGTTTGGATCTGTAAGGTCGTTGATACGAGTAACTTCAACACCTTCTACGTTTTGGATACGACGGAATGCAAGACGACCGATACGACCGAAACCGTTAATACCAACTTTAACTACCATTAGTGATTTCCTCCTTATGAAAATCTCAAATATTTAAATTTAGAGAGTCACCTCTCTACCAATTGTGAAAAGAATAACTTGCAAACGGGTGCAACATCTTTCAACAGTCTTATTATATAACTATTTCAGAAAAATTGCAAATCATATAACCGTTTTCACAAAGAAAAAAGGTATCCAATGGACACCTTTTTAATAGTGATTATTCACCTGAGTTTTTCTTAATGATTTCTTCTTGAACAGATTTTGGAACATCTTCATAGTGGTCAAATACCATCATGAATGTACCGCGACCTTGTGTTGCAGAACGAAGAACTGTTGCATAACCAAACATTTCAGCAAGCGGAACATATGCACGAACGATTTGGCTAGCTCCATGAGCTTCCATACCATCAACGCGTCCACGACGTGCTGTCACGTGTCCCATAACATCACCAAGGTTATCTTCTGGTGCTGTGATAGTAACAAGCATCATTGGTTCAAGGATAGCAGGTTGTGCTGTTTTAGCTGCTTCTTTAAGTGCAAGTGAAGCTGCAATCTTGAAGGCAGTTTCAGATGAATCGACATCGTGATATGAACCGTCGTAAAGTTTAGCTTTAACGTCAACCATTGGGTATCCTGCAAGAACCCCGTTAGCCATTGATTCTACCAAACCTTTTTCGACCGCTGGGATGAATTCACGTGGAACCACACCACCGACGATTGCATTTTCAAATTCGAAACCTTTACCTTCTTCGTTTGGAGTGAATTCAATCCAAACATCACCAAATTGACCTTTACCACCAGATTGGCGTTTGAAGAAACCACGAGCTTGTGTTGAAGCGCGGAATGTTTCGCGGTAAGATACTTGAGGAGCACCTACGTTAGCTTCAACTTTAAATTCGCGTTTCATACGGTCAACAAGGACGTCAAGGTGAAGTTCACCCATACCAGAGATAACTGTTTCACCAGTTTCAACGTTAGTTTCGACGCGGAATGTTGGATCTTCTTCAGCAAGTTTTTGAAGGGCAACACCCATCTTATCTTGGTCAGCTTTAGATTTTGGTTCAACCATCAATTGGATAACTGGTTCTGGAACTTCAATTGACTCAAGAATAACTTTTGCTTTTTCATCAGTCAATGAGTCACCAGTTGTGGTATCTTTCAAACCAACAGCTGCAGCGATATCACCAGAGTAAACTGTTTCAATTTCTTTACGAGTGTTTGCGTGCATTTGAAGGATACGTCCGATACGTTCACGTTTACCTTTTGTAGTGTTCAATACGTATGAACCTGAATTAAGAACACCTGAGTAAACACGGAAGAATGTCAAACGACCTACGAATGGGTCAGTCATAATCTTGAAGGCAAGAGCTGCAAATGGCTCATCATCAGATGCAGGACGAGTTTCTTCTTCATCAGTATCTGGATTTACACCTTTGATTGCTGGGATATCAAGTGGGCTTGGCAAGTAGTCAAGAACTGCATCAAGCATCAATTGAACACCTTTATTTTTGAAGGCAGATCCACAAAGTACTGGGTAGAATTCAACGTTGATAGTTGCTTTACGGATAGCAGCTTTCAATTCATCGTTAGTGATTTCTTCACCTTCAAGATATTTCATCATAAGATCTTCGTCAGTTTCAGCAACTGCTTCGATCAATTTTTCACGGTATTCTTGAGCTTGTTCAAGGTAATCAGCTGGAATATCTTCTTCAAGAATATCTGTACCAAGGTCGTTAGTATAGATTTCAGCTTTCATTTTGATCAAGTCAATAATACCACGGAAATCATCCTCAGATCCGATTGGCAATTGAATTGGGTGAGCGTTAGCTTGAAGACGGTCATGAAGAGTTTGTACTGAGTAAAGGAAGTCAGCACCAATTTTATCCATCTTGTTAGCGAATACGATACGTGGAACACCGTATTCTGTAGCTTGACGCCATACTGTTTCAGTTTGAGGCTCAACACCTGATTGTGAGTCAAGAACTGTTACAGCACCATCAAGAACGCGGAGTGAACGTTGAACTTCGATTGTGAAGTCAACGTGTCCTGGTGTGTCGATGATGTTAACGCGTGTATCTTTCCATTGTGCAGTTGTTGCTGCTGATGTGATTGTGATACCACGTTCTTGTTCTTGCTCCATCCAGTCCATTTGTGAAGCACCTTCGTGTGTTTCACCAATTTTGTGAATTTTACCAGTGTAGTAAAGAATACGCTCAGTTGTAGTTGTTTTACCAGCATCGACGTGAGCCATGATACCGATATTACGAGTTTTTTCTAGTGAAAATTCGCGTGCCATGAGGTTGTTTCTCCTATATTTTTATTTCTGTTTCTATTATATCATATTTAATAAGAACGGATAGGCAGGACCTACCCGTTCTAACATGATTTATTTTATTTGCTTTGTAAGATTTTCAATTAAACTAACTTGTCAGTTTAATTGAAACCGATCGGCGTACTATCAGTGAAAAAAGATAAGCTCACTTGGTTGTAAACAACCAGCGTCACCTTCCTATTTTTCACATGTCCGCTCGCCCTTGGTATCTTATTCTTACCAGCGGAAGTGTGCGAATGCACGGTTTGCTTCAGCCATTTTGTGAGTGTCTTCACGTTTTTTAACTGATGCACCAGTGTTGTTTGCAGCGTCCATGATTTCTTTTGCAAGACGATCTTTCATAGTGTGTTCTCCACGAGCACGTGAAGCATTTACCAACCAACGAAGACCAAGTGTGATGCGACGTTCTGGACGTACTTCAACTGGGACTTGGTAGTTAGAACCACCGACACGACGTGCACGTACTTCAAGAACAGGCATGATGTTTTCCATAGCTGTTTCGAATACTTCGAGTGCATCAGTTTCAGTAGCTTCTTTGATTGCTTCAAAAGCATCATAAACGATTGTTGCTGCTGTACCACGTTTACCATCAAGCATTACACGGTTGATAAGACGTGTTACAAGTTGTGAATTATACAATGGATCTGCCAAAACTTCGCGTTTTGGAGCACGATTTTTACGACTCATTTTTACTTATCTCCCTTCTTATCCTTTTGGACGTTTAGCACCGTATTTAGAACGGCTTTGTTTACGATCAGCTACACCTGCTGTATCAAGTGCACCACGAACGATATGGTAACGTACCCCTGGAAGGTCTTTTACACGTCCACCACGGATAAGAACAACACTGTGTTCTTGAAGGTTGTGTCCGATACCTGGGATGTAAGCTGTAACTTCGATAAGGTTGCTCAAACGTACACGAGCGAATTTACGAAGGGCAGAGTTAGGTTTTTTAGGTGTCATTGTTCCAACACGAGTTGCAACACCACGTTTTTGTGGTGCAGAAACGTTAGTTTGAACTTTTTTATGGCTGTTGTAACCAACGTTAAGAGCTGGTGATTTAGATTTTTCAACTTTTGATTGACGTGGTTTACGTACCAATTGGTTGATAGTAGGCATCTACTTTTCTCCTGTAAGATTTTATTTTTGGTTGATGTGGCACTTGGTGACAGCCCACATCTGTGTGTACTTTTGCAACAATTGTCAGCACGTCTCTGTACACTTTTGAGAGACCAAAAGTAAAAAGTACCGTTAAATATAATATCATAATCCAGTTAGTACTGTCAATTGTTTTACTCTATTTTATTATTTTTTTCTTTAGGGGAAATTTTTCAAAGTAAGTTCCTATTCACCTTGTAATGCTGTATAAATTTAGTTTTAAAAAAAATGGCAACAGTCATACTGCTACCATAATTTTAGATAAATTTTTAAGAATATTATCCTAGTATCAGACTTTTTATAGTCGAATGAATTAGCTTTCAGACAAGGAACAAAAGCGAAGACAGCTCAAACAGTCAGGGAAGTGACTGTTTGAGGCGGGTCTTAAGGAAACGTCTTTCACTCAGCCGAGAGTACGGCAAACTGATAGTGACGATGTATCAAAGCTAATTCAAATGACTGATAGTATTATTGTCCTATATTTACACTGGTGCCATTTCCATCATTAACTGAAATACTACCATCTTCATTAACACTCACGCTTGCTGTTCCATCAGTTGCGTTGATACCCTCACTGTTAACATCTGCAGAATTTCCCTCACCATCAGATGCTTCTACGTCAACAGTATCATCAAGGTTTACACTTGTACCTGCCTTATCAGAGACTTCAACAGAGTCATCACTAACGGAAACACTAACTGTGTCTGACGATGACGATGTCGAAGTGTCACTTGAATCAGTTTTAGAATTCCCACAAGCAGCAAGACCTAGAGCCATAAGCGTAAGTAGCGAAAGTTTCATTGTTTTTTTCATAAAAAACTCCATTTCTTAATTTAAGATCATTCTACTAAACTAATATTAAAGAATTATTATAAAACATTACAAAACAACTACGCTAAGGTTAGGATTATTTATTTTTCGAAAATATTACCAACTTCAACAGTTACTTTATTATTTTTGACATCAATTTCAGAAACTTTTAGAAGTGATTTATAGGTCATTTGATCGCGTTCTTCTTGAGCATTTTCTGCAAATACAGCAACACCCACTAGTGTTGAATCAAACTCCGTTAAGAGACTAGCCATACCGTTAATCGTACCTCCACCTTTTAGGAAGTCATCAACAATTAAAACACGGCTGTTTGGTTTCAAGCTACGTTTTGATAAGAACATTTTTTCGATACGATCACTTGAGCCGCTAGCATAGTTCACTGATACTGTTGAACCTTCAGTGATCTTTAAATCTCGTCTTACAATGACAAAAGGCACATTCAAGATATTGGCTACTGCATTTGCCAAAGGAACACCTTTGGTTGCAACTGTCATAACTGCGTCGATTTTTTGTCCTTTAAAAGCATTAGCAATAATTCGACCAACATTTTGAAGAATTTTCGGAGTGCTTAATAGATCAGACAAGTAAATATAACCACCAGGCAAGATACGATTACTTTCAGACAGACTTTGACAGAGTTCTTCAACAATAGATACCGCTTCTTCTTCACTAATACTCGGAGTAAAGATAACACCGCCACTTGCGCCTGTCACAGTATCAATTTGGCCAATTCCTGCCTCCTCAAAAGCTTTCTTAATGATAGAAATATCTTCTGAGATAGATGATTTTGCTGCTTCATATTTTTCAGCAAATGTGTTCAAACTTGTTAATTTGTATGGGTTGTTAATAAGGTAATTTGAGATAACAACCATTCGTTCACTACGTCGTAATTTCATTTTTTCACCATTTTAAAATATTTTTTTACTATTGTACCACATATCACAAAAAAAGACGAACAATGAACTATTATTCGTCTACTTTTTTCGGAATTTATTGATTATATTTGGGTTTGTAGAATGAGCGATTATCCATGGCAAAGATGCGACCGGTCATTTCACCTTCACTTACTCGACTGAGAGCAGTCGTCATCATCATCATTTCTGCGTCAATATTATCAATCATATGAATAATTTCTGCTTCCATAATCCTTGGTCGTACTGGGCTACCATACTCCAATTGTCCATGGTGACTCAATATAACATGACGTAAGACTATCACTTCTTCCTTGTCATCAGGAATATTAAGCTCAGTAATTACTTTGGTAATTTCTTCATCAATTAAAGCAATGTGTCCAATCAGATTCCCACGTACAGTGTACTCTGTATTTTCCGGTCCACTTAATTCAATGACTTTTGCTAAGTCGTGAAGCATAATACCTGCAAAGAGCAAGCTCTTATCAAGCTCGGGATAGATATCTCCGATTGCATCTGCTAAGCGAACCATTGTCGCTGTATGATAAGCTAAACCTGATTCAAAGGCGTGATGGTTAGTTTTAGCCGCAGGAAAAGTAAAGAATGCCTTATCATATTTACGGTAAAGAGCTCGTACAAGACGTTGCCAAGTAGCATTTTCGATTTTAAACATCATCTGTTCAAGATAATCTTTAACATCACTTACGTTTACCGGTGGTTTTTCCTTAAAATCCCTAGGATCGTTAGGTTCCCCATCATTTGGCAATCGTAGCGTAATCTGATTTACCTGAGGTGTACCATTATAGACCTCACGACGTCCTCGCATATAGACTACTTTACCAGCAACGAAAGTTTCTGCATTATATGGCTGAGCATCCCAAAGATTGCCAGAAATTTCACCGCTGTCGTCCTGGAAAGTAAAGGAAATATAATCTTTTCCAGCTCGGGTTTTTCGAACTTCCGATGTCTTAATAAGGTAGAAACCTTCAAAAAGCTCATCCTTTTTCATTTGGTTAATTTTCATCATTATTTACTTGGAACTAGACAATTTCTTCATAACAGTCTTAATGAATCTAGTCTTGTTCCGTCCTTTCCTCTTCTATTTGGGGAATATTTAAAAGCGACTGAGTCGACTGGTCTTGGTAAGCTTCAACAGTATTGAGAGCTCTGATAATGGCATTTGTTCTAGTGGAAATGAGGTTGTCCAAGGTGGTGTTTGCAGTGTTAAGCTGTTTTTGTGCTTTGATAAGCATATTACCAAATTTACCAAACTCAACTTTAACATTTCCTAAAATTTTGCTGATATCATCGGCATTTTTTTGAATGTTGAGCGTTTTAAAACCAACTGATAAAGAATTTAGCAGGGCAGATAAGGTTGATGGCCCTGCTACCACGATATTTTCATCTCGACGAAGGCTATCAAAGAAAGCTGCATTGCGAACAACTTCCGAGTAAAGGCCTTCTGTTGGCAAAAACATAATGCCGAAGTTCGTTGTTTCAGGCGGATTAAGGTATTTTTTATGAATGTCTTTAGCAAAGCGCTTGATGCTATTTAATAGTGACTTGCGATAAAGTTCAATCTGGTCCTTATCTCCTGTCTCATAGGCACCTTCCAAGCGGTAGTAATCTTCCAGCGGAAACTTGGAATCAATGGGGAGATAGATATAATCTCCCTCACTATTGCCAGGCAATTTAATGGCATATTCGACACGTTCAGTAGAGCCAGTGACTGTGGCAAATTCACGCTCATACTGACTGCTTGTCATAATATCTTCAATGATTTGTCCCAGTTGAAGTTCACCTAGAATACCTCGAGTTTTGGTATTGGCGAGAACCTTATTCAGGGTTCCAACATCTTGGGCCACCGTTTTCATTTCACCTAAACCTTGATTGACTGATTCTAGCTGTTTGGAGACTGTCTCAAAGGAAGCCTGGAGGCGATTTTGCAGGGTTTGTTCTAGTTTTTCTTCTACTGTTTGACGCATCTCTTCCAAGCGTTTTTCATTGGATGCTTGCATTTCCTTGACTGATTGGGTCAAATTAGAATTAATGACCTCTAATCTCTGATCTGATCGGTCTCGGCTTTCAGTCAGATTTTGATGAAGAACCTGACGAACATCATTTAGCTGCTGATAGAGGTCTGCTTGAAGACGATTGATTTGGTTGGCCAACTCTAATGATTGGTCTTTACTAGCCATTTCAAGCTGATAAGAAACCTGATCAGATAGATTATCTGCATTATCTTCAAGAGTTTCTTTTAATTGACCTTGTAGCTCTGCTATTTTCATAAATAAAAAGCTAATCATAGCAAGGCTAGCCAGAGCTATGACTACTAGTACGATATCCATTTTAACTCCTGTCTCTACTATGTATAACAATTAGGTAGCCATGCTCAAGGGTAACCTCAATAGATTTATTCGTAAATTCATTGCTAGAATAGATTTTTTTCTTAAAAAAATTGGCTGCATTAAGCTCATACTTGGCACCCTCAATGGTTAAATCAGCATCACCATCAGCCATAAAAGATACATAGGTCATACCTTCTACCATTTCAACAGATTGAGTTCCACTAGGATAAAATTCAATTAGATTCTGATAATCTAATAGACGAATTTGGCGCATAAAGGGTGCTAGAGCTGGATCGCTAGGAAGAAAGAGATTCGACATAAAATGGTCTAATCGGCCTCCGAAAGCTCCAAAAAGAGAAAGCTGAGCTTGAGGAAAGCGGGTTAAGATAGTTTTGAGAGCTAATTCTGTGTCGGTATCATTTTTAGCGGCGGGAGCTTTAATAACTTCTTTAGCAGCTGTGGTGATTTGCTTAAATTCTTCAACAGTGACGGAGTCAAAATCACCTATAGCCATATCTAAAGGAAGCCCATTTTCAAGTAAAAACAGGCTTCCGCGGTCAACCCCGATAAAATAATCAAAATCGGTCTCAAAATCTTGTAAATCTCCGCCAGCAAAAAGTGCTATCCTAGTCATTGAGAGCCACACGAAGTGTCTCAACCTGAGCCGTCAAATCTTGGGCTTTAAAAAGGTAAGATCCTGCCACGAAGACATTAGCTCCTGCATCATAGCAGGCTTTTATAGTTTGATTGTCAACACCACCATCAACTTCAATGTCAAAGTTATAACCCTTTTGGTCACGAATTTGAGCAACTTGGGTCACTTTTTCAAGGCATTCTGGAATAAAGGCTTGTCCACCAAAACCAGGATTGACAGTCATGATGAGAACTTGGTCTACCAAATTCAAAACTGGAAGCAAGGCTTGAATGGGAGTTCCTGGATTGATGACAACTCCTGCTTTCATACCGGCTGCCTTGATTTTTTGAAGAGCTCCATGAATATGTTGAGTCGCTTCAACGTGAATAGTCATGATATCTGCTCCTGCTTGAGCAAAAGCATCAACATATCTTTCTGGATCAACGACCATCAAATGGCAGTCAAAGACTAGTTTAGAATGTTTGCGCATGCTGGCAACGACATCAGCTCCAAAGCTGATATTTGGAACAAATTGTCCATCCATAATATCAATATGGACATATTCTGCACCAGTTGCTTCAATACGTTTGAGTTCACTGGCAAAGTTAGCGTAATCAGCAGCTAGGATTGAAGGAGCAATTTTATTGTTTGACATGGGAGGTCCTACTTTCTTTTTATGGTTTTCTTATATGTTTCGCGGCGATTTTCAATTTCACTTAAGAATTGAAGGTAATTATCATATCGGACTTGCCAGAGGTCACCTGCCTCAAGGGCTTCTTTTACAGCACACGAAGGTTCATGAGTATGTGTGCAAGAGCGAAACTTGCAAGAGTGGCTTAATTTACGGATTTCTGGGAAGGCTTCATTCAAGTCTTCGGCATTATCCACTTCGTAGTCCAGGGAAGAGAATCCTGGGGTATCCGCAATCTTTCCGCCGTGAACAGTGTAAAGACTGACTGCACGCGTCGTATGGCGACCACGCCCCAAGGTCTCAGAGATTTCACCTGTTTCTAAATCTAGTTCTGGTGCAATTTTATTAAGCAAGGTTGACTTGCCCACTCCTGTTTGTCCCATGAAAACAGAAACCTTATCCCTAAGATGCGGCAGTAATTCTTCCAAAGAATAACAGAAATGATAACCTATGGCCTCATAACGGGCACGGATAGCATCCATGTCAGCTCTGCTATTGAGCAAATCAAGCTTGGAAATATAGATGAGGGGCTGGATATTTTTGTGCTCCAAAAGAACTAGAAAGCGATCCAATAGGTTCCCGTTGAAGTCAGGCTCCTTGGCCGACATGATGACCACTGCTTGATCAATGTTAACGATGGGAGGACGAACTAGGCTGTTTTTACGCTCATGGATAGCTAGAATGTAGCCCTCTGAGTTCTCTTCAGCTGAAAAGTCAACAAAATCCCCAACATAAGGTGTTTGTCCTTTTTTTCTAAAATTGCCACGCGCACGTGTTTGATAAACGGTATCATCAGCCTCAACATAATAAAAACCGGCTAATGATTTGATAATTCTACCTTGCAAATGATTTTCCTTTACACATTAATAGTTCCATTATACCAGAAAGCAAACCTTAATTCAGCCATTAAGGAAAGATTCCTGCAGAATTGCCATATATTTTAAAAAGGCGTATAATGAAATTGTTCTCAGCGGAGGTGGTGGAACGGCAGACACGCATGCTTCAGGCGCATGTGCTCATAGAGCGTGAGGGTTCAAATCCCTTTCTCCGCATTTTGGATATTTTGATATCTTAAGTTAGCTCAATATGGTTATTATAGAATTCTACTCTCTAAAAATTCTTCTAAAATTAGAATAGAGGTCTAGTAATCATATCTCTTCATCTAAAAAACTAATCACATGGTCTATTACTAATACCCAAATAAAATCAATGGAGAGTAGGCAAACAAAGCCAGATAGACGAGAAGGCTTGACGACTTATCATCTTGATTTTCACAGAATATAAACAAGCTTGTTCAACTCTGCTGATATTTATTAGTTCACTCCAAAAAAGTCTGGAATTCCTTTATCCCAGGCTTTTTAGTTTTATAAGTTATATTTTTATACTCAAATAAAATCAAAATCAGACGAGGGCAGTACTAGGGTACAGCAAGTCGAAGCTGACGACGTATCATTTTGATTTTAAAAGAGTATTAATACGAAACAACACCCACCAAGATATCCCTAACTCGGAGATTGTGAGTCTCAGAATAGCTTAGTAGGTGTAACAGAGGAACGATTTAAAGAGATTTAACAAGCTCGACAACATTGTCTACAGTGAAGCCATATTTTTCAATAACTTCTGCTGCTGGTGCTGAAGCTCCGAAGTTGTCAATGCCTAGAACTTTTCCGTCAAGACCAACATATTTGTACCAAGGCTGTGTCGCTGCCATTTCAATGGCAAGACGTTTTCTGACAGCATTTGGCAAAATACTTTCCTTGTATTCTTCTGATTGAGCATCAAAGAGGTCCGTAGAAGGAACAGAAACGACACGGACTTTTTGACCTTGAGCAGCCAAAACTTTAGCGGCCTTGACTGCTAAGTTAACTTCAGAACCTGATGCTAAAAGAATGGTATCGAAGTCTGGACCGGATTCATAGGTCACGTAGGCTCCCTTAGCTACCTTATTAAAGTCAGAACCTTCTTCAACCTCAAGATTTTGACGTGTCAAGACAAGGGCAGTCGGTGTAGACTGATTCGTCAAGGCATAATGCCAAGCTGCCTGTGTTTCACGGGCATCAGCTGGACGAAGGACTGTCAAGTTTGGAATAGCACGCAAACCTGCCAAGTGTTCAATTGGCTCATGAGTCGGGCCGTCTTCACCAACGGCAATTGAATCATGAGTAAAGACATAGGTTACTGGCAATCCTTGAAGGGCTGACAGACGAACAGCAGCCTTGAGGTAATCTGAGAAGACAAAGAAGGTACCGCCGAACACTCGAAGTCCGCCATGCAAAGCCATACCATTAAGAACCGTAGCCATGGCAAATTCACGAACTCCGAATTGGATGTTACGATAGAGCGGATGATCGGCATCTTGAAGACCATCTTCCTTAATATAGGTCATGTTAGAGTGGGCTAAGTCAGCAGATCCACCCAAGAAGGTTGGTAAGACAGCCGCTGCCGCATTAATAGCATCTTGAGATGAATTACGTGTCGCTTGAGAGAAGCCATTTTCGTAAGTCGGGAAATCTGCTTCTGTAATAGTCACTGGGTCCTGACCAGCTATGATAGCTTCTACTTCCTTGGCTTCTTTAGGATAGAGGGCTTTGTAAGCTAGAACTAAATCTGCCCAATCTTCATAAGCAGCAAGACCTCTGTCAGCAACATTTTCCTTGAAGTCTGCATAGACTTCTTGAGGTACTTCAAATGGAGCATATGTCCAGCCTAGATTTTCTCTTGTTGCTGCTGCTTCTTCAGCACCGAGTGGGGCACCATGGACAGCATTGGTTCCGCCTTTAGATGGAGCACCGTGACCGATGACCGTTTTAATTTCGATTAGACTAGGCTTCTTGGCTGTTTTTGCTTGGTCAATAGCAGAGCTAATTGCAGCTAAATCTGTTCCGTCAGCTACAAGGTCTGTATGCCAACCGTAAGCATCATAGCGGGCTCTGATATTTTCCGTAAAGGCCTCATGAGTTTCTCCATCAAGACAGATGTCATTGGAATCATAAAGGACAATCAATTTGTCCAGATTTTGTTTGGCAGCATAAGAAGAAGCCTCACTGGAAACACCCTCCATGAAGTCACCATCACCAGCGATAACGAAGGTATAGTGATCAAAAATTGGGAATCCATCTTTATTGTATTTAGCAGCTAAGAAACGTTCTGCCTGAGCAAAACCAACAGCGGTCGAAATGCCCTGTCCCAGAGGACCAGATGTGGCATCTACTCCGGCAGTATGGCCAAATTCAGGGTGCCCAGGTGTTTTAGAGCCCCACTGGCGGAAATTCTTGATTTCGTCAATAGAAACATCTTCAAAACCTGATAGGTGAAGGAGGGCATAGAGTAGCATGGAGCCATGCCCAGCAGAGAGGATGAAGCGGTCGCGATTGATCCAATTAGGAACTTGTGGATTGATGCGCATGTGCTTGCTGAAAAGACTATAAGCCATTGGCGCCGCACCCATGACGACACCAGGGTGACCAGATTTTGATTTTTCGATAGCATCAATGCCTAAAAAACGAATGGCATTAACAGATAAATGTGACATAATATGAACCTCTTTTTTAGATAGAAAGACCTAGCCCGAGTTTAATTTCGGGTTTTTCTTTAAAAAATACCCGCACATCGTGCGATATGCGGATATGGGAGTTTTTGAAAAGGGTAAAAACGTTTAACTTATTGGATTAGTGACTTACAAGAGAGCCTTGAATTGAATATCAGAATCTTCAAGGAAGTAATCATCAAAGCCACGTGGGTGATGGTATTCAATTCTATCCTTATCTTGTGGATATGTGTATTTACCACCAACTTCCCAGATGAATGGATGGAATTTGTATTGGAGACGTTCTTTACGCATTTTCCAAAGTTGGATAATTTCATCTGTTGAAGCCATGAAGTTAGACCAGATATCATAGTGAACTGGGATGATAACATTTGTACCAAGGTTTTCAGCCATACGAAGAAGGTCGATTGAAGTCATCTTATCTTGGATACCGATTGGGTTATCCCCGTAGTTGTTGATAGCCACATCAATATTGAAATCACGTCCATGTTTTGCAAAGTAATTTGAGAAGTGAGAATCGGCACCATGGTAGATAGTTCCTCCAGGAGTTTCAAAGACGTAGTTAACTGCCTTACTTGCCATAAGCTCATCAGTAACTGGGAGACCACTCAAACTATTGCCGTTTTCTTCATAGCCTTCAATAGGAAGAGTTACAAGACAAGTACGGTCAAATGATTCAACTGCTGTTACTTTGATGTCTTTAAATTCAAAAGAGTCACCTGGCTTAACAATTTGGATACGGTCTTCTGGAACTCCCCAACCTTTCCAAATGTCTGCACAGCCACTTGGACCAACGAATTTAACATGTGCAAGTTTTGGATTATTAAGGATAGCTGCAGAAGTTGAGATATCCATGTGGTCTGAATGAACATGAGATACAAGGTAATAGTCCAATTCATTGATAGCAAATGGATCAATTACCATAGGTTGCACGCGCAAGTTTGGTTGTAATTTACGAACACCTGACATGTTAGCCATTTGGTGTCCCCAAATCATATCTTTAACTTTTTTAGTTGATTTTCCACGGTTTGCCCAAAGGTCCATAACCACGTTAGCTCCGCCTGGAGTTTTAATCCAGACACCACAGTTACCAAGCCACCACATGGCAAAGTTGCCTTCTGGCACCACTTCTTCTTCAATTTCTTCATTTAGCCAAGTTCCCCATTCTGGGAAGGTACTTAAAATCCATGATTCACGTGTAATATCTTTAACATTTGCCATCTTAACTTTCCTCCTTGTGAAGATTATTACTTTTATTTGTTTACAATAACAGTATAATCCTAAAAACGTTTTCAAAAAAGACCAAGAAATACACAGGCATGTGTGCAAAAATGTACCCTATGAAGCTTGATAGGAACTGAAGACTATTCTTTTAAATCATGATGATACATTGTTGAGCTTTTTCGCCAACCTCCAGGCATCCCTCTGTCAGTTCGCTTTGTCTGATTTTGATTTTCTTTGAGTATAAGTCTTGAACACAGACGAAATTTTGACATCTTTTTCCAAAATAATTTTTCTGAACATCTGGCTATGGTAAGAGACTTAAAAGCATTCCAATATAAGAAAGAACCTCAAATCAAATTCTCTAAAAATCTTGATTTGAGGTTCTTAAACATTTATTAGTCTATATTTTAAAATAGATAAATCTAATTTATTCTCCCATATCAGCAGAAACAAGTTCCTGATTGATGAGTTTTTCAATTTGTGTTTTCAAGACAAATCGGTCTTTATCATCAGGAACATAAGCTTTTAGACACTTCTCTAATTTCTGACTAAAGTGAGTTTTATTTCCCTCCTCATGCATTCTTGAAAAGCGAATGAGTTTAATGATGTCTTCATTGCTGAGGATAGGATGGACGACAATGAGTGGAAATTTGGTGTCAATAACGTCACTGGTTGAAATGATCATATCAGTTTCAATGATATCACTGACGCTAACAAATTGTTCTGAAGTAAAGACTGCTTCAATATCACAGTTCGGGAGATATGTTTTACATTGACTCAAGAGAAGTTTCTGAACACCAATTCCCTCGTCACAAATAAGGGTCACCTGACGTCGTGTCTTCTCTTCTATTTTTTCTTTTTGTAATTCTCCACCTAGATGGATTGCGATGTAGGAAATATCATCATCAGTCATTTGTATCTTCCAGGCATCTTCCAAAATCGGAACACTGGCCTTGGTTATTTCAAAAAGCTCTGCATATTTTTCTTTAATATACTTGGTTAGAGGGTTTAAGGACAAGACACCATAAATCTTTCGGTAAAGCATGGCTTTGCAATGGGTCAAAAGCTGATTAAGCAGAGCGTCTCGATGTGCAAAAGTCAACCCATAATTGTAATAAAGTCCATCTAAAAAGAGATCTAGCATTCTACGCATTTCTGCGTAATCTCGACTCTCCAAGTGAAAATCACTGTCCTTACGAAAAGATAAAAGCAACATAGCAATAAGGCTAGTTTCAACCTTATCCAGTTTAATGTCAAAAGTCTCGTACAAGCCCTGTGCAATTTGTCTAGCTAACTGATATTCTTTTCTCTGCCATGTCATGCTGAGTTCACGCTTAATGACAATTTCCTCATCCTCTGACAATTCAAGACTTCGGTAGCTCAAAATTAAATAAGGTAGAATTTTAACCATAAAAAGGCTATCCTGAGAATTAATTTTCTTCCCTAAACTTTCCTGAGCATTTGCCAATCTATCTTGCAAATAGTCATTTATTTCGTCAGAAAAATAACTCTCAAAACCCGCAGTATCAATCATACGATCTCTGATAATATCTATAAAACTCCTGTTCCCTTGAGTATAAATATTGTAAAGCAGGCGGTAGAGAAACTGTATTTTTGATAAGGGATGACATTTTAAATAGTAACCACATGCTTTTGTCACATGTAATTGAATATCGTATTCTTCAGATGCCAATTTCTGACGAATTTCATTCAAATCATTTAGAATGGTATTTCTGGATACATCGTTAAGTTGCATCAGTTTATCAATAGTAACCCGGTCCTTTGAGATAGCAATATAGATCAAACTCAGCTCACAGCGTTCTGAAGATGACATGACATAAGAATAATCATCTAATTCTTCTAACAAAAGCTGACAAGCCTTACGCTGCGCCTCATTGAGGAGTATCCCAACACGAGGATAGGAAACAATTTTTTCCACACCCTCTGGAAGGGAATCATTGATTTTATCTAAATGATAATAAATTTTTCGACGCGATTGATTTAGCTTTTTAGAAATAGACATGACTGTTTCAGGCTCATCCAGACTTAACAAGTAGGACAGCAAGTCATAACTCTTCTTGTCTAAAATAATCATACTCCCTCCTTTAAGTGAGATATAAAGTCCTATAGAAAGTCCTATAGAAAGCTAAGCAAAATAGGAGTTTTGATGAGGGGTGCTTATACCCTCAGACAAATTATTTTTTTGTATAACTCCCAGATTGTATTCGGTTCAAATAGGATACTAGGCCCTAAAAGTCTCTCAATAACTACAAAAGCTAGTAGCCTTCGGACAGACCTAGCTTAGAATAACTTATTTTTAAATTTAAATTAGAGTCAATCAAATTTTTTCGCGTTTACCATTATACCACAGCCCCCACAAATCATGTAAATCGTTTTCAATAAAATCCTTTTATAATTTCTACACGTGTGATAGTGTCTCCGTGCATCTTATCAATTCGCAAAGCAACATTTTTCAAATAAACACAAGCTCCAACAGCGACAGTCTTATCTTCTTCACTCAACTTTCTTGTAATAAAATCGCGGAGCGTCTCACTTTTATTAGCTTGAATATTAACACGAGCAATGACATTGGCAATTTTAACCTTTTGGCTGGCGCGCATAATAATATTGTTGGTCGCATCAAATTGTGTGAAAAGATATTTTCGTACAGCAAATAAAATGGCAACTGCTAGGATCCCAATTAAAAAATCTAAAATGTTAGCATGATCTAAAACCAACTGCCTAGCTAGAGCAAAAAGAAGTACCTCAATAACAGTATTTGGAGAAGGCTTTGAGAACATCTTAATCAATTCGACTCCGACTGCCAAAGTCATAGCTTTACCAAGGAAGCGTTGTAAGAGAACTTCGTCACTAGACTCTAGAGATAAAAAAACTGACAAATCTTTTATCAAAGATAAGGAAAAAAACAAGAGTGCAAAGGCTAAAATGGCTGATAAAATTATCTCTAAATAATAGGATAGTTCGGTCACTGTGTCTTGCAAAAATTTTCGCATAAAATCTCCTTGTCAAAAATTGCTTATTTTGCATGATGCTTCAGCAAAGTTCCTTACTCTTTAAAATTCTGAACTGAAAAAGTTTACTTGAAGATAGATTTTCCTAAGTAATAACTTAGGTCAGTTAGATCCCCCTTATAATCCAAGTATAGTCAAAATATCATCTCTCATAAAGCCCAAGATGTACACAAAATTGTGTTCAAGTATGGACCAAAAAACCACTTTTCCAAAAGAGTCAAACTTTATAAAAAGTGGTAATGATTAATATTATTTTAAAAAGACTAAAGCAGATTTTGTAAGAATACCAAGTCAATCAACTTCTTAATGAGCATCACCTTTTTGTCCGTAATAGGCGTTTGGTCCATGTTTACGAAGGTAATGTTTATCCAAAATATATTGCGGTGCTGGTTCCACTCGTGGGTTGATTTGTTCTGTGAAGCGGTTCATTTTAGCCACTTCTTCCAAGACTACAGAATGGTAAACAGCTTGCGCTGGATCCTTGCCCCAAGTGAATGGTCCGTGATTACGTACAACAATACCTGGTACGGCAACCGGATCGATGCCGCGACGGGTAAATTCTTCAACGATAACAGTGCCCGTTTCTTTTTCATAAGCACTATCCACTTCATCTGCAGTCAATGAGCGTGCGCAAGGAACTGGACCGTAGAAATAATCCGCATGAGTTGTACCATAAAATGGAATATCACGACCTGCTTGTGCCCAGCCAACTGCTTCAGTTGAGTGGGTATGGACAATGCCACCAATAGCTGGCCAAGCCTTATAAAGCTCAACGTGTGTTGGAAGGTCAGATGATGGATTAAGGTCTCCCTCAACAATGTTACCATCAAGGTCCGTTACCACCATGTTTTCAGGTGTCAACAAATCGTAATCCACCCCAGAAGGTTTAATGACAATGAGACCTGCCTCACGGTCTACTTCTGAAACATTGCCCCAGGTAAATTTAACCAGACCATGTTCAGGTAAGGATTTATTGGCTGCGCAGACCCGTTCGCGCATTTCTTGTAATGATTTTGCCATTGCTAATTTAGCCCCGCTTTCTCAATTAATGGGTAAAGGAAGTCTTGGGCTTCTTTGATGGCTGCCCGTGTTTCTTCTACCGTTTCACAATTTTCTGACCACATTTCAATCAAAAATGGTCCCTTATAGTTGGTTTTCTTGATAACATCAAACATTTCTTGCCAATTGACACAGCCTTGGCCAAATGGTACGTCACGGAATTGGCCTTTGGAACTTTCTGTCACAGCATAGGTATCCTTAAGATGGAGCGCAGCTATTGACCTATGGCCAAGATAGAACTCACTCCAAAGATCGTTGTGCCAAGCTGAGACATTACCTGTATCTGGATAGACGAAGAGGTAAGGAGAGTCGATTTCCTTCTCAACAGCCAAGTACTTTTCGATTGAATTGATGAAAGGATCATCCATGATTTCAATGGAGAGCATGACCTGAGCTTCTTCTGCCCAATCACAAGATTGACGCAAATTTTTGATGAAGCGGGCTCTGGTTTCAGGCGATTTTTCCTCATAATAGACATCATATCCAGCCAGCTGAATGGTCCGAACACCTAAATCTTGAGCCAATTCAATACACTTTTTCATGAGTTCCAAAGATTTAGCTTCAATTTCAGGATCATTTGAACCCAGCGGATAGCGACGGTGTCCAGAGAAGCAAATCGTTGGGATACGGATGCCAGTTTCATAAATATTCTTAACAATCTCAAGACGCTGCTCCTTGGTCCATTCCAGACGAGCCAAGCGGTCATCAGATTCATCCACAGACATTTCCACGAAGTCAAAGCCCAGTTCCTTAGCGAAATTGAGACGTTCCAACCATGTAAAGTGTTTTGGGGTAGCTTTTTCATAAATACCAATTGGACGAGCCATAGCACTTACCCCCAGATTCGTTTGATTTCGTCTTTAAATTCACGCGCTGCTGCTGCTGGATTTTCAGCTTCAGTAATACCACGTCCAGCAATAAAGGTGAAGACATCTACGCCTTCAAAAAGTTTGAGCGTATCAACATCAAGACCACCTGTTACAGAGACACGGAAGCCCATATCAATGAGTTTCTTAACCTTGTTAAGGTCTTTTTCACCCCAAGTTTCTCCAGCAAGAAGAGCATCACGAGATTGGTGGTAGATAGCTTGTGAAATACCTGCATCAAGCCATTGTTGAGCTTGTTCAAAAGTCCAGTCACCATAAAGCTCAATTTGAATTTCTCCTTTTTCAGGGTTAACTTCTTCAATAGCTTTACGAGCAGCCTTCATAGTCGGAATAGTGGCACAGCAGATACATGTCATCCAGTCAGCACCGCGTTCAGCATTGTTTTTGGCAACTGTTCCACCAGCATCAGCACATTTTGTATCAGCTACGATGATTTTATTTGGGAAAAGGCTGCGCAGAACTTCTACCAGTTCAGAACCAACTTGAAGCAGACAAACAGTACCAGCTTCGATAACATCAACTTCATCACCGACAGAAACAGCTGCTGTAATAGCTCCTTGCAAATCTGAATGGTCAAGTGCAACTTGTAAATTTGGTAAGCGTTTTGTCATAGTTTTATTCCAAGAGCTAAGAGATTCATAAAACTGCCCTAGCTCATTCCTTTCTTAAATATAAATCATGTGATTTTGAGGAATACCGTATCTTTTCTGTTCCCACCCCAAACGTCCCCCGGACACCAGGATGGAATACTATGTATTCCTTATTTCCAACCTAAAAATGTCCCCCGGACATCAGGGTGGAATACTTCGTATTCCTTATTTCCCACCTAAAAATGTCCCCCGGACATTTTTAGCTATCTAGGTCCAGGCCTTCCAAATAAGGGCTGTCTTTGGATTCTTCTACCATTGCCAAGACTTCTTCTTTGGTTTGGCAGTTGACTAGGCGTTCAATAGAGTTTTCTAATTCAAAGAGGGCGATGATTTGTGGGATGGCTACTGAGGTGTGGATTTGTGAACTTGTTGCTGCCAAGGCTAGTAGAACTTGGACGTCTTTACCATCTGAGAATCTCACAGGTTTAGTCAGAGTAATCAATGAAAAGGCATCTCTTTGAACCCCAGCTTCAGGGCGAGCATGAGGCATTGCCATACCAGGCATCAAAATATAGTAGGGACCATATTGTTTGGTTGAATCAATAATAGCATCATAGTACTCTTCCTTAACTGCTCCACTTTCAATCAGCGGTTCAACAGATAATTTAACTGCTTCTTCCCAACTCTCTGCAGTCAGACCTAAGCGAATCGAGTCATTTTCAATAAAGGCTTGTTTTAAATTCATAAGTCATTCTCCTTAAGACTCCAAATGAGAAGGTGCTTCCAATTCTCTTTGAAAGCACCCATTCAATTTTTACTCTTCGATAATCGAAGAATTATTAAACTACTTCAATGCGGCTTCCAATTTTGTTTTGATTTCATTATCATCCATCAAATTGTCAAGACCAATGAGTTTACCATTTGTACGACCATCCAATTCATGAATCAAATGGTTTGAAGCGACCACGATATCATAACCTGATGCCAAACCTTTTGCTTCACCAACTGAGCAAGAAGCAGATTCCACATTAGCTACGCCAAGCTGGCGAAGAGCATTTTCAACTTTCATTTTGATAACCATGGATGACCCCATACCGTTACCACATGCTGTAAGAACTTTAACCATCATTTTTTCCTCCGTTTTTTTATCAATCTTTTTGGAAAATAGCAGAGCTATTACCAAAAATGTCATAATTTTAGATGATTTACTTTGTTTATTACTAATACCTACTATTCAGCAGGAACATCACCGCGATAGTAAGCTTCTTTATCTTTAGCTTTTGCAAATTGCAATTGAGGGATAGCGAACAAGAAAATCATAACTAGGGCATAACCGATGATACCGATGTATTTGAAGATGTAAGCAAATGGCACCCATGGAATTTCAAAGTCGATGTTTCCGTGGTAACCACCAAAGTTAGCCAAGCCGAGAAGTGATACGGCAACCGCACCAAGTGCAACTTGAAGCACCCCTGAAATGAAGGATAGAACAACAGCTGCTTTCCAGCCACCGCGTTTATCTGCATAAACTGCAATCGCCGCATTATCGAAGAACACTGGTACGAAACCTGTGATAATCAAGACTGGGTTTCTAAAGATAATTAAGAGAACAATGGTAATCAATTGACCAACAAGACCAGTCGCAAAACCAAAGAGTGGAGCTGCTGCTGAACCAAAACCATAAGATGCTGCAACGTCGACCGCAGGGAATGAACCTGGGAGCAGTTTAGCAGAGATACCTTGGAAGGCATTAGTCAATTCACCAACGAACATACGTACACCTTGCATAAGGACAAAGATGTAAACTGAGAAGGTAAGTGCTGTTTGGAAAACATACATGAAGAAGGATTGTTTTTCTGGACTATAGAGAGTACCAGATGTAATCACTTCTGGGTTAGACATAATTTCAGGACCCAAGATAGCCAAGATAGCACCAAAGAACACCAACATCAAGGTTGCTGAAGCAACAACTGTGTCATGGAAGATATTCAAGAAGCCTGGCAATTTAAGGTCATCAAGGTTTTCTTCTTTTTTACCAAGTTTATGTGCAACCTTATCAACAAACCAGATGGCAAATTGTTGTTGGTGACCAATAGCAAAGCCACCACCCTTTGTCAAACGTTGTGTTGCTTCAACGGTCATGTTTGAGCTGACTGCCCAGTAGGTTCCACAGAGAATACCGATTAAGGCTGTTCCCAAGAAACTGTTTTTACCAATCATTGGGATTGTTACTAAGAGAATCAAGGAAATCGTTGCTGCTTGTTGAACCATGATATGACCAGTAATGAACAAGGTACGAATCTTAGTGATTTTACGAAGGGCAACTAGTAGGATATTCCAGAAGAAACCAATCAAGAGGGCTGTTGCTGCCGCTGCTGTAAAGGCTGGAAATTCTTCTGCAATCTTAGTGTTGGCTGCTGTCAAACCGAAGTAAGGGTCAATAACTGCCGCACCGATATTGAATTTTACGTTCAAGGCTGCTAGAATTGGACGAAAGGTCGAAACCAGTCCCCCCGCACCAACATCCAGAATCATATAACCTACGGTTGCTTTGATAAAGCCGGCATAAACATCATGTGGTTTCTTCTTTAAAAGAATATAACCAATAAATACAATCAGACCGACGAAGAAAGCTGGTTTTTGCAAAATATTTTGCGAGAACCAAGTTAAAGGAACTAAGAGTGCATTCATAAGATAACTCCTTTTCTAAATTGTTTTATGATTTCTTATGCTTCTATTATAGTTTTTGAAAGCGCAAACAAAAAGACCAAGAAACACACAGCCAAGTGTTCACAAATGTGCTGAAGTAGTAATATTAAATAAAAAAAGTGAGACGACAGAATCGATATTTCAAAAGAAATCGATTCTGTCGTCTCACTTTTACAAATCTCTATCAGCATAAAAAAGCTGTCAAGATAGGAGATAAAGTCAATTAAAACTGTCTTTGGTCAATAGGTAATATTTAAATAATCATCAGTTTGCTTTTCTACATCGCTCAAGAAATCATAGTCATGTATCTGAAAACTATTTTGTCTTGACTCCAGTTGCAAAACTATTTCTCCAAGGTAACTTTTGTACGGATACCATCTGAATCTTCCATCAAGAAGCTGTTTTCAGACTTTTCAAGGATGGTCAGACCATAAAGCTCTGCCTTTTTCAAAGAAGCCTTAAAGAAAATCTCATCTGAAACAAAAATGGTTAGGTGGTTGAGGCCTGGAAGCTTCTCACCACGTTTTGCCAAGTTCGGTCCAGCCCATTGATTAAAGGCCAGCTGATGATGATAGTTGCCCGAAGCAATCCAAGAAGCAGAGGGAATCGTCATCTTGTCGCCAAGATCAAAGACACGTTGATAAAGCTTAGAAGAGACCAGAGCATTTTTGACGCTCAAATGCACATGGCCAACAATGGTCCCCTCTGACAGAGCAAAATTCTCCTGAACCAGACTCTCAGCCAAGACACCATCTGCATCCATCTCCTCAGTCACCCCAATAATTCGCCCATCCTCACGGATATCCCATTCAGACACAGGCTTGTCACGATAAATCTCGATACCATTTCCTTCAATGTCGTCTAGGTAAATGGCTTCGCTGTAGCCGTGATCAGCTCCACCAGTGAGGGGGACACCATTTGTTAACAAGTGCTTAAGCGCTGCACCCAAACTAGGGCGATCAGGCACCAAGATGGCAGTATGATAGAGACCGTAATTATCTTGAGCAGGCAAGTCAGTCTTAACCAAACGCATAAGAACCTCATCAGAGCCAGCAATGCCCAAATGCACTTGATCTGAAGTTTGATTTAAAACCTTAAAACCGATAAAGTCTCTATAAAAAATAGTTTGTTTTTCCAAGTCATGAACATTTAAAACAACCTCTCCTAAACGGATAGCTGATTGGTATCTATAAGTCATAGTTTTCCTTCTTTCATTGTAACTTCTCTAGTTACACTTCTTGAAAAGAATTATAACTAATTAGTGATAGTTTGACAAATTATTTGATTAAAAAAACTGATTCGAAACGAAATCAGTTTTCATACTTCCTAAAACGGAAGATGGCATTTATAAATATAGTGAGATGAATCATCTCTCAGACAAGGAACAGAGGCGCAGATAGCTCCAACAGTCTGGGGAGTGAGTGTTTGAGGTGGGAAATTAAGGAAACGTCTTTCACTCAGCCGAGAGTAGGGCAAAATGAAAGTGACGATGTATCAAATCTAATTCAAATGACTATAGTATAATGGATTGCTAATCAACCACTGAATTAGCCCCCAAAATGCATAGGTGTTCCATGCCATATGTAGTAAAATGGGGTAATAAATTGATTGTGTTTTAGCAAAAAGAATCGCGATTATCGAAGAGGGGATAAAGTAGTACAAGAAATCTACTAACGACCAGTCATAATGATAAATATGTAGTATTGAAAAAAGACTTGCTGAAAAAAGAACTGAAAATAACAGGTCGCGCCCTTTAGATTTCCAAACAGACATAAGTGCACCACGGTATAAAAGTTCCTCGACAATCGGTGATAAGAGGCAGCCATCTATGACCATTAAATATAAGAAATACGATCCAGAATGGCTTTGCATATCTTGGGCAATAGCAGAGCTGTTTTGTGTCACAATGACATTATTAAGAAAAATGCAAAGAGCAAAATAGACTATACTAAGAATAAAGAATATCAAAGTGTTCTTTTTATCAATCTTATTTTTTTGAAAGATAGATATTTTTCCAAAATACACTAAAACAATGATAGATAATACTCCAACTAAAGCTATACTAACCATCCGAAAGAGATACCACTGATCATTAACAGGTCTAGGAAAATGAGCAAGGTAAGCTACCAGATAGGGAAAAATCTGAATACGCAAAAAAATTATCACCATTACACAAAGAAATTGTAAAGTCTTTTGTTTCATTTACCCACCTTTCTTCTTAATTTAATAGTTTTAACTGAGTGTAGCACATTTAGGATTTTAGTTTGTCTGATTTCCTAAAAGGTCATTGAACTTTCCTAAACGGTTAATTCTCCTCAAAAACAATTACTTCTTGATACTCATTTCAACTCCAAATCATCTGCATTATACCAGCGGAAGCCATTTTTTTGGCAATATTCGTCAATCTCTCTTGCTAAGGTTGGATCAGCTCCGTATTCCAGAAGATAGACTGCTAAATCAGCCTCTTTAACCTTTTCAAGATAACCTTGGAAATAGTCTCTTTCTTTCTCAGCTTGTATACCGCTACTTCTCTTTTCAAAATCAATACTGGTAAAGACAGCCTCTTGATTGACTCCATCAAAGAGGGAACTAGCTGTATCTTGTTTAATACACTTTGTCACAAAAACATCTCCACCATTTATTATTAGCGGCAGCTTATAAGCTTTCAAACCTGAAAGAATCTGACATAGCCCCTCAAAAATGTCATCTGTTGGATAATGGTAATATACGTCAGCATTGTCCAAGAAAAAACCATCCAAGCCCTTATCAACATAGTCTTTGCCAAGTTCATTGACAATAAAATCCTGCCATTGATTTGACGACACATCTAGCCATTCCTCATCAGGCCAATTTTCATAAAGCCCCAGACTTAGGTTCTTGAATCTATCATAATAGGGACGATAGTTTTCTATAGCACCTATATTGATATAGCCATAGACTGTCTTACCTTCATCTTGAAGCTCCTTTATCTGTTCAGCCTCAAATTCTGACGGGTCGATAACGATCAAATTATAATCCTTAAGCCGATCCATCTGTCCGCCGTTTATTCCAAGAAAGACCCCATACCCCTGTGTTGACTTGCTTGAACAGCTGACAATCGGCACCAGACAGGCTAGAGCTATTATGATACCGAGTAACCATTTCTTAAATATCATCTCACAACTCCTTGCCGCAGACCTTAGATTTCATCACAAAGCATACGGAACTTTGGGTTTAACTAAGGACAATCTCCAGTAGGACTTATACTCTTCGAAAATCAAAATGATAGGTCCTTAAGCCTTCTTGCCTACCATTAGGTATGTCTGCGTCGTCTTGCCTTCTCTAATTTTGATTTTCATTGAGTATTAATCCTCGTATTGCGTCAAATCCTGATTGAGCAAAAATCGGTAAATGTCTCCATATGGCCCTGCATAACCCAGATCGTGGCCATTGTAAACTAATTTAAGGGCTGTTAGATAATCAGGGATGTCATGCCAACAGGCCTGTTGGGAACGCACAAACTCGCTGTAGGATTCAAAAATCACTTTTTTCTCACGTTTTGCAGCATCTCTATAAATAATTTCAAGCATCTTTTTTCCTTCTATTTCTTCTATTCTGTTCTTCTCTATTATAACACCTTATGCTATACTAAGAAAAAAATAAGAAAGACTTAACCATGACAGAAATTGAAAACTACATCAAAACAGCAGATAGGCAAAACCAAGACTGCCTCAAGACGATTTACCAACTCATGAAAGACCTCCTTCCTGACTGTCAGGAAAAAATCTCCTATGGTATGCCCACATTCTGGAAAGGAAGAAACATCATCCACTTCGCTGCCCAGAAAAAACATCTGGGTATCTACCCCGGTTCTGGTCCCATTGTGGAAATGGCAGAGCTCTTTGACCAAGCTGGTATCACATACAGCAAGGGGACGGTTCAATTTCCCTATAATCAAGAACTCCCGCTAGATTTAATCACTGAGCTTATTAAAGTAGCTTATAAAGTCAATCATAAAGACTAATAGTCATCCAAATATTAACATACTAATGAATCAAAAAGGATTTAGGCTCATCAATGGCTTAAATCCTTTTCTTTTCTAATCTTTCACACCGTATCTTTCAATAAAGGCTTTAATCTCTTCTACACTTGATTCACTGCCTTTTACTAAGCTATCAATCTGTTGATTGTCGGCATAGTAACTAAAATTGGGCACGGTTTTAATCTTAAAATGACTCGTAAAGTCATTAAATGTTTGTTCGTCTGCCTTATCTGAGTCCACATAGTAAATAGTCACCGATTTATCTTGGTAAGCTTGCGCTAATTTTGGGACAAAGATATTGCAGTAGTCACAGGTCGGGCGACCCAAGTAAAGAATAAAATTTTCAGAATTAGCGATTTTATCAATAGCTTGGTCCAAACTAATTTCTTGCAAATCAGCTACTGCTTCCTTATAGATTTCCACTTGTTCAGCCTCTTGATTTTCTTGACTTTGACTTGTGGAATGACCGCAAGCCGCAAGCATAATCACAGTTAAACTCATAACAAGAATGATATAACATTTTTTTAACACATCATTTCCCTTTCTTTTTATTATCAGAACAAGGCTAGGAAAAAATCCCAGCCTTTAGTAATATTGATACTCAATGAAAATCAATGTTAGAGAAGGCAAGCCGACGCAGGCTTACCTGATGGTAGACAAGAAGGCTTATACTCTTTTAAAATCAAAATAATACTTCGTCTGTTTCGACTTGCCGTACTAAAGTACTGTCTTCGTCTCACTTCCTCGTCTGATTTTGATTTTATTTGAGTATTAACAATCTATCATTTTGATTTTCGAAGAGTAAAAGTTATATTTTGGACACTTTAGTTATTAGTTCATCCCAGTGTAGCAATGGTACAGCCTGAGCCCCCTGCTGTTTGCGGAGCATACTCAAAGTGTTTGACATGTTTGTTACGGCGGAGGTATTTGGTAACAGCCTCACGAATAACACCAGTCCCGATACCGTGGATAATGTCCACTTGGGCCATGTTATTGAGAAGGGCTTGATCGATGAATTCATCCAATTCCTGCATGGCTTCTTCATAGCGCTTGCCACGCAAGTCCAGGCGCGCTCGCGGACCGCCTGAAGATTTTTGAGCCTTCTTGACCACATGAACCTGTTTCTTCTTAGGTTTTTGGACTTCTTCTTGCACCTTGACAAGACTGAACTCGTCTTCTTTGAGGGTCATCTTAATGAGACCAATCTGCGCTTCCCATTTCCCATCTTTCAACTGCTTAATAAGGGTACCATGCTGGCCATAAGCAGTTACCACAATATCATCTCCCACGCGCGGCGCACGGAGTTTCTTAGCCTTCTTCAAGACCTTGTTCTTAGACAGGTCAACTTCCGGAGCTAATTTCTTAATCTTGCCCTTGGCTTCAATGATTTCATGGGGCTTAAGCTCAGCCTTAGCATGAAGATTTTTGAGAATTTCCTCGCTCTCAGCCAGAGCCATATCCACAATTTCTTGAGCCTGGACGCGGACCTTATCCATCTCCTTGTCGCGTTCATGCGAAAATTCATTGTAAATTTTCTTAACGGCACGGTTAAACTTAAGGTTCTCCTGCTCTACTTCCTTGATGTGGTCCAGGCGCTTGCGGCTTTCATGCGTCTGCTGCTCCAGCTTCTCAATGATGCGGTTAACATCACTGTCCCTATCGGTCATCTGCTCTGCCTCATTGACAATAAGGTCAGCCAAACCAAGACGGCGCGCAATCTCAAAGGCGTTAGAACGTCCAGGGACCCCCTGCATAAAGTGGTAGGTAGGACTCAGGGTCTCAGTATCAAACTCCATGCTGGCATTTTCCACATACTTGGTCTCAATCCCATAGGCCTTAAGCTCGGGATAGTGGGTAGTCGCCATGGTTTTGATTTGCATCAGACGGAGATGTTCTAGGATGGCCATAGCCAAGCTGGCACCTTCTTGGGGATCCGTACCAGCCCCCAACTCATCAAAGAGGACCAGACTATCGCTGTCTGCCGCTTCCAAGATCTCTACAATGTGAGTCATGTGGCTGGAGAAGGTTGATAAACTCTGCTCAATGGATTGTTCATCACCAATATCAGCAAAAATCTGGTTGAAAATAGCCACCTTACTGCCCTCGTCTGCCAGAATTGGCAAACCTGATTGGGCCATGAGCTGAGCAAGTCCCAGAGTTTTAAGCATAATAGTCTTACCACCCGTATTAGGACCAGTAATGACAATTGCAGTCAAGCCATCCATGAAATGCAAATCATTTGGCACAGGATTAGTCAAGAGGGGATGACGGACATTAAGCAGTTGGACAGTCTTGTCAGCTGATAATATTGGAACATTGGCCCCATTGTCCTGCATGTAGAGAAACTTAGCTCGTACAAAATCCAGATGCCCAAGCAACCAAGCATTGTTGCGGATGGCATTGGTATGAGGGCGGAGCATGTTGGACAACTCACGCAGAATTCTTGCCATTTCATGGCGTTCATCCGCACGGAGCTGGGTGATTTCTTCATTTAATTGGACAACAGCGCGTGGTTCGATGTAGACGGTGCTGCCAGATGATGAAATATCATGCACAACACCTGCTACCTTGTTACGATAGGTATTTTTGACAGGAAGCACACTGCGTCCATTACGGCTGGCGATGAGACTTTCTGTCAAATAGTCTCCCTGTTTTTTGAGAACATCTTGTAAAACCTGACGGACTTGACTTTCGCTGTTATTAATCTGACGGCGAATCTTATCCAGCTCTGGACTGGCAAAATTTTCAATAAAGCCACCGTCATTAATGGCCTGAAGACTGCCTTGTAGACTTGGGAAAGTCTCGATTTTTTCAAAAATCTGATGTAAAGCAGCGAGATTTACATTTTCTAATTCCTTATAGAAGCGCTGCATTTCCGCAGAAACCTGTAAAACCTTCTTTATGTCAATGATTTCTGCAATGTTAACATCCGCCTCTAATTCCAGACGGCGAAGCCCTTCTGAAATATCACGAAGAGTTCCCATACCGAAGGAATGGTGTTCAATGAAAAGCTGCTCCATGTCAGACATTTCTGAAAAAGCCCGCGAAATACGGTCTGGCTCTGTCATGGGTTCCAGACGACGTAACTCCTTCTGCCCCTGCTCAGTCTGAAGAGCGCCAGCAAAGAGAGTCTTAACCTTATCAAATTCTAACTGTTCTAAAATCTTGTTATTCATAGCTTTTATTATAGCAGATTTTCAGAAATAAGGCTGTTTAGCCACCGAAAATTAATCAAGGATAAACACAAAATCCCCTAGTTTTGGGGACTTCAAAACTGTATAAGATTTATTAAGCCAATCAAAAGTGTTAATAAGCCTTGGTATAGCTCCTGACAGCTTATCATATGGCTCATTTTCTCAAAGACATAATGGCATAAAATTGGAAATATCATGGTTAGCCTTTCTCTGGATTAGGTAATGTTTTCTATAATTTACATTTTTTAATTTAAATATTAAAAACAGAAACTAGAACTGGCATGTTTAAAACTTAGCAAGGAAAGACATCATTTCCCAATCATATGTGGATAGCTTGAGACTAGGATTCCATTTACTAACATGATATACAAGGTTATCGGATTGTCTCTGTTCAAGATGGAAAATAAGCTTATTAAAATCGTCATGAGGCTCACTAGTACTATCACGTTTTTTTGCTCCTTTGACCAAGAATAAGGTATTCTTTTAAATTTAATGAGGATTAAGGAAGCTACAGACAGGCAAACATGGAGGAGAGTTAAACTTAACATCCATATTACAATACCGCTTCTTTTTCCGGTGATATCACCAATCCATAAAAAAATAACAATAATATCAACCAGGAGACTCAATAATCTACCTAATTGTAATTTGGACTTAGTTGTCATTATCAATAATCATCCCTTTATTTCTTTTTAGCTGTTTTATTTTTTATACCAGCTACGAAATCAAAGTATAATACAAAAATCCTCTTTTTTCCGTCCATTTCCTAAACGGTCATTGAAACGTCCTGAATGGTGTGATTTTGAGCACATAAGCTTATATGATTATTTTGTAGATTGATCAAAATTAAATAGTAAAACAATCCCTAGTGACTGGGATTGCTTTACTATTTATTTGCGTTAAGAGAGTTACATAATTTCTGTTTTTGGTCGGATTGGTTCCGGTTTAGGAATAATAATTGGTCTAGTTCTTGAATAATTATAGTCATCGCCTAGAATCAGCTGTATTAAACTACTTCCTCCAAGAATGTCATTAAGTTCTTGTTCACACAATTCTTTAATCATTACTTTTTCTCCTTAAGTATTGCTTTTATTAGTTTACTAACTATGTGATAGCTTAAAATCTATCGTTTTTTGTTCTTTTTCAAAGATTTGGATATTGTTTTTGATGATTTGTTATTTTTGTTGTTTTTTGAATTCTTTTTCACTTTTTTGGATTTTTGGGATGGATTTTTTGAATTTGTCTTACCATCTTCAGCAGTAGAACTCTGACTTTCTTGTTCAGAATTTGGAACGTTTTCCTGACTACTTTCTGGTTCCAAAATCTCGCTTTCTGACTCTTGAGCGACCACTTCAGGCTCTTCAACTGACTGACTTTGATAAATAAAGTTATAAAGATTTTGGGCAGTTACTCCGCCTCCTACCCAACCAGAAACCACCTGACCATTCTTAATATGAAGAATTGTCGGAGTTCCTGGGATTCCTAGTGTTTGAAAAACAAATTCTCTTGCACTTTCATCAAAATCTTCCCCGGAAGTATCGTAATATTCTAACTTACCATCAATTAATTGATTAAACTCTCTCAATTCTGGAGAAAACTGGCGGCAGTAATAACAAGTTCCTCGTCCAAAATAGATAGTATGCTCCAATCCATCTTCTGTAAAGTCTAAATGTAGCTCACTAATACTAATTTTATTGAAGTCAGTAACATTTTCCTCATATTCTTCAATACTAATTTCAATTGCATTCTCAGAGTCAGCTGAATTTGCTTCATCTGATACCTTATTGACTACCTCTTCTGGCACTTCATCCTCTACAAGAACTGTCACAGCTTGTTCAGCTGAAGATACAGCTTTCTCCGCATCAGCAAGTACCGCACTTGTTCCTAAAGTAAGCAAGATTGCTAAGCTGAATAAAAGTGATTTGAGTAATTGTTTTCTCATATCTGAAGCTCCTTTATATTTGATAAGACTATTTTACACGTTTTATTCATTTGAAAATGCTTATATCCTAAACAGTCATTTAACTTTCCTGAATGGTAAAATTTGACCGTTTAAGCCCCTCAAGTTACCGTTTAGGAATTGTTTTTAGCCTTACCATCTGAGATATTGTGGAGACTGTATTGTTTTTATGGTCAAAGACAAAAAGCACTCCAATCCCTAGTTTACCAGATTTGATAGAAGTGCTTTATATTTCTAAATTAATAGTGGGGTTCAAATTTATCAGTAGAATTATAAAAACTAAACAAATTTAACCAACAAAAACCATTCTTAGTATCCATATCTAATATTAGATATCTCTCTTAATTTCTTTATCTTATCGGATTGACTTTCAGATAAACAAAGTTTTTGTTCAATTAAAACATGAGAAATTTCAGTATTCATTCGACTAAGAATATAGGGAACAGACGTACCATCATTCTTCAGCTCATTTTTATAAGAAATCAATAGTTTTTTCAAAGGAATAAATTGTTGATCGTATTTAATATCTTGAATTAAATCATCTAAAATAGCGATAGCTTGGCTTCGCCTTTCCGATCCACCTGAGAACCATTTCAATCTATTCATCACAATGGTCCACCTGAGTACCAACCTGCGTTACCGCCAGATAGACCGTTCATAGTTGAGTTAGTAATAATAATATTAATAGCTTCTGCCCAATTAACCCAACAACCTTTAGTTTCGTTACAATATAATCCATTTCCATAATAAACTGTTTTTCCACCATTAACGGTCGTAAGCATTTCTGTGTCTAATACTTCAAATTGTTCAATTGTATTCATCATGAATATCTCCTATGCATTTTATTTTGTCCAGTTGCAAGCTTGACAAGTTTAGTATAGCACTTCTTCAAAAAAATATAGCTGTATTTCCTGAAAGGTCATTGAACTTTCCTAAATGGTAAAAGGAATACCGTTTAGGTCATAATTCTAACCATTCAGGTGTTTTTTTTCAGATTAACTTTTTCTTCTTTTTAACATATTCCATAATAAAACAAGCATAATCATAAAAGTTGATACCCAACCATAAAGCAATTTCAAAAATAGTTTCAAATTTTGAAATTGACATATTGTCCACCGCCTCCTCGGTAAAAGCTAGTACAAGTGATTATTACAATAGCATTTCTTGCAAATTCTGCCTTGTCACACTTCTATAAATTATTAAAAACTACTACGTCTGTCTATTGCGGTCCTGAATAATAAAGTGATCTAAAATAATAGTAGTACCCGTGGTGCTAGTTGATAAAGAACCCTAAATTATAGAGCAATATAGCTCTTTCGATCTCAGCTTGAATACCTGATAAGGATTTCGCTGAAGGGTGTTCAATATCAAATTCTGAACATAGCATAGAAAATCGAGTTTCTATAGTTCTTCTGATGGCTAGAATATCGTAATTGTTATGCTGTCTAGCTCCGTCCATGTTGGAGCGTAGCGGGGTCCAAAGAGTCACACCTCTACTTTCTAAGTCTAGCTTCAAGGCTTTGCTTAAATAACCCAAATCAGCTAGGACATGCGGAGCCCTAATCCCATCTAGTAGTTCCTTAACTACTTGGCTATCATGGACGGATGCTGGCGTGACAATATAATTCAGAATATAACCTGACTCGGTGACAGCCATATGAACTTTGAAGCCATAAAACCACATCTGTTTTGAAGCATTGTAACCAATGTTGGCAAAGTCATTCAATAATCTAGCTCTTAAATTTCTGACAGGATGGCATAATAGTATCGGAAAGCTATCGATGATGACTAATTCTTGGAAGTCCAACTGATTAAACCGTGCTCGTATCAATTGAAAGAGTGGAACGAGGTAGCGACATCTTCTGTTGAAACGACTTCGTTCTAACTGTGAGGAGGCTGCTAAAAGCTGATAAATACGGTAAAACTTTCTCTGAGATTTAATCCCAATTTCAGCTTGAAAGAGCATCATGTAAGGATGGCAATATCAGAAACCTTACATTTATCAATGTTTTTTCGGCATTTGCACTCTGCTGGAGCAACGCTCTCATATAATTCCTGACAAATTAGTCATAATTGTGCCATTGACAATTGAAGATGATGGTGTTTAGGGGTATAATGTAAGTGACTCATTTGGATTACCTCTGTTTGTTTAGTCACTTGCAGTATAAACCAAATGGGTTATTTTGTTAACTAAAAAGCTATAAAATATCAACTAGCACCACGGGTAATAGTAGTACATCGTATTATTCATTGTTATTAGTTTTCTGTCTCAACAAGAACTCACGGAATAAGCAGTATAAAAAAGGTAAACGACTTATCAACGCTTACCTTTTTAAAAAACTATAAGTTGGAAAGAGGTTTCGAAAATATGACGAAAATAATTTATCTTCTATTGGGAGACAGTCACTGTTATGCAACAAGAAGCTATTTCTCTCTATTTTTGTAAATTCTCACAATAGATAGGGCAATTAACAAAATTCCTATTCCTAAAACAACAAGTATCATTATATTATTTAGCATAACAGGCATAGTATCAATGCGATTCACAAGACGTAACAAAGATAAACTTGCCATTATTAGTAAGGCGGATGATTCTAATCTGACCAAAGAAGTCTTATTAGAATCAACTGCCGATAAAAATATCGGTAGTAAAAAAAACGTAACTACTATAACAAACAGATTAGAAACAATCTCTTCTCCATTGTTAAAAAAAGAGAGCAATAGAATATTGGATATTATTATTACTGCAGAACAAATGATGAAAGAACTTCTATTTTTCACTTTTCTCACCTCAAATTTTATATTTTTAGCAAAATTTATTATGTTGCCAAACCGTACCCAATATAGGCTCCTGAAGCAGCACAGGTCGCAAGGTAGGCTGCTCCAGCTGTCCAACCAATTGGATTAGTAGCCATTGCTACTGCCATGGTTGCACCTAAATAAACCGAAGCTCCTCCAAAAACACGATCCCAGTTAGCACCAGCTTCAATTGTCATCAAATCTTCTTCTGTGAGCATCACAAACTCAGTACTATCGAATGCCATTGTATTCATCATGAATACCTCCTATGTATTTTATTTTGTCCAGTTGCAACCTTGACAAGTTTAGTATAGCACTTCTTCAAAAAAAATTTCCTTCATTTCCTAAACAGTCATTGAATCGTCCTAAACGGGAAATTTTATCCGTTTAGGTCCTAATGGTAACCGTTCAGGAATTGTTTTTCAGATTAACTTTTTCTTCTTTTACCATTTAAGACGTTTCGATGACCGTTTAAGATTTACTTGTTTCTTTCTTTCATTTTTTGAGATAATTAGTCTATCATTTTGAAAGGAAATACTATGGTAAACTACAAAAAAACATTTGTTCCTCAGATAGATGCAAGGGATTGTGGCGTAGCTGCACTAGCTTCTATTGCTAAATTTTACGGTTCTGATTTTTCCCTTGCCCATTTAAGAGAGCTGGCAAAAACAGACAAAGAGGGAACAACCGCTCTTGGGATTGTCAAAGCAGCTAAAGAAATGGGCTTTGAAACAAGAGCTATTCAGGCAGATATGAGTCTTTTTGATATGGATGATGTCCCATATCCTTTTATAGTCCATGTGAACAAGGATGGAAAAATACAACATTACTATGTGGTGTACAAGGTACTCAAAAATGCCATTCTGATTGGCGATCCAGATCCCAGTGTAAAAGTCACTCGTTTGAGTAAAGAAAAGTTTGCTGAAGATTGGACTGGCGTGGCCATTTTTCTAGCACCTGAACCAAGCTATAAGCCTCATAAAGATAAGAAAAATGGCTTATTGAGCTTTCTGCCTCTCATCTTTAAACAACGATCCTTAATAGTTTATATTGTACTTGCAAGTCTCTTAGTAACTTTAATAAACATTTTAGGTTCATACTATTTACAAGGCATTCTTGATGAATATATCCCCAATCAGATGAAATCCACTCTAGGAATTATCTCTATTGGCCTTATTATTACCTATACACTGCAACAAATGATGAGCTTTTCTAGGGATTATCTTCTAACAGTCCTTAGCCAACGTTTAAGCATTGATGTTATTTTGTCTTATATCCGTCATATCTTTGAACTCCCCATGTCCTTCTTTGCAACAAGGAGAACGGGGGAAGTTATTTCACGATTTACAGATGCTAATTCCATTATCGATGCCTTAGCTTCTACTATCCTATCACTTTTCCTAGATGTCTCTATTTTAGTTATTGTTGCAAGTGTCTTACTAATTCAAAATACCAATCTTTTTCTTCTTTCTTTAATTTCAATTCCTATCTACATTGTCATCATTTTTGCTTTTATGAAACCTTTCGAAAAGATGAATAATGAAGTCATGCAAAGTAATTCTATGCTTAGCTCTGCTATTATTGAAGATATCAACGGTATTGAAACCATTAAATCACTAACCAGCGAGGAGAGTCGCTATCAAAAAATTGATAGTGAATTTGTAGATTATTTAGACAAGTCTTTTAAACTCAACAAATATTCCATTTTACAAACTAGCCTTAAGCAAGGAGCACAGCTTATTCTTAATGTTGCCATTCTTTGGTTTGGAGCACAGTTAGTGATGACTGGTAAAATCTCTGTTGGACAACTCATTACCTTTAATACACTCTTGACCTATTTTACCAATCCTCTTGAAAATATTATCAATCTTCAAACCAAACTACAATCTGCAAAGGTTGCAAATAATCGTCTTAATGAAGTCTATCTCGTTTCTTCCGAATTCGAGGACAAACAAAGCCTGACTAATCCTGAATTTCTCAAAGGAGATATCCAATTTGAAGATCTTTCCTATAAGTACGGATTTGGACGGGATACTCTTTCAGATATTAATTTGACAATTAAAAAAGGAGATAAGGTTAGTCTTGTTGGTATTAGCGGCTCCGGAAAGACAACACTGGCAAAGATGATTGTGAATTTCTTTGAGCCATATAAAGGGCGTATTACTCTTAATAAGAACGACCTCAAAATGATTGATAAAAAAGTCTTACGTCAGCATATCAACTATCTACCACAACAAGCTTATATCTTTAGTGGCTCTATTCTAGAGAACTTAACTCTTGGTGCCAATCAAATGATAAGCCAAGAAGATATTATAAAAGCTTGTGAGATTGCAGAAATTCGTAGAGATATCGAACAAATGCCAATGGGGTACCAGACACAGCTTTCTGATGGGGCTGGACTATCTGGAGGACAAAAGCAGCGTATCGCACTTGCGAGGGCACTGCTAACCAAGGCTCCTGTTCTTATTTTAGACGAAGCAACCAGTGGCCTAGATGTTTTAACAGAGAAAAAAGTCATTGATAATCTTATGGCATTACCTGATAAAACCATTATTTTTGTAGCACATCGTCTCAGTATTTCAGAGCGTACCAATCAGGTCATTGTCCTTGATCAAGGAAAGATAATCGAGACCGGATCACATCAAGAATTAATGGATCAAGATAGTTTCTATCATCACCTATTTAGTAAGTAAGGAGCACTTTTTATGAATCCAAACCTTTTTAAAAGTGCTGAGTTTTATCAGCGACGCTATCACAATTTTGCAACATTCTTAATTATTCCTCTAGTCTTATTGGTAGGCTTTCTGTTCACCTTTTCCTTTTTTGCAAAAAAAGAAGTCACACTAACTTCCCGTGGTGAGATTACACCTACAAAGATTATCGCTTCTATTCAATCTACTAGTAACAATACCATCACTGCCAACCATTTGATAAATAATCAATTTGTTGAAAAAGATAAAGTTGTTATTCAATATTCAGAGACGATGGAAAGTAGTCAAAAGAAATCTTTGGAAAAACAATTAACAAATCTTGAGCGACAAAAGGAATGTTTAACGATCTTAAAATCAAGTCTCGAACAGGGAACAAATCTTTTTCAAGGAGAAGACGAATTTGGCTATATCTCTACCTTTAATCAATTTCTAGCACAATCTCAGGAAATCGAACTTGGAATCACCAAAACTAACACCGAGATTAGGAATCAAGCTACTATAGCAAATAATACAATATCAGCAATAGATAACCAGATAAATAATATTTATCAGCAGATTTTTGATTATGAAGAATTACGTACTGCTATTGAAAATTCTTCAAAAAGTCTCTCTCCTGAAAATCCGCATCAATCAACATTGGATAGCTATCATTCTACATTCCAAGAGAGCCAAGGAGCAAGTACAACTGAGCAATACATCTCTCAAATTAATCAAAATATTTCACAACTACAAGCATCAATTGATAATCTCAATATTCAAAAAGCAAGTACATCGAATATTTCAACCTATGACAACAGCCTTAATTCAAAAGTTGAAAGCCTTCGTAGTCAGTTCTTACAAAATGCTTCCCAGCAACAAACTACTATTGATACTCAGATAATAGATATCCAATCTCAGCTTGAACAAGCTTCAGAACAACTTAAAAATAATATAATTAAAGCACCAGAAAGCGGTATCGTCTCTCTTAATAATGAGTTTGAAGGCAAGAGATTAATACCTTCAGGTAATGAAATTGCGCAAATTTACCCTAATATAACTGAAAGTAAGGAAGTCTTCATCACCTACTATGTTAGTTCAGAATATGTTAGCTTACTTAAGGAAAATCAAAGTGTTCGTTTAGAACTTGAAAAAATTGGTAATCAATCGATTATCATTAATGGCATTGTTGAAAGTATTGATGAAACTGCTACAAAAACTGAACAGGGCAACCTTTTTAAAGTAATCGCAAGAGCCTCACTATCAAAAGAAAAAAGCTCTCTTATTCAATACGGACTTCAAGGACGTGTCACTAGTGTGATAGCCAAAAAAAACTTCTTTGATTACTATAAAGATAAGATTTTTAAAAATACCAACTAACCATTTAGGAAGTTTCAATGACATTTCAGGATATGAACAAGAATATTACTGAAAATAGTTTATAATAGAAATAGAAATATAAAAACAAAGGAGGTCCTCTATGGACAAGCAAAAAACAATCAATTCATTCACAGAACTTACATCAACTGAACTTAATGACATCAAAGGTGGAGGTATTTTAGAATATCTTTTAGAAAAAATCAATAACTCGCAAAAAAAAGCCAGTGAACCACGTTATAAAATTGGATGATAAACTCTAATAATAGTTGTTACCAATCTTTATTGATGACAAAATTCAAAATATAATCAGCCAATTAATTCGATTTCAAATAAAACCAACCCTTGTTATCTGGTACACTCCCCTCATAGTTTCTAGTGAAATAACAAAACATTTCACTAGAAACTATGAGGTTTTTTCGTATGTCCAAAAGAAGTAAAAAGAGTATTGAAGAAAAGTTAGATACTGTCTTGTCTCACCTTGAGAAGGGGAAATCACTAGGTCAGTTATCAAGGAGATTTGATGTCGCCATGCAGTCTCTCGAAAAATGGACTAGATGTCATCAATCTGATGGTATAGATGTTCTTGTGGAAAGTCATACTTGGAAGAAATACACATCGGAATTGAAGAAGTCTGCTGTTGAAGACAATCTCCTTAATCGAGACTTTACCGCCACTGCTCCCAATCAGAAATGGTGTACAGATGTCACTTTTATGACCTATGGATTAGGCAGTAAGGCCTATTTAAGTGCTATTAAGGATCTCTACGATGTCTCAATCGTAGCCTATCATATCAGCCAACTAACGATAATCCACTGGTCATGGCAACACTAACTAAAGCTATGGAAGCCAACCCTGGTGCCAGACCTCTTCTTCATAGTGACCGAGGCTCTCAATATACTTCTAGAGAGTACCGTACGGTGACCACACAATATCAGATAACACGTTCTATGTCCCGTGTTGGCAAGTGTATTGATAACGCTCCGATAGAAAGCTGCTTTGGTCATTTTAAGACAGAGTGCTACGATTTAAAAATGTACAAGACTTTTGAAGAATTAGTCACAGATATTGATACCTACATCTATTTTTACAATAACCAACGTTTTCAAGAGAAGAACAATGGCCTTGCTCCTCTTGAAATGAGGAACAAGGCCGTTGCTTAATCTTTTATTATTTCATTGTCCACTTGACAGGGAGCAGTTCAAGTTTTTAGTTTTTTAATAATCAATATAAAACGTTAACAATAAATCTATTATTAAATACATAAACATTTTTCCTAAGAGAGTGCTATAACATCCTCCCTACTATCACATCCTAATCTCAAATACCTGACAAAATTTATGATTTTGGCTAGATGTATTTATTGATACATTTGGATACTTATCAATAATTTTCAGTACATTATTTAATCCAATTCCTCTGCCTTCCCCTTTGGAACTAACACCGTATGAGTAGAGCTCCGGGGTAGGCACTGTTTCTTGCTTACTAGCATTCTCTATAATAAATAAATGCTTTTTATCCACTTTGAGGTAGGCAATATTTATAAAAGAATTTTTTTCTACTTCAAGGGCTGCTTCAATAGCATTATCACACAAGATAGAAACGATTGTAATAAAATCAACCAATTCCATTCCCTGTGGCTCTATAGCTTCAGGAACTTCTAGAGTCACAGAGATATTATTTTCACTTGCCTGCATGAATTTTGCGGATAAAAGACTTTTTAAGGCTGGATTATTAATATTAATTAATCGTCCTATATCATATTTTTTATTATGAAACTGTTGATTGGTATCCTTAAGCACAGAATTGTAGACTTCTTTAATTTGTTCAAGATTTTCATCCTCAATCCCTAATCTTAGTGTCGTCAATAAATTGGTATAATCATGCCTGAACCCTTTAACCTCACGATAGAGCTCCTCAATGTGAGTACTATAGTTTTCCATATTAATCAATTGTAGCTCCTGCTGAAAGTTCAGTTTTTCTTGAAGCCTGTCTTTCAAATGTCTATCTAGCGAAGTAATCATTCCCATAAAAATAATCAGATATAGAATAATCATGATTTCTCTATAACTCTGAGTATTAATCTTTTTCTCAAATTCTAAGTAAGTCAACATCTGTACAATAATATAGTAACTAACCATAATCCAATTAGTCAGATAAAGGATATTTCTGTCTTTTCTATCCAGAAGATCACTCCTCAATTTTGAAAAATCGTACTTCAGCCACTTCAAAAAAAGTAGTACTAGTAAAATAGCAATAAAATCTAGAATTGTATTGTAAAAGCTACTTTCAAAAAAAAGGGAATCTATACCAAATAATGGTAGCACAAAAAAACTGATTGATCTGTAAAACAGGTTCCATAAAGTAATTGGAAATAACCCATAAAAAATAATTAGGACTTTAGAAAGATGTCTCCATATCAAAAATGATAATAGAATCATGTATATGGGTAGTGATAAATAATAAAAGACATGTTCCGAACTTAAAGGTAATAACATTATGGCTATCCTAATTAGAAATGCTACCGTCAATTCCTTTGAACTAAACCTATTAGCATTAACTTTAGAAAACAGAAAAATAGGTAGACCAATATCAATTAGTAAATAAATAATCTTATAAACTGCAGTCATTCCATTCTCCTAATCAATGTAATTTATCTATCGCCTTTATAACATCATCAACCTTATTTCTCGCAATTAGACAAGTTGTACCATTTTCAAAATAAGCAAGGCGCTCCTGTCTATCCACTTTGACCACATTTGAAGGGTTGATGAGGAAAGAACGATGACATCGAATCAGCCTTTTTTCTTGTTTTAGAATGTCTGATAAATTAGCTGTAAATTCCATTCGGTCTGTATTAGTATATAAGATAACTCGGTGCGGACGAGGAGAAGTCTCTAGATAAAGCAATTCCTTATAGGGATACTGGACTTGAGCATACTTTGAAGTAAAGTAAAAAGAATCTTCGGCGATAGTCTTAGCATTTTTAGAATAAGCATAAGTCAGAGCATCCTCAATTCGTTTCTCAAAATTTTCTGCCGATAACTCCTTATCAATATAATCTAAAGCTGAAATTTGATATCGGAAAGATAATGGCATGAATTCTGAATGTGTTGTCACAAATACAATAATAGCATAAGGGTCCTTATTTCTAATCTGTCTAGCGACCTCAAGACCTTTTTTCTCTTCCTCCTTAATTTCAATATCTAAAAAGAAGAGTTGATGAGCGCCTTTTTCTTCAACAGCAGCTAACAATTGATCTGGCTTTCCAAAAACCTCAAATATTTTGGGCTCAATTTGATGTTTCCTAATTAATCCTGTTAAAGTAGTCTCAATCCTAGCCTGCTGAGTAAAATCATCTTCTAAAACAAATATATTCATGTCACGCATCTCCTTTATTCAATAGCAATTCACGTAAGTAACCATAGCGACGTCTTGAAAATTTAACCCTGTATTGGCCACTATTTCCTAAGATGAGTTCTTTTTCTTGAAAGCGAACCTCTCTTATCTGAGAAATGTTGACCAAGCAATTTCGATGACACCTGGCCAGATCTTCTGAAAAATTTATCTCCCAGTTCTTCAGTTTATCTATTACATCATAATTAGTGTCCGCAGTAATAACTTGAACATAATGAGGTTTTTCAGGATGGGTTCTGATGTAATAAATATCTGATAAATTTAATTTGATAATATCCTGATTCTTGTTAATAATTACAGTAGTCATTCGTTTACCCTCCATAGAATCAGAGTAACACAAAATAGGAAAGAAAAACTTTCATATCCTAAACGGTTGTTGAAACATCTTAAACGGTATTTATTTACAGTTCAGGACAGTTCAATGACTGTTTAGGATATAGTCATCCGAACTGATTTTTCTATGTTAGACTATATCTAACTAAAAAAGAAAGGGCGAGATATGATTTCAATTTTACCCAATTCCCTGATGAGTGTGGTGACTATGCTAATGGTCAGACTTTACTTATTAGAGAACCAACAAATTTTAAAAATAAAAGTAATTCTTGGATATTATCCTTGTAAAACGTTTGCACCTAGCACTTATTTTATCATAAAATCAAGATTCCTCACAGCAGAACAGATGCACTCCTATCTGAAGGATATTCGACAAAGATCCCAATTAGCTACGATTATTATTATCGGTAAAGATATCAATTACGAAGAACTCTTTAAAAATCATTACCGTGTTTTTGGAGTCATTGACACTAGCGACAAGTTCTCATTACGAGACATTCGAAAACAAATCAACGATTGCCTAGATGCTATCTACTCAACAAACTAAAAAAACAGCCCAACCATTTCTGGTCGGGCTATTAGTGTCGTCAAAAATTCATTTATTTTTAGGAAATGGCAGAGCAGCTCTGCTATTTTTCAAAAGCCTAAATAGTCTATTTCAAAATCATGCTTACCCAAAAGTGTTTGATTAATGCTGTTAAAATCGGGAAGCCATTGATTAAGAAAGTAATAAAAGGATTACTGTATAGGAGATTCTGTACAAATGCCATAGGAATGGTTGCCAAAGTACTGAAGCCTAGACTCATAAAAATTAGAGTCAATAAGACACCTAATAAACCGCTGATAAGATGAGCTGGGGTACGGTCAAAATAATCAATAGGAGCAAAATGCACAAAAATGCCTAGTAAACGCATCACTAAATAGCTTGCAAAAAAGACCAGACAGAATGCGACACCTGCATAGTAAACATAGTGCAGGTCAAAAAGCGCTACTTCCTTAAAGAAGTAAACACTAGCTCCCTCAGCAGGATTGGAATAGGGAACCCACAGCGTAATCGCTTCTGCTACTTTTTGATAGAAGCGCGTTGCCACAAAAAAGGACAAAATGACTCCTAGAGTATAGAAGCCCTGCAAAATAATGCCACGGCTATATCCGATATAAAAACTCCAAACTAGGATTAGTAAAATCAAGAGTGATAACATCATTATTCCTCATCAGTCTCTGGTTGACTTGCTTTTTCCTGTAAATCATCAATTGCCCTTAGGCGCAATTCTTGCAACTCTTTTTCCATTGCTTCAACTTCAATCTCACGAGATAATTGTGTTGAGAGAGAATTAATGGTCATTAAAATCGCTAATGTTTCATTGTCAGCTTGGGGAAGTTTTTCTTTGATAGCATTGTATTTTTCTTTGGCTACACGCTCAACTTCTTCCATGAATAAATTATCTTTGTCTGTTGTCAAGGTTAGCGTTTTTTCACCAAATGTAAATTTGTAACGATTCTTGTTTTTCATACAGTCACCTCTTTTAGCATTATACCTTAAAATAAGGATTTCGTAAAATTTTGCCCCTTTTTCTAGTAAAAATCAAGTTTGGTAATGAACTATTGCGCTTACTTTTGGCATTACATTTTAGAAGCAAATCCTCATCTGAATTATGCTGAATACGGCTTAAAAATTTTCCTCTAAGTTTTAAAGTCAGTTCCAAAAACTTTGACAATTTTATGATAAAATAATAAGCATGAATACTTTTGTTGCCACACCTGATAAAGAAACTTTGGATAATTTAAAAACACAGCTGCAAGCTCAACAGATTGCCAACAACAATCCTTATGTTGCCTTTGCTGCCAGAATTGAGAAAGCTACGCTTCTTATTTATACTTCTGGAAAACTTGTCATCCAAGGTAATGCTGCGAACTCAGTGGCTCAAAAGTTAGGCTTAATGACAGCTCTGGAAAGCTCTGCTATGTCTAATAGCTCTGCTTCTAAAGTATCTCAAAATTTGGCGCTTGTTGGGTCAGATGAAGTGGGAAATGGTTCCTATTTTGGAGGGATTGCTGTTGTAGCAAGTTTGGTAAGACCTGAGGATCATGCTTTCCTTAAGAAGTTGGGAGTGGATGATTCTAAAAATTTGAATGACATCAAAATTCGTCAAATTGCTCCTATCTTAGAAGAAAAAATTCCTCACAAAGCTCTGCTATTGTCCCCAAATAAATACAACCAAGTTGTTGGTAAGGGAAAACGTCATAATGCCGTCTCTGTTAAAGTAGCGCTCCACAATCAGGCGCTTTACCTGCTTCTTCAAGAGGTGGAAAAGCCTGATAAAATTGTTATCGATGCTTTTACCAGTCAAAAAAACTACGAAAAATATGTCAAAGCTGAGGCCAATCAGTTTAATAATCCTCTGACTTTTGAAGAAAAAGCTGAAGGAAAATATCTTGCTGTAGCTGTCAGCTCAATCATTGCGCGTAATCTCTTCTTGGAAAATCTTGAAAAACTCAGTCAAGAAACGGGTTATCAGCTTCCAAGCGGAGCCGGCAGCAAATCAGATAAAGTTGCCAGTCAAATCCTTGCGGCCTATGGCATGGCAGGATTAGAACACACAGCTAAATTACACTTTGCGAACACACAGAAAGCGCAAGCACTATTAAATAAATAAGGACTATTAGAATATGAAACAATTTCTCAGAGAATGGGGACTTTTTATCCTCTTTATGCTTGTTTTCGGCCTAAGCCGTTTGTTTGTTTGGCAGCCTGTTAAGGTTGACGGACACTCTATGGACCCAACTCTTGCTAATAATGAACGCCTGATTGTCCTTAAAACAACATCAATTGACAGATTTGATATTGTCGTTGCAAGAGAAACTGAAAATGGTCAAACAAAAGATATTGTGAAACGTGTTATCGGTATGCCTGGTGATAAAGTGACCTATAAAGATGATGCACTCTATATTAATGATAAGCTTGTCCAAGAAGCCTACTTAAGTGCTTACCAAAAAGCCTTTAAAGCAGATAAGCTCCAAAGCACCTATTCATACAATACTTTGTTCCAACAATTAGCACAAACCTCTCAAGCTTTCACTACTGATGCTCTTGGAAACACTGAATTCACTGTTGAGGTTCCAGAAGGAGAGTACTACCTTTTAGGAGATGACCGTATTGTGTCAAAAGATAGTAGAGAAGTTGGTACCTTTAAAAAATCTGCTATTATCGGTGAAGTTAAATTACGTTTTTGGCCATTAAGTAGTTTTGGAAGTGTTGAATAGACTTCTCTAAATCTTAGAATTCATTTTCTACACTGCCACTACAATTATGATATTAAGAATTAAGGAGCTAGGACGTTTTGCCCAGCTCCTTTCAAATAGTAAGGAATAGATATGGAAGTCTCATTTTCAGGAACAATTGATCGCATTATTTTTGAAAATGCTAGTAATTTTTTTAAAATTCTTCTCCTAGAGATTGATGATACTGATGCCCAAGATTACGATGATTTTGAAATCATTGTTACTGGTACCATAGCTGATGTTATTGAAGGGGAGCAGTACACTTTTTGGGGCGAATTAACTCAGCATCCCAAATACGGAGAGCAGCTCAAAGTCACGCGCTACGAACGTGCTAAGCCAACTTCTTCTGGGCTGGTTAAATATTTCTCAAGCGACCATTTTAAAGGTATCGGGAGAAAAACTGCTGAAAAAATCGTTCAGCTCTACGGCGATAATACCATTGATAAAATTCTTGATGACCCTAGTCAGCTTGATCAAATCTCTGGTTTATCCAAGGTCAACAAGGAAGCTTTTATTGCCAAACTCAAACTCAATTACGGCACGGAACAAATTCTTTCCAAGTTGGCTGAATATGGCTTAACTAATCGTGTTGCCGTTGAAATCTTTAACAAATATAAAGAAGAAGCCTTGGACATTGTCCAAGCCAATCCTTATCAGCTAGTTGAAGATATCCAAGGGGTTGGCTTTAAAAGTGCAGATAGCTTAGCTGAACAACTGGGAATTACTGCCGATTCTCCTCAGCGTTTTCGCGCAGCTATTGTCCATAGCCTCTTTGAACTGTCAATTGAGGGAGGCGATACTTATGTTGAGGCGCGTGATTTATTAGAACATGCCATTATCATGCTGGAGGAAGCACGTCAAGTCGAACTGGATCCTGCCAGTGTTGCTCAAGAACTGACTACCCTAATTGCAGAAGACAAGGTTCAAAATATTGAAACTAGAATTTTCGATAATACTCTATTCTATGCTGAAGCCGGAATTAAGAAGCATTTGACTCGAATTATGGACACACCTGTTGCTGACCACTATTCAGATGACAAACTTTCCGATGAAATTGACCGTGTTGAAGAAGATTTTGGTATTCACTATGATGATATTCAAAAAAATGCCATCAAACAAGCCTTAAATAGTAAAGTATTCATTCTGACAGGCGGTCCAGGAACTGGTAAAACAACTGTTATCAACGGTCTAATCAACGCTTACGCCCACCTCCACCGCATAGACCTCAAAAAGAACGATATCCCAATTGTCCTTGCTGCTCCAACGGGACGAGCCGCCCGTCGTATGAATGAGTTAACTGGCCTACCCGCAGCAACCATTCATCGTCATCTGGGACTTAACGGTGACAACGATTACCAATCAATGGATGATTATCTGGACTGCGACCTCATCATCATAGATGAATTCTCCATGGTAGATACTTGGTTAGCCAACCAGCTTTTCAGCGCCATTTCCTCAAACACTCAAGTTATTATCGTAGGTGACAGTGACCAGTTGCCTTCTGTCGGACCTGGCCAAGTCTTGGCAGATCTTTTAAAAATAGCAGAGCTGCCACAAACTGCCCTCAGAAAGATTTTTCGACAATCAGAAGATTCGACAATCGTTACCCTAGCAGCCCAGATGCGAGAAGGGGTGTTACCAACTGATTTTACACAGAAAAAGGCAGACCGTTCTTTCTTTGAAGCACAGAGTCAACATATCCCGACCATGGTGCAAAAAATTGTCAGCTCTGCTATTAAAAGCGGAATCGCCCCTCAAGAAATTCAAATCTTAGCACCAATGTATCGAGGACAAGCTGGTATCAATACCCTAAATAATCTCATGCAAGATTTATTAAATCCATTAGCAGACGGTAACGAGTTCCTCTTTAACGACATTAAATTCCGTCGAGGAGATAAAATCCTGCATCTGGTTAATGATGCTGAGCTAAATGTTTTCAATGGAGATATCGGTGTCATTACCGATTTGATTCCTGCAAAATACACGGAGTCTAAACAAGATGAAATCTACATGGAATTTGACGGTACTGAGGTCATCTATCCACGAAATGAATGGCTGAAAATCACACTTGCTTATGCCATGTCTATCCACAAATCACAGGGTAGTGAATTCCAAGTTGTGATACTGCCAATCACGCGCCAGAGCGGACGTATGTTGCAGCGTAACCTCATCTATACAGCCATCACACGTTCTAAGAGTAAGCTAGTCATGCTTGGAGAAATCTCTGCCTTTGACTACGCTGTTAAAAATGAAGGCTCAAAACGTCAAACTTATCTTGTGCAACGTTTTACAGGAAGTGATCTAGCTAGCGAATCCCTTTCACAAGATTCTAATGAAATATCAGCAGACAGTCTAGAAGAAGCTGCTCCACAATCAAGTGAAACTGAAGAAACTAGTAAGTCTTTATCCACAGAACAGGTCACACTTGATTTAGAAGATCAAGTAAACACAGACGAACCTGAGACATATACACTGACTGAAAAGAATATTTTCCTTATTGATCCTATGATAGGCATTAATCAGGAAGATATTGATACATTTTTTAAATAAGAGGAATTGCAGTAGCTATTTTGTCAAAAATGCAAGTATTTTAATGCTAAATCCTTCAAATGACAGAAAATACTTTACTTTCTCATAATTTATGGTAAACTATCTGTATTGTATTAATAATACAAAAAATGAAAATTTTAGGAGACCGATCTATGATTTCATATGAAAAAGTAAAGCAATCTTTTCGCAGTTTTACAATTGTTAACATTGTCCTTAATGCAATCTTGACAGTTCTCTATATCTTTGGAATTTTTGGGATTTTCATTATCAAAATGAATCTTGATAATCCAGAATTTACTGCACTCTACACAGAAGAGCAACTGGCAGCCCTCAAATCGAGTGTTACTCCTTTTGCCATTTTTACAACTGTTCTTTATATTGCCATAGCTATTGCTATCATTGTTTTGAGCGCCATCAACCTTTCTAAAGCTAAAAAAGATTTAGAGCTCAGCTATATCCCACATTTTATGGGAACTGCTATTGCTGTATTTAATATTATTTTTAGTTTTACTAATGGTTTTTCTCTAACTACAATCTTGATGCAATCAGCCTTCATCGCTCTTTACTTCTACACCTATACACGTGCTAAGACTCTTAACAACAGAGAAATTGAAGAATAAAAAAATAACTTCCCTTCTAAGACAGATAGGGAAGTTTTTGATTCTTATGAAGATTTTCTTTCAATACAAGTCAAGTGGAATATCAATTTTTCCATCTTCCAAACCAGTTACAGTCACACCCAGCAGACGAATTCCTGCTGGGTTTTCATCTAGACTGTCGTAGATTGAACGAGCAGACTGGTTAATAAGATCAAAATCCGACGTTACATCATCCAGAGTCACACGCTTGGTGAGAGTTGAAAAATCTGCATAACGCACCTTTAAAACGACTGTTCTTCCGACCTTCTTATTCTTTTTAAGCGTCTCAGTCACTCGCTGAGCATTGCGAGAAATCTCAGCCTTAATATCAGCTTCATCATAAAGTAATTTCCCATAAGTTCGCTCACTGCCAATCGACTTACGTACCCTGTCAGCCCTGACTGGCGAATTAGAAATGCCCCTAGCTTTTCGATACAAATCGTAGCCAAAACGTCCAAAATGATCAATCAACTCCCATTCCGATAACTCTAACAAATCTGCACCACTGTAGACGCCTAATTCATGTAATTTTTCAACTGATTTTTTACCTACGCCATGAAATTTTTCGATTGGAAGTTTTTCTAAAAATGCTTGCGCTTCTTCTGGCAAAACCAAAGTCAGACCGCGCGGCTTTTCAAAATCCGACGCTAGTTTGGCTAAAAACTTGTTATAAGAAACACCAGCAGAGCAGGTCAAATGCACTTCTTTCCAGATATCATATTGAATCATCTTTGCAATTTTGACAGCTGATTTGATGCCCTGCTTATTTTCAGTAACATCCAGATACGCCTCATCAATTGACATAGGTTCTACTAAATCAGTATATCGCTTAAAAATCTCACGGATTTGGTAACCTATTTCCCTGTATTTGCGATGGTTTCCAGAAATAAAAATAGCCTGAGGGCATCGTTCAAATGCCTCTTTTGAAGACATAGCCGAATGAACACCGAATTTCCGTGCTTCGTAATTACAAGTAGAGACAACACCGCGGCCACCAGATTTACGAGGATCTGCACCAATAATAACAGGCTTTCCTTTAAGTTCAGGATTATCACGCTCCTCAACCGCAGCAAAAAAGGCATCCATGTCAATGTGGATAATTTTACGTGATGTGTCGTTAATCAACGGAAAAATTAACATGAAGCCTCCTTAAAGTCTCAAAGCATGAATAAAATAGTCACAATAATAAAAGTTTTCTTATAGTCTTTATTGACCAAAAGATAGACACTACCAAATAAAAAGCCTGCTAAACAGGTCATGATACCTGTCAAAACACTGCCTTTTGACAAAATGTGCATCAAGCCCCAAGTCAGCCCAAGTAAAATACCGCCATAAGGGATTTTATCATTTTTAAACCAGGTTTCAAAAGCCTTTTGCCCAAAAACCAATACTAAGGAAATCAAAAAACTTTCAGCAATATAATAGAGGTATTGGAAGATAAACTTTAACCAACCTAAGCGCTGGAATTCAAGGAGAATTTTGAAGCCATTCCAGTCCCAGTATTGCACAAGCATAACTAGAACGAAACTCAAAGCAATCGCTAACCATTGCCAAGGTAATATTTCCTTTTTTTCACTACTTAAGAGATTAAAGCCTGTCTGTTTCTTGGCCAAAGCAATGATAGCTAAGCCTATACCCAGCCAACCTAGGCTTGTTATGGTCCAGTGAGCAATCATCTGCAAAGTGCTTGCCTGACTGAGAGTAATACCCAAGAAATTCTCAACAATAACCAAGACAATTTCAAATAGAAAGGCAGCTGTTGCATACAGAGCTAGCCACAAAAAAGTAAAACCTGTAACATTGTTGTTTTTCATCATGAGAGACCTCCTTTAACTTTGCAATTTCCTAATTTTATTATACTCCTTTTCATCATTTTCATCCAAATTTTCATATTTATAGGACAGTTAGAGCATTCTTAAAAAACTGTACTACAAAAGAATGTACAAATTGTCAAACATTTTGTTTTAGAAAACGCTTCCTGTATGATAAACTATAGTTGTAAATGTAACAGATGTCCTGTTACTAGATTTAAGGAGAAATAAAATGGCAACTGTTAAAACTAACACAGATGTTTTTGAAAAAGCTTGGGAAGGCTTTAATGGTACTGATTGGAAAGAAAAAGCAAGTATTGCTCGTTTCGTACAAGCAAACTACACTCCATATGATGGAGATGAAAGTTTCCTTGCAGGTGCAACAGAACGTTCACTTAAAATTAAAAAAATCGTAGAAGAAACTAAAGCAAACTATGAAGCTACACGTTTCCCATACGATAGCCGCCCTTCTTCAATCGCTGGTATCCCTGCTGGATACATTTCAAAAGAAGATGAGTTGATTTACGGTATCCAAAACGATGAATTGTTCAAATTGAACTTCATGCCAAAAGGTGGTATCCGTATGGCTGAAACAGCTATGAAAGAAAATGGTTTTGAACCAGATCCAGCTGTTCATGAAATCTTCACTAAATACGTTACAACAGTAAATGACGGTATCTTCCGTGCTTATACTTCAAACATCCGTCGTGCTCGTCACGCCCACACTGTAACTGGTCTTCCAGATGCCTACTCACGTGGACGTATCATCGGTGTTTATGCACGTCTTGCTCTCTACGGTGCTGACTACTTGATGCAAGAAAAAGTTAACGACTGGAACGCAATCACTGAAATTGATGAAGAATCTATCCGTCTTCGCGAAGAAGTTAACCTTCAATACCAAGCACTTGGTGAAGTTGTTAAATTGGGTGACCTTTACGGAGTTGACGTTCGCAAACCTGCTATGAACGTTAAAGAAGCTATCCAATGGGTTAACATCGCATTCATGGCTGTCTGCCGTGTTATCAATGGTGCTGCTACTTCTCTTGGACGTGTACCTATCGTTCTTGACATCTTTGCAGAACGTGACCTTGCTCGCGGAACATTTACTGAATCAGAAATCCAAGAATTTGTTGATGATTTCGTTATGAAACTTCGTACAGTTAAATTCGCTCGTACAAAAGCTTATGACGAACTTTACTCAGGTGACCCAACATTCATCACAACTTCTATGGCTGGTATGGGTGCTGACGGACGTCACCGTGTTACTAAAATGGACTACCGTTTCTTGAACACTTTGGACAACATCGGTAACGCTCCAGAACCAAACTTGACAGTTCTTTGGACTGACAAATTGCCTTATGCATTCCGTCGCTACTGTATGGCTATGTCACACAAACACTCTTCAATCCAATACGAAGGTGTGACTACTATGGCTAAAGACGGTTACGGTGAAATGTCATGTATCTCATGTTGTGTATCACCACTTGACCCAGAAAATGAAGAACAACGTCACAACATCCAATACTTTGGTGCACGTGTTAACGTTCTTAAAGCCCTTCTTACTGGTCTTAACGGTGGTTATGACGATGTTCATAAAGACTACAAAGTATTTGATATCGATCCTATTCGTGATGATGTTCTTGACTTCGATACCGTAAAAGCTAACTTTGAAAAATCTCTTGACTGGTTGACTTCAACTTACGTAGATGCATTGAACATCATCCACTACATGACTGATAAATACAACTACGAAGCTGTTCAAATGGCCTTCTTGCCAACACATCAACGTGCTAACATGGGATTCGGTATCTGTGGTTTCGCTAACACTGTTGATACATTGTCAGCTATTAAGTACGCTACAGTTAAACCACTTCGTGACGAAGATGGCTACATCTACGATTACGAAACAACTGGTGACTACCCACGTTGGGGTGAAGATGACCCACGTTCAAACGAATTGGCTGAATGGTTGATCGAAGCTTACACTACTCGTCTTCGCAGCCACAAACTTTACAAAAACGCTGAAGCAACTGTATCACTTCTTACAATCACTTCAAACGTTGCTTACTCTAAACAAACTGGTAACTCACCAGTTCACAAAGGTGTATACCTCAACGAAGATGGTACTACAAACCTTTCTAAACTTGAATTCTTCTCACCAGGTGCTAACCCATCAAACAAAGCTAAAGGTGGATGGTTGCAAAACCTTAACTCACTTGCTAGCCTTGACTTCTCATACGCAGCTGATGGTATCTCATTAACAACTCAAGTTTCTCCACGTGCTCTTGGTAAAACATTCGATGAACAAGTAGACAACTTGGTAACAATCCTTGATGGTTACTTTGAAAACGGTGGACAACACGTTAACTTGAACGTTATGGACCTTAAAGATGTTTACGAAAAAATCATGGGTGGTGAAGATGTTATCGTTCGTATCTCTGGATACTGCGTAAACACTAAATACCTTACACCTGAACAAAAAACTGAATTGACTCAACGTGTCTTCCACGAAGTACTTTCAATGGACGATGCAGCTGAAGCTCTTTCAGGACAAGCTTAATCGCTAAATTAAAAGGCTTTGCTACTTGGCAAAGTCTTTTTTCTATCTTATAATAGACCTATGAAAATCAAACAAACACGTAATACACTCTCAGACACCTATCTTGATGCAGTTAAAATTCGTCAAATAGTCTTTGTTAAAGGGCAAGGCGTCCCAGCTTCTCTTGAAATTGATCAGAATGAAGCCTATTGCCTGCACTTTGTTCTTTATGATGACAATGGCAGAGCTGCTGCCACATGTCGAATCTTGCCAAATCAAGAACACACTCAAGCTACTCTTCAGCGTATGGCTGTGCTAGACACTTATCGTGGTCAAGGACTTGGAAAAATCCTCCTAGAAGACGTCCTCTCCTTCTGCAAGCAACAAGGATTTCAAAAAGTAACCCTTCATGCTCAATTAACTGCTAGAGGATTTTATGATAAAATGAACTTCCTGCCAATTGGAGAAATCTTTGAAGAAGCAGGTATCCAACATATTACAATGGGAAAAACATTATAAAACAGTATTATCTCAGCTAATAAATTAAAACTGAGATAATACTGTTTTTTTAATTCTCTATCAAAGATGCTCTGCTATTTCCAAAAACCTACTATCGACTATATATAAGACCATCTAACTAGTCTTTCTTGGTGATCTCAGTCATATAGCCTGCCGTGACGATACCGGCTGGCAAGGCGATAATTGCTATGCCCAGAACAGAAGAAATCATGGTGATGAGTTTCCCCAGCACTGTTGTTGCGATAATATCGGAATAGCCAACCGTGGTCAGTGACATGGTCACCCAATAGACGGCCTCAAAAAAGGTCCCGAAGGTAGAGTCTGGTTCGACATTATAAATCAGCAGTGCTGTGATGATGGTATAGCTAAGCGCTAGACCTGCAACCACTAACAAAGCCTCCTTTTGTTCACGAATGACATTTCTGATAATCTCAATGTTTCGAGAATGGCGAATAACCCTGAAGACACGAAGCATGCGACCCATACGAATAATTTTCAAGAGTTTAAAACTGCTGTTAAACATCAGGAAGTTTGGCAGAATACTGACTAAATCGACAATGGCTAATACTGTAAATGGATAAATAATAAATGACCACTTTCCACGTTTGAGTTTCAAGTCAGCTGTAAAGAGGCGCAAAAAATAATCAATCCCAAAAATAATGGCCGTGCTATGATCCATAATGGTCAAAACTGGTAAGCTGGCCTTGGTCATCAAAGGGATAAGGCTGATTAAAATGGTTAAAAGCATCAAAACATTGTAGGCCTTAGAAAGAAAAGTCTCGTCTTCATGCTCTAAAATATTATAAAGTTCTCTTCTCATCTCCATCCTCCCTAATCGGCACTCGTCCCCAGGTCTGCTCTGCAATCTCGCTATTGCCCAACTGATAGACTTGGTCGGCTTGCTGGGTCATGACATCCCAAGGTTTTGCACCGATGCGGGCTACGATTTCCACAGATTTTTTCACAGTTTTGAGGTGTTCTCGCCCTTTTCGGCTGAATCCTAGCACATGAACAACCTCTGGCAGCGGCTTTTCCACAGCATTGACCAAAATGTAGGTCAAGATTCGGCGCACACGGGCTTTAGTATAGCGTTTGGTAGCCACTTTATCCACTAAGTCTTCCATAGTCGCTACGCTCCTAATAGCAGAGCTGATACGCACAGCTAGCTCTTCATTAACCTGAAAAACAGTGGTTAAATCAGGATTTGTCAGGATTTGGTAGCGGAGCAGAGGGAAATAATTATCCCAAGAGACCTGTGGAGAAGTCAAAATCAAGTCCGAGTTGGGAGCAGACTTTTCCACAAAGGCTTGGTCAGCAATGTGCTTACGAATGGCGGTTGCTGAAGCGATGTCATGGTGCTTAGCATCCGAATGAAAGCCCGCCCCCAAGCGCTTGATAGGCTGCAGTTGAATATTTTTACCAGCGCTAGCCTTGGCGTAGGCAAGAGCCAAGATATGATTAGGCGTATCGCCTGTGAACTGAATCCCTGCAAATTTTTCCCACATGGCTTGTGTTTTCTGTGGATAAGTCAGGGAATCTGGTAGCGTCGAAAGAAAATCGCGCATCTGCTCAGCATTTTTTTCATAAAGGCCAGCTATTTTCTGATAATCAAGCAACTCTTCGGTACCGAAGGCCAGGGTGTTTATGCCAAGCTTGGCTAGGATATCCACAGCCCCTTGGGCGAAATAATCAGCAGACTGAACCGCCACCAGAAAAGGCAGCTCGACCACCAGATCAGCACCGTTTTCCAGCGCCATCTGGGCCCTGGTCCACTTATCCACAAGGGCTGGCTCACCACGCTGCATGAAATTACCAGACATGGCAACAATTTTGAGACCAGACGCCTGCTCCAGCAGGTACTTGTGACCATTATGAAAAGGATTGAATTCGGCAACAATGCCAGTAATTGTCATAGGGATGCTCCTGAAATTTCTACTACTCCTTTTATTATAACATGTAAGGGAAGGATAATGAGGCTATCGGAAGGATATTTAGCAATTAACGGAAGGATAGAAAAAGACCAGCAGAAAAAACTTGCTGGTATAGTTGGTTTTCATCTCTTTTTACGAATAATAATATTGAGAAGGTTCCGAAGTCGGGGCAGAAATCTAAAAACGAGTGGAGGTGTTGCCTATGGAAAACACGTTCTTCTCTAGAAAGGTTCTGCTATGTCAGTTTACGAAGCGCTAGCGCTTATGATAAACTCAGGCATATTCTTACTGGCATTATTAGCTTATCTAAAAGATAAAAAATAAAACAGTAAAACCGCACTTCTAACTTTGACAGGTAACGAATTGCGGTTTTTACTGTAATCAAAATCTGTCCCGTCTTTAAAACGGTCTTATCAGGGGTTGAGTTGGCGCTTAACCCCATTTTCTATTATCATTTTACTAATTAAAGTGAGGCATGTCAACTATTTCTCACACACAAAGAACCATCTTGCGCTGGTTTCTGTTGGTTCCTTGTCTTCAAAGTCGGCGTAGACTTTGACATTTTTGAAGCCTGCTTGTTCCAAGAGGATATCGTAAGTCAGCAAGTCATAGGTGCGCTCTTCGTGGACTTCGTCAAAGCGTGTGAAGCGTCCGTCTTCGTCTTGGATAAAGAAGGTCAATTCGTGGACCACTGAGTGTGGCGCCTCATCTTCATAAGTGTCCCAAACCATAGCAAAATCTTCCGCATTTTCATGGTAAGAATAGTCTGGGAAAACCTCATCAGTTTGGTAAGTTGAGTGGACATCAAAAATAAAAGTACCACCCTCATTGAGATGCTCGTAAACCTGAACAAAAACATCACCAACGTCAACTTCATCATCCATGTAACAGATAGAATCTGAATAACAAGTCACATAATCAAAAGTCCCAACTGATGATAAATCCAGCATATTGCCCTGAACAAAGGGAATGTTGACCTTGGCTGATTTGGCACGTTTTTCTGCCAAATCCAGCATGTCCTGACTCAAGTCTAGTCCTGTCACATCAAAGCCCGCTTGTTTGAAGCGGATAGACTGAATCCCAGTTCCGCAGGCCAACTCCAAAAGTTTGGCATTTTTCTTTTTAGGTAAATGGCGGAGCGAAAAATCCGTCCACAAGTCATAGAGCGAGTCATCCATGATTGAATCATAGACCCTCGCAAATGTTTCATAAGTAGCCATATTAAAATCTTTCTAATCGTCATGAAAAATAGTCTGGGACATTAAGAGGTTCCAGACATATTTTTTGTATCAGTTTTGCCTTATGCAAGGTAGCCTGTGACATCAACCACAGGAGCTTCGTGCCAAAGTTTTTCAAGATTATAATGAAGACGCTCATCTTCTGTAAAGATATGAACGATAACATCATTAAGGTCAATCAAAATCCAACCATCTTTACCTTCAGAATGGCTAGCATCTCCACCAGCTTCTTTAACTTTCTCACGAATGTTATCAGCAATGGCGTCCAATTGACGGCTATTTGTTGCTGACAAAATCACAAAATAATCTGTCAAGCTTGTCAAACCAGCCAAATCCAGGGCAACAATGTCCTCAGCGCGTTTTTCATCAGCCGCACGGACTACTAATTCTAATAATTCTTCTTTAGTCACTATTAATCCTCTTTCAAATACTTGTAAAATGCATTATAAGTTTCAATGGTTTGTGGGAAAATAGGCAGAGCTTGGTGAGCCAAATGTTCTACTGTATGAACAGTTTCGAAGGCTACTGCCTTATCCAAATTCTGCTGTGCTATCACACGCGCTTCCTGCACTAGTGGGAAATTCCGGTTATGTTCAATGTAATCTGCCACATAAACAATCTTATCCAGCAAGCTCATCTCACTTGCTCCGACCGTATGAATCTCAATACTGCGCAAGATTTCGGAATCTGTGATTCCTAAGTCCTCTTGAATTTTGTAAATCCCGACCAGACCATGCCAGACATTATTGCCCCATTTTTTGAGTTCAGGGTCAAGCTGGTACTTATCAATCAGGTCCAGAAAGTCTTGGTCTGGTAATTCCTTAGCGTAATCATGAATCAGTCCTGCAAGTCCTGCCTTTTCCTTGTCACACTTGTAAAGCTCAGCCAAGTCGATAGCTGCCTTTTCCACACCTAAAACATGGTTGAAACGTTTTTCAGACATGACGCTCTGCACTTTTTCCAATAAAGCCTCACGAGACATACCTGTATACTTTTGGTAGGTCATAGATATAGCCCTTCTTTCTCGATATAATCAAGAACAGGTTTAGGTAACAGGAAGTTTGGTTTGCAACCAATGGCAATGCGGTGGCGAATCATGCTTGATGAGATATCCATGAGCGGCATATCAACCCAAATAACTGGATATGATGTTCCAGCCTTATATTTAGGACGTTGAACACCAACAAACTGTACCATTTGAATCAGTTCTTCAATTCGGTGCCATTTAGGTAAATAATCCACCATATCTGCACCAATGATGAAATAATAGTCTACATCTGGATTTTTCTCAATCAAGAGTTTCATGGTATCGTATGTGTAGCTGATACCTTTACGTTCCAACTCAATTGTTTCAATACCCAGACCTTCAGTACCTTCAAGAGCTAGTTCAAGCATCTTAAGGCGATGTTTTTCATCAATGGTTTCTTTTTTATCTACATGAGGTGGCTGGTATTCTGGCATGAGCAAAACCTCATCCAAGCCAAGTTGCTGACGTACTTGATCAGCCATAAGTAAATGGGCATTGTGAACGGGATTAAAATTTCCGCCCAGGATACCAATTTGTTTACGATTTTTATCTTTTTTCTCTTTCTCTAACTCCACCTTTGTAAAAGGAGTCAGTAATTCAATTGCCATAGTGCCTCCAAACGACGTTAGGGTCTTACCTTTTTCTATCTAGCTTACCTCAAACTAAGCTCTTTATTATTTATTAATAGCTTTTACTTTTGGTGATAGTTTACGGTTTTCTTTTTTAGCTGATTCTTTATAGAGAATAAGGATACGTCCAATTTTAAGTACAGTATCGCAGCCAATTTCTTCTTCCAAGATTTCCGCAACTTCATATATATCTTCATCAGTATTTTGAAGAAGAGTTACCTTAATCAATTCACGGGCATCAAGAGCGTTACGAACGCTTGTTTTGATTTGGTCATTAAGACCATTTTTCCCAATTTGAACAATGGGTTTAAGTGTATGTGCTTCTGATTTTAAGAAGGCACGCTGTTTAGATGTTAGCATATATTATGATACGAAGCCCGTAAACTGCAATGTGAAAAAAAGTAAGACCAAAATCGTTCTTTCCAAGAAATTGATTTTGCAGACGCACCCTCTTCAAGATGCAGACTCTTTCAAGATACTTGTGTCTTGGAAAAATCTTTATCTTTTTCACATAGCTCTTAGGGCCTGTTCAAATCAGAAAATATTCTGACTCGAACATCCTTTCTTTTTATTTTCTTTCCTTGAGCTGGCTTGTCTGGCAAGCCGACCTCTTTCTTTTGTGTTTTTCTTATGTAAGCTAATCAGTTCATCTTATAAATGATACCTTCAGCATAAGCCGTCAACAAGTCCAGTCCTAAACAAGTCTTAAATAAGAGCTTTTCTGATGACGACACCGACACCTTCTGGTGCCCATGCAGCGATTTTTACAGGATTATCTTGCTTGCCTTGGATGCGAATCCAGCCTAGTCCTGAGTAGACGATGTCCATCTTGTCCTTGATGGTAAATTCATGGCGAACAAGTTTTGGAAAATCTGCCACTTCTTTTGGTCCAGGCGGCATAAGAAGGCTTCCAACATGCTTGTCATAGAAAGCGTCAGCTCCCTCAAGCTTGGTACGGTGAAGATTGAGATTATTGTCAAAGTAAGCTGTGAAGCCCTGCTTATTGCCCTGAATAAAATCAAAGCGACCCAAGCCACCCAAGAAAAGGGTTTGCTCAGGGTTGAGCTGATAGGTTTTTGGTTTGATTTCTTTCTTAGGACTGACATATTTGAGGTTTTTGGCGCTCAAATAGTGGGCCATCTGGTGACGGTGAATAATCCCCGGTGTGTCAAAGATGTAGCTACCGTCATCCAAAGGTATTTCAATCTTATCAAGGGTTGTTCCTGGGAAACGTGAAGTGGTAATGATATCCTTATCTCCTGTGATTTCCTTGATAATAGCGTTGATAAGAGTTGATTTACCAACATTGGTTACACCAACCACATAGACATCACGACCTTTACGGTACTTGTCAACACAATCAATCAAGTCTTTGATAGCATGATGGTTTTGAGCACTGGTCAAAATGACATCAACTGGACGAAGACCTTCTTCGTGGGCGCGCTCTGCTAACCATTGTGTCACCTTGCCGTCTTTTACTGACTTAGGCAAAATGTCTTTTTTATTGCCGACTAAAAGGACGTCATTACCAGAGACGAAACGTGACAAGCCAGGAATAACTGAGCCATTGAAGTCAAAAATATCAACCACATTGACCACAAGGGCGTCACTGTCACCAACTTCGTGAAGGAGTTTCAAAAACTCATCATCTGTGATGTGAACGTCCACGATTTCATTGTAATGACGCAAGCGGAAACAGCGTTGGCAATAAAGTTCACCCGTTTCCTCTGCTTTTTGAATTGAGCTGGCAGGGGTATAGCCAGCCTTTTCCTTATCTTCCGTTTGGATTTTGGCTCCACAGCCAATACAAAATAGTTCTTCCATTAAATTCCTTTATGATATACGATTTTTCCGTATTTTTCTTCAAGTTTGGCCCAAACTCGACGTTCGCGCCAGCGATTAATCTTAGTATTCCAAGCATCAGATTTGATTAATGGTTTAACAAGAACTGATTTAATACCAGCTCGATGACTAGCTCTGATATCAGTCATGAGCTGATCTCCAACCATAATCACTTCATCTTTATCAAATCCGTAGCGCTCCATAACAATGTCAATACCTCGTGTGAGTGGCTTCATAGCGCGGCTGACAAAGTCAACACCAAATCTTGCCACAGCACGCTCTACACGAGAGTGATTGTTATTAGACACAACAACTACTGAAATGTCGGCAATGGTCATCTCATCCAGCCAAGCACGCACCTCAGGCGTACCATCAGGATTATTCCAGGCTATAAGGGTATTATCCAAATCAACTAAGACTGCACGAATACCATGACGCAACAAATCTTCCGCTCTTAAATCATAAACTGCCTCAACCACGAAGGTCGGCCTATAATCATCAATACTCAAGGTTTATTCTATTCTCCAATTTTTTATAGTCTACCTCTTATTTTACCATATTTTCGGGAAAATAGCAGAGCTTTATAGCTTGAAGAAAAAGAAAAAGCCAACCGAAGTTAGCTTTCATTTTATTTTTTATCTTGCAGAAACTCTAGTGCTTCTTTTGTCCATTTTGGAAGACTATCTCCAAGCGGTTTAAAGCCGATTTTGTATCGACTGTTTGAAAAACGATGGCGATGTGGAAAGTGATGTTTTTCCTCTTCCAAGGTACGTAGTGAGAGGCTAGCTTTTTGGGTAAATTCATCAAAATCCACCACTTGAACAAGTACTTCCTCGCCAAGAGTCAAGGAATTATAGATATTATCTATATAGCCTGTCTTAATTTCTGAAATATGAATGAGACCTGTCGTCCCATTATCAAGGGCGACAAAGGCACCGTAAGGCTTGATGCCTGTAATCGTCCCAGTGAGTTTGTCGCCAATCTTCATTAGTCAGCTACCTCGATTGTTTCAATAACAACATCCTCTACAGGTTTGTCTTGAGCACCAGTTTGAACACCAGCAATAGCATCAAGAACTTGATAAGATGCTTCATCCATCAATTGACCAAAAACAGTGTGACGACGATCCAAATGTGGTGTTCCACCTTTTGCAGCATAAAGCTCTGCGATTGGTGCAGGCCAGCCACCACGCTCTAATTCTTTTTGAGCATAAGGAATTTTATCGTTTTGCACGATAAAGAATTGGCTTCCATTAGTGTTTGGTCCAGCATTAGCCATAGAAAGGGCACCGCGAACATTGTAAAGTTCATCTGAAAACTCATCTTCAAAGCTATCACCATAGATAGATTGTCCACCCATACCAGTTCCTGTTGGGTCACCACCTTGAATCATGAAATCTTTGATAATACGGTGGAAGATAATACCATCATAGTAGCCATCTTTAGCCAAAGCTACAAAGTTTGCTACTGTTTTTGGTGCATGTTCTGGGAAGAGTTTAATCTTCATGTCACCATGATTTGTTTTAATTGTTGCTACAGGACCTTCAATACTTGAAAGGTCAACTTGTGGGAAGTTTAATTGTTTTTCTACCAAACCGAGTTCCTCCAAGGCATACAAAATGCCATCTTCTTCTACTTTTTTCGTAATAAAATCTGCTTTTTTCTGCAATTCTGGATGGGACACACCCATAGCTACCGCCAATCCAGCATAATCAAAGAGTTCCATGTCATTGAGTTCATCGCCAAAGACAAGAACATTCTCTGGTTTAAGCCCCTCTTTTTCAAGAACATGGGCAACGCCAGAAGCTTTTGAAATGCCTTCACGAATAACATCTGATGAATGAGGATGCCATGGCACTAGACGCAAGTCACTAGCCAAATTTTCTGGCAAAACAAGCTCAGCATTATTATCTGCAAAGGTCCACATAAGGTAAACATCATTTGATAAATGATAATCCGGATCTACAAGTCCTAGACCATAAACAGGAATAATGGCATCATCAACAAGTTGAGAGCGTTCTGAAACGACTGCAGTGTCTGAACCAGCAAAACCATAGGCAATGCCTTTCTCCTTACACCAAGCAACATAGTCTTTAACAAGTTCTGGGTTTACAGGGTCTTTATAGACTATTTCCCCCTTCTTGTCTAAAATACAGGCACCATTAATGGTAACAAAAACATCTGGCTTAAGAGCACGAATGTCATCAACTACACCATAAATAGCTCGCCCAGAAGCAATACCTGTCAGAATTCCTTTTGACTTTAGTTGTTCAAAAACATAAGTAATAGATTCTGGCATATATCCTGTCTCTTTAATACGGAGAGTCTCATCAATGTCAAAGAAAACAGCCTTGATTTTCTTAGCTTTATATTTCGTTTTTACGTCCATATTTCTATTAAGAAAGGGATAATCACTTATTTGTTTTAGCCCCTCTAAGTCCTCCATTAGTCTTTAAAAAGCATAGGTATATTATACCATTTATTCATCGTCTTGTGCGACTAAATGATGTTTAAAAGCGTAGACGACTGCCTGAGTACGGTCATCAACCTCTAACTTGGCAAGAATATTTGAAACGTGTGTTTTAACCGTTTTTAATGAAATAAAGAGCTCGTCAGCAATAGTCTGATTATCATAACCTTTGGCAAGGAGGGCCAAAATATCGCGTTCACGCGCCGTTAAATCCTCATGTAAGTCTGGTTTAGCATCGTGGGCTTTGATTTTCTTATCAACCTCGGTTTCGATGGCCAATTCTCCTCTGGACACCTTACGAATGGCATTTAAAATTTCTGCAGCGCTTGAGGTTTTTAACATGTATCCTTTAGCGCCAGCATCAATAACTGGATAAATTTTTTCATTATCCAAGTAAGATGTCAGTACTAAAATTTTTGCCTCTGGCCATTCTTTTAAAAGTGCCAAAGTTGCTTCTACGCCATTCATCTCTGGCATGACTAAATCCATGACAACAACGTCCGGGCGAAGATCAAGGGCCACATCAATTCCCGCTCTGCCATTTCCAGCTTCACCGATAACTTCAACATCTGGCTGCAAATTAAGAAAACTCTTCAAACCAAGGCGTACCATCTCGTGGTCATCAACCAAAATTACATTAATTTTTGTCATTTTTTCTCCTCAACTATATCTTCTTCCACTGTTTCTTCTTTAACTAAGGGGAGTCGAATATCCATAGAAACCCCTTTTCCAGGTTGACTTAAGAGCTTAATCGTTCCTGCCATATCATCTACACGGTCCTCAATATTGGTCAAGCCATAGCTCAGATCACGTGCAGTATCCATATCGAATCCACAGCCATCATCAACCATTTTAAGTTGAACCTCTGTTTCAGATTGAATCAGATAAACTTCTAGACGACTTGCACGAGCATGTTTAAGAGTATTACTGATGAATTCCTGTGCAATACGGAAAAGGTTATCCTCCATCGCCTTAGGCAGACGATCGATATTTTTTTGGTAAACAACCTCAATATCACTTTTATCTGTCAATTCTTTTAGGATCATATCAAATCCTTCGGATAAAGTTTTATTCTCAAGCTCAGTTGGTCTTAAATGTAAGAGAAGAATCCTCAAGTCTTTCTGAGCATTCTGCAAGAGATCCTCGACAGCAAGCAATTGTGTTTGAAGCTGATCTTTTTCCAATTGGTCTATATTCATGGAGACACCAGAAAGAATCATCGAAGATGCAAACAATTCTTGACTAACCGTATCATGAAGATCACGCGCAATTCGTTTACGTTCCTGTTTAACAATCTCTTGTCCCTTTAAAATTTTGGTATTTTCAGTATTCTGAATACTAGTCGTCAAATGACTCATTTTCTTAGACAAGCGCTGCAAATTAACATTGATTTCACTTTCTTCATCCAATTTTAGTGGCTGATTATTAAGAATTCGTCTGAGGTTTTGGTTAATGCTGCGCTTACTATTGTCATCAAGTATGACCCATAAGAGAAGAAGTAAAATCATGACAGCCAAAATCAAAAAGACAATGGAAAACACAAACTGTTCTAAGATCCAAAAATCTGTTATTAAATCTTGTAATTTCAATCCTAAACTATCAAGCGTAATAAAAACAATGGCAGATATGATAACACTAGAGTAAAGTAGCAAAAGGACGTAATGATATTTTTTCACAATCGGCTGACCTCCACATCTCCTGCTATCGTATTAATAATAACCTTAACAGATTTAATGGCTTTACGATCTTCTGGCCGCCATAGTTTAATGGACTCATTTCGCAAGTCATAAGGTTCATAGTCAAAATAAGTCATCGTTCCATAAATTGTTGTCACATCTAATTTAACAGCAACGTCAATTGGAACAAGAATTTTAGTTGGCCCCAAGACCTTACGAATCATAATGACATTGTCTTTGCCAGAAATAATAACATTGGTTAAATCAAAAGTATCACTACCACTAACTCGAACGATATTAACGTCATCAAATGCATAGAAATCACTCTCGTAACTTGCCGCACCAATCCACTGATTTCTGCTTGGGCGAACTTCTAGTTTTTCTTCACGAAAACGAATCAAGGCAAAACGATTCTTTTTCTTAACCTGTGAAAAGTGATTAATGACCACATAAGCAACTCCCAATACAACCGCTAAGATAATATAGGGATTAAGCATGAAAATCAAAAAAAGCATTAATAAGCTGACAGTCAATAAAAAATTATTTCGTGTATCTTGATTATAAAACCTCAAAGCCAAGAGAATTAGAACCAGTATCAAAATAAAACTAGATAAATCATTAGCTAGAATGGTCATTATCCCTAAGGCTAAGAGGATACATTCTACTAATAAGAAAAATTGAAATTTTTTCATTTCTTCTCCTTGAAACGCACTTTCTGTCATTTTACCAAAAACAGTGTGATTATGCATCTTTTGACAAGATTTTTAAAGAAAAAAAGAAGCCATCAAAGCTTCTTTTGGAGTGTGTAAAAACGTTAAAAATACTTATCAAAGTTTCAGGAATTTTTATAGGCCTTAAATATTTTCATATTGTTAACCTGAGTAGTCCTCAGTTTCAGTTTCTGACTCTTCCTCCGAACTTTGCTCACTTGTTGAAGCAGTTGATTCACTCGTTGAGCTTGTAGAAGATTCTGTTGTTGATGGTTCTGAAGACTCTTCACTTGTATCGTCTGTATAGAGGTAAAGTACGATTTCGCCAGAATTTGATAAGTCAATTTGGTTACCATAATATGGTGATTGTGCTGAAACTATGGCTGTTGAAGATGGTGAATGAACTTCAATATAACCACTTGCTGAAGAAAGACTCGGAACGTAAGTTTTGATTTGTGATGCAGAGATTCCCAGTGCTGTTAGTGCGTTAACAGCATCAGCATAGGACATATCTGTCACCAAAGGCATTGTTACAGAACCTGCTGTAGCTACTGTAAATGTGATTTTAGCATTATCTGGATTAACCGTAGATTTTGCATCTGGTGTTTGACTGATAATAACTCCTGGTGAATAATCACTGGTTGATACTTGTTCAACTTTAATTTTAGATTTTGCAACACCATAGGTACTTGTCAATTCTTCAATAGCATCTTCGTAATCTTCACCCACATAGTTTGGCATAGTAAAACCGGAGTTGCCTGAAGAAAGGTAAATATCAACCTTAGAGCCTTCACGTTTCTTGGTACCTGATTTAGGATTAGTTCTAACAACATGTCCCTCTTCAACATCATCACTAGCAACATCCTGTACTGTCCCAACCTCTAAGCCAGCATCTTCTAGTTCAGATTTAGCTACTTCAAGAGTTAGATTAGTTACATCTGGTACACTGACCGTTTTAGGATTGTTCAATACTAAGTAGGTTAAAATCATCACGCCTACTACAAAGAAGGCGAAGAAGAGTTTCAAGAAACTACTTAAAATTGTTTTTTTACGTGATTTCTTAATCTTATGTGGTAAGTCATTAGAGGTTTTTGTTGGCTCAACGGACTCCTGCTTAGCCTGCTTTTCTTTTTGCTTTTCTAGCAATTGTTCGGTTGACTGCAGTGGTTTGACAGGCGATACCTTTGGTAAAGTTTTTGTGCTTTCAGTATCTTCAAAAACAAGCTTGGGCTCACGACTTCTATTATAAGAAAGTGCCGTCATTAAATCACGGCTCATTTCAAAGGTTGAAGCATAGCGGTCGCTCAACTTTTTAGCAGTGGCTTTAATAACAACATTCTCAAGTGCCTGAGGAACATTTCTGTTCTCAGCAATGATAGATGGTAGTGGCTTTTGGAAATGTTGCAATGCAATCGTAACTGCTGAATCACCATCATAAGGGATGTGACCTGTCAACATTTCAAAAAGCATGATACCCATAGCATAGATATCACTCTGAACAGTGGCTTTTGAACCACGAGCCTGTTCAGGTGAAAGGTAGTGCACAGACCCTAACATGGAGTTAGTCTGTGTTAAACTCGTTTCAGCAAAGGCAACTGCAATACCAAAGTCTGTAACCTTAACTGTCCCTGTTTTAGTTAAAAGAATATTCTGTGGTTTTAAATCACGATGGACAATGCCCTTTTGATGGGCAAGGGTCATAGCTGACAAGACTTCTTCCATGATTCGTACTACCTCTGTGTTTGACAAAGGTGCGCGATCTTGGATGTATTTCTTTAAGTCAGAACCGTCAACATACTCCATTACTAGGAATTGCTGCCCGTCTTCTTCCCCAATATCACGGATGGCTACGATATTTGGATGATTTAGCTCTGCCATTGCTCGCGCTTCCCGCTGGAAACGTGCTACAGCAATCTGATCTGTCTGATAATTAGTCCGAAGCACCTTGATAGCGACTTCTTCATTATCCAAAATCAAATCATTAGCTAGATAAACATCCGCCATTCCACCACGCCCGATAGACTTGAGAATCCGATAACGACCAGCAAATAATTTGCCAATCTGAATCATTAAAAGTCCTCACTTTCGACGTGAACAAGGGCAACCGTGATATTGTCAAGACCTCCTCGGTTATTAGCGAGGTTAACTAATTGACGATTTTTTTCATCAACACTTCCTGACTGCACAAGGGTACCAACAATCTCTGAGTTGCTAATCATATTCGTCAAGCCATCACTGTTGATAACCAAGTAGTCATCTGCTTCAAGTTCTTGTTGCCCAAGATCTGGATGTACAGGTTGAGCTTGCCCAATAGATTGAGTAATGATATTTTTTTGTGGGTGGCTAGCCGCTTCTTCTTCAGTCAATTGACCAGCCTTAACCAATTCATTAACAAGTGAATGGTCGCTTGTTAACAGGGTATAGTGTCCTTGACGAACTAGACCAATACGAGAATCGCCAACATGGGCATAAACAGCGGTATTACCAAGCAAGGCAACTGCTTCTACCGTTGTCCCCATACCTTTATATTCCTCTGATTGACCAAGCTCATATATTTTACGATTTTCTGTTTCAAGAATTACCAACAGCCAGTCACGAATCTGATCAACCTCTGTAAAATCAGTATTAATCCATGCGCGTCCAAGGTCTGTAACCGTCATTTCGCTGGCGATATTTCCTGCGCGATGTCCACCCATTCCATCAGCCAAAACGATAAGCGTAATTCCGTTTTGATTATCAAATCGATTGATAAAATCTTGGTTATTTGAGCGTCTTTGCCCAATATCTGTTACAAGTGAAATTTTCATAATTATTCCTCTGACTGTGTCAGTTTCCTCCTTGACCTTACAAGATACGTTTGACTTGTCCAATAAAGAAACCGTCTGTTTGATATTGCTCAGGCGTAATAGCAAGACAGCCGTCCTTAACAATATCTTCTTGTAGATGACTCAGTTTTACCTGCTCAAAATTAGGATGCGTCTCCAGGAATTTTTCAATAATCTGGAAATTCTCCTCATCAAAAATAGTGCAAGTGCTATAGGTTATTATACCACCTTTTCGCAAGGTTTGACAAACACTAGATAGTATCTGAAGCTGAATTTCTTGAAGAGCCGTAAAATCTTGATTTTCCTTATTATACTTAATATCAGGTTTACGTCGAATAAGACCAATTCCAGAACATGGCGCATCAACTAAAATCTTATCAAAAGTATCAGGACTAAAGACTTCATGAACCTTAGTGGCATCAAGCTTCTGGGTGCTTATCTTATCAGCCACATGAAGACGCTCAGCATTTTCAGCTACCAATTCAAGTTTATGGTCATATAAATCTAGGGCTGTGATATGACCCGTCGTCAGATAAGATGCCATATGAGTCGTTTTCCCACCTGGGGCGCTGCAGGCATCTAAGATCTTTTCATGCCTTTGAATATCAAGCGTTGGCGCTACCAACTGACTCGTTTCATCCTGAATGGTAATCTGACCTGCAGCAAATGCGGCTGACGCAGCAAAGTGACTAGAATCTTTGACCAAGCCAACTGGGGAAAGTTTTGAATATTCCGCCCCGGTCTCCGCAGCAAGCTCAGCCATTTTTTCAGGGGCCGTTACGCGAATACTTGCCTTATTTCGAATAAAGAGACTCTCTAGAATAGCTTGAGCACGCTTCTCTCCGTATTGTTCGATCAATTTCTTGACCAACCAAACTGGCGTAGAGTAGACAACTGAAAGACGCTTATTCTTTCTCTTGATGCTTGAAGGGTCTGGCAATTCTTGTTCTGAAGCTCGGCGTAAGACAGCATTAACTAATTTTTCCGCACCTTGTTTGTTCCCGCGATTTTTTGCAATAGCGACAGCATCATTGACCACAGCATGGGCAGGAATCTTATCCAGATAAATCATCTGGTAGAGACTGAGCAGAAGAAGATGGTAGACCCACGGCTCCAGCTTGTCACGGTCTGCAATAAAATGCGCCAAATACCACTCAAGGGTGATTTTGCGAGCCACTGTTCCATAGACAATTTCAGTAATGAGACTCTTGTCTTTATCACTGTAATCACGCTTATTCAAGACCTTATTAAGGGCAATATTGGAGTATGCCCCCTCCTGAAAAACCTGATCTAGGACCAAGAGAGCCCCGCCACGCGCTGTTTTTTTCCAATTATTTGCCAAGGAAATCACCTACTTCAAGGGTACGGCCAACGCCGTTAAGGAAATCTTTGATAGTCATACGTGGTTTTCCAGCTGGCTGAACTGTTTTTAGGGAAATAGCTCCGCTGCCTGTGGCAACTAGCAAGGATTTCTTCGTTTTTTCAATAATTTGACCAGGTTGACCTTGACCTTCTGCTAGCTGAGCTTCATAGATTTTGAAGCGATTGCCATCTAAAAGAGTGTGGGCAACAGGCCATGGGTACATACCACGAATATGATTAAAGACCTCACGGGCTGACTTATTCCAGTCAATACGTTCTTGATCAGGTGATATGTTTGGTGAAAAAGTTGCTTGACTCTCGTCCTGAGGCTCAGGTTTAATATCACCTGAAAGGTATCCAGGCAGGGTTTCTAAGAGCAAGTCACGGCCAACGATAGCTAACTTTTCAAACATAGTACCGACGTTATCTTCATCCGTGATAGGTGTTGAAGCCTTGGCTACCATGTCTCCTGCATCCATCTTCTGAACCATTTCCATGATGGTAACACCCGCTTCTTCTTCACCATTGATGATGGCGTAATGAATAGGTGCTCCGCCGCGATATTTTGGAAGGAGAGAAGCGTGGACATTAACCGCAAAGTCCACAGAGTTAATGAGTTTCATTGGTAAGAATTGACCAAAGGCAGCAGTGACAATACCATCTGCACCGAGTGCCATCAAGTCTTCCATTTCTTGCGAGCCAGATAGTTTTTCAGGTTGATAAAGAGGCAATTGATGCTCCAAAGCCACTTCCTTAACAGGCGTCATCTTGATCTCTTTTTTACGGCCAACAGCACGGTCAGGCTGCGTCACAACAGCCAAGACTTGATAGCGCTCATCAGCCAAGATTCCTCTGAGAACTGTCGCTGAAAAATCAGGCGTCCCCATAAAAATTAATTTTGTTTGTGTCATAGTATTTCCTTTTTACTTATCTCTTTTGTCAGTTAGACTTTATGCAACTAAAAACTATTACTCTTCAGCCTATCACATAAAATTCTGCGGTTCATGGTCAATAACCAGTCGCAAGTCCTTATTATCTGGTAACTGGGTCAAATCTAAAATCTGATTCAAAACGAGCTCAAGATTATCTTCAAATCTGTATTTAACAATGATTTGATAGTGATAAAGATTGTGAGTTCTAGCAACGGGCTTTGGAGTTGGTCCAAGTATCTTTATTTTATCTGATAACTGGCTCCGTAGCAATTGTAAGATCTCAAAAGATTTGCGAATAACAGTCTGTTCATCTTTATGAGACAAGGTTAATCCTACTGTAAAATAATAAGGTGGATAACCAAGTTGTTTACGGATTCCCATCTCATAAGCATAGAAAGCTTCATAATCCTGCTTTTGAGCTAATTGAATAGCGTAGTGGTTGGGATTATAGGTTTGAATAACCACTTCCCCTTCTTTTTCAGCCCGACCAGCCCGACCAGCTACCTGAGTCAAAAGCTGGAAGGTCCTTTCACTAGCTCGAAAGTCCGGCAAATTAAGAGCGGTATCCGCATTTAGAACTCCAACTAAGGTCACATTTGGAAAATCAAGCCCCTTAGCAATCATTTGGGTACCTAATAAAATATCTGCTTCTTGAGCACCAAATTTATCTAAAATCTTTTGGTGAGCACCTTTTTGACGTGTTGTATCAACATCCATGCGAAGAATACGAGCTTGAGGTAAGACCTCTAGCAATTCATCATATGCTTTTTGAGTACCCGTTCCATAGTATGCAATACTACGACTCTGACACTGTGGACAAGTTCTTGGAATAGCCTTTTCAAATCCACAATAGTGACAGTTCATCGTCTTCGTATCCATATGCAAGGTCAAAGATATATCACAGTTTGGACATTCATCAACAAAACCGCAATCCCTGCACATGATAAAACTTGAATAACCTCTTCGATTTAACATCAGAACGACTTGCTCTTTTTTCGCCAGTCGGTCTTTTATCTTATCAATCAAGAGCGGAGTAAAATTACTAACTTCTTGCTTACCAACAAAATCTCTAAAATCAAGAACCTCTACTTGTGGAATCCTTGCACCAGCATTGGCACGTTTTGTCAATTGCAAGAAATTATAGACTCCTCGACTCGCGCGTGCACGACTTTCAATTGATGGCGTTGCAGATCCCATAAGAAGCACAGCTTTATGGTATTTGGCTCGTAAAAGAGCTACGTCACGCGCATGGTACCTCGGATTAGACTCTTGCTTATAGGTAGCCTCATGCTCTTCATCAATGATGATAGCTCCAATATTTTCCAAGGGACTGAAAATAGCAGAGCGAGCGCCAACGACTACCCGAGCCTTACCTGATTTTATTTTCCGCCATTCATCAAACTTCTCACCATCTGACAAACCTGAATGCATAATAGCAACCTGCTTACCAAAACGTGAGATAAATCGATTGGTCATCTGAGGAGTCAATGAAATTTCAGGCACAAGTACTATAGCTGTCTTACCTAGTTTTAACACCTTATCAATAATGTGTAAATAAACTTCGGTTTTTCCTGAACCAGTTATCCCCTCTAACAAAAATGGCTTAGTCTCCTGACCAATCTGACTTGTTACTTCGTCTACAACCTTAGATTGTTCTTCATTCAAGTCTAAAAAGGCTGTCGTCTTTACATCAAAATAGTCTTCTGAGCGACTAAGCTCTCTCTCCTGAATCGTCAGTAAATCTTCCTCAAGGAAAAACTTAACAACATCACGGGAATACTTCTGGTATAAATCTGATAACCGATCTTCTTCTGGATGTTGCAACAAGTAATCACGCAGTTCAAGGCGTTTCTTAGCACGCGCAGCAATATCAATTTTCAAAAGGCCGTCACTATTAGGTTGATACCATTTTTCAGTCTTGATATTTTTCTTATCTTTAGCAACATAATCAACCTTTATAGCACCCTTTTGAACAAGACGACCTACGATGCGTTGCTGTTCCGGAGTTAGACTTGAATAAAGCTGTTCGTCTTTATTACCAAAAAAAGCTAAACGATCATCTTCTGAAAGAAATTCTGTTGGTATCAGTTGCTTATCGTACTGCGAATTAAGGAGGCTAGGAATCATAGATTTCAGTATTGAAATCTTGTAAGAAAACACCGTATGACGAATTTGATTTGCTAGGTCCAATTGCTCTGCATTTAGAACCGGCTCAAAATCAAGAAGTTCATGAATTGGCTTTAATTCTGTTTCGGATGTTTCCACAGAATCTAAAAGCCCAGTGACAAATCCCTGTAAGAGACGATTACTACGACCAAAAGGTACATGCACTCGAGCACCTAATACTATCTGATCCTGTAATTCTTCTGGGATAATGTAAGTAAAGGGTTTATCCGTCTGCATCAGTGGCACATCTACAATAATTTGAGCAAACTGTGACATAAAACTCCTTTCATTTTTTGCCTAAAAATAGGAAAAATCCAAGATGTGTTATCTTAGATTTTTTCTCCTTCTTCTTCTTTTTCTTTAGCAATCTGCTCTTTGATTCTGCGTTCTTCTTCTTCTTTAGCTAAGCGTTCTGCTTCGATACGAGCAGCAACTGCGGCACGTTTAGCTTCTGGATCAGGGTGAACAGTTACATTTCCTGATTCAATTTCTTCAAGTGCACGCAAGGTAGATTTGACTGATTTAAAATCTTGTGTTGGTTCTGCACCAGCTTCAAGTTCGTGAGCACGTTTAGCTTGCAAAATGCAAAGTGAGTATTTTGATGGAACTTTATCCAACAAAGTATCGATAGAAGGTTTTAACATCATAACTTTTAATCTCTTTTCTAACTGTTTTAAATATCTTTAATCATATCGTTATAGCGTCCGATAACACGTTCTACACGATAATGTTCTGCCTCGATAATACGCTTAACACGCTCTGCAGCCAAGGGCACTTCATCATTAACCACCGCATAATCGTACTCACGCATCAAAGCAATTTCTTCCTTAGCACGTTCAATACGTTTAGCGATGACTTCCTGACTATCAGTTCCACGACCAACCAAGCGATCTTTCAACTCATCCAAGTCAGGTGGTGTTAGGAAAATAAAAACACCGTCTGGAACATTTTTCTTAACTTGCAAGGCACCTTGTACCTCTATTTCAAGAAAAACATCAATTCCTTTATCTAAAGTTTCATTGACATAAGTCAGTGGTGTCCCATAATAATTGCCGACATATTCTGCATATTCAAGCATTTGCCCATTTTTAATGAGTTCTTCAAATTCCTCACGTGTTCGGAAAAAATAATCAACACCATCAACTTCGCCTGGACGTTGCGGACGGGTAGTCATTGAGACAGAATATTCGAATTTATGGTCAGGTGTTGAAAAAATTTCTTGTCTAACCGTTCCCTTACCCACACCCGATGGGCCAGAAAAAACGATTAGCAATCCACGTTCAGACATTTAGTTCTCCTTAATTATACAGTAACGGTCACCTCTAGACCATAAGTTATCCTTATAAAATATTAAAGTCTATATCTCAAAAAACAAGACAATCCCTATAAAACATCAGAAAAGAATTCGTCACTTATCTCGATATTCTTCCTGCTTACTAAAGATTTATAGATTTCTTTGTTTTTCATAGAAATATAAGTTTCTCCTTCCTAGTTTATCAAAAAGAGCATTGATTTTCAAGAATTTTATGAGATAATCTCACCCATACCATTCTCAAATTATCAATGCTCTCTTAAACCTTACCTAGTAAAGATTATTGTAAATTGGCCAGATTAATTTTTAGGATAAATGTAGCTGACAATACCTGGAGTAACACCATCATTTGGATTGAACCAGCCACGGTAATTATTAATTGTCATATTTCCTGCATAGTTTGATTCTTGGACTTGTATCAAGCCGTCTTCACCGACTTCTGTCACGAATGCTACATGTCCATAGCCACCATCAGACCAGACAAGAATGGCACCAACTTTAGGTGTCGTCTCTACTGTAAATCCTTCAGAGACGGCACTTGAAGCCCAATCGTTAGCATTTCCCCAATTATTTCCTGCCCAAGGAGCTAATTCCTTTACTCCCCAAGTACATTGACCAATTGGATAGGTGTTGGGAGAGTAAACGACTGCCTCCTCCGCTATCTGTTCTTTTTCTGTTTCTTTTTTAACAACTTTTTTAGAACTAACTTCATGTTTGCGGTAGGCAGTTATTTTTTTACTTGATTTAGTAATTGTTGAGCTTTCTGCGCTTACTGATGCCGTCCCCATTCCAAGGATAATCAATGTAAAACTGAGTAGGATTAGTATTTTAGATTTCATTTTTCTCTCTTTCTTTAAAAGCAACGTTCTCTATCATACAGATCGATTGTTACGAGAAAGTTTCTATAAAATGAAAAAAATGACAACTCTTTTATTTGTCTGTTTCCTAGAAGTATTAAGGTCCATATTTTTCACACTAAAAGTCATTACAAATAACAAGTCCATTAATTTCTTCCAAAGCCTGATATCATAAAAAATTTAATACTCAAATAAAATCAGACGAGGAAGTGAGACGAAGCCAGTATTAGGCTACGACAAGTCGAAACCAGCGATGTATCATCTTGGTTTTAAAAGAGTATGACAACATCAAAAAAGACTTGGCTCTGCCATTATAAACAGTTCCAAGTCTTTGTTAATAATCGATACGATTTAATTATGAATTAGATAGATGGGTTATTTAGCATAATCAATTGCTCGTAATTCACGAATAACGGTTACCTTGATATTTCCAGGGTAATCCAGATTGTTCTCAATTTTTTCACGAACTTTATGTGCCAATACCGTGACTTGATCATCAGAAACTTTATTCGGTTGAACCATAATACGAATTTCACGACCAGCTTGCAATGCAAAGGCCTGTTGAATACCTTCAAAGCTTGTTGCAATCTCTTCCAAATCACGCAATCGTTTAATGTAATTTTCCATTGACTCATTTCGAGCACCTGGACGAGCTGAACTAAGGGCGTCAGCTGCTGCTACTAGTACCGCGATTACTGACTCAGGCTCAACATCTCCATGGTGACTTGCAATGGTATTGACAACAACTGGGTGCTCTTTGTATTTTCGAGCAAATTCTGTCCCAATTTCAACGTGACTGCCTTCAACCTCACGGTCAATGGCTTTACCCATATCATGTAAAAATCCTGCACGGCGGGCTAAATCGACATTCTCACCAAGCTCACCAGCAAGGATACCTGCCAATTTACCAACTTCAACAGAGTGGCGGAGCACATTTTGCCCATAAGACGTACGGAATTGCAAACGTCCCATAATCTTGATAAGGTCAGGATGAAGATTTGGTGCACCAATTTCAAATGCAGCAGCTTCACCGTATTCACGAATACGGTTATCCATTTCAAGACGATTCTTCTCAACTAATTCTTCAATACGTGCTGGATGAATACGTCCATCCGCTATCAAAGCTTCTAGTGTCATTCTAGCAATTTCACGACGAATTGGATCAAAGCCAGACAGAACAACCACTTCAGGTGTGTCATCAATGATAACATCAATACCTGTCAAGCTTTCAAGGGTACGAATATTACGACCTTCACGTCCAATGATACGTCCCTTCATACTATCGTCAGGCAGGTGAACAGTAGTTATTGTTTGTTCTGTAACGTATTCCCCAGCAATTCGTTGCATAGCTTGAGCCAAGATGTTTTTAGCAGTCTTATCTGACTTATCTTTGATTTCACGTTCTGCTTCTTTGAGACGACTTGCGATTTCATGGGTTAATTTATTTTCAGTATCTGTCAAAATAATTTCGCGGGCTTCTGCTATGGTCATCATAGCAACTTTTTCAAGTTCTACCTGCTTTTGTTTCTCTAACTCTGAAATTTTTACTTCGCGCTCATTAATGTGTTTAGATTTATCGGTTAGACTTTGTTCTTTACTATCCAGCGCTTTTTCTTTGCTGGTAAGATTCTCGTCTTTTCGGTCAAGAGAAGATGCTCGCTCTGTTAAACGAGCTTCCATTTGTTTGAGCTCTTGTTTCTCAGACTTAAATTCTTTATCAATCTCTTCACGATATTTTCTAGCTTCTTCTTTTGCTTCCAGCAACAGTTCTTTTCTGTGAGCTTTTGTCTCACGCTCTGCTGATTGTCTAATGTGATCAGCTTCTAATTCAGCTTTTCCACGTAGATTGACAGCATCCTGCTCTGCATTTAAAAGAGTCAGCTCTGCAGCCTCTTTCGCAGACTTAAGTCTAATCGAAATCAGTGCATAACCTAGTATCAAACCAATGAGTGCAAAGACAATTGTTAAAACAACAGTTAACATATCTCTACCTCAATTTAATTATTAGATTTCTTAACAGAAAGCTACATTTTAGTCTATCATAAAAAACCATTTTCCACAATTAAAATTGTAAAGCGTTTTAGTAATTTTTATGTTATTATGAAAGAAGAGTAAACTCTCTTAATCTCAGCTATAAATTGAAAGGATTTTAATAATGACAAAAAAAGTTACTGTTGAAAGTTTTGAATTAGATCATACTGCTGTGAAAGCTCCTTATGTCCGTCTAATCTCTGAAGAATTTGGTCCTGTCGGTGACAGCATTACAAACTTTGACGTTCGTCTTGTACAACCTAACGAAGATGCTATTCCAACAGCTGGTCTTCATACCATCGAACATCTTTTGGCAAAACTGATCCGTGAACGTATTGATGGTATGATTGACTGCTCGCCATTTGGCTGTCGTACTGGTTTCCATCTCATCATGTGGGGAAAACATACCAGCACTGAGATTGCTCAAGTCATTAAATCTAGCTTGGAAGAAATTGCTAGCGCAACATCATGGGAAGATGTACCAGGTACAACAATTGAATCCTGTGGAAATTACAAGGACCACAGCCTCTTTTCAGCTAAAGAATGGTCTAAACTAATTTTAGAACGTGGTATCTCAGATGATGCCTTTGACCGTCACGTCATCTAAGATTAGTTGCAATAGTCACTTAAAAATTTTTCTAAGTAAAGAAAACGCCAGTCACAATTTGACTAGCGTTTTTTTGTTATAGTGATTTGGAGTTTAAATCTATGATTAATAATCCAAATCGTCTGAATTACCTTTGGCATTCCCAACAAAGTAACCTGTTTTACAATTGATTGAGAACAGGTAAGTACCATCAGCTTTGAACATGTTGTAGTAGCCATTTCCATTGATGATATTCACACGTTCCAAAATGAAATTATTACCAGAGAAGTAACCGCGTTCATTTGAAATAGCAATGATCTTCTCTAAGATACCTTCTCCAAATACCCAAGCTGAGTTGCCAGAATCAGCAATAGCTGAGTCATTATATGGGACTCGACTAAGATGTCTTTGAAGAATTGACGGATCGTATTGAGTAATACCGTAACTAGTAGCCGCAGATACACTTGGTGTTGCTGGAGTTGTTTCTGCTGGTGCAGGAGCTACTTCCGCAGCAGGTGCTGACGAGGTAGCTGGAGCAGATTCAACTGGTGTTGCCACGCTAGTGTCAGTTGTAGATTCTTGTCCTGAAGCTAGTTGTTTGCGACCATCAGAAATTGCCGACTGCAAGGTTGTATCGAGACTTGCATTACCTGTATTAAGCGTACAACTAGGGAGTGCATCAATATCAGCATCAGATTTTACAGTTGCAGAAACCTTATTTCCATCAACAATTGTATCGGATTCAAATAAATTATTAACAGCTTTGATAGCTGTTATTTGTTTGTTAAGGCTGTCATATTTTGCTTTAGCATCATCATAGTAGTCAGTGCCCTCTAATTTTTTAAGAGCAGCTTCCAGATTGCTTAAATTATCAAATTCACTATTTTTTACATCCGTCAAGTTTTCATCAGTAAAGAATGTTTCGTAAAGATCATTAAAAGCATTACGATCCGCCTTAGCTTTAACATCACTTGATGACTCTGTAGAAGTACTCGTTGATGAAGAGCTAGTTGAGGTCGCTTTAGAATTTGAGCCATTTAAGTTATTCATACCATAAGCAATACCAAAAATAGCTAACACTAAGGCAATAAGGCCACCGATTATCGCTCCCTTAGTCTTGTAAAATGGAGTTGATTTTACATCACCAAGAGTAATCATTTGCTCTTCCTGATCTTCTTCAGTCTCAGAAGCATTAGCCACAACTGGTTCAAGTGTTGTTGCTGAAGGTTCTTGAACTGGGACAACTGTCGAAACTTCTTTTTTTTCGATTTCTTCTTCAATTTTTTCCGAATCATCAACTTGATTATCTAAAAAGCCACCATTTTCAAGTTCTACACGCTGCTTTTTGATAAAGTCATCGAGACTTCCTGTATCTAATTTTTCAAAATCAGACAATTTTGTTTCAAATTTTTGAGAAACAACTTCTTCACGGTGCTGTTTGATATATTTATCTAAAACATTATCATCTTCAGTGACACCAGCCTTGATTTCCAAGTCCTTACGAACTGCTTCTCCAATTGTCATTTGTTGAGCTTTCTCAAAATCAAGAATTTGTGATTCCTGTTCAGAATGTTGGGTCTTGTTTTCTTCTGACACGTTTCATACCTCTCTAATTTAGATTACGTTTAACTCGCTCACCATAATATTGATACAAATCAACTTTAAGTGTTCCGTTATATAATTTTCGTTTTTTATCTGCCTGAGAACCATATTTCTTTTCAAAATTCTCATCACTTGTTAGGATAAATTTGCTCCAAGTCTTGAGCGGTGCAAAGGTTTGTCCCATCTCATTATACAACACATCAACTGCCTTGTCATCAAGCAGACGCTCCCCGTAAGGCGGGTTTGAAATAATAACTCCGTTTATTTTGTCGGTTTTAAGGTCCTGAAGTCGCATTTGTTTCAATTTGATAACATCTCCGAGACCAGCTTCCTCAGCATTTTTCTTGGCGATTTCAATCATACGAGCATCGATATCACATCCCATAATATCCAACTCTATATCATAATTAGCTTGATTTTCAGCATCGTCACGAACTTTTTGAACTAAGTCTTTGTCTGCCCATGGCCAAGCTTCAAAAGCAAAATCACGGTTAAAGCCAGGAGCAATATTCATTCCGATCATAGCGGCTTCAATACAGAAAGTTCCTGAACCACATGTAGGATCTATAAGAGGTTTGTCTGGGTACCAGTTAGAGAGTTGAAGGATAGCCGCAGCCATGTTTTCTTTGATTGGAGCTCCGCCTTTTTCAACACGGTAACCACGTTTGAAAAGACTTGAACCGGTTGTGTCAATCATAATGGTAGCTTTGTCTTTTAGAATTGAAACCTCTATTTTAAATTCTGCACCAGTTTCTTGCAGAGGGACACCTTCTGGACGATGAAAATGCTTCTGTAATTTTTTTACAACTGCTTTTTTTGTGATAGCTTGTACTGATGGTTCATTATGAAGCTTAGACTTAACACATTTGGCCTTTGAAATCGGGAACTTTGCCCCTAATGGTAGGTAATTCTCCCAGTCAAGAGCGAAAACACCTTGGAACAGCTCTTCAAAAGTACGAGCAGGAAATTCTCCAACAATTATTTTTATACGGTCAGCTGATCTGAGCCAGAGGTTGGTTTTAGCAATTGTTTCAACATCACCTTGGAAACGCACTTTCCCATTTTCTACTTGGCAATCGATCCCTAGGTTGCGAATTTCTTTGCCAACCACTGCTTCTAAACCAGCCGCAGCAGTGGCTACTAAATTAAATTTGTCTTTCATTGGTTACCTTTTCTATGTCACTTTACTGTGTAATAACTTTATTACTGTCTACAATCAGAAAATAAAATCACTTTTTATGATTAAACATTGATGTAGTTTCACTTCTTTTAATTATATCACAGAGATAGCAATCTTTTTAAATTCGGCATATTAAAAAGAGCTAAATTTCTTTAGCTCTAAAGCCTATATGCAATTTTCTGTAAGCCATGTTTTGTTCCAGAGATGACTAGGTACCATCTCCTTCGATAATCATCTGTCTACTGTTTCCAGTTAGGATAGACCGTTCGTCTTCCAGCTATCCCATGCCCCTACCAAAGTTTGGGTTGCTAGCTTGAGGGGTTTACCGCGTTCCATTTTTACCGTTTCCAGTAAAACTACGTTACTGTGGCACTTTCAGAGTTATTTTGGCATATCAAGAAGACTTAGCCATTTCACTCGCCGTAAGGTATAAACTACCTCCCTAGGCTTATTTTTTCGCCTAGCACAAACACTACCAGCATCACAGCCGGTGCTAGCATGGACTTTCCTCATAGTATTAAAATACTACGCGATTATCCAAAAATTGCACATAAATATTCACTTATTGCTCAGCAATCTGTTTTCCAAATACTTCTTTCTCAAGACGGCTAATACGTTTTAGAATATCAATATTTGTCGCTGATTGAGCCATTCGAGTTGGCTCAGCCACAGGTTGTGCTGTCGAGAATGCCGGCGTTGGAGCAACTTTAGGCTTTACTGCCAATTGTTGTTTCAATTTCTCATTTTCAGCACGAAGCTCCTGAATTTGTGAGATGTAATTATCATAATCTTTTATAATATCATCTAAAAATTCATCAACTTCTTTTTTATCATAACCACGCATGCTGGTTTTGAATTCTTGTTCAAAAATGTCTTTAGGACTGAAAATAATACTTGCCATTCTATCTCTCCAAATCGGTCTTCACTCATTCTTATCATTGATATGTAAAGTCATACCATCAACTATATTACAGAATTTCCTTTTAAAAGGCAAGTATTTTACACTAAATTCATTATTAAAAAAACATTACTTTTTTCCTAGTCTTCTAAGAGTTCATTAAGTCTATCGAAGTTTAGATATTTCACATGATACTCTTCTTTTTCTTGCATTTTTTGCAACAAATATTTCAGATTGGTTTCATTTTCAGGATCGTAAAAAACATAGGCTCCTTCAGTATTATCAATCAAAAATTGATTATACTGTCTAAACTGGCTTGGATTTTCATAATTTGGATAGGTGTACTTCACAAAATCTACGGTTTTAAATTTTGACAATTTTTCCTGATTTGCCTCATTCCAATTCTGTCCATGATTTTCAAATGGCATAATTGTCGCTATTTGAAAATCATATTCATCTTTAAGAGTCAAGGCAACCTCTAATGCCCAGTATTCAAATCCTAGGTTTCCCATAAAAATGAGCCAATCTACCCCTTCTTCAAAAAAGCGAATCAAGTCTTTTTCGATAGCACGTTTGATAATCTTAACACGCTCATCTTTATCTTGAAAAATACCTAGTTCAAAACTTCTATAACCAGTTACTAGAATAGCAGTCATAATTTGTTACCCTTTCAAAAAATATGTTATAATAATGGTGCTTATATTATCATTAAGCCTTGGACGTTAGGAGAACTATGGTTAAGTACCCACATAATCTTATTCGAAAACAAGTAAATCCACCTAGCCAAGCAAAACCTATAAATTTTGCTAATCGTGGTATGTCCTTTGAATCAGCAATTAACTCTACAAATGAATATTATCTTTCAAAACGAATTGCTGTCGTTCATAAAAAGCCGACACCAGTCCAAATAGTCAGAGTCGACTATCCCAAACGAAGTCGTGCCAAGATAGTAGAGGCCTACTTCCGACAAGCCTCTACAACAGATTACTCTGGTGTTTACAAGGGGCACTATCTTGACTTTGAAGCTAAGGAAACACGGCAAAAAACAGCCATGCCCATGAAGAACTTTCATGCACACCAGATTGAACACATGGAGCATGTCCTTGAACAAAAAGGAATTTGCTTTGTACTTCTTCACTTCTCTACTCTTAAGGAAACTTATTTTCTCCCTGCAAGCGCTCTTGTAAGCTATTACCAGATTGATCAGGGAACAAAATCGATGCCACTAGATTATATCAAAAAAAATGGTTTCGCTGTGGAAAACAATTCATTACCACAAGTTCCTTATCTTAACATTATTGATAAATTTTTTTTAGGCGGTGATTAAAATTAAAAAAGAAACTCTACTCAAAGCTCTTAAATATATTCTCATCACGGGCATTAGTTTACTGATTGTTGGTGTGCTTGCTGGTGCAGGGCTCTTTACTTACTATGTTAGTAGCAGCCCAGAATTGACTGAAACGGCTCTAGAATCTACAAACTCAAGTCTCATCTATGATGCTAATAACAATTTAATTGCCGACTTAGGTTCTGAAAAACGCGAGAATGTCACAGCAGATAGCATTCCTTTAAACTTAGTTAATGCAATCACATCTATTGAAGATAAACGCTTCTTCAAACATAGAGGGGTCGATATTTACCGTATTTTAGGAGCTGCATTTAATAATATCTTCCGAGGTAGCACTCAAGGTGGTTCCACACTCGACCAGCAATTAATTAAACTGGCTTATTATTCAACTACCGAAGCTGACCAAACTTTAAAACGTAAAGCTCAGGAAGCTTGGCTATCTCTTCAAATGGAGCGTAAATATACTAAGCAGGAAATCCTAACCTTCTATATTAACAAGGTCTATATGGGTAATGGTAGCTATGGTATGCTGACTGCCGCTAAATCATACTACGGTAAAGAATTGAAAGATCTTTCAATTGCACAGTTGGCTTTATTAGCTGGAATTCCTCAAGCTCCGAGTCAATATGACCCATATGTTAATCCAGAAGCCGCTCAGTATCGTCGAGACATCGTTCTATCAGAGATGCTCGAAGACGGCAACATCACTCAGGAAGAGTATGATACAGCTGTTTCAACACCTGTTACCGATGGTCTACAAACTCTTACTGAGACATCAAGCTTCGAACCCTATTTAGACAATTACATTAAACAGGTCATTGAACAAGTAAGTGAAAAAACTGGTAAAGATGTCTATTCAGCTGGATTAAAAGTCTACACTAACGTCAATACAGATGTTCAACAAAATTTGTGGAATACATATAACACAGATTATTATGTTTCATACCCTGACTCTGAGATGCAGGTTGCTTCAACTATCATTGATGTTAATAACGGTCATGTTATTGCACAATTAGGAGCAAGAAATCAGGATACTAGCGTTTCGTTAGGAACCAACCAAGCGGTTTTAACTGACCGTGACTGGGGATCTACAATGAAACCAATCACTGATTACGCCCCTGCAATCGAAAATGGTATTTATTCAAGCACTGCTGCAACAACAACTGACGTCAAATACAGCTGGCCAGGTACTTCAACTCAGATTTATAACTGGGATCGCCAATATTACGGAACAATGACTATCCAACAAGCAGTCATGCAATCACGTAATGTCCCTGCAGTGAAAGCTCTTGAAGCCGTTGGTTTAGAAGAAGCCAAAGCATTCTTGAGTGGACTTGGTATCAATTATCCTGAACTTTACTATTCTAACGCTATTTCTAGCTCTACAAGTGATAGCAGTTCAGAATATGGAGCAAGTAGCGAGAAAATGGCCGCTGCCTATGCTGCGTTCGCAAATGGCGGTATCTATTACGAACCACAATACATTAACAAAATCGAATTCAGCGATGGTACAACGCAGACTTATGAACCTGTCGGAACTCGCGCCATGAAAGAAACTACTGCTTATCTCATGACCAATATGTTAAAAACTGTTTTGACATATGGTACTGGTACTGAAGCTTATATTTCTGGCATGTTCCAAGCTGGTAAAACCGGAACATCTAACTATTCTGATGACGAATTACCTACAATTGAAGCCGAAACAGGAATCTACAACAGTTATGTGGGTACTATGGCACCAGACGAACTATTCGTTGGTTACACCCCTGAATATTCAATGGCTGTTTGGACAGGTTATAAAAATCGCTCAACTCCAATTTATGGAGATGGTCTGAAAGTTGCCGCACAAGTCTACAAAGCAATGCAGATTTACCTTAACAATACTTTTGGAAGTGGTAGCACAGACTTCACAGTCCCAGAAGGTGTTTATCTAAGTGGTAGCTACGCATATTTAAGCGGATCAAATGCATACACTTATTCCGCTAACTCTAGTTCTGTTTACAGTAACATCTATGGATCTACAAGCGAAAGCTCAGAAGAAACTGAAAAAAGTAGTTCTACAACTGAAACTGAAACATCCAGTGCAACTGAATCTAGCCAAGAAAATACTGAAACAACTGATAATTACTCGACAGGAGATAGCGACAATACGGCTACTCAACAATAATGTAAAATACCTAAGCTCCGTGTGAGCTTAGGTATTTTTTCATTCTCATTATTCTATCCTATGAGATAGCCCAATTATTTACACTAAAAATCAAATTAGGCAAATTGGCACAAACATACCTGTAATTAGGTCAGGAAACATCATTTTAATTTTTACAGGCAATTACTCTGAATTTTAGTAGTCAATCGTGCTTGCCAAAGCCCCCATTGGGTCCCATGGTGCAAGGACAATTGGCTCTGCTTCATAGGCTGCTAATTCTTCAGCTGTCAGAAGATCTTTACGGACGACAATCTGATAGGTGTATTCATCCATCCAAGCGTCTGAGGCCACGAAGTAACCTTTTTGACCAACCTTGTCTCCCCATGAATTTTCCACTTTCCACTTAATAGCTCTGCCATTTTCATCCAAATCAACACCAGTTAAGACCATAGCGTGAGTCATGAGGGACTCGCTGTAGTCTAGGCGACCAGCCTTGTCTTGGCTGAGTTCAATGTCCATGGCTGCGCTGAAATCATAAGTATTAGTTGCCAAAATCCCTTTTTGACGGTCAGAAACTTGACCAACATCAGAACCAAACCAGACAGTCTCACCTTGCTGCATTTGCGCGATAGCCAATTCTTTGAAGCGCTCCATTGGTAAGTTGAGATAACGAACGTCTGGACTGCCAACAACGTTCCCAAGCATGTCAACAGTATAAGACTTGCCATAAGGTTTGTCAGCCGTTGGAGCATTGATAACAGAAACATAATCAGACAGTCTAAGACCAACGTATTTATCAAAGAAAGCTTTCGGTGTGATGTTCTTTTCAGATTGGTAGTTATTGTCTTTATCACGGAAAGCAAAGTCAAAGGTACGTGGCGGCAAGCCAAGGTTCATAGCAAGGAAATTGAAGATTTCCTGAAGGAGTTCTTCTTTTTTAACTTGCACATCGCCACCTGATGCAATCGTATCACGCAAGATTTGGGCATCTTGGCGAAGCAATTTGTTGAGGTATTGATTAAGCTCACGACTATTACTTGATGAGATAGATTCTGGGTAAACAGATTTTGGTACGACACCATATTTTTCAAAGAGTGACACAACCATATCCCACTGCCCGCCATCTTGTTGTGGCACGTCCAAGAGAAATTTGACCTTGCGGCTGGTCAATTCTTGGTCTGCTGTGGTGATGACTTGTTCCATGAACCAGTTTGATTTTTCATACTTATCCCAGAAGAAGGTGTGGGCCTGAGACAATTCAAAGTTTTCCAATTTAAATTCGGAAATGAGTTTGTGGCGGAAAGTGTTGAGCGCAGCAAACATCCAACAACGACCTGAAGCTTTCTGATTAGACACCTCATCCTTGGTCAAATCAATTGAGAAGACATGATCATTTTCAATCTCACTTTGACGTGTTTCAAGAGATTTAAGAAGACCGTTGTGAGTGACTGCATTTTCAACAGCACGATATTTTGCATTTGCTTCATAGTCGGCAAATAACTTTTCAGTAAAATCTTGTGATATATAAGACATAAATCAAGATAGCAAGAGCATAAAGATTTATTAGCTTAATCAGCGACGCTAACTTTTCTTCTATGCTCTTTCCTTTCTAACTTTAAAATAATTGATACCACTCTATTATAGAACTTAGAAAAAGATTTGCAAGCCTTGCTACATCATGTTATTTTTTAGACAAAATAAAATCCCAGTTTAGAACTGAGATTTTAAAATTTGAGGCAATGATATTCTCTAATGCCCTTTCTTTTTCTGATGACGCTTTTGCTGCTTTTGCTGATATTTAAAAACTTTTTCTGCCTCACGTTTCTCCTTGCTCTGAGTTTTGCGTTCTTGCTTCAGTCTTTCCTGTAACTCTTTCATGGCATCTTGTGCCTTGGTAGAGATTACAGGTTTTCTTTTTGCACGATTTAGCTCTCGTTGCATCTTTTTAGGATTTGTTTTCTTTTGTGCAATAGCTGACGCTTCGACGCTAGAACTTATTTCTATCTTATCATATCTGCTCAGCCATTTTCCAAAATCATGATGAAGAAAGTACAAAATATCTTCATTCTTGGGTTCTTTTCCAAAAACATAGCTAAAAGCCTTGTAACGATTTTGGCTATCTCGAAATTCAATCAAGGCGGCCCAAAAAGCACCATCAAAATAAACTGTCATTTTCATGCCAGTCCCTCCCTAAAATTAAAATATCTGACATCGGACGACCCGGGAGGGAAGGTTACTGACATCCTCAGATGCTCGCAGACTACCAACTGCGATGTGTTTTTATGCCAGAAATATTATAACATTCTTTTAAATTTTTTGGCATTCAAGAGTTGCTTATATCGGATAATTAATAGAATAGAGAAAACAACCTAGCTTTTTCAATCCTAGTTTTTCATTAAAGGGGTATGCTTCCTTCTCCATCCATATTAATATTAATTGTAATTGAAGTGTTGGTCACTTGCTCACCTGTATCAGAATCATAGTAATGATAGTAACCATTCTCATCTTTAATTAGTTCTCCTTTGGCTTGGCGACCGTCTTCGTGGAAATATACAGAAGCACCGTCAACCACTTGAAAACCAATCAATGGATTGCCATCATTATCAAGATAGTACCAGTTGTCATTGTATTCTAGATAACGATTAGTCCATTTTTCTCCCGTATCAGCATCATAATAATAGTTACCTACTGTTGGCTTAGTACCAGTTATTGTACGTCCCTTGACTTGTACACCCGACTCAGTATCAAAGTACACTTCTGCATCATTAATGATTTGCGCTCCTTTAGCTACCTGTCCCTGAGCATCGAGATAATACCAATTACCACCAAAGGTACGGTATTGATTTTTGAAATAAGTATTGGAAATCAATTGTCCTGAGTTGCTGCAAATGTAGGCATTACCTTCATAGATAATAGGATAAGATGTTCCACCTGAATAAGCATTGGAAGTCGCATAATAGCTACCTGATGAATAATAGCCGTAGATACGATAACCACTTTGGTCAAAATAATAGAGCTTTCCATCAATCTCTTTGACACCATTTTTCAACATATTACCATTTTCATCCAAATAAATGGTGAAACTAAACGAATAACCACGCAAATACATTCCACGAATGACACCCCAGTCATTATAAACTTTGGCTCCTGATGGTCCATAATAACTAGTAGTGCCATCTCCATTTCCCAAGGTTTTATAGCGGTATTGTATCCCTCTATCACTGAAATAGTATTCTGTACCATCAATGATTTGCGCGCCAGTAACTCGAGCACCGTCTGTACCGTAGTATGTCCAGTTTTCATCAAATGTTCCGTTTATGTAAGTTGTACGACCAAGGTCACGAAATCGATTCGTCCATAGATGACCGCTATCTTTATCAAAAAAGTAAACCTTGCCATCAATTACCACTTCTTTTCCTTTTGTTTGGATACCATTTTTGTCAAAGTGATGGGTAGCACCATCAATAACTTGGATACCTGTCACATCTTGGCCATTTTCATCGGCATAATGCCAATTACCATTTTCATCCAAGTAGAAACCTCTTCTATTAGGAACTTCTAAATTATCTACTGAATCTTCGCTTTCCTCATTAGTTGCAAAGTCCTCTGGGACTTCATCTTGACTAACGACTAAATCAGATTCATTCTCAACCTGACTTTCAGTGGTGTTCTGTAAGTCTAAATCTGTTTCTTCTGAAGAAGCACCCAAGTCAACGGCCTCTTTTTCAGCTGGGATTTCTTCAATTGCAGAGCTGTCTTCAAATATTTCAATTTCAGTTATTTCTTGACTTTTTTCCTCTGCAATAACATTACCTCCATTGATACTAGCTAGAAAAATAGCCAATATAGTTGCTGTCGATAAGTGGATAAACTGTTTGATTGATATTTTTTTCATAAAACCACCTCCTTATGTCATTATAGCAATATTAAAAAGTGACTTTAGATTTTTTGCAAATCTGCAATTCAAAATCAAATAATATCAAAATCAAACGAGGAAGTAAGACAAAGGCAGTGCTAGGATGGGACAAGTCGAAACTGATAATGTATAGTCATTTGAAGAGCTTTGATACATCGTCACTATCGGCTTTCCGTACTCTCGGTTGAGAGAAAGAAGTTTCTTCAAGACCAAACCCAAGAGTCTATCTCCAGACTGTTTGGTGAACTGACCTAGGTCAGTTCTTATTTCCCACCTCAAACAGTCACTCCCCTGACTGTTTTGTAAACTGACCTAGGTCAGTTCTTATTTCCCACCTCAAACAGTCACTCCCCTGACTGTTTGAGCTACCTGCGCCCTGCGTTCCTTGTCTGAAAACTCTTCATTCGACTTTATCATTTTGATTTTAAAAGAGTGTTAGTAACTAAAATAAAAAAAGGCCAAGTAGCCTTTTTAAGTGATTTATTTCCAAAAATCATCAAAGATGGTGATTGGTAAGTGGCGTTTGTGTTGACCTTTGTGCCACCAGCTTTCAATGGTAGCTTGGGCTTGCGCAGATACTTTTTTACCTTCAAGGTAATCATCAATATCGTCATAAGTCACACCGAGTGCAACTTCATCCGCTAAGCCTGGACGATTTTCTTCAAGGTCTGCAATTGGAACTTTTTCATAAAGTGACTTATTGGCACCTAGTTCTTCCAAAAGCTGTTTGCCTTGGCGTTTGTTGAGGCGATAAAGTGGCAAAATATCTGCTCCACCATCACCAAACTTAGTAAAGAAACCTGTGATGTTTTCAGCAGCATGGTCGGTTCCGATAACAGCTCCGCTATTTTCCCCAGCAATAGCATATTGAGTAATCATGCGCTGACGGGCCTTGATGTTTCCCTTGTTAAAGTCTGAAACGCTCACCCCGGCCTTAATTAGCTCTGCTACCTGACCGTCTACTGCTTCTTTGATGTTGACTGCCAAAGAGATATCAGGTTGAATAAAGCTCAAAGCTTTTTGAGCATCGTCCTCATCAGCTTGAACATCATAAGGAAGGCGGACTGCAATGAATTTGTAGTCTTGATTGCCTGTTTCAGCACGAAGTTCTTCCATAGCAAGCTGGGCTAAGCGACCTGCTAAACTTGAATCTTGTCCTCCAGAAATTCCTAAAACATAGGTTTTTAAGAAAGGATGTTTAAGTATGTAGTTTTTGAGAAAATCGATTGATTTACGGATTTCTTCCTTAGCATCAATAACTGGTTTGACTCCCTCATAGGCAATTATTTGGTCTTGTAAACTCATTTGATTTCACCTCTTGCATAGGTTTCTTTACGAATACGGTCAATAAGATCCATTTTATTTTGCCAGACATCTTTGGCCAAATCAACTGGATAATCTTGTGGGTTAAGGACACGTTTATACTCATCCCAGAGTTTATCAAATTCCTTACGGGCGTAAGTTTGAATGTCTTTTAGACTTGGTAAGTCATAGACTAATTCACCTGTATCGAAGACATCCACAAGAAGAGGAACAGCATCAAAATCTTTAACCGTCTTATTAATATAAGTATAGGTTGGGTGGAACATGTTAATCTCATCTAGGTCGTTAACATTAGTATCAGTAAAGGTGATGTAATCTCCCTCTGACTTACCTTTTTCACGACTAGTGATACGCCAAACTTGCTTCTTACCTGGTGTTGAAACTTTCTCAGCGTTGTTTGATAGCTTGATAGTATCTTGCATGACCCCATTGTCATCTTCCATAGAGACAATCTTATAGACAGCTCCAAGAGCAGGCTGGTCAAAGGCTGTAATCAGTTTTGTTCCAACTCCCCAAACATCAATTTTTGCCTTTTGCATCTTAAGGTTAAGGATAGTATGTTCATCCAAATCGTTAGAGGCGTAGATTTTGGCATCAGGAAATCCAGCATCATCTAACTGTTGACGAACTTTCTTAGAGAGATAGGCCAAGTCACCTGAATCCAAACGAACACCTAGGAAATTAATCTTATCTCCTAATTCCTTAGCCGCGCGTATAGCTGCTGGAACCCCAATTTTCAAGGTATCATAGGTATCAACTAGGAAAACACAATCTTTATGGGTACTTGCATAAGCCATAAAGGCATCATAGTCATTACCATAGGCTTGAACAAGAGCATGCGCATGCGTACCTGAGACAGGGATTCCGAAAAGTTTTCCTGCGCGGACATTTGATGTGGCGTCAGCTCCACCAATAACAGCTGCGCGGGTACCCCAAATAGCTGCATCCATTTCCTGAGCACGACGAGTACCAAATTCCAAGAGTGGCTCATCTTCAATTACTGAGCGAATGCGAGCTGCTTTTGTAGCAACCAAGGTTTGAAAGTTGACAATATTAAGCAGAGCAGTCTCAACAAGTTGACACTGAGCAAGCGGGCCTTCCACTTGTACAATTGGTTCATTAGCAAAGACTAAGTCTCCCTCACGCGCAGATTTAACAGTAAGCTCTAATTTCAAGTCACGTAAGTAAGTCAAAAAAGCTTCATTGTAACCCAGCTCAGCCAAATAAGCCAAGTCAGACTCCGAAAACTTCAAATCTTTTAGATAATTAACAATTCTTTCCAACCCTGCAAAAACAGCGTAGCCATTATTAAAAGGCTCTTTACGGAAATAGACCTCAAAAACAGCTTTTTTATTATGAATTCCTTGCTCAAAATAAACCTGCATCATATTAATTTGATACAAATCTGTGTGTAGCGTTAAACTGTCATCTTGATACATAGATTGACTCCTTTTTCATGTGTCATACACAATATTGTGACTATTATAACATATTTCATTAATTTTCGGAAAATTGCAGAGCTCCATAACCAAAAAAAGCAGAACTTAGTCTGCTTTCAATAGGATGCATTATGAAAAATTCTCAGTAATATAGTGATAAACACCTTGACCAGCAATAGCACCCTCACCTACTGCTGTCGCAATCTGGCGAAGTTCTTTCTGACGAACATCACCAATTGCATAGACACCCGGAACGCTTGTTTCCATCTTATCATTTGTCATAATCCAGCCAGCATCATCTGTAACACCAAGTTTTGAAACCATGGCAGAAACTGGATTCATACCAACATAGATGAAAATACCACCAAAATCATGTTCGCTAAGTTCGCCAGTTTTGACATTTTCAACTGTCACACCAGAAACTTTGATATCCCCACCTTTGATTTCTTTAACAACAGAATCCCAAAGGAATTTAATTTTAGGATTTGCAAAGGCACGATCTTGCAAGATTTTCTGCGCACGCAATTCATCACGGCGATGAATAATTGTTACTGTATTAGCAAACTGAGTAAGGTAAATAGCTTCCTCAACAGCAGAGTCACCGCCTCCAACTACTAGTAAGTCTTGATTACGGAAGAAAGCTCCATCACAGACCGCACAGTAAGAAACGCCTCGACTAGTATACTCTTCCTCACCTGGAGTACCCAAGAGACGATATTTGGCACCAGTTGCGATAACAACAGTCTTAGCTTCATAAGTTTCATCCTCAGTGATGACACGTTTTACCAAACCATCACTTTCGATATTTTCGACAATTCCATAGATATGTTCAACATTGAATTTTTCAAGTGGTTCATACATCTTCATAGACAACTCAGGTCCTGAAATATGCTCATATCCCGGATAGTTTTCGATTTCAGATGTATTATTCATTTGACCGCCCGGTGCTCCTTGTTCAATAATCCCAACTTTGAGATTTGAGCGTGCGGCATATAGGGCTGCTGTCATCCCAGCAGGTCCTGATCCAATAATTAAAGTATCATACATTACGTTTTTTCTCCTTGTTATCAGTTCTACTTACATTTTACCAGTCAAAAATCATAATGCAATCATTACGACTTGAGCATTAATAATATAGCCATGTAAGCAAAAGATAAGATTGGTGCAGTCATGACAGCCATCATCATTGCTTCATATAAAGAGGCTTGTCGCTCTTTGACCGTCTTATCAAACTTCTTACTTGCTCTCCAAGCAAGCCAAAAACCCCCTGCAATAATTACTGTTAAAATCGCCAGTAACAACCCCTGCACATAGAGGGAAAATATTTCTACAACCATCATATCACCTTTATCATTCTTACTTTTGTTCTCACAACGTCAGCCATCCAAGTAAAGAACTGACAATAAAAAGAGCGAGAATTCTCACTCTTCTCATTATAGCAAAAGTCAGACTTTAAATGTATGATTTTGTATAGCTAGCAAAAAATTCTTTGGTGCGCTCTTCTTTTGGATGATTGAAAACTTGATCAGGTGTCCCTTGCTCAAGAATCTTTCCTTTTTCCAAGAAGAGAACCTTATCTGCAACCTGGTAGACAAAATTCATATCGTGACTGACTAGAACCATGGTCTGACCTGATTTAGCAGCATCAGCGATAGATTTCTCAACTTCACCAACTAGCTCAGGATCAAGAGCCGAAGTAGGCTCATCCAATAGCAAGACATCTGGCTTCATAGCAAGAGCACGCGCCAAAGCCACACGCTGCTTCTGACCACCAGAAAGGTGGCGAGGATAATGATTTTCACGATCTGCCAAACCAACTTTCCTCAATTCTTCCTTGGCAATAGCTGTCGCTTCAGCATCTGACATCTTCTTAACAATCTTGAGGCCTTCCTTGACATTTTCAAGTGCTGTACGACGCTCAAACAAATTAAACTGTTGGAAAACCATGGCAAGCTTACGACGAAGGGTTAGAATCTCTTCTTTTGTGATTTTATTAAAATCTACCTTAAAATCGTCGATAGCAATTGTTCCAGAGTCAGGCTCTTCAAGGTAATTCATACTTCGCAAGAAAGTTGATTTACCTGCACCTGAAGCACCAACCAAAGCAATAACTTCACCCTTTTCAATATCCAAGTTAAGACCATCCAAAACTTTCTGCCCTGAAAATTCTTTGGTTAAATTTGAAATTCTAATCATTAACGTACACCTCCTGGAATATCATTAGTGATGTTTTCTGGAGACTTGATTTCCATGCGTTTTTCAATCAAGCGGCCGATATTTTCAATGACAATGCTGACAAGCCAATAAACCAAGGCAACTGAAATATAGCGCTCAAAATAACGATAGTCAGAACCACCTAAAATTTGGGCTTGCGCAAACATCTCGACAATACCCGCATTAAAGGCCAATGATGTTCCTTTAGTCAAACCAATCAAACCATTAATCAATGTAGGTGTAGCAATAACAGCCGCATTAGGAATGATGACACGACGGTAAACTTGGATAGATGTCATCCCCAAGCTTCGCGCAGCTTCAATTTCACCAGAATTCACAGCCAAAATAGCTGCACGGATGGTTTCACTCGTATAGGCCGCCTCATTAAAAGCAAAGGCAGTAATAGCAAAGACTGAAGCTGGGATATCATTAATATTCCAAGCAAAACCATACTTCTGATTAAGAAATTTCAAAAAGAGAGGAATTCCATAGTAGGTCAACATAAGCTGAACCAAAATCGGTGTCCCGCGTAAAAAACTGACAAAAACAGCTTGAATGGGATAAAGAACCTTAACACGGTTAATTTTGACGATGGCAAATAGCAGAGCTAACATCAATCCAAAGACTGCCCCTGCAAGTGTCAATCCTAAGGTTGTTGGTAAATGACCTAAAATTGATGGAATGGCATCAAAAACAGACCGCCAACTGAAGAGTTTCCCTTGTGGAAACATTTGGACAAACTTATCATACCAAGCCCATCCTGAAGTTAATATTAGTGAACTCATAACTTGTTCCTTACTTTTTCTATTTATGGGAAGAATTGGTTACACCTATGACAAACTGACAATACGGCTGTTTCTTACGGCACCTTCTCCTTTTCATCCTAATATTTTAACACGATAACAAGTCCTCTGTAAAATATTTTATTCTTATCATGTGATAAATAAAACCTATCACAAGGATAGGTACTCTTTATCATAAGTCTGAAATATCACTTCTTACTTAAGTGATGAAACATAATCTCCACCGAAATACTCCTGGCTCAATTCAACTAGTGTCCCATCTTCATGCAGGTCTTTAAGACGTTCATTAACAAATTCTTGAAGTTCTTTTCCTTCTTGACTATCAGCAAACAAGAAATATTCAAGTCCATCTGTTTCTCCGCCAATTGTATCTTCAAGATTACTTACAGTCAAATCAAAACCTTGATCTTTTACCAAATATGATGATGAAATCGCATCATAGAGAATAAAATCAATTTTACCACTCTCAATATGCTGAATGCGTGTTGTTAATCCTGTCGTACTAGAAGCATAATTAATTTTAATCTCTTCTTTATCTGGATTAGCTTTATTCCATTCTTCTAAAACCTGAGCATAATTTGATCCTGAAATTACCTCTGTTGACTTACCAGATAAATCATCCAAACTAGAATAACTTACCCCTTTAGCACTAGTAATAGCATAATTTGATTTTGAAATTGGATCTGAGAATAAGTATTTTTCAGAACGTTCTTTATTGTAATTAAAGTCATTGGCAGCAATCTGATAGCGTCCTGCATCTACTCCTGTCAAAATAGAATCAAAGGCTGTGGTTACAAATTTAACTTCGTAAGTATCCGAGTCATCAAAAATGGCATTAATCAAATCGATATCATAGCCCTTAAAGTCATTATCTTTTTTGAAAGTGAAAGGTGCAGTATCCGAATCAGTCGCAACAGTTATCACTTTTTTCCCAGAAGCAGCCTCATCGCTTTTTGTCGAGCAAGCTGCTAAGAATAGAAAAGCTGCCGAAACCAAACCTAAAGCTACTAAAAATCTATTTTTCATCATAAATCCTCATTTTATATTTTGTTCCATTCTATCAAAATTATAGAACCTAGACTATTTGAGAATTTCTATTACCTGATAGACAAAAACTATCACAAAGAAAAACTCCTGAGACAGAATCTCAAGAGTCGCTTTATTAGAAGCTTTGTTTCTTAGCCTTACGCTCAGCACGGCCTTTGGCACGATTTTCAGCACGGCGTTCACGTTTGCGTTTTTCATCAACTTTCCACTGGATTTTTTTCTTGTATCCTGGTTTAATTTTTTTCTTTTTCTTCTTCACCAAACCAATCATCTCAGTATCAAGTTTCTTATATGACTTCTCACGATTAGCACGACGATCACGGTCGTAAGTATCCTGAAATTCACCATCTTTAAGAACTTTTGGCACAAAGGCTACGCCCAACTTCTCAAGTTCTCTGATGTCAGAATCATCACTTGGCTGATAGAGAGTGATAGCTGTGCCAGGTAAACCATTACGTCCAGTACGTCCGACACGGTGCACGAAGAATGATAAATCTTGAGGAATGGCATCGTTAATCACATGACTAACCCCTTCAATATCAATACCACGAGCAGCAAGGTCAGTCGCTACAATATATTCAAACTGTAGATTCTTAACCTGGTTCATAATACGTTTTCGTTCACGAGGCTCCACACCACCATGGATTTTCGCCACTTTAAGACCATTGCTTGAAAGATAGGCGTGAAGGTCATCCGCACGTTCTTTGGTGTTGACAAAAATCATAGCCATATAAGGGTTAAGAGTTTTGGCAATTTCCAAAATTTGAGCATTTTTATCGCGCCCCTTAGTTGAAACCAACCAGTTATCAATAGTATCAGCGATAACAGTTGAAGTCTTGATTTTTTCCATGACAGGATTTGTCAAATATTTCTTCAAGAAAGGCTGCAATTTTTGTGGAATAGTTGCTGAAAAGACTAAGATTTGAACGTCCTTAGGCAAAGCACCTGCAATCTTATCAACTGTGTCCAAGAATCCCATATCTAGAGTCATATCAGCTTCATCCACTACAAATGTATGAGCCTTATGAATCTCTAAATCTCCAGACTTAACCAAATCATACACACGACCAGGTGTCCCAATAACAATATGAGGCTGTGAAGATTTGAGCTTTTCAATTTGACGAAGTTTATCTGTACCACCAACATAGTTAGCAACACGAATTTCTTTTTCAGAATGATCTGCAATCTGTTTTGTTGCTTGATAAATCTGAGTCGCCAATTCACGAGAAGGTGCTGTAATAACAACCTGAACAGACTTTCCATCCTCATCTAATTTTTCAAAAATTGGCAAAAGGAAAGTATGTGTTTTACCAGAACCAGTCTTTGACTCTCCTACCAAATCACGGCCAGAACGAACAACTGGAATCAGCTTTTTCTGGACATCAGTTGGCTTTGTAAACTTTAAATCATCCAAGGCCTCTTGGATGTAAGTTTTAAAATTAAAATCCTTAAATAATGACATGTTATACCTCGATTTCTTCTCCTAGTATTATACCATTAAATAGTGATTTTAAGCAAAGGTAACGAAAAGAGGACATCACCTGCCCTCTTCTTAGGTTATATTACTGTTCTTTACGGAAATATGGATGATAATCGGCATTGATATCTTGGCCAATCAAAATTCTATCCTTATCTGAAGTATCCCCAAAGTGAGGATTCGCCACTCCAGCTGGCACTACGATAAAGGCTGCGCTACCATACTCGCTTTCTGGATTATAAATCGTACCCCAGAAAACTTGATCTATGCGATCCGATTGAATGGCATATTCCAAATCAGTTTTATTAGTATAAACTTGCCCATTAGGTGTAATCGTCACCCATTCACCCAAATCATTTTCCCAAGTATCAGCTATGCTAGTATTGTCTCCATTTAACAAAGCATTGAGGTCAATTGTAGAAGACACATCTGAGCTTTCTTCATTAGTTGACTCTTGTCTTGCATTACTGTCATTTTCTGTAGATGACTGATCTGCTTCAGTTGCTGACTCACTTTCACTGGTTTTTTCTTTATTTTTTGATTTACTACTTGATGAGGTCGATTTCGAAGTTTTTAGCTCTGTTTTATCGCTTGATTGACTAGTATCTTTGGACTGATTTTTACCACAAGCTATCAATAAAAAGCTACTTAGCAAGAGAAGACTGACAATACGAATTACTTTTACCTTCATTAGATTCTTTCCTTTATCATGTTTTTACACCATCTATTATATCACCAAGAAATCTATTGTCAATATTTTTGTAACATTTTTGTAAAATATTTAACTTAAAAGAAATAAAAAATGAAACTGACTAAAAGTCAAACTCCACTCATTATATTTGATAGCTAATTAGAAATACAAAATTCCCAGTACAATCAAGCTAGCAACTAAACCTAGCGTCCAAAGGAAAGCATCTACTTTCCATTCTGACCATTTATCAGCTTTTCCTGATAATCCGCCAAGTTCAAGATGGTGATGGAAAGGTGTCATACGGAAAATACGACGTCCTTCACCAAATTTTTTCTTTGTGTATTTGAAATAAGACACTTGCAACATGACTGAGCTAGTCTCAATGACATAGACAATCCCAATAATCAACAATGTCCATTCTTGGTGAAGAGCAATTGAAATCACAGCCAATAATCCTCCCAAAGCAAGGCTTCCCACATCTCCCATGAAAACCTTAGCCGGTTTATGGTTAAAGACAAAGAAGCCTAGAAGGGCACCAATTGTCACCAAAATAATCAGTAAAATATCAAATTGTCCTTGAATATAAGCAATTATTCCATATGTAGCCAAACTGATGGCAACTGAAATTGAGGCTAAGCCATCAATACCATCCGTCAAGTTGACCGCATTTGAAAAACCAACTATCCAGAATAGGACAAAGAAAACATAGAAAATACCAAGATGAAGATTATAACCAAAGATATTAAGCGTATCACTGCCACTTGGTCTAACATGTACGAAATAGAAGATTAAACCGCCTAAAATTTGAAGAGCCATCTTTTGTTTTGGGGTTAATCCTTCGTTGATTTGTTTGAAAATCTTCAAGAAATCATCTAAGAAACCAATCAATCCATAAATAAGAACAACTGACAAGATACCAATAGTAGCTCCCAGGCTATTGAAACCTTGAAGAAAAATATTGAAGAGAGCACTTACTAATAAACTAACAACAAGGAAGACAGTTCCTCCCATCGTTGGTGTCCCTGCTTTTTCTAAGTGTTGCTTTACATCTTCGTGCATTTGCTGACCACCGATTTTTTTCATTTGATAAAATCGAATAAAGCGTGGCATAGCTAATACGGTAAGTACAAATGCAAGCACCCCCGCAAGTAAACTTGATAACATTTTAGTCTCCTAGAGTAATTGTAATTTTTTTAACATCATCGATGTCTTTACCAACATCAACGCTTTGTTTAATGACAGTTCCCGACTCTGCTCCTTTGTAGTTAATCGTGATTCCTGTCCATTTTGAGAAACGTTCAACAGTCTTTTTTGTCCATCCATACATATCCGGAACTTCTTTCAGAGTGTTAGATAGGATAAGAACTTGTTCCCCAGAAGCTACATTGCTACCTTCTTTTTTAGAAATTTTAACAATTTTACTTCCTGTTCCCAAAACAATTGGGTGAACCAAATTTTGTCTCAACACAGCAGCTGTTTCTCCAGGCCCTTTCCCAAGAAAATCTGGCATGACATAACTTGTTTCTTCCTCACCTACAGCAAGGGCTGGAGCAGTCAGACTTTCTTCAATCTGCATAGCATATTCCAAGACTGGATTAACGACATCACGCCAATATAAAACTTGGAAATCTTTAGGTTGCTGAAGAGTCACGTACATAATGAAACTTGGATCTCCTGATGGGACCATTGCAACAACAGAATAAAGGTTATTATTTCCTGAACTGTCAAGGTAACCACTTCCGTCTTCCGCAGCAATTTGAGCCGTACCAGATTTAACGGCAACTGAGTAGTTACCAACTTGGATTACAGGACCATAAAGTCTTGAATACAGAGTTCCATATTGTGGGTCCGTACCAACTGTTACCATGTAATCACGTGTTTGGCTAGCAGCTTCTTCTGAAACTGGATTACCAACGATTTCAGGCGTTGAAACTCTACTTGTACCAGAATTCGTATCAACTAATTTGGAAATGAATTGAGGCTCCAACATTTTACCGTCATTTGAAATAGCTGTAAAAGCACGGAGCATCTGAATTTGAGTCACGTTAATACCTTGACCAAATGAAGTCATGGCTGTCGTTACTTCATTATCATCAGTTAAGATACCCGCAGCTTCACCGCCTAAACCAAAGCGCGTAGGATAGCCAAAACGGAACTTAGATGATAAATAATTGAGCCACTTGTCTGCACCCATTTTTTGCTCCAGGGTCGTCATGGCCACATTACTTGAAAAAGCAAAACCTTGAGCCATGGTCATATAGCCACCTGTTTCACCTTCGTTAACGTTCCAGTCATTAATGGTTGTGTCAACAACGGTAATCCCATCAACAGTTGAAACTCCTTCAGAAGCATTGAAGACACCCGCATCAATAGCTGAGGCTAACGTCATCACTTTCATCGTTGATCCAGGTTCGTACCCTGCTTGATGCAGCAAAGTATTCCAAGAATTATTTAGATTTTCTAGATTATAACCCTCAAGGGTCTCAGGGTTGTAGGTTGGTCGCTGAGTGGTTGCCAGAATCTCGCCTGTTTTTGCATTGACAACAGTAGCACCTGCAAATACGCCGTTAGCTTTAGATTGGAAAACATCCATCTGGGTCTCTAAATAGGTTTGCAGTGGCTCAGATAAAGTTGTATAAACATCTTGACCATTAATCGCTTCAGTAACAGTTGTTTCAGTTCCTAATAAGATGTTACCATTCTTATCTTTTTCATAGGTAACCTGTCCATCTTGACCAGATAAAATACTATCAAGACTGGCTTCGAGTCCAGTTTTTCCGACTAGTAATTTATTTCCTTCATCGTCTTCTTGTAATTGAGCAAAGCCAATGAACTGTGAGGCAAATGTCCCATTTTTATACATACGTCCTGGACTTGTTGTAAAGGCAATTCCTTCAATCTCTGCCTCTTCCATTGCCGCCTCGATGGCACTCATGGTACTATATGAAATGCCTGATCCCAGTGTTCCAAAACTCACTTGGAAAACATCTTTTGTTTTTAGTTGTTTAAGAACATAGTCCTTTTCCATCCCAAGCTGCTCATTAAAAATCTCAGCAACCTTATCAAATTGAGAGCTTTGGACGTATAGCTTTTTCCCACTTACTGTCTTATAAGATTTTGAAACAATGGCATAAACACTATATGTTGTCGAATCTTCCGCAATTGGATTACCACCACGATCATAAATCGTACCGCGTTTGGCTTGAACAGTCACAGTTGCCTGGTAAACATTTTTGGCTCCTTTGGATAAATTAACACCAAATTTACTGTCTGTCCCGATGATAATAATGAAATTAATCATAAAGACAAAGAACATGAAAACAGCCAGAAGCATGAGGTTCTGACCAACCCGTTCACGGTTCTTAGTTGGGGACTTTCTATCCTTGATTACATAATTTAGAAAGACATTAACCCATCTTTTAAATATCTTCATAGGCAGTTACTCCACTTCTGCAATCGTTGCGTTCTCAGCTTTTAGACCTGCCTGATTTGCAATTTCTGTGACGCGACTTTTCTGTGTTAGTTCGCTAACCTCTTGTTTAGCATTATTCAGTTCAGTTTTTTGAGCATTGATATCACTGTTCAATTCAGAAATTTGTTGTTGAACTTGTAAATTACGGCTTTGTAAAAAGATAATGCTAATTGCCATAGTAATAGCCGTTAGTATAATAGCACCATAGAAAACTTTTTCAACTCTGCTGAAAGTTCTAATGCGTTTTTGTAGGGCATTTGATACAGCTTCGCTATGTTTTGTATTTGTCATGCTTATTTCCTAATTTTTCTAGCCACGCGCAATTTAGCTGAGTGTGAACGATTGTTCACAGCCAGTTCTTGCTCTGTTGGCAGGATGGGCTTCCGGTTAACTAATTCCATTTTTGGTTGTAAATCATCTGGAATAAAAGGCAAACCTTTGGGGACATCAACAGTACTAGCTTCTTTAAAGAGCTGTTTTGTTAAGCGATCTTCCAAAGAATGGAAAGTGATAACTGAAATACGACCGTCGACTGCTAGTAAATCCAATGCCTGTTGAATGGATTCATCTGCAGCACCAAGTTCGTCATTAACTTCAATTCGAATAGCCTGGAAAATCTGCTTGGCTGGGTGGCCTTTTTTCTTAAGTTCTTTGGCCGGTTTAGCAGATTTAATAATTTCAGCTAATTCTGTTGTGGTCTCAATTGGTTTAATCTGACGTGCCTGTTCAATCTTCCTAGCAATTTGCTTAGAAAATTTATCTTCTCCATATTTGAAGAAAATTCGAACCAAATCATGATAGTCATAAGTATTGACCACATCATAAGCAGAAAGAGCTTGGTCGCGATTCATACGCATATCCAGCGGAGCATCTTTCTTATAAGAAAATCCGCGTTCACGCTCATCCAGCTGAGGACTTGAAACCCCAAGGTCATACAAAATACCATCAATTTCAGTTACACCATGGGCAGCCAAATTTGATGTCAGATTTCTAAAATTATCCTTGATAAAGGTGACTTTGCCTTCTGCAATGGCCTCTTTAAGACGCACTTGGGCATTATCAATGGCTTTTTGATCTTGGTCAAAAGCGTATAAATGGCCATTAGGCCCTAATTTTGAAAGTAAATACTCACTGTGCCCTGCTCCACCAAGCGTAGCGTCAACATAGACTCCGTCAGGCTTGATGTCAAGCATATCAACGGTTTCATGTAAGAGCACTGTGATATGATGAAAATCTTTTGTCATAACTTTTATTTTACCATACTTTAGACGTTTTATAAAAGAAAAAAGAAAGCTCAAACTAGCCCTTCACACTGGAGCCGTTTTCACCTTCTTACTTTGTTTTTCTATTCTTTATAGCATTATAATCAAAACTCAATTATTAATGCTTTCTTATTTGATTCCAGCTGCTAGAAGGGCATCGGCCAATTTCCCAAATTCTGCGATGGACAGAGCTTCACCACGGACAGATGGCTTGAGCTCTGCAGCTTCTAAGGCTGTTTCAAGTTTTGCCTTGATTTCTTCTGATTTACCGAAGTGGCTAGTCAGATTATTCCAAAGGGTTTTGCGGCGATGGACGAAGGCTGCTTTAGAGACGCGGAAGAAGAAATCCACATCCTCAACTTCAACCAGCGCTTGCTCACGGCGGGTCATCTTAAGAATAGCTGAATCCACATTTGGAGCTGGTACAAAGACTGTACGTGGCACAATGAAGGCCACCTTAGCCGTCATGTAATACTGCACAGCTATTGACAAAGAGCCATAAGCCTTAGTGTTAGGCTTGGCTGAGATGCGGTCCGCCACTTCTTTTTGCATCATGACCACAAACTCGGCAAAGGGAATCTTAGATTCAATCAGGTGCATGAGGATAGGGGTTGTGATGTAGTAAGGAAGGTTAGCCACCACCTTGATAGGCAGGTCCGGGTTGGCAAAGTCCTTGATGCGGGTCTGCAAATCAGTCTTGAGGATGTCCTCATTGATGACTTGGACATTGTCAAAATCGCGGAGCGTATCAGCCAGAATTGGCACGAGACGATCATCGATTTCAAAAGCCATAACTTCTGCCGCATTTTCTGCCAAAAACTCAGTAAGCGCACCGATACCAGGACCGATTTCAATAACGTTGACATTCTTGTCAATCTCCGCCGTATCCACAATTTTTTGTAGGATATTGGTGTCAGTCAAAAAGTTCTGACCGAATGATTTTTTAAAAGTAAACCCGTGACGCTCAAGAATGGCGCGGGTTGCGTTTTTATCTGCAATTCTCATGTGTCATGATACCTATTTTCTATAATCTAAAATATTATCTCTTATTTTGTCTAACAGTGGACAAAAATCCGAGAAATCAAATTGACTGTATTTTTTCAAAACATATTTCGAAAATACATCTTTACCATAATTATTGCTTCCTCCTCCCTTAGAAAAACTTTTCCCTTTTAATATAGGAGGAGTATTTTTTGACAACAATAGATCTTCGATATCCGATGAGTTACTTCCCATTATCAACGGAGTCAACATCAAGTATAAACTAGATTTTCGGTTAATCCTATAATTCAACATTGGTTGTCTAATTTGATTCAAATTATTTGAATTAATATCTAAATCCTTTGCATACCTAGCAAAATTGTATAGAGGACTTCCAGTAGGTTCGTTATCAAATAAAAACATTGTTGGATTTTTGGGTTTTCTGATTGTTAGTTTTTGGAAATAGTCTATATAATTAGGGTATAGTATTTTTTCATTTGAATCCATCGGAAAGTTCTCTTTATTAGAAAAATAATTATACCAATACTTGAAACCTTCTCCACCCTCTGGGACATTAAACAAGTATTCTATCGTATTACTATGATTTAAAAATTCTACTTTGTATATAAATTTATCATCAACTTTCTCAATCAATTCAGGATATTGTTGATGAAGACTTTTTAGAGCCGCTTTTATATACCTTGGATCAGTTATGCCTTCAGTCACTATTATTGGCTTATCATTTCCAAAAAAATATTTATAAAAAAGAAATTTTTTGTACTCTTTTTCTTTTGAATCAAATAAACTCATGTACATTCTTTTTTCATTTTTGCTAATATCATAGAACTCTGTGGGGAGATTATAAGTCTTATGTTTCTCGTTGTAGAATAATTCTTTCCGTAAATCCCTAGCGTAAAAAATATACTTCCAATAATATTTCGATTCTGATTTTTTAAGAGTTTGCTGTGCTAGCAAATTTTTTTGAAATTCGAGATTATTTTTTACTAAAGATTTTTTGTAAAGTAAATAATTGTTAACCTGGTTTATTTGGAAGATAAAAGCAAATCGACCAGTTAACTGGTCAATTGTTCCAAGTTTTCCATCAATTTCAAAATAACCATCCTTATACAACCTAAAAGCCATTGCTCGTGTATTCTTAATATATTCTCTTTTTATACTCAACTTTTTATTAACGACAAGCCCCGTTACTTCTTGACGTTGCATTTCATTACTTAACCGCGTCTTTTGTGAATTAATTTCGAAACCAGATGAAATAACTAATTCATTCAACTCTCTTAAAAATTTTTCTAATTCCTTAGTCGCTTGCAACTTATTTGAATACAAGTCACGATTTGTAGAGAAAGTCATATCGTCAGCATACCTAGTATATGTGAAACGGTATTTTTTGGCTATTTTTACAATACGGTAATCTAAAATTCTAGTTATCAAATTTGTAATTATCGGCGAAGACGGCGCTCCTTGTGGTAACTTACCTTGGTAACATGCAATCTGTGCAATTATGGTAGCTATATCTGGAGTGACACAAAAATCTCTGTCTTTAAGAAAGAATCCCCTTACTCTTCCAAAATTAAAACTGTCAAAATAGTTTTTTAAATCAATATTTATAATATATCTTTTATTCCTATGTACCTGCGCATTTGTGATAATACTTTTATTTTTTTCAAAAGCATGTGATAACATAGGGATTTTGAATTTCTTGTCTTTAGATTTTAATTTTAAACTATCTATGTATGAATCCCATAAAACATTTGCCAATTTCCTCTGTAGAAATTTCAGTTCTTTTTTGGGAGCGTTAATAATTCTCTCTCCCCCGCCTTTCTTGGGTATAGAGAATGTTTTATACAAATTGTCCGTTCCCACACTATATAATAAGTAATTGATATACTTACTATTTTGAAATCCAAGAAGTCTTGCAAAATCGTCTTTTGACTCTAATTGTTTTAGCTTGTTCATTATGTGTTTCCTTAGTAAAACAAAAAAAAGCGTATGAAAACTCTTATGCGAACGACAGTAAAGAAATACTTCCGAAATAGTTTACGGCTTCTACTAATACAGTTTTCTTAGTAGCTGACATTCGATTTCTCTAAGTAGATATACTGGAGTGAGCTAAACACTACCATACCCATTATCGCTAATACTTGCGAACACACAAGTCAAAAATCTAATCATACGCGTGAATATTATAACATAATTTCAAATATTAAACTATCTTCATTACGAATTGAATTCACCTCTACTTTCATTAATTCAAATCACCGTAAAACAGCACACTGTGAATTAATTAATACGGTACTTTTCCTTCAATCACATTAAAACGGTAATTCATCTTCTAAAACTTCAAAAGAAACAACTGGCTTTGGAAACTTATTTTCGTAAAAATCAATTAAAAACAAGCCAAATGTAGCACAAGCATTAACAACAAAGTATGCATATAAAGGTTGATCAATTAGATATTTCTCTGATTCTTGACCATGATGAAGTGTTTTGTCACTCCTCAAATCCTCAATTGCCTTTGCAACTGTTATCAAGGAGCTACCTATCGCTTTCATTTCATCAGGTAATTCAGGACTATCTGGATTGAGTTGAAATGCCTTTAAAATTTGTTTTACTAGTTTACCACTTGTTGCCTTTGAAGAATCTATATCTGCAAATCTGTCATCTGAAAGAATCTCTTTGATAATACTCTCTAATATAGAATTTGCACTCCCGACAGCTTCTTGAGGGTCTTCTTCAATATTCTGAAAAGCCTTTTCAAAACTTTTTGATGCATTTTTATACTCAACTTTTATTTTATTTCTAAATGTTGGGATTGAGGGAATGAAGTCTGGGGTCTCAATTCCTAAATCAATAGCCATTCTTAGTAATTTCTCTGGTACTTCAGCTGCAATATTCCCCAAAGTATCATACAAATTTATTTTCCCTTGATTATTTCCGCTCTCAAAATAACTAATATAAAAATCCGATTCATAATTAGCGTAGTTTTCTTTCCAAAACTTTACATACCGTTCTGCTCCATCATAACTACTATACTTATTAAAAATCTCTTCTTTTACCCGATAGATTAGCTCCATTCTATAAGCAGGAGAAATTTCCATTATCATCCCTCGTAATTCTCTGTAATTTTCATTTTGTCATCTCACTCAAACGAGAAACTACACTGAGCTTCCTCATAGTCGCAACAATCCCCAGCTGTTTTTCAAGATAGTTGGTGTTGAGACGCTTCTTCTTGGCGTCTCTAGGTAAGTATATATAGAGGCACTGATTGCCAGCATGAAGTTCTTCATCTCCAAAATCTTGACTTAAGAGTTGGTCTAAATTCAGTCTATTAATCTCATCATTTGTAAAAACCAGATGGGCTCTGGAAAAATCATAGTTTTCATCAAAAGGATTTTCAATTACAGCCATGTCAAGCTGCTTCTAGTCTTTGATAATGACTGCCAAATCGGCACCGATTTTACTTTTGATGGTGTCGTGAATGAGCTGAGCCACTTCCTTATCAGATAAATCAGTCTCGAAAATGATATTACCAGATTGGATATAGGTTTTAACTTTATTCAGGCCAGCTTCTTCTAATATTTGAACCAAATAGGACATTTTGGGAATCTTATTTTGACCGACAGGTGTGACACCGCGTAGAAGGGTGATTTTCTTCATCCTTCATATTTCCCCATAACTTCTTCAACTTCAGCTAAGCTTATCCCAAAGAGTTCCAAGCGTTTGATTAGTTGTTTGCCGTTGCTGTAACCGATGCGAAGCTTTTCTCCTAAATACTCACGGCGTTTGCGGCTGTCGTTTCCCATAAGAAGGCCAAGGCGCATGAGGTCAGACTTGCTGATATCGAAGTTGTTCTCATCGTCATAGTGACCGAGGACACCAGAAAGAGCCTTTTGAATATCTTCAAAGGAAGCATGTTCTACGCCCAGCGAGCGTCCCTTGCTTTTGGATCCTGGTTTGGCTTCGTCACGATTGAGAAAGGCGTGCTTGGCAGTTGGGACAGCCTGCATAATGATTTTACGGATGCGCTCGCCATTGTAGTCTGGGTCGGTAAAAACGATAACTCCACGCAGGTCATTGAGCTTTTGGATGCGTTCTAAATCGTCCTCATCAATAGCGGAGCCTCGTGTTTCGTAGGTGTCGACATCGTAAAAACGACGCAAATTGGCAGTATCGTCCTTGCCTTCAACGACCAAAACTTCCTGTATTTTAATTTTTTCTGTCATCATTTTTTCTTTTAATACTAGTCTGTCAGTCCAAAGAGCTTTTGTGCATTGTCGTAGGTGGCTTGCGCGACTTCTTCTGATGTAAGTCCGCGAAGCTCTGCGATTTTATCAACAACATAGCGGGTGTAAGCGGTGCGGTTTTCACGACCTCGTTTTGGAACTGGAGCTAGATAAGGTGCGTCAGTTTCAACCAAGATTTTGTCTAAGGGCAATAGCTGCGCAGCTTCTTGGACATTCAAAGCCTTCTTAAAGGTCACCACACCAGAAAATGAGATGGTCATGCCCAAATCGACAAAGCGCTCCGCCATTTCCAAAGAACCTGAATAAGAATGCATAATACCACCGCGTGGGCCAACACCTGCTTCTTTAATGACTTGATAAGTGTCTTCTAGGGCGTCACGGGTGTGAACGACGAAAGGCAGGTCATGGTCTTTAGAGAGCTGAATCTGGCTCTTGAAGACCTCAATCTGGACTTCTTTTGGAGCAGTCATCCAGTGGTAATCAAGTCCAATCTCGCCAAGGGCAAGAATTTTGGGATGGGCAAGTTGCTCAACTAACCAATTTTCAACTTGGTCGTTATAAGTTCCTGCTTCGGTCGGATGCCAGCCGATTGTCGCGTAAATTTCAGGGTAAATCTCAGTTAATTCCAGAGCACGTTGGATTGTCTTGTGATCAAAACCAACAACATTGTGGCGGGTTACGCCCATTTCTTTGGCTAGGGCCAATTCTTCTGCTTCGCGTCCTGCAAAGTCTTCAATGTTGAGGTGGGTATGGGTATCGAAAATATTCATGTTCTTATTATAACATGAAAGAGCTAGTCTTGCGCCTTCTTGTATTCAAAATTAGACATGGAAATTCTGTGCTTTGTAAGATTAAAAGGAATGGACAAATCTGTCCATTCCTGCTTTCTATTCTTCAACTAAATTTTTATCCCACTTAACTGTATGATTAGTATCCCGATATTTTTTAGGTGTCATGCCCACAGTATCTTTAAACTGCTGAATAAAGTGACTTTGAGATGAAAAGGATAGATGATTGGCGATTTCAATCATGGAGAAATTACTAAATTTCAGCAAATCCTTAGCAACCTCTATTTTCTTGTTACGGACATAGGCACTGACTGAAATGCCGACTTCCTTTTTGAACAAACGAGATAGATAACTTGAAGATACACCGTATTCTGCGGCAAGCTGATCTACCGTGATACGCTCTTTTATATGACAATAGATATAATCTTTACAAGCTGAAATATGTTTTGACGTCACATCCTTTTGAATACTTCGACGCATTTTTTCTGTAAAATCAATTACCATTTCATCATGTAAATTTTGAACTTCTTGGACAGTATGAAGGTCATCTAATTTTTGAATGTAAAAATCACTCAATCTAAATGCCTGCTCTAATTCCATTCCTTTTTGTCCACACATGCGCGTAACAAGTGCAGTTGTTATGACAAAATGATATTTTAAATTGGTAACAGGGTTACGTGATAATTTACCGACACCATCTTTTTCTGTAAATCTCTCCTGCTCACAATTTTTTCTTACAGCTTCAACATCCCCACCAGCAACAGCCTGATAAAACCGGAATTCTTCTGTCAATGGGCGGTGGGCAACTTCATCTGCATTATCACTGGCTTCAAAAAGTTTCCATTCATCTTTGTAATTCATTATATCCCCCCGATTTTTATACTTTCTCGTATCACATCTTTTTTATTCTATCTATTTATATTAAAAAAAGAAAGCGATGCCGTAAATCATTATATCATATTAATAATTGACCATGCATCAAATTTTCAAAGTCGATTTCATTTTCGTCATACGTCCTAACAAATCGGTTTCTTCAAAAAATCTACCGAAAAACAGGAAGATTTAAAACAATCAAACTATCGTCAATTTATCAATTTGCAAGATCAATCCACCAACTTTGTGCTGGACTATTGACATCATGATAAACTTCAATATTAGCATTCCTATCCTTACTAGCGTAGGAAACATTTAATAACAAGCCAGTCTGACGATTAGCAATCTTATAAAGGTTATCACCAATCGAAATAATCTCCCATTCCTGACTTGGATGATATTGATATTCCCACTGGCATACATTGCCACCATCTTTCGCTGTCTTATCTTGAGTAGCCAAGACTTTCCCAGATAAACTATTCTCAATGATATAATAACCATTTGAAATCGGTTTTAACAACCATTTTTGGTTTAAATTACCTTGATATGGGTATTGTAAGATATTGGCTCCATTCTTACTATCACCCCAAGCAAGATCCAAAGCATAGCCACTATTTTTTGAAACGATTTTATATGTTTTTCCAGATGAAAATGAAGAATTAGCGCTTGAAGTTGATCCATCGTAGCTAATCCAATCATAATAGGCATATAGAGGCGTACGACCATTATATGGTGCAAGCCACTCATCTACACCAATTCCTGGCCAAGCATTCACCATAATTTTGCCTGGTGTTTCCGGTATATTGTTTGTCGCTGTATAAACTGCTTTGCCATCAACATACCAAGTGATACGATCTTTTTGCCAATCAAAACCATAAGTATGAAAGGCTGCCGATGCATCAAAACCTAAATCATAAAGTTTTTCGTGATCACCTTTTCCATCTGTGAAATAGTTAAACTGAACCTTGGTTGTGTCCTTTCCCAAGAATTCAATGTCGATCTCATCCCATTTTGTTCCATCACTTGGTCCTGTATAAGTGAAAAATGAACTGACAACGCCTGAATTTTTTATAGGTTTCATACGAACCTGATACAAGCCATAACCATAATAATCTCTTGTACGCCACTCTCCTCCAGTATAGCCTCCACGGCCGTCACCGTCGATTTTTAGAGACATAACTCCACCGTTAAAAGCTATATTTTCTGGTTTCCAAGTACAATTAAACATGCCACCATTTGTACCGCTTCTAAGCTCCATATGACTAGCTTCATATCTATCAAATCCAGTACTATAATGACTCGATTGGGCACTAACTGTTCCTTGACATTTAAGTCCCAAAAAAATAGTTAGAAGGGCGACTACTCGAAAATATTTTTTCAGCATATATGTACCTCACTATTAAAATATACCCAGCATATTTTAAAAAATACCACACTGTCAAAGGTAATTTTATTTAAAACCTCTTGAAAGTGTGGTTATTATAGTTAATGTTGTCTATTATTCCAATCTCTATGCTGACTACTGAAGGTCCTCAGTGTCCAAAATTTCTTCTGGTGCTTTGTATGACATCCAATCGTAGTAACCATAAAGCGGAGTTTGCCCGTCATAGGCATCTAGCCAATCATCAACACCAATTCCCGGCCAAGCATTCATCATAATTTTACCTGGTGTTTCTGGAATATTCTCAGTTGCCGTGTAAACTGCTACTCCATCAACATACCAAGTGATGCTATCTTTTTGCCAATCAAATCCATAACGGTGAAATTCTTGGCTTGCATCAAATCCAAGATCCAATAAATACTCATGATTACCTTGTCCATCAGTAAAATAATTAAACTGAACCTTGGTTGTATCTTTACCTAAGAATTCGATATCGATTTCATCCCATTTTGTTCCATCGCTTGGGCCAGTATAGGTAAAGAAGGATGTTACTACACCAGGATTTTTGATTGGTTTCATGGAAACCTCATAGAAACCATAGCTAAAGTAGTCTCTAGTTCGCCATTCACCTCCTGTGAACCCACCTTGTCCATCACTGTCAATTTTCAAGGTCATCAGATTGTCTCTAAATTCAACATTTTCTGGTTCCCAAATACAGTTGAACATGTCTCCATTTGAGCCTGTTCTAAGTTCCATAAAACTTTCTTCGTAAGATTCAAACTTTGTCCCAAATTGGGGATTCTTATTTTCCATTATAGTAACTTTCCATCCTTATCTAAATTGGATTTATTGATTTTTGACTAAATTCCAAAAAGAATTATCCTTTTCTTCTTTTTGGTTTGAAAATAGCAGCTCCTGCTAGAAGAACAATACCTACTAGAGAAGCCATTAATCCTGATTTTTCACCAGTACTTGGCAATTCTTTATCATCACTCTTAGCAACTTTTGCATCACCAGCTTTTGGCGCTTCTTTTTCAGCTGCTGGAGTTTCAACATTTTTATTACCTTTATCCTCAGAATCTTTTTCTGCTGGAGTTTCAGTAACATCATCTCCTGAAGGTACTTCTTCATTATCTGGAGTTTCAGTAACATCATCTTCTGAAGGTACTTCTTCATTATCTGGAGTTTCAGTAACATCATCCTCAGCTGGTTCTTCTGATGAGAGTGGTTTAGGTGCTGTTGCCTCATAGGTCATCCAGTCATAATAAGCAACAAGTGGAGTAGTTCCGTCATATGGTTCCAACCAGTCATCAACACCAGTACCTGGCCAAGCATTCATCATAATTCTACCAGGAGTCACTGGAATATTTTCAGTTGCTGTGTGGACAGCTACCCCATCAACATACCAGGTAATGTAATCTTCTTGCCAATCAAATGCATAAGTATGGAAATCTTCAGAAGCATCAAATCCTAGTTCATAAACAAACTCATGTTCTCCTTCACCATTGGTAAAGTAATTGAATTGAATTTTAGTCGTATCTTTCCCTAGGAACTCAATATCTACTTCATCCCAAGGATTATCATCACTTGGACCAGTGTAAGTGAAGAATGAACTTACTGTACCTGGATTTTTAATTGGTTTCATGCTAATTGTATAAGTACCATAGTGGAAAAATTCTTGAGTACGCAATTCACCTGAGATGAATGGAACCGGTGCAGTTTCATCTGTTCCATTATCAATGGTAAGCGTCATAATCCCATTTTCAACCTTAACATTTTCTGGTTTCCAGACAGCTCCAAATGGATTTCCATTCCACCAATCAGCTTTTGCCATAGTTGCTTCATCGAATGTATCAAATTCAGTTCTAAATTCTGTTGGCAAAGCTTTTTCAGCTGTTTCTTCTGTTGCAGCTGCCTCCGCTGGTGCCTCTTCAGCTACAGGTGCGTCTGCTGGAGCTTCTTCAGTTACAGAAGCTCCAGTATCCTCAACAACTGTCGAAGCATCTGCTTCTGTACCAGTAGTGTTTTGATCAACATCGCCTGCTGAAGAAACGTCTGAACTTGTATCAACAGAATCAGCTTCTGTGGCTGTAGTAGTAAGCTGAGTTGTATCTGCTTGTGTTGAAACTGTCACATCATCTTCGGCTGAAACAGTCGCCAAACCAACTTGCAAGCTGCACAATGCTGCAGCATAACATACACATTTTAGAACATGTTTTTTTGTCATAAAAAGTCTCCGTTTTTATATTTTTTTGATAACTGAATTAACAATAGTGAATTGAGATAGATATGATATTAAAATAAAATCAAAATCAGAAAAGGAAGTGAGACGAAGGTAGTACCAAAGTGCGCCAAGTCTAAACTGGCATCTATTATTTTGATTTTAAAAGAATATAAACTAAATTAGGAGGTGTCAATTGTACTAACGGCAGGTCGATTCAGTGACAAAAGTTTAATCTCATCTCAATACACTATAAACACGTCTCACGCTTCGCTAGCAAGACACTGTTTTCAGAATAATAGCTCTGCTATTTTCAAAAGGCCGAAACTGGAAGCGCTTAAATAAAATGTCAATCAAAAAGATATTAAACCAGCAGCCCTCATGAGAGCTTAGGAGTTGCTGGAAAAATATCAATTTAAAAGTCATATAGGAAGGGTTGTAAACAACCTATTCTTTCACACCACCAAGTGTAACACCTGCGATGATGTATTTTGAAAGGAAGAGGTAAACAATAATAATTGGGACAATAGCAACCAAAATCATTGTGTAGATTTTACCCATATCAAAACTCATGTAGTCCGCACCACGTAGTGTCGCAATTAGAATTGGGACTGTCATCTTAGATTTTGATTGGATAACCAAAGCTGGAATGAAGTAGTTATTCCAAGAACCTACGAATGTAAAGATTGCTTGAACCGCAATTGCTGGCTTCATGATTGGCAATACGATTGTATTAAATGTTCTAAATTCATTAGAACCATCGATACGCGCTGCTTCAACCATTGAAATAGGTAGTGATGCTTGCATGTAACTGTACATGAAGTAGAACACCGCTGGTGATGCGATAGATGGAATAATCAATGGCAAGAGGCTGTCATACATTCCCATGTTTGTAATCAAACGCAAGAATCCCATTGATGTTACCTGTGTTGGCATTACCAAAATCGCCAAGATAAAAGTAAAGGCAATTTTTTTCAATTTGAAATCATAAACGTAAAGTCCATAAGCTGTTAATGCTGAGAAATAGGTACAAATAGCTGCAGTAGCTCCTGACACCAGTAAACTATTTAAGATACCACGGAACATTGGGAAACTACCATCATTTGCAACCTTCTTAAGGTTGTCAAAAAGGGAAGATCCTGGCAAGGCAGAAAATCCTTTTTGCAATTCAGCATGTGAATGCGTTGCATTGATAATCAAAATATAGAAGAAGAAAAGGCACATAAATGAAAGGAGTATTAATACAAAATGTGCCACAATAAGTCGTAATCGATTTTGTGCTTTTGTTGACATTTTTTTCACCTCACTATGCCTTCTTAGCTAATTTTTTAGCTCTTTGTTTTGTTGCTTTCACTTCATTATTTGTCATCTTATAGACAAACCAGCAAAGAATAGCACTTACAATGAAGAGATATACAGATAAGGCACCGGCCATACCATAGTTTTTACTCTTCAAATGATTATTTAGGAACATAATTAATGTTGTCGATGTACGGTCTGGTGCACCTTGACCATTTGTCAAAATTTGTGGCACATCAAACATTTGCAAACCACCGATAATAGAAGTAATCAAGGTGTAAGCAAGAATTGGGCGAATCATCGGAAGAGTGATATAGAAGAAACGCTGGCGACTGTTACAACCATCAATTTCAGCTGCTTCAAAAATATCTGGGTTGATTCCCATGATTGCCGCCATGAGCATAATTGTAGTATTACCAAACCACATAAGGAAGTTCATGACACCAACCAAAGAACGTGTCCCGAAAGCTGTCCCCATGAAATCAATCGGTTCTTTAATCCATCCTAGTGAAGTCAAAATAGAGTTCATAGGACCATTTGTTGAAAAGAGGGTGAAGAAAAGCATAGCAAATGCAGATGCCATAATCAAGTTCGGAAGGTAAATAACTACCTTATAAAACTGTTTACCACGAATTTTTAGACGCGCATCCACAAACCAGTTTGCCAAAAGCATGGCAATTCCAATCTGAGGTACAAACCCAATAATCCATAGAATCATGGTATTCCCAGCGTATCTTAACATATCTGACTTCAATAGATTGGCATAGTTTTCTAAACCAATGAAAGTCGGACCAATTTCCCTAATTCCTGAACGGTAATATTCATAAAAACTATATCTTACCGTGTCTACCAATGGAATAAAAGAAAAAATAAAGAAACTCAGGAAGAATGGTAAGATAAAAATATATCCCCATTTACCATAATCAATGCGTTTGCGCTTTTGTTTCATCTTTCTTACTCCTTCAACAATATACAAGAACATATTTGAGCTCTGTCTTTTTTGCTTTCTGTCTGTTTATAGTGACAGAGCTCTTAGTTCTTGTTCAATAAGTAGCCTTAGTGTTTTTACACTTTAGACTTTATATTAGTTTGGCCATTTAATTTCAGTAATCTCTGGATAACGTTCTTTAATGGCAGTTTCAAAGTTTGCTTTAGCTTTATCAAAGCTTACTTTACCTTGGAGATAGTCGTTAAATGAGTTTTGAATCAATTCAACACATCCTTGGTCGTAAGCTGAAAGTGGTGCGATCTCGATATTTTCTGCAACTGGTGCAAATTGTTCAAATGGATTTTGTCCACCCAAGAAATCAGATGTGAAGCTATCATCTTTAGCAGCTTCTTGCATTCCTGATTGTGTGTTTGTAAAATCTAGATAATCTTTTGAAATCTTCAAAAGGTTTTCTTTTGTTCCAGTCAAAGCCATGATGATGTCTTTAACATGCTCTGGATTGTCTGTGCCTTCAGCACCGTGGATGTATGAACCACCCCAGTTGTACTCTTGTGGTGGAGTTGTCACAGCCCATGCACCTTCATCTCCATCCCAGTTTGGTTTCAAGACAAAGTCAACACCCCAAGCAGGGAAGAGGAAGGCAAAGACATTTGATTTAGATCCCATTGCTTTGTTCCAGTCATCAGTCCATTGACCTTTAACTGTTTTATTAAAGTAACCAGCATCCAACCACTCTTTAGAGTCTTTAACCCAGTCCATAATTTCAGGTCCGACGTTGATAGTTGTTTCACCGGCTTTAACCCATGGCTCTTTGATATTATTGCCATATAGACGGAAAGTATCTGCGTATGATGCAAATGTAAGATAACCTTTATCCTGAAGTTCTTTAGCAGTTGATTTCAATGTATCCCAGTCTTTTGTTTTTTCAGCAATAGCTGCTGGATCATCTGTTCCAAAAACTGCTTTTGCAATGTCACGACGGTACACAAGGACACCTGGACATGTTTGCCATGTAGAACCACGTTGAACACCATCTTCGTCAGAAGCAGTTACTTTTGTAAACTCATATTGATCAGCCAAGTCTTTATCTGGATCAATTCCTAAATCTTTCAAAGCCATCGCTGCACCAGCATCTTTTGAAGAATATTTATTAACATAGTCAGTTTCTGACAGGAAGATATCTACTTTATCATCAGCTGCTGCAGAGTCTTGTTTTAACAAAGCTTCATCTAGTTTTTGTTGATAGACACCATCTTGGTTAGGGTTTACAATCCAATGAATCTCTGTACCATCTTTAAGAGTAGTTACTGTACCATCCTTTGAAGTTGATTCAACTTCTGGGTAAACAGCTTCTACACGTTGACGGAATTCATCATTCCAAGAGTAGATATTAATGACTTTTCCTTCTTCAACATCTCCTGATGCTGAGGAAGATGATTTAGAAGAACATCCAACCATTGTTCCAGCTGCAAGTGCGATTGCGATAAAAGCGCTTACTTTTTTGTTCATAATAAGTCTCCTTTTTTTGTTGAGGGTCTTCCCTCGTGTTTTTGTATTTGTATTATATCCTGTAAATTTAGTTTGATATATTATATTTTTTCAAAAAATATCAGATTTTTGACCTCATTTCACTTTTTTTATATTTTTTATTTAAAATATTTTCTTGCATTTAATAGAAGAAAAATCTTCAACAATCCCCAAAAACTCTTCTAAAAAGCTATGTTTGTAAGCATTCTACAGAATTTTTGAAATTAAATATAAAATATCCTTGCACTTTCCGAATTTATAAGAATATTGGTATTTTTTTAGTTAATGTCATAATTCTGATATTTTTCTCTACTTTTTTATTTTTTATCCCAGGGCTTTTCACTACAATAGAAACCATAGAAATTCTTTCAAAGAAGGAGATTTTAATGAAGCCATTAAGATTTAAAAATGATACTGGGGAGTTCACTATTCAACAACCCGAAAATATCAGTTCCTTGTACTTTCCACTTGCTTCTGAAGTTGGTTTAAAGAGTGCTATTACGCCAAACTTAGGCGGTGATAGCAAAATCAATCAAGAAACTTTTCTACTTGAGCCAGTGAGCGTAGATAATCTTCACAATAATCGTTCAACTAGAAATTTTTGGATACGTAATCAAGACGGGACAGTAGAATCAATCTCAGGTGCTTCTGCTCAACAAGAAGCTGATAAATTTACTGATAATCAAGAAGACAGTCAACTAACAGCTGGCTTGATGTGGCAAAAATTGGACCGTCAGCTCAGCAGACTTAACCTTAAAGTAGAGACAACTACATTTATTCCTCGTGAAGATAATGTTGAAATCATGCAAATTTCGGTAACAAATACCGCAGATGTCGCTCAGGAACTAACTGCCTATGCTGCGATTCCAATTTTTGGTCGTAGTGCAGATAATATCCGTGATCACCGTAATGTAACGTCAATGCTTCATCGAATCAAAACGACAAAAACAGGTATTGAAGTTTGCCCTACTATGTCATTTGATGAACGCGGACACCAATTAAATCAAGAAATCTATTATGTTCTTGGTTTTGATGAAGATGGAAATACTCCACAAGAATTTTATCCTACAGTTGAATCCTTTATTGGGGAGGGCGGAAGCTTTATCCACCCACGCGCAGTCTATCAATCCTACGAAGGAGTTTCTTCTGATAATCAAATTGATGGTCGCGAAGCCATGGGAGCTTTTCGATTTGATAACTTTACTTTATCTGCAGGAGAAAGTAAGCGCTTTACTATCCTTTTAGGTATTGATCGCAATGAAGACTCAATCAAATCAATAGGAGAAAAATATAGCAAACTTGGGACAGTACAAGAGGTTTTAGAAGAAACGAAACAATATTGGCAAGATAAAGTTACTGTAGATTTCAAAACCGGAGACAGTAATTTTGACAATTATATGAAGTGGGTCTGCTTCCAACCATTTTTGCGTCGTATTTTTGGTTGTTCTTTCCTTCCTCATCATGATTATGGTAGAGGGGGCCGAGGATGGCGTGACTTATGGCAAGATTGTCTCTCACTTCTTCTCATGGAACCTAGTCAAGTGGGGCACATGATTGTCAATAATTTCAAAGGTGTACGTCTAGACGGTACAAATGCTACTATTATCGGTGATGGAGATGGTAACTTCTTAGCCGACCGAAATGGTATTAGCCGAGTTTGGATGGACCATGCCCTATGGCCATTAATTACAACAAAACTTTATATTGATCAGACTGGTGATGTTGATATCCTGACAAAACAAGTCTCATATTTCAAAGATCCACACGTAAAACGTGGCACTACTCTAGATGAAGCCTGGAATGATGCGTATGGCAATGAGCAACGTTCAGAGGATGGTACTATTTATACAGGTAGCATTCTAGAGCACCTACTCATTCAACACCTAACAGGATTCTATGAAGTTGGTCAACATAACATCTACCGCTTAAGAGGCGCTGATTGGAATGATGCACTTGACATGGCTAATGAAAATGGAGAAAGTGTTGCTTTTACTGCTGCCTATTCTGGTAATCTGATGGAATTGGCTGCACTTATAAGACTACTTGAAAGTCAAACACAAACTCAATCAGTTGAAATTTTGGAAGAGATTGGTCTCCTCCTTAAGAAAGATACTGCAATATATGATAATGTTGGTCGTAAACATCAAATTCTTGATGCCTACACTAACCAATGTCTCCATAACGTAAACGGACGTAAAGTTACTATTCCCCTTTCTGAGTTGGCACTCAATCTTATTCAAAAAGCAACATGGCTTCGCCAACACTTGCAACAAGAAGAATGGATTGACCTTAACGAGGAAGAAGGATGGTACAACAGTTATTATGACGACAATGGACGTCCAACTGATGGTGATTACAATGGTCGTATCCACATGATGTTAACTGGACAAGTTTTCCCAATCATGAATTTTGTAGCAACAGATAAGCAAATTCAAAAAATTACAAGGAGTGCCGATCACTACCTCTATCGTAAAGAAATTGGTGGTTATCGTTTGAATACTGACTTTAAAGAAATCAAATCAGACCTTGGTCGCATGTTTGGATTTGCTTATGGTGAAAAAGAAAACGGTGCCGTTTTCTCTCATATGACAGTCATGTATGCAAATGCACTCTATCGCCGTGGATTTGCTAAAGAAGGATGGAAAGCTCTAAAAACTCTCGCTGATACTTCTCTTGACTTCGAAACCAGTCATATCTTCCCTGGTATTCCCGAGTACTTCCGTGCTGATGGACGTGGAGTTTACCACTACCTAACAGGGGCTGCTAGCTGGTATATGTTAACTATGGTAACCGAAGTGTTCGGTGTTCAAGGTAGGGCGGGTGACCTCGTTCTTCATCCTAAACTCTTGGCTGAACAATTTGATGAAAATGGCAAAGCTTCTATCACTACTCAATTCTCTGGAAAAACATTCCAAATCAACTATGATAATCCAAATCATAAAGGCTTTGGAGACTATGTTATTACATCGGCTGAATGTAATGGAATTGAACTCAGCATCACCGATGACTCCTATGCTTTCTTATCAAAAGAGAAATTAGCAAAACTAAATAGCGAAGAAAGTCATCAAATTAACATTACGCTACAATAAATAGCTGTACATAAGATAAGACAAGTTACCAACACAGTACTCTCCTTAGTGACAAAAAAGAGTTCGCCAAGAATCTATTCTCTATCCTTAAATTTAGATTCTTGGTCTACTTTTGTCACACGAAGTGCTAGGAACTGTTAAAAATAGTTATAAATAAATTGAAACTACTGATTCTGTATCTTATTTAATTAAAAACAGCCTGAAAGTGATGTCAAAAAGTAAACTTACCTCAAGCACACTCAGTTAGCAACAATTTTTTATTTTGATAATGCATTTTTAGATTTAATATTACACAAAAAGGGGATTTTCATGAAATACGGTTATTTCGATGATGTCAATCGTGAATATGTGATTGACAGACCTGATACTCCAACTCCTTGGGTTAACTACCTAGGTTCACCAGAGTACGGAGCAATCATTTCAAACAACGCAGGTGGTTACAGCTTTGCCAAATCTGGCGCTAATGGCCGTATCCTCCGTTATGTCTTCAACAACTTTGACCAACCAGGTCGCTACATTTACCTTCGTGACGATGATAATCAAGACTTCTGGTCTGCTTCTTGGCAACCAGTTGGAAAAGACTTGAAAGACTACATCAGTAAATGTCACCACGGCCTTGGCTACACTAAAATGGTAGCTGATTACGCAGGCATTCATTCAGAAGCTACTTATTATGTTCCTAAAGGTAAAAGCTACGAAGTTTGGGCCATTGAAGTGACAAACACTTCAGACCAAGAACGTCATTTGACATTAACTGGTTATGCTGAGTTTACTAACCACAGCAACTACGAGCAAGACCAAGTCAACCTCCAATACTCACTTTTCATTTCGCGCACAGCATTCCAAGAAAACCGTATCGTTCAACAAATTCACGGGAATCTTAACGCTCTTGAGGAAGATGAACAAGTTGATGAAAAAAATGTTACCGAACGCTTCTTTGGTCTAGCAGGTAATCCCGTTTCTTCTTTCTGTGGCGATAAGAAGGCCTTTCTAGGGCGCTACAATGGCTACGATAAACCTCTTGGAGTCACTTCAGGTGACCTTGGAGACACCAATAACTACAACGAAAATCCTTGTGGTGCTCTTGCAAGTAAAGTAACACTTGCACCTAATGAAAGTAAGACTCTTGTCTTCCTACTGGGTGAAAAATATTCTAATGAAGCACAAGCTATTGTTGACAGTTACAAAGATGCCAAAACAACCGTCCAAGCCGAAGTTGACGAGCTCCGCGCAGAGTGGGGCGGACGCCTAGAGAGCTTGCAAGTCAAAACACCAAGTCCTGTCTTTGACACTATGATCAACACTTGGAATGCTTACAACTGCTACATGACCTTTATCTGGTCACGTGCTGCTTCTCTCATTTACTGTGGACTACGTAACGGTTACGGCTACCGAGATACTGTTCAAGATATTCAAGGAATTATCCACTTAGCTCCTGAAATGGCTGTGGATAAGATTCGTTTCATGTTATCAGCACAAGTTGATAACGGCGGTGGACTGCCACTGGTTAAATTCACTCACAACCCTGGTCATGAGGACACTCCAGACGATGCATCCTACGTTCAAGAAACTGGGCACCCAGCCTATCGTGCTGACGATGCTCTCTGGCTTTTCCCAACTGTCTATAAATATATTTCTGAAACTGGAAACACTGCTTTCCTTGATGAAGTTATTCCTTATGCCAACAAGGGAGAGGCTACCGTTTACGACCACTTGAAAGCTGCTATTCAGTTCTCAATGGATAACCTTGGGCCACATGGTATGCCAGCTGGACTTCACGCTGACTGGAACGACTGCCTCCGTCTTGGAGCACAAGGTGAATCATCATTTGTCGCTCTGCAATACTACTACGCCCTAAGTATTCTAAAAATCTTCGCTAAACAAAAAGCAGATACAGAATACCTGACTTTCCTTGATTCTGAACAAGAGTCAATGGGAGAAAAAATTCAGGAGCTTTGCTGGGACGATGATCGATTCGTACGTGGCTACACTGAAGCAGGTGAGCGTATCGGAGAAGCTTGCGCACCTGAAGCAAATATGTGGCTCAACCCTCAAAGCTGGGCAGTTATTAGCGGCCTTGCTGACGACAGACAAGCTGAGCTAGCTATGGACAATGTCTTTAACCGCCTCAATACAAGTTACGGTGCTATCCTCATGGACCCTCCATACCATAAACATGCTTTCGATGGTGCCCTTGCTGTTATTTATAACCAAGGAAATAAGGAAAATGCCGGTATCTTCTCTCAATCTCAAGGCTGGTTGATTCTGGCAGAGGCCCTTCGCGGACAAGGTGAGCGTGCCTTCACATACTTTATGGAAAATGCTCCCGCTGCACAGAACGATCAAGCTGATATTCGTCAATTGGAACCCTACTGTTATGGACAATTTACTGAAGGTCCAGCAAGTCCTAACCACGGTCACTCTCATGTTCACTGGTTAACCGGAACAGCATCAACCGTCATGGTGGGATGTGTTGAAGGTATCTTGGGACTCCGTCCAGACCTTGACGGTCTCAAACTAGCACCAGCCATTCCAAAAGATTGGGACAGCTTTACAATGGATAAGAACTTCCGTGGTAAAGAACTTCATATCACAGTGGAAAACCCAAATCATAAAGAATCAGGTTTCAGTAAGCTTATCCTAAATGGGCAAGAACTACCTGAAGCTTATCTACCAGAAGACCTCCTCCTAGATCAAAACGAGATTACTCTCGTACTATAAAACGTAACCCCCATCGTGCTTGTGATGGGGGTTAATTTTGTATTAAAAAATAAAAACTAAGAATCCAGCAAGAATACCAAGCAGCATACCAACCAAGACATCTTTGGGATAATGAACGCCACCTAGAACACGGCAAAGGGCTAGTATAGCTGAAAAGATTAGTAAAAGAATTCCTAAATATAGATTAAGACTGAGAAAGCACATGGAAATGATTGTTGCTGAAAAGACGTGTCGACTCGGCATAGATTGTCCCTTTGTATCCTTTTTGATTAAGGGATCAAGGTCCCAGTTCTCGTAAGGACGTTTTTGATTTATTAATTTCCGCAATCCGCTGACTAGGACAAAGGAAATTCCTGGTACAAGAATATAGATTAACAGTCGCTCAGGCAGCTTCCATGCTAGGTAAGCCAATAAAAGGGGATAAAATAAATACATTAACTTGGTCACACTGCCATTTAATAGTTCCAAAAGTTTAAGAGCAAGCAGTGACTTACGAAGAGATACAGTTATTGCTTGGTAGTATTGGGCATAGTTTTTCATACTTGATACTTCCCGATAATATCAGTAACAGATTTCCCCTTAGCCAACCAGTCTACCAAGCGGTCAAGTCTACGGATTTCCTGCATGAGGGGATCTTCGATGGTTTCAATCTGTACGCCACAGATTTTTCCTGTAATATTAACACGAAAAGGTGTGTAATGAGGTGCCTGTCGAAAGAAATCTCCATAAGTTATGTCCGATGTAAAGAGGTCTTCCAGTCTTTCCAAATCGTAACCTGTCAGCCAACTGGTTAAATCAAACACATCTTGCCTTGTCTTACCTTTACGCTCTGCCTTTGCAATCAGAGCCTGAAAAACTCCAGGAAAAGTCATATTATAAATCCGATGACTCATATATTCTCCTTAACTCATCTTAAATTATGATAAATCCATTGTATCAAAAAATGGCTACCTTTAGTAGCCAGATGACTAGTCTATATAACAATCATCAACCTTTTCATTGACTTTCCATCTAATCCTCATAAGTACGAATTGCTGACTAGCTTTTTTAAGAGTCTAAAAAGCTGTTCCAAACATTTTTTTCTGAAACAGCTCTTTTAGATTAAGGCAAATCTTTATTTAAGACTTTCAAATCTTTCATAAACATCTATGAACTCTTGAGCAATAAATTTAAATCCTTCTGCACTCATGAGCTGGTCTTCAGCATGCATGAGGAGAAGCTTTAAATCTACCTCTTCTTGATTGGCTTCCTTTTGAATAAGTGAAGCGTGAGCGTGGTGACCTTCCGCAAATTCCTTATCTCCTGCTTTGATTAAGTCTTCTGCTGCAGAGAAATTACCATTTTTAGCTTCCTGAATTGCTTCGATATATGATGAGCGTGCAGAACCTACAGAAGCAATGATTTGAAATGCAACTAATTCGATACCTTCCATTGATTCCTAGTCCCCCAATAATTCTTTAACACGTTCAACAATTTTTTGTCCATTCATAGTGCCGTATGCTTGAATATCCATAGCTTCAACTGGTTTATCGGGATACATACCTTTTACTTTATTGAGATTGAAACGAATTTGTGGGCCAAGAAGAATGACATCTGCGTCTTTACCAGTTTCATCAACCGTTGATACTGGATGAGCATCTACTGAGATATCGTAACCAATGCTATCGGCAAATTCTCGCATTTTATTCATTAATAGTGATGTTGACATACCTGCTGAACAAACTAAGAGTACTTTTCTCATTATTAAGATACCAAGGACTTTGTAATCCGCTTGAAAATAAGCAGTGCATTTAGTCCTAGTTTAGTTAGACAAACTAAACTTTCCTTTCTTTTGATCTATTATTTTTCTTTTTAAGCTTGGGCTGCTTGTTCTTCTTTCAATGCTTGGTTATCTGCAATTTTGAAGAATGGATACCAAATAAACATTTGAACAAAAATAACGGCAATAATTGCTAATCCTAGTTTCCAACCTCCTGTGATAAATGGGCCAACAAATGGAGGCATTACCCAAGGAAGTGAAATAGTCGGATTAAATGCTGAACCAACTCCTAAGACATCTAGAGCAAAGATACCCATCAAACCACCTACAAGACTTGCTAAAATCATCGGAATGAAGAAAAGTGGGTTAAGCATGATTGGCATCCCAAAAATCATAGGCTCATTAATATTAAAGATGTTAGGGACTACTGCAACATTTCTGAAGACTTTGTAACGTTCTGATTTAGCAGTAAACATTGAGAAAGCCAAGGAGAGTGTAGAACCTGTTCCTCCAATGTAACAGAAACCATAGAGAACCGAGAAAGTAAGATATGGTAACTCAGAAGATGGTGTGCCTGCTAAGAAAGCCTCTGTATTGGCAGTTCCTGCTGACATCAAAACTGGAATGTAAACACTAAGAATTGGAGCAGGGTGAATACCAAAGAACCAGCAAAGGTTCATGAAAGCGTGGAAGAGAATTAATGACCATGGGTTAGCACCAAAAAGCATAACTGGTTTAGACACCACATTGGCAACCAGATCAAAGATATTACCATAAGAAGTCAAACCAGCTGCATAGCGAACCACAAATACACCAAGGAAAAGAATCATAGACACAAAGGTTGGACTTAAAGATTCAGAAACGTTTGGTGGAACTGATGATGGTAATTTGAGTTTAATGTTCTTTTTCATTAGGGCAGAGTAGCTTGCTGCAACCGCAATAGCTGTAATCATACCAACGAAGATTCCATTACTCCCCATATTAGATTGAGTCAGACCTGCAACACTTGCTTCTCCAACAATAATATTTTGTGGTTGTAAAACAATGAAAGATGCTAATGCTAGAACTGCTGCTGTTAAACCATTTTCTTTTTCATTTTTAGCATAATGATAGGCAATAGTTGGTACGATATAAGCTGCCAACAAACTTGAAGTTCCTGCTACGATGTCCAACATATGTGGTCCCATACCAGTACTTGCAAGAAATGCTTGCCATGGTTCAAAAGGTAGATTTCCTAGGATAGCAAAGGCCGCTACACCAAGCGTAATTGGCATAGATGACATCATACCTGCTGTTAAAGCAGAAATAATTTTACTTTCGCTTAGTTTTTGTGCAAATGGGCCCATGAAACGTTCTAGCCCAGATTGCATTGAATCCATAAATGACATGAACTGTCCTCCTCTTAATCTAATTCAGTTCCATTCGACTGAATCACTTTTTGATACCAGTAAAAACTATCTTTTCGACGACGTTCAAGGCTACCTTGTCCTGAATCGTCACGATCTACATAAATCATTCCATAACGCTTACGCATCTCACCCGTTCCAGCACTGACTAAGTCAATACAACCCCAAGGGGTGTAACCAATCAAGTTCACACCGTCTAGGTTAATAGCGTCAGCCATTGATTCAATATGTCCTTTCATATAGGCGATCCGGTAGTCATCGTGAATACTTCCGTCTTCTTCTAAAACATCCTCAAAACCAAGGCCATTTTCTACAATCCAAAGTGGTAATTCGTAGCGTTCCCACAAAGTATTAAGAGCAATACGAAGACCTGTTGGGTCAATTTGCCAGCCCCAAGCATTGGCTTCAAGATACGGATTTTTAACGCCAGCCATAAAGTTACCGCCTTGTTCAGCAGCTTTAACCGCACTAGCTACATGAGTTGAATAATATGAGAATCCGATAAAAGCAACAGTTCCATCAGCTAGAATTTCCAAATCATCTTTTTCCATCTGAATTTCAATACCATTACGCTCATACTCTTTTAGTTTATAGTTTGGATATTTCCCTCGACATTGAACATCCGTATAGAAATGTGCCCAGTGACTTCCCTCCATTACCATTAGTTGATCAGCTGGATTACAGGTTTCACCATAAGTAACACCGTAAGCCACCATCATACCAACTTTTGCATTCGGAGAAAGTTCACGCGCCAACTGTACTGCTTTAGCACTAGCAACAAATTGATGATGAGCAGCCTGAGCCTTGCTCTGTTCATCTGATTTGATAAGTCCTCCACCCATATAAGGAGCCATGCCCATAATATTGATTTCGTTGAAAGTCATCCAATATTTAACCTTATCACGGTATTCTGTAAAGAGAACGCGACAAAGATTGAGGTAAAAGTCAACTACTTTGCGGTCCAACCAGCCTCCATATTTATTGGTTAGACCAAGTGGCGTTTCATAATGAGAAATCGTAACAAGTGGCTCGATACCATATTTTAAACATTCATCAAAAACAGAATGATAGAAATCAATACCAGCTTGATTTGGCCTTTCATCATCTCCATTTGGAAAAATACGGGCCCAGTTGATAGAAAGTCGGAAACATTTGAAACCCTGTTCAGCAAAGAGGGCGATATCCTCTTTGTAATGATGATAAAAATCTGTCGCTACATGTGATGGATAATACTCTCCAGCAATAACATCTAAAACGGCACCTTCTGGAACTTCCATCTGAGCACCAAATCCCATTCCAGTTGAACCCGTCTCACCAGTGTCAGGATTTCTCCAAGTAATCCTTCTAGCTACCGTATGACTCCCATTGGTCAATACATCACTAGTATTGAGACCCTTTCCACCTTCTCTGTATCCTCCCTCATATTGGTTAGCTGCTGTTGCACCACCCCAAAGAAAGTCTTCTGGGAACTTATGGCTATTCATTCATATCCTCCTTAGGAATAATAGTTAATTTGTGTTAATTTAAATCAATTATAGCGCTTTCATTTTTCTGAAGAATGACTTGCATTGATAAAAAAATGGCGGTAATTGATTATTATTTCACTTGGTCATTCAACCACGCAAAGACATTATCGTACTCTTTACCATCAACTTTAGCTTTTTGTTCTCCACCTAAGTTCGCATTATTTGCTTTAAAGCCTGAAAAATCTGTTTTACCAGCAATATCTGTTGGGTTTTGGACACCAGAAGCTTGATTGTTAAAGTAGTAAATCCATGACCAATGTCCCATATATTGAGCAGATGCGTCATCTGTTCCTAAAACTGATTCATAATATGAGAACCAAGTATTCTTGGCACCAGCATCAACTAAAGCCTTGTAAACTGGTAGAGGATAGTTTTCTGGTGAAACTGTCGTGTCATCAGCCGAGTGGATAAACCACATCGGAATATCTTTGACTTTATCAACCTTTTCTTGGTCAAACCATCTTGTTTCTAGTTGAACAGGCATTTCATAACCGGTCTCTTCATCCTTAACCTTCTTATAACTGCCATCTTCATTTTTTTCAAAATTATAATATGAATAAGCTGGCGCATTTGGCACAAGTGCAGCAAAGTAATCAGGGTAAGTAATGGCCATATTTAATGTCATGTAGCCACCATTTGAACAGCCTGACAAGTAAATCCGGTTTGGATCGACATTTGGATTTGATGCTACGTAATCAGCAATTGCGTCCATCAAAATTTTAGTATAGCGTGATACCCCTGCTCCTGAGCCATTGGTACCGTCACCTTCATCCATCCAATAAGTAGGGGTTTGTACAGCAAGTACATAAGCACCGACTTCATCGCCTGAAGTGAATTGACTTTGAATATCATCTCGAGTTAGGGCAGTTACTTCATTTCCTAACAATGAAATGGTAATGTCTTTCCCCCCCTCACCTTGACCATGTAACCAGATAAGAAGTGGATTCTTTTCACCATCTTTTAAATTGTCTGGCTCAAAAGCTGCATAATTCAGAGTCAGTTCTTCTTCTTCATTCTTAATAGCATTAAGATAGGTTCCCTTAAACTCTTTTCGTACCGCAAATTTGTCTGCTTCTGGTATTACTCTATTGCCTATAGCATCCTCTTCTTTGGATACTTTTGTTTCACCAACAGTTAGGTCTGAAACCTTAACTGGATACTCTGTTAACCATTCATTCATAAAGGTTTCAAAATTAAAGGTGAATGGGCTGGCAATACCAGAAAATGTTTTTTGTGAGTAAGTAACATCAAGTTCTAATGTCACAAACTTACTTTCTTTATCTGTCCCTTGATTTCCTTTTTCATCAGAAAGATAGACTTCTTTTACCTCTCTTTCGGTGTTTGCTGTCTCTACTTTTAGTCCTGCAATATCAACTTTTGAAACTGGATTATCCAATTCAATGATTAACTTATTAACTGCTGGACCAAATTCATAACCTTGAACACCTAGTGAAATTTTCTGAATATCGTTTTGACTTGTCACTTCTGATTCTCCTTTCGTAGAACAAGCCTGAAGCAACAAAGCTGCTCCAACAGAAGCTACAGCAAAATAACGTCTGTATGTCTTAGTAGAATTGATATTTGACATTTCTGTCTCCTTTCATAAGATACAAAGTATCATTTTTATACATTATTAACTCTAACCTGAACTTACAATTTATCATATTTTCAGGTCTCGATTACTTGAGAGCTTTATCTGAATTATAAGACTTTTTTGTCTCTCATATAGTCCATTTTAAATTAAAAAACAGGCGCTAATTGATTAATTACATATCAATTAGCGCCTATTTTCAATCAAGATTAAACCCATCTATTTCAATAATAGGTCATATAATAGAGTAAATTGAACCAGCCAGTCTGATAAACAAGAACTGTTCAATTCTATCATCTTAAAAGATTGGAGACATATTTATGCCTGCTAGTAAAGAAACCATAGCTCTTGCGCTACAAATGAGAGAATTATTTGCCAAGTCGGATGAGGAAAGAGACAAGGACTTACCTCTACAACTTCCAAAAGTAGAAAGAATAAATAATCTGAAATATGGTCCTGATCAAGAATGGCACTTACTAGATATCTATCGACCAAAAGGAAAGTCTGGAAAATTACCATTCATCATAAATTTTCACGGTGGTGGATTCGTTTATGGAACCAAAGAAACCTATCAACATTATGGCATGTATTTAGCACAAGACGACTTTGCCTTTATCAATATCAGTTATCAATTAGCACCTTCTGTAGAGTTCCCTCAAGAATTAGATGATATTCATTTAGCCATCCTTTGGCTTGTAGAACATGCTGATACTTATCAACTTGATTTGGAAAATGTTTTTATTGTTGGAGATAGTGCTGGTGGTCAGATGGCTCTGCAATACATAGCTATTTTAAGCAATGATCAATTTCGTCACCTATTTGGCTACGAAAAACCTGCTATCCACTTGAGAGCCGCTGCCATAAACTGTGCAGGAACCTTTCTCTATCTACCTGGAGCAATAAGCGGTGCTTTGGAAGCTTATCTTCCTAAAGAAAAACAAGAAATTTTTGCTAATCATCTACGTACTGAAGAGTACCTTACAAGAAACTGTCCACCACTCTTTATCATGACAAGTTCACATGATTTTATAAGGGATAATTCTGTAAGGCTGCAGGGCTATTTACTAGCCAAAAACATCTACCATGAATTTCATTCTTATGGAAATGAGGAAAATCCAAGATACCATGTTTTTCACTGCAATGTTAAGGATGAATTAGCTATAAAATGTAACAAGGAACAATTAAACTTTTTTAGACGATATCTTAAGTAACAAAAAAACAAGAATTCTGTTCTAGAATTCTTATTTTTTCCTTATTCTTGATTTTCTAATAGTGTGTATAGGGCTCCAAAAAGATTCGCATCATTTCCATAGCTAGCTGGAATAATGTCCACATCAGGCACATTCATTCGAAGCAAAGGAGATTCATCAAGCATAGCATTAAACTGGCGATTGATTTCTTCAACTAAAATAGGTTGAGAACTGATACCACCGCCAATCGCATAAGTTGTCAAATCAAAGAATGATTGCAGATTTAGAATGAGATAGGCAATTTGTTTACAATAGTGTTGGAAGATATTGAGAGCTGCTTCCTGTCCATTCAAAATGGCTTCAAAAGCTAATTTTCCATCTTTTAAATCGTCGTTTCCAACTGCCTTATTCACTTCTGATACCATCTTGACTGCTGAGCCGATGAAACCAACCATTTTTTCTACTTCAGGTTTGCTAGATTCTAAGACAGACAAGCTCAATTCTCCAGCTTGGAAATGCGGTCCCAATCGTAGTTTCCCGTCAAGAATGATCCCTCCGCCGACACCTGTTCCAAGAACAATAACAGCAGCATCTTTGACACCTTTAAGACTTCCTAGCCAAAGCTCTGCCATTGCAGCCGCCTTAGCATCATTTTGAACACTGGTTTCAAGACCATATTTCTCTTCAATGATTTGTTTCAGACATAATTTATCCAAATAGGTTAGAGCACCACCAAAATAAATAGTCCCTGTCTTCGTATCTACTTTTCCTGGAACACTAAATGCAACACCCTTAATTTCTGTCTTAACAGCTTCAATAATGGTGAAGATACTTTCTAAAAATTCTTCCAAAGAATTTGGGGGTGTTGGTATTTTATTGGTCAATCCAATAGTACCATCATCCTGCATCAATGCATATTTAATATTCGTTCCACCCACATCAATGGTCAAAAATTGTGTCATAATTTAACTCCTATTCCTCTCCTACTATTTATCATTAGTCTATCAGTTTTTTCTACTAAAGGATATCAATACCTTAGCATCTTTATGGCGCTGATTGACCTTTTTTCCTAATATCACGCGAAGTTAAGCCATAGTTTTTAATCAAGGCTCTATCCATGGTCCTCAAACCACTAAATCCACACTCTAAAGCAACCTGTGTTGCTGTCAGTTTCCCTTCCAGAAGAAGTGGTTTAGCATGCTTGGCTCTTACATAGTTAAGATATTGAAATACCGTAATATCCATTTGCTCTTTGAAAAATCTTGCTAGATGCTCTTTGGATAAATAACAAAACTTAGCAATATCTTCTAAATCAATATCGGCTTTATAATTTTCTTCAATGTAGGTCTTGATATCGTTTAGACGCTCTTTTTGCTTTCCATCATGCTTATCCGTAATGGATAAGGTTCTTTCTACTAGGAAATGTTCTAGCATAATTTCTAAAATTTCCAAGAGTAAGACTGTTTTTCGGATAAAATTATTACTATCATATAAAGACGCAACGATATCTAGTTTTTCCTGCAAACATTGATAAGCCTGACTATTCGCAATATCCTCTAGGCTTAAATTGTTCAAATTAAACCTATAATGATTAATCGTCGGCTTATACATTTTAATAATATGATAGGGAAAAATAATAGTAAGAGCTCTTGCCTGCACATCTGGCTCATGAAAAGTCCTAATGCTATGAAGTTCTGTTGAATTCACAACAAGAATAGTGCCCGGTGAGGTTACATATGACTGTCCTGCAATAAAAAAATTGGCAATATGACCACTCATTGTATAACTAATTTCTACTGAAGAGTGCCAATGTGGCTCGATATAAGAAGAAAGGCTTTGTTCATGTAAATAAATCCAGGCTGGGAGATTATTTTCTGGTACTACAATTTCATGCTTTGACATCTCTTTTTCTCACATCTCTAAACATATTTTACATGTCACTTTCATACTTAGAAAGTGATTTCATTATATCATTTGTAAGCGCTTTTGTAAATTTACTTAGGCACTTTCTTAGCCATTTTTTCATGTGTTTTGTGGTAATATTTTTGAAAAATAAAATTCTGATTTTTAGTCCTACCCTTCCAAATCCATTATAGCTTTTAATACTCAACAAAATTCCAAAATGGTCGAGTCTAGCTAACAAAGGCGTATCTAAGAATAAGTAAGAAGGCTTAATGCTCTTTGAATTATCTTTGATACATCGTCACTATCAGCCTGCCCTACCCCCCTTCGTCTCGTTTCCTTGTCTGATTTTGACTATATTTGAGAATAAGAAAGTAGATTTTTGAATTTCAAAACGTCTAAGTGAGTTTATCGGAGTGATTCTAGACAAAAAAATCCTAGCTCAACATAAGTTAAGATAGGATTCTTGTTTATTTGACCTTCATGATACGCACGAGGTTAGCGCGCTCTGCTTCTTCAAGCTTGAGTTCGATGTAGTGAATGGTTTCTTCCAGTTGTGGAATGGTTGAGTACTCCAGCCCGTTTACACGGCGACGCGTTTTCTCAATTTCATCCGCCATCAGCTGACAAGATTTTTCAACCTCTGCCAAGCGCAGCAATTTTTCAACCAAGCCTTCCATAGCCTGAAGGGTTGCGTCCATCTCGCTGTTAGAAGCCAGATAACTGTAGACCACGTCCCCCTCATCATCGCCATAAGGGTTGTCCACTTGACTGTGCATCTTAGGAACGTTAACACTCATGACGTTTTCGGTTTCGATAAATAGTTGCACTTCTTTGGTTGGGACTGCAAACATCTCCTCTACCATGAGGGTGTTTTCAAGTGATTTAGCCAGGACAAAGTCTCGCATATTTGTCACCAAGGCAGCTTCAACTTCTTTACGAAGGACATTATTTTCACGGATCAAATCAACGAAGCGACGCATGAGCTCATCACGTTTGTCTTTGAGCAATTTATGCCCACGCGTTGCTGTTTTGAGACGTTCTTTTAGGTTGCTCAACTCCATACGAGTTGGCTTTACATTTAATCGTGCCATAGGTTACACCCCTTTCACGATTATTTGTCAGAATCAGCTTTTGTCTGTGGCAAATACTGATCCAACATATCGTCTTTGATACGTTTGAGTTCGGTACGAGGAAGAATTGACAGCAATTCCCAACCAAGATTGAGGGTATCCTCGATGCTTCGGTTTGTCGTAAAGCCTTGGTTGATGTACTCTTCTTCGAAACGTTTGGTAAATTGAACGTACAATTTATCGGTTTCAGAAAGGGCTGATTCACCCAGTACGACAGCGAGTTCTGCTGCTTGTTTCCCTTGGGCATAGGCAGCAAAGAGCTGGTTCATAGTAGCCGCATGGTCACCACGTGTCTTACCTTCACCTGAACCCTTGTCTTTAAGACGAGAAAGTGATGGCAAAACATTGATTGGTGGACGGTAACCTGAATTGTACAATTCATGTGATAGGATGATTTGTCCTTCAGTGATATAACCAGTCAAGTCAGGGATTGGGTGAGTGATGTCATCCTCAGGCATGGTAAGGATTGGAATCTGTGTCACAGAACCTTTCTTACCAACCAAACGTCCTGCACGCTCATAAAGCGTTGACAAGTTAGTGTAAAGGTAACCTGGGTAACCACGACGACCTGGTACTTCACGACGAGCTGCAGAAACCTCACGAAGGGCCTCACAGTAGTTAGTCATGTCAGTCATGATAACCAATACGTGCATGTCTTTTTCATAGGCAAGGTATTCCGCAGTTGTCAAGGCGATACGAGGAGTCGCAATACGCTCGATAGCTGGGTCATTTGCTAAGTTGACAAAGAGTACAGAACGGTCGATGGCACCTGTTTGACGAAGGTCATTCATGAAGAATTCCGCTTCTTCAAAGGTAATACCCATAGCCGCAAAGACTACGGCAAAGTTTTCATCGGAATTCAATACCGCTGCTTGACGGGCAATCTGAGCTGCCAATTCATTGTGAGGCAGACCTGAACCTGAGAATACAGGGAGTTTTTGACCACGAACAAGCGTGTTAAGGTGGTCGATGGCTGAAATCCCTGTTTGGATAAATTCATCGGGATAGTCACGCGCCACTGGGTTGATGGCTTGTCCATCAATATCCATATATTTTTCTGGAATCAAGTCTGGTCCACCATCGATTGGTTTACCCATACCGTTGAAGATACGACCAACCATATCTTCAGACACGGCCAATTCAAGAGGGTGACCTGTAAAGCGTACTTTTGCTTTTTCAAGGTTGATACCACTTGAACCTTCAAACAACTGAACCATAGCCTTGTCTTCATGGACTTCCAAGACTTGTCCTTGACGAAGTTCACCATCATGGAGTTTGATTTCAACCAACTCGTTGTATTGTACACCTTCTACTTGGTCTACAATCATCAAAGGGCCGACAACTTCGCTAACTGTTCGATATTCTTTAAGAACACTCATGCTACATTCCTCCCTTCGCTAGTACTTGATGAATGGCTTCTTGTGCTTCAGTAGAAAGTGCCTTGATTTGATCAAGATTTTCTTCTGAAATGTATTTACTACGTGCCATACGGTCACGGACTTCGACAGTTCCGTCAATAATCTCAGTGAAGTATGCACCTAAATCCAAAGCTTTTTCTGCTTCATCCGCAAAGTTGAGGATATTATTAAGCATAGCTTCTTGTTTGTCAAATGATGTGAAGGTATCAACAGAGTCAAAGGCATTTTGTTGAAGATAGTCTTCACGGATTTGTTTGGCAATTTCCATAGTCAAACGGTCTTGGTCTGACAAGGAATCAATACCAACCAAACGAACGATTTCTTCCAAGCTTGATTCACGTTGCAAAATGTTCATAGCACGTGTTACCTTGCTTGCCCAAGTTGTATTTTGGGTTTTATCGATATAAGCCCCAATCTCATCTTTATAAAGTGAGTATGATGATAACCAGTTGATAGCTGGGAAGTGTCGACGTTGTGCAAGCGGTGCATCAAGTCCCCAGAAGACTTTAACGATACGAAGTGTATTTTGCGTTACAGGCTCTGAAATATCTCCTCCTGGAGGTGATACGGCACCGATAGCAGTAATTGTTCCTTCACGACCGTCGCTACCAAGCACGCGGGCACGTCCTGCACGTTCGTAGTACTCAGCGATACGGCTACCAAGGTAAGCTGGATAACCTTCATCACCAGGCATTTCTTCCAAACGACCTGACATTTCACGAAGGGCTTCGGCCCAACGAGATGTTGAGTCAGCCATGATGGCAACAGAGTAACCCATATCGCGGAAGTATTCTGCGATTGTGATACCTGTATAGATTGACGCTTCACGGGCAGCAACGGGCATGTTTGATGTATTGGCAATCAAAACTGTACGCTCCATGATAGATTGACCAGTATTTGGGTCAATCAATTCTGGGAATTCGTTCAATACGTCAGTCATTTCATTACCACGTTCCCCACAACCAACATAGATAACGATGTCTACGTTAGCAAATTTAGCGATTTGGTGTTGAACGACTGTTTTACCAGCACCGAATGGTCCAGGAACAGCTGCAGCTCCACCTTTAGTTACAGGGAAGAAAGTATCAATAACACGTTGTCCTGTAATCAGTGGTTGTTCTGGAATAAGACGCTGCGCAACTGGACGGCCACGACGTACTGGCCATTTTTGCATGAGGGTCCCTTTGTAGACAGAACCATCAGCTTGTTCAATTTCATAAACAGTATCTTCAACAGTGAAGTCACCTGCTGAAATTGAAATCAGTTTACCAGCAACACGGTTTGGTACCATGATGCGGTGCTCGATAACAAGTGTTTCTTGAACAGTACCAAGAATATCACCAGTAGAAACTTCTGCTCCTACTTCAAGACTTGGTGTGAATGTCCATTTAGCTTCGCGGTCAAGACTTGGAAGCTCGACACCACGAATCAAGAAATCACTGTCTGTTGCTTTTTTAAAGCGATCGAGTGGGCGTTGAATCCCATCAAACATTTCTGAAATCAAACCAGGGCCCAATTCAACTGACAATGGGCTACCTGTAGTAACTACAGGTTCCCCTGGGCTGATTCCTGATGTTTCTTCATATACTTGAATAGATGCTTGGTCACGGCGCATTTCAATAATTTCACCGATCAAGCCCAAGTCACCAACACGACAAATATCTTGAATGTTGGCTTCTTGCATACCAGATGCCACAACAAGTGGCCCTGAAACTTTAATAATTTTTCCTTGGCTCAAGATTTTCCTCCTTAAACAAAGTTTCTAATGTATCAATTCCTGAATAATGACAGACTAGAACGATAAGAAATCAAAAAACATTATTTTTTGATTTAGAGCTAGTAAGGCGCTCGGACAAATCCATAACGTTTTGACCTAGTGTCTAATGGTTCAATTCCTAAATACTAGTAGGCGACGACTACACCCTCGTATAAATTGTAACCTTCTACGACGTGAGAAACCAAAAACGATACCTTTTTGGTTTCGAGCTAGTAAGGCACCTAGGCAAAACCCTATCGGGTTTGCCGTCCTATGGTTAGATGCTTTAGCGCCAACCATAGGTGGTGAGTTAGAGGATGTTCTGTCCGACAGCCTTCTCCACATTATCCTGAACACGCTGAAGTCCTAGCCCAGTTGCCCCTTTATGGGTTGGGATAAGAATAACTGCAGGTGTTACTTGACTGTCATAGTAGGCGATAGTGTCTGGAATTTCTGCTGCAATATCTTCTGTCAAATAAACGATGCCATAATGATCTCTAGCTAGCTTACGCAGCGTATTAATAGCATCTTGAGCATGATTGACCGGAAAGGTTTGAAAACCAATCATTCGGAAAGGAAGAATGGCATCACGATTGCCAATAACACCAATTTTGTATTTTTTATTGTCCATAAATCGGTCTCATCCTTTCTTTTACAGCATCCAATGGCAATTCATTACAGAAAGCCGACAAAAGCAAACGCATGTTTTTAACTTCGAACTCACGACCTAATAAATATCGAGCTAGGACTAGTGGTCCGTCTGTTTGATATCTTGCCTCTTCCAATAAGTGGAACTGCATGAGGTCATAGAGATATTCCAAATCAACTGCACCCGCTCTTCCCTGACTCATTTTTTCTTCAAAATCAGCTAGGGCAAGGGTGAAATGGTCTGGATTAATCTGATTAAACCAGCTAATCAAACCACCTTCTTCTTCAAGTGCAATGAATTCATTGGCAGTCATGCTACCTTCATCAGACAAGAGTTGCAACATGAAACTCTTTGGTTTGTCTTGTGCAAAGGCACGTTTTACTGTGATGACGTTATAGAAGTCAATCATTAGCATAATAGCTTGATTAAAGACTGGATTGTCAAAATCTGTAGCTATTTTTTTCAAGTGTTTGAAATAAGCTAAATCGGCACCAATTTCTAAAACACGGACATCGTGGTAGCCTTCATATTCAGACCAGATGGATTGGAGCTCTTGGACCATGAATTCTGGGAAGAATTCTGAACTAAGGGCTGAAACCAAATGCTCAAGAGCTCCCAAAGATTGCTCACCAATTGGAATAAGCAGGTGAGACAAATCTTGCTTAGAAGCGCGAGCTTTTAACAAAGCCTTGATATTATGATAAACGTAACGCAATGAAAACATGGTCACAATAGTCTTGTCTGGTGCTTCTTCAAAAGCCCACTGGTATTCACTTGCCAACTCTTTCATAAGGATATCATCAATGATGTTAAGATCATCTAAATCCTCAGCTGATAGGTGATAAGGTGTGGCCTGCAAGAGGAGAGAAAGATTTTCCTTGTCTCCTGCCTGCAAGAGTTTTTGAAATTGGTCTACTGTAACAACACTCGCTTCTTTGACACTAATTGTTGTATTAATTTGTGAGAAAAGATTGGTATCCATTGAGATTCCTCCTCTTAATTCTCTTTAAAAATGTCAGCAGCGATACGTGAACTTTCTTCTTTGTAGATAGAATCAATCAAGTTAGCAAATAAGTAAGTATCATCAACCTTACCATCTGACACAACAAAACCAGCCTCTCTGGCAATAGCTGACGCTTCAAAGGTCACATTTGGGAAAGCTTGTTTGACTTGTTCAAGATCAGACGATGAAAACTTATTTGCTGTGATGTCACCAAACTGAACGCTGACTGCTTGTCCAGCATACTTAGGCAAGATTTTTTGAAGGAAGGCAAGCTCATCAGCTGCGCTCCATGCCGTCATCTTGTCCAAGGCTGCTGCAAACAGCTCTTTTAATATTTTTTGTTTTGACACCAAGGTTGACTGGCGCTCTTGGTTGCGAATTTGCTGAGCTTCAATTTGAAAACGCTGATTAACAGCCTTGATTTGACTTTGGCGCTCTGCATCTTTTTCAAATAAAAGATGAGCTTTGCGCGCTTCAAAATCTTTTTCCACTTGAGCTTTAGCTTCCGCTAACTTTGCCTGTCCTTCTTGGTGAGATTGTTCAATAATAGATGTTTTTAAGCGATTAACATCACTCATAGAATACCTCCTCCATAGATTTGAGATGTAACCTTGGTTAATCTCTCTGTTATTTTATAACTTTTCGGAGATTATCCTACACGAAGTGTCAACAAGAATGATACAACGAATGCGAGGATGGCATAAGTTTCTACCATGGCAGCAAGGATGGCACCCTTCATGAATTCTTCTGGGCGTTTAGCCAAGATTTGCATACCGACAACGGCAACATTACCTTGGTGTTTAGCTGAGAAGTAACCAACGATTGCGATTGGAAGTGCTACGAAGAAGTAAGCAAGTCCTGTTGCTACTGGCATTTCTGGTGTTAATTGCAACCAAATCAAAATACCGATAACGAATCCGTAAAGACCTTGTGTACCTGGCAAAAGTTGAAGGATAAGAGCTTGTGCAAATTTTTCAGGTTGTTCTTTCAAAAGTGCAGCGGCAGCTTGTCCAGCTTTACCAACACCAAGTGCAGAACCCATACCTGCAAAACCAACTGCCAAAACGATACCAAGTGAAGCGAAGAATGCGCCACCGTATTGTGAGAAATAGTTTGCTAATTGTTCCATTTTAATTGTCCTCCAATTGAACTTATTTTTTAATTTTAATATACTTTTCAGCAGATTTTAGGGGAGCGAAAGCACGTCCGCCACCTGTGTAAAATTTACCGAAGAACTCTACGAACATGAGACGTGCGCCATGCACATAACCTGAAAGCAGAGATAGGAAAATATTAATGGCATGTAATACCACAAATACCACGATACCGATAGTGAATCTCGCACCTGTTGGGAAGATACCAACAATCAAGTTAAAGGCTTGTCCAATACTTGCTCCTGATAAACCAAGGGCCATCAAACGTGTGAAGCTGACAAGGTCACCTGCATATGAGCTAATATTGTATAGATTGAAGAGACCTGATCCAAGTCCTCCAAGACCCTTACTTTGGATAACTGATACCACCAAAATACCAATGGCATTGATGATGGCAAGGATTGCTCCAAGACTTACTAGGAAGGATAAGCTTGGCAAAAGTGTTCCAACTGCCAGCATTGCGATTCCCCCAAGGATACCAACCCAGGCAAAACCTGAATTATAGGCTTCTGCATAGTCCTTCATACGGAGATTCTGCAGACCGCCAAGAATCATACCAAAGAGTACAGTGATGAAACCGAAGACTACTGAAAGCATGAGAATGGTCATGACATCATTTGTCGTACTCAATAGGTGGAAGGGAAGATCCGCTCCAAAGAAGGAACCATAAACCAAGCCCCATAGGCTAACCGCAATTCCCAAGAGATTAAAGAACCTCATGAAACGTGCCATTCCCTTGTTTAAATTAAAGGATTTAAGAGCTAAAAGCGTCCCAACAAACATCAAGAGACCATAACCAAGGTCGGCAACCATCATACCAAAGAAGACAAAGTAGAATGGTGCTAAAAATGGTGTTGGGTCTTTTTCATTGTATTTAGGCAGAGAATACATCTCTGTAACTAATTCAAAAGGTTCAACGAGAGGGTGGTTCTTAAGTTTAATCGGAACCTGATCCCAATCTTCCTTAGCCACATCAAGTTCTTGGACATAGACGCTATCTCCAAATTGAGATGTAATTTCGTTTCTAAGGAGAGCAACCTCATTTTCTTGAACCCAACCTTCAAGGGCAACCAAATGCTTGGTGCTGGCTAAGTGTTTCTTAACCTCTTGACGGTTGTAGAGTCCTAGAACATAATCCGTTTGCACTTCTAAGTCTTGCAGAGCTTGTTGCGAACCTTTTAGTTCTTCAATTAAGCTATCTTTTTCTTTTGACCAATCTTGATTTTTGGCTTGCATTTGAGAAATAGCTTGCGCTGGTAAGATATCTTTGTCATAGTCAAAGGCTTTAAAACCGTAATCATGCAGGTTTATATCTGCCTTGGCATCAAAGAAGGTAAGGACACCATATTCAATTTCAGAATTGAAGATTTCTTGAACCTCAATAGCTTCATTAGCTTTAAAGAGACGGTAGAGATTATCATCTTCAGTCTTAGGTATTGTACCAATAACTGCTCTGATAAAATCAAATTGTCGTAACTCTTTTGGTGTGACTTCAAGATTCTTCCATTTAGTCAAGCTAGCAATTTCAGACTCATTTTTACCTATTTTACGTTCCAAAGAATAAACACGACTGATTTTTTTGGTGACTTGATCAATCAAGTCTTCAGCCGAATTATCTTGGCCAAATTGCTCAAGTTCTTCGAAAGAAAGGACATAATCCTCTTTTTTAAGCGCTTGAATCATTCCCTCTTTAGGAATGAAGTGACGCAATTTTTCGATGGTATTTTCCAAAGTCTGCTGTCTACGCGATAGGTAAGACAGAGCTTCTTCACCTGCTAAGACTTCCTGAGTTTTGGCATCAATTTGATGAATAAGCGGTAAGTCAACCTTTTCTTCTTCAAAGGCTTCTTGCCAGTTAGTCATCTGAGCAATCTCACGAACCTCAACAGTTTCTGATTCTTGCAAGGCCAACAAAACAGGGTCAAGATTTTCTTTTGAGAAGACGATAGAAATCTTCTTCATTTGACTAATTGCCATATTTTTCTACCACCCTGTCCACAATTTGCTGAACCAGATCGTCTTTTTTATCAGTCAAGACTGATCTGACGTTGCTGTCATTTTTAGCAATGGTATCAGCTAGTTTTTCTTTCAAAAGAGCTGTTTCTTTCGTTAAGTCTTCTTCAAGTGCTGCTACCTCAGCTTGAGTTTTCTGGTCACAATCCGTTTTAATGCTATCCAATTGATTCGCTGATTGTGAGCGTAATCCTTGAATTTGGCTATCATAATCCGCTAAAACTGCTTTAGCTTCATTTTCGATATCCTGCATCGTTTGTAAAATGGAATTTGCCACCGTGCCACCTCCTCTCACATAATACTTCTATTTTACCAAAATTCTGAGCTTTTAGACGATTCAAAACAAAGTTTTTTACTATTTTTTTCCTAGAAAACCTTGATTTTATCAACTTTCTTCCTATTTAATTAAAGGATATTTTTAGGCTCAATTACCAAGAAAAAACTATCATGTTTTGAACACGATAGTTCATTATCTTTTATCCCAAACTTAATTTTACCAATTGAGCTGCCCCAATAACACCAGCATCATTACCTAACTCTGCCAAAACAATTTGACAGGTTTGGCGGATTTGTGGGAAGGTATAATCATAAGCCTGCTCTGCTATTTTTGCGCGTAAAAATTCACCAGCTGCTGAGACCCCGCCACCAATAACGATATGGCTTGGACTAAGGGTATTGGCAATATGAGAAACTGCTAGGCCAAGGTAGTGAACAAACTTATCAACAATCAAGTTTGCATAAACATCACCCTCTTTGGCAGCATCAAAAATATCTTTAGAGGTCACTTCATCGCCATTATCAATAGCTTCCTTGATGGCTGAGTCACCTTCATAGTCAGTTGAAAACTTATGGGCCAAATTCACGATACCAGTTGCTGAAGCTACAGCTTCCAAACAGCCTTTCTTGCCACAAGTACAGGCAAATCCATATTCGGTATCTACCGTCAGATGACCGATTTCACCAGCTGCACCGTCTTGACCAGTAACTAGCTGTCCATTAGCCACGATACCACCGCCGACACCAGTCCCCAAGGTGAACACAACCACATCAGAATTGCCTTGACCAGCACCTTTCCATTGTTCACCAAGAGCTGCCACATTGGCGTCATTTCCGATGAAAAATGGCAGAGCAAAAGCTTCTTTAAAAGATTTACCAATCTCTTGAAGCTCAGACCAACCAAGATTGTAGGCTCCAATAACGGTAGCAGCTGTGCCATCCACTTTACCAGGGGACCCCATACCAATACCAACAAAATCTGCAGGAGTTAGTTGGAACAAGTCCAATTTTTCTTGAATTGAAGCGATAATATCAGGTACGACATGTTGACCATTATCTAGAATATTTGTTGGAATAGACCATTTTTCAAGAATGTCTCCCTCTTGAGAAATAATTGCTAGTTTAACACTAGTCCCACCAAGGTCGATACCAATAATTTTTTGAGTCATCATTTTTCCTTTCACAACTTTAGACTTTACTAGAAAATCCTGCAAGGAGATTGATTGCAGGATTTCTTTTTAACAACGAACTAAGCAATAGTAACTTTACGTGAGTTTACCCCGTGGATTGGGATTGGAATATAGGCCGTACGTGTTTCAACTGTCAATTCAACATCGTGTTCGCCTTTTGACAAACCACCTTCTTGAGCAACACGAATTTTCAATGGAACATCATATTCCCATTTGTATGTTGTCACGGTTGTCATTTCATCCAAGGTAAACCAATCTTTACCTTCTGCACTACAAGTGATGGCTTCGCGTGGAACTTCAACGCCATCAACTTTAACAGCAATTTCATTTACCATTGACAATGGAATGGCACGGTAATAAGTGATGTAGGTTTCAAGCTCAAATCCAACTACTTTACCATCAACTACTGTGTTTTTGCATGAATCTTTTTTAAAGACGTTATTATCAAACATGTTTTCTTCCTCCTATCCTTCAATCTCTGCAATGGCTTCACGCAAGAGTTTTTGGTGAGCAGCAACTTGTTCTTTTTCAACCATTGGGTTTCCAGGAAGAATCCAGCGATTGCCTTCATATTCAGTTGCTACATAGCCATCATAACCTTTGTCATGGAGGTATTGGAGAATTTTCTTGTAATCAATAGAGTATTCGATGCCTTCCTCAGTCATTTCCCACAGTTTGAAGTGGAAATGTTTGATATAAGGCATAACATCATCTAAAACTGTCAATGGCGTATTTTCATAACCATCAGCCAACATGATAAATGGCATGTCTTTTGGCTCAGCCATAGCAGCCAATTCAGGTTGCATATTGTGGTTTTCATCAAAAGCGTGAGTTCCATCAAGACCTTTATCAAAGAAAGCATTGAAATAGTCGATAACGTCAGGATTTACACCAAGAACCTGTTTGTTAAACTCACAGAAGACACGTGGAATGCGGTCACAGAAGATACCAGTATCCACAACCAAACCACAGTATGGTGAGTTAACACGTTTCATCTCTTTAATGAACTCAGCTGTTTCTGGTTCATTAAAGCTCATACCAGCGTGAATTTCAAGTGCGATAGTTACATCGTATTTTTCAGCATACGGCAAGAGTGGTTCAATAACAAAGGCTGGGACCATTGATACCAAGCGAATCAATTTGAAACCAAGACGGTTGGCCAATTTGATTTCTTCAATCAAGAGGTCAACACATTCTTTTTGTGTCAATTCACGGTTGTTATAAAGGTTTGTGTTCAAGAAAACATCGGCACAAACAGGTTTAGATTTTGTTTTTGCCATGATACGATCCCACTCAGCCAATGTTTCTTCTGTTGGGTTTGGAGTGCCATGTAACATTTGGTCTGGAAGAATTTCAAATCCAGGAACCTCATTTTCATCTAGGAAAGCCATGATGTCTTCAAGTGACATACGACCATTCATGAATTCATCTTGCAAGCTATACAAGCTCACAGCATTTTTAATTGCCATCTTATTTCCTCTTTTTCTATTAAATCACATAATTGCGAAGGTAACGGGCACTGAGAGTGATTGAGTTTTTAACATCACGGTCAGTTTTTTCAAAAGCTTTATCTTCAACTTCGATACAAGTATAGCCATCAAAGCCAATATCAGTAAGGGCTGATACGTATTTACCCCAATCGACATCACCAAGTCCTGGAAGTTTTGGACTCATGTATTGAAGCGGTGTTGCCATAACTCCTACATCTTTGAGTTTGTCTTGGTAAACTTTGATGTCTTTGTAATGAACGTGGAAGATTTTATCTTTGAATTCATAAAGTGGTGCAATATAGTCAATATGTTGCCATACAAAGTGTGATGGGTCATAGTTAATTCCCAAGTTATCGTATGGAAGGACTTCGAAGACTTGACGCCAGATAGCTGGTGTTGTGAAAAGGTTTTGTCCGCCTGGCCACTCATCTTCTGTGAAGAGCATTGGACAGTTTTCAATGGCGATTTTAACACTCTTGTCTGCCGCATATTCAAGAATGGCTGGCCAAACTTTTTTAACTTCAGCTAAGTTTTCTGAAACAGATTTACTTGGCATACGGCCGATGAAAGTTGTCACCATGTTGACACCCAAGATTGCTGAGCCATCAATAACTTTATAAAGATGATCAATGACTTCTTGACGTTTTTCCAAATCTTCATCAAGTGGATTTGGATAGTAAGCTAAAGATGAGATTTCAACACCTTTAGAATTTGCATAAGCGTTGAGCTCTGCTGCTTTTTCCGCTGTCAAATTAGCAACATCGATGTGAGAGACACCTGCATAACGGCGAGCAGCTTTTCCTTGTGGCCAGCAAGCCACTTCAACACAGTCAAGACCATTTCCTGCAACAACATCAATCAATTCTTCAAATGTGGCATTGTCCAAAATGGCTGATACAAGACCTAATTTCATTGTAAATTACCTAGAACCAGCTACCTGCATCCTCCATGGATATGCGCTTTGCGATTCTATTCCTTTCATACTTTCTATATAAAGGGAGCCCGCTCATAAGCGAGCTCCCACTCTGTCGTCAATTTTATTCAAAAGATACGCTGCGGTGCTCTGCTGCAGAGACACGTATAGCATCCATGAGTTTCATCAAACGATGAATTTCTTCAGGTTTAACAATTAATTCACCTTTGCCTGTGACATAATCATAATAACGATCGAAGTAATCACGGTGACTGACATTCACTTCTGGAAGAGCTTCTGTCACGATACGACCTTCTGGTGCTGGACCGAATGAACGTGTTGGACCAGCAGCTGTCATTGTGATTTGACCTGGAACATTGCGAAGAAAATCTGTTGTACGAGTGATTTCACCCTGTGGGTGGAAACCATCAATCTTAGCACTTCCCTCATTACCACCAAGGAACCAATGACGTTCGAACCAGCCATCTTCATTACTTAGGAAATACGTTCCAAGCTCAACTTGACCGGTAACACCATTCTCAAACTGCAATTGAATATTGAAGTAATCATCAACATCAGTATTGATAACATTTTTGACAGTGGCGTAGACTGCAACTAGCTTGCTGTCAACCATGTAAAGCATTTGGTCAAGAAGATGAATCCCCCAGTCGTAGAGCATTCCGCCACCGAATTCTGGGTAAACATGCCAGTCATGCATATTACCGTTGAAACCGTAGAGGCTATTTTGGATAGTGTAGGTTTTTCCTAAAGTACCACTTTGGTAAACTTCTTTAGCAATGTTGTAATCCTTATCCCAACGACGTTGATGGTGGATAGTGAAGCGAACACCTGCTTCTTCTGTTACTCTTTGCATTTCTTCAAACTCAGTAGCATTCATCGCAGCTGGTTTTTCACAGATAACATCTTTACCTGCTGCAACAACTTTCTTAACCATTTCCAAGTGGAGGTGGTTAGGAACCGCAATAATCACAGTATCGATGCGGTCATCTTTAAGCAATTCATCTGCTTTAAGATAGGTATCGTAACCTTGAGCAGCATTTTCCAATTGCAATTTATTAGCGTCACAAACTGCAATCAATTCTGCGTAATCTAAATCATCAGTAATCATTTTGGCATGAGTTTGACCCATAAAACCAAATCCGATAATTCCAAAATGTAATTTCTTTTCTGTCATGTTTTCTACCTCATGCCAATATCATACTTAGTTACATGTTTTAGTTATCTATTAGTCTTCAAAGACTACAACTTGACCAGTTTCAGCTGATTTGTAGATAGCTTCAAGGATACGAGTAACTACGATAGCTTGTTCTGGTTTAACCATTGGTTCTTTATCGTTGATGATAGCATCAATCCATTGTTGTGCTTCTGCATCACGTTGCTCAAGGCTTGCACCTGCAAATCCAAAGACACCACCAGCTTCAGAAGGTTTTGTTTCTTCCAATTGACCATGGGCAGCCTTGTTAAAGACAACATATCCTTGGTCCATGAAAGCTGCACCAAACATTTCAGCTCCGCCTTTGTCACCACAAAGTGTAACTTGTGCTTCTTTAGGGTTAATCATGTTAAGGGCCCATGCTGCTTCAAGGAAGATTGTTGCACCATTTTTCATTTTAATCAAACCGAAGGCTGAATCTTCAGTTTCAAATGTTTCTGGATCCCATGGTCCGAACATGTTACCCATTGGGTTATCTTTGAGTTTTTGGTAAGTTGAACCAAGAACCATTGCTGGTTCATAGTTATCCATATACCAAAGTGTCAAGTCAAGAGCGTGTGTACCGATATCAATAAGTGGTCCGCCACCCTGTTTTGATTTATCTGGGAATACACCCCAAGTTGGAACACCTTTACGGCGAATTGCGTGTGCTTTAGCGAAGTAGATATCACCAAGTTCACCTGCTTCACAAGCGTCTTTGGTTGCCAATGAATCTGCACGGAAACGGTTTTGGTAACCGATAGTCAATTTTTTACCAGTGCGTTTTGCTGCATCTAGCATAGCTTTAGCTTCTTCATAGTTGATAGCCATTGGTTTTTCACACATAACGTGTTTGCCACCTTCAAGTGAGGCAACTGTAATTTCTGAGTGGGATACGTTTGGTGTCAAAACATGGATAACATCAATGTCAGGGAGGTTAGCGATGTCTCGGTAGTCTGTTGTTACAAGAGCTCCTTCTGCACCGTATTCTGCTGCTGCTTTAGCAGCACGTTCTTCAATAACGTCACAGAAAGCGACGATTTCAAGTTTGTCTGATAGTTTAGCAAGAGCTGGGAAATGTTTGCTGTTAGCAATTCCACCACATCCGATGATACCGAATTTAAGTTTAGTCATGAGATGACCTCCGTTTTTTGTTTTGTTATCGTTTACATTTATTATTATAGACCTTAGCTAAGAAAATGACTTGTCACTTTTAACTTGTCTACTCCATCATTTTTACAGACTTTTAAAAAAATAAAAAAGTCAAAATAAAAAAGTACCAACTTATTTGATACTTTTTTATTATTCACTACAAAAGTCTCCTAAATTCAACAAGGATAACTTCTAAAGGTTTGAGGATAAGCTTCTCAAGTAACTTAGAATCATGCACTTGGACCTGTTTTTGGTAAATAGTTGGTTGAATTCGTGACTTTAAAAAATCAAGCATTCTTACATCAAATTGTTTCAAAGCCGTGTATTTCCTAGCTTCGTCAAGGGCATTACCATCATTTGGTCCTAAAATAGTAAAGGTTACCTGATAGGTTCCATTTGGAATATTAGTAAGTTCAACTTGTAAATGTCGCCCTTGAGTCTCAAAAACATAGTTTTGACTTTCATGAAGATTAATATCCCTACTGCTAGAATAGTAATCCGTTAACTTTTGATGATTATGCGCCAAAATAGTATAGGATCCTGCCCTATCAGTGGTCAAAATAAGTCCATCCTCTTTGGCAATAAGGTAATCCTGTAGACGACTTTTAAAGTCATAGGCAAATAATTCTACCTTAGGCAAGCCAGATTTGGTAACGAGCCCAGATAAACCAATAAATTCCGCAGAATTAGCCAGTTCTAAACTCCAATTATCTAGCAAACTAGCATAACCGATTTTTGCAAATTTATCTTCATTATGTTCTAAAAAGGCCAAACAATACCCCGACTTATAGGCTGAGTCATTGATGTCATCCAAATTGTCAGCTGTTAAATTATAACCTGATAAAATAAAAGGAACTCTGGTTCTGCTAATAGCTAAAAAATCATCAATTTTACGTGAAATTGCTTTTACATTTGAACCTAGAACGATATTCTCTCTTGATGAATATAGGCTAGGTTCTTTGACAATGGGCAATGCTTCAATTGCGATGAAATCAATACTATCTTCTAAATCAGAATACCCCATAAGTTGTTCCATTTTGTCTTTATCAGCATAGATATTAAAGTCGCCAAAACCACATTGAAGGTCTGAGCTCATTTGTTTTAGGGCAAAACAAAGGCGCTTGTACTCACTAACAGTTTCTTGACTGATTACCTGACTGCGGAATTCAATGTAATATTGACTGAATTGTTTAGCTCCATAACGTTGATATAGACTTTTTAAATAATTTAAACTGCGATTATTGGAAATAGAATCTGACAAGTCTATCACCATATAAGGCTTAATCTGCCTGTCCTCTAAAAAATCCAGGAAACTATCAAAATATACCTCTTCCTTCTTCTGTAAATCAAGTGGAAAGCGCAACGTATCCAAAGTAAGTTTGGATTGTATAAACTTGATTTTCCTATAAGTCTGATAATCTCCTAAAGCCTCAAGATTTAAGAGATTCCAAATATACTTGGGGGACTGAGACTTTTTACTTTGGTTAGCATTAAAACTAAAATTACTTTTTGAATCCTCCATAAAGGATTGGAAATCATCAAAGCTTAGTTTTTCTTCTGTTTCAGTACTATTGCCTACTTCTTTACTATGTCCTTGGCGCCATTCTCTGGGAGACAGGTTATATTTCTTTCTAAATAAGCGGTTAAAAGAATTGAGATTTTTAAAACCCACTTCATAAACCAAGCTGTTAATTGGAGTATCACTTGTGGCTAATAAAAGTTCAAGTTTTTCAAAACGTTTCTCTTGGAGATACTTGCTAAAAGATATGTCGAAATGCTTCTTCATGAAACGGGACATGGATTGTTTGGAGACATAGAAGACCTCAGCTAGACCTTCAAGGGACAAATCCTCAGAAATATTCTGATTAAGATAAGCTTCTATATTTTCAACTGATAGTTGCCACTTATTTCCTTCTAGTTTAACCAGATACTTCTGTTCCAACTTACTGATAATCTGAAAGTAAAGGGCATTTACCTCCCAGTAAGATGCTGACTCTTTTTCCAAATAATAAAGGCGTAACATCCTACCTAAAGATTGTGATAGGGTTGAATTACTGGCTTCCCCTTTACTCTTTGAATCACCTTCAAAAACGTCTATCTTTCCCTTGTCCTCATTTTCAGACCAATAAGCGAATTCCATAGCATAGAATCGACTACTTCTTTCAGCATTCAAAATTTTGACAGTTGTAAAATTAGGTACTACAAAAAATTCACCTAATCCAAAAGTCATGGTGTAATCATCAAAAGCCACTTCAATTTTTCCCGAGAGAACATAAACTAACTTAGCATTTTCGGTAAAATTTGTAATAGCATCTTTTGCTTTTAATTGTATGATGGAAACATTTTCCCAAATTTTAGTTTTAGTCATAAAAGTATTTTATCCATAAGTAAAGAAAAAAGCAAAACGAATTGTCTTGCTTTATGAGTTTATAGGTCTGCTCCGTTCGAAGAGATAACTTTTTGATACCAATGATAGGATTTTTTAGGAGTACGATCTAGACTTCCATTACCTTCATCGTCAAGATCAACATAGATGAGACCGTAACGTTTTTCAATCATACCTGAACTTGCACTGATAATATCAATTCCTGACCACGGTGTGTATCCAATAATCTCAACACCATCATCCATGGCATTTTTTAGCTCTTTAAGATGATCTCTAATGTAATCGATACGGTAGTCGTCTTCGATTGGATTATTGTCTTCCATTTTTTCAAGTGCAGAATAGCCATTTTCCACAACAAAGAGTGGCAATTGATAACGAGAATAAAGTTCGTTCAAAGTAATTCTGAAGCCAAGTGGATCAGACTGCCAGCCAAAATCATTTGATTTGAGGTAAGGATTTTTTAGTGTGCTGTTAAGATTAGCTCCTGCACGTTGCAAACTTGCTTTATCTGCTGCAGTTAAACGCGATGAATAGTAGCTGAGTCCAACAAAATCAACCGTATTTTCCTTAAGAATTGTCAAATCTTCATCAGTTATATCAAGCTCAATACCTTCACGTTTTAGCTTATTAGTCAATGAATAAGGGTAAACACCTTTAACTTGAACATCAATGAGGGCATATTCTTTTTCGTTTTCTTGGTAAGCTTCCCAGACATCTTCTGGATTGCAAGAGTAAGGATAGGTCATACCAGCTCCCATCATGCAGCCAATTTGGAAATCTGGATTAATTTCTTTACCAATTTTAACAGCCAGAGCAGAAGCTACCAATTGATAATGAGCACCTTGATATTTAGCCTGAGTTACATTTTCTTCCTTGGTCGGGTTAATGAGACCACCAACCAGAGGAAGGCTCAAAATCATATTGATTTCATTGATGGTCATCCAATATTTAACCTTGTCTTTGTAGCGTTTGAAGACCGTTTCAGCATAACGGGCAAAGTGACCAATCAATTCACGATTTTTCCAGCCTCCAGAATAGTAAAATTCAAAAGGTGTGTTGAAGTGATTGAGAGTGATAACAGGTTCAATGCCATATTTGAGACACTCATCAAAAACTCTGTCATAGAAAGCTAAACCTGCTTCATTTGGCTTTTCTTCTGTTCCATTTGGGAAAATACGCGCCCAGTTAATTGATGTTCTCAGGGCCTTAGCACCGAGGTCAGCAAACCGTTTGATATCTTCTGGGTAACGGTTATAGAAATCAATAGCACGGTGACTTGGGTAGTAATCGTAAGTTTTTCCCAAGGCAATGTCAATATCTGCTGTCGCTTGGTAACGTTCATGATTGGCATTGGCTACGACATCATCCATAACCAAGCCTTTACCATCTTTTAAGGCTTCACCTTCCGCTTGGGAAGCACTCATGGCTACTCCCCACAAAAAATTTTCTTTCATACTTTCACCTATTTTTCGTTTTTATACATCATGAGTGTGAGCACAAAGCCTGCAATCGTACTCAAGACAATCGTTGCTACTGTAACAACCAAGCCTACAGGTAAACCTGAACCACCTTGTTCAATAAATCCTGGGACAGCAAAGATACCACCTGGGGCCAATTGCACTAATTTCACACCAAAGAATCCAGAAGCAGCTCCACCAACACCTGAGATAAGACACATAGTTGCTAACAGTTTTTTGTTTTCAAGAATAAATCCATAAAGAGCTGGTTCGATAACACCTGGTACCCAAGCTGAGAATCCAGCTGACCATGCCAATGATTTTTGAGCTTGAGATTTTTGTTTAAGTGCGATAGCGAACATAGCACCTGCAATAGCAAAACCATGAGCTGTAATCATTGGGAAGATAACATCATAGCCATTAATAAAGAAGTTTGTAATAGCAATTGGAACAATAGCACTATGAAGACCGATACTAACAAGGAGAATCCAGAATCCGCCAAGTAAAGCGCTTATGATAGTTGGGTTGATATTGTAAAGAGCCATTACTGAATTAGCTAGGAATGAACTGATGACATTTGCGATTGGGCCAATAACAATAACAGAAATTGGCAAAGAAATAAGAAGAGTCAAAAGTGGTGTTCCGAAACTTTCAACAAGAACAGGTAATTTCCCTTTGAAAGCATGATAAACTTTTGCTGTAAAGTATACTGATAGGATAGTTGGAATGATTGTCGTTGAATAATCATTAAAGATAACTGGAATACCAAAGAAATCTGTTGCAACATTACTTTGAATCATAGTTCCAGTAAAAAGAGTTTTTACATTTTCAGTATTAGACAAGAGGGAAACTAATGTTGGATAGAAGAAGATAGCCCCCACTGCAATCCCTATTGTTTCATCCAATTTGAAGCGTTTTGCTGCTGAATAGCCTACAAATAGAGGTAAGAAATAGAAGAAGACATTTGAAACCCCATATAAGATATTGTAAGCACCGCTATCAGAAGCTAACCATCCTAGAGAATTAAAGAGAATAACAAACCCTTTGATAATCCCTGTTGCCGCCATGATATTAACCATAGGTAGCATGATACTAACAATAGTATCAATGAAGACACCTAGTGGATTTTTCTTTTTGTCAGATACTTTTTCTTCCTGGTCTTTTTGAGCAAGATCATTAGAAACTGTAGATGGATACATTGATACAAGCTCATTATAAACATCTGACACATGATTTCCAATAACCACATGGTATTGACCACCTGAAGGAAGAGCCGTTAGAACACCTGTCAAATTCTTCAATTCATCTGCATTAAATTTACTTTCATCTTTCAGTACAAAACGAAGACGTGTCGCACAATGAACAACAGTTTCAACGTTAGATTCACCACCAACATTTGTAACGATTTGATTGATAAGATTTTCGTATTTCATAATCTTATGCTCCTTTGAAATATTATGCTATTATTATAGCTTTTAGCTCAAGTGAGCAAGAGTACTTTTTGTACCAACTTATTAAAAAAATATGACATAAATTGCATTGAATTTTATAAAGCAAGGCGAAAATGATTTTTTTGAACAATCATATTTAATCATTTATTAAAAAAGACGAGGCTGGGCAAAAACTAGCTTCAAAATAAAACCACACAGTGATTTCCGTCTCGAAAACAATCAAGATGAAAGAATCACTGTGTGGTTTTTGAGTATGTGATGTTTTAGAGTCGAGATTCTTGGCCAATTTCGTGAGATTCATGCTCATGAAGAGGAAGCCGACTTCCGTTTGGACGGCTTGGTTACCTCTAACGTGAATTCTGCGAACGCCAAAAACACTCTTCAATCGGCCAAAAACGGGTTCGACATCGATTTTCCGTTTGGCGTAGATACGAGAGCCTTCTTCGCT
>NZ_AQYA01000034.1 GCF_000376985.1 Streptococcus henryi DSM 19005
CCGTCATTGTTGCGGTCAACATAGATGAAGCCATAGCGTTTCTTCATTTCACCAGTTGTGAAGGATACACAGTCGATACAGCCCCAAGGTGTGTAACCCCAAAGCTCAACGCCGTCTTCTTCGATGGCTTTTTCCATTTCTTGAATATGGCTGCGCAAGTAGTCAATGCGGTATGGGTCATGGACAGAACCATCTTCTTCTTTGACATCAATGGCACCAAAACCATTTTCCACGATGAAGAGGGGCAATTCGTAGCGTTCATAAAAGGCATTGAGTGAGTAACGGAGGCCTTCTGGGTCGATAGCCCAACCCCAATCAGATTCCTTGATGAATGGATTGGTCACTGAGTGCTCATTTCCACCGCTGGTATCTTCAGACACATCTTTGTGAGCTGTCGAGTCAACTGTGTTAGACATGTAGTAAGAGAAGCCGATATAATCCACTTTCCCTTGAGCCAATACTGCTTTATCTTCTTCAGTGATGTTAATGTCGTAACCTTTGCGTTCAAACATCTTAAGGGTATAGCGCGGATAGTGACCGCGAACTTGCACATCACAGAAGGACCAACGGTCATGCATCATTTGCTGCGCTAACACTTGGTCAGCAGGACGAGCTGAGAATGGGTAGATTGGCACCATGGCAATCATGTTACCGATTTGGAATTCAGGATTGATTTCTTTACCAATTTTAACTGCTTTAGCTGAAGCAAGCAAGGTATGGTGACCACAGATATACATCGCTTCTTCAGGATTGTCATAATCACCAAAGTGAGCACCTGAGTTGGTCCAACCGAAAATATCATTGTGATAGTTCATTTGGTTGTTGATTTCATTGAAGGTCATCCAATACTTGACCTTGTCTTTATAACGTTTGAAGACAACCTCTGCAAATTTGACGAAGAAATCAATGGTCTTACGATTCATGAAACCGCCGTATTCTTTGGCGATATGGTAAGGCATTTCGAAGTGAGACAAAGTGATGACTGGCTCGATGCCATATTTGAGCAATTCATCAAAAACATCATCATAGAATTGCAATCCTTCTTCATTCGGCTGGTCTTCGTCACCATTTGGGAAAATGCGTGACCAGGCAATTGAAGTACGGAAACACTTGAAACCAAGGTCAGCAAACATAGCAATATCTTCTTTATAACGATGATAGAAATCAATGCCGACATGGTTTGGATAATAATTACCCTCTACCACGCCATCAGTAATGACGCGAGGCACACCGTGGGCGCCAGCTGTCATGACGTCTGCTACAGAAAGTCCTTTTGATGTTTCAAGAACACCACCTTCGAATTGGTGCGCAGCTAATGCGCCACCCCATAGAAAATTATCTGGAAAAGCCATAATGTAAACTCCTTTTTATTATAATGGGCTATGGTAAAGTTTAACGATAAACTTTCTAGCCAATTGACATAACTTAATTAATGAAAATGACGCTAGTCTAACCTATTGCTAGCGCAGCATCGACATGGGTTAGTTTTTGTTCTCAATGGTCGAGATACCCTCATCCAAAATCTCAATGAGACGTATGGTCTGTTCATCCTTGACCAATTTTTCCTTGCCATTGGCCAAGGTTTCATAGAGCGCTTGGTAGAAGAGACTGTAATCACCAACTTCTGACACCACTTTTTCTTCATGATAAACCCGTTGATTGTCCATATAGGTTAAGGTGCCATAATCTTCAGGTCCATCCAAACCAAAATCAGCATTGTCAGGCATATAAAAGTGCTTGAGGTCATATTCCTGCCTGTCCTTCTTTTCTTTGACAAAGACACCTTTCTTGCCGTAAACGACAAAGCTAGGTCGCTCTTTGAGGCGGAAATAGCTAGACTTTATCGATACTTTTAGACTATTTGGATAGTAAAAATCAATATCAAAATAATCGTTCATGCGGTTAGGCCCCAGCAGTTGCCTAATGTCGTAATGAATACGCTCTGGATTACCCCAATAGGACAGAACTTGGTCGATTGTGTGACAAGCATGTCCAAAAAGATAGCTCGTTGCTCGAGAATAACTTTCCACCGTTTCAGGAATTTCAGGTCTGAAGTAGTCATAATGCATTTCCACTTCCAAGATATCCCCCAAGCGACCACTCTCAATGACTTTCTGAGTGGTCAGAAAATCTGAATCGAAACGACGATTTTGATAACCTTGAAGCATCAAGCCCTTATCTTTAGCCAATTGGAAGAGCTCTTTTGCCTCATCAGGATTTTCAACGAAAGGCTTTTCCAAAAGGACATTCTTATCGTGTTCAAGAGCAAGCTTAGCATAATGGTAATGCCATTGACTTGGTGTTGTGATGATAACCAAATCTAAATCAGAATCCTCTAGAACATCTTCCAATCTAGTCGTATAGTGAGTGTCAGGTAAGACCGCCCAAACCTTTTCTTCAGAAGGTGAGTAAATGGTTTTGACCTGGAACTTACCAGTTTTTAAAAGAAAGGGTAAATGATAACGATTGGTACTCTTACCATTACCAATGAATGCAACAGTTAACATACATATTTCTCCTCATTATTTCATTAAATAAAAATGAGCTTGGGTACTTTTCCAAACTCATTTTATAGGTAAAGAGCTACCAAGCTTAAGCTTCAACACCTTCTTCAGCTAGTAATTGTTTGTCATAACGACGAATAAATGGCCAGTAAACAAGAAATGCTGCAATCGCACATACAAAAGCTAAAGGAATAGCTTTAACATCGGCTGTTCCAAGGAATGCTCCAATACCAACTGGTGTTGGCCATGGAACTTGTGCAATAACTGCTCCAATTAAGTTCAATTTCATTGCAAAGTAGTAAATTGTCATAGAAACAATTGGTGCTGTCAAGAATGGAATTGCGAGAGCTGGGTTATAAATAATTGGAAGACCAAAGATAAGCGGTTCATTGATGTTAAAGATTGCTGGTACAATTGCAGCTTTACCAATAGCGCTCAATTGACTTGAACGGGCGCGGAAAGCACACCAGATACATAGACCAAGAGTCGCACCAGAACCACCTGCGATAACAAACATGTTTGAAAACTCACCCGCAACAATGAAACGTGCACCATCAGCATTCAAAGCCATATTTGAGAGTGCAATTGGGCTTACAAACGCAAAGACAATATTAGCACCATGAATACCAACAACCCAAAGAGCTTGAGTCAAAAGATAAATGATAACCAAACCAATCCAAGTATTTGTAAGGCCACCTACAAATGAGAATGGAATTGCAATAACATTGAAAATATCAGTTCCAAGTGCTACAAGCACACCGTTAATAATGATGACTGTGAATGCTACGACGAATCCAGGAATAAGAGCTGTAAATCCTCGAGAAACTCCTTCTGGAACAGATTCAGGCATCTTAATAACCCAGTTCTTTTTAACACACATGCGGTAAAGAAGCACTGTTACAACGGCCATAATAATTGCTGTAAAGATACCGGTTGTACCAAAACGAGTAACACCATTTGCCATCGCCCAACCATCAGCAACAACAGAACCTTCTTGAAGAGAAGTCACCGCTGACATTGCACCACCTTTAAAAACAATTTGTGGAACAGTCATAATGAAGGCAAACATTGCAAGAAGTGCACCATTCAATGGATTTAGGTTCAATTCCTCTTCATCAGCATAGATTTTAGTCAATTCATATGCCATTGATAGCACAAAATAGAGTGATAGAGATCCCATAGTCGCATAGTTTGCAACCATGTATAGTGGAGTAAATTTATCAAATGAAGCTGAGAAAATATCAGCCACAATAGGCCAAAAAGAAAAGGCTTGAGGCAGAATACTAAATACCAAGAACATTGATCCAACAATTGTAAATGGTACGGCCGCCATACCTGCTGCAGTAATCGCACGTACAACCTTGTACTGTGCAATTGTTCCCATTGGTCCCATTAGATACTTGTCTAATAAACCAAAAAATCCTTTTTGTTCATCCATAACAATGAACTCCTTTCTTAAATTTACTTTGGAATCTAAAGAATGTCTCCAAAGCTTTGTTGAAAACGATAGTAGAATTTATCAGTATTCTTTTCAACTCTATTGGCACGTTTTAGATTATAGAAAGAAATTAGCGCTCCTAAGAGTTGCATAATTGCAACGAAAAGAATCCCATACAAATTATCTGCAAAAACTGGGAAGGCTATTGACATTTGATTTGGTAGCATAGCAATTAATATGGCTAAGCCATTAATCAATATTTGAGATTTAAAGGCTCTTTTTGTCCAGGGTATATTTACTTCCTTTTGGCCGTACAATTTAAATTGTTCAGCACAGGCAATCACTATTAGAATAATCATAATAATTGGAAGCAACAAATATATGGCTTGTTTATAGAGTAAAATCATAATCCAATAGAGATTTGCAAAGAAAAAGAGAGCCAGTGAATACCTAAAAAGCATGTAACGAGAAAATAGATTATTTTTCCATGACTGCTCTTGTTTCAAATCAGATTTTTCTTTAGGCATCTTGGCTTCTCCTTCTAATTGATTTTTTTATATAATTCGAGCATTTCTAATGCAACTTCTCTGAGAGTCATTGTCGTCATCAGATGATCCTGAGCATGAACCATAATAATTTCAATCTTAATCTCTGTTCCACCTGCGTATTCTTGCAAGAGCTTTGTTTGAGCTTGGTGTGCTTTCAAAAGCTCTTCGTTAGATTCTTGAAGTTTTGCTTCTGCAAGTTCAAAATCACCTTCACGCATCGCATCAAATGCTTCATGAACAATTGAACGTGAATTCCCTGAATTTAGGATGATTTCAAATGCAGCAACTTGTAGTTCCTCTTGATTCATAATCAGTCTTACCTTTCCTTAATTTTTAAAAATAGTTCTCTGAATTCTTTAAATGAATGACAGTGTAGTAACTGGTTCTGCATCTCCGTATCATCTACCAATTCAACAATACTTGATGCCAATTGAGGCAAACCATCATTCTCATATATTGACATTGAAGTTAAAAAGACGAATTTAATCTCTTGATGAACTGCATCCCAACATATACCATCTGGAATAATCGCAACAGCAATGTGATGTTCTGTTCCCAGTGCTTTTATAGGATGAGGCACTGCTATTGAATCACTAAAAACAATAGAGCTCATGGACTCACGCTGTTCAATCAAATCTTTCATTTTTTGAGGGAAGTTCTCATTCTCATTTTTTGCAATACTTAAAACAAGTTGTTTGATAACCTCTTCTTTGGTTGTGGTAGAAAGAACAAAGAATGAGTCTTCATTGAAATAATCATCAAAAAACATAGGTTCATCAACTTTGTGTTCTTCATATTCAACTCTGCATACATTGTTCGACTTATGAAGGTGAGTAATGCTCCGCTTAATCTCTCCAATTTCTGCTTCAGTTAAAAAAACAGATACTGTAAAAACTGGAATCGAAAAAATGAGATTTGATAAATCTATCGAAGAAATGATAAAATCAATATTTTGAAGCTTTTCATCAGTAATATCATAATAACCAATAACATCTTCAATATGTACTAAACTACCTAATTCATTTTCAATACGACTTTTTAACATTTGGGCACTGCCATAACCCGTCGCACAAATCACCAATATATTATACTTATTCTGCTCTTTATAGCGTTCTTTTGCAGCCATAAAATGCAAAGCTATGTATGCGATTTCATCTTTAGATAAATTAAAATGACTAAAAGTAGGCATTAGGGAAATGACCTGCTCAGCCAATTGATACATATCCAAATACATTTCCATTATCTCAGCTGTCATCGGATTATCGAGAACCACCTTGTTTTCTAACCGGATTAATGTAGTTGAAAGATGATTGATCAAACCTTCAACAAGTTGAAAATCTTTCTCAAACTCTGGAGATAATTGCGATATGGTCTGTAATAATTCCAGACGTATTTTTTTAATTAATTTATCAGATACATGACTAACAGAACCATAAGACTTTGCAATCAAATGTAATGTGATGTAATCAATTTCTTCGCACGGAAAATCTAAATGAGTTATTGCTGAAACTCGTCTAAGTATTCTTTTAGCAATCTCCCTTTCAGGAAATTCTTCCAGTACAATACTCTCTGATAACTTAGCAATCTGAAATCCTTCTTTGATACGTCTAATGGATAGGGCGATATGGATAACTAAATTTTGAATAACAAAATCAGATAGTTTTAAATTCCCCTCTCGACATTCATCCAATACAATGATTGTCAGTTCTTCAAATGAAATACTGAGATTTAGCAACTCATTTTCAACATATGAATGAAGTGTGTTGATAAAGCCTGAATCAATAAAATGGTCCATAATAAAACGACGTTTATCTCTTTCAGAGCCAGTTACGTAGACACCTCTATTAGCTTTGCTTTCAATTTTTAATTGATATGGCGCAAATTTTCGACGTATTTTTTTAAAATCTGTAGACAAAGTTGAACGACTAACAAACAACTCCTCCGCTAAATCATCAAAGTATATTTCATTTTGTTCAAATAAAAGCTTATTTACTAAATAATTATATCTATCATCAATATCATTGACTATTGGTGATAGAGTTGCAGTTTCTTTTATCTTATTTTCTTTAAGAAAAACAGTAAAACTTTTTTCATCTGAAATGTCAAACTTATACCCATGTCCTTGTTTAGAAATAATATCAACACCACTATATGAGTTTAGTTTTTCTTCTAAAGATTTATAATATGTCCTGATTGTCCTATCGGAACAATTTAATAATTTAGCAAGTTCTCGACTTGTTACAAAGCGTTCTCTATCCTCAATAAGAATTTGGACTATCCGTATTTCTTTTTTACTTAACACACGATGACCTCCAAAATTAATCAGGACATATTATACCATTTTTAGATGTTTTCTTTAACCAATGCTGCCATTTTTTCAATGCCCATTGGAATTGGGATATATGCTTGCGGTGGAATCTGCACGATAGGTTTATTTTTCTTAGCGGCTGCATCTGCCAGCTGTTTAAAATTCATCTTAGTTTGAGGACTAACAAGATATAAATCATATTTGTCAGCTTCAATACGTTTTTGACCTTCTGGTACACCGACTGCATCCATTTCGATATCTTCGCCTTGTTCTTGTAAAAGTGTCATAGTCTTTTTAGCGATTAATGATGAGGACATGCCACCTGCGCAAATGATTAAAGCTTGTTTTGACATAATATTTTCTCCTTTGTTTTATTTACAACATCATTATATACAAGCGCTTACATTATGTAAAACTAGTTTTTTTCCGCATTGAAACGGAAATAATAACTATGGATAAGGAAAAATTATTTCATTTTAACAATTTCCGTAGTCGATTACATCATAAGCTGAAGTAACTTTGTTAATGCTAATAAATCTATGTATAAACCTAAAATCCTAGGCATATCAATTTTTCAACACTCTTTTAAATAGCAGAGCATCATAAAAAAACTCCACGGAACTAAGGAGATTATATTGTTCTGTGGAGTTTAGATATAAGTTCTAAATCTCTATTTCTAGATAATTATAGATAAAGTGATTGTCCATTTGTCTTAATAACTTCTTGGTACCAAGCAAATGATTTCTTCTTATAACGAGCTAGTGAACCAGTGCCATCATCGTTTCGATCAACATAGATGAAGCCATAACGTTTACTGAGTTCTGCTGTAGATGCTGAAACCAAATCGATTGGTCCCCAAGTCGTGTAACCCAAAAGTTCAACACCATCTTGAAGAGCTTCTCCAACTTGAACCAAGTGTTTTTGAAGATAGTCAATACGATAGTTATCATTTACAGTTGGTCCATCAGGTCCATCAACCAAAACGTCTTTTGCTCCTAAACCATTTTCAACAATAAAGAGTGGCAATTGGTAACGGTCATAAAAATCATTGAGGACCAAACGAAGACCAACTGGGTCAACTTGCCAGCCCCATTCAGATGACTCAAGATACGGATTTGCAACTCCTCCCATTATATTTCCGCGACCAGTCTGATAGTCTTGAGGATTGTGAGCTTGCACTACTGACATATAATATGAGAAAGAAATGAAGTCGACTGTATTCTTAAGCATTTCCTCATCGCCTTCAGCAAACTGAATCTCAATATTATTATCTTTGAAATAACGTTTAATATAGTTTGGATATTTCCCACGTACATGAATATCTGTGAAGAGGTAGTTTTGATTCTCAAATTCATGCGCAGCTAATTGATCCAAAGGATGAGAGGTCATACCATAGGCAGGCATAGCCAGGACCATACAGCCAATTTTAAAATCTGGGTTGATTTCGTGTCCAATTTTTGTTGCCGATGCCGAAGCAACCAACTCATGGTGAACTGCCTGATAAAGATCCTGTTTAGACAATTCTTCCACTGGTGTAGCAATCCCTCCTGACATGAAGGGAGCATGGAGGACAGAGTTAACTTCATTGAATGTCAACCAGTATTTGACTTTATCCTTATAACGCGTGAAGACTGTACGGACATAATTTTCATAAAATCCAATCAAATCTCGATTTGCCCATCCATTGTACTTACGAGCCAAATTGAGTGGCGTTTCGTAGTGTGATAGTGTCACGAGTGGCTCAATGCCATATTTGGCTAACTCATCAAAAACATTATCATAGAAGGCGAGACCAGCTTCATTTGGTTCTGTTTCATCCCCATTAGGGAAAATACGAGACCAAGCAATAGACATACGGAAAACTTTGAAGCCCATCTCAGCAAAAAGAGCAATATCTTCTTTGTAACGATGGTAAAAATCAATCCCCTCAAGTTTAAGATTGTCAGCCGTTGGCTCATCTGTAATGAGTGGATTAAAATCTCCTATCTTGCGAGGTACTCCTCCTTTTGGAGTCACATCTTGAACAGTTAATCCTTTACCATCAACATTATAAGCCCCTTCAAATTGGTTGGCCGCAGTCGCACCACCCCATAAAAAATCTTTTGGAAAAATAAAATTTGTCATTTGTATTCCTTTCTCTTAGCAATAACTACTTTCTGCCTTATACAGCAAAGATTGATTTCATTTATGATTATATTTTAGTCTATCTAAGAAATGATTACTTCTACTTTCATATGGAAAAGTAATACAATAATATGATTTGAATTTTTTCAAAGACCTATCTCATAAGCATTTTTACTTAGAAATCTGTCAAGCAGTAATTGACAACACACCGATAGAATAAGAATATTAAAGGATAAAAAATACTACTGATCAAAAAAGACTGAGCATGATAACTCAATCTTCATATACACTATTATGCTACAATTTGGCAATATGTTTCTATTATATCTTTTAAGCATTCACTAATAGAATTTTTTGACTTCACATCATTGATCCAGTTTAAATAAAAAGGTTTCCTTGAGTTACCTGTACTTGTTTTGGAGTCAAATGATATTGATTCATTAAGAGTTCTTTCAGTTTATCATCGTTAATTTTTGAAGAGACAGCAAAACCATTTTTAGTATTATATTTTACCATAACATTATTCATCAAGATTTCGTTTTGGCGTATATCAGGTACTTCAACATCTGAAAAACCGATAAAGTAATTGTTGTGATCCTTCTTATTAATTTTGTAAGACGGTGTCTTCTTTTTGGCGAAATACAATGTTACTTTTAGCAAAGCATACATAACAGTAACACTAAATAAAGCTGCTAATATCCAATTCAACATAGGTATACCTTCTTTCTGGATTGTAAGACTTATATTTTGAGATATTATAGTCTTTTTTGTAAACGATGTCAAACATTGAACAAGTCTTTATCTGATTATTCTTATAGATTCGGATTTTTTTAAACAGATATTTTAACACCTAACCATTTAAAAGAGATAACCTTCACAAGATAGGAGATTTTAATCTTGCAAAGGTAAAGATCTATAATAAGCAATCACTATTAGTTGTAATTACATTTTTATACCAATTAAAAGAGATTTTTGGGGAGCAATGAAATGTTTCGTTTTGCCACCCCCTCAAGTGGGTTGCCACAAATTCTCCACCTATAAAAACATCATAAAATGGTCAAATCAAGTCGTCCTATGATATTTAATGTCATTATAACAAGCCTTTATAAAAATAAAAATAGAGAAAATTTCCTAATGATTTAGGAAATTCCCTCTATCTCTTATTTAGAATTTTTGATAATTGATATGATTAACCAAAGTAAAACTGTAGCTGACAGCAAGAATAGCAAGTGCGATAAAAACACCATTTGAGAATTATTTGAGAGAATACTTGCAGATAAGATTAGACCTAAGAAAGTAATTGACAGAATCATACGATTTCCAAGTTTTTGAACCTGGTTAAATCGATTTGTAAAGTCATAAAATTCGTGTGTTAGTAAAAGTCTTCCATTTAAAAGTTGTTCTAAAAACTGATGTAACTCACGTGGAATGTTTTTCCCATTTTTCAATAAGTAGAATAACTCAATTAGTAAAGTCTCTTTATTAAGTGCTTGCTTCAGCATTTCTGGACCCATGTTTTGAAGAAAATAATCTTTCGCAAGAGTCATCAGATCGATTTCAGGAGCTAATTCTCTAAATATACCTTCAATCTGTAGCGCAGCTTTCTCTAAAATAGTAAATTGAGCAGGGGCACGGAGATGGTTTTTGTGAAAAACTTTAACAAGATCTTCTAATAAGTTCGTTATTGATAGACCACCAAGATCTAAACTAGCATATTTAGTCAATATATGCTCAACATCTTGTGCTAGGGCTGCTTTATTAGTCGCATCACCCATATTCGTAAGAGCTAAAATTGACCTCGTCATCCCGTCAACGTCTTGAGCAGTGAATCCGTATAAAATATCATTTAGACAAGCCCTCATCCCATCTTCTAATATCCCCATAATCCCAAAATCAATAAAGTAAATTTTGTTATCATAGATAAGAAGATTACCGGGGTGAGGATCACCGTGGAAATAACCATCTTTAAAGACTTGCTTAATAAAGCTTAACATCAATTTTTTTCCAATATCGTCAAGCTCATACCCATCTTGTATAATCTGATCATATCGATTAATAGGAATGCCATCAATATATTCCTCAACAATGAAATGTTCTGTTGTGTATTCCTCATAAACTATCGGAACTGCTACGCACTTGACAGATTGATTTAATCTGGAAAATTCCTGCATAGCTTGCGCTTCATTTCGAAAATCAATCTCTCTTTCAAGTGTTTCCTTTAGATTTCTTAATACCTCAGGTATATCAACCATGGGCAAAAGACGATTCGGGAAATATCTTGATAATTTCATCAAAACTGCCAAGTCTTCTTCAATTATTTCAGCTAAATGTGGACGCTGAATCTTAACTACAACTTCTTCTCCAGTTAAAAGCCTAGCTCTATGAGTCTGTGCAACTGACCCGGATGCCAACGGATCTTCAGAAAGCCAAGAGAATACCTCGGAAACTGGCTTACTAAGTTCAGAACTAATCGCTTCCATAACCAGATCTTTTGGCATAGGAGGAACATCGCTTTGCAGTTTTGAAAGTTCATCAATATAAACTTTCGGTAAAATATCACTGCGAGTAGAAAGGACTTGACCAATTTTCACAAAACTTGGTCCCAATGTTTCAAATGCCACTCGCAATTTTGCCGGTGCAAGCTGCGACTCAAGCGGCGTATTTTTTTCCTTAAAGTTTGTGAGGCCAACCGAGGTGAAAACTCTAACAATTTGTCTTAACCTTTTATTTCCCATAAATCAACCAACTTATTCTGATTTATTTAGAAACTGCGTCAATTTATCTAGCTTGTCCTCTAAACGCGCCATGTCATCTTTAGTAGCATATTGTACATTTTGAGTTTTTTCATTGACTTTATTTAAAATAGCCTGCGCTTCACCCTCACTTTTACGTTTTAATTCTTGCTGCAATTCCTTGCCCTCATCAATAGTCAAACGTCCTTTTTCAACAAGTTCTTTTACAAAGTCATCTGCCTTATCAATAGTCATTGAAGTAAGACCAATACCAGCTAAAAGCACTTTTTTCAATTCGTCCATCATAATATTTTCCTCCTTTTAATTAAGTCATTATGATTGTCAAATTAACTTTAATCTTAATTAAGAGATGAAAGCTAAAAAAAATTCAACAAGTAATGATAAACATGGACAAGAAACGTAAATTAATAATCCTATCAATGTATACCATTTAACACCTCCATTTTACCACTTTCATAAAAAAATGCCATTTTTTGCAATAAATTTAACCATTTACAAATCATTTCCTAGATTTAATGGTTTTATTTGCAATATTTTTCAATAATCTAATATCAGCTTTCGAAAGACAAAAATAAAACCGCTACTCCGAAGAATAGCGGTTTAATCATGTTTTTAGGCTACTTGTGTAGTTACCTTATTATTTAAGAGTAACTGAAGCTCCAGCTTCTTCAAGTTTAGCTTTGATTTCTTCAGCTTCAGCTGCAGCAACACCTTCTTTGATAACTGATGGTGCACCATCAACGATAGCTTTAGCTTCTTTAAGACCTTCGCCAGTGATTTCGCGAACAACTTTGATAACGCCAACTTTTTTGTCGCCAGCAGCAGTCAATTCAACGTCGAATGAATCTTTAGCAGCACCAGCATCGCCAGCACCAGCAGCAGCTACAGCTACAGGAGCAGCCGCAGTTACACCAAATTCTTCTTCGATAGCTTTTACAAGATCGTTAAGCTCAAGGATTGTAGCTTCTTTAATTTCAGCAATAATGTTTTCAATGTTCAATGCCATTGTGATTTCCTCCAATAATTGTTTTAAAATGTAGTTTGTAGCACTAAGCAGCTACCATCTGACGTGAGATTAAGCCACGTCTTCTTCTTTTTCTGCAACAGCTTTGACAGCGTATGCAACGTTGCGAACTGGCGCTTGAAGTACAGAAAGGAGCATAGAAAGCATACCTTCTTTGTTTGGAAGAGATGCAAGGGCGTTAACTTCTTCAACTGATGTGAATTTACCGTCAACAACACCACCTTTGATTTCAAGAGCTTCCGCAGTTTTAGCGAATTCGCTAATAACTTTAGCTGGCGCGATAACATCTTCGTTAGAGAATGCTACTGCAGATGGTCCAACAAAAAGTTCTTTAAGATCATCAAGACCTGCTTGTTCAGCTGCACGAGACAAGATTGAGTTTTTGATAACTTTAAACTCAACTCCGCTCTCACGAAGTGAACGACGAAGAACTGTATCTTGTTCAACTGTAAGACCACGTGAATCTACAACAACGATAGATGCAGCTGCCTTCATTTTTTCAGCAACAAGATTAACCTGTTCAGCTTTTTTAGCAATAATTGCTTCACTCATTAGTTTTACCTCCGTTTTTATTTTTGGGCTAGGCACAAAAAAATCGCACCTAAACCTAGACACGAAAGTACAAATACGTTTTTAAGAATTACGTTTTGTGCCTCGGCAGGAATATTATGAGCACGCTCCCCTGCTGTCTTAGGTCAGTTTTATTTCAAAACCTTAATCATTATATCACATCATAGATATTTGGCAAGTCTTTTTACTCAAAAAACTACATTTTTTAAAAAAATATTTATATTTCATAGGATAGTATTATTTTGGGATGGAATTTAATATATTTTATATATATTTTCAAAACAAAGTATTATTTTAACATCTTTTTGATTGACCTTTCCTGACTAAAGTGTTAATATAGTATCAGAAGGTGGTCGACGGAAACGACTCCTGCTTCTTTAAATAAGACCTCTCTATAATTGTAATGAAAGAGATAAAGAAGTAAAACCTTCAAAAATCATTATTACATATAATAGTATTACTTAAAAGTAAAAACGAGGTGAAAAATTATGGCAAACAACTATTACGGAAGAGATCCATTCGGAAATATGGATGATATTTTTGACCAACTCATGGGCAACATGGGTGGTTATAACACAGAAAACAAACGTTACTTAATTAATGGACGTGAAGTGAGTCCTGAAGAATTTGCACAGTACCGTCAAACTGGTAAGCTTCCTGGAAACCCTGAAGCACAACAAGCTTCAGCTGCTTCTGCTCCTAAGGAAGACGGTATTCTAGCCAAACTTGGTACCAATATGACAGAGCAGGCTCGAAATAATGAGCTCGATCCAGTTATCGGACGCAATAAAGAAATTCAAGAAACAGCTGAGATCTTGTCTCGTCGTACCAAGAATAATCCCGTCCTTGTTGGTGATGCCGGTGTTGGTAAAACAGCTGTTGTTGAAGGACTAGCGCAAGCTATTGTTAACGGAGATGTTCCTGCAAGCATTCAAAACAAAGAAATTATTTCCATTGATATCTCAGGCCTTGAGGCTGGGACTCAGTACCGCGGTTCCTTCGAAGAAAACATTCAAAACTTGGTTAAGGAAGTTAAGGATGCAGGAAATATTATTCTCTTCTTCGATGAAATCCATCAAATTCTTGGTGCTGGCTCTACCGGTGGTGACTCTGGCTCTAAAGGTTTGGCCGATATTCTCAAACCTGCCCTCTCGCGCGGTGAATTAACTGTTATCGGCGCGACTACACAGGATGAGTATCGCAATACCATTTTGAAAAATGCTGCGCTGGCACGTCGTTTCAACGAGGTTAAGGTCAATGCTCCTTCTGCTCATGACAGCTTTAACATTCTTATGGGCATCCGCGATTTATATGAAAAGCACCACAATGTTATCTTGCCAGATGATGTTTTGAGAGCTGCGGTTGATTTTTCAATCCAATATATTCCACAACGCAGCCTTCCTGATAAGGCCATTGACTTGATCGACATGACTGCTGCTCACTTGGCTGCGCAGAATAAAGTTACTGATATCAAGTCATTAGAGCAAGAAATTACTAATCAAAAGAGCAAACAAGAAGAGGCTGCCGCTCGTGAAGATTATGAAGCTGCACTCAATGCTAAGGTTCGGATTGAAGAACTCCAAAAACAAATTGACAATCACACAGAAGGACAAAAAGTGACTGCTACAGTCAATGACGTGGCAGAATCCGTTGAACGTTTGACTGGGGTGCCCGTTTCTAATATGGGCGCTAGCGACATTGAACGCTTAAAAGAAATGGCTAGCCGTCTAAAAGGTAAGGTCATCGGTCAGAACGAGGCTGTTGAAGCCGTATCACGCGCTATCCGCCGTAACCGTGCTGGTTTTGATGAAGGCAATCGTCCAATCGGTAGCTTCCTCTTTGTAGGTCCTACTGGTGTCGGTAAAACTGAGTTGGCAAAACAACTCGCCCTTGATATGTTCGGCTCTAAAGATTCTATTATTCGTCTTGACATGTCTGAATACAGCGACCGTACAGCTGTATCTAAATTGATTGGTACGACTGCTGGTTATGTGGGCTATGATGACAACAATAATACACTTACTGAAAGAGTACGCCGTAACCCTTACTCAATTGTTCTCCTAGACGAAATTGAAAAGGCTGATCCACAAGTTATTACCCTCCTTCTTCAAGTTCTTGACGATGGTCGTTTGACTGATGGACAAGGTAATACCATTAACTTCAAGAATACCGTTATCATCGCTACTTCAAACGCTGGTTTTGGTAACGAAGCAATCACTGGTCAAGTTGATAAGGACATGAAGATTATGGACCGCATTGCTCCATACTTCAGACCAGAATTCCTCAATCGCTTTAATGGCGTTATTCAATTCTCACATCTTACTAAAGAAGATTTGAATGAAATTGTGGACTTGATGCTAGATGAAGTTAGCAAGACAATCGCTAAGAAAGGTATTGATTTAGAAGTTACTGGTGCTGCTAAAGCGCACTTGATTGAACTTGGCTACGATGAAGCTATGGGAGTTCGCCCACTCCGTCGTGTCATTGAACAAGAAATCCGTGATAAAATCACAGACTTCTATCTCGACAACATTGATGTCAAACATCTTGTGGCAGACCTCAAAGATGGTCAAATGGTCATCTCTGCTAAATAACCACAAACAGCTAAGGCCTAATTCTCAAGCGAGAGTTAGGCTTTTAACTTATGCTATAATGGATTTATGGAACTTTCATTGTATGATTTATATCAAAAAATGCTGGCGCAAATGGGACCTACTCACTGGTGGCCGGCCGACAGCAAACAACAAATTATTATCGAAGCTATCCTGATTCAAAACACAACCGAAGCCAATGCTACTAGAGCTTCTAAGTTAATCTTTGAAGAAACGGCTTATGATTTTGGGAAAATAGCAGAGCTTCCAACAGAAATGTTAGAAGAACTGGTCAGACCAGCAGGTTTTATGAAGAATAAAAGCAAGGCCATCCAAACCTTAGCCGATTGGTACTTATCTCACAATCAAAATTCACAAGCTATTCATAGAAAATATGGTAAAGATTTGAGAAAAAGGCTTCTTAGCTTGCACGGTGTTGGCCCAGAAACAGCCGATGTTCTTTTAGTTTATGTCTTTGATCAAGCGCACTTTGTTTCAGACAAGTATGCTAGAACCCTCTTTAGTCATCTAGGACAGCCAGGATTTGCTGACTACAAGAGCCTTGCCAAGGAGCTAAATACATTACCAGAACCCTTCAGCTACCAAGACGCCCAGGAATTTCATGGCCTCATTGATGAATTTGGCAAAGCATACTTCCAAAGAAATCCAACATTTGACCAAAGCTTTTTAGCAGGAGATAAACTAATCTTATAAGAAGAGTTTGGAAGACAAATGCTATATACTAATAGTCGAAAAAAGTAAAATCAGACTCCTCGAAGATCAAAATGTTACATCGTTAAGCCTCCTCATCTACCTCCAGGTATACCTTTGTCGGCTTGCCCTGGCTGGTTGTCTTGTTTTGGTATTCTTTGAGTATAAGATGTGGCATTGTGATAATGACAGTATAATGCAAAACCGAATGGGGAATTCTCCTCATTCGGTTTTTGCTTTATAGGATTAAGAACGGAAGGCCTCTGCTAGTGTTGCGATGTCTGCTGGTCTTGTGCGGCAGCATCCGCCAACAACTTTAGCACCTTGTTTTTGCCATTCTTTGGTATTTTCTAAAAGTGTGTGGCTGTGATCTGGGCTTGATGTCCAGGTTTGGGTTGCTCCATCATAGACTTCACCTGAGTTAGGGTAGGTAACTAGTGGTTTGTCCGTTTGTCCAGAGATTTTCTCTAAGAAGCTGGCAATAAACTGTGGTTTTGAACAGTTTATTCCTATTGCCAAGACCTGTCTGCTGCCATCAACCCATTTGGCCACTTCTTCGACAGCTGTGCCATCTGAGATAGTTGAACCGTCTTGCGACGTAAATGAGATATAAGCTTCAACCGCTGGAAATTCTTCTTCTAGTAATTCCAAGAGAGCTTGTGTTTCAACAGCATTTGGAATAGTTTCAAGTGCCAACATCTCTGCACCTGCTTCTAGGAGCCACTGGATGCGAGGACGATGAAAGTCTCTTAGTTCTTTCTTGCTGATGCCTTTGTAGTCACCTGTGTATTCAGATCCATCTGCTAAAAAGGCTGCATAAGGTCCGACATCTCCTGAAATCAGCGGATACGGACGTGCATTCTTTTCGTCGTCAGTTAGAGTCTCCCAAACGTCATCACGCGCTTCAAGTGCCAATTGAACTGTTAGTTTGATTAAACGCTCTGCTTCATTTTCATCAATACCAACCTGAGCCAAACCAGGGATGGTCGCTTGATAAGAGGAGGTTGTCAAAATGTCTGATCCAGCCAAAAGGTAATCTTTGTGGATGTCCTTGATAGCCTGCGGGTTTTCAATCAGGTACTTAGCTGACCAGAGGTTACCCGAAACATCGTAGCCACGACTTTCAAGCTCTGTCCCCAAGGCACCGTGTAAAATGAGCTGATTTTGACTTGATAATAATTCTTTGAATTTGCCCATAGTGGCCCCCTACCATTTTTTGAAACGAAGATAGTGATAGATATAGCAGAAAATCATGAATGGAATACCGAAGTAGAGTCCTGCACGTTGAGATGGATCCCAAGCGATACCCACAATTGAGACTGCTAGAAGAATAGTTGTAATCCATGGAAGAATTGGGCTAAACGGTGTCTTGTAATCCAATTCTTCAACAGTGTGATCCTTGAGCCAGTGCTTGCGGAAGTTAATCTGAGCTAGCGGAATAGCCAACCAAACTATAACAACTGCAAAACCTGCGATAGAAACGAGGGCTAGGAAGATGGTATCTTCTGCATAGACACTAGCGATGAGGGCAATGATGATACCAATCATTGACAGTAACATGGCACGCATTGGCACGCCGTGTTTATTGATTTTTACCAGTTTTGGTGAAATCATCCCTTCATTTGACAGAGACCAAAGCATACGGCTAGCCGCATATAGGCCTGAGTTGGAAGCTGATAGAATAGCTGTCAAGATGATAAAGTTCATGATGTCAGCTGAGTAAGGAATACCAATCTTATCGAAGACTGTAACGAAAGGCGCTTCTGTTACTCCTGCTTCTGACATTGGTAATAGCGAAGCTAGCACCAACATAGTCAGTGAGAAGAAAACCACTAGGAGGCCGATTGTTGATTTAATGGCATGGGGTACTGCTTTTTTCGGATTATCCGTTTCCCCAGCGGCAATCCCAATCATCTCCACCCCTGAGAAGGCATAGTTAACAGCTAACATAACCGAAACCAGACCAACCATACCATTCGGCAAAAGACCATTGGCTGTTAGGTTTGAAAATAGCGGAGCTGAGTGAGTGCCTTCAAAAGGTAAGATACCAAACATAGCCAAGAGACCAAGAACAATGAAGACTAAGATGGCATAAACCTTGATACTAGAGAGATAATTCTCTGTTTTTGAGAAAAGGCCAATAGTCAAAGTATTAAGTCCGAAGACAATAGCTGCAAAAATCGTAGCAAATACCCAAATTGGGACATCAGGGAACCAACGTTGCATGAGCTGTGCTGCTCCAACAAATTGCGAAGCTAGGGCGACCACCCAACAAAGCCAATACATCCAAGCAACCATGAAACCAGTCCCTGGGCTGATGAAGCGTGTAGCATATGTATGGAAAGAACCTGTAACTGGCATGGCAACAGATAACTCACCTAGTGAAAACATAACCAGGTAAACCATGGTACCACCAAAGAGGTAAGAAGCTACCGCACCAAAAGGTCCAGCCTGAGCAATTGTGTAACCCGAACTCAAGAATAGTCCCGTTCCGATAACCCCACCAATAGACAACATCTGTAGGTGGCGCGAATTCATCTCACGATTGAATTGACCTTCATTTTCAAAATTATGATTATCCATAAAACCTCCAAAATTGTAGTATATCTATAATAACATAATATTCTGACAATTGGTAATAGGCATTTTCTATCACACTTTTAGCTAGACCTATCACTACGGTCAAAATATCTACAGAAATGAAAACATGCTCATATAATAGAAGAAAAAGCCAAAGAATTCTCAATGGCTTTAAATATTCTAAAGATTTTCAATAAGTTTTTTACTAAATTCACTTGTCGTGAAATAAGGTGTTGTTTTCGCAAGATCAGCAGTAAAACAGCCCTGAGAAAAAGTTTTTCCAATAGCAGAGCGAATCAAATCTGCCACTTCTCCCCAACCTATATAATCAAACATCATACATCCAGATAATAGGAATGAACATGGATTTGCCTTATCTTGACCAGCAATATCAGGCGCAGTACCATGAGTAGCTTCAAAAATAGCATGGCCTGTTATGTAGTTGATGTTTGCTCCGGGTGAAATTCCAATCCCTCCAACTTGAGCCGCCAAAGCATCACTGGCATAGTCACCATTAAGGTTAGTTAGAGCTACAACATCAAATTTATCTGGATTTAATAAAATTTGTTGGAGGAAATTATCAGCAATGATATCGTTAATAACTAATTTCCCAGACTCTAATTCATTAGCATACTCAGCTTTAGCTAGTTCATAACCCCACTTTCTGAAGCCACCTTCAGTAAATTTTTGAATATTTCCTTTATGAACTAGAGTAACCTTTGTAAGATTATTCTCCAAGGCGTATTCAATAGCTGAACGAATCAATCGTTGACTTCCTTCTTGAGATATAGGTTTTATACCGATACTACTTGTTTCCGGGAAGCGAATTTTACTTACTCCCATTTCATCTTGAAGGAAACGGATAACTTTTTGGACATCATCACTTCCAGCTTCCCATTCGATACCAGCGTATATATCTTCAGTATTTTCACGAAAAATGGTAATATCAGTTTGTTCAGGATGTTTTAGTGGACTTTCAATTCCATTAAAATAGCGTACCGGACGAACACAGGCATATAAATCTAATTCTTGACGGAGTGCTACATTTAGAGAACGAATCCCACCTCCAACAGGTGTTTCCAAAGGGCCTTTAATAGCAACCAAGTTATCTGCGATTGAAGTTAATGTATCCTCTGGCAACCAGCTCCCCATACTATCAAATGATTTCTTGCCAGCAAGAGCCTCCTCCCAAGATACTCTTTTTCTACCATTGAAGACCTTTTCAACTGCTGCATCAAAGACTAGTTTGGCATTTTTCCATATATCTTGACCAACACCATCGCCCTCAATATAAGTAATAATCGGATTGTCTGTAACGACTAAACAACCATTTTCAATTTTAATTTTATCTGCCATTAGTTATCTCCTTAGCGTTTCCCAATTGGTATATAAACCAAACGTTCTTGACCTACATACTGTGATCTTGGTCGAATGAGTTTGTTATTCTTTTGTTGCTCTTGAATATGAGCAATCCAACCAGAAACGCGACTCATTGCAAAAATCAAGGTAAAGATTGAGCTATCAATCCCTAAAACGTGATAAACAGTTGCGGAATAAAAGTCAACATTTGGAATAAGACCTTTAGTATGTTTCATGTAATCTTCGATTTCTCGAGAAAGTTTATACCAAATCTCATTCTCTGTGCCAACAGTCAACTCTTTAGCCATTTCTCGTAGATATTTTTCCCTTGGATCCTGTGTTTTATAAACGCGGTGACCGAATCCCATGATTTTCTCATGTGATGCAAGTTTTTCTTGTAAGTATGCTTTCGTATCACCAAGTTCACGAATTTCTTTAAGCATATCGAAAACTCGCTCATTAGCTCCGCCATGTAGCGGACCCTTAAGCGTTCCAATAGCCGTCGTTACACAAGAGTAGATATCTGTCAAAGTCGACGCACAAACACGCGCTGCAAAGGTAGAGGCATTCAATTCATGATCAGCATGTAAAACCAATGCACGATTTAATGCTTTTACCTGCAAAGGTGTCGCTTCTTCACCATTCAACATATATAAGAAATTAGCTGCAAATCCCAAGTCCTCACGAGGTGCAATCGGAGAATGTCCTGTTCTCAATCTCGCAAATGCAGCAATGATTGTAGGAATTTTTGCCATTAATTGGATAGATTGCTCATATGTCGCTTCAATAGAGTTATCTTCTGCATTGATATTATAAACACCCAAAAGACTGACTGTTGAACGTAAAACACTCATCGGGTGAAGGTGTTTACGCGATTGGATAAGAATACATTGTTCAACTGCATCACTAATAGCGTAGTTGGATCTCAACTCTTTGACAAAATTCTTTAATTCCATTACTGTTGGTAAATGCAAGTTCCAAAGAAGGTAAATAACCTCTTCGAAAGTCGCATTATTATCCATTAATTCTGAGATATTATAGCCTGCGTAAGATAAATCATCATCCACAATCGAGCTAATGCGCGTATTACAAGCTATTTGATTTTTCAGTCCGTTCTCTTCTGTCATCACATTTTCCTCATTTTCAATTTTTCTATCAATAGCAGAGCTAGCCTTTTAATTTAAAAACTAGCTTGCTATTCAAAATATCATAATTATCAATATGGTTGACATCAAATCCACAGTTTAATGTTAGAGTTTTTTTCTGACAACCATCGGAAGAATTCCTCCATTTTTATAGTATCGAATATCAGCATCCGCATCAAAACGAACTAATGCCTTAAATTTCTTTTGGCCATTTTCATCACTAGCAACAATTTCTACAATATCGTGAATTCCTGGATTTTCAGATAAGTGAATATCATACGTTTCATAGCCTGTTAAACCAAGACTTTCTGCATTTTCACCATCCAAGAATTGAAGAGGAAGCATCCCCATCATTACCAAATTAGAGCGATGGATACGTTCAAATGATTCAGCTAAAACTGCTTTAACTCCTAAAAGATTAGCACCTTTAGCAGCCCAGTCACGACTTGAACCCATTCCGTAATCTTTGCCCGCAATGACCAAGGTTGAGACTTGGTCTTCTTTATATTTCATTGCAGCATCGTAGATAGACATCAGCTCACCATCGTATTTGGTATAACCACCAATTTTTCCATCTGCGAGTTCATTTTTTATTCGAATATTTGCAAAAGTTCCACGCATCATAACCTCATGATTTCCACGACGACTACCATAAGAGTTGAAATCTCCATATGATACACCATGTTTTTCTAGATATGCAGCGGCTGGACTGTTTCTAGCAATGTTGCCAGCTGGTGAGATATGGTCTGTTGTAACAGTGTCACCAAATTTTGCTAATGGTTTCAATCCAAGCAAAGGTTTAATAGATAAATCATCACCTAGGTTATCAAAGTACGGAGGGTTTTGAATATAGGTAGAGGCTGAATCCCATTTGAAAATTTCACTGTCTTCTGTTGGAATTGCATTCCATTTTTCACTATCAGAAAAAACATGCTCATATTCTTTTTCAAAGAGACTTCTTGTCACAAATTTATCCACGTAAGAAGTTACTTCTTCGCTATCAGGTAAGATATCATCAAGATAAACTGCTTTGCCATTTTCATCAAAACCAAGCGGCTCTGTCGTTAAATCAATATTGGTAGTACCTGCTAATGCATAGGCAACAACTAAAGGTGGGCTTGCAAGGAAATTCGCTTTAACCAATGGATTAACACGTCCCTCAAAGTTTCGATTACCTGAGAGGACAGCTGATACTAATAAATCTGAGTTTGTGATTGCATCGGCAACTTCAGGTCTAAGATCACCTGAATTACCAATACATGTCGTACAGCCATATCCCACTAGATTGAAACCAAGTTGATCAAGGTAATCTTGCAATCCTGAGGCTTGAAGATATCCTGTTACTACTTTTGAGCCAGGTGCTAATGAAGTTTTTACTGTTGGTGAAACACGTAGGCCTTTTTTAACAGCATTTCGTGCAAGCAAACCTGCTGACATCAGTACATATGGATTTGATGTATTTGTACATGAAGTAATTGCTGCAATTGCTACATGACCTGTACTGATAACTTCATCCCCGTCCTCAAAATGTACAGTTGCAGTTTTATCTAATTCATCAGCTCTTAAACCAAATCCTCTAACGCCAGCTTCACGTACAATTGCATCTTGGAAACTTTTTTTAGCTTCAGTCAAGTCAATTAAGTCCTGAGGACGTTTTGGTCCAGAGATGGACGGAGTAATTGTCGAAAGATCCAACTCAATAACTTTAGTATAGTCTGCTTGAGTATCTGGATTATAGAAAAGATGATTTTTCTTCGCATATGCTTCTGTTAAGGAAATATGTCCTTCCTCACGATTTGTCAAACGCATATAATTTAGAGTCTCGTCATCAATAGGGAAATAACCGCATGTCGCACCATATTCAGGAGCCATATTTGCGACTGTGGCACGATCTGCCAAACTTAGACTAGATAGCCCATCTCCAAAATACTCCACAAATTTTCCGACAACATTTTCTTGTCGAAGTAACTGCGTCACTTTTAATGCTAAATCAGTCGCTGTAGCGATTTTTGGCAATTTTCCAGTTAAGCGAACACCAATAACCTCTGGAACTGGGAAATATGAAGCTTCACCTAACATAGCAGCTTCTGCTTCAATTCCTCCGACACCCCAACCAAGAACCCCAATACCATTAATCATTGTTGTGTGACTGTCAGTTCCGAACATTGAGTCTGGATAAAGAACCTTATCATTCTCAATAACCACATCACTTAGGAATTCAATATTAACTTGATGGATAATACCTGTTGCAGGTGGTACTGCACGATAGTTTTTAAATGACTTCTCTGCCCATTTTAAAAATTCATAACGTTCATTGTTTCGACTAAATTCTAGATTGATGTTATCTTCTAATGCAGTATCACAGCCATAGTAGTCAACTTGAACTGAGTGGTCAATGACAAGGTCAACTGGAATTTCTGGATTGATGAGATCTGGATTTCCACCATTTTTTACAATAGCATCGCGCATAGAAGCCAAATCAACTACAACTGGGACACCAGTGAAATCTTGTAGGATAACACGACTTGGTTTAAAAGGGACCTCACCTTGAGGAGACTTAGCTTGAAAATTCGACAATGCTTTTATGTGATTTTTTGTAACATCTATTCCATCGTATTTTCTGACTAAAGATTCAAGTAAAATTCGGATAGTATAGGGCAATTTCTCTAAATCACCACCATTTTGAAGAACGGCTTTTTCAATATCATAAAAGAAATAATCATCATTATTGTACGAAAGTGTTGATTTATAGTCTGCCATACAGAACCTCCGGAATTTTCTAAATATTTGTATAAATTATACTCCTATACGAATATTTAGTCAAGATATTTTTGTAAACGATGTCATATTTTATAACATAGCTTGTAAAGACGGCTTAACTACTATATTTCGTATTTGTGATTATTTTTTCATACTAGATATTGTGTTTTCTTGGTATCAATAGCTTGCTTTTTCTTCTCTTTTTGTTTATGCTAGTTACATGATTATTTTTCATTAAGAAAAAAATTTTTAATAAGGAGAAGGAAATGGCTAAAATTACTGTCTTTTCAAAAAACAACTGCATGCAATGCAAAATGACAAAAAAATTCTTGGAAAAAGAAGGAGCTGATTTCGAAGAAATCAATATTGATGAACACCCAGAAAAAATTGATTACGTTAAAAGTCTTGGTTTCACTTCTGCTCCAGTCATCGAAGCTGGTGAAATTGTCTTCTCTGGTTTTCAACCTGCAAAATTGAAAGAAATCGTCTAAGTTATCTTTATTAATAACTTTTGACCTCTCTTAATCTTCAAATAACCTGTATTTCTTAGATTTATCTATAGGAATACTTCTTATTTTTAAAGGAATTATTATCTCATGAGTCTTAAAAATCTCGGCGATGTATCTTACTTTCGCCTAAATAATGAAATTAACCGTCCAGTTAATGGACAGATTCCCTTACACAAGGATAAAGAAGCTCTTCGTGCTTTCTTCCTTGAAAATGTCAAACCAAATACTATGGCCTTTGATAGCATCACAGACAAAATTAAGTATTTGATTGAGAATGACTATATCGAAAGCGAATTTATCGAGAAATATAAACCTGAATTTATCGAGAAAGTTTCTCGTCAGTTACACTCTCAAGACTTCCGCTTCAAGTCTTTCATGGCTGCCTACAAGTTCTATCAACAATATGCCCTTAAAACAAATGATGGCGAATACTACCTTGAAAGCATTGAAGACCGAGTTCTTTTTAACGCCCTTTATTTTGCTGATGGAAATGAATCCCTAGCTGAAGATTTGGCTATGGAGATGATTCATCAACGTTATCAACCAGCAACTCCATCTTTCCTTAATGCAGGTCGTAGCCGTCGCGGGGAGTTGGTGTCATGTTTCCTTATCCAGGTTACTGATGATATGAATGCAATTGGGCGTTCAATCAATTCAGCTCTGCAATTGTCCCGTATCGGTGGGGGAGTTGGTATCAGTCTCAACAACTTGCGTGAAGCTGGTGCTCCTATCAAGGGTTATGCTGGAGCTGCATCTGGAGTCGTTCCAGTTATGAAGCTTTTTGAAGATAGCTTCTCTTATTCTAATCAACTTGGTCAACGTCAAGGTGCTGGGGTTGTTTACCTAAATGTCTTCCACCCAGATATCATCGCCTTCCTTTCAACTAAAAAAGAAAATGCTGATGAAAAAGTACGTGTTAAGACTTTGTCACTTGGTATTACTGTTCCAGATAAATTCTACGAATTAGCTCGCAACAACGAAGATATGTACCTCTTCAGTCCTTATTCCGTTGAAAAAGAATACGGCGTACCTTTCAGTTATATTGATATCACTGAAAAATACGATGAGTTGGTTGCTAATCCAAAGATTACAAAAACTAAAATTAATGCTCGTGATTTAGAAACTGAAATCTCAAAACTTCAGCAAGAATCTGGCTACCCATACATTGTCAACGTCGATATTGCTAACCGCCATAATCCAATCGATGGAAAGATTATCATGTCTAACCTTTGTTCTGAGATCCTTCAGGTTCAAACACCAAGCGAAATCAATGACGCTCAAGAATTCATCAAGATGGGGACAGATATCTCATGTAACCTTGGATCTACTAATATCCTTAACATGATGACGTCACCTGACTTTGGTCGTTCTATTAAAGCAATGACACGCGCTCTTACTTTTGTAACAGATTCATCAAGTATCGACGCTGTTCCAACTGTTAAAAATGGTAATAGCCAGGCTCATACATTTGGTCTCGGTGCTATGGGACTTCACTCTTACTTGGCTAAACATCATATCGAGTACGGAAGTCCTGAATCAATTGAGTTTACTGACATCTACTTCATGCTCATGAACTACTGGACTTTGGTAGAATCAAATAATATTGCACGTGAACGTCAAACGACATTTGTTGGTTTTGAAAATTCAAAATATGCTGATGGGACTTATTTCGATAAATATGTCACTGGCAAGTTTGTACCTAAGTCTGATCGTGTGAAAGAACTCTTTGAAGGTCATTTCATTCCTCAGGCTCAAGACTGGGAAGCTCTCCGTCAGGCTGTTATGAAAGATGGTCTTTACCACCAAAACCGCTTAGCAGTTGCACCAAATGGTTCTATCTCATACATCAATGACTGCTCTGCTTCTATTCATCCAATCACGCAACGTATCGAAGAACGTCAAGAAAAGAAAATTGGTAAGATTTATTACCCTGCAAATGGACTTTCTACTGACACCATTCCTTTCTATACTTCTGCTTATGATATGGATATGCGTAAGATGATTGATGTTTATGCTGCGGCAACTGAACACGTGGATCAAGGTCTTTCAATGACACTCTTCCTTCGTAGTGAATTGCCTATGGAACTTTACGAATGGAAAACAGAAAGTAAACAAACTACCCGCGATCTTTCAATCCTACGTAACTACGCCTTCAACAAAGGCATCAAATCAATCTACTACGTTCGTACCTACACTGATGATGGTGAAGAAGTCGGATCAAACCAATGTGAATCTTGTGTAATATAAGACCCTATCATTCATTGGTGCTAAAGCACCTAATGAATGAACGTCACTGACTATATTGTCAGTGACTAAGGGGCTCACTAACTCCGAAAATGAAGTAATATCGACTTCATTTTCTACGTGTCGTAACCTGACACTAGTCACTGAAACAAAGTAGCTAGCGACTAGACGGAAAATTCTATTGAACTTTTCCTAGCCACCTTACTAGCTCGCAAACAAAATAATGTCGATTTTGTTTGCTCACGTCGTAAGATGAGGACATAGTGAAAATAGGAAGTCAACAGAAAATCCTGATTTTCTAGGAGACTTATCTTTTTCACACTGTCCTTAGCTCGAGCACGATTACAAACACACTGCTACAACTTTCCAAAGCTAGCCTTGTCAGCTGGGCTAGCTTTCTTTTATGTTATAATTAGATAAGCTTATACTTAAAGAGAATCAATCCTGGAGATTTAGATTTTTGATTTTTCTTGAGTATTATTAAAACTCTTAGGAGCACTATTAACATGTCACAAACTTATTACAAAGCCATCAACTGGAATGAAATTGAAGATGTCATTGACAAATCAACTTGGGAAAAATTGACTGAGCAATTCTGGCTTGATACCCGTATCCCTTTGTCAAATGACTTAGATGACTGGCGCAAACTTACTGCTGAAGAAAAAGATTTGGTTGGAAAAGTATTTGGCGGACTCACTCTTCTTGATACTATGCAATCTCAATCCGGTGTTGAAGCTATCCGTGCTGATGTGCGCACACCTCATGAGGAAGCTGTCCTCAACAACATCCAATTTATGGAATCAGTTCACGCAAAATCATACTCTTCAATCTTTTCAACCTTAAACACTAAAAAAGAAATCGAAGATACCTTTGAATGGACTAATAGCAATGAATATTTGCAAAACAAAGCTAAAATCATTAATGATATTTATGAAAATGGCACAGCTTTGCAAAAGAAAGTTGCCTCAACTTATCTTGAAACTTTCCTCTTCTACTCAGGTTTCTTCACACCACTCTACTACCTTGGCAACAACAAACTTGCTAATGTGGCTGAGATTATCAAATTGATTATTCGTGATGAGTCTGTTCATGGAACCTACATTGGTTACAAGTTCCAACTAGGTTTCAATGAATTGCCTGAAGAGGAGCAAGACGAATTCCGTGACTGGATGTATGATCTTCTTTATCAATTATACGAAAATGAGGAAAACTACACCAAGTCACTTTACGATGGTGTTGGTTGGACTGAAGAAGTTATGACTTTCTTGCGCTACAATGCCAATAAAGCTCTCATGAATCTTGGTCAAGACCCACTGTTCCCAGATACAGCTAACGACGTTAACCCAATTGTTATGAATGGTATTTCAACTGGTACTTCTAACCACGACTTCTTCTCTCAAGTTGGTAATGGTTATCTTCTTGGTACTGTTGAAGCCATGCAAGATGATGACTACAATTTTGGATTATAATTAAATGATAAAAAGAGGAAGAATAGCTCCCTAAACGAGTTTTCTACCTCTTTTTTAATATCAGCAAGATTTTTTCATCAAAATTTCATCTGAACAAAACTACTATAAACGAAAATAAATTATGCAACAATCAATTTTTTCCACCTATTTATATTTTTTATATTTTAATAGACTTGACTATATTTTGCTTTAACGTATAATGGAAAATATCATATTTTAAAGGATAAATTATGTTTGCAACAGGTACACTTATTAATACTGCCGCCATTATTATTGGTGGCTTTCTGGGTAATTTCTTCGGTCATCGTTTACAAGAACGACACCAAGATGGCCTCATGCTTGCTTCAGGAATCAGCGTTCTTTTTATTGGGATTGCTGGTGCTATGGAATGTATGCTGACCATAGATAAGGGAGTAATTTCTAGTGGAAAAAGTATGTTATTAGTCGCTTGCTTGGCTCTAGGAGCTCTAATCGGAGAAATCGTTGATGTCGAGAGTAGATTTGAAAATTTCGGTCAATGGTTAAAAATAAAGACTGGAAATTCGAAAGACCCAACTTTCGTAAACGCCTTTGTAACAGCTTCTCTAACAGTTTGCATAGGTGCTATGGCTATTGTCGGCTCTATTCAAGATGGAATTCTTGGAGATTACTCTATACTCGCAATCAAATCAGTTCTCGACCTTATTATCATCCTTGTTATGACTTGTACTTTGGGCAAAGGCTGCGCCTTTTCAGCTATTCCAGTTTTCTTTTTCGAAGGGAGCATAACGCTACTTGCAAAGCTTTTGCAGCCACTGATGACAGAGATTGCTCTGGCAAACATTTCGCTCATTGGTTCAATCCTTATCTTCTGTGTTGGTGTCAATTTAGTATGGGGCAAGAAAATACGAGTAGCTAACCTACTACCAGCCATTATTATAGCCGTTCTACTTGCTTATATCTAAAAAACGTTCAGCCTTAAGTGGCGAACGTTTTTTAATATTTTTCCAGTCATTTGACTAAAGAATTAAACTGCTCCTGTTACAAATGCATAGATGAAGAAAGCTGCAAAACCAAAGAGATAAATAAGACCTGCGATTGATAGCCATTTAAGCCATCCTTCAACCTTATGGTTTTCGTTATTTACCAAGGTGTAATTTAGATAGGCAAAGAATGGTGTTGTGATAAATGAACCAATCATTGCAAAACGAAGCATTGTTGCAACTGAGCCTGCAAAAGCAAAAGCAATAATAATACCTAGAAGTGAAGTAATTGTCATCCAAATCGTAAGAGCTTTTTGTGAACTTTGTTTACGACCTAAAAGCAAACGAAGTGCTTCGTTATTGGCACGTGAATAACCATCAATAACAGTAATAACTGTACCAAACATACACATAAAAGCAATAAAAGTAATCAATGGCTTAGCCCAGTTTCCTAAAGCTGATCCATACATTTGAACAAATTGAGCAATGTAGGCTGCTGATGCACCTTGAACTTCTTCACCGTTACCATATTGGATGAGAGCACCAAGGGCCAAGAAAATGAAAGCAAGAATAGCTGTTCCAATATATCCTGTGTTAAAGTCAAATAGGGCGTCTTCTTCATTGAACTCTACTAACTTACGTTTTTCAACTGACCAAAGTGAATTAATAGTCGAAATTTCAATTGGCGCTGGCATCCATCCCATAAGAGAAACAAGGAAAGGTAGCGCAGCCATTTGCCAAGGTGATGTAATAACAAAATCTGGTGCATATTCATGATTTTTGAAGAGTGCGATGATAACCGCTGCAACTGTCGTTAAAGTCAAAGAAATCATGATCCATTTAGAAAGGCTATCTAAGAAGCGATATCCACCAATCAAAAGCATTCCCCAGATGATAACAATAATAATAGCTGTCCATTGAGAGGCATTCAAACCAAGTGCGTTAGGGAAGAAGTTTGAAACGATTGCCGCACAAATCATACCAACCCCTGCTGTATTAACAACAGCTGAGAAGATATTCAGCAAGAAGTAAATAATAAGAGAGATTTTCCCACGCTCAGCATAACCTTCAATAAGATTTTTACCATTTTCAGCAGTATATTGAGACCCAAAACGGAAAAATGGATATTTGAAGAGATTAATCAAAAGAATAAGAACCGCAAGTTGCCATCCATACAGAGCTCCTGCCTGTGTAGAAGAAACAATGTGGGAACCCCCAACTGCTGCTGAAGCCATTAGGATACCTGGACCCATAGCTTTTAATTTAGTACGCCAAGTTGACGCAGATGTCATACTCTCGTTCATAAGAACCTCTTTCTATGAAAACAACAAATTTTCTGACTTTTTTGAATTTATAACGATTATTTTACACTCTACCCTAAAAATTGTCAATAGAATTTTCAGAAAAAATCATGAAAGGTCATTCTTGGTAATATAGTAGCGTAGATAGTTCCAGGAGTCTATCTACAGACTCTTGGAACTTGGCCTCGAAGAGATATCTTTCACCCAACTAGAGTAGGACAATTCGATAGCGACGACGCATCAAAGGTCATTCAAACAACCATAAAAGAAGACCCAGTAACCTGAGTCTCCTAATCATGTTATGAGAAGAATTGTTTAAAGAAATCTACGATTTGTTGCCAAATATTAGCAAAGAATCCCTTACCAGATTCAATAGCACTACTTGCGTCGAAATTCAAGTTAATCCCTTCAAATGTTGAACTTGCATTTGAAACGATACTATCTTTTAAAGATGCAAGACTTGATTTAAAGCTGCTACTATCAATTATGCTTGATTTAGATAAATTAATAGCAAAATTAATAATTAAATTAATGTGTTCAGCAGACAGTACATTTTTGAGTTGATAATTACTCAAAGTGTCCTCAACAATCTGACGAACTTCTTCTTCAGTCACCCCAGAACCAGCCTCTGCTACTGCAGTTTTAATATCTGTTAAGGCTACATTAAGCTTATCAGCATCATAGCCTTCAGTCGCTTCGTTATCAGCATTAATAGTAGCCAGAGTAGTTAACTCTTCTTGAGCCAAAGATTTGCTTTCATCAGAGACCTGAGCACCATTTTCTTCTAAAGAATAGTAAATCCCAGCTAATGCGCTCTCCCCCGTAACAGGAATTGGTGCCGCGACAGTAATTGCTGCGTGTTCAATCCCCAACGTAACTGCAGCATTTCTATACATGTCTTGAGTTACTTTAGTGATGTTTTCAGGCGTTAAGATATCAACCGTTAGGGTTTCTTTTGAACCTAATTTTTGGATTTTTACAGATGAATACAGTTGTAAACTCGAGTCATCAGCTACATTCATGATATTTGCATAAGAAGTTGTCGTCAAAGTCTTAACTTTTGTATCCTTATCACTATCATATCCCAAAATACCCAAAGTTTGAGATTTTTGTTCTTCCGTTAAAGAATAGCCGAGCACATATTCAGGTTGAACATAGGTTTCATCAATAACCTCTTGGACAGTATTTGTCGCAGCAAAAGCTGTGCTAGCTGAAAGTACAGTAGTTATTACAACAAGTCCTGATAAAAATAAATGACGTAATTTCATGTTTTAATATATTCCTTTCTTTGAGAGATACTATTATAACATTTCAATACTTGAGAGTCTGAAAAAAACTGCAATTAATGTTTTGGAATGTCATCAAAAAGTCCGTAAAACTGACTTTTATCCGTTATATTTGCACGATAAACTCCATTGATACCGGCTCTTTTTCCAACATTGGCTAAATATCTCAAGGAAACTGCATCATCATCATAAAAGCCAATATGATTATCATGACCAAGGACATAAATGTAGTTAACTAAACGATTAATTAGTCTTTCAGGATACTTTTCTTGATCAACTATCTGGTAACAACGCAATAATACATCACAGATGTCAAGTAAAGCAGAGTTTTTATTTTCCTTCTTCATCAAACTATTATAAAGTTGATGAATATGTTTTTTAATTGTTTCAATTTCTTCTGTCATAATCATTTCCTCATCTTATTCATGTAATTCCAATGGTAAACCGTCGGGATCGAAGAAAAATGTCATCTTTTTACCAGTATAATCATCAAAGCGAATCGGTTCAACATAAATCCCCATAGCCTCTAATTCAGCCTTATAAGCATCAACGTCATCAACGTAAAATGCTAAATGGCGAAGCCCACAGGCTTCTCTGTCGAATTCTGGTCGTCCTACTCGTTTTGGCGGTGCTACGTATTCTGGATCGCTCAGCTTATTTCCAAAAATCTCAAGTTCAATAGGTCCACACTTTAAGTCAAGTTTATAATCATGTCGCTCAGGACGATGATTTTCTCGAATAATGTCAAATCCAAGTTTATTAACATAAAAATCTTTTGATTTTTCATAGTCAGATACGATAATCGCAACGTGATGAACTGCATTTATTTTCATATGGGTCCTCCCAGAATTTTAATTTATAAATGTATTTATAAGAAAATTAAGACTGGACAGAAGCCCAGCCTTAGATTTATCTAATTTGATTGTATGATACGTTAAAAGCTTGTTCTACTTCTTTTGGAGCGTCATCATAAGCTACAGAGCTCTCTAAGCTTCCATAAACGATAATTCGCTCTGTTGCATCCGCATCTGTACATGTCACCAGTGTGACTGTGCTCTGATTATATACATCATTAATAACATCGGAGCGATCAGGTGTTACAGATTCAACTCCAGTAATAACGTATGTATAGACGGTCTCCTTATTAGTTAAGTAAATCTTCATCCCAACTCGAGCACGTTCTAAGGGCGAGAATAGCATATTAGATGAACCTGTTAAACCAAAAACATGATGACTTGCAAGAGCGTAGTTATTCATTCCGCCCATTACTTGATCTTCCTTCATGGTACCAGCACCATAAGAGAGCTCTACATTGCCAAGCCCCTTGAAAATTGGTAGATTAACACCGACATCTGGAATAGCAATTCCACCAATAACTGGAAGGTTTTGCGCATTCCATTGGGCTTCTAAAATCGACTCAGTAGATAAAGATTCAACAGCATCAAAATCAAAGGTCGTATCAGCTTTTTCATTTTCTTTGATATCATCTGTAGTGACATTGGTTACTTGATATTTATTAGAATTCCATCCTATAATAAAATTTCGAATAGCCTTATTAAAGATGAGCGCAAGTCCAAGAATAATCAAAAGACTGAAAATTGTAATTCGCAGTGCATTAAGAATGCGATGTCTTTTCTTTTTTATTTTAGCCATATTAACTCAAAATCTATTCCGTTTCAGTATCAGACTGAGGGCCTACTTCTTCACTTTCCTCAGGTTGAACAAGTGCAAAAGTAACAATTTTAGCATTCTGATCCAGTCTCATAACTTTAACACCAAGTGTTGCACGACCTGTTTGAGAAATATTAGCAACATTAGTACGAATGATAACACCTGTATCTGTGATGACCATGATATCTTCATCACCATTTACAGTCACTAAACCAGCCAGTGGTCCATTTTTCTCAGTAATATTGGCTGTTTTAATACCTTTACCACCGCGACCTTTTGTTGGATACTCGGCTGCCGAAGTGCGTTTACCATACCCATTTTCAGTGATAACAAGAACTTCTTGCTGATCAGTGATACGTGAAGCACCAACAACTTTGTCATTGTCGCGCAAGTTAACGCCTCGAACACCAGTTGCTGTTCGTCCCATATTTCGAACAACTTCTTCATTGAAACGCACTGAGTAGCCTGATTGTGTTCCGATAATAATATCATCGTTGCCATCAGTAAGAAGAACATTGATAAGTTCGTCGTCCTCTTTAAGATTTAAAGCTTTAAGACCATTTTGACGGATATTATTAAATTCAGAAACGCTAGTGCGTTTAACGACACCTTGTTTTGTTGTGAAGAAGAAGAATTTATCTTTAACGTCTTCACGACGAGCATTTATAATAGTTTGGATTGTCTCACCTTCATCAAGTTTCAAAAGGTTTACAATCGGAAGCCCCTTAGCCGTACGACCATATTCAGGAATTTCATATGCCTTAAGACGATATACACGTCCCATATTGGTGAAAAAAAGCAAAGTATCGTGTGTACTTGTAGATACTAATTCACGGACAAAGTCATCATCGTTAACACCGGTTCCTTGTACACCTCGCCCACCACGTTTTTGAGCACGAAACTCATCTTGAGCAAGACGTTTAATATAACCTTTGTTAGACAAAGTAATGAGGACATCTTCTTCTTCAATTAGATCTTCATCTTCAAGAGAGAGGACTTCACCAACCATTAATTCTGTACGACGATCATCCGCATATTTACGTTTAATCTCGTCCATTTCTTCTTTGATGATTGTAATGACACGTTCAGGTTTTGCTAAAATATCAGCTAAGTCAGCAATAAGTGCTAACAAGTCATTGTATTCAGATTGAATCTTGTCACGTTCTAATCCAGTCAAACGACGAAGACGCATATCCAAGATAGCTTGACTTTGACGCTCTGAAAGCTCAAATCGACTCATCAACTCAGCTTGTGCTTCTGCATCTGTTTGGCTGCCACGAATAATTGCGATAACTTCATCTAAATGATCAAGTGCAATTAGCAAACCTTCCAAAATATGAGCACGAGCTTCAGCTTTTTCCTTATCAAAACGCGTACGACGGACGATAACTTCTTTCTGATGTTCAATGTAATTTTCAATAATACGTTTGAGAGAAAGAATCTTCGGAACGCCATTTTCAATGGCTAGCATATTAAAGCTGAAGTTTGTTTGAAGACTTGTTAATTTAAACAAGTTATTCAAAATAACATTGGCAGAGGCATCACGTCTTACCTCGATAACAAAACGGACACCTTCACGACTTGATTCGTCACGAACTGCTGTAATACCTTCTACACGTTTTTCTTGCGCCAAGCGAACAATATGTTCATGGACCTTAGTTTTATTAACACCATATGGGAATTCGGTTACGACAATACGTTCACGACCAGATTTAGTTGTTTCAATTTCAGTACGTGAGCGCAAGACAATTGAGCCTTTACCAGTTTCATATGCGCGGTGAATTCCAGATTTCCCCATAACCAAAGCACCGGTTGGGAAATCAGGTCCAGGTAAGACTTCCATGAGGTCACGCGTTGTCACCTCTGGATTATCCATAACCAACTTAACTGCATCAATAGATTCACCTAAGTTGTGTGGTGGAATATTCGTCGCCATACCAACGGCGATACCTGTTGCACCATTAACTAGAAGGTTAGGGAAGCGGGCTGGCAATACCAAAGGTTCGCGTTCAGAACCATCATAGTTATCTTGGAAATCAACCGTATTTTTATTAATATCACGAAGCATTTCCAAAGCAATTTTGCTCATTCGGGCCTCAGTATAACGTTGAGCGGCTGCTCCATCTCCATCCATTGAACCAAAGTTACCATGACCGTCAACTAGCATATGACGGTAAGACCACCACTGTGCCATACGAACCATGGCTTCGTAAATTGAAGAGTCACCATGAGGGTGATATTTACCCATGACATCCCCGGTAATACGGGCTGATTTCTTATGGGGCTTGTCTGGAGTAACACCTAGCTCATTCATCCCGTACAAAATACGTCGGTGAACAGGCTTCAATCCATCTCGCACATCTGGAAGAGCGCGAGCAACGATAACTGACATAGCATAATCAATGAAACTTGTTTTCATTTCGCTAGTCAGATTAACGTCTACTAAATTCTTATCTTGCATGAAGCAATGCTCCTTTTCTAGTCTAAAACTCTATTATATTATACCATAAATAAGTAATTTTTTCTCAATAACATCACCGTTTTCATAAATTTTCAAATTTATTTCGTGACATATTTAACATATCGTGTTAAAATAAAGTTGTATGGGTGCGAACCCAAAAAAATAAAGGGAGATGTTTAGAAATGACTGCAACTAAACAACACAAAAAAGTTATCCTTGTTGGTGACGGTGCCGTAGGTTCTTCTTATGCATTTGCATTGGTTAACCAAGGAATCGCTCAAGAACTTGGTATTATCGAAATTCCACAACTTCATGAAAAAGCTGTAGGTGATGCGCTTGACCTTAGCCACGCTCTTGCCTTCACTTCACCTAAAAAAATCTACGCTGCACAATATTCTGACTGTGCTGACGCTGATGTCGTAGTTATCACTGCTGGTGCTCCACAAAAACCAGGTGAAACTCGCCTTGATCTTGTTGGTAAAAACCTTGCAATCAACAAATCAATCGTTACTCAAGTAGTTGAATCAGGATTCAAAGGTATCTTCTTGGTTGCTGCTAACCCAGTTGACGTTTTGACTTACTCAACTTGGAAATTCTCAGGTTTCCCTAAAGAGCGCGTTATCGGTTCAGGTACTTCTCTTGATACTGCTCGTTTCCGTCAAGCTCTTGCTGAAAAACTTGATCTTGATGCTCGTTCAGTTCACGCATACATCATGGGTGAACACGGTGACTCAGAATTTGCTGTATGGTCACACGCTAACGTTGCAGGTGTTAACCTTGAAAACTTCTTGAAAGATGTTAAAAACTTTAACGCTGAAGAATTGATTGACTTGTTTGAAGGTGTACGTGATGCTGCTTACACAATCATCAACAAAAAAGGTGCTACATACTATGGTATCGCAGTTGCGCTTGCTCGTATTACTAAAGCAATCCTTGATGACGAAAATGCAGTACTTCCACTTTCTGTATTCCAAGATGGTCAATACGAAGGTGTTAACGATGTCTTCATCGGTCAACCAGCTGTTATCGGTGCACATGGTATTGTACGTCCAATCAATATCCCATTGAACGACGCTGAAACTCAAAAAATGCAAGCTTCTGCTAAAGAATTGAAAGCTATCATCGACGAAGCATGGAAAAATCCAGATTTCCAAGCAGCTTCTAAACAATAATAGCTACTGAAAAATCCAATCAAAATGATTGGATTTTTTCTTGTCATTGAACCTATAAAAATACCTTCCAACTCTTACTGAAATTGGAAGGTTTTTATTTTACTAAAATTGCATCAAATTTTTCAATATCGATTGATTTTGCCAAATAAGCAGTGCGCCAATTAGAATTATGGCAACAAAGATAACAAATTTAACAACTCCTTTTATAAATCTTATGACAATAGCCAGAATCATTGAGATAGCCAACCAAGCTAATGCATAACTACCAAAGAAGCTCTGCAATTTTTCCAAAGAATCGCCTGCTAATACTCTCAACCATGCCGGAATGTAACTTAATAAAACCTCTGTTTGTATTGATTTAAAACCCAACTTAGCAGCTATAAAGCTACCTGTCGTTTGCAACCAAGCAAACACTCCCGTATTAAAGAGAAATAATAAGGCTTGTTCAGGATACTTTTTAATGATTTTTCCAAGTGTTTTCATCATTTGTCCTTTCTTTCTGGTATTCTCTCAAATTCATCTCAATCAATCTTCAAGTACTTTGATTCTCTCTGCTAGAAAATCAAACTCATCAGGAATCGCAACCTCTGCGGTCTCTTCCTCAGGCTCGACTTCTTGCTTTTGCTTCCTTATTTTTTGAGCAAACTCTGAACGAATGTCATTGAAATCTTTTCTTGGGACAGCCAATATATTTGGAGAAAAACCTGCTGCTTTGCTCATGATATTACCAAACATATCATTCAAATCAGCACGTTTCATAGCTTGTTCGGCATTAAAGGCGGCATCAAAAGCTAAAATAGCATTCTCACTATTTGCCAGCACTGGCTCCGAACCAAGTAAGAGAGCCCTGTCTTGTGCAGAAATGCTGTCTAATATTTCATTCCAGGCTGCTTTAAGTGCATCAAGGTATTCTCTTGAACGTTGACTGTCAACTACAGTTTCTTCCATGATATTCAAAATTTTGACTCGATCAACTTTGAATTTAAAGCCAGCATTGTTTTTGGGTGCAACTGTAGTTTTTGTCGCTGGAAGGCTATCAATATTTGCCAATTGCGTCTTAAGAGCCTTAACTTCATTTTTGAGACTTTCCAATTCAGTTGCTAGCCCTTCTGGTATTTCTTGGGTGCTTGCCTGTGAGTCTTGCAGTGTTGATAACTGAATAGTCATCATTTCAGCATAGATTTTAGGTTGAATACCATTTTTAATCTCAGGTAAACTTTCTGTTACCTGATCAATCATTCTAAATATCAGTTCTTGGCTAATAATTAAATTCTCTTCAAAAATTGGACTGCTATGGGTATTTTCACCCCCAGTTTGAACAATTAAAATGTCTCGCAAGTAGGTAAGCAAATCAGTAGCAAATCGTCCCATACTCTTTCCACTCTCGTAGATTGTATCCAGATTTGCCAAGGCATTACTAGTCTGCTGATTGCGAACATTGGACACATAATCATCCAGTGCAGAAAGTGAAATAGAACCTGTGATTTCTTCAGCAACTGCCAATGAAACTTGATTATCAGTTGTCAAACTTAGTGCTTGGTCCAAAATTGACAGAGCATCACGCATCCCACCTTCTGCTCGTCTAGCAATCAGAGCAAGCGCATCACTTTCATAAGAAATGCCTTCACTTTCAAGAACGGAAACTAAATGCTGTTGAATAGCCAGTAATTTAATGGATTTAAATTCAAAACGTTGAACACGCGAAAGAATCGTCGCAGGAATTTTATGTAATTCAGTTGTTGCCAAAATGAATACAACATTTTCAGTGGGCTCTTCCAAAGTTTTAAGGAGGGCATTAAAGGCACCAGTCGACAGCATGTGCACTTCGTCAATGATATAAACCTTGTATTTGGCACGACTAGGCGCATAGGTTGACTTATCACGAATGTCACGGATTTCATCAACACCATTATTTGAGGCCGCATCAATTTCGATAACATCTTCTAGACTGCCATTTGTAATATCACGACAGATATCACATTGATTACACGGCTCGCCATTGACCTGATTTGGGCAGTTCATTGCTTTTGCAAAGATTTTAGCTGCACTAGTTTTACCAGTCCCTCGAGGACCAGAAAAAAGATAGGCGTGACTAATCTTTCCTGAGCTTACAGCTTGTTTTAGGGTCGTAGAAATAACATTCTGTCCAACCATCTCATCAAAGGTCTGACTACGATATTTTCGATATAAAGCTTGATACATTAAATTTCTACTCCAAACCTGTCAAAATTCCAATACGTTTTATCTAATAGCAAAGCTACAAATTGTTCTAAGTATTCTTGATCAATAGCATCGTAATCTGCAACCAAGTGAGAATCTAAATCCAAGACGCCCACTAGCTTACCGTTTTTAACCATGGGTACAACAATTTCAGACATGGCAGCTGAGTCACAGGCAATATAATTGGCGTGTTTTGTCACATCATCAACAATCATAGTTGCGCGTTTTTCAGCAACTTCACCACAAACCCCTTTACCCAAAGCAATATGTACACAAGACACACCACCTTGGAAAGGCCCTAAAATCAATTCCTGCCCGTCAAATAAATAGAAACCTGTAAAAACAGAGTTTGGCAAGGTTGTCTTCAAAAGTGCGCTAGCATTAGATAAATTAGCTAGTGCATTTGATTCATTAGCAAATAATGCATTTGCCTGCGCTAACATTAATTCATAATTTGAGATTTTTTCTTGTTTTTCCATACTACCTATTATATCAAAAAAACACATATTGAGGGAATTTATAACATTAATTAATTCAGTGGATTAGTTTGGTTAATCCCAGCAAGAAATTGCATTTATAAAGCAATTGTGGCACACTTAATTTATGAAATATTTATATAAAGAGTTTCAAAAAATATACTTTAATCTAGATAAAATTTTAACGCTTTTTTTCAGCCTTTTCATCTTTATGGAAATACTCTGGATTCCATTTAACTCTTGGGCATCTGAGGAAATCCTAGCTTTAAGTGGCCATGTTTATCTATCGTCAAGCAATATCATACAAGTCTTTATGGAAAAGTGGTGGGTGACGGTACTTTTTCTCCTACTTTTCCTTGCAAATATTCTAATCGCATATTTGCAGATGGCACTCATTTTTGTAAGTATTAGGCAACTCCTAGATAAGAAGGTCAAGCGTTTTAGGGATTACCTTATTGATATTAAAGAAGGTATGACGGTCGTAATGAAATCGACAAATCTAAGTAAAATTGTCTTTGTACTCTTCTTTTCAGTTGTCCTTTTCCCTTTCTTGAAGAGAATTTTAAATATCTATTACTACAATAAGTTACTAATTCCTCAGTTTATTCTTGACTATCTATCACAAAATTCCATGCTTTTAGCAATTTTGATATCCTCTTCAGTCATCATTTTTTTCTGGATAGCTTCAAGACTCATGTATGCTTTACCGCAAATCTTTTTTGAACAAAAATCGGTCGCTCAAGCTCTGCGATTTTCCCTAGAAAAGACCAAAGGTGCAAAGCAATGGAAGTACTTTTTCCAGCTCTTGTGGGTGCTCCTACAATCCTTTTTAACCTATGCTGTCTTATCTGGTTTTTTCTTAGGCCTGCAAATTTTAGCTGATAATTTACCGCAAGTATTTGCTCTGCCAATAGCTATCATCAACTTCACTTTCATTCAATTAGCCTATTATTCTGCTATCGCTGTTTTTATGATTAAGTTTGTCGGTCTATTGACGGGTGAACACTTACCAAGTTATCACCGTCAGCGTCTGCATCATGGCTTGCGCTTAACCATTATGACACTTTCTGCGCTGGTATTCATGACTCAAGGCATCTTATATCTCTACAGCCCCTTTACAACAGTTCCTGTGACCATTTCCCACCGGGGTGTGAATAATGAGAACGGGGTGCAAAACAGCCTAGAGGCTCTGCAGGAAACAGCAAAACTGAAACCAGATTATGTCGAAATGGATATTCAAGAAACTAAAGACGGTAACTTTGTAGTCATGCATGACACTGAAATTGCTAATCTGACAGGAAATCCAGGCGGTACCCATGATTATAACCTAAAGGAATTAACTCAAATGACGGCTTCTGAAAATGGCATGTCAGCCCCTGTAGTTTCCTTTTCAGATTATCTAGATAAGGCCGATGAACTTGGCCAAAAACTCCTTGTGGAAATTAAAGTGACTGAGCAAGACTCTGCAAGCTTAACACATAACTTCCTGCAAAGATATGGCAAACGCTTATTAGCAAAAGGTCATCAAATCCAATCCCTTGATTACAAGACAATCGTTGAAGTCAAACAATATGATAAACAATTAGTGTCCTTCTTCATTCTCCCCTTCAATTCCATCTATCCGACAACTATGGCTGATGGCTACACTATGGAGTACTCATCTTTAGACCAAAACTTTCTCGTTCGTTCTTGGTTTAATCAAAAATCAGTTTATGCCTGGACAACCAATGATAAAGATAGCATGATGAAAATGATGCTCTTAAATGTTGATGGCATGATTACTGATAATTTAACAGAACTCAATTCCCTTCTGACTGATGTCAAAGAAAATTTGGATTACTCTTACATCCTATCCCTCTATGTACAACAGCAACTTGATATTTTCTAATTCGACTATGTTAGAAATTACAAAAAGAACAGACTTTCAACATTCACAAAAAGTCTGTTCTTTTTTAATTTCTTATTATTCTGATTAAGAGAAAAGCAAAGTAATTATTGCCAATAAGATGGACGTTGTTTTTCATAGGCTGCAATCAAGTCTTCATATTGTAGGGTGATGCCGATGTCATCCAGACCTTCTACCAATTTACGTTTCCATTCAGCATCAATATCAAAGTTAAAATCACCTGCTGATGATTTGATGACTTGATTTGGAAGGTCAATCGTAATTTCTTCACCTGCAGGTAGCGCAGCCAATTTTTGACGAACCTCAAGCGGTTGAACGATTGGCAACATACCATTTTTCAATTCATTATTGTAATGAATATCTGAGAAAGAACCAGCGATAACACAACGGAAACCATAATCTTCAAGTGCCCAAGCCGCATGCTCACGAGATGAACCAGAGCCAAAGTTGTCTCCTGAAATCAAGATGGTAGCATCGCGATATTCAGGTTTGTTGAAGACGAAATCCGGATTTTCATCGTAATTATCATTAAGATAGCGCCATTCAAAGAGCAAGTTCTTACCAAAGCCTTTTTTATCAACAGCTTTCAAGAACTGCTTAGGAATAAGCTGGTCAGTGTCAATATTGTCATTCATCAAAGGGACAGACTTCCCTGTATAAACGGTAAATTTTTCCATTGTCTCTCTCCTTTACTGAACTTCTGGCATCTGACGAACGTCAACGAATTTGCCGGCAATAGCTGCCGCTGCCGCCATGGCTGGGCTGCAGAGGTGAGTACGAGCTCCGTAACCTTGACGACCTTCAAAGTTACGGTTACTTGTTGAGGCACAGTGTACACCTTCGGGAACATGGTCTGGGTTCATACCAAGACACATTGAACATCCTGGATCACGCCATTCAAAACCAGCATCCATGAAAATCTTATCAAGACCGAGACGCTCTGCTTCTTTCTTAACCGGACGAGAACCTGGGACAACAATGGCTGTCAAAGTTGGTGCAATGTGTTTGCCCTTAACAAATTTTGCTGCTAACTCAAGGTCAGAAAGACGGGCATTAGTACATGAACCGATAAAGACATAACCAAGATCAATATCTTCTGCCTTATCACCAGGTTTAACATCCATGTATTGATAAGCACGCTCATCATTCATATCTTTAATTTCTGGGAATGGTTGGTCAAACTCAACACCCATTTCTGGGTTAGTTCCCCAAGTGACCATAGGTGCTAATTCAGAAACATCGATCGTGATAACCTTGTCGTATTCTGCATCTGGATCAGAAACCAAAGTTTTCCAATCAGCAACTGCTTCTGCGAATTTTTCACCTTTAGGAGCGCATGCACGGCCCTCAACATAGTCATAGGTTTTTTGGTCAGGGTTCATCAAGCCCATTTTAGCACCAAACTCAATAGACATATTAGCAATAGTCATGCGTTCATCCATGGAAAGAGCATCGATGGCCTCACCACAATATTCAACGGCATAGCCAACACCAGCATCAACCCCATAACGAGCGATGAGTGCAAGGATAAAGTCTTTTGAATAAACTCCTTTTTGTGGTGTTCCAACAAATTCAACCTTCATCTTCTTAGGTTTTACTTGCCAGAGACATTGAGTTGCAAAGACATGCTCAACCTCAGATGTCCCAATACCAAAGGCAATAGCTCCAAAAGCACCGTGAGTCGCAGTGTGGCTATCGCCACAAACAACAAATTTACCAGGCTGACTGCGGCCAGTTTCTGGACCGACCATGTGTACAATCCCTTGACGTTCTGTTCCGTGGGTTGCAGCATCAATACCAAACTCTTCAACATTACGAGCCAGAGTATCAATTTGATTTTTTGAAATTAAATCACGGATATTGAAAATATCAACCGTTGGCACATTATGGTCAGTTGTTCCAAAAGTCAAATCAGGTCTGCGGACTTTACGACCAGCATCTCTAAGACCTTGGAAGGCTTGAGGACTTGTTACTTCATGGATAAGGTGTTGGTCCACATACATCAATTGTGGCTCACCCTCTTTACCTGTCACGACGTGGCGTTCCCAAAGTTTATCAAAAATTGATTTTCCGCTCATACTACATTCTCCAAACTAAATAAACAAAGACGGCATCTATAATAATACCTAGATACCAGCAAACTTGGAAATACCACTTTCTGGTTTTATGGTGAAAAACTTTACCACCACAAAATGCTCCAAGTCCGCCCAAACAAATACTTTCTAGCAATAATGCTTTTTCTGGAATACGCCAAGCACCGCGCTCAGCCTTATTTTTATCTAAACCGTAGATAAAGAATACAATAAAATTCCAGACTGCTAGAACTAGAAAAATGCTATTTTTTAAACTCATAGATTTGCAATAATACTTGCTGTCATCTCAGCAGTGCTAGCTTGACCGCCCAAATCACGTGTTAAGATACCTTGATTAAGAGTTTTATCAACAGCATTCTCAATCATTTCAGCGCCAGCATTTTCACCAAAGCTTTCACGAAGCATCATAGCAACTGATAAAATCATGCTAATTGGGTTAGCAATGCCTTGACCAGCAATATCTGGAGCAGAGCCATGAATTGGTTCGTAAAGGCTTGGTCCACCTTCCGAGTGACTAGCCGATGGCATAACCCCAAGAGTACCAGGCAAAACTGATGATTCATCAGATAAGATGTCTCCGAAAAGGTTTTCTGTCACTACGACGTCAAAACGAGCTGGATTAGTAATCATAATCATAGCTGCGCTGTCAACCAATTGATGTTCTAAAGTGACATCTGGGAATTCTGTAGCCACTTCATCTGCCACTTTACGCCACAATTTTGAAGTTGCAAGGACATTTTGTTTGTCAATACTTGTGACTTTTTTTCCTCGTCCTTGTGCAATAATGAAGGCACGACGCATGATACGACGGATTTCCTCAGCAGAATAGTCATTAATATCTCGAGCTGAATCTTCGTTGAGAATATGCTCACCAAAGTAGATACCACCTGTTAATTCACGAACAACAACAAAATCAACGCCTTCAATTCTTTCTGCCTTAAGTGGTGATAAATGTTTAAGGGCATCAAAGATACGAACAGGTCGGATATTGGCAAAAAGATTTAATTCCTTGCGGATAGCAAGCAAACCTTGTTCCGGACGAACTGAAGCCTTATCGTATTTGGGACCGCCAATTGCTGCGAGTAAGATAGCATCTGCTTCCTTTGCTGCTTCAAGTGTAGCTTGTGGTAGTGGATGACCTTCAGCATCAATACCAGCTCCACCAAATGGCTTTGCATCTAGTTCATATTCAAAGTTAATTTTTGGAGCTACAGCTTCGAGAACTTGAAGACCAGCAGACATGATTTCTGGACCGATTCCATCTCCAGCTAGAGTTACAATTTTTTTCATCTTATTTACTTTCTAAGCATTAGGCATATCGCGGAATGAGACTGCTTTACCAATCTCTCCAGCATTTTCTTTTTGTACTAGAGCGTTGGCGTTGACATATGCAATGGCACTAGCCTTCATAACATCAAATTCAATACCGGCAGCATTAAAGATTGTTCCTGTATCAACATTTTCAACTGAAACAGCAACACGCGCCTGGGCATCAATACCATCCGTTACAGCATCCATAGTGTAGCTGAGCAATTTAACCGTTTGATTAAAGAATTTGTCAATCGCATTGTAGGCAGCCTCAACAGACCCCTTACCATTTGCAATAATATTTACTTCTTCACCGTCATTATTAATCATGAAGACTTCAGCTGTTACTGTTTCATCAGCGTTTGAAGTAAGTTTCAAGTCTTTAAAGTGGAATCCTTCTGGATTTTCAATATCATTTCCAGCAACAAGCGCGCGAACATCGGCGTCAGTAATATCATGTTTCTTATCTGCCAATTTTTTAAATTTGCTAAATAGCAGAGCGATTTCAGATTCTTCAAAGGCAAGCTCAAGTTCCTTGAGTTTTTCTACGAAGGCATGACGACCTGACAATTTACCGAGAGGCAATGAGTTTTTCTTAACCCCAACCAATTCTGGTGTAATGATTTCATAAGTAAGTGGATTTTTAAGAACGCCATCTTGGTGAATACCTGATTCATGAGAGAAGGCATTTCCACCAACAACTGCTTTATTTTTTGGAATTGGAATACCTGAGAATCGAGAAACCATTTCTGAAGTGTTTACAGTTTCATTAAGAACGATATCTGAACTGGCTTGATAGTAGTCTTCACGAATGTTAAGTGCTACCGCTACCTCTTCAAGCGCAGCATTACCAGCGCGCTCACCGATGCCATTAAGAGTTCCTTCAACACGACCAGCTCCATTTTTAATAGCAGCTAGCGTGTTAGCTGTAGCCATTCCAAGGTCGTTGTGACAGTGAGGGCTGAAGATGATTTCACGATCAGATTTTGTGTTTTCAATCAAATATTTGAAAATATATCCATACTCTTCAGGTGTTGTAAAACCAACTGTATCTGGAATGTTAATGTAAGTTGCACCTGCATCAACTGCTGTTTGCACAACTTGGAGAAGATAATCTAGTTCCGTACGAGTTGCATCTTCAGGTGAGAATTCAACAACATCGAACTTTGTACGAGCATAAGTAACATGCTCAGTAATGATGTCTAGGATTTCTTCCTTAGATTTCTTCAATTTGTATTCACGGTGAATAGGACTTGTTGCAATAAAAACATGACATTGTGGAAATTTTGCATCCTTGATTGCCTCGTAGCAGGCATCAATGTCGGATTTAACAGAACGAGCCAAACCGGAAACTGCTGTTGTTTTCATAACAGCTGCAATTTGTTTTACAGCTTCAAAAGAGTCTGGACTTGCAGCTGGGAATCCAGCTTCAATTGAGGAAATTCCCCATTTTTCCAATTGTTTAGCAATGGCAACTTTTTCTTTAATTGAAAAGTTTACACCTGGTGTTTGTTCGCCATCACGAAGAGTGGTATCAAGAAATTCAACTTTACGCATAGGGACCTCTTTCTAAGATTGAAATCAAAAAGATTAAAATAAAAACATCTCACCACCAAGCGAGATGTTTTTCTCCCGCTTGGTAAGCCAAACAGGACTAATGCTGCTGCACTAGCCCTCATTACGCAATAGTAAAACTGTCATAGTTGCGAATGTCATTTGACTTCTTCCTTTCGATGTTACTTGTAAACATAATATAATTTTCTGATAATTTTGTCAATAGAAAAAGCTCGGAAAATGATGAATTTTCTGAAAATAGCAACCTTTAATATTTTTTTTCAAAAATATCATTTACAATTGGATTCTATAAAAGCATATTATGAATTACTTATTAATAGAGGAAATATTATTAAAATTCTTTTCAAAATACCGTTGATTCGAAAATGGATTCCTTTTAGGCATTTACTGAAAAATGAATATATTTTTTATAAGAAAGTCTAAAATATCAATTAGCTTATTAAAATTGATTTTGATAATATAAGAAAATAAAACTAACTTTAAAATCAAATAAGCCTAGAAAACTAGACTTATTTGATTTGTAGAAAATTCAGAAATGATTCTACTGTAACTGTATCCATTTCAACGAATTATTCATCAACTTTCTTAGAAAATAGTTTTTGAAGAATGAATGTCATTAGGAATGATATTACAAAAGAGATAGTAATTGCTATTAGAAACTGTCCCATTGACTGTGGTCGCATCACAATTACTCCAGGAATTCCTGCAGGTCCTTGTGAGACTGACAAGACTTTCATCATTGTTGCATAACCTGATCCTACTGCTGACCCAATCAAGGCTGCAAGGAAGGGATAACGTAGTTTCAAGTTAATTCCGAACAAAGCTGGCTCTGTAATTCCCAACAATGCTGATGTCCCTGCTGCAGGTGCAATGCTTTTTAACTTTATATCGTTTTTCATTTGGAAAAAAACTGCTAGCGCTGCTGCTCCCTGTGCTACATTTGAAGCAGAAACAACTGCAAATGTTGGAGAACCCCCTAAGGTTTCAATATTTGAAAGAATCTGCATTTCCGCAGTGACAAGACTATGATGCATGCCAGTAATAACCAGTATAGGGTACAGAACACCATAAATCGCTCCACCGATAGCTCCCAAATCATAAAACAACCAAAGTACCATGTTTGTTAGACTATCACCAACAAAACGCATTACTGGTCCAATCACTATAAAAATAAGCAGAGCAGTAAAGAATACTGAAATAAGAGGTGTTATTATCATATCTAAGATTACTGGGACAAACTTGCGACATGTTTTTTCAATAATTGAAAGAACATAGGAAGCTGCAATAACTGGAAGGACAGTTCCTTGATAACCTACCTGAGCCACTTTAAATCCAAATAAGTTCCAATGCGGGATGCTATTATTTACCAATGCTTCACCATAGCTATAACCACTGAGTAAATCTGGGTGAATCATAATTGCACCAATTACTGCTCCTAGAACTGGAGTAGCACCAAATATATTAGCTGCAGAAAAACCAATAAGTATGGGTAAGAATACAAAAGCTGCATTTGCAAATAAATTTATCATATTTGCTATATCAGTAAATTCTGGATATAAATCCACCAAGGTCTTACTAGCAACAAACAAGCCTTTGGCGGTCAAAACGTTGTTGATTCCCAATAAAAGACCAGATGCAACGAGAGCAGGCAGGATTGGAACAAAAACATCTGCTAAAGTCTTAAGAATTTTTTGCAGAGGATTAAGCTTTGATGCTGCTACTTCTTTAAATTCTTCTTTACTAACCTCTACTAAGTTAGTCAAGTTAGTAAATTCTTGATAAACATTATTAACAATACCGGTTCCCAAAATTATTTGAAACTGACCTCCGTTGTTAAAATGTCCCTTAACTAACTCCAAGGATTCAATTTTTACAATATCAATTTTTGACTCGTCTTTTATTACTAATCTTAAGCGAGTTGCGCAGTGGACTGCTGACACAATATTGTCCTCACCTCCAACTGCTGTAATAATGGCTGAAGCAGTTTCTTTGTATTTAGACTTGGTCATAGCTCTTCCCCTTTAATGTTTTGTGATTTCATTTCCAATCCAATATTTTGACTTTTATAACTTATTCAAAAAATGCTTTTCCTGCAAGTAAAAGACTGAAGACAGTACTTCTTGGCCATCATTGACAAATATCTCTATGGTATTTCTATCTATTACAACTTGAATCTTTTCAGCTTCAATAGATACTGCACATCTCTCAGTTGACCAATCTTCTTCGCCAATAATTTTTAACAATTGGTGACTTCTATCAATAAAAACTTCTTTGCTAGTTGCGTCAAATCCAAAGAGTATATAATCTTTTTCTGATCCTAATTGATAGATAAGATTTCCTTCGACTTCTACTTCAAACCTTCCAGAGACAATCTCTTCTCCCAAGGAGATTACTGGAAGAAGAGATACCATCTCGTCAGGTAATTTTTGAAGAAGATTCTGATTCTTACCTTGAACAAGAAGTCTAGGTAATGTCATATTACAAGCCCATTTATGGTCCAGCTCATGTGGGATGACAGTACGACCCCATGTGTGCATCCAAGCAATAATGATTCGTCTGCCATCTGGTCCTTGTGTCGACTGTGGTGCATAAAAGTCTTGACCATGATCAATTTCTTTTATTGTTTCAGGTTTAAATTCTTTATTCACCCAGTCTACAGCACCATTCAAAATAATGGAAGAGTTTATATTCTGAAAATCATTTCCGTCTTTTGGATAACGCATTGGAGAAAAAATCAAATATGATTTCCCATCAATCTCAAAGTAATCTGGACATTCCCACATGACTCCTTGCTCTTTTGTACCTTTTAAGAAGACTGACTCAAATTTCCAGTCAATCAAATCTTCTGAGCCCAATAGAACTACAGTACCAACGTTTTCCTTATGTTTAGATGCTACTACTGCATAATAATGACCATCTTTTTCAAAAAGTTTTGGGTCTCTAAAATCAGCGTTGATAAAATCATCTGGTAAGATAGACCCTACTGCTACTGGATTTTGTTTTATTTTTTCAAAATGTATACCATCTCTTGAATAAGCCATATTTTGAATTTGACTAACAGAACCATCTTCATTGTTAATATTCCCAGTATACATTAGCCATAAAACATCATCTTTAACTATTGCACTTCCGGAAAAACATCCATCTTTATCATAAGGCATATCTGGAGCCAATGCAACTGGGAGATGTTCCCAGTTTACAAAGTCTCTTGTTTTTGCATGTCCCCAATGCATAGGTCCCCAAAAACTTCCATAAGGATAATATTGATAGAAGAGATGGTATTCACCACGGAAGTAAACAAAACCATTGGGGTCATTAATCCAGCCAATAGGGGCAGAGAAATGCTTTTCAGGTTTAAATTGATTGTTCACATGCTGAGCATTCTCAGCAATGTACTTATTGGCTCTATCAACAGTAATTTTTTCCTCTGTCATAATCTCTCCCTATTTTTGTGATTTTAAATAATCATCATAATACGTTTGTTTAATGGATAGATATTCGCTTAGTCCATATTTCTCAAGTTCAGCTTTATAAGAATCCCACTCAGTATCAATTCCACCTTTAGTAATCCATTCAGAACGTTTACGAGTGACATAGTCTTTCATGTCAGCTTCAATTTGAGCTAATCTATCCAAATCTTTTTCTTCCATGAAAACTTTAGGATAAATATTGTCATTGTTCATATATGGAACATAGTTTTCTTTAAGAATATCTAAACGCCATTTTGCATCATCTGGCATTGTTGTTACTGAGCCATAATAAGAATCCAAAATAGCAAGTGGTCCTCCAACCTCTGTCTTTTGACGAATTTCTGTTGGAGCTGTTCCCTCAAGTGGTAAGTGTTTCAACATTTGATTAGCTTCATCGAATTCAAAAATATTTTGTTGTTCACTATCTCCATAAGTACCCCAGTTATTCTGAACAGATTGAAGAGGGTTATATTGAGCGTCAATCCATTTTGCTGTTAACTCAAGATTTTGGTTTGCACTTGTAATAACCATTCGGTCACGAGAAAAACCGATATTATTTGTACGTGTTACATTTTTTTGTCCATCAGGACCAGCAAGTACTGGAAGAATGTCATAATTTTCATTATCTCCAGTTACGTTATTTTTATCCCAAGTGAAGTATAGACCAAACACTTGATCTCCTCCTTTTGAGACGTATGAATTCCAATCTTGTTCAAAGGCTTCGGTATCGATTAATCCCTTTTCATAAAGGCTACGCATAAATTTCACTGCTTCTTTATATGACTCATTGTCAGCAGTAAAATCAACTATTCCATCATTACTTACAACAATGTGATCATCGTTATCACCTTCGCCGAATGATCCAAAAAGTACCTTAAAGTCTTCATTTCCACCATCATTAATAAATGAAATTGGAATTTCATCAGCTTTGCCATTACCATTCGGATCTTGAGTTTTAAAAGCTTCTAACACTTTAATAAGATCGTCTGTTGTTTCAGGCATAGTGAGACCGAGTTTATCAAGCCATTCTGTATTTATCCATGCCATATCATTCACACTATGGATAGACTCCTTACCTTCACCTAATTCTTCAATCCAAGGGAATGAGTAAATATGACCATCAGGTGCTGTAATTAGTGAACGATATTCTGGGTTTTCATCTAAAATTTTCTTAAGATTAGGCATATAGTCATCAATCAAATCTTCAACTGGTACAATAACTCCCTGTTTAGCCCAGTTCATCAATTCAACGTCTGAGGCACCATCATTGTGGATTGCATCAGGTAAATCACCACTTGAAATATCAAGATTTCGTTTTTCAGCAAAGTCATTTTGATAGTTTGTCCAATCAATATGTACGCCAGTTTGCTCCTCAAGACGCTGTAAAATCAACTTATTATTCGGATCTTTTGGCGCTAATGTAGAACTTCCCGTCATAAATTTCAATGTGATTTTTTCTTCTAGTGGAAAACTTATATTTTTTAATTCATAATCAGGACTCGCAGCTCCATTTGATTTAGATCCACAAGCTGTCAGTATTAATGCACTTGCTAAAACTAGCATACTTTTTGTAATTGAACTTTTTTTCATGATAAACTCCTTTTTGTTTATTATTTAATCTTTAACATTATTATTGGATTCTGCTATAAAGAACCTTTAGCCTTTGAGTGAACCAGCCATAATTCCCTTGTCAAAATATTTTTGGAAGAATGGGTACATAACAATCAGAGGTAAACTTGAAATAATAATAGTTGCATATTTAATCATCTCAGCAAGTTTTTTCATTTCATTCATTGCTGCTTGTGCACCAATCATATTTGAGCTAACTTCATTTTGGATAAGGATATTACGGAGAACCAACTGTAGGGGTGCTAAGTCAGGATCTTTAATATAAATCATTGCATCGAAGTAAGAATTCCACTGACCTACAAATGCATAGAGGAAGAGGACAAACATAATTGGTTTAGCAAGAGGAAGCATAATTTTTAGAAATATTTGGAAGTCATTAGCTCCATCAATTACTGCTGCTTCAACTAACTCCTCTGGAATACCTTGGAAATAAGTCCTTGCTAAAATAATATTCCAAACATTAACTGCTCCAGGAACAATAATAGCCCAAACTGTGTTTAACATCCCTAACTGCTTAATCAAAAGATAAGTCGGAACCAAACCACCACCAAAGAACATGGTAATAATTAAGAAATAGTTAACCCATTTACGCCCTACTAAATCCTTTTTAGAAAGAGGATATGCTGTCATAACAGAGATGGCTACCGTCAATATTGCATAGGCCGTTGAGTAAAAAAGTGAATTAATAAAACCTCGAAGGATAGAATCGTCACTAAAAACTCTTTGATATCCTTGTACTGTCCAATCACTTGGATTTAAACTGATTCCTCTTGTCGCCAATACCTGAGGATCCATAAAAGATGCAATCAGAATATAACCCATTGGAACAACAGTGATAAGAACAAGGAATCCTATTAGAATACGATTGACAATTAAAACCCGTCTATCAAAATCTGTATACATTTTTGTGTTCATGCTTGCCTCCTAAAGACCTTGTCCATCGTTCATTCGTTCAACAATTTTATTAACTGAAATCAATAGAATCATATTAATAATAGAGTTAAACAAACCTACTGCAGTAGAGTATGAGTAATCGCCAGATACCAAACCTACTTTATAAACATAGGTTGAGATAATTTCAGATGCAGTTAAGTTCAACGATGTCTGCATCAAGAATGCCTTTTCATAACCAACGTTCATAATATTACCAGCTGCTAAAATAAATTGAATAACCATAATTGGTTTTAGAGCTGGTAAATCAATATGTCTAATCCGTTGGAAAATATTAGCTCCATCTAATTGTGCTGCTTCAACAAGAGATGTATCAACATTTACAAGTGTTGCTGTATATAGTGTTGATGCCCATCCCATACCTTGCCAAATACCACTCATAATGTAGAGAGGTCTAAAGTAATTCGGATCAGTCATGAAACTGGCCTTAATTCCAAAAAATGAAAGGATGCTGTTGACCGGTCCCTCAGCTGAGAAAAAAAGGAAAATCATACCAACGATTACAATTACAGAAATAAAGTTTGGTGCATATAGAATGAGTTGAAGTCTTTTTTTGACTTTATCACTCATCAATTGATTAAGCATAATAGCTAAAATAATAGGCGGAAAGAAACCTAGTAAGAGACCATAGACACTAAGTTTCAGTGTGTTTCCTAAAAGCATCCCAAAGTTAGGTGATGACAAAAATTGTCTAAACTCTTCAAAACCAACCCAAGGACTGGCTAGAATACCTTGTAGTGGATTATAGTCCTTAAATGCAATCAAGACTCCATACATAGGCATATACTTAAAAATAAATGTTAACAATAATCCTGGAACCAACATTAACAAAAGAAGTTTTTGCTGATTAATCCTAGACCATAAACTTGAACCATTTGCAGTTTTTTTCATGTCTACTCCTTTTTTTGAAACGTTTCATTTTGTTTCGTAATTTATAGACACTTCAATCCATAATAATTTTAAAGTGTCTTAATCAAAATTGAAACGTTTCATATTTTTAATAATAAAAAAGCTGACGACTTATTTACAAGTAAATTTTAACATTGATAGCGTTTTCTGTCAACGTTTTTTTGAAAATTTTTATTTTTTTGTCGTCGGCCCTTCTATGTATCTAATTGGTAGAGTTACTTGCAATTGATGAGGGGTATGATTGATGATGCCCATTAGAATTCTAACTGCCTCATTTGCCATAGCGTCAACAGGTTGCTTCATTGTTGTTACAGGATAGTCTCTTCCTGAAGCTAAGCGAATACCATCATATCCAATGACTTGGACTTCATCTGGTACACTCCGTCCCATTTTTTCTAGTGTTCTAATAACATCTAGAGCTGTAAAATCATTTACCGTAAAGATTCCGTCAATATTAGGATGTGAGGTGAACAATTGCTTGATATTTTCTTCTAAATCATGAATTGGTTCTTCTAAGTCAAGAATATGGTATATTTTATTTTGCTCTTTCAAATATGTTTCAAAATATTGCCTTCGATCCTTAGTTGTATTTGTTGTACTATTGTGCCCTCCGATAAAGGCGAACTCTTGACACCCTTTTTCAATTAATTTTTGAGCTGCTAACTTTCCACCAGCTTTATTATCTGAAGTTACACATGGTATCTCTTTATTAGCATATGTTCTGTCAATACTTACAAAAGGAATGTTTGTTGCTAAATAATCTTCAATATCACTGTAAGTAATTGCAATAATTCCATCAACTTTATTTTCTTGCAACATTTTGATGTAATCTATTTCTCTCTTGCCACTACTAATGTTACATAAAAGTAATTTATAATTTAAATTGCTCAGTTCTTTTTCTACAAAATATGCAAATTCCGAAAAGAAAGGATGCCATATACTTGGTAAAATTAAGGCGACGGTTTCAGTCTTACTCTTTTTCATACCTCGTGCATAAGCGTCTGGTATATAGTTTAATTCTTCTATGGCTTGAGTTACTTTTTGAAGTGTTATTTCCTTGATACCTTTTTCATTATTAATAACACGTGAAACAGTACCAACACTAACTCCAGCTAAACTTGCTACATCTTTCATAGTTACAGATTTTTTCGTTTCACCCATAGTTTCACCTCCTTCGTTGTTTTTATTCTAGCATTTATTGAAATCGTTTTCTAGTTTTTTGTGTAAGTAAATGAAAATTATCATATATAATTTCAAATTAATTAAAAATGAGACCAAAAATAATTCTCAGTCTCATCAAAGATTGTAGGACTCTTATTCCCCCAAAATGCTTGCGACTTTGGTGTTGATTAGGTCGATGGCTACTACATTGCTTACACCTTCTGGGATAACGATGTCTGCATAGCGTTTTGTTGGTTCAATGAATTGGTGATACATTGGTTTAACGACTGAAGTGTATTGTTCGATAATGCTATCAAGGCTTCTACCGCGTTCTTCCATATCGCGTTTAATACGACGAATGATACGGATATCATCATCTGTATCCACAAATAATTTGATATCCATCAAGTCACGCAAGCGTTTATCCTCTAGAACCAAAATTCCTTCTACGATGAAGACATCTTGTGGTTCTTGGCGATAAGTTTTTTCACTACGTGTATGTTGAGTGTAGTCATAAATTGGAATATCGACTGGACGACCTGCGATTAGTTCATTAATGTGTTCAATCATAAGGTCTGTGTCAAAAGCTAAAGGATGATCATAGTTAGTTGTGACACGTTCTTCAAAAGTTAAATGAGATTGGTCCTTATAGTATGAATCATGCTCAATCATAGCAATTTTTTCATCTTGGAAATTTGACAAGATGGCACGAGAAACACTGGTTTTTCCTCCACCAGATCCACCAGTAACACCGATAATAATTGGTTTTTTACGCATTTATTACTCCACTTTCAAAAAGACTTTCTACCTATTTTACCAAAAATCATGCTATAATAAAAGACAAGACTATCTATTGTATGCGTAATCACAAAATTATGCTTACTCTATAGCTAAAGATAAGAAAAGAGACACTATGATTTCACAATTTCCTACAGCTTGGCAGGATAAATTAGCTCAGCTAAACTTTACAGAACTCACTGATATTCAGGAAAAAGTTTTTGAACCTATTTCACAAGGTGATAATGTACTTGGTATTAGTCCAACAGGGACTGGTAAGACCTTAGCTTATCTTCTACCTGCACTTCTTAAACTTAAACCTAAAAAATCACAACAACTGCTCATTCTTTCACCTAATACAGAATTAGCTGGACAAATTTTTGAAGTTACTAAAGAATGGGCAGAGCCTCTTGGTTTAACTGCTCAGCTTTTCCTTTCTGGTTCCAGCCAAAAACGTCAGATTGAACGTTTGAAGAAAGGTCCAGAAACTTTGATTGGTACACCAGGTCGTGTTTTTGAACTCATCAAACTGAAAAAAATCAAGATGATGAATGTGGACACGATCATCTTAGATGAATTTGATGAACTTTTGGGTGATTCTCAATACCATTTTGTCAGCAAAATCACTAATCACGTTCCTCGTGATCATCAGATGATTTACATGAGTGCAACCAATAAAGTTGATCAATCCGTTTTGGCTGAAAATACCATTACCATTGATTTATCAGATCAAAAGTTGGATACAATCTCACACTATTATATCTCAGTTGACAAGCGTGAACGTGTTGAACTTCTTCGTAAGTTTTCTAATATTCCAGATTTTCGTGGGTTGGTTTTCTTCAACTCTTTATCAGATTTAGGAGCTAGCGAGGAACGTTTGCAGTTTAACCAAGCGTCAGCCGTTTCCTTGGCTTCTGATGTCAATGTCAAATTCCGTAAGGTCATTTTAGAAAAATTCAAAAATCATGACATCGCTCTGCTATTGGCTACAGACCTAGTGGCCCGTGGCATTGATATTGAAAACCTTGAATATGTCATCAACTTTGAAGTTGCTCGAGACCGTGAAACCTATACTCACCGTGCAGGTCGTACTGGCCGTATGGGAAAAACTGGAGCTGTTATCACTTTTGTCACGCATCCAGAAGACTTAAAGAAATTGAAAAAATTTGCCAAAGTCTCTGAGATTTACCTCAAAAATCAGAAATTACATATCAAATAAGCGCTGGATATCCAACGCTTATTTTTTTGCAATATGATATAATCTAGCTCCGTAATCAGGCATCAGTCTTGTCTTGTCGCTGAAACCAGTTGCCGTGAAGGCTTGATTGAGTTTAATTCCTGCATGAGCTAAGAGGTCTCCATAAGCTTGGTAGTTCTCTTTTTCGAGTGTCATTCTGTAATGATCTGCTATGACGTGCACTGCCAACCCCTGATGATTGACCTTGACCGGAAGCGCAGCATTCATTAGCGAGCCAAATTGGCGAATATCCAACTGTTCTTGGCGATTGCAAATGTCATAAAGATAGTCTGCTTCCAAATAGGGCAAGCGTACCGGCAAACTTTCTTGATTTGGCTGACTGCGCCCTATGGCATCCATGAGCACAGCCTGACTTTTATCTTCTGCCACCACAAGCCACCTCGTCTGCTCTGCCATTTTTAAAGGAGAAATGAGACGATAGAAAGATCCAAATTGGAGGAGTTTTCTGTGCTCCTTGTAATAGGCAATCTGTGCCTGGAGGATTTTTTTATCGGCACTAGGAAGCTTGGTCACATCAAGTTCATAACCCAGAATTCCAAAACTAGCAATATCAAAGCGCGATTCTATCGGACTATTTCGCAGTGTCTGATGATTAGGGACATCCGACACGTGGCAAGACATGGTTGATTGCGGATAACCATAAGAAGTTCCCGTCTGAATCTTCATACGCTCGTACACATCCGTGTTATCGCTTGTCCAGATTTGTGGGAAATAGCAGAGCATGCCTAGGTCAAAACGATTACCACCATTCGAGCATCCTTCAAAGAGAATATCAGGGTGCTTTGCCATAATCTCTCTTAAAATACGATAAAGTCCCTTAACCCAGCTATGATAAAATTGACCTTGATTAGAAAGGATTGGACTAAAGATGTCTGAGAGATGACGGTTCATATCCCACTTGACATAAGAAATATTTGCTGAGGATAAGAGCTTATTAATCTGTTCGATGATATAATCTTGAACTTCTGGTCGACATAGATCAAGAACTAACTGATGACGTCCTAGTGATGGTTCTATACCAGGGGCACTTACTGCCCAATCGGGATGCTCTTGGTAAAGTTTACTCTTAACACTTACCATCTCAGGTTCAATCCATATACCAAAATCAAGTCCAATTTTATTTATCTGCTTAGCCAATCCAGCTAAACCTAACGGTAACTTTTTGAGATTAACGTCGTAATCTCCAAGGCCTTCTGTATCAGAATTTCGTTGACCAAACCAACCATCATCCAAAACAAAGAGCTCTATTCCCACCTCTTTAGCTTCCTTGGCTAATTTAAGCAGTTTTCTTTGATTAAAGTCAAAGTAGGTCGCTTCCCAATTGTTGAGTAGAATCGGACGTTCTTTACTTGCCCAATTTTTCGATACAATATGATGCTTAACAAAGTTATGACAATTTTGGCTCATGCCATTCTTACCAGCTTTTGAAAAGGTCAGCATGGCTTCAGGACTTTCAAAAGATTGCCCAGGCTCCAGTGTCCAAGAAAAACCGTCATCTTGGATACCAGCCATAATTCTCATTTTTTGATAGGGACCAACTTCTACCTGACCAAAATGATTGCCTGAATAGATAAGATTGAAACCGTAAACAGCTCCTGTTTCCTCTGTCGCATCTTCTTGGTAAATCATAAAGAAGGGATTGCAAAAATGGGATGATGTTCCTGTACTGCTTCCAAAAGCATGGCGACCATTCGTTAAATCTCTAACTGATTCATGACGTTCACGCGCCCAAGCTCCTGTGAAGGTACTTAACTGATAGCCATAACTTGGCAAGTCTAACTGATAGGATAAGGCACGATTAAGTATTACACTCTCCTGCCCTGTATTTGTCAAAATCATTCGGCGTGTGATGACATCTGCTTCAGGAAAAACTGAGTAGACTAAGTCCACTTGAAGCCCACCAGTTCCTGTATAGGTCATGACCAAGTGTTGCTCAGCTTCATGAGCAAAAGGTAGCTCCTCTGATTGCCAAGTACCTTCATTAATTTGAGCAGAGACGAAGGTCCAATCACAAACGGAAGAGCCATTTGCCAAGGTGACGTCCAAGGCGGTTTGACGGTAATCCCCCTTATGCGTAGGAGACAAATCTAAACTTAAATGAAGGAGAGCATCCTTGCCCATGTCCTCCCTATAGACCACATCTGTTCCATAACCTGAATCAATTTTTTCAGTCAGAGCCAGTCTATCAGGATGTATCTTGGCGCCATAATGCAAAGTCTCCCAAAGATTTCCTCGTTTGCCAAGATAATAGCCTGTATTCTCTGTCTCCAAAGAAATTAAATCATCATCAATCTTAATCATGCGTTGCCTCCGCTCCTCTGCGTGATGCTAATTCTTGCGCGATACGCTTGGTTTCCGCTTCGGTCAGTTTGTATTTTTTTGTAAAATAGCAGAGCGATACGACAAAACCAATGATTGGAACAATGGTCATGAGGGCTCGCAGACCGAAGAGAGTCTCTGGACTTTGCTGCGCAGCTTTAACGTCTAAACCAATCAAGTCAATTCCGATACCAGAAATCAAAACGCTAATAGCGCTAGCCAATTTGACCACAAAAGTCTGCATAGAAAAGACAACAGATTCGTTGCGCTGACCGGTCTTCCACTCACCATAATCGACAGTATCGGCAAGAAAAATAGTTGTCAAAACAGTCACTAAGCCAAATCCAATGTAGATAATAAAGGCAGAGAGACCTAAGAAAATGATTGATGTTTGATGTAGGCTTGCTAATAAGAAGAGTAAAAGATAACCGAGGATGGTGACGCCGATACCGCCAATCAAAACTTGACGGGTAGACCAACGTTTACGCAAGATTGGATAGGTCATCATGCTCAACATTTGACCAGCACCGCCGATAATGCCGAAGAGACCAAAAATTTCGCTATTACCGATGTCATATTTAAAGAAATAAAGGGCTAATTGGCTGGTTAAATAAATAGATGAATTAAAGAGAATGATAGCAAGAACAACCAGCATGGCTTGGTCATTTGAAACTAATGACTGAAGCATCTCTTTCAAGCTAGGTGTCTTATCAGCCTTCGTTGGTTTTTCCTTAATCCCAAGAATACAAATAGTTTCAAAAAGAATAAAAACCAAGGCAATACCAGCTGCCAGATAAGCGAATCCTTGACGTTCACTGGATCCAAGATGAGTAACTAAAAGCATTGTGATTGCCGTTGGAATAGCAAATCCAATACTAGCGCTGGTACGACCAACAACAGTTAAATCTTCACGCTCTTTACCTGGTTTGGTAAGGGCAGGAATCATGCTCCAAAATGGAATATCCATCATGGTATATGAAACTCCCCAGAGAACATAGGCAAGGCTAGCATAAATGAGCATAGCTGTACCTGATAAAGATTCTGGCATAGCAAACATGCCGTAAAGAATAAGAGCATTGATTATTGTTCCTGAAAAAATCCAAGGTCTGAATTTACCAAATTTTGTGTTTGTTTTCTCAACCACTACTCCCATGATTGGGTCATTAAAGGCATCAAATACCCTCGCTAACATCATCATGATACCTGTAAAAGTACCAGATATTCCCAAAATGGTGTTGTAATAATAGAGAATGAAGCCCGATACTAGGGCATAAACCATATCTTTACCTAGGGCACCGATTCCATAACTAATCTTCTTATTCATTTTCTTTACCACCTTGACATGTGAAGTTTATCAAATAGTCTTCAAGGCCTTCTGCTTTAATTTTTAGTTGTGCTGTTCCGTTTTTACCTATAGTTTTGATATAAGTAGCTGTCATTCCACCTTGGAGAGGGACGTGTTTAGGGCCAACTAATTGGGCCTCCCCTGTCAGCTCGAAAGTCAGACTACGATTGATATAAGGCAGCGTATTCCCATTTTGGTCCACTGATCGAATACGTACAGTTGCCATATCCCAGGTATCTTCTTCGCACAGCTGGGCATGATCAACGGTGACGTCAAGTTTAACTTTTTGAACGGGTTCTTTAATCACTTGGCTCACTTTGACACCATCCTTCCAAGCTTCAAAGCGCCACTGGGTCGCCTTTTCACCCCAACTGGCCACATACTTACCAAACCAGCGCTCAGCTTTTTCATAAGTCACACCATCAAAAATCATGAGTTTTGCCATTGTCGGATAGATGGAAAATGGCAGAGCTGTCGGTCCATGTTTGGCAATGGCTTGCAAGCATTTTTTAACCTGCTCAGCTGCCTTAGGGGACAGGCCTTCATTCTTAACAAGCAAGTCTCCGATAGTATCTGTTATAGCGATAGGGGCATGCTTCATTGACGAAAAGTCTTGGGAAGCTTTAAATGTTTTAACGAATTCCTTGTTCTTGTACAAACGCACTTCATCTGCATTCGTGAAGGCATAAATATCACCCAAGAATCCAGCTGGATGCTCACCAATGTCCATAGCTGATGAAACCTCTAAAACTGGCTTATCTCTACCTTGAGCCGCATAAACACTGGCAGCCATCTTAGGATTACGGAACATATCGAGTACGCCATGATGACAGAGGCGGTCTCCGCTTCCAAAATCCTTATGGGTATGGTAATCAAAAAGACACCAGCCAAAACTACCAGCAATATCATTTTCAGCAGCCACATCATTGAGAACACGGGCATGTCTTAGCGCATGCTCAAGACGTTTTCCTTCCCAATCATAAGATTTGGTTGGGAACATATGCCCATTGTATTCTGATACTAGATAAGCATTCTTAGCGTTTTTTGTTACCTTTCTCTTAGGCTCACAGCCTGAGTTGCTTCCGTTGTGGAAGAAATCATTGTAGGTGTAGACGTCCTCTAGAAGATTGCTATTTTTGAAATTACGGACTCCACCGGTTGGTCGGGTCGGATCAAGCTCATGAGCAAGAGCGTTAGTGGCTGAATAGAAGTCATCATTGTCTTGGCTTTCATTGATTCGTACACCCCAGATAAAAATACTTGGATGATTGCGGTACTGTTCTACCATTTCCCGAGTGTTTTGGATGGCAACTTCCTGCCACTCCTTATCGCCGATATGCTGCCAACCAGGTATTTCAGTGAAAACTAGTAAACCAATCTCATCACACCGGTCTAAGAAATCGTGACTTTGGGGATAGTGACTTGTACGCACTGCATTACAGCCCAACTCATATTTGATAATTTCAGCATCTAAACGTTGTCCAGACTTTGGAACCGCATAGCCCATATAGGGCCAGGATTGATGGCGGTTTAGACCGCGCAACTTGATTTTCTCATCATTAAGGTAAAAGCCATCCGCTTTAAACTCAACAGACCTAAAACCAAAGCGCGTGTTATAATCATCTACTTTGTGACCTTCACGCCATAGTTCTAGTTTGATTTCATATAAAGTTGGTGAGTCAACTGACCATAAGTCTATATTTGAAAGGGCATAGGAAAGTTTTTCCTGATATAGCTGAGGACTAATAGACATAATTTTCTGCCCACTAGAATCGTAAACACCACCCTCGATTGTGCAGATATCAGCCTGATGGGCTTGTAGCTTCAAATTCAAGATACCGAATTTGTCAGCGTTTACAAAAACATTCTCAAAATAAGAGGTCTCCTTGACCTCTAGACTAACCCCGCGGTAAAGTCCGCCATAGGTTAAATAATCAACAGCTTTACCAAAAGGTGGAATATTGCTTGACTCACGACTATCTAGTTGCACAAGTAAGAGATTTTTCTGGCCAAATCGCAGAGCTTCTGTCAGTTCCACTGTGAATGCTGTGTAACCATTTTTATGTTGACCAAGTAATTGACCATTTAGATAAACTTGAGCAAAATGCGCTGCCGCTCCAAAAGTTACAAATACATGCTTATTTTGCCAGTTCTCAGGAGCATCAATAACATGGCAATAAGTACTTAAGAGTTGATAATCTTCCTCATTGCAATAGTTACTTTCTAATTCTTTGACTGTGTGCGGCAATCTTACTCTATTAAACTTTTGACTAGTAAAGACTTGTGAGATATCCTCATTAGACAAGCCATCAACTTGCCAGCTCAGCCATTCTTCAGAAAAACGCTCTGAAAAATACCACTCTTCATTAAAAGCACTAATCACTATTTACCTCCATTTGTAGCATTACCATTAGTTGTAATGCCATATAATATAATATCCATCATTGTTTCCAGGGCTTCGATGTATGAAATTTGGCCCTCTTCTAACTCGTGAGTTGACAAAAAATGCTCTATACTTGCTTCTATCATCGTTTTCACGACGGCAAGGTTAGTTGGTTTTATCAATCCTCGTTCAATCGCTTCTTCATATAGAGACAGCGTACTTTCCCAATCTGATTCGAGACATTCTTGAATTTGGGCATAAATCTTAGGATACTTGTCTGCCAATTCTCCAACTCGTTGCCAATTTAAACTTTTATAGGAATCTGGCAAGACAATCGTAAGAGCTTTGATTTTTTGAATAATATCAAGTGACTCGTCAGATAGTATAATCTGCTCCTCTTCTTTAATTTTTGCAAAAGTATTTTTAACCACTTCTAATAGTAAGGCCTCCTTACTAACAAAAAGTTGGTAAATTGTTTTCTTACTCATGCCTAATTGACTAGCAAGTTCACTCATAGTAAACTTAAGTCCACGTTCTGAAAGTATTAGCAAAGTTTGTTCTAAACATAGTTCTCTTGAGTCCATACCAATATCCTCCATAATTCTAGGAAACTATTTCATTGTAATCGGTTTCCTCCTCAAGATAAGTATACTATAATATGGTAGCGTTTACAATGAAAAACATTAAAAAACTAAGCAAATTTTGCCTAGTTTTAATTATTTTATGGGTAACTATTCTTTTTCTTTCCATTCGATTCGAGCTTGGGCATGGACACCGTCGCCAGAAATCTCATGCTTGCTAACAAGTCCATCTTGTTCTATGCGCGATTGAATGTCGTGACCATAGTGAATCTCTTTAACATATTTGAGATTGATTCTTTGGGGAATGTGCTGGCGCAGGAAGTCGACATCCAGAACGTCATACATCCACTCCAAGTACTTGCTATTATTGACATGACCATTCATATCCAAATCAAAATAGCGAACATGGTAGTTTGTTTCTTCTGGATTTTCTAAGTCATCATATTTTGGACCTCGTAAAATTTTCTTGATTTTCTCAACGCCATATGCAGCAACCAAATCATCAACGACTGGGTGAACCTTGCGGGTTTCATAGTCCATAAGGACAAAAGTCGAATGAATTGCCATAATTTTATCGCCATTTTCCGCGTAGATATTAAAATCACGATAACAAAAGAGTTTGTTATAGGCTGTTGCTTCCGTTTCAACCGTGATAGTCTCTCCATACTTGGGAAGACGGTCAATCTCGATATCATAATCCGTAATAATCCAAACCAGGTTGTAAGTTTTGAAAATCTCTTCATCACTGACACCTAAACTTAAAGATTGAAGACCTGAGACATGCAGGGCATAGGATAACAAATGCGGAAGCTTTATGTTTTGATTGACGTCTGTTTCATAAAAAGGAACTTGATACTTTACTGCGAATTTTTTACCCATATTTACTCCAATATAAATTTCTCTGCAACGGTGTCACCCAAGAAGAGGCCCTTCTTGGTCATACGAATCCTATCTCCATCTACCTGTAACAAGCCCTGCTGACATAAATCTTCAACAATCTGACCATAACGTTCATTAAAAGATAAATTGAACCTGTCTTCAAAACGCTTGATGGATACGCCAGATTTCTTCCTCAAACCTAGGAATAACTCTTCTTCCATCATTTCTTCCATAGTCAGCACTTCCTCAGACAATCTAGCATGTCCGTCCTCTGCGATGGCTTTAAGATAATGCTGAATTGGTCCTCGATTACGATAGCGTACGCCATTGACATAACCGGAAGCTCCAGCTCCCAGACCATAATACTCGTCATTATTCCAATACATGAGGTTATGGCGACTTTCAAAACCTGGTTTGGTGAAATTGGAAATTTCATAATGCTCAAAACCATTCTTTTCCAGTTCAGCAATAATGTAGTCAAACATCTCTGCTTCCAAATCCTCAGTTGGCAAATTGAGCTTGCCTCGACGCATCTTATTCATAAAGACCGTGTGGTGCTCAAGAATCAAACTATAAAGACTAAGGTGAGGAATATCTAAGGCTAGGGCCTTGACCACGTTTTCCTTAACATCTTCCATGGTCTGACCTGGAAGAGCATAAATCAAGTCAATTGAAATATTATCGAAACCAGCTTTTTTCAGACTATCAATGGTTGAATAAATCTGTTCTTCATTGTGGCTGCGACCAATGCGTTTAAGGTGCTTATCATTGAAAGTCTGTACCCCCAAAGATAGGCGATTGACCGCTGATTTTTCCAGCACAGCAATTTTATCAGGGGTTAAATCTCCAGGATTAGCTTCAATAGTAAATTCCTCAAGTTTTGACAAATCAAGGTTCTTGGTTAAATGGCTGAGCAGATAATCCAGTTGTTCAGCCGTAATAGAAGTCGGCGTTCCTCCTCCAATATAGAGGGTACGCAATTGATCAATTTGACAAGCTTCAAACTCAGCAATAAGAGCCTGTAAATACGCATCTACAGGCTGATTCTTGATAAAAACTTTTGAAAAGTCACAATAATAGCAGATTTGTGTGCAAAATGGAATATGCACATAAGCAGATGTTGGTTTTTTTAACATGCTACTATTTTAACATTTTGACCCTGAAAATTCACGGAAAATAACGTGCTATTTCTGAAATGATTTTTCCATTCTGACAAAGTCATAAATGCCGCCATTTGTTTTTTGCTGGAAATGGGCTTGCGCTTCAAATCCCATATTATGATAGAGTTTTTGAGCGCGTTGGTTAAAGGCAGCAACCTCCAGCACCAGCTTTTGAAAGCTGTACTTTTCCCTTGCGAAATCTTCAATGGCCTGAAAGAATGGACGTCCCCATCCCTGTCCGACATAGTCTGGCTTCATCCCCAAACCGACTGTCAGCTCTGCCCCATTTTCAAAAAAAGAAGCAAAACCAACCAGAGCACCATTGCGAATGACTTGGAAATAGTGATGTCCACGCGCCTGGCTGGATATGAGCTCTGCATAATCCTCAGGATCAGCCGTCATATCGTAAAAATCATAGGGAGGCTGGTACTTCCAAGTATTTGCAATTTCTTCCGCAGTCGTCTGAGTCATTGGAGTCAGATAATAATAGACCTCTGTCAGAAGCTTACCAAAAGACTTCTCCAGATTTTTGATACGCTTGTTAATTGTAATCTCCTTATCCGCACTATAGACATAATCCGCATAAGACTGCTGATACTCAGGCAACATAGACAAATAAATAGCCCGCGTTTCATCAGTCAAAGCATCCCTAAGCAACAGAATGCGATCCTTAGTTTGAGACATAGAACCTCCGAGGGGGAAAGTGTTTCTAACACTTAATATAGTAGACTAATGAGCAATATTTACTTTGCAAAGATTTTAAAAATCAACTTCAATACGTTTCATAAAGCCATCAACAACTACTTCCGATAGATTACTTGCTTTCGGAAGGGGAATATTATTTTCACCATAAACTTCTACAATCCCTTCAAGCATTTCTCTAGCATTTCCCATCGCTTCTGCCAGGCTGTCACCTTCCGTGCCACCACCAAAATCAGGAAATTCCACCCAATAACCTAATTGACTGTCTTCATGAAAAATCGCTGGATATGAAATTAACATAGGAGCCTCCTTGGAAAATCAATTTGGAAGTTTTTAAATATAAAGTAATTTTAACATATATTTTTCAAAAAGGTGGGGCTATATTAACAGAAAATAAATGCCATACTGTTTATTACACCTGTATGTCGTTAATACTAAACGACGATGAATCCATTACCAAATTACGTCTAATATGATTAACAAAAAGTTAAAGACTAACAAAAAGCGGAATATACTTAAGTTTCATTAATGTCATTTTAGGTACGAAAATCAAACATTTTTTCAGCTACTATCTGCTATTTACATCTTTTCAGTCTCTTTCAGAGTTATATTACACTGTTCTGTCTCAGAGTCTACCATTAAATATCTGATACATTTATCATACTAGAACAGCATATGGATTTTACAGGGGAAAACTACAGACATCGTCCCTGCTACTCGAAAACACGTCAAATAATTACTATCTTTTGTTATCGTAGTAGCTCAATTGATTTTATCTCAGATAATTTAAAAAGTAATCCTCCATATTCATCAGAATGAAATTCATACACATCTTCTTCTTCATCCATGTCGTATTTACTGTGTTTTTCTGTAAACTCGCCGATAAATTTACTACCAAATACAATGAATTTCTTCTTAGTTTTTACTTTTGTTTTCTTAAAAAACTCAATTTTCATTATTTTTTCTCCCTAGTCTAGTTAAGACAATTTGAAATCTACCTTATATGATTGATGTTCTTATTTATAATGATTTAAAATTACTTAAATCTTGAGAGTACAAAAACAACTATTTGCTAAATTATTATCAATTGTATGTTTTACAGTTACTTAAATCTTGAGAGTACAAAAACAAAAGTATTAGGTATTACAACTGAGTATTTGTTTTACAGTTACTTAAATCTTGAGAGTACAAAAACAGTGTTTTTTAGGGTCTTCGCGGTATCCCTGTTTTACAGTTACTTAAATCTTGAGAGTACAAAAACAGAAGTTCTGGAAACGTTAACACCTGAACAGTTTTACAGTTACTTAAATCTTGAGAGTACAAAAACTGGCTCTGACCTTGTCCAAAGCGGTGTCTTGTTTTACAGTTACTTAAATCTTGAGAGTACAAAAACATTTCTGCGAGATTGTAGTCAGTAACATCAGTTTTACAGTTACTTAAATCTTGAGAGTACAAAAACAACGGTAACTTTAATGTTTAATCATGGGTAGTTTTACAGTTACTTAAATCTTGAGAGTACAAAAACTACCCTATTTTACACCATAAAGGAGGTGATGTTTTACAGTTACTTAAATCTTGAGAGTACAAAAACACTTGCTATGAAGAGCGATAGCAAACTCAAGTTTTACAGTTACTTAAATCTTGAGAGTACAAAAACCGTGCCTCGGTCAATCGTCCTGCGATAATAGTTTTACAGTTACTTAAATCTTGAGAGTACAAAAACTGAGTTTGAGCTTGAGGCTAAGTATCTAAGTTTTACAGTTACTTAAATCTTGAGAGTACAAAAACTATCCATGGGATTGATAGAAGTGAATCCTAGTTTTACAGTTACTTAAATCTTGAGAGTACAAAAACCTCAAATCGTCATTTTTGGTTTTTATACTCTACTTCGATTATATCACAAAATTATGACTTTTCTTGTAAAAACTTAATTTCTAAAGGATTTGGCTGTGATAATGGATAATTTAGTTTTTTATCATACTGATAAAGATTGTTCAAAATTTTTATAGTTACTAAATCTTTTGTTGAAAGACTCATATATTCTATTTCTTTACTAAACAAATAGCCACTAATTTTTTGAATTGAAAGTATAAAATCATCTTCTGAGGGAATCTGGTTTGTTGGATATTGTTCTACAAAACGACCAAATAAAAAATCAAAATCATAGTAATGATTGATGTAATCAGAGACAATATTTATGAATTCTATATTTTCTCTTCGAGCGTATAGATAACCTTCACTTGATGGAAAAATAATGACATAGAAACTTGGATAACTAAGACATAGCTGTTCTAATTTTTGGCAAACTGTCACAAATGATGAATAGTTCAAAAAATCATCTAAATTTTTCAATACTAAAAGATATTTTTCAGAATTTGATTTCAATTTTTCTTCAAGCATTTCAAGAAAAAACAATAGTTTACTTTCATTTTCAACGAACTCAAATGAAATATTCTGATTTTTAAATTGAAAATAAGGTTTAAAGCTTTTTAATAATAGCTGTTCAGCATTAAAGTCAATATTTTCAGTTTGGTATGTTACTTCATCAATAGAAAGATTAAGTGTTCTATTAATTTTATTAGCAATATTCATAAGTTGATCGTTGATTTCATCAATGTCAAACATTACATCAACTGTATTAAGTCTCTGTTTCATAAAATCAAAACTAATAGTTCCTTTTTTGTAAGTCATTTGTTCAATTATGTCTTGAACAGTAGAAATAGAAATTATTTTGTAACTATTTCTCTTTAGGGGAGCACCGTCTGATTCAATTTGTGGCTCTGCCTGATTAAAAAGAGATAAATCTTCTTCCGTGTACTTCTTTCCGTCAAAATACCACATTAGTAATTGCCATAAATAATACTTGATTTGCTGATTTTGACCTACAATCTGAGTAAATTGTCCAAAATTAATATCTAGATTATCTTTATAGGGATGTGAAAAATGTAGTTTCATATTACCACCAACTTATTATCACTTATAGTCTCTTCTTGTTTCGTTTTACCACCAACAATTAAAACCATTTCGGAAAACTGCTTTTCAGTTACAGCAAGTAATCGTACATTCCCTGCTGGTAAATCACTTTGTTGAAGTCTTTTATAAAATTTATTTGCAAAACTTCTATTTGGACAAGTTCTATAATAGACTGAGAATTGTAGCATTTCAAAGCCATTTGCGATGAGTTCTTTTCTAAAATTTCTATAAGTTCTTTTTTCCTGGGCTGTCTCCATTGGTAAATCAAAAAAGCACAACAATCTCATAGCTTCATACCTCATTTTATAACTCCATTTCTAGACTAGAAACAATTGGACAAAAGAATTTACTGGTATCTTGATCGTCTATGCATTTTATAAATCCTTTAACGTATTTATCCATTGCCCCAGATACTGTACAAGTTTCTTTACCATACTTAATCTTAGCATTAAGCAAATTTGTCAAATGTAAGCGATATTCATATTTAAGATATTCTTGATCTCTTAAATGCTCATAAACCCAAATATCTACAATTTGTCTAAAAGGTTCCATCAAATCATCAACCAAGTTGAACTGGTTGTATTCATTTTTATGGAAAATACCTAACAAAGGATTCAGACCATAACCAGATACAATTCTAGCTAATTGAGCCCGCATTATAGCATAACCATAATTAAGACCAGCGTTTATGACATCTGCTTCTTGTTGGGTGACACGGGTAAATTTTTTACCAAATAATTCATTGAAGTATACTTTAGCTGCATGACCCTCTCGGTTGGTTTTATCACCCAGTTCAATATTATCTTTGTAGTCTGAAAGTAATTGAATTGCCTCTAAGTCTTTTTCAAACATAGCAAGCACATCTTGTTGATTATTAATTTTGAAGTATGTTACAATTTGCCAAAGCTTGTCCTTTTGTTCTTGAGACCATGTTAATTGATTTTGCAATTTCTTATAGGCTCTAAAATGCCCATTTTGAGAATGATATACGCCTGTTGGCAAGTGGGAGTTGTCGCAGACAATAAGGGCAATATTATACTTACTGAGCGCACTTAGCAATCTTAACGTTACAACTGTATCTCCACCTTCAGCAACAATCATAGAAATATCACTAAGTGGTATTGTATATTCCTCTCCTAGTTTTTTAATGACAAGGTTGTCGAGTTTTAGGCGCATTTTTTCACTTTGTTTTACATGTACAATTCTCCAAGTCATATTAACAGTACTCCTTTTACATAACGAAAAGCACCCCTCGTTAAAAACGGGGGTGCTTGATTTCGGCATGAAGCCTTATCTTTGTAGGCTCAGCAAGATTTAAGTAACTGTGCAAGGCGTCCCTTGCACTAACTATTATATAGCGTTTACAAAAAAATTGCAACCCCTCTATTTGTTATTTTTGCTAGATTTCATAAATTCTAATTTGGGTTGGTCTCCTTCTTCTTTTATAAAATGCTTGCGTCCAAGTATATCAGTTTTGATTTTATAAATTGAGATACCTGTTTTATTTATTCCTTTAATGAATCGACCACTTTTGGCAACTTTACCAAAAACTGGAATCAATACTTCCTCTGAATCATATTTGGCTTTAGAATCAGGTTTCAATTCAACGTAATGTTTACTAGTATCATTTTTTGAGTTGAATCTTGCTGTTAGAGTTTTATTATTTATAGTATCCTTAATCAGTATCAAATCATTTTTATATAGCGTGAACTTAAATTCAGATTTAGGTGAGATACCTTCGCGTGATTTAATTTCATCGTATTTATCCTGAGAAATAGAATAATTCCCTGTACCTTTTTCGAAAGATAAATCAGAGTATTTCAGACCCATTAATTCATATTTGAGAGTTTTAGGATTAAAGTACAAATCAGCCCTCCAAGGGTTTATTGATTGAAGTACCACCGAATTTTTACTGTTTTCCGGTGTAATGTCAATATGATTCCCCAATTTACTATCATAGTATTTCAGTGACTTAATTTCTGTCCCTTTACCTTTTCGGCTATATTTTCGGATATAACCATTTTCATTACGATATTTCTCAAAAGGATTACCAGTTTCTTTACCCTTATCGTCAAACTCACAATAGTCATTTAGAATAACTTCAATAACTTTTTCCCAAGTCATAGGGTCTTTTTGGTACATAAGAAATGCTGACTTATCTTTCTCATATCTTTTACGAAAAGCATCATAACCTGCTTGACTATAAATATCCTTTATCTTTCCTAATACATAAGTTTCTTCCTTCTTATCTTTAGTAAGCTTGGCTTGTCTCGTTGCATAGATAGTAGCATCTGATATCTTACGATTTACTTTAGAATCTACTTGATATGAGAATAGGATTTCATCCTCAAATGCCTTTGAAGAAATTGTGTTGACAAATCCCTGATAAGGTGATTGGAAGACAAGTTCTTTATACTCATTATCTGAAAGAAGCTCTCCAGTCTCTAAATCAACCTTCTGACCATTCTTGTAGTCTTCAAACATGGTATCGCCTTGTTTTTTCCACAATCTTAGTTGACTTGAAGCAGCAATAATAAGCGCATCAATGGCATGATGATGGTATGTTTCACGAGACTTATCAATTTTCCATTGTCTACGAAGTTGAGAGGTGAATTGACCGCGAACAACTGAAACCCTTGTTTTCTTGTTCATAGCTTTCAATGAATCTTGAAGTGTGTTTAGAACAACACGTGATGCATATCTGGTATCAACCAGATTACGTTCAATAAATTTTTGTTTTACTTCAATTTTATTGATATCTTCCTCAGTTAGAAGATATTCTCGCTTCTTCTTGCTTAAACCTTTGCATCCTAATACATAGGATTTGAATTCGCGATAAGACCATGCGGATTTCATTTGAGGAATAGATTGAAACGGTGTTTTCTGACCCTTTTCTTGATTGGCTGTCGCAAGAACTAAGACTTTATTTGCTAAGCTATCATCAAATGACAATGAGAGTGGTAAAACATGATCAATTTCATACATGTTATGGTTATGAATTAAGTCATTAATATCAATCTTTTGCCCTGTATAAATGCAACGCTCACCTTGCTGATACCAAAGTCTAATTTTAGTTGCAAGTTGATTGTGACCATGGAAAATATTGCTCGGTAATTCTGTCTTACCATTATACAAGGTAGCTGCTCTTTCCTCAGAATCTTTTTTCTCTTTGGCATTAGCATCCTGCATTTTTTTGATAAATTTGCGTTCATCATCTGCATTAGTTTCACGAGGCATTTCAATAACAATATTATCAAACTCACCCCACTCTTTTACAGAGGCATTTATGATTTTAATGGCTTGACGAACTGATTTGACAACAACTGGGTTATATATTTCTTCCGTAACATCATTTTCGTTGATATATTTTGTTCTTTTAACTTCCTTCTTATTAGCAGATGTTTTTCCAAGCCGTGTTAGAATAGTCATCTGTTCTTCACTGGTATCATACAATTCAGGAATTAATTCCAACATTAACTTGACTGAAAAATTATGCCACCCTTTACCAAAGATTTGACTTTTATCCTTTCTGAACTTAATGAGTTCTTCAATTTGTTCATTTGTAAATTGGTTAGGTAAGTCTTTTAAAATCGCTTCTTCAATTCCTTCTCGTTCAGTGTTTAAGGTCAAAATACGAGCTAGCTCATCAAAAGTCTCGCGAGAAAGTGTTTGAATATCAACTTTATCTAACTTAGACATCGTTCTATAAACTTCAAAAGTATGCATATCAGGTTTTTCTTTATTATCAATACGAAAACCTTTTATGTCTTCTTTTTTACAGTCCACTAACTTGGCAATCTCTTTCAACAACTTATCAGGTCCAAGAACCGGAGTGTTTTTAGCATAGTCTACTAAGTATAATTTTTCTTCGATACTTAACTTTTTGGTTTCAGTTGGCAATGTTAAGTTATTTAAATCATTTAAGAAATTGAACTCTTGGGCAGTATACGATGCTTTTGCAGCCCGATATTCTTCTGGATAAAAAGTACATTTTCCTACCAAGATATCAAAAATATTTTCTAATGTCCTGCCATCTGTACGATAACGACCATAATCTGTTCGCGATTTTTCATTACCTGGTCCATGATAATACTTTCTCTTTGAAACCAGAATATCTATATAATCGTTTATAAATTCTTGATTGATGGCATTGTTGAACTGTGATTGTGTTTGAAGAATTTTCTCTGCTTCTTTTCTGTAATCTGATGTTGAGAAAACATTAATTACGCGATGAATCTCTCCATTTTCATCTACAACATCAAAATCCCCACGTAGTTGACCATATTTATTTAAACGATCTAACTGAATTTGCCCTGGAGTTTGGGTTTTTAAGAGTTCCTTATTTGCTAAAACTGACTTTGCGTAATCTGTTTTACCACTATTGGCATCATCTTCTGCATCATCAAGATAAGAAATTCCACGTCGTTTTGAAATATTTCTTAAAGCAGCAAAAAGTTCTTCATTTGTTAATTCTTCTGTTAACCCTTTTACTCTTAACTCATAAGGATTCAAATTAAGATTGCTAAAATCTGTTGCGATATTATAATCATCAAATAAATCTCGAACCCGTTTGACACGATGCTTTTTCCTACGTGTCAGTCGTCTTCCGCCCCGAAAACCACGACGTTCAGCATTATTATCGGCATTTGCAGCTGGAAATATTCGTGAACTTGCATGAATCACTTTACCTGTTTCTGCCTCAATAATTCCGACTCCGACGGATGCAATACCTATATCAAGTCCTAAAACCAAGCCATTCGTCATTCTAAAACTCCTTTAATTAATTTTTTTCTCGTCCAAATAATTTCAATATTCAAACATTTGCTTCTCTATTCTACTCCTTTATGCACAAGAAAACAAGCGCTTTCAGGGCGCTTGTTTTCATTTTCAGGTTTTACAGTGAAAGTACTTGTAAGTTTTCTCCGCCTAGTAGGATTAGGTGCTTTTCGACTTTGTCACTTGGGATTCCATAAGACTTGCTGAGGGCTTGGGCATAGAGGGCCATTTGTCCTGTGTAGCGTTGTTTGATGTCTTCTGGGTTAGTGTACTTGTCGGTTTTGTAGTCAAAGAGGACGATGCGATCCTCAAATAGGAGGTAACCATCAATAATTCCGCGGACTACGAAATCTTCCTTACTTTCAGGATCTTCCATAAGCATGGCAAATGGGGCTTCGCGGTGAACCTTGTCAACGTTGCTCTGGATAAGTTGTCCCAGTGGGCTGTTTTCAAAGAAGTCCAGAATTTTCTCGGTCTGGATTGCTGATTTAACTTCATCTGCTACTGCTAATTGATCCATTGCACTTGTGATATCCACTAGGCTTACTTTTTCAGATAGCTTGAGGCGTTGCATGAGTTCGTGAACGGCAGAGCCTATGGCCGTAGCTTCTACTGCTGGTTTTTTAGAGAAATCAGGCAGTTTGAACTGAGGCTTGGTTTGGTAGGTCTTATCCATAACCTCGACACCGTCAGCATCCATGATTGGTTCATAGAATTTCTTAATCTGACTTGGTGTGCGTACTGTTGGCAATTGGCTAGCTGCTTTGAAACGTGTGTTAATAGCATCTACTGCTTCTAACATGTCCAAGGCTTGCGCAATGTCCTCTGACTGACGATTATCTTTGAGATTATCAGCATCATAACCTGGTTGCTGAATAATCTGGCCAATCTTATCTTCTGTCAAATCCTCATCAGAAACAAATGTAGTTTTGAAATGAAGATTCTCTTTGCCATAGGCCTCCTGAATAGCCAAAAGCCAATCTTGGAAAGTTAAGAAGCTTTCTCGCTCAGCCACAGGAAGGTGATTATTGACGGATTTCCCGCTGTATTTATCACTCAATTTTGATGCGTTGGCCTTTCCGACTAGATAAAGCTTTTTCTCAGCCCTTGTCATGGCAACGTAGAGGAGACGCATTTGTTCTGAGAGCGTTGCAAGGCGGAGCTCACGTTTGTTGAGTTGATAAGGTAAGGTGTCCATGGATACCTTGACCGAAGGCAGGAGCTTTTCATCCAAATCAGACTTCATATCTGCAAGATATTTAATACCAACACCATTCTCCCGTGACAAGATTAAGGGTGAGGTCATGTCCTGAATACTGAATTTCTTGTCAATATTAAGAATGAAGACATACTTAAACTCCAAGCCTTTGGATTTGTGGATGGTCATGAGGCTGACCGCATTTTTGGGAAGGGCAACCTCGACATCTGCTAAATCATTTTGACTTTCCAAAATCTTGTCAATCATTCCGATAAAACGTGACAGGCCTTTGAAGCCTGATTTTTCATAGCTGTTGGCACGTAGGGCTAGGGCATAAAGATTAGCCTGTCTCTGCTCTGCTCTTGGAAGGGCTCCGACATAATCATAGTAAAACCTATCATTGTAAATTTTCCAAATCAGATCATAGAGCGCATGCATTTTTGCAAAAGAGCGCCAAGAAAGGAAAATTTCAAAGAAAGACTCTAGCTTGACGGCTAAGTCTGCAGTCAGTAGCTCAGCATTTTCGCCAGTCTTAGCACGCGCATTTTGGAGCTTCTCATAGAGATTTTGCTTGTGAGCCTTAGGTTTATTTTGCAAGGCTAGGCGAGCCAGGTCATCCTCATCAAAGTTAAACATTGGAGAACGCAGGAGAGCAACTAAGGCATAATCGTTAAGAGGGTTGTCGATGGCGCGCAGGGTATCCAGCATGACCATCACTTCAACGGACTTGAGGTAATTCTGCTCACCCCCATCAGTAACCAGCGGAATACCATATTGATCAAAGGTCTGTAAGATGCCATCATTGCGGGTTCTTGAAGAAACCAAGAGGGTGATGTCCTCGAACTTGACCTTCTCCTCATTGTGGAGGCGAATGATTTCCTTGGCCACGAGTTTAACCTCAGCTGGACTGATTTGACTTTGATCCTCTTCAGCCTCGAAATCCTCTGAAGCATCATTATCATAAAGAAGGAGCTGGGTCTCATTTTCAGGATGGGCTTCCTTTTGAGCCGGACTGCCTGCTACCAACATATGGGTTTCATCATAAAGGATTTCCCCCACTTCCTGATCCATCAAATGTTTAAAGACACTGTTGGTGCTATCCAAAACCTCAGACTGGCTACGGAAATTTTCCTTGAGTAAAATCAGCTTTCCTTGATCTGGATCTTGCTGAAAATCATTGAATTTTTGGTTAAAAATTTGAGGATCTGCCTGACGAAAACGATAGATAGATTGCTTGATATCCCCCACCATGAAGCGGTTATGACCGTTTGACAGCAATTCCAGCATCCGCTCTTGCGTATGGTTGTTGTCCTGATACTCATCCACCATAACCTCGTGGTACTTTTCTTGGAAAAGCTGCGCAATGTCAGGATTTTTCTCTAAGATTTCAATAGCAAAGTGAGCGATATCAGAGAATTCAAAAGCATTCTCCTGCATCTTGGCCTGCAAGTATTGGTTAGAGAAATCTAGGACAAAGGCCTGCAGGGTTTCAAGCAAAGGCAGACTTTCAGACTGGTATTTGAAAATGGTCTCTAGGTGTTGGAGTCCTGTCAGCCGGCCTTGTAAGGTCTTGAACACAGGGTATTTTGTGCCGGCAACCGTTACCGAATCACCTGAGGGAAGTAAATTGGCCACATCATTGGCACACTTGCCAAGTCCTTGGCGTCCATAATGGCTTTCAAAATGAAGCGCCCAGTCATGAAGATTTTCTATGATAGCCAAGTGTTTCTTATATGCTGCTGTTGGAGCTCCCTTGGCTGTTACTTGTTTATAATCTTCCAAGTCTGTGACATCTCGCAGACTGTCTGCAGTGTCATGAAGACAGGCTAGAAAATCATTGATTTCTTGATCTGGAATGGCTGAGAAATCTGTGAAAGTTCGAGCTCCCTTGAGGAACTTGTCCTGAAGCCATTTTTGAGGGCTGTCGGTTGCCTGAGCGAAGTCATAGATTTTGTAAATCAGTCCTCTAAAGGGAAGGGAGTCCTTGCGACTTCCCGCGAAATTCTTGACTAATCTAGTAAAATCAGCTCTGCTATTGCCCTGCATATAGGAAGTGAAAAGATCCGCAAAAACTTCATTTTTGAGGATATCCTGTTCACTCTTATCAGTCATAATACGGAAAGAGGGAGAAATGCCAAGGGTGTAGCCGTACTGGTTAACCAACTTTTGGGTAAAAGCATCCATGGTTCCAATATCAGCAGTTTGAACCCCGCTTAATTGCTCAGATAAGAATTGTTTGAGCACTGGATCTGAGGCAAGCTGCAGCTGTTCTGCAATTTTCTTCTCCAAACGTTCCTTGAGTTCACCCGCAGCCTTAACCGTAAAGGTTGAGATGAAGAGCTGATCAATGGTAACTCCACGCAAGATTTTGTCGATAATGCGCTCAACCATGACAAAAGTCTTACCAGAACCAGCTGAAGCTGAGACTAAGATGTTGGTTCCTGAGCTATAGATAGCCTCAATTTGCTCGGGGGTCCGCTTCTGCTTCTTATCAGATTGGGCTTCTGCCACCTGTAAGGAAGCAATCTCTTCTTGTGATAAAAAGGGTTTAAAGGTCATTGTCTTCTCCATCGGGTTTTTGTCCATCGTGAGCTTTCCATTGGCAATCCAAGAGGGCAAAATTGCTAAAAATAGCTTTAAAGGATGAGTCTTCTGGAGAACAAGCGTAGATACCAAATCGAACAGCATCTGTTGCCTTAGTCATGTGGCAGATACGCATCTGCTGAAAGTTTATGCCATCATAGGAATTTTCAATGCAGAAATCATCCTCGCGGCGGCTGAGACGGTACCACATGGTCTTTTGGCTTCTAGGAATCTCAGTTGTTGCCCAGTCAGAGTAGCCGCCATTGGTAACCACGCTACCTAAATGTTGGAAGCTGTCATTCTCATACTCAACAGAAGCCTTGAGCCAATTGTCACTGTCCAAATACATAACAATCCCGCACTGGTCAAAGCGATGGTGACTCTCTGTAAAGTCCGTTTTAACCACGAAAGAGAAGAATTTTTCCTTAGTTTCCATCTGAAAAACAGGGGCATTGTCATTGCGGAAGTGGTAATAAGTTCTTTGCCATAAATCGGTAAAGGGATTGGTAATCACTTCAATCTTATCCTCTTCAATTGTGTAAGATTTTGCTGCTCTTGTCCATGTCCAATTCTTAAAGGTCATTGTCTTCCTCCTCTGTATCTATTTTCTTGCCCTGCATGAGGTTCAAAAAGCCTTGGCGTTTTTCTTTGCGTGGCAAGTGATAGAGTTGTCTTGCATAGGGCATATGGCGGTCAGCCTCAAAACGGGTAATAGCCTTAAGCTGTTCCCCTTGGACTGACTTGCCATCCTGGCTATAGGGGTTAATTAAAAATTTTCCTTGGCGAATGGCTTGCGCTGCTTCTTGGTAAAGTTGCTTATTATAAGCGAGCAGGATTGCCATCTCTTCTTGACTGTAGACAGAGTCATTCAAATGATAGGCACCGCCTGCCAAATGTTCTTTCTCATCTTCTAAAAAGAGACCACGATAGGTTAACTCCTTGTGTAAGGTTTCAGGAATTTTTTCCAAGGTTTTAACACGTGACAAATCAGCTTTGGGCTCCTGCATTTGCAAGTACATGGCCCCAAAAATTTTATCGCTGTCAGACAATTCCCGTTTGTCACGAACAGCCTGCATATAGGTCACAAGCTGAGGACTCAATCCATTATAGAATTTCTGAATATCAAAAGTGTTCTTACTTGATTTATAATCCACAATTCCCAGACTGCCGTCAGCCATGCGATCAATACGGTCAATAATCCCATTGATGCGTACAGCATTGTCCAGCATAAGCTCAAAGCGCTCTTCTTGGCTCTCAACCTCAATCTGGTTTTCACGTTGTAAAATGGTTGCTGTGGTCTTGGCTATGTCTTCCAAAACCTCAAGTGCATAACGACTCTCTTCATCTTCCTCATAAAGGGCTTTGAAGGTTTCTTCTTGATTGGTCCTCTGAATGGCCTGACTCATCTTGTCATCAAAATCTTGCTCAGACTGGTCCTTCATAACCAACTCAAAGACACGGTGCAAATATGTCCCGTGATTTCTAGCATCAGGATGGATAGACTCTTGCTCCTGCAAGCCCAGAACATAGTTCAAGAAGTAGAGGTATTGATTATTGTAAAAGGTTGTCAAACCAGATGAAGACAGGTTGATAGGCTCATCTTCTGGGAAACGCGCAGCCATAACCTCGGAAGCCACCTGCTTGGTTGCCATGGTATCGGTAATTTGCGGAATCTCAATTCCTTCCTGCACCAGCTTCTTGCGCAAATAACGAACCGCTACCGACCAAAAGGTCTGCTCTTCCTGACTCATATCCTTTTCTTGGGAAATAGCAGAGCGGTTAAGATCAATTACCCGAGACAAAAGAGCCTTATAATTGCCGATGTCCTCAGCCTGTCTTGAAAGACGGTTACGTCCCTTATCTACCACTGGTACGCCAAACTGATGGAGATCAGATAAGTAGCTGGAGATATTGTCCTCAGCCTCGTTGAGAATTTGAGGCATGCTCAAAACCAGCTCTTGAGTAGCAGAGTTAAAGAGGGAGAGAGCCGCAAAATGATTTTTCTTGAGATTGTCTCGCGTTGGAATGTCAAAATGATGACCATCTGCTGTCGCTTCATTGATTTTTGCACGCTCTTCATCTGAAATCAGACTGCGGTTTTGTGCAACTTTTGGAAAGTTAGATTGAGTCAAACCAAGTGCGAAAACAAATTTGTTGGTATGGGGTTCTACCAAATCATAGGATTTAACAGTCACCACATCTACTGTTGCTGGAACCATGCGGTAGTCAGCTGACAGCATTCCTGACCTTAAAAGAGACAAACAGTCATCCAGAGAAATTTTTTGGTCTCCAAAAATGGTATGGAATTGTTGCAGGATGGATGTAAAAGACCGCCAAACCTGCTCTTGCTTTTCTTGTTCAATCTCGGATAAACCAGCTGATAGCTCTGCCATGTTCTCAGAAAAGGAAATAGCTTCTAAAAATGTGGTCACTTTTTTGAGCAAACTTGATCCTAACTGCTTTCTGGCCTTGACCAAGTCTTGTAGGGGAGCCATAAGTTCTGTACGAAGACTATTGAGAGCTTTTAAGTTATACTTACCATTTGTGATGGTGAAATCTTTGAAAAACTTTGACTGGCCCTTAATATCAGCATAGGTCAGGTACTGCTCAAACTTATCCAGTTGGTCTTGGCTAATCTTTCCATAGAGACCTGACTTGAGCAGGTTAATGACATCCTCTGCCCTGAAATTATAGCGCTTAACCCGCTCCAGAGAATCCATAAAATGGACAAGGGGATGGGCACTCATAGACTCAGCCTTACCAAAATAATAAGGAATCTCATATTTGTCGAAAATCTTCCCAACCTGTAACTTGTATGACTCCACATCACCCAGAAGGACTAAGATGTCTTTGTAGCGATGGCCTTCATAGAGTTTCTGACGAATGGCCTTGGCGAGGTGTTCCACTTCTTCTTTTTGATTAATAGCATCCCAGATTTGAAAATGCTTCTTATCGTCTTCAGTTAGGACAAGGTCTGTCTGGCTAAAGTCATGCTTGGCCTCAAAGAGTTTTGATAATTTAGCAAAGGCTTCTAGACCTTGCTCCTCAGAAGTCACGAAGTTAGGTTTTACCTGAAATTTTCCTGATAAGTTACGTAAAAAATCAAGACCTGCCTGATAAACATTACCAGCTGAAAAAGTTGATTTATAGGCTTTCTGACTAACATAAGTCCCAATGACAACCTCTGTCCCATGCTCATGAAGAAGACTAATCAGATTTTCTTCCTCTGCAGAAAAGCGGGTAAAGCCATCAACAATAAGGACTAGATTAGAGAGTTCACTATCTAGCTGACCGGATGCCACCTGTTCCGCAAAAAAGGCTGTTTTGGTCTGATTGTCGTAATTACCTGCCCTTAAAATGTCTTCAAGTGCTGTAAAAATCGTGATTAAGTCTTCCTGCTTCTCAGGTGAACTCAATTCTGTCAATTCCAAAACAGTCATATTGGAAGCCTTCAATTCCTTGTACAAGTCCACCAATTGATTGATGAAATTGCTGTCCTGCTTGAGCCGCCCAAATACTTTGAGGTCTGTATCTGATAAATTAGCCAGAACACGATAAATAATCATGGCAAGCCCTTTGTCGTCAAGACTCTCCTTTTGGTTGGGAGCATTAAGCACAAAGTATCTAGCCATCTGAGCAAAACGTGTAATAGTAATGGCAAAAGAGGCCTGCTGAGGTAATGCCTCTAGGACCGCACGTTCTTTTTCAAAAGACAGAGAGTTTGGGGCAATATAGAAGACCCGTTTACCATCCTCAGCTGCTTCTGTCGCCTCCTTAGCCAGAATCTGTGTCATATTATACTGAATATCGCTATAAAGTAATTTCATTATTTCTCCTTGAAAGAGTTTCTTAGAAACTATTATATCATTGAATAGGCTAAACGGTGATAAATCAGCATGAAAAACAAGGGCTATCCTGACATTTTAAGATAGCTGACATAGTTTGTTAATTGAGTCTGGAATTACCTTTTTAGCTTTGCTATGACACAAAAAGAACTGAGATTCCCCCAGTCCAGTTCAATATATATTCTTTATTTCAATTCTTCGGCGTAACGAATCCCAGCTTCCTTGCGGATATTGTTAATGAATTCTTCATGATTGATACGGGAATTTAGTTTTACCTTAATAACGCAACCAATTTCGTCCTTGTCACTATTAGCCTGATAGAGTGGCGTATATTCCATCAAATCATTATGCATGCCTTTTAGTTTAATATTGTTGATAATCAAGTACTGCAGGAGCTTATCCAAGGATTCCAGATTGCAGAAAACGACATAGGCATTTAGATTTTGTGATCTTCGACGAAAATAATCAAGGACAGGGTAGAGAATTGACATAATAGCAATTATAGAGAAAAAACCGACAAGCGCAGCTATGTAAAAACCGACACCTATAGCTAAGCCTAATGCAGCTGACACCCAGATACCTGCAGCACTGGTTAATCCACGTACCTGATTTTGCTTGGTAACCAAAATAGTACCCGCACCCAGAAAACCAATACCACTAACTACTTGAGCTGCCATACGAGTTGGATCACCGGCTCCATAGTAGTGATAAATATACTGATTGGTCATCATAACAAGACTAGCACCCAGACAGACCAACATATATGTTCGAATTGAAGCTGACTGGGTATTTTGGTCACGTTCGTAACCGATAATTCCTCCGACAAGAATTGCCATGAGGATCCTTGTGAAAATTGTCCAGAAATTTAATGTCATTGTCCCCTCCAATCATTGATTTACTTAGTAAAATGTATTTCTCTTACTCACATTATATCAAAAAATGACCTATTACTCTCATTTTCAAGTCAGTGCTTTGGACAACCTCTAGTGATGGTAATTGATGAGAACACTAAAAGAGAATATAAAAATTATAGCTCTGCTATGTCCCAAAAAACAAGTAAAAGGACATGCAATTTTGATCAAAATCTTTTATAATAAAAGAAAAAACTGTGAGGATGCGTCATGAAAATTGATGATTTGCGTAAAAGCAAAAATATTGAAGACCGTCGTGGGCAAAGTTCTGGGGGCTATAGTGGGGGCTCTGCTGGCTCTGGGATGTTGCTACAACTTCTTTTATCCCGCACAGGATGGAAGACTAAACTGATTATTCTTATCTTACTTTTTGTTATCGGTGGTAGTGGTTTTTCTGGGATTTTAACAGGTGGTAATACATCTAATCCTTATCAATCCGCCAATATCACGACTACTAGCGGTCTTGAAGTTTCAGATGAGGATGCTGATTTTGTTAGCAAGGTTTTTGCTTCAACCGAAGACTATTGGGATCAAACCTTTAAAGATGAAGGCCTAACTTATCAAGCACCGACTTTAGTTCTTTATACTGGCTCTACTCAGACTGGTTGTGGAACAGGACAAGCATCATCTGGTCCTTTCTATTGTTCAGCTGACAAAAAAGTTTATCTAGATTTATCATTCTATGAAGAGTTGTCTACAAAGTATGGTGCTGCTGGAGACTTTGCCATGGCCTATGTTATTGCACATGAAGTGGGACACCATGTGCAGAATGAACTTGGTACCATGTCCGCTTATCATAAAAAATACCAAAGCCTGTCTGAAAAGGATGCTAATGCCCTTAATGTCCGCCTCGAACTTCAAGCAGACTACTATGCAGGAGCCTGGGCAAATTATGTTCAAGGGGAGGGACTTCTTGAAGAAGGGGATTTTGAAGAAGCCATGACTGCTGCCCATGCTGTTGGTGATGATCACTTGCAAAAAGAAGCTTATGGGAAAACATATCCTGATAGTTTCACTCATGGCACATCGGAGCAACGTAAACGTTGGTTTAATCGTGGCTTTGAATACGGCGATATTGAACACGGTGACACCTTTAGCGCCAGCTCACTCTAAAAGTATTTAACTGTTGGACAAGTCCAGCAGTTTTTTCTATCATTTTAGATAAAATAAAGGACAAGATTCCGCATTGGACTTGTCCTTTCATTTTTTAATGACTGTATTTTAGTCGTAATACTTTTTCTTGTTGTTTACTCAAGCGAAGTAAGATAACGACTTTATCAATGCTCATATTGCTTTCAAGCAGGCGTTCTGCTGCCATCATGAGACCATTGTTGATTCCCATCTCAAGAATAGGGTTCTTCTTATCGTTGACATCAAAGATAAATTTGTTATCTGGAAGGTCAAATAGAACCTTAACAGCTCCAAAAAGCTGTTCAAAGTTATCAATAGCCACGTCGTAAACTGGCTTAATACCAGGCTTTAGACTTCGACCACGGTGATTAAACCACATAGAATGCCATCCCCCGTTAAAAGCTCCCATAATATCATTATCATAAGAATCCCCAACATAAAGAGTTGTTGATGGGTTCATGTCAAATTGCTCCGCTGCCAAGTTGAAGATTTCCTTCTCTGGTTTTTGGAAGCCTGTTGCCTGACTGACAATGACTCGCTTAGGGTCGACATAGTCATAAAGACCTAGCTTTTTAACTTTTTTCAACTGATGCTCTGTTGGACCATTTGTGATAATCCCCATTGGCACACCTTTTGATTTAAGAAAGTCCAATGTCATGCGCATTTCATCCAACATGGTAATATTTTCAAGTTCATTTTCATAAACTTCTTGAAAATGCACACCTGTAGCTTCATCAACCTCACGGTATCCGAACTCTAACAAGGTCTCCTTACAACGCCAGAAACGGAAGTACTCTGTTGTCCATTCTCCTGCCATAACACGTGGGAAACCAACGTCAGAATAATGACGGAAACGAATGTAAGCCTGGTTGATGTGACTCATATCAAAGTCAGGGAAACATTTCTCAACCGCAATACGATAGGGTGCTTGCTGGTCATAAATCGTGTCATCAACATCAAAAACAATCGAAGTAATCATGATTTTCTTTATTCTCCAAATTTTTCAATTCCGTTTGCTATTATACCTTGTTTATAGGTATTTTTCAATTTAATTCCACAATTTGTCTTGGTCCCAAATTATTCCGAAAGAGATGATATTTAATATTTCTTATCCTATCTCTCTAAAGATAAAAAATGCTGGACTTCTGCCCAGCATCACTTACTATTTCTATAAAAACTGACACACGTCCTCTGTTGTGTATCGTGTGGATTTGATTTCACTTGGTAGGTTATTAGGATCTGGTTTACCAATAGCAATAGCCATATTTGGCACATAGCGTTCAGGATCTAGTCCCAGTGTCTCTGCTGCCACTTTTGCATTATAACCTTGAATGGCATTTGTCTCATAACCATGTCCACGCGCTACTAGCATGAACTGCATTGTTGCAAGTGAACTATTTGTCTTAGCATCATGAATTAAACCTTCGTAGGAGGCTGCTTCATAAAGTGGTAAAAATGTTTTCAGAACCTCATCGCGTTTTTCAGCTGTTATTCGACCATCCTCATATGCTTTATTCCATAAATCACGATATGATTTGTATGCTTGTGTATCACCAAAGACGAATATAATTGCTGATGATGTTTCTAGTTGAGGCTTGTTAAACTTCATAAAGAAGGAAGCAAGCTTTTCTTTTCCTTCCACTGTATCAACAATGACAAATCGCCAAGGCTGTAAATTACAAGCTGAAGGTGCTGTAATAGCTTCAGAAATCATTGTTTGTAATTCATCTCGACTGATTTTAACCTTGGGATCAAAATGACGAACAGAATGTCGATTGATTAGCACATCTTCAAAATTATTATTGATAAAATGTGACATAGAACTACCTCTTTCATATATTATACTCAAAGAAAATCAAAATCAGACTAGACAGACCAAGGCAGACATACCCGAAGATAGGTAATGAGGTTTAATAAAGTATCATTTTGATTTTCATAGAATACTAGTTTTGTGTTTTTGAAAGCGCTTCGCAAGTCATATTTTAACACTTTCAAGAGTGAGGTTCAAGAATTAGCAATGTCTCAGAAAAATTATTTTTGTTTTTTTCTATTGATTCAACATTTCTTGATAGACACTGTACTCCCTCTCTGTGTAACAACAGAAAAACACAGTCATCGTATCTTCCGAATGCCTATTCAGCCAGTCGACAACCGTCTTAATGGCTATCTGCGAAGCTTTTTCCAAAGGAAACCGATAGGCACCAGTCGAAATACAGGGAAATGCAATACTGCTACAGCAATGTTCAAGTGCCAAATCAAGAGATTTTTGGTAGGCAGATGCCAATAAATCACCATCTTCTTTATTTCCTTGATAAACTGGTCCAACTGTATGGATGATATAGTCTGAATTCTGAATATTATAGGCTTTTGTGATTTTCGCCTGACCTGTCTGGCAACCACCAAGCTTACGACATTCTTCTAGTAAGTCTGGACCAGCTGCACGATGAATGGCACCATCCACTCCTCCACCTCCCAAAAGACTATCATTGGCAGCATTTACAATTGCCTCAGCTTTAATATCCAAGACACCACCCTGTACAAGTATGATTTGAGACTTTGCATTGACTATATTATCCATACTGTCCTCCTATCCCCTACTATTATTTTACTCAGACTCAACAATCGAAGCGAAGCCATTTTGCAAATCAACATTCTCTGTTGGATGAGTATACAAGAGATTAGCTTCATTGCCTTGGTTCTGCTTAGAAACCAGTACCACTGCTTTGCCATTTTGCAAAGTAAAGAGATAAAATATAGGATTGACAGCATTTTCTGCCCAGTAGATGTAGCTGTCAACGATTTGATAGTCTGCCTGTCCATTTCCATCGGTCGACCACTCAACTGTCACTGGCACTTCATTTACCGCCACTCGATTATTATTGATATAATCGATTTGACCAATGTCTCCCTTTTGCTGACTATCGCCACTTCCTAACTGGACATAGTCAGTTTGATTCATCTGGGCACCCCATTCCACCATAAAATCAGCTAACTTACCTGCTTTTTCAGCATTCCAATAGGCCACCTCACTGACACTAGACTGCTCTGATTCCTCAGATTGGCTTTTCTGGTTTTCTTGGTCAATAGCAGAGCTGGAACTTGACTGAGAAGTACTTGACTGATTTGAATTTGCGCTATCATTCTTTCTTTGACAGCCTGCGCCTGCTAATACAGTCACAAGGACTACAAGCATTGATAATGAAAATTTAATTGTTCTCTTAAGTGATTTCATAACCTTTTCCTCCTCGATTTCTTTACTTTTATTATACCATTCAACACGAGGAAACGCTTGCACTTGTCATCTTTCTCTAATAAAACAAAAACAAAGAAAAAAACATGCAATTCATAACCTATTTTCCTCCCCGCTATGCCTATTTTATGGTAAAATAGGAAGGAAAACTAATTGGAGGAAATCATGTCAAACGAACATATCGAAGAATTAAATGACCAACAGATTGTCCGTCGTGAAAAAATGACGGCTTTGGCTGAGCAAGGGATTGACCCATTCGGAAAACGTTTCGAACGTACTGCTACTTCTGGTCAATTAAAAGAAAAATACGCTGACAAATCAAAAGAAGACTTACATGACATCAACGAAACTGCTACAATTGCTGGACGCTTGATGACAAAACGTGGTAAAGGTAAAGTTGGTTTTGCCCACATCCAAGACCGTGAAGGTCAAATCCAAATCTATGTCCGCAAGGATGCTGTTGGTGAGGAAAACTACGAAATCTTCAAAAAAGCTGACCTTGGTGACTTCCTTGGTGTTGAAGGTGAAATCATGCGTACTGACATGGGTGAACTTTCTATCAAAGCCACTCACATCACACACTTGTCTAAAGCTCTTCGTCCACTCCCAGAAAAATTCCATGGATTGACAGACGTTGAGACTATCTACCGTAAACGCTACTTGGATTTGATTTCAAATCGTGAGAGCTTCGATCGCTTTGTGACACGTTCAAAAATCATCTCAGAAATCCGTCGTTACCTTGATGGACTTGGTTTCTTAGAAGTTGAGACACCTGTTCTTCACAACGAAGCTGGGGGTGCGGCTGCCCGTCCATTTATGACACACCACAATGCACAAGACATCGACATGGTTCTTCGTATTGCGACTGAATTGCACCTCAAACGTCTTATCGTTGGCGGTATGGAACGTGTTTATGAAATTGGACGTATCTTCCGTAACGAAGGTATGGATGCTACTCACAACCCAGAGTTTACTTCTATCGAAGTTTACCAAGCCTACGCAGATTTCCAAGACATCATGGACTTGACTGAAGGTATTATCCAACACACTGCACGCGCTGTTAAAGGTGATGAGCCTGTTATCTATCAAGGTACTGAAATCAAGATTAACGAACCTTTCAAACGTGTTCACATGGTTGAGGCTATTAAAGAAGTTACTGGTGTTGATTTCTGGACACCAATGTCACTTGAAGAAGCGCAAGCCATTGCCCAAGAGAAAAACGTCCCAGTTGAGAAACATTTCAATACTGTTGGTCACATCATCAATGCTTTCTTTGAAGAATTTGTGGAAGAAACACTTATCCAACCAACATTTGTTTACGGACATCCTGTTGAAGTGTCACCACTTGCTAAGAAGAATGCTGAAGATCCACGCTTCACTGACCGTTTCGAACTCTTCATCATGACCAAAGAATACGGTAACGCCTTTACCGAATTGAACGACCCAATCGATCAATTGTCACGTTTCCAAGCACAAGCACAAGCTAAAGAATTGGGAGACGATGAAGCAACTGGCATCGACTACGACTACGTTGAAGCCCTTGAATACGGTATGCCACCAACAGGTGGACTTGGAATCGGTATCGATCGCCTTGTTATGCTCTTGACTGACACAACAACAATCCGCGATGTACTCTTGTTCCCTACGATGAAATAAAATTAACCATATCTATGCTCCTATTGGATTTTCCAGTGGGAGTTTTTTAAGTGTAGTCATTCTAGGGGTTAATATTTTCATTTTATGTATATACACAAAGGATATCTATATTATGAACGTAATTCTTAGAAAAACAGGCAACAGTGCTGTTATTACTATTCCAAATAGAATTAAGGAAGCCTTAGGGTGCTGAGATTGGCGAAGAAATTGAATTTATAACTCATGGAAATACCGTTGTTATCAAAAAGGCTGAACCAAAGTTTGATTTCGACAAAGAACTCAGCAAAGCTATGAATCAATATGATGATTTATTGAAAGCCTTGGTGGATAAATGAACTATTTAACTGCTGAAGATATTATCAGAATTAATGTTATGGTAATTGGCAGATACTCTCCTAAGGAGTCTGCAGGTATATCTGATTTAAATAGCCTTCAGATGATTGTAGAACCACCTGAGCAGGAAATACTCGGAAAAGTACTTTATCCAGATATATACAACAAAGCTGCTATTATATGGGTAAACCTTATTAAAAAACATCCTTTTTACAACGCAAATAAGCGCACTGCATTACTTGCATTGCACATGTTTCTTTCAATGAACGGTTTCCAATCAAATATTAGCTTTAAAGATGGTTTGGATAAAACAGTAGAAATTTCAACTTTTCAAGGTGATTTTGAAGAATTGAAAGATAATGTTGTAAATTTTCTCAAATCTGAGGAACGGGTAAGCAAAATTTGACACTCAAAAACATCTAGATACTTTTATATCTGTATTCAGATGTTTGTTGCAATAAATTTATCATTAATTTTTCACACTAATACTTATGAAATTTAAAAATCTGAATATACCCAATTTCCAAGGATGATTAATTTAATCCATCGTCTAATTGAATTACTTTTTCGAGTTTGCTGAATTATAGTTTCGTAAAGTAAATCAATAATAGTTTTTCAGATTTTTATTTTAATCAAGTACAATTTTCATCACCATCCCAAATCAAAAAGAGAGCTAATCAGCTCTCTTTTAAAATGTTTACTTTTGTTTTGAAGACAGGCGGATACCAATTGTTCCCATTAGGAAGAATAGGGCTCCTAATATGATGGCTAATACACTTGAAGATTCTCCTGTTACTGGTAAACTATTAGCTTTTTCGTTATTATTTTTGACTGTTACTGATGTTTTTACCTGGTTTTGACTATTAGGTTTCTCAGCCTTGTTTGGTGTTTTTGGAGTTTGAGGAATTTGAATTATAGTTTTTTCTTCAACTTTATATGGTGTGTACGAAACCTCTTCTACTTTTAAAACTGGTTCTTCTACCACTTCCAAGGTTGGAACCTGATAAGCCTGAATACTTGAATTGAATGCAAACCACTGTGTGGAACGATTTTCAGAACCAAATGAAAATGAAATTGTTCCATCACTTGCAACTTTTCCTACAATTGCACCGTACCAAGCCAAGTCAGTACCATCCCAATCATCTCTATCGAATTTACTACCAAAGTCTACTGATTCATTTCCATAAGGCGCGTAGGCTCTTCCTGTATTTTGATCAAAAACAACTGATGAACCGTTGATTTGAATCAGATTGCCATTGAAATTATCAACATATTCATTGGATTCAAGTATATTCTGATTAGTATTTTCGTCAAAGGACACATGAGAATTTAGAGAGGCCAAAGAGACCAAACCGTCAGAAACATCAATCTGTTGACCCTCTTCATCTAGGAAGCGGACTGTCATTCCTAATTGAGTGTTTCTATTTAAGCCAACAAGATCAATTGTAACAGTTGGGTCATTGAAAATCTTCACAAGCACCTTATCTTCGCCACCTGCTTCTTCAACAGTATAGGTATAAAGGACTGAAGCAATTCTTTGATTGTCAAAGTAGGCATTTTCTAGATTATGATAAGAAACTTCTGTTGTGACATTTGGATAAAGGAAATAGTACAAGCCCTCGTCAATGTAATTGAGATCACTTATGGTTTCTAAAACAAAGTCCTTATCCAAAATAGCCTTATTTTCAACCCAAGCACTTGCTTCTTCTTGACTGACTGAAGTTGCTGCTGCGTCTACTTCGGCAACAGTATTCTGCTCTGATCCAGTCTCAAAGACTAATTTCTGACCAGCTGCTTGACTTAGATAGCCATCAGTATTTGTTTTACTTTCATAATCAGCCAAAGCTTCATTGTACTTTGCTTCCTTTTCAGCCACTTCTTGCTCATATTCTTTAACAGCCTGAGCATAATCTAAATTATTTTGCTCCTGTTGCTCAGTTGCATTTTTAATTGCTTCTGTATCTTGCTCTGTGTTGACAACCGCTTGGTTGAGGTCAGATGTCACTACCTCAGCATTTGCACTTACATTAACACCAATTTCTTTTGCTTGGACAATAGCTTGCGCTTGTTCTTCTTGAGCAGTTGTCAAATCTGTTTGACTGGTATCTTGATTTTCAATCACTAAGTTAGTATCTGCTGACGCTTGTGAGCTTGTTACTTCATCAGCACCTACAGGATTTCCCAAAAAGACAAGGCCTGCAATAGCAACAGATGCTGTGCCAACTGTTAATTTTCTAATGCTAAACTTTTCACCATATTTCATAAATATTTTTCTCCTTCCTAAAACGACCACCAGCCCCTTGGTAAAAAACCAAGAGACCGATGACTATCCTAGAATTATGCAGCTATATAGCCACGCGCTCCGAAGAATACACGTGAGCCATTTTCTAAAGTAACCCAGGTGTTACGAGCCTGTTCACCTGAATTAGCATCAAAATAATAGCGACGATTGTTAAGAACAATACTTTGTCCTTTGACTTGCTTACCGTTGTTGCGGAAGTAAAGGGACTGACCTCTTACAGTTTGAAAACCTATTACAGCCTTACCATTGCTATCAAAGTAGTACCAGTCATTGTTACCTGATTTAGCAAAATCATTAACTAGCATTTCACCTGAATCAGCATCATAATAATGAATGCTGCCATCAGACAAGGTTACAAATTCACCTTTAGCTTGACGACCGTCAGCATGGAAGTAAAGATTTTGACCATTAATCAAAGCACTTCCTGTTACAAGGTTCCCTTGAGCATCACTGTAATACCAAGCATTATCTCCTGTTGTGAAGAATTTAGCTACAATTTTTTCACCTGAATCAGCATCATAATAGCTAATTGTATTATCAGCATTTGTTACAATTATTCCTTTAGCTTGACGACCGTCAGCGTTAAAGTACAGATGTTGGCCATTAACAATGACTGCCCCAGTCACTGCTACACCATTACTATCAAAATAGTACCAGTCGTTGTCACCTGATTTAGCAAAATCACTGACAAGCATTTCACCTGAATTTTCCAAGAAATAACGAACATGACCTTGATTATCTGTAACAAATTGTCCTTTAACTTGATAACCATCTTGGTCATAGAATTGTTTTGAGCCGTTAATGTCAACTAGTCCACGCGCCATAACACCATTTTCATCAAAATGACGCCATTTAACTTCAGTCTCAGTTGTACCATCTTCTTTGACTACTTCAACATCAAATGAATAGAAATCATCTTTGTACATATTACCAAGCTTACCGAAGTAATATTGATTACCTTGGGCATCTTCATAAATCGCATCACGAAGTTGAATACCATTTGGTAAGAAGTAATAAGTCTCACCATCAAGTTCAAGCGTACCATTTACCATATAACCCTTATCATCGAAGTAATAATAATTGCCATTATAACTGATAAGATTTGATTTTGTGCGGTAACCACTTGTAGAGAAGTAGCTGATACCTGAACCATCGAAATAGAAACCAGTTACTACAGAATTAGAAGTCAATTGTTTTGGAAGGAAACTGCCATCTTTAGCAATGTTGAAGTAAGTTCCAGTAGCTTGGTCGCTGAGAACGTAACCTGCTCCTCTTCCAAGAATATTAGTTCCGTTAAAGTACTCAGCTTTCCAGACTTTAATCTTAGTTGATGGGTCAATCTTCTCACCAGTTGAAATCATAACTGCTTCAAACATTTCTGGGTACATTTCTTGCAAGTATTCCAAGAATTCACCGCCGTAAACTGCCTGATAATCTTCACCACTGCTCTTAGTATTAGCAACATAGAGGGTGTTTTTAATTTCAGCACCTGGAATGTCTTCACCATAAGCATTAACACGTCTTGCAGTCACTACTTCTTGACCTGGAAGGGTATAGATTTGGTCTGGTACCCAGTCAGCAATAGCTTGGATACCTGCAGCATGCAAAGCTTTCAAAACATCACGTAAATCTTCGGCTGAACCGTATTTATTATTCTGACTCATAGCCAAGTCATAACGGTCATCAAAGGCATAACCATTTTGAATAACTGAGTCAAGGAAAGTTCCATCGTCAGTTGAAACATATTGTGGAGCCATTTCGAAGGATGTCACTCCCCATGCTTTAAACAATTCAATATTCTCAGCAATAACTTTATTTGTGTATTGATCTTCTGTTTGGGCAAAATCTTGGAAGTTTGAGAACCCTTCATAGATAACTTGAGATTCCATTGCTGCTGTTGCTTGATAAGTTTGCTCGCCTTCTTGACGTGTTTCAGTAGAAGCTTCAACACGAATATCTTGAGAGTCAGATGCTCCAACAGGCACCCAAACAGCTAGGTAACCACTCATATCAACAGTAGAGTAACCTTTAATTTCATCTGCTGTAAAGGTTAGATTCCCTTGTGCATCTGTGTAACGAATAATATTGGTATCTGAGTCGTTAAGGTAAACTTGTACACCATCAGCTGTTCCATACAATAATGGTCGGTAAGCTTGGTTAGCATGAATTTGACCCATATTAATAGTCAATTTAGCTGAAGAATCCAGTGATAGCATTGGATTATTAGACACAATTGTTGCCCAACCTGATGTACGACTAAGTTCAGTTCCTTCAGTATCGTCTGCTTTCATAATTTCTTGACCATAACGAACAGAAGTCAATACCCCTGTTGAATAGTACAATGATGACTCGTCATAGGCTGCCATGCTTTCATCACCTGGTAAATAGGTAATGTCCATTTTTTGACCACCTGCAGAATACTTAATACGAGAACGAAGAAGCGCATCAATAGCATCATAGTAAGGAGATTTTGTTTCCATGTATTGACCATTATCTGTATATAGGTCACCATAATAAACACGTGGAACCATTTCCATGTAAGATGTCAAAAGAGCATATGCTGCTGGAATATTGTAGTGTGTGTATTTTTTCTCAGCACTGTTCATGTCAGCATTATAGATAGCGAAAGCTTGTTCCAACTCATCAAAAGTTACAGCGAAGCCATTTGACTCAGGATTAATATTTTCTTGGATAATTTGAGCAATAATAGTTTGCACTTCTGAGTCATGAGCACGAACAAATGCATAAGAGGCCATTGTATCGCCATAAGCATCATCTACTGCACGATTTGTCATACCGTAGTAGGAATCAATGAGGTCGCCAAGACGAGCTGTACGTGTTTCGTTAGGATTTGCTTCGTTAGTGACTGGACGAGTCAATGTATAAAGCAATGACAAACGCAAACCATTATCCATAGCTAAGGCAGCACCATTAGTATCTTTATTATAATCTGGATCATTGTGAGACCATGCTTCTAGAATTGAGATGTGGGCCAAAGCTTTCGCTTCTGTTTCGTGAACGCCATATGCTGCTTCAAATAAGTTTGTGTAGATTTGAAGAAGGTCTGCATTGACATTATCAACGGCATCTACACGCACACCATCAAAGTTGGCGTCATCATCTCCAAAAACAATTGATCCCCAGTTCATTAGGTAGTAAAGCTGGTTAAGCTGCTCTGCTTGTACAATCGGATTAGAGTTATCTACGTCGTCAGCAAGTAAGAATTCATAACCACCTGTTCGGTCAGCCTTGAAGTAGTTTGTTTCTCCGTTTTGGAATGTTGGCGTGCGGTTTAACAAACGGTAATCTGAATCAGCCCAAGGTGTTAAATCACTATTAACATAAAGAAGAGCTCCGCCTTGCAAGTGGTCATCACCTTTGCTCTCTGAATCAATATTCCATTTAGATTCAGTGATAACAAATGAATTCATCACTTCACGCAACCATGCGGCTGTTTCTTGTGTAGTAATAGCTTGTTCAATTTTCACTTGAATGGCTTCTGCAGCTAAATTCAATTCAGCTTGGCTATTTTCAGCAGAATAGTTAACATCTAAGTTAAAGTAATCTGACATATAGTTAAGATAACCAACTTGTGTATCAACATCTGGCCACCATGCCATCAATAGAGGTCGTAAATCTTCTTCAGTTGACTCAACCCAAGTTTCACCATTCTCAAGAATGGCTTTTGGACGATACCAACTATCAGCAGTCAAATACCCATCAACAGTTTCAAAGCTATCTTCTGTTGAGTCATATGCTTGATTATTCTTGCTGAAATTATCAACCATATTTGTCAAACCTTCTGTAAAGGAATATGTTGATGTGCTTGTTAGTGCTCCAGTTTCAGCGTCAAAATAAAGCAATTGACCTTCTACTGTAATAGCAAAGTTCTTTTTAACAGAACCATCTTCATTAACATAATAGAAAGTTCCGTCAATATTTTTAATATTATCTAAGTTTAAGTTTGTAGCGTCTGTGCCATCCTCTGCTACAGCAGCTTTTTCAACTTCATTCGTTAAAGCAACCTTGTTAGTAACTGCAGGTTCTGCTGCTGTTGCAACTGCTTCATCAGCAACAGGAATTTCTTCATCTGTTGTCTCAGTAGAAATATCTGAATCCTCAGTCACTACTTGCTCAGCTTCTTCAACTACAGGTGTATTTTCATCAGCGCCAGCGTTTTGACTAGCTTCTGCTGTAACTTCTACTGGTTTTTCCCCTGTTGAAGAATCAGCTGTCTCAGTATCGACTGTATCGTTTTGTTCAGTTGCAGTAATCTCCGGTATCTCTTCATCCAGATTTTCTACAGGTGTCTCTACGAGAGCAGTTGCCGCATCCGTTGTATCAGCTGAAACAGTTTGATGTGGTGTCGCAACACCTAATCCAATTGCTGCTATCCCTGCTACAGCAATTGTCACCCACTGTTTTTTAACCTTGTGCAACTTATAGCGTACTATCTTTTCCATATATTTCCTCCTAAATATTTTTCAATAGTGCTATTCCAACTCACGATAACTAAAGATGTTTTAGTTTTATAGAAAGTTGAGAATTATCTTCCGCAGCTCTTTTCAAGCATAAAAGGGCTTAAAAAAAGACTACACTTTAAGTGTAATCTAATTTTTGAATAATGATTTTTAATTTACATATGTGATCAGTCTATACTTATTCTTTTATTTTTTTAATACTTTCTTCCATTTGTCGAGCTATACCATAGCATTCTAAATAAGTCATTGTTTCTACACACTTCTTCATCTCAGCTATGCCATTTTCATTACCTATTCGATAAGCATAAAAGCCTTTATAATACTTAAACAGGACTGTTTCATAGATGTCAGTTTCGGTATTACGGAATTGTTCTACCTGATGTAGGAACTTAAAGGCTGCTTGAGTATGTCCCTTATCTAAACAGGTGCCTACCACATTTAGTAGCATCTGCAAAATACGCTTACGATTTTCCGGCAACCCTTTGTAGAACTGTGTTCGTTTAACCATTTCTGATGTAAATGTCTCTAAACTTGACAAAGTCATCAATCCAATACTATTTGTATATAGCCAGAGTTCGTAGCGCCCCCATTCCTCCACTGAAAAGAGATAATCCATTAAGTATTTGATGTCTTTTTGAGGTACAGTCGCTTCTTGATCCAAATAAAAAATAACTGCCTCAACTACTATTTTGTTTAATTTATAAAAATGGTTGATGGGATTTTTTTCAATCAATTCTTTACAGTCTTGCAGTATTTTCCGTAATTTTATGATATTTTTTTCCAGATAGGCTTCTGAAAGTTCTGTCGAAAAACGAACATCGCGATCTTGGGTATAGTTGTGGTAAACATACTGAAACTCATCTAACGGAACAGACATGTTTCGTAAACAAAGATAAAAAGAGTCCACATTAAGACCACTAACTCCACGTTCAAATCGTGATAATTGAGCCAAAGAAATGACATCACCTGCAACTTCTTTTTGAGATAATCCCTTAGATTCTCTAATTAGTTTAAAAATTTTTCCTAATTCTTTTGTCACACCGTCACTCCTATTACATATATGAAATAATTCATATTCTAATTTTTTCTAATGTTATAATAAATAGGAAAGAAAGGAGGTTGCCTATGAACAAGAAGATCCTTTCAGCGGTTCTTTCCTTCGCATTTTATATAATTGTAACAATTTAATGTTACAGACTCTTTTTCAAAATTAAGATTACTTAATTTTTTTGTTCCAGTTCTCTATTATTTTTCATCTTTTTAAGAGAGACTGAGACAGACTAAACATGCGACATTTAACCGCTAAAACGAGAAGTTCTCAAGTGCTTCTCGTTTTTATTTTATTGTAACAATTGACATATTATCTAAGAGCAGATTTGCAACAAAAAAATTAGATTTTTAAACATATGTTAGACTTTTATAAAAATCAGGAGGATTTAAAATGAAAAATGCATCAAAGATAGTTTTATGTCTATTACTGGCTGCGATCAGTTTATCACATCTACTTCAAGTTGAGGCAAGACAATGGCCTGGATATCCTAGTAGAACAGCAAGTGTTACTAAAACAAGTCTCTACATAGATAATTATGAATTTGGTCCAGCCGTCTCCAAAGTAATACTAGAACTAAACACTAATATCACTTCATACGACCTGAGCTCGACTACTGTAACCACCTCTGATATCAATCGCCAAATACAGAATGCTTACCTTTCTGACGCCAATGGACAAGCAACTGCTACTGGAGCTGCTAGTAAATACTTAACACTAGAGCTTGATGTCACATACAATACAGACAACCCTTCACAATCAGCATCTCCATTTTCATTTGACTTATCAACTTATCGAAATACTTGGGTATCTAGTTATGTTGTCGCTATCAATGGATTATCTGTAAAGCCAGCTTATTCATATAAATCACAAACAATCAATTCTGAACAAGAGGCCATCTCAAATCGACTCACACCAAAAGCTGACAAGTTTTCAGAACGAGGTCAAACTTATGGTTTACAATATGCTGCTTATCAGCCAGAATCAGCTGTAGATGGTGAAAAGAATCCACTCATTATCTGGTTACATGGCATTGGTGAGGTAGGTACAGATTTGAATTTCCCACTTTTATCATCAGAAGTCAGCAGTTTAACAGAGAGTGGTATTCAAAATCATTTCACTTCAACAGGATCTGGCAACCAGAATGGCGCCTATGTCTTAGTTGTACAATCTCCTGTAGCTTGGGGCAGCGGTCAGGCTGCTGCCTTAAAAAGTACCATTGACGACTATGTCGCATCTCACCCAGATATTGATTCTGAACGAATATATTTGGCCGGTGCTTCTAATGGTGGTGGCATGGTGGTTACAATGGGAATTACCTATCCAAATTATTTTGCAGCTCTTATTCCAATAGCTGCCTCTTACCCTTACCAAGCTTCTTACGACAGTGCTGCAGATCTCTTCACTTACACGGTTACTGACAGTATTTATCAAGCTCTTAAAGATCAACCGATGTGGCTGATTCATAGCAGAGCTGATCAGACAGTACCAGTCGATAATAGTGTATTACCTTTTTATAAAGCCATGATTGATAGAGGAACAAGCAACAAGTGGCTCTCTTATTATGAGACAGCGACAGGTACTGAACTACCTGGCCTAGTTTATAATGGACACTGGTCTTGGATTTATTTCTTCAACAACCAAGTGACAGGCGTTCAAAGTACTGAAAACACTGCTTCATATCAAGCTCTCTGGGGGATGGTTGCAACTGACCCGACCCAAGGTGGTGCAAGTAAAGCAACTGTTAACGGCATTGAATATAGCAATCTATTTGATTGGCTTAACGCTCAAAGACGACCATAAACCGATTGTATAAATATCGTTATCCTATTGTTTATTTAATACTCTCTAAAAGGGAGCAAGATAGGATTCCTTCATGACTCGGTCCCCTCATGCCCAAACATTTAATACGGTCTGAAACAGACTCTCCTCTGGACTACTTCACTACTACCCCAACGATGTCTAGTAAGGTAGTTCGAGCTTTTAAAGGCAAAGTAATTTCCACTAGGAACTTTGTCAAGCTTTTCTCTAGAATAACATTTAAGGAGCTGTGCTTTTTGTCCAGTCTCCTTATTTTTGTTTCAAAACAAAACTTGGTTATACAAGATTAATGACATGGTGTAGGGAACATTGAGCTCCAATTCAAAGGTACAGTCATTTGAATTAGCTTTGATACATCGTCACTTTCGTCTTGTCGTACTCTCGGCTGAATGAAAGACGTTTCTTTAATTTCCCACCTCCAAGAGTCTATCCCCAAGATCTTGGAGCTACCTGCGATTCAGTTCCTTGTCTGATAGCTAATTCATTCGACTATATTATCATATTCTGCACAAAAATTGTAAAAAGTCTAAGCTAAAACTAGCAAGCTCGATAGGACACTTGCTAGTTTTTAGTGATTAGATAAGTAGTGCCCTGATAGTGATACTTTCTTACCACATGACTCTCAGTGAGAGTCTCTATTTTAAAATGAAAATAATGATCTCGACCATCCTTTGCATTTTCCTTGTTGAGTTTGAAGTAGTTCTTTTGTGACATTGCCATTTCTCTAAGAATATCATTGGTCAAGAAGGTTAATGGAATGTCCAAAGTAGAATATTTGTAAAAATCTTCTTCGAATTTCAAATAGGATTTTGAGAAATAGTCGAACTGGAGCTTATCCTCATAGATTTCTTTCCGACTCAAGATAATTCTCCTCCGCCATCTTAATTACTAAAATATCTTCCACTTTAATGAGTTTGTAATGATTAGCTGTTTTAATTGTGATTTCTCGGGAACTGATTTCTCTTACATCCCCAATAAAAATCTCCTTGTTCTTACCGGATTTGACAATGAATTTTCCCTTAATTTGACTAGCATAAAGCTGACCTATCAGGGTAAATTTCTCGGTTCTTGTCAACTCTGATGATAAATCAATCTTATTTCGATCTTCTGTAAGAGAAGTGGTATGTTCAGATAGGTAAAAGCCCATCCATTTCATCATTCCCCTATCTCTATAATCTCGAGCTGATTGGTAAGGTAAATAAGTTCTATTTGTCATTTTAAAACGTCTAGACCTCCAGCTGAATGACCGCCGATAAGCTTACTGCGTTCAATGCTTCGAGAGGCTTCAAGTAAAGCATTAGCTTTTAAAACTGAAGTAAAGCCAAATTCATCTCTTATAGTGTCAATCGCAAACTGGAGCCTCTCCTCCTTTTCAATTTTTTCAGGATCGTCAAAAAGGGAAATCAAACTAAAGGAGTCGTCAACAAACCTAGAGTAGGATACTGCAATATTCCTAACTGCCCCTGAACTATATTTTTTGCGGAACAAACCTAAGACATAGCTTGTAAGAATCTTAGTATTATTGGTCGGCTCAATGGTCACCTGAGCCTGAATTGGTCGCTTATTCTCTGTCTTTGAGTAGCCAATCATGATAGAAACCTGACAAGCTTTCTTATGTGCTCTCCTAAGTCTCACACTGACCTGCTCTGCCATTTCCCCAAGAACAATTTCAATATCACTCTGATTAGTATAATCACGTGGCAGAACTTGAGAATTACCTAATCCATGCGATTTGGGTCTGTAAGTCTTGTGGACATTGCTTTCATCAATACCATTAGCATGAAAATAGAGTTCCAGTCCTACAACTCCCAGTTCCTTTTTAAGAAAATCTGGATTACTGTTGGCAAGTTCCTTGATTGAATAGATTCCAAGTCCCTCTAGGCGTTTTGCCATACGACTGCCAATACCCCAGAAGTCAGTTAATTTGGGAATTGCCCAGACTTTACTTTCTACATCCTCATAGGACCAGTTGGAACGCATCTTTTCTGTATGTTTAGCCTCATTATCAAGGGCCAATTTAGCTAGTAAAGGATTGCTATTAGACATACCAATGGTGGAGTAAATACCAGTTTCTTGCCAGATGTGACGTTGTATTTGTGCTGAAATTAAATCTAACTTTTCTTTTCGAGTAAGGGTCTTGTCTGGTATAAAGTAGTTTAATGATGAGGTCAGGTCAATAAAACCTTCATCTATAGAGTAAGGTAAGATGTCGTCAACACTAGCATAGTTTTTTAAAATATTTTGGATGGCAATGTTTTTCTGAATATAGAGGTCCATTCTAGGTGGCACAACAAGAGTAGCTTGAGCCCACTGTTCAATAAAGGAAACATATTCTGGTGTTATTGAAAGTCCTTGTCTCTTGGCATTGTAGTAAGAGAACTTTCGGGTATGGATGTCAAAGGGCAAATCATAACTTCTGCCAACATTGGACTTTCCAAAAACCTTCTTGAACATGGGAGATGAAGCTAGAATAAGACCATTAGCATTATCAGCTCTACTCATAACACAAAGTGATGTTTTAAGAGGATGAAGCCCTCTCTCTACACACTCAACACTAGCATAAAAGGATTTCATATCTACAAAAGCAATATCAGCTTGGGGTTCTCTTGATTAATCAAATATGCCCACATCACACCTCCAAAGGTGCAAAATTCCCCACAATCTTCCCAATAATTCGTGGACTTTCGTCATAAGGAGCAAATTTATCTGAATAGTCACTATTAATAGAAACTAATCTCAAACCATCTGGTTCACGATAAACTTTTTTGATATAAGTTTGACCATTCCAGTCAATAGCATAAATAGCGCCATCATAATCAAAGACAGTCTGCTTAATTAAGACAACTTCTCCATTTTGGAATGTTGGCTCCATTGAATGCCCTTTTACCCAAGATGCAAAATCATGGTCTAGTTGCTGGTCATAGTAAACTTCATCATAGGCACCATCTCCAAAATAGGAGTAACCTGTACCAGCAGAAAGTCCTTCATAAACTCGATAAGTATAGAGACTTGCGAGTTTTTGTTGATTCAATAGTTTTTGGGAATAGCTGATAACCTTTCCTTGATTACTTTCATTCAACTGTGTAAAAATCTCAACGACATCATATTCAGAAAGAAAATAAGATTCGTCTACAGCTAAAATTTGACTCAATCTTGTCAAATTTTTTTGATTAGGCTTAGTCTTACCATTCTCCCAATTTGAATAAGACTGCTTAGAAATACCCAAAATACTTGCTATTTCAACCTGAGAATAACCTGCTTCTTGACGTTTGTTCTTTAATTTTTTAGCAGAAAACATACTTACTCCTTTCGGTCAGTTTATTAACTGACTTAATTATAATACTTAGCTTTAAAATTTTCAAGATTTATTACAAGAAAATTTTTAAAAGTATCAATCTCTTTTAAGTTAACTTAAATATTTTTTAGGTTGACAGTTTTGTTAACTTATTTTAAAATATAGTTAACTTTTTTAAGAAATGAGGTTCTCTATGTCTAAACAAGCAACATTATCGCTTATCCTTCCTGCGTTTGGAGCTGCTCTTATTGCAATCCTGTCACAAATCACTATTCCTGTTGGAACAGTTCCCTTTACCCTGCAAACTTTAGCTATCTCTATTATCGCTACTCTTTTTAAAAGTCGTGAGGCAACTTTAAGCGTCTTACTCTATCTTCTGCTTGGTGGTATTGGACTACCAGTTTTTGCTGGTGGTTCTGCTGGTTTCTCTGCATTTGTTGGACCAACAGGTGGATACTTCTGGGGCTTTGTGCTCTTTGCTTTCATAACATCATCCTTAACTTCACCAAAATCATCACTTCTTACTATCTTTTTAGCTAATACTTTAGGAGTTGCTATTACCTTAGTCTGTGGAGTTATTGGTCTCCACTTCCTAGCTAATATGGACTGGCAAGCTGCATTCTTGGCTGGAGCTCTGCCATTTATCCTATCAGGACTAGCTAAAGTTGTTGTCGCTACGCTACTAACTAAACCAATTTTCCAATCACTAAAACGTTACTCATACTTCAAGTAAAAAAGGAGCTGGCTTTCTTTGCCAACTCCTTTTTCTTATTTACGAAAAGCATCCAAAATAATTTTGAATTCTTCGTTTGTCAATGCAATTCCTTTGCCCATCTTGGTATGATCGGGGCTCCAAGAACGAATATCCCACTTTGGTTCAGCTCCGTTAAAGCTGACGCGGTTCAATTCTTTAGTCCACCCTTTGTCATTTTCAGACAAGGTGAGCAAGTGTTCTTCAATGTGAAATTTAAATTCTGACATAGTATTCTTCCTCCTATCTTATCTATTCGTAAAAAATTCCAAAAAATTGATTTTTTTAATAAAATATTTTATTATCTTCTAAAAGATATCATTATTGTACCAATTTTTCAGGAAAAAGACCATGACAAATTTTTTTCAAAATATTAAAAACTACTGGCAAGATTATATGGAATCTCCTAAAAAGTCTGTCCCTATTAATCTTAAATCAAACAAAATCAAGGCAACTCTCCAAGAAGCTATGGATAAAAAACTCCCTCTGCATGTCATCTATGGAGACTGCCGAGTAACAGGAAATTTAGTAAAATATGACAAGAATAACGGAAGAATTATTTTGAAAAGTTTCCAAAAAGACGTAACAACTATTATACCACTTGAAACAATTGAGCGGATTAGCATCGCTCCCTTGCACCTACATCTATAAAAAAACATGATAATAAAAATGAGCATGGGGAAACTAATTCTTCCTTATGCTCATTTTTTGTAATCTAAGATGAGTGTGAAGGTCACCTACCTTATTTCTTATGCACGGACTGTTTTGCTAGAACCATCCTTTTGGTAAAGGTTAACAAGTCCTTCTTTACATGCACGCATCATGTCACCAGGTTTAACTTCCTGTGGTACTGTAATAGTCAAAAGTTCCATTGGATTTGGGGCACGATCAATCTTGTTGCCATCAGAGTCATGAAGATCTTGAATTTGACATTCAAAATGACGGAATCCTGGTCCATAGAACTCAACAGCATCACCTTCCATGATAACGTTACGCTGACGGATGGTAGCTGTCATGTTATCTTTATTGAAAGATACAACTTCACCGACAAATTTATATTGTGGAATTTTACGACGAGCACCGAAAAGTTGCTCGTTTTCTGTTGGTGTTGAATAATAGAATCCTGTTGCAAGCTCACGTTGAGCAACTTTCCAGAGTTCATCAATCAAATCATCTTTGATAGCATAGAACTTCTCTGGACTCTCCATGTAAGCATCAACAGCTGCTTTGTAGCAGTTAGTTACAGTTGAAACGTAGTGGATTGATTTCATACGACCTTCGATTTTAAGACTATCAACGCCATTTTCAATCAAGTCAGGAATATTTTCAATCATACACATATCAACAGCTGACATTGAGTATTCTTCTGGAATTTCACCATTAAGGCTACGACGTTCTGAACCGAATGGCATATCATAAAGGCTGTATTTCCAACGGCAAGATTGCGAACAGCCACCACGGTTGGCATCACGGTGACTCATATGATTTGAAAGAACGCAACGGCCTGAATATGAGATACACATGGCACCATGAACAAAGGCTTCAATTTCAACACCTGTACGTTTACGAATTTCAGCAAGCTCTGCCATGTTAACTTCACGCGCCAAAACAACACGTGTCAATCCCATTTCTTTCCAAAACTCAAAAGTTTCGTAGTTGGTTGATGAGGCTTGAGTAGACAAGTGAATTTCAAGTCCTGGTGCTTCTGTGGCACAGATAACGATAAGAGCTGGGTCTGATACGATAACGGCATCAAGTCCCATATCGCGAAGTTCACGGAACCAAGCACCCGCACCGATTTCATTTCCTTCGTGGGTAACCATGTTAGCAGCAACATAAACCTTTGCTCCTGCAGCGTGAGCGTAGTCAATCCCTTCTTTCATTTCTTCCATTGAGAAATTTCCTGCACGGCTACGTAGACCATAGGCTTGTCCACCGACAAAGACAGCATCTGCGCCGTAATCAATGGCAACTTTTAATTTTTCCAAAGTTCCAGCAGGTGATAAGACCTCTGGACGTTTCAATGTTTTAGTCATATTATTTATTCTCCAATTTTCAAGATTGTAAGAAAATCTCCAAAGTCTGGCTCAGCGAAACATTAATTGTCAACGAGTCAGACGAGTACAACCCCTAGGAAACATCCTGCGGGAGTTTCCGTCCAGCAAGTATTAGAAAATAAGTAGTTACTGTTGGGATTGTCAATTTTCATATTTGTAGAGTTTATTTTTTCTACTAGCAATGCCCTGAAATTAGAAACTCTCTCATTGCTAGTGTTTTGACCACCTTATTTAACAGTTTTAGGGTCAAATTCGTAGAAGCCGGTATCCAAACCGCGACCTGCTGGGTGAAGTTTTCGGACTTCTTCGTCAAGAACGTAGGCCTGATCTTGTGAGAATTGACCTGCTTGCATTAAATCACGAGCTTTGACAAAAAGCTTTGCAATTTCCACAAAATTTTGACCAGGACAGTAGATACCATCCAATTTCCAGTGAGTGAAATTGTGGTCTGTTAACTCAATCAATTTTGTCATCATGTCAATGTCATTGTTAATGAAAATGTGTGTGCCATGCTTATCTTCATAGATTGAATAGTGACTTTCTGGATCACTTGGTTCAGCCAAGAAAAGACCGCGTTCACGTGTTTTTTCATCATCGATATGAGTGAAATTGTAGTAGTTTTGTAAAAGAGGTCGTTTCGAATGGTGGATAACTGAAGCACCGTAAACCAAAATCTCAGCTGGATAATCAAGATTTTCAGAAAGTTTAAACAACTCTTCTGAAGGGATTTCACGTGCTAAGACTGTCTCAACAGCGCCATGCTGTCCCCAGAAATTCACTTGACGACTTGATGTCACAAAGACTGACGTGTCATAAATCAACTTGAAGTTGTAACCATCACGCTTATTCACGTAGAATACACCAGCATCACCAACAACAAGATAATCAACCTTGATTTCCTTCATCAAATCAAGGAATGGTTTGATATTATCCATCATGTCTTGGTGCATGAGTGCATTGCAGGCAACTGTCAATTCTTTACCTGCTCCGTGAACTAGCTCTGCTATTTCCCTGAGTTCATCAAATGTGAAATTATGAGGAAGACGCAAACCAAAGTTTTCTTCACCAACATAAATGCGATCTACACCTGCATCTAGGAGCTCTTTAACCTGCTCGATAGATTCGGCTGTCGCCGTAATAATAATTTTTTCCATAACTTTATTATTATATCAAATTTTTAAAACAAGTTAAGTATTTTAAGGAGAGAAATATTAAATTTTTAGGGCAAATTTTGTAGAAAAATAGTCTAAAATGTTAGTATTGTAATACTATTTCTTTAAAAAAGGGTGACAAATCGCTATATTTGTGGTATTATGGGTTAGAATTATGTAAGGAGTGGGCTATGCCAGAACTATTAAAGCAAGAGCAACAGCTTAAAGAGGATCAGCTTTTTGAAAATGCTAGTCCTAAATACCAAGAATTCCACGAAATTGATACTAACAGTGCTAAACTGCGTGAGCTTGTTTTCTTTGCTCGCATTGCTTGTTTTGGTACACTAACAGTTTTTATTGCCTTCATGCTTCTAGTTGCAAACTTTTCTTCTATTGGAGCATTTAGCTTGGCCATTTTATTAAGTCTTATTATCACAACAGTGGTATCTTCAATTATTTCGTCATTAAAACGTTAAGTCTGAGTTTTCAGGCTTTTTCTTTTTGTTAAACTTATCTCCTTGGAAATTACAATCGCCTTTCTAGACTGATCCTAAGTAGACTGGATGGCAAGATGGCTATATAATCTTTCAAAAATTTGAGTTAAAATCTCTGCGTCATCAGTTAACACATATAAGAAAAACCTCAGAATCTAACCGACTTTGAGAGTTTTTCTATCACGTAAATATTAGTTTTTTTGTCTCAATTTTTCCAAAGTTTCCTGGAAAATAGCTGGCGCTGGTGCTGTGAATGCCATCTCCTCACCAGTACTTGGATGGGTAAAGCCTAGTGTTTGGGCATGGAGAAATTGTCCCTCTCCCTTCAAGGTTTTACGTGGCCCATAGGCAGGATCTCCAGCTACTGGATGACCAATATAGCCCATGTGAACACGAATTTGGTGAGTACGTCCCGTTTCCAAGGTCAATTCAACAAGTGTGTAATCACCGAAGCGCTCCAAAACTTGAAAGCGCGTCACAGCTTCTTTACCTTTAGCAGTCACCGCTTGTTTTTTGCGGTCTTTCTCACTGCGGCCAATTGGTGCTTCAATCATACCACGGTCATTTGGTAAGTTACCATGAACGATAGCAATGTATTTACGTAGAGATTTTTTATCTTTTAGTTCTGTGGCCAAAGCGTTATGAGCTGTATCATTCTTAGCAATCATAAGCAATCCTGATGTATCCTTGTCAATACGGTGGACAATACCAGGGCGAACAACACCGTTGATTGAAGACAAGTCTTTGACATGATACATAAGGGCATTAACCAGGGTTCCTGATGGATGACCTGCTGACGGATGAACAACCATGCCTTGCGGTTTATTAACCACTGCTACGTCCTCATCTTCATAAATGATGTCCAGTGGAATATCTTCAGCCTTGTATTCTAAAATTTCTTCTTCCGGCACTTGGTAACTAATGACATCACCGACTTTGACAGCATACTTAGCCTTAGCAGCTTTGCCATTGACCAAAACCGTGCCTTTTTTAATCTCCTCATTGGCCTGCGTGCGAGACAGTTCTGTCAAGTCCGCCAAGGCCTTATCTAGGCGAGCACCGCCTTCTTTAATGATTAGCTCCATATTTCTCCTCTCTCCAAAGGGCGATAAAGAGCAAAATCACCCCCATAGTTAAGTAAGAATCCGCTACATTAAAAATAGCAAAATCCATAAAATCTAGATGCACCATGTCGACCACATACCCAAGTCGAACACGGTCAATGAAATTACCAATACCGCCAGCGATAATCAAGGTCAGGCTCACCAAGAGCCAAAGATCCCCTTGGATATTTTTGATAAAATAATAAACCCCAAAGCCGATTACTAAAAAAGTAATAAGGGCAAATAGCCACTGCTGGTCTTGAAGCATGGAAAAAGCTGCGCCTCGGTTCTGAAGATAGGTCAAGCTAAAAATTCCTGGTAAAAAAGAACGCACTTGTCCTAGCTCCAGATTGCTAACAATCCAGAACTTGCTCAACTGGTCTAAAACAATCAAAATTACCCCAGCCAGTGGAAAATAAAGTTTTCGCATACTAGTCCTCATCAATTAATTTGTCAGCTCTTTTAGGGCTGAATTTAGCAAAATAATCCGTCATAACTCCGATAAATTGCAAGGCACAGGAACTGAGATTTTTATCACGCCTCTTGATATAAACCATCTTGTTATCTAAATCATCCTCAAGCGGGATGACAGTGATACCATTAACACTGCGGCTATCAAGGAATCCTGAACCTGTCGCGTAGGCATCTGTCCGCTCTAAGATACCATTAAGTGTGGCACGGTCAGTGACATTGAAAATGCGTGAACTTTCTGTAGTGTCAACAAAATTCTCAGAATAATAAAGATAATCTTCCTTCTCTTGAGTAAAACGAACTGTTGGCAAACCAAGTAAATCTGTCATTTTCAACTGGGCTTTACTTGCCAAATTGTGTTGTTTTCCAAGATAAATATGAGTTTGGAAAGGAATCAGTTCCACATACTCCAAACCTAATTTTTCCATTCTTTGCAGGAGACCTTTGCGATTCTGGTTATTAAGGTAGATGATTCCAATCTCGCTGTCACCCTGTGCAACCTCGTCCAAAATACGGATAGTCGTTGATTCAAAAATTCGGAAATTACGATCCTTAGAATAGACTTTGGAAAATGCCGTAATCAAAGGTGGCAAAAAATCATAGTGCTGACTAGCAATAGAGAATTCCTCATTCTCCGCATTACTCTGTGAAAACTGACGTTCAAAGGAATCAAAGCTCTTAACCACTTCTAGCGCCTTTTCATAAAAGCTAAGACCTTGGCTGGTTAAAACTGCTCCTGTAGTTGTTCTTGTAAAAATTTGAAAACCAAGTTCGCCCTCTAAATCGCGAACAGCCACGGAAAGGCTGGGCTGGCTGACAAATAATTTTGAAGCAGCCTCTCGGAAAGTTCCACTATTTGCAATAGCTACAACGTAACGTAATTGTTGGATATTCATAAGAAAGCCTTTCTAGAAAAAATCAATTATCACTATTATACCACAAAACTTGCCTAGCCTTAGACGATAACGCCGAAAAAGAGTGGCCTGATTACTCTGATTATCCGATGATTATTCAATTGACCTTAAAGACCTCCCATTCAGAGACCTCAAAGTGATAGACAAGGAAGGAATCCCCTTACCTAGCAAGCAAAATTTTTGTATAATAAGCCTATAAGTCTTGCGAGGACAATATCAAGGTAATAGGAAAAGAAATGCAAAGTATCAGTAAGGAAGAGATTCTAGCACAACGTTTTTATAATCAAGGTCTGATTAAACCCTACCCTGACCTAGACCAACTCTTAAAAGACTCTCTGGGAATTCAATCTCAATACCTTAATCATGGTCTTTTTAATATGTCAACACGGTTGAATCTTCTAAATACAGAAAGAGTTGAAGAGACACTTGAGCCAGCTATTTTAGGCTGGGGTCAGCGTCAGACTTACCACTTCTATAACTGGCAGACTTGGCAAGAAATGGGACAATTTTTAAAAGCAGATGGCACTTGGACCGAGAACTACTTTGCTAGTGAAAATCTTGACCTCGTCAAAGAATGTCAAGAATTGAGGGAGCATCTGACCCAGCCTCTAACTAGAACTGAATTATCTCAGCGTTATGGTCAGCGTTGGGCCAAACTCTTTAATTGGAGTGCCCTTTTTATCTATAATTCCCGCAAAGGCAAACTCTATCAAAAATGGCAGCCAAATGACCGACTAGTTGTTTGGTCCGAGAAAGTCATCCCTAAAAATCCTGAGCTTCCTAAGAAAATTTTAGAGTCCTACTTCAACTTCTATGGCCCAGCTAGTTTGGCAGATGCTGCCCACTTTTTTGGCATTAAGCAGTCTCAGATTTCCGAAAATGATTTAGCTGGCCTAAAAAGATACGATTATCAAGGTAAAACCTATTACACTAAGCATTGGCAAGAAGAGGTTCAGATTCCAGAAGTTTTGGTACTTGGAAAGTTTGATCCGCTTCTTGTTTCCTACAAACACACGGATGTTTTGATTGCCAAGGCTGATCAAGGGCTTGTTTGGAAAAAAGCAGGGCAGATTTCAGCACTTATCTTGATAAAAGGAAATCTTAAAGGAATCTGGACTTTTTCTGTAAAGGGCTCTGCTATTGATTTCAAAGTCCTAAGCGCCAAGAAAATATCCCTCAAACATCAAGCAAGCATCCGTCGCATCTTCCGAAAATACGCCAAATGGATGGGGAAAACCATGCGACAAGTTGCGTTTCATGTAGAATAAATACAGGTTAATCTTCTTCACTGTTTTCATTTGACATCTGTCACAAGCAACTATAAACTAAATAGTAAGCATTGTTTAGCGTTTACATGATTTTTTCTATACAAATATGACCTCTTAGAAAGGGAACTCATGTCTAAATTAAATTTACAAAGGATTCTATCCTTAGGGGCCCTTTTAATTATTGAAAATTGGCTTCTGCATCTCCTAACCGATCATTTGCCAGAATTGATAGGTTATCCTCTCAAAACAATTGCCCTGGCTCTCAGTTTTTATTTATTGGCCCATCGTCGCTATAGGTTGACAATTCCATTAAAGACTAATGTATCAATTTGGGAACAAGTTAGGATCAATTGGCTGAGCTTTGTCTATATGTTCTTAATAGCTCTCCCCTTAACATTTTATGGTCTAAGCAATCACACCAATCAACTCCCTCAAGCCATTATCATATCTGCCTGCGCAGCATTTTTTGAAGAGTACTTATGTCGAGGGATTTTAATACAAATTGGCTTGGGAGAAGAAAAAAAGTCATATCCAAAAATACTACAACTTGCCTTGCTTACCAGTCTTATTTTTGGATTAGCTCATTTAGGGAATTTAACTCAGCAGCCACTTGATGTCACTCTTTATCAAGTCTACTACGCAAGTGCCTTGGGACTTTATTTTGCAGCTGTTACTATACGAACTAGAACCTTGTGGTGGGCCATCATCATTCATTTCATCATTGATTTTGCCTCTATCTTAGCTTCTGACTCTACGGTTGCCTCAGCTATTCCAACCATCGGATCTTTTTTCCTTTGGTTGTTTGTAGCACTACTTTCCTTGTTCTTAATTCGTCCCAAGAAACTAAAAGACTACATTCCTTAAATTGAACAAAAAAGGTAATACTTATGATGAATAATTTTAGAAAGGTATTCTCCACTAAATGACTAAATTACTAAAATGGCTCTATGTAAAAGATGAGTTTACTCCTCAAGAAAAAACTTGTCTTAAATCTTATTATAAAAAAATGGCTGCTCTTCTGCTTGTCTGCATTAGTGCACTTGTCATCGGAAATCTTGTTGCCTGGATTAGCAAGGAACTCTCCCTGGCCTTAATCTATAAGCAAGTGACTATCTTCCTCTATCTTGGCTATATTGTCTTTGTCCTATCTATTTCTTTTATTTTTGATAAAGCAGGGCTTTCAAGCCAGCTGACCAAGGAAGAGTTTGAAAGACAGGATATGCGTAAAATCAAGCGCTTTTCCCTATACTACCTTATCAGTTTTAGCCTTATTCTCTTTGCTGCAGTTCTGTTGCAAAATAAACTAGCACTTCTCTTCGGCATTGGTAACTATTCAATCAAACCTAGTAGTCTCTACAGCGGATTCTGGTTTGGTATTTACTTTGCCACTTTGAAATGGCTAATAGGGAAAAGACATTTCAAAGAATATAAGAAAGAGAAAAATCCTCTAAAACTGTAAATTTTGATTGAAGCTTTGCTATTCTTGAAAGGAATACCAGAAATGAACGTTTTAAAATTTATTTTTAGTCTCTCTGAAAGGCGTGCTGCTAAATGGCAACTTTTTGTCTCAAAAATTGAACCCTACATTCTGTTTGTTTTCATTGCTTCCTTAATTGCAGGTTCTTATATTGCACTTCATATTAACGAAACTCTAGCAGTCGCTCTCTTAGTTCTGATTCTAAGTCTGACTTTTCTTTTCATTTTTCTTTGGATTTATCTAGGGCTCTGGGTTAAATATCATGAAAGAGAGACTGAAAAAGACGATTAATACCCTTCGAAAATCAAAATGATAGATCGTTAAGCCTTCTTGCCTACCATCAGATATGTCTGCGTCGGCTTGCCTCCTCTAATTTTTATTTTCATTAAGTATAAGATAGACAGAAAAAATCTCTCAGATCCCTTGTCCTGGCAAGAAATTTGAGAGGTTTTTATATGGCTTATTTTTTATCAAATTTAGACTTAATCTCTTCCCAGTCAGGGAAATCTGGCAAGGCTGGGAGATTAAGTTTTGGTGCTTCTATCTTGGCAACTTTAAAGTTCCCTGCAAAGGCAGCAAAGAAAAGCTTGGCTGACTTGGACATGAGGTTTTTCTTGTCCTCGTTGATTGCATTCAGACTATTGAAAACATTGAAGAGGGTTGTTGCCGACTCTCTGTTAAAATGGCTGAGCTCATTTAAACTAAGAAATCCGTTGTCGATAAGATTGTCAAAAACAGTGTCGAAGAGAGCTTTGAGTTCCTGGCTAGATAATTCATCAGTCCACTGCTTGAAGGTTTGTTGCAAGTTGAGGCTTAAATCCGTTGGTTTCTCAGCTGGGACAAAATCCCCAGTTTCTTCAGAAACCTGCCAGCGGGTAGCTGCGTGTTGAAAAACGCCAAATGATTGGCTTTCCACAATCTCCTGTTCAACGTCTATGTTGAGCATGACACCGACGATCGATTCTTCTGGTCGAATCACCTTTAGACGGTCACGAATGTTTTGATAGCTCTGCAATGTTACCTCAGCTTCGTGCAAACCGGGTGCATCGAACATATAGACTTGAGCAATCTTGTCCTGGAGGTCAGAGGACAGATGGCTGACCGCATACACAGCCAAGTTGCCTCCTTTTGAATGGCCAGAAACTAGAACTTTGTCCTCGTGAAGGCTAAGGTAATTTTTCAGGTAGGCAATGGCAGAGCGGTGAGCCGGAATTTCACGCATGTAAGTCAGTTTAAAGTCTTCCTTCCAGCCCACCATGGTATCATCGGTCCCACGGAAAACAATCTGGGTGTGATTGATCTTAGGAATGCAGAAAATCATGGCAGCAAACTGCTTTTCAAGTTCATTATCCACATCATTAACATAATGGGAGAGTCGCAAATCCGCAAAACGTTGAGAAGAAATCATTTCCTCAAGCAGATCCACGCGCTCCTTAGTCATGATGAAATTGTAGTCCAGCTTATCCCTTTTGCCCTCATAATGTTCTAGAACATCTCGCAGAGTGAGCTCCTGACTTAAATCAAAAACAGGCTCTAAAACCTCTCCAAAAGGAATGTAACCAATCTCGTTCAAAGACAAAATATCTGCGTCATTCAGGGCTAAATCATCAAATGAAGTGTCCTTGTTTTTTTTCATATAATCTATGATACTTGCCATTTATTGCTACTTCTGACCTCACTATACTTTTATCTATCTAACTAATAAACTCATTTTACAAGCATTTTTCTTATGCGTCAAGGTAAAATGTGCTATGATAAAAAACAAGAAAAAAATGAAAGGTATCGTCATTTGAAGAGCTTTGAGACAAGGAACTGAGTTGCAGGCTGTACTGGCGTATGGCAAAATGAAAGTGATGGAGTATCAAAGCCCTTCATTTGACTAAACTATTATGTCAAAAACACAAATCTTTCGACTTTTTGCTGGTTTATCAGGATTATTGGGAGTCAGCTTACAAATTATTCAGGATGGTTGGGGAATGCTCCTTTATTATACTGTCTTATCAAATATTATTGTATTTCTCTTCCAGTTTTATTTGGTTGCTTTTGAAGCTAAGAAAGGAACCATCAATTACCATGGCAGATTGATTAGACTAAAGGGCGGTGTCATGATGTCTATTACCATAACCTTCTTGGTATACCATTTTCTATTGTCACCTTATGTCAGTCACAATGATTACTGGAATATCCGAAATTTTCTGGTCCATTATATCGCTCCGCTTTGCTTTATTATAGACACTGTCTTTCTGGATAGAAAGGATAGCTACAAGTCCCTTGATCCTCTTGGTTGGACCATTCTCCCCTTAGCTTACTTTGCCTTTACCATCTTTAACGGATTGGTCACTCAATTTGTTATTCCTGGCTCACCAGACAGTCCCTATGCTTACTACTTCCTCAATCTCAATAAATACGGATTTAAAGGAGTTTTTAACAATACCCTCTTTATCTTTCTGGCTTATGTTCTAATTGGTTACCTCTTTTTCTATCTCAAAAAAGTCCTTGGCCGTCCTGCCACAGCTCAGGTAAAAAAATAAAACAGTCAAAACAGTCTTCAAGTCTATTGACAGAGAGACGCTATATAGAAAAACGAGCCTACTTAGGCTCGTTTTCTAATAGTGTTTTCTGTCATACTCTTCGAAAATCAAATCCGTTTAGGCAACTGACCTCACTGTTCAATGACTTATGAAATCAAGCTGAAGTTCAGATTTTTGATTTTCAGACTTGCTACTCAGAAATGGCATTACCTGTGTAGAGTTGGTAGTAGCGTCCCTTTTGAGCGATGAGGTCATCGTGGCTGCCGCGTTCAATGATGCGTCCTTGTTCAAGGACCATGATACAGTCAGCATTGCGGACCGTAGACAGGCGGTGAGCGATGACGAAGGTTGTACGTCCCTTCATAAGGGCATCCATACCTTCCTGAACATGAACCTCAGTACGTGTATCAATAGATGAGGTTGCCTCATCCAAGATAAGGGCTGGTGGGTTGGCTACTGCTGCACGCGCAATGGCTAAAAGCTGACGCTGACCTTGTGATAGGCTACCGCCATCACCAGTCAAGACTGTGTTATAACCTTCTGGCAAGTGTTTGATAAAGGCATGGGCATTAGCAAGTTTAGCTGCTTCAATACATTCTTCGTCAGTAGCATCCAAGCGACCATAGCGGATATTATCCATAACAGTCCCTGTGAAGAGGTGGGTATCCTGTAAAACAATCCCCAGACTACGGCGGAGATCAGCTTTCTTAATCTTGCTGATATTAATACCATCGTAATGAATCTTACCTTTTTGAATATCATAGAAACGGTTAATCAAGTTGGTAATGGTTGTCTTACCAGCCCCCGTTGATCCAACAAAGGCAATCTTCTGACCAGGCTCGGCAAAGAGATTGATGTCATGGAGAACCATTTTATCATCGTTGTAACCAAAGGTCACATCTTCAAAGGTTACCCCACCTTGCAATTCATGGTAGGTGATTGTCCCATCTTCATGAGGATGTTTCCAAGCCCAATGACCTGTCATCTTATCGCTTTCTACAATATTCCCTTGGTCATCTTTTCTAGCATTAACCAATTCGACATAACCTTCATCCAATTCGGGTTCAGCATCCATAAGATCAAAGACACGGCTGGCTCCGGCCATAGCCATGATAACAGAGTTAATCTGTTGGCTAATCTGGGTAATTGGGTTGGTAAAGCCACGATTAAGTGTCAAGAAAGATACCAAAGCACCGATTGTCAAACCAGCGTAGCCATTAAGGGCAAGAATGGCTCCAATCATAGCACAGAGAACATAGGAAATATGTCCAATGTTGGCTGAGATTGGCATAAGGATGTTGGCATAAGTATTGGCATTGGTTGCAGAATGGCGAAGTTCCTGATTGAGTAGGCGGAAATCGGCTTTAGCAATCTCTTCATGATTGAAAACCTTGATGACCTTCTGCCCCTCCATCATTTCTTCAATAAAGCCGTTAACCTTACCAATATCATTCTGCTGGTCACGGAAGTATTTAGAGGACTGCCCTGCAATTTTTCTTGCCACATAGAGAAGGACGATGACCATAAAGACCGACACAAGTGTCAAAGGCACATTAAGAATGACCATGGCGGTGAAAGTTGTCAGAATAGAGAAACTTGAGTTGATAACCTGTGGGATACTTTGGCCAATAAGCTGACGCAAGGTATCTACGTCGTTGGTGTAGATAGACATGATATCGCCGTGAGCATGGGTATCAAAATACTTGATTGGCAGGCGCTCCATATGTGTGAAAAGGTCTGAACGAATACGGCGCATGGTACCTTGACCAATAAAAACCATAAGGTAATTATAAGCGTAGGCAGCAAGCACACCGACTAGACCAAGAAGACTTAAATTAATAATTGCTTGTGCTAGACCTGAAAAATCTGGATTATCAGCTGCCATGAGCGGTGTGATATAGTTATCAATCAAGGTCTGCATGAAAAGATTGAAGCGCAGGAAGCAAAGAGCTGATGTTAGAATGAGGGCAACGACTAGGAAGAAACGCCATTTGTAAAATCTAAAAATATAAGCTAAGACGCGTTTCAAGGTGTCTTGTTTATTAATATTTTTCATTTGTTTGCTCCTCCTTCCTCATCAAAGTCTCCGCTAGCCTGTTGCTGAACGTCGTAAATTTCTTTGTAAATAGCGTTGCTTTGCAACAAGTCATCGTGGGTAGCAAAACCAGAAATCTTACCATCATCTAAGACTAAGATCTTGTCGGCATGCTGAACACTTGAGATACGTTGCGCAATGATAATCTTAGTTGTCCCTGGAATGGTTTCTGCCAAAGCCTGACGGATATTGGCATCAGTTGCTGTATCAACAGCGCTGGTTGAATCATCCAAGATAAGGACTTTTGGTTTTTTGAGCAAGGCGCGTGCGATACAAAGACGTTGTTTCTGACCACCAGAAACGTTGCTACCACATTGTTCAATCCAAGTGTTGTACTTGTCTGGGAAGCGCTCTATGAATTCATCAGCGCAAGCCTGACGACAAGCTTCAATACATTCTTCTTCTGTCGCATTCTCATTACCCCAACGAAGATTATCCAAGATTGTCCCTGAGAAGAGGACATTCTTTTGAAGGACTACAGACACTTGATCACGTAAAACTTCCAAGTCATATTGACGAACATCATTTCCACCGACTAGAACACGGCCTTTGTCAACATCATAAAGTCGAGAAACCAAGTTAGCGAAGGATGTTTTACCAGAACCTGTACCACCAATAACACCTATGACCTCCCCAGATTTGATAGACAAATCAATATCATTGAGAACTTCGTCGCTGCTTCCATGCTTATAAGAAAAATGAACATGATCAAAGACGGTATCGCCATTTGGCACTTCCATAATAGGATTGTCTGGATTGACAATATCTGCCTCTTCTTGCAGTACCTCACTAATACGTTGAGCACTAGCAATACTCATGGAAATCATTACCATAATCATTGACAACATCATAAGTGACATCATCATACCAAATACGTATGAGAAGAGAGAGGTTAATTCACCTGTCGTCAATTGACCAATTACGATAAACTGGGCACCAAACCAAGATAGGAGAATGATACAGCCAAAGATAACAGCCATCATGATAGGATTGTTGAGGATTACAATGCTTTCTGCTTTAACAAAAAGATTATAGATAGTATCTACTGCCTTGTTAAATTTACCTGTTTCAAAGTCTTCACGAACAAAAGACTTAACAACTCGGATACCTGTAATATTCTCCTGAACACTAGAGTTAAGATCATCGTACTTACGGAAGCTCTTTTGGAAATTAGGCATGGCACGACGAATAACAAGGAAAAGAGCCAGAGCTAGCAAAACTATAGCTGCTAAGAAAATCAAACTCAATTGACTGTCCACGACAAAACACATAATCATTGAAACAATGATTGTAAGCGGTGCACGTACAACAACACGAATAATCATTTGATAGGCATTCTGAACATTAGTAACGTCAGTTGTCATACGTGTGACAAGTCCTGCTGTGCTGAATTTGTCAATGTTTGAGAATGAGAAGGTTTGAATGTTATCGTACATCCCTTCACGAAGATTAGCTGCGAAACCAGCCGATGCTTGCGCAGCAAATTTACCTGCCAAATAACCACAACCAAGTCCACAGGTAGCTAAGACAAGCATAAGTATCCCATAAAAGATAACCTTAGACATGTTTCCTGCTGAAATCCCTTGGTCAATCAAGAGGGAAATGACAAAGGGCACAGAAACATCAAAGAATACCTCAAGAGCTGCAAATAAGGGCGACAGGAAAGAAGGTTTCTTATAGTCCTTAACCTGAGCCAACAAAACTTTAATCATTTGTTACCATCACTTTCTATAATATTAAAATAAGCTTTTTCCAAAAGGAGGTGAAAACTTTCCCTTTCACTATCAGAAAAACCATCTGTAAAGAAATGTTCAGATTGCTCTAAGTGCAGTTTTAAATCAGCAATCAATTCGGAACCCTTTTCTGAGATCTGAACCCTCTTAATTCTCCTATCCTTCTCATCTGGTCCAATCAAAACAAAGTCCTTTTGCTCTAAACGCGACAAGATACCAACCATGGTAGGTTGAGAAACCTCGAACTGTTTTTCCAGCTCTTTAAAGGTCAAACTGTCTCCAGTTCTATTTAAATGTAGAAGGACCCAGGACTGCATAGTTGTAATATTGTAGGGTTTCAAGAAAAAATTCATATTCTGCTCTAGTTGACTGGCAATGCGTTTAACCAGCCAACCATAGGGAGCTTTTTTTATATCCACAGATTCACCTCCTCGAAAATCTTTCACTAGTCATTATAAAACTTTAATTTCAAAAGTCAATAGCCTGCTATTGTTTTTTTAGAAAAATATCTACTTCAATTAATAATCCTAGCCACTACTTACTTAAAAAGTATGTTAATACTATCCATAATTTGCAAAAGAAAACAAAAAGACTACCTTAGTATTGACATACCAAGATAGTCTTCAAAGTGATTCTATAATACTTTTGTTAGATTTTCTATATTAATCAAAAAGGTAATCACAAAGGACATTTGTATTTGAATAAACTTCTTTCTCTCAACAAAAGAACAGAAAGCCGAAAGCGACAATGCATCAAAGCTCTAAAAAAGACAATAAATCACTTTAATCTAAATTGACTATATATCAGACCTGCTATTGCTAGTAAAAACACGCCGAGTCCAATGACAATAAAACTTATGGAAGATATGCTGTTTTTCAATAGTGTCATGGCCAACGGACCTAGGGGCATAAACAATATCGCAAGGGTATAAATAGTTGAAAATACTCTCCCCATATATTCATTAGACACTCGCTCTTGCACTTGACTAAAGAAATGGATATTGAAAATAGTTTCAAAAAGGTTATAAATGACTGCACCAGAATAACTGAAAGCTAGCGGTAATCCTGTTAATGGTGAAGTAGCCATCACTACTATTCCAATTCCACTTAGACCAAGTATCCAAAGAAGAGATGTCATAGTATTTGGGAACATTTTTGAGAAAAATGCACCTATAATTGCACCTAGTGCTGACAAACTTAGAATAGTGGCATAGGCTGTAGATTCATTAAAGATTTTAGGACTAAAAGGTAACAAATAGGTCAGCATTGCCAAAAATAAGTTGACCAGCGCAGCCATTATCAAAAGAAAGAAAATTTCTTTATCCGCAATTATGTAGACTAAGCCTGCCTTTATATCTATCAAAACATTTGTGAAATTTAAGTTATTCTTATTGTATTGATTCGCAAGCTTGTCTTCTTTTTTGATAAATAGTAAGAATAAGAAGGAGGCTAAAAATGTTAAACTATCAATTAAAAGTGTCAAGCGAATCCCTAGATTGTGGTAAACAAGAAATCCTATTATAGGTGAACTAACCTTGATGACTTGAACTATTGTTTCCAGATGCGAATTATAAGTCACAAGATTCTTTTTCCCAACAACTTCAGGTACATAGGCTCTGTAGGCAGGACTAGAAAATGATGATGAAATTGCCAGAAATACATTTGCTGCAATAAGTCCATAAAGCATGAAGTGATCACTAGAAATGAAAACTAATGAAAGACACATCAGACTACAAAGTCCATCTGTCCATAATAAAATTTGACGGCGCTTAAATCTATCAGCGAGAGCACCTCCAAAGGGATTTAGGATAATGGAAACTAAGAGCTCTGCAATTTGATAAATCCCAAGCATTTTTTGTCCAAGAAACCCTAAAGAAGCTATCCAACTGCTGTTTCCATAATCATAGAGGACATCCCCTAACTTATTAATTGATCTACTTGCTAAAAGTTTTATTCCGTTTCTATCCATATTTTCCTCCAACAGTGACTAATTTAGGTTAGGTTCTGGCCAGAACAATCTAAAAACTACCCAATATGAAACCTACTACTTTAGCTGAATTTCACTAGTTTTTTCGATTAAATACATTATAAATCACATTTTTAGAGAATCAAAAAAATTCCCAAATAAGGGAATTTTTTATCTACAAAACTTATTCATATGCTCTTGATAATGCTTAGCATGATGCAAGGAGCCCATTACTTCAAAACAGAATATAGCATTCTTCATATCGTCTAATCCAGAAGAGTCACCCTTTTTAAATTTAAGAAAACCTTTTTCATAGAGAAAAATGATGCGATGAAAAGCATTACGCTCATTAGTTAGTAATTTTTCAGCTTCCTTTTTAAAGAACTCTGCTTCCTCTAAATCACCTCGCTCAGTTGAAATCTCCATAAGATTTAACATGATGACCTCTACCAGATTTCGATGAGTTGCAATTTCAGCATAATAGTCCACGCGCTTTAAAATCTCTCTAGCCATCCTACTCATCAGAGTAGTTGGATAAAAAGTGTAAAAGTTGCCAATCAGTATCAAATCACTAATTTCCCATACTTCTTTTTGAAAGAGATAGTCAGCCACATAATCTAAATCTTCTTGTGACATCGTCCTACTTTCATCACATTGACAAATCATACCACGAAAAAGAATGATATTGAGTTTGGCCTGAAGGTTATTAAAATCTCTTGATAACTTGTCCTCTTCACTATGAATCAGAGACTCCAATCCAGCAATATCTTTCTTGTAATGAAATCTTGCCATTTGAGACATCAGTTTCTTTTGTTCAATGCGTTTAAAACCATTTGCTTTATCCATAAACTCTTCAACTGAAATTTGAATAGCTTCTAAAGCCTTAATAAATTTAGTAAGGGATAAATCCGATTCTCCTCTTTCAAAACGTGAGAGTTGGGAAATGGATAAATCCTTACTTGCTACTTGCTTTAGTGAGAAACCGCGATTCAATCGACACTCTTTAAAAATTGGACCATATTGACTCATCCGTCTATCCTTCCACTTGCATACTGAGGTCTTCCCATTCGTTCATGAGTTGGTCTTGCTCATGTGTCAGATCATCAAGTTCTTTTTGGAGACTGATGAGTTCTGAGGCATCATTGGTTGCAAGCATAGCTTCATTGATTTCTTCAAGGCGGCTTTCAATTTCTTCAAGTTTTGCTTCGATTTCGGCAATGCGTCTGGTTAATTTGCGCAGTTCTTTTTGGTTGGCTTTTTGTGCCTGGTAGTCGTTTGCGACAGCTTGGGGCACTTCCTGCTTAACCTGATTTTCTTCAGCATGTAGACGGGCTATCTCCTCAAGCTCTGCCTTTTTCTCCAAGTAATAATCGTAATCACCCAAATAGAGGGTTGAGCCTTGATCGGAGATTTCCAGGACCTTGGTAGCTACACGGTTAATGAAATAGCGGTCGTGGCTGACGAAGAGCAGGGTGCCATCAAAGTCAATAAGGGCGTTCTCTAGCACTTCCTTACTGTCAATATCCAAGTGGTTGGTTGGCTCATCCAAAACGAGGAAATTGTCGTTTTGCATAGACAGCTTGGCCAAGAGGAGACGGGCACGTTCACCACCTGAAAGCATGGCTACAGATTTCTTGACATCATCGCCCGAGAAGAGAAAGGCTCCTAGGCGGTTGCGAATCTCAACTTCTGGCGTTGTTGGAAAGTCATTCCAGAGCTCATCTAGGACTGTATTGGTGCGAGTCAGATTGGTCTGAGTCTGGTCATAGTAACCAACTTCTACATTGGCCCCGTAAGTCGAGGTCCCCTCAATGAAAGGAATTTGTCCAACAATAGACTTAATAAAGGTTGACTTACCGATTCCATTTGGCCCCACGATAGCGATAGCATCGAATTTTTTAACGTCTAGGTTAATGGGCTGAGCTAGAACCTGACCATCATAGCCGATAGCCGCGTCTGCCACTGTCAAAACAACGTTACCAGAAACCTTTTCAGCATGGAAGGTCATATTAGCAGACTTGAGCTGGTTAGTCGGTTTGTCCAGACGCTGGATTTTTTCTAGCTGTTTACGGCGAGCCTGGGCACGTTTGGTTGTTGAAGCTCTGACAATATTGCGTTGAACAAAATCTTCTAACTTAGCAATTTCTTTCTGTTGCTTTTCAAAGTTCTTCTCTTCTGTCGCAAGTTTCTCAGCCTTGAGATCCATGAATTTTGAATAATTGCCCACATAGCGATCGAGGCTGTGCTGGGTCAAATCAAGGGTCACCGTTGCTACTTTATCAAGGAAATAGCGGTCGTGGCTGACGATGATAAGAGCGCCTTGGTAGTTGACCAAGTAATTTTCCAACCAGGCAATTGTTTCAATGTCCAAGTGGTTGGTTGGCTCGTCCAAGACCAAGAGTTCAGGTCTTTCAAGCAACATTTTAGCCAAGGCAAGGCGAGTGTTTTGACCACCTGACAGCTCTGCTATTTTCATGTCCCACATGGACTGGTCAAATTTGAATCCGTTGAGAATGGCCCTGATGTCAGACTCGTAGGTGAATCCACCTTTACTTCTAAATTCTTCAGACAATCTGTCATAATCCTGCATGAGTTTATCAAAATCACTGCCTGACAGCTCTGCCATTTGCCCTTCCATCTGACGAAGACGTTTTTCCACCTGACGAAGGTCATCAAAGACATGCAACATCTCATCGAAAATGGTATTTTCAGACTCAAAACGAGAATCTTGTGCCAAATAAGAGAGAGTGAGGTCACGTTTAGTGTTAATCTCACCAGAAGTTGGCGCTTCTTCTCCAACCAAGATTTTTAAAAGGGTCGATTTGCCAGCACCATTGCGTCCCACAAGTGCAATACGGTCACGTTCATCAACCTGAATGTTAATGTTATCAAAGAGCACATCACCAGAAAATGAGCGCTCGATTTTATTTCCACTTAAAATAATCATAGTACTATTTTACCAAATCCCAGACTTTTAAACTAGAAGAAGACTGCAAAAAATCTACCTTTGTGGGGTAGATAATTATAAATATTTTTATTTTAGTCACCATATAGGCTGCATTACTCGAAAATAAAAATGAACTACTAACTATACAATGTTTCAAGCGCTAAAATGTCACTGTTTTGAATACCATGGTAAGAACCAGCAGACTCCATAACAGAAGTATTATTATCATCATGCGCCAAACCAATAGCATGACCAAGTTCATGTTCAGCCGTGTGAATAATACGTTCTAAGGTATAACCATAGTCGTTTTCTAATAAATAGTAAGTATTCAATTTGACTGTCCCAGAAATCAGGTGATTATTGGCACTGTTTGTTTCCATCTCCGCCAAACCAGCTGCCTGAGAGCTAGAATCAGAATACTCCGTTGCAATAATATCAGCTTGGCTATTGTCATAAACCCTAGTTAAAGTAAAAGCACCTGTCGCATTCCAATTTGCTATTGCTTCTTCATAAGCAGTAATTAGAGTAGGATTAGATGTCTCAATATAGACTGTCGCGCTATTGGTTTTCCATCGGGAGCCAGAATAATAGGTAAAATCATCAGTAGTAAGTTCAGATAATGCAGTCTTAAAATCATCTGTACTAGTATTTGCAAAGTAGCTACTAACAGAATTTGCTAGAGTTGAAATCTGATTAGCAAGCTGTGAGTCACTGTGATTGGCATAATAAAGTAAACCAAAAATAACTAGCGCAAAAAATAAGATTGTTTTAAAGAGTCCCCAAAAAAGATTCAACACGAAGCTAAATATCATTTTAGGGATAAACAAAATAAGGTTCAAAACTCTTTTCATCTGCAAACTCACCTCCTACAAGAAATAATAAAACATATTGAAAGATAATAATAACAAAGCAACCTTAATAAAACTTTAAAATAGAAGACCAAAGGTGATAATTACTGAAGTTAAATTCGACACACAGCTAATTAAAAGGCGATGCAATGAAACATCGCCTTATTATAGAAACTAAGCTTCTTCTTCGTTTTCTTCAGAAGTCTTGTCCTCATTATCCTCTTCCTCAGGATTTTGATAGTCAATAATGATATCATCAACTTCAGCTGCAACGTCCTCCGCAACACTTTCTGCTGTGTCCTTAACTTCTTCTGCTACTTCAGAAAATTTTGATTTTACTTCTGAAACAACGTCGCTTGCAAAATCTACTGCTTGATTTGTTTTTTCTTTGACAGTCTCGAAAATATCTTCCTTAGTCAATTCACCTGATTCAAATTTTTCTTTATAATCATTAAAAGTACCAGTAGCTAAGTTAGTATATTCAACTGTTTTTTCTTTTGCTTTTTGGTGATACTCCTCAGGATTCTCTTTGTATGCTTCGAATGCTTTTTCAGCACGTTTCTTAATTTCTTTGCCTTTTTCTGTTGAAAGGAAGTAAGCTGCAGCGAATCCTGAAGCTGCACCAACAATTATAGTTTTAAAGAATTTATTCATCATTTTTCTCCTTTATTAGATCATTAACACTGATGAACAGTACCTAAATGTGAGACAGATAAGTCTTAACGACTATTTTTTTTCTTGCCAAACATTTTCGAAGCTACTTTACCAACTGCCATAGCTGCGCCAGCTTTTCCAGCTGAAGCAGACATTGAACCAGCTCGCTTGCTGAAACTTCTAGCCTGGTAATTCAAATCAGAAACACTCTCTGAAAGCTCTGCTACTGCAACGAAAAGTGGATCAATTGTAGCAACTTTTCCATTAACATCTTCAACCAGAACATTAGCCTTAGCTAAAATTTCATTAGTTTGATGTAAAGTAACGTTCATATCACTAGTCAAAACTTTCAAGGTTTGTTTTGTTTCATCAATCGTTTCATTAACAGCATCGACGGTTCGATGAAGTTTGATGGCGATAGGGATACTTACCCCTACCAAAATCGCAAAAGCGATCGCAATAATCAATAATGCAATTTCTAGCATATCCCCTCCTTCTTCTACTTTTGATAATAAGGAACATTCTTGCCCTTTCTTTGCCAAATAGCAAAGCTGATACCAACTATAACAAGTATTACAGAAAGCCATTGTGAGACGCGCAAGCCGCCAACCATTAAGCTATCTGTCCTCATTCCCTCAATCACAAAACGTCCAATACCATACCATATCAGGTAAAACGATGCAATTTCACCCTGTTTTAGTAACTTAGGACGACGTCTTAAAACTAACACAATCGCGAATCCAATTAAATTCCAAACAGACTCATACAAGAAAGTTGGAACACGATAACTGCCTTCAATGAACATTTGCTTTTGAATAAAGCTAGGTAAGTAATCCAAGGATTTCACTGCTCTGCCATATGCCTCTTGATTGATAAAATTTCCCCAACGACCAATAGCTTGCGCAATCATAACTCCAGGCGCAGCAATGTCCAAGAAATCAATTGGATTGATGACTCGATAATATGAGAAAATAAATAAAACTATAGCTCCTGCTATCAAGCCACCATAAATGGCGATTCCACCATTCCATACTGCAACAATCTCGCTGAGGTGCTGTGAATAGTAAGACCATTCAAAGGCAACATAATAAAGGCGAGCACCGATAATAGAAATTGGAAAGGCAATTAAGATAAAGTCCAAAATATCATCAGGAATAATATTCTTTCGAGGAGCTTCCTTCATCGCTAAATAGACTGCAAGAATAACACCTGTCATGATACAGATAGCATACCAATGAATCGCGAATGGCCCGATTTGAAAGGCAATTGGATTAATCATTTGAACCCTCATTCTGACTGATCAATTGTGTCAAGCGGTCTTCAAAGGTTTTAGTAGCATCATAACCCATTTGCTTAGCACGATGATTCATAGCTGCTGCTTCAATAACGACCGAAACGTTACGACCTGTTTTAACTGGAATTCGAACTCGAGGAATTTTAACACCTGATAATTCAATTTCTTCATTGCTATTTCCCAAACGGTCAAATACTTTATCAGATTCAAAGTTTTCAAGATAAATAGCCAATTGAACTTGTGATGAGTCTTTAACAGCACTGGCACCATATAGACTCATAATATCGATAATCCCAACACCACGAATTTCTAAAAGGTGACGAAGAATTTCGGCAGGCTCACCCCATAAAGTTTCCTCATCTTTAGCATAAACATCAACACGGTCATCCGCTACGAGACGATGTCCACGTTTAACTAATTCAAGACCTGTTTCACTTTTACCAATTCCAGAGTCTCCCTGAATAAGAACACCCATTCCATAAATATCCATCAAGACACCATGTACACTGGTACGCTCTGCTAGACAGGCATCCAAGTACCAAGACATCTCACCTGATAAACGACTAGTCGGAACATGACTCTTTAGAATGGCAATACCCTTCTCCTCTGCTGCACGGAACATTTCTTCAGGAATGTCCAAATCACGCGCAACAACGACTGCTGGAGTTTCAGGTTTAAACATTTCTGTTAATACCTGATAACGGTTATGAGCCGTCATCTTCATCAAATATGACCATTCCTTCATCCCTAACAACTGGAGACGTTCAGGGGAATAATAATCAAAATATCCAGTCATCTCAAGGCCCGGGCGTGAAATATCTGCTGATGTAATCGGTTTTCCAAGTAAATCTTGATTGCCATAAATCACATCCAGTTTTAGTCTATCAACTAACATTTTTACTGTAACTGACATAATTTCTCCTTTTCTAGTATTATACCACATTTACTTGTAAAGGAAAGCGCTAACCATTTTCAGAAAAGAAATGTCATAAATCATAAAAGGACAGTGAATAATTCCCTGCCCTGCTTTTTCAAATGGTTTTTAATATTAGCTCTAGCAATATAAATGCTAACTATACGGTTTCCGACCTACTCTAGGGCATCCTGTTAACTACCCAAAGAGAAATTGTATTTATGTTGAAATAATTGATTTTCTATAGATGGGACAACACTTCATCTTTAGAAAAAATCATTTCGGAATAATAGCTAAGCCTTTAATTATAGTTACTAGAAACAACTAATTAAGTTTTACCAATACCAACCATCATTATCATTAGACTTATCGTTAACAACATCGGCATCTTTTCTTCTACGCGGACCAGTACCGAATTTTTCCTCAATAACATCTTCTTTGTAAGGTAGGAATATCGCTAAGAGGATATAGAGAAGAATACCGAAACCTGTCATATACATTATCAAAGCTGCCAATACACGAGTTAGAGGCAAATCCCAGCCAAACTTGTCAGCTAGACCAGCGCAAACACCGGCAACTAGTTTACCCTTCCTCATTTTATAAAATGTTGATTTCATTTATATATCCTTCCTGTCTATTTCTATACTCTTAGTATATCTTATTTTTTTAAAAAATAAAATCAGCCTTGCGACTGATTTTAAGATTATCTTTTCTGTTCAAGTTTTCCTCGACATTTACCACAAGCAAACTTACCAGTATCAACCCTTCTTTTTCGCTCATAAACCAGACCGCATTTTTGGCAAACATATTGAAAATAGTTTACCTTTTGTTGCTGACTTTTTGGTGTATAGCGGAGCCCATCAACTCGCTTGAGAAGATTTTTGAAATCGGCATCCTTGTGCTTGTATCCTTTTTTCTCATAGTAGAGATGGTAATGGCAGAGCTCGTGACGGACGATTTTTCGAAAGGTTGCTAAACCAAATTCCTCATAAATCTTCGGATTAAAATCAAGGTGTCCGTCATGAGGAAAGAAGCGACCGCCTGTTGATTTGAGGCGATTATTCCAGACTGCTTGGTGTCTGAAGGGCTTGCCAAAATCCTCTTGCGAGACGCTCTTAACATAATCAACTAAGTTCACGCAAATCTACCAATGACAAATTAATCTTGCCACGTTCCTTATCAATTTTTGAAACCCAGACCGTCACCACATCACCAACGGATACGACTTGGCTTGGGTGTTTGACAAAGGTCTTGCTCATTTGGGAAATGTGGATAAGACCGTCATCATGTAGACCAATATCAACAAAAGCACCGAAGTCGACAACATTACGCACTGTTCCTTCTAATTTTTGCCCGATTTCAAGGTCTGAAATATCCAAAACATCTTGACGGAGAACAGGTGCTTCAAAGTCATCACGCAAATCGCGGCCAGGTTTTAGCAAGTCCTCAATAATATCCTTCAGCGTTTCTTGACCTAGTTCTAACTGCTCTGCCATTTGACCAATAGAAACAGCCTGGAGCTTGGCTTTAGCAGATTCATCCAAATCCTTAATCTCAAGTAGAGCCAAGAGTTTTTCGACAGCCTTATATGATTCAGGGTGGACACCCGTATTATCTAAAATATTTTTAGCATCTGGAATGCGAAGGAAACCAGCAGCCTGTTCAAAGGCCTTAGCGCCAAGTCTAGGGACTTTTTTGATTTCAGCACGTGACTTAATTTGACCATTTTCCTCACGGTACTTGACAATGTTTTCTGAAATTGTCTTGTTAAGCCCTGACACATGTGATAACAGCGCTGGACTGGCTGTATTAACATTAACACCGACCTGGTTAACAACGGTATCAACTACAAAGTCAAGATTTTCAGCCAACTTCTTCTGACTGACATCGTGCTGGTACTGGCCAACACCGATAGACTTTGGATCAATCTTAACCAGCTCTGCCAATGGGTCTTGCAGACGTCTAGCAATGGAAATAGCAGAGCGCTTTTCAACCGTTAAGTCTGGGAATTCGTGACGAGCCAATTCTGAGGCAGAATAGACTGAAGCTCCGCTTTCATTGACGATAACGTAGGAAACTTCAGGAAAATCTTTGAGGACCTCCGCCACAAAAGCTTCCGATTCACGGCTGGCAGTACCATTACCGATGGCAATGATTTCGATTTGGTATGTCTTAATGAGCTCTGCCAATTCCTTCTTAGAAGCTTCGATTTTAGCCTGACCAGCTGGTGGGACTGGATAGATGACATGAGTGGTCATGAGTTTTCCAGTCTGATCTACTACTGCTAACTTGGCACCCGTACGAAAGGCTGGGTCAAAACCAAGAACCATCTTGCCTTTTAGAGGTGAGACCAAGAGAAGATTACGCAAGTTCTCAGAAAAGAGACTAATTGCTCCATCTTCTGCCGCTTCAGTCAGTTCAGTTCGAATACGGCGCTCCATAGCTGGAACAATTTTTTTCTTAACTGTCTGACTAATCACTTCGTCGATATAGCTATTTCTTTCTTTGAAACGGACCTCAAAGAAACGAATCATTTTATCAATATTGTGCTCAAAGGAAACTTTAAGAATTCCTTGTTTCTCACCACGATTGAGGGCTAAAACACGGTAACCTTGGATTTTAGAAACAGGCTCAGAGAAATCATAATAGATTTGATAGGTTTGATTATCATCTTTTTCTTGATCTTTGAGGCTAGATGTCAGGGAACTGTAAGTCCAGATTTCATTGTAAGTCCACGAACGCAGCTTGTTATCTTCTGACATGGCTTCAACTAGAATGTCTACAGCACCAGCCAAGGCCTTGTCAACTGTCTCAAATCCCTCAGTCACATAGTTTTCAGCTTCTTGTTTAAGAGCTTTGCTATTTTGCAAAATGAGTCGAGCCAAAGGAAAAAGACCTGCTTCACGCGCAATAGTTGCTTTGGTGCGGCGTTTTTCCTTGTAGGGAAGGTAGAGTTCTTCCACGTCAGCTAGCTTACTAGCTTCCTCAATGGCTGCGCGTAATTGTGGCGTCAGTTTGCCCTGCTCTTCAATTTTAGCTAGGACTGTCGCTTTACGGTCAGCAAGTGCCGTCAAACTCTTATCTAAATCGATGATGGCCTTAATTTGAACTTCGTCTAAATTACCAGTTAGCTCCTTACGGTAACGAGCAATGAAAGGGATGGTATTGCCCTCAGCTGTAAGCTCTAAGACTTTGTCAATCTGACTTTCTTTGATGCTCAAATCCTGAGCAATTTTAATAATATTTGAATTTTCCATAACGTTATTATTATACCATAAGAATCACTTTTTATGTAAAGCCTTACAAAATATAAAGTTAGTAATCAAGCTAGCAAGGTCCATTTTAATCAAAAAACGCCAATCACATCAGGATTAACGTTTTTGATTTTTATGAAAAGAAAAGTTTTAGGATGAAAATAGTATAACAAGCCTTTCAATCTTAAACATCCGACTTAAGTCTGATATTTTAGATTAAACTAAAACATTATCTGATTAGTTAGCCTCTTTTTGTTCAAAGTGTGCTCGTACTTTAGGGGCTACGTTTTCTCCAAAAAGTTTAATGGCTTTAAGAACATCTTCGTGTGGCATAGAGCCGATTGGTAGGTGGAGCATGAAGCGGTCAAGTTGCAAATCTTCAATGATTTTAATAATCTTAGCTGCTACAAGATCTGGATTACCAACAAACATGGCACCATTAGGTCCAACAGACTCTAAATATTGATCCAAGGTCATTTCTGACCAGTGTGCACGACCTCTTGCGATATTATCTACAGTTTGTTTGGTTGGATAGAAATAATTGTCAATAGCTGATTTAGTGTCTTCTTCAATCCATCCCCATGAATGAGCGGCAACTTTAAGCTGCTCAGGAGAGTGACCATGACGACTTCCAATTTCCTTGTAGGCTTTGACTAATTGTGCAAATGCTTTAGGATTACCTCCAATTGTTGCATATGCAATCGGTAGACCTTGCTCAGCAATGCGAATAGTTGACTCAATATTTCCACCTGTTGCTACCCAAACAGGGAAATCTTTTTGAACAGCGCGCGGATAAACTGGACGATTATCAACAGACTGGGTATGTTTGCCATTCCAAGTTAAATTTGTCTGCTCCTTGATAGCCAATAGCATATCCAATTTTTCGTTGAAAAGTTCATCATAATCTGCTAAATCGTAGCCGAAGAGTTGGAAACTTTCAATAAAGGATCCACGACCAGCCATGATTTCTGCTCGGCCATTTGAAAGGGCATCGATGGTTGCGTATTGCTGGTAAACACGGACAGGATCGATTGAAGACATGATGGTAACCGCACTTGATAGGCGAATATGCTTGGTATTAACCGCACCAGCAGCAAGGACAATTTCAGGTGCTGAAACTGCAAAATCCTCACGGTGATGCTCACCGATGCCATAAATATCAAGACCGACCTGATCAGCCAGTTCAATTTCTTCTACAAGTTGACGAATACGTTCATCATGTGGAATAACCTCTCTTGTTTTTTCGAGTACTGTTGTTTCACCAAATGTTGTAATACCAAGTTCAATTGCCATGTTTTTTCTCCTTAAGTAATTTCTGAAGCTAGTTTATCACTAGTTAGTGTTATTATCAAGAATATTGCTCGTTACTTGAAATTTTCTTACAAAAATAATTATTAAGGCTGAAAAAGAGACTGATCAAATCGCAGTCTCTTGAAAATTATTTTAAAAATATCCAGTCACACTAGCTAAGGGAGAAACTTTCTCAGCCTCTTTACGAAGTGTTTTCCTCCACCCCTAAAGTCCTTATCTTTATTCAGCTAATGATTTGATTGTTTCAGGGTCGTATCCTAAAACTTCAGCCATTTCTTCATTAACAACAATTGAAGTTGTTTTAGGCTTTTCTACAGCAAGTTGACTAACATCCTCACCATTTAAAATCTTAACAGCCAGCTCCCCAGCTTGTTTACCGATTGCTCTATAGTCAACACCTGATGTAAAGAGAACTCCTCCAATAACAGCTTCATCACTACCGATTGCTGGAACCTTCTTGTCAATTAAGATTTCACCAATTGTAGGCACTGTCGAAGCTACTGTGTTGTCTGTTGGAAGATAGATGGCATCCACCTGACCTGCTAAACTCATCATTGTTTGCTGAACATCATTTGTAGTGGTAACTGTTTTTTCGACAGCCTTAACACCAACTGATTCAAGAGCTTTTTTAGCTGCTTTAGCCTGTACTTCCGAATTCACCTCATTGGCATTGTAAAAAATCCCAACAGTTTTAGCATCGGGCACAACTTTTAATAATAATTCAATTTGGTCAGAAACATCGGCAGCATCAATTGATCCCGTCATATTTTTACCAGGTTTTTCCATAGATTCAACTAAGCCTGCTGAAACAGGGTCTGTTACAGCTGTAAATACTGCAGGTGTATCAGGAATGCCAGCTTGTAGTGCTTGCGCAGCCGGAGTAGCAATAGCAAAGTTTAAATCAGTTTTACCTGATAACTGTTCCACCATCGTTTGAAGATTACTTTGATCACCTTGAGCATTTGTAAATGTGACCTTAAGATTTTTTCCATCCTTATAACCAGCTTCTGCTAAACTTTCTAAAAATCCCTTTCGTGATGCCGTTAGGGCATCATGCTCAGCATACTGAATAATTCCAATTCGGGTTTGCTCACTATCATCTTTTGAAGCGCATGCCGCTAAAGTAAAAACTGAGCATAAAGCTATCGCAGCTACCAAAATCTTTTTCATATCATTCTCCTTTTCCCAATAAAAGAGAACCACCTAGACATGCTAAATGGTCCCCAATTGTTTTCTAACAACGAATGGTGCCCACTATAATCCTTATAAGTGGACGAGCTACTCAATAAAGTTGATTTTTAGAAAATGCTATAGAACTAAGACATCCACAAACAATTTCTAGCTGTAGCTCAAACAAAGTTACCGCTACCATTTTTATTATGGTTACTTGCTTATATTTTAAAACTATATCAATTAAGTGTCAAGATTTTTTGGCAATTTTCTAACTTTTATAAGCATCACTGCAAAAAGAAAAGACATGCAGAATCTAGAAAAAATGAAGTTGGACAAATAATCCAAAGCTCTGTAATAAAGTTCGGAATAAGACCAAGACACTGTAGCCTAGTGGATAATCCTTCGCTTTTTCAAAGCTCTAATATTGACGCTGACTAAATCAGCTTTATCTCCCCCAGACTGTTAGAGCTACTAGGCTTGCGGGGCTCCAAGAGTCTGGGGAGAAAGTCTTGGAAGTCGGCAACTTGAAATTAAGACTTGCCGAGTGAATGAGCCTGGGGAGAGTCTCTTTCAGCCTGAACCTAGAAATGTGGATGTGAGGGGAATTCTTTTGTTAAGATACAAAGCCGTTAAGCGACACAAGGCAAAATAGGAAACGCAACGACGGCGCTTGCGTCTAGGCGTCGTTTATACCTAAAGGTATCCACACCTGTAATCAGCTGAAGCTGAAACAGTTGCGTATTTTTTTGCACAGTGTCGTAGGAGAGTTCAATTACATTTGTCGAGTTCTGTCCCACTCCCAATACAAACTTTGACATTTCTTATCACAATAATTCAAGTCAGTTTAAAGTTTAATGAGTTGTCAGCTCAATTTGGTTACCTTCTGGATCGAAGATGACAGCCTCATAGTAGCCGTCTCCAGTTGTACGAGGACCAGATGTTAGCTCAAAGCCATCTTCAACAAATCGCGCAGCCATTCTGTCAACATCTTCCTTACCGCCTACTGCGATTGCCAAGTGGGTAAAGCCAAAGGTATTCTTGTCGCCTTCCACGATATCTGGACGATGGCAGAGCTCCAAACGTGCGCCATCTGAGAAGCTCAAGAAGTAAGATGAGAAGCCTGTTCTTGAATTATGATAGAGTTCTGTAGAAGTTGCTGCAAAGTATTTCTCATAGAAAGCCTTCATCACTTCTAAATCATTTACCCAAAGGCCTACATGTTCAATTGAAATTGTCATTCTATTTTCCTCATTTCTTTTTATGATTATAGTATAGTATTCTATGCACTCATTATCCTCTACTATCATCTTTCATTATGATACTATCCTATGATTATCTCTATGAAATCTACTTTTTTACTTGTTGCTATCTTTCATTGACCATTTTTAAGCTTTTGATAGTATAATAGTAAGGTAGTTACTAGTGATTTTCTAGAAAACACTTACCCTAATTTAAAATATGAAAGAAGGTCCATTTATGGCTATTACACATAAGAGACAAGATGATTTAGAAACTATGTTTGCAAGCTTTGCTAATTTCCCAGATTTAGGAAGTGACCCTAACAAAGATGAGGAAGAGAACGACGAAAACAAAGATCATTCTGAAAAGGCGACTAAATAAGAGGCATGGAAGTATTTAATCAATTACCAGCCAGCGTTCTTCAGTGGTTTGCCATATTCTTATCAATCATTATTGAAGCTCTGCCATTTGTCCTACTAGGAACCATTCTATCAGGCTTCATTGAGGTCTATGTAACCCCTGATTTTGTCCAGAGATTCCTGCCCAAGAATAAATTCTTGCGCATTCTCTTTGGGACCTTCATCGGCTTTGTTTTTCCTTCCTGCGAATGCGGTATTGTTCCAATCATCAATCGTTTTTTAGAAAAGAAGGTGCCCAGTTACACAGCTGTCCCCTTCCTAGCGACAGCTCCCATTATCAATCCCATCGTGCTCTTTGCCACTTATTCAGCCTTTGGAAACTCCCTGCGCTTTCTCTTATTGCGCTTGCTGGGGGCAAGCATCGTCGCCGTCGTGCTAGGACTCATGCTGGCCTTTGTCGTAGATGAGAACATCCTCAAGGACAATGCTAAGCCCGTGCATTTTCACGACTATTCCAATGTTAAATGGTATAAGAAAATTTTCTTTGCCCTAGCCCATGCTATTGATGAGTTTTTTGATACTGGTCGTTACCTAGTCTTTGGTACCTTAATCGCGTCAGCCATGCAGGTTTACCTGCCAACTCGTATTCTAACGAGCATCAGCGGTAATTCCTTGACTGCTATTTTAGTCATGATGCTGCTGGCCTTTATCTTATCACTTTGTAGTGAAGCGGACGCCTTTATCGGAGCCTCCCTCCTATCCACTTTCGGCGTGGCACCTGTGCTGGCCTTCTTGCTAATTGGTCCCATGGTTGACATTAAAAACCTAATGATGATGGCTAATTCCTTTAAAAGGAGTTTTATCCTTCAGTTTGTCGGTGTCTCAGCTAGCATCATTATTATCTTTTGCTTGATTGTGGGGGTGATGTAATGATTCGATTTTTAATCTTAGCAGGCTACTTTGAATTGTCCATGTACCTTCAGCTGTCTGGCAAGCTGGACCAGTACATCAACACGCATTATTCCTACCTGACCTATATTTCCATGGTCCTGTCCTTCACCTTAGCTATCGTCCAGCTCACAATTTGGATGAAAAATATGAAGTTGGATAGCCACTTGTCTGGAAAAATAGCAAAGCTGACCAGCCCAATGATTTTAGTCTTTCCGGTTTTAGTGGGTTTGCTAGTGCCGACTGTCAGTCTGGACTCTAGGACCGTATCAGCCAAAGGATACTCATTTCCACTGGCTGCTGAGTCTTCAAAAACAGGAGTCAGCGACGATGGTACCTCCGTCCAGTATTTGAAACCTGATACCAGCGTCTATTTCACTTCAGCTGCCTACGAAAAAGAAATGCAGTCTGAACTGAAAAAATATAAGGGAACAGATGCCCTGACCATCACAACCGAGAATTACATGGAAGTGATGGAATTGATTTACCTCTATCCTGACGAATTTATGAATAGGGAAATCACATACACTGGCTTTGTTTATAACGAACCAGGACACGAAGGCTACCAATTCCTATTCCGTTTCGGTATCATTCACTGTATTGCCGACTCTGGCGTCTATGGTCTCCTCACTACTGGAAATGATATCAGCTATGAAGACAATACTTGGATTAAAGCAACAGGTACGATCAGTTTAGAATATGACCAATTGCTACAACAGACTCTTCCAGTTCTTCAAATAACTGAATTGACTGAAACAGCTGAACCTAATAACCCATACGTTTACCGCGTCTTTTAAAAAATTTCTGACAATATAGCAAAAACTATCAAAGAGAAAATCTTCGATAGTTTTTTTAGTTGATTATGAAAAAATAAACCCTAAATAATACCTTCTAAGAGACCTCGCATAAAGTCTTCTGAATTGAATTCACCAATGTCATCAATCTTCTCACCAAAACCGATGAATTTGACAGGAATATCTAGTTCCTGACGGATGGCTAAGACGACACCACCCTTGGCAGTTCCATCAATCTTAGTCAGGATTAAACCGGTAAGGGGTGTGATTTTTGAAAATTCCTTGGCTTGACTGAGGGCGTTCTGTCCAGTTGAGGCATCCAAGGCAAGCAGGGTTTCATGTGGTGCGTCAGGAAGGACGCGTTTGATAATGCGACCCATTTTTTCAAGCTCTGCCATAAGATTCTCTTTATTTTGCAAGCGACCTGCAGTATCAATCATGAGGATATCCACTTTTTCAGCGACAGCTTTTTCCATACCATCAAAAACAACAGACGCTGGGTCAGCTTTTTCTGGTCCAGTTACGACAGGAACATCGACACGGCGACCCCATTCAGCTAACTGAGCGACCGCACCTGCACGGAAGGTATCCGCAGCAACCAACATGACTTTCTTACCAGCTTGTTTGTACTTGTAAGCAAGTTTTCCGATTGAAGTTGTTTTCCCGACACCGTTAACCCCGACAAAGAGCATAACTGTCAAGTCATCCTGCATGTTGATGCGCTCATTGTAGACGCCATCTTTTTCGTAGATATCGACCAACTTTTCAATGATAACGCGTTTTAGATCATCTGCTTTTTTTGCTTTTTCAAGCTTAGCCTCATAACGAAGGTCCTCTGTCAACTGAGTAGCGACATTGACACCAACGTCTGACAAGATAAGCATCTCTTCCAACTCTTCAAAGAATTCTTCGTCAACCGTACGGAAATTGGCTAAGAAAGCGTTGAGTCGAGCTCCAAAGCCTGTACGAGTCTTTTTAAGACTGCGGTTGTATTTTTCTTCTTTTGTTTCAAACGCTGGCGCTTCTGCTATTGTTTCTTCCTGAACTGGTTCGACCTGCTTAACTTCAGGCTTAACAAAAGTCCCGTCCTCAATTGATTTTTCAATGGCAGCTCGTTTAGCATAATAATCAGCCATAAATGCTGACGCAGCAGCATTAGTCTCATTTTTTACTTCACTTGAACTTGTTTCTGGGGAAACAACCTCGTCACTGTTCAAGCTATCTTGAACAGAATCACTAGCATCAATAACTAGGTTATTGCTATCCAAATCTTTTTCATCAGAAATTGCAGGCTCAGCTGATTCAGCCAGACTACTTGCCCCAAAATCAGTTGCCGCACCTTGAATTTTTTCAAAGATGATATCGTCATCGCTTACCTCTGATTCGACAATTCGATTGATATTGTTAAATTCTTTTTCTTCAACAACCATATCAAAATCTTCATCCAGTGAGCCATAATTCTCAGCAGTTTCTAACTCATTAAGTGAATCAACTACTTCTTCTGTTTGCTCACCAATCTCTGGTGAGAATGAATCTTCCAATTCTTCTTTTTGTTTTCCGAATAAACGGTCAAATAATCCCATCTTATAAACCCAGTCGTTAAAACGACCCTTTCTAATCTTGACTTAAAATATATTTCTGCACTGCTTCGGCAACGCCAGACTCATCATTGGTACGAGTTGTGACTGCGTTAGCTTTTTCTTTGGCAATAGCTACGCCATTAGCCATAGCAACACCCCAGCCAGCCCATTCTAGCATACTAAGGTCATTTTCCTCATCTCCCATAGCCATTACTTCTTCTTGTTTAATGCCAAGGTGCTTGATTAGCAAATCCAATCCAAAAGCTTTATGAACACCTTTGGGCATCATTTCAAGAATAATCTCACGTGATTTAAAGACTTCAAATTGGTCATATAATTCACTAGGAAGTTTGGTAATTTGTTGATCGAGAAAATCTTCGTCAATTACAACTACAACCTTATTATAAACGATATCTTCAGGAATTTCTTCAAATGTTGGAACCTGAACGAAATCTAGCATCGGGTTAGCCTGATGATAGAGGGAGTGATTGCCTCTACTTGGGAGGCTGTATACAATCCCTTCACTAAGGACATCCATAGGAAGTGCAAGGGGTTCAATGATATCATAAATTGTTCGCAACTCTTCCCTAGTCATAACATTTTTATCTAAAATGTCACCATTATTGCGCTGAACAAGCCCCCCATTGAAGGTGATACTATAATGTTCTTCGTTATAAAGGTCCAAGTCTTCTAAAACATTTTTAATGGCAATCAAAGGACGGCCCGTAGTAATGACAACATGGACTCCTCTTTCTTCAGCAGCTTTCAAGGCTTTTCGGTTCTCACTCGTTACTTTTTTATCTTTTGTAAAAAGCGTTCCATCCATATCTAGTGCAAGTAACTTAATTGCCATCTTATTTAACCATTCCTTCCATATAAGCCATCACCGACTCCTCGTGACAAGGTCCGATAATTTGTTGAGAGATTGCTTTTATTTCATCTCTTGCATTTTCGGTGGCAATAGCTGTGCCTGCATATTCAAGCATTTCAAAATCATTTAAGTTGTCTCCAAAGGCTATAATTTCAGATTGACTGATGCCAAAATGCTTACAGATTTCTGCTATTCCTGTACTCTTGTCGACATCTCTTAAAATAATATCTATTGATTTGAAGCCAGTTGTCACTGCTTGAACATAGGGGATTTTTTGATTAACCCAGGCTTCTCCTTCTCTCACTGTCTCTTCAGCAAAGTTTGCTGTTAATTTGAAAATCTTATCACTCAGATTATCAAAATCAGGAACACGCTGAACATTCTCATAATAATGACTGATAAAATCCACATAGTCCTTACTAGACTTGTTATGGACGTAGGCACCTTTTTCACCTGATAAAAGAAAATCATAATCAGCCATATAAGGAATACCAAGTAAGGTTTTTGAAATATCCAAATATTGATCAGAAGATAAATTAGCCTCAAAGATGATGTCATCACCAACCTTTACCACATTCCCATTTTCAGCAATAAAAATGATTCTATCCGCAAAATCTTCAAACATTTTTGTCAAAGCTAAAAGTGATCTCCCGCTAGCAACTGCAAATCTAATACCTAGATCATCAAATCTATCTAAGACAGCTTCAAGACGGCTAGCATTGTACTGTCCATTGCCATCCAAAAAAGTTCCGTCCATATCCGTTGCTACTAATTTTATCATCGTCATACCCCTAAATGTTTACGTATTTATATTGTATCAAATTTTAAGAAACTTTTGGGAAATTCCAAAGGAAATCTGAAAGCATATTTAAAGCTTTTTCTAAAGATTTTTCTAAAAACACAAAATTTTTTTCGAATTACTATATTGAATACAAAAAGGAGTTTACTATGAAAAAAACATCAGCTATCGCACTTACATCTAGTCTCGTCTTACTTTTGTCTACTGGCAGCTATTTTGCTCTAAAAGACAGGGACACTAATCCTATTCCTAACCGAGTAACTACTAAAAACTCAAGCTCAAAGATTGATCGTAATCCCAAAGATTTGGAGTCAAAAACTCTACCTTCAACATCGACTACTCCTACACAAGCAACCCCCTCACTCCGTGCAGATCTTCTAGCTAAACCTGTTGAACAGAAAGTAACCGATGATCATGTTAATGAAGGGCAGTCAATTCTAAACAAACGCCAAATTAGTAACCAATCAAGTCAATTCAATTTCTACAATCTATCGATGGGAGACTTTTCAAGTCTATCAGGAACTTGGTCTGACGCCAATGGGTATACCTTTGAATTTAGCCCTCAGGGATTAGTTAGCATTGATGGAAAACTAACAATGTCACCAATTAACTATGATGCCAATGGCGAAGCAGTTTCCTATGTCGATGTTCTTGAAGGACAAGGTAGCGGTGGTTTCGTCTTGTATTTTTATCCCGCAGGTCTAGAAATCCCTACTTGGCATTTTGGAATTACAAAGTCAGACCCCTCAGACTTTGGTCGCGACCGCTTATTTGCCAGCCAAACTAACCGCTTTGACTTTGAATCAACAAGTCAATTTGTCAATTCTGTTTTCTACAAAGTTTCTGACCTCTACACCCAGGTTCAAGCAGAAGACAAAATTACAGAAGATACTGACGTGATTGAGGAAGAAATCAAGCAGGAAATCGAGGAAAAAAGCCAGGGAGAAGCCTCTGACTCAATTAGTGAAGGGCATTCTGAAACCAAAACTGGTGAATAACAAACAATCCCAGCTCATTTGAACTGGGATTATTCTATATCATGTGGATTAATTGACTAAACTTTCAGCATCTTTGAGTTTAACAGATACAATCTTAGAAACACCAGATTCCTGCATGGTAACACCATAAATGCTATCTGCGGCAGCCATTGTCCCCTTGCGGTGAGTAACAACAATAAATTGACTAGACTTATCAAAACGATTGAGGTAATCCCCAAAACGTTTGACATTGGCCTCATCAAGCGCAGCCTCAACTTCGTCAAGTATCACAAAAGGAATCGTTTTGACGCGGATAATGGCAAATAGCAGAGCAAGTGCTGAGAGTGCCTTCTCTCCACCAGACATAAGGTTAAGAGATTGAATCTTCTTACCAGGAGGTTGCACTGAAATCTCAACACCTGCATTAAGCAAGTCACCTTCTGTTAAATAAAGATCAGCTGACCCTCCACCAAACATCTGAGTAAAAGTTAGTTTAAAACTTTCTCTAATAGCTTCAAAAGTAACTCTAAAGCGAGATTTAACTTCTTCGTCCATATCATTGATTGTCTCAAGAAGAAGATTTTTGGCATGGACAAGATCTTCCTTCTGACCATTAAGGAAAATCAAACGGTCGTTAACTTCATCATATTGTTCAATAGCCTCCAGATTTACTGGTCCTAGTGCTCTTATTTGACGACGTAAATTCTGTAATTCTTGTCTTGATTCAAGAATATCTTCCAAGATATTAGCTATTTCCTCTGCTTCTTCAAATGTTACGCTATAGTCCTCTGATAACAATCTAGAATGGTCACGTAAACGATCTGATAACTTATCTATTTCAGCTTCATGCTGAGCCTGTTGACGAATAAGGCTTTCATTCTGCTGACTAGCCTTCTGTACTTGTTCTGTAACATCATCCAAAGCAGCTTCACAATCTTCTAATTCAAAACGTAATTGGATTAGACGCTCTTCATCTGCAGATTTACGGCTGATTGCTTCATCCAATTGTTTTTCAAGTGTTGGAAGTTCTTGTATTGGAAGGTTCTCAGCTTGAGCAATAAGAAGTTCTTCTAGCTGGCCTATTTCAGTTTTAGTTTGTGATAAGTTAATTTCTAAACGAGTTTGATTGCTATGTTCAAACTTCTTCTCACTGAGGAGATCACGTTCCTGCAATTTAGCCTGAGAGAGTTGATTGTTTAATTCTGTGACTTTAAGGTTAATTGAATCCTTATCGGCCTTAATTTTATCAATTTCAGCTGTCACCTTTTCCTTTTGAACACCAATCTGTTCAAGTTGGTTTTCCAAAGCATTCCTTCGACTATCAAAGTCTGAGCTATCAGCACTGCTACTGCTTGCTTTCAGTCCTTGATAAACTTTTGTCAAATCTGTTAAACGGTCAGCAATTTGCTGATACTCAAGCTCTGCCTTTTGCTCAGCCAAGCCTGCAGACTCACCCTGATTTTTCAGGCTTTCCAGTTGACTTTGCTGCTCTTTCAACCTTTCTTGAAGAGAAGATACCTCAACTTCTTGCTGACGTAAGTCTTGTCTCGCTTTTTCAAGTTCTACATTAATAGAATCTAGCTCAGGCTTGATAAAGGTAGTATTATTTTGACGATTAGCACCACCAGAGAAAGAGCCGCCAGGGCGAAGTTCTGTACCATCCAAAGTTACCAATCGAACTTGATAATTAAGAGCACGCGCAGCTTTATTGGCATTGTCAATCGTATCAAAAATAGCTGTCACACCAAGAAGATTTTTAAAAATTGACTCTAGTCGGGGCTCAAAACTCACTAAATCACTAGCAAGACCAAGAAAACCAGGACTTGTTTCTAATTTAGACTGGTTTTGACTTGATAGTTGACGAGCTTTTATCGTTGTTAATGGTAAGAATGTAGCACGCCCCTGACGATTTTGCTTTAGGTAAGCAATTGAGCGTTTAGCAGCAGCTTCATCTTCTACAATGACATGCTGAGCGCTTCCGCCCAAAGCAATTTCTAGGGCAGTTTGATAGTTGCGATCAAAAGTTAAATGTTCACTTACAGCACCGATAAGGCCACCGATTTGTTGACTGGCCTGTAAGACAGATTTTACACCGACATAAAAATTGCTATGACTTTTAAGAATCGCTTCCAAACTATTCTTTCGAGCCTCTTTTGATTTGATATCATCCATGACATCAAACATCTTAGTCTGCTGAGTTTGATAGCTTTCTTCACTTTGCCTTACTTCATGATAAAGGTTTTGATAGTCTTGACGGAGTTTAATTAAATCAGCCTTTGCTGACTCATATTTTTCAAGAGCTTCTTGCCCCGAATATTTAAGTGAGTTAAGCTGCTCTTCCAAGTTAACAAGCTCTGCGGTTTGATTCTCAGACAGTTGCTTTTGATTTTCCATTTCAGAAATCAACATCGTCAAGTTATTGGAAAGCTCCGCTTCTTTTTGCATGAGAGAAACAAATTCTTCTCGAAGATTCTCAATAATTTGATCTGGATCGGTAGAAAAGAGAGCAAGTTCCTCTTCAATTTTTAGGATTTTCTCTTGAGTTTGAGAAAGCCTTTGCTCCATCTGGACAAGGTTCTGTCGCTTAGTCTCTAATTCAAGTTCGAGTTCTTCTTTTTGATTTATTAAATCTTGCAGACGACGTTTTGCTTCCTGTTTTTTCTCCTCAGATTGACTAGATTGCAAACGAATCACATCAATTTTTCCTTCAGTTTCAGAAATCAAACGTGTTAAATCAACCAAAGTCCCTTGCTTTTTAGCAATTTCCTCAGATAAACTATGTCGCTTGTCCTTTAATTTTTGATTTTTTTCCTCTAAACGTTGACGTTGCTCATAATAAGTCGACAATTGTTCTTTAACACTTGCTAAATCATCATTTTCTTTAGATAATTTTGATTTATCATTTCGAATATCTTCAACAAGAATATCTAACTGCAATTGTTTGCGCTTATCTTCCAAAACTAAGAACTCTTTAGCAGTCTGAGCTTGTTTTTCCAGAGGCTTAACTTGCATTTCTAATTCGTAGATAATATCATCTAAACGATCCAAATTGTCTTGAGTCTGATTGAGTTTTGTCTGAGTTTCTTTTTTCCGTGTTTTATATTTCAGAACACCAGCTGCTTCTTCAAAAATAGCACGGCGCTCTTCAGGTTTGCTATTAAAAATTTCCTCAACACGACCTTGGGAAATAATGGAGAATGAATCACGACCTAGACCAGTATCTAAAAATAAATCATGAATATCACGAAGACGAACTTTTTTACCATCAATGAGATAATCACTGTCACCATTACGATAAATGTGGCGTTCAACTCGAATTTCTTCTTTGGCATCTTTGATAAATCCGTCACTATTATCCAAAGTCACAATGACCTGTGCAAAGTTCAATGCTTTTCGACTTTCAGTACCCGAAAAAATGACATCTGGCATCTTGCCACCACGAAGACTCTTCGCAGAAGACTCACCCAAAGCCCATCTCAGACTTTCAGTAATATTAGATTTCCCAGAACCATTAGGTCCTACAACCGCCGTGACACCTTTATCAAATTCAATTTTTGTTTTATCTGCAAAGGACTTAAAGCCTTGCATTTCAATTTTTTTTAAAAACATAGGTAAGCATAAAGAACTACTGTTACCAGTCTAGCTCCTACTTATTGTCCTTTCCCTTTCATTTTTTGAAACACCTCAAGTGCCTTTTGCGCAGCAGCTTGCTCGGCTAATTTTTTTGACTTTCCAATCCCATTGCTGATTTCTTCACCATTCACAAAAACTGTCATTTCAAAAGTTTTTGCATGGGCTGGTCCTGTCTCACTTGTTACCTTATAATCAATTGATACATCACCTTTAGTCTGCAGTAACTCCTGTAATGTCGTTTTATAGTCCTTTACTCTCTCAAAATTACCTTCTTCAACCTTAGGTATCATAACTTGATTGAGAAATTTTTCAACACTTTCAACACCTTTGTCTAATAGCAGAGCTCCGAGAAAGGCTTCAAAAAGATCTCCAAGAATTGTATCACGATCACGTCCACCAGACTTCTCTTCTCCCTTGCCGAGACGAATGTAATCATCAAAACCACACTGTCTAGAAAAGCCTGCCAATGATTCCTCACGAACAATTGCAGATCGCATTTTTGACAGATCTCCCTCAGGTTTCTTAGGGTATTTCTTAAACAGATATTTCGAAATTAATAATTGAAGAACCGCGTCTCCTAAAAATTCCAAACGTTCATTATGTGAAATGTTTAGGAGGCGATGTTCATTGGCATATGAAGTATGTGTGAAGGCAGTTTCTAGCAAAGAAATGTCATTAAAAACAATGCCAAATTCACTCTGTAGTTTACTTTCTAAAGTTAACATAAAAAATCCTTTCAAAATTACTTGTGTCACTTATCCAGACACAACTCATTATATTTTACCATAATTCTAGAAAATGGTTGCAGAAAAAGCAAGGAGTATAATGAACCTAGACAAAAAACTCATTTTTTATTGAAAAAACTTAAAAAATAAGAAATAATTCTAACCAAAACCACTAAGGAAGTTTGCATTTTTCTTCAGAAAGCGTTATCATATTATTGCAAATCATTTGCCAGAATTTTTTCTGTCAAATCGACAATATATCACTCCTTTAGAAAAGAGGTACCAAAATGAAACTCATTGGACTAGTTGGAACTAACTCCACTAAGTCAACTAATCGCCAGCTTCTTCAGTATATGCAAAATCACTTTGCAGACAAAGCTGAAATTGAGCTCGTTGAAATAAAAGATCTCCCTGTTTTTAATAAACCAACTAATAAGAAAGTTCCTGAAATTGTTTTAGAAATTGCAGAGAAAATTACAAATGCTGATGGACTTATCATCGGTACACCAGAATACGACCACTCTATTCCTGCAGTTTTAATGAATGCATTAGCTTGGCTTTCTTATGGAATATATCCATTACTCAATAAACCTGTTATGATTACAGGAGCTTCATTTGGAACCTTGGGGTCATCTCGTGCGCAACTACAGTTACGACAAATTCTTAATGCTCCAGAATTGAAGGCTAATGTTTTACCTGACGAATTTTTACTTTCTCATTCTCTTCAAGCATTTGATAAAGATGGAAATTTGGTAGATCTTGAAATCATCCAAAAATTAGATGCAATCTTTGATGACTTCCGCCTTTTCGTCAAAATCACTAATAAATTGTCAAATGCCAAGGAATTATTGCACAAAGAGGCAGAAAACTTTAATTGGGAAAGTCTATAAAATCTAGGAAAGGGTATTAGTAATGAAATTCGTTGGAATCGTCGGTTCAAATGCCGATCAATCATATAACCGTATGCTTTTGGAATTCATCCGAAAACAATTTAAAGTAAAATTCGAACTTGAATTGTTAGAAATTGATGAGGTACCAATGTTTAATCAAGATGAAGATTGGAAAGAAAGTTTTCAACTTCGTCTTATTTATAATAAAATTACACGCGCTGATGGTGTCATCGTAGCGACACCTGAGCACAATCACACAATCACAGCAGCACTTAAGAGTGTCCTTGAATGGATGTCTTATGAAGTCCACCCATTTGAAAACAAACCCGTCATGATTCTTGGAGCATCTTACTATGATCAAGGAACCTCACGTGCACAAGTTCACTTACGAAAAATCTTAGAGGCCCCCGGTGTCAATGCTTATACACTTCCAGGAAATGAATTCCTTCTTGGAAAGGCAAAAGAAGCTTTTGACGAGAAAGGAAATATCATCAATGAAGGGACTGTTAAATTCTTAGAGCTCTGCCTTGATAACTTTGTGAAATATGTGGAGGTTGTATCTACATTGAAAAAACCAAAACTGATTGAACCAGAAGATTTGGATTGCAATCATCCAATAGCAACAACTGTAACAGACGTTGACCCTGATGATCCAGATTGGGTGGAAAAAGTAGCTAAAATCACTGGAGCTGTATCTGGAAGTACTTATGTTAAACTTGACCATGGTATATTAACAGTTGATCAAATCAATATGTTCCTTAAGTCAATGCCATTTGAATTGACATATGCGGATGATAATAACCAATTTCTCTATTACAATAATGCTCACCAAGATCCAGATACCATGTATGCTAAACGCGTACCTTCTCAATCTGGTAGTCGTATGTCAACTGTTCATGCTTCGCTCCCTCCACAACGCATGAAAAACGTTGAGTGGGTAATCGGTACACTTCGTAATGGTAATCAAGAATATGTGCGTACCTTGATTCCAAATCCAAACCCAGCTGTTCTGAATACTCATAACTATCAAGCAATGTACTATAATGATGGTTCATACGCTGGTATAAATGAAATTGTATTCAACTTCAAACCATGGTTGGACTGGTATCTTCAGACAACTGGACAACGACTTGTCGGCGGTAATACACCTGCTAGTCCAGCAACACATGTTGATGCAAGTTCTGGTGCTTCTGATAGTTCTGTAGGGGGAGCTGTAACAACAGATGCTGACTCTGGAGCATCATCACATTAAATAAATATGAGGCGATACAGAATTCAACAGGATTAAAAAGAATTCATCATCCCACCCACAAAAACCTAGCAGGACAATCTGAACTCTAAAAAACAAAAGAATTTTCACTAGGCTAGTGTCTTGGTCCTATTTCAAAAAATAAAACGAGGTTGTGACTTTTGCCCAACCTCTTTGTTTTTATCATACTGATTAGACTTTCTGTCTGCATTTCACATAAAAATTAAATGTTCAAAGGAGTAAACTATGTCACCATTTCAAGAGAAGGTTGGCGCAGCTTGTGAAAAAAAAGAAGCGCTTTTCAATGAGAGCCTTGGGCGCTATGCACTTAGATCAATATTTGCTGGTGCCTATCTCACTATGTCTACAGCAGTTGGGATTATCGGTGCTGATGTTATAAATACTGGATTTCCTGCACTTTCACGCTTTGTTTTTACTTTTATTTTTGCCATTGGACTTATCTATGTGTTGGTTTTTAATGGAGAATTAGCAACTTCCAATATGATGTACCTAACAACTGGTGCCTACTACAAACAAATCCCTTGGAAAAAAGCTATAATTATTCTGCTTTATTGTACTTTCTTTAATTTTGTTGGAGCCTGTTTGCTTGCTTGGCTCTTCAATCAATCCTTCTCTTTCATGAATTTAGGAGATAAGAGCTTCGTTGTGAATGCAGTCAACATCAAATTATCAAAATCTGATTGGAGTAATTTTATTGAAGGTATCACAGCAAATATGTTTGTTAACATTGCTATCTTAGGGTACATGCTTTTAAAAGAAGAATCTGCAAAATTTTTCGTTGCTCTCTCAGCAATTTTTATGTTTGTCTTCCTTATCAATGAACACCTTATTGCTAATTTTGCATCTTTCATGTTACTTGCCTTCAATCATGTTCGAGAAAATGTTCCAGACTTTAATCTAATCACTATCCTTCGCCAATGGATAGTGGTATTCTTAGGTAATTGGCTTGGTGCTGGCTTGTTTATTGGGATAGCATATGCTTGGCTCAACCAAACCAAAACTAATCATAAAGAAAGCTGATTATATTAGATTGCTATATGTATATCAACATCATAATTAATAGTCAACTTGAATTAAATTACTTTCTAAGAATTATAAATATGTAAAATACCTTGGAGAAAATAAGAAATCTCCAAGGTATTTTATTAATCTTTTTTATCTGGAATAACTCTAAAAAGATAATAAGTAATAAATAGAGTTAATAAAAATAATGCAAATTTGGCCCAAAGTATTGGCGCTACAAAAATAGAAATTCCCATCAAAAGATATATCTGCCAAATTATTTTCTTCTTTCGGTCATAAGAAATTGTTTTGCTTTCAGCATAATCTGCCACATAGAACTTATACAGCTTTGTTTTCCTTAGCCAAATTTCAAATTTCTTTGAACTCCGTGCAAAACAGTAACCTGAAAGTAAAAGAAATGGTGTTGTTGGCAATATTGGTAAAAGAACTCCTATTGCACCTAGAGCAAAACTAACAAAACCAAGTGAAGTAAATAATAAATTTTTCATTTTTTATATTCCTGTCAATGGCAGTGCTTCATCTGGTGATGTATCAAAAACCTTCATCTCGGTTCCTACACCAAAATCTGCCTTTGCAAGATTGTTTTCCATAGTCATATGAGCAAGTTCTTTAATGTTATTTTCTTTACTCAAATGTCCAAGATAGATTTTCTTAGTTCGATTACCAATTGTTCTAATCATTGTTTGAGCACCATCCTCGTTAGACAAGTGACCCTTATCTGAGAGAATTCGTTGTTTAAGACTCCATGGATAAGCTCCCGAACGTAAAATTTCAATATCATGATTAGATTCAATTAGATAGCCATCTGCATTCTCAATCAAACCTGCCATACGATCACTAACATAACCTGTGTCAGTTAACATAACAAACGATTTATCATCCTTCATAAAGCGGTAAAACTGAGGATCGATTGCGTCGTGACTGACACCAAAGCTCTCAATATCAACATCACCAAATGTCAGTGTTTTTCCACGTTCAAAGACATGTTTTTGAGCGACATCTAATTTACCAATCATGTTACGCTCGTCCATGATTTTCCAAGTATTTTCATTAGCATAAACATCAAGATTGTATTTTCGTGCCAAGACACCTACACCTTTGATATGATCAGAATGCTCATGAGTAACAAGTATTGCATCTAAATCTTCCGGTTTACGATCAATTTCAGCCAAAAGACTTGTGATTTTCTTTCCTGTCAACCCTGCATCCACCAGGATTCGTTTTTGAGCCGTCTCCAAATAAAAACTATTCCCAGTTGAACCTGATGCTAAAATACTATATTTAAAACCTTTATCTGACATCTAGTTTTCTTCTTCATCCTCCCATTCATCGTCATAAATCGCTGAATCTTTTTCATATGGCAAAACAATGGTAAAGGTTGATCCTTTGCCATAAGTACTTTTTGCCCAAATGAATCCTTTATGCTGTTTAACAATCTCTTTTGCAATAGACAATCCAAGTCCAGTACCACCTTGAGCTCGACTTCTGGCCTTATCAACACGATAAAATCTATCAAATATTAAAGGCAAATCTTTCTTAGGAATACCCAATCCTTCATCTGAAATGGAGATAATCAGCTGACTATCAGTAGTCTTCATACTTACTGTTATCTGACCACCATCAGGTGAATATTTTATGGCATTATTAAGAATATTATCTAAAACTTGAGTCATCTTATCAGTATCAATCTCAATCCAAATTGAAGTTAAAGGATAGTCCCTAATAATCTCATAGTGTTTCCCACTAATAGTATTTTGATTCTTAATTTGATCAAATCTATTGAGGATAGAAGTCATAAAGGCTGTAAAGTTTGTCATCTCGATGTCCAGTTGAATGGTTTGGTTATCAATTCTAGACAAATTAAGCAAATCAGAAATCATACGCATCATACGATTAGTTTCATCCAATGAGACCTTGATAAAACTTGGAGCAATATCCTCTTTCAATGCCCCTTCATCCAAAGCTTCAAGATAGGACTTAACAGATGTTAAAGGTGTTCTTAGCTCATGGCTGACATTAGAAACAAAGAGTCGACGCTCCCGTTCTTCCTTTTCTTGCTCCGTTGTATCATGTAAGACCGCAACCAAACCTGAAATAAAGCCACTTTCACGTCGATTAAGTGCAAACCTAACTCGTAAGGTGATAAACTCATCAAATTCATTACGACGACTGATAACAACCTCTGGCGTCTGTGAAACCAATTCATGATAAGTATATACACGATCTGTGTTGAGGATATCAATAATATTCAGCTTGAGAGCATCTTCTCTTTTGAGATTAAGCTGTTTTTGAGCCATGTCATTAATCATGGTAATATTGCCAGCTCTATCAGTTGCAAGAACCCCATCAGTCATGTAGGTGAGGATACTAGCCAACCTATTTTTTTCTTGTGCTAGATTCTCGTGAGTTAAGCGAAAGACTTTTGAAAGGTCATTGATGTGAGCGGCTAACTCTACCAAATCTGGATCACCTTCAACATTGATATCCTCAGTATAATTACCAGTTATCAACTCTCTGACCTTATCACTAAGACTACGAATTGTTTTAAAGTTTCGATAATCACGATAAGCTAAATGAATAAAATAAATAGCTACAAAACTCAATAAAATGAGGATAGATAGTTCAAAAAAAGTTAAGTTCCCAACAATATTATTATTGATCATAAGACTTCATAAAATACCCAACACCGCGTCGTGTCAAAATATATTCTGGACGACTTGGTACATCTTCAATTTTCTCACGAAGACGACGTACAGTAACATCGACTGTGCGGACATCACCAAAATAATCATAACCCCAAACAGTTTCCAAAAGGTGCTCACGAGTCATAACTTGTCCCATATGTGTCGCCAAATGGAAAAGCAATTCGAATTCACGGTGAGTCAGTTCAATCTCTTCACCACGTTTTTTAGCAACAAAGGCATCTGGTAAAATTTGCAAATCACCGACTGTGATTTCAGAAGTATTACCTGCATTGTTACTCTCAGCAACAGCAGTTTCAATAGTCTCTGTACGACGTAAATGAGCTTTCACACGCGCTAACAATTCACGATTTGAGAAAGGTTTGGTCACATAGTCATCAGCACCAATTTCAAGTCCAATGACTTTATCAAATTCACTATCTTTAGCTGAAAGCATAATAATTGGAAGGTGACTTGTTTTACGAACCTCTTTTGCTACCTCAAGACCATCCAATTCAGGCAACATCAAATCAAGGATAATTAAATCCGGTTCCTCTTCTTTGAATTTTTCTAGGGCTTCACGACCATCAAATGCTGTGACCGTTTCATAGCCTTCTTTTGTTAAGTTAAATTTAATAATATCCGAAATCGGCTTTTCATCGTCAACAATAAGAATTTTCTTCATCCTATTAAATACCTTTCTAGGTTTTTTACTGACATCAGTGCTAAAAGTAAGCTATACTAACGTACTCGAAAAAAATAATTCTACTTTGAATTATACCAAAAATTCACTCTTATGGGAAATATAGACCCTTCTGACATCATATAGTAATCTTTTTATAACATTAGCAATCCTGATTTATTCTAATTTTCTGATAATATTTGACAGCGTTTTGATTCTATGATAAACTATTTCTATTGATGTTAGGTAATCTAACAAAATACTAGATAAGGAGAAACTTATGGCTCTTATTGAATTTAAGAACGTAGAAAAATATTATGGGAAATACCATGCTCTTAGAAATATCAATTTGGAAATTGAAAAAGGGCAGGTGGTCGTTTTGCTCGGTCCATCAGGATCTGGTAAATCTACACTTATTCGTACAATGAATGCACTTGAATCCATTGAAACAGGAAGTTTGAAAGTCAATGGACATGAGGTTGTTAAAGCATCAGCTAAGGACTTAGTTCAGTTGCGTAAAGAAGTTGGTATGGTTTTCCAACACTTCAATCTTTACCCACATAAAACAGTGTTAGAAAATGTTACTTTTGCTCCAATTAAGGTTCTTGGAAAATCAAAAGCCGAAGCCGAAGCTATCGCTGAAAAATATTTGACTTATGTTAATATGTGGGATCGTAAAGATTCTTACCCGGGAATGCTTTCTGGTGGTCAAAAACAGCGTGTTGCTATCGCTCGCGGATTAGCTATGGAACCAGAACTTCTTTTGTTTGACGAACCAACATCAGCACTTGATCCAGAAACAATTGGTGATGTTCTTGCTGTTATGCAAAACCTCGCCAAAGAAGGAATGAACATGGTTGTGGTAACACACGAAATGGGATTTGCTCGTGAGGTAGCTGATCGCATCATCTTCATGGCTGAAGGTCAGATTTTAGTTGATACAACCGATGTTCAAGGTTTCTTTGATAATCCAACTGAGCCTCGTGCTCAACAATTTTTGAGTAAAGTTATCGACCACACAAGTGAACGTGTTTCAGTAAATTAGGGAGGTCTCTATGAAAAAAATCACCCTATCTATACTTACCCTACTTATGGTCATTTGCTCAGCTATTTTCTTTACAGCAAATGCTAACGCTGATACTACTTCTGCTCAGGTAAATAAAATTAAAGAATCTGGTGTCTTACGTGTCGGAGTGAAACAAGACGTTCCTAACTTCGGTTATCTTGACCCAGATACAAATAAATTCAGCGGTATTGAAGTTGAATTAGCTAAAAAAATTGCTAAAAAACTTGGTGTTAAAGTTGCATTTACACCTGTTACAGCTGCAACTCGCGGTGCTCTTCTTGATAATGAACAAGTTGATATTGTCATTGCAACTTTTACAATTACAGAGGAGCGTCGTAAACTTTACAATTTCACAACACCTTACTATACCGATGCCGTTGGTTTCCTGATTAACAAAGATAGTGGAATCAAGTCATTTAAAGATTTAGATGGCAAAACTATCGGTGTCTCTCAAGGCTCAATTACACAATTACAAATTAGTGAATTAGCTAAAGAGAATGGTATTTCGGTTAAATTTGCAGAGCTTGGTTCCTATCCAGAACTGTCAGTCTCTCTTCGTGCTCATCGCACGGATGCGTTTTCTGTTGACCAATCTATTCTATCAGGATATGTTAGCTCAAAAACTCAGTTGTTGGATTTCACATTTGCAGCTTCTCAATATGGTGTTGTAACTAAAAAATCAAATACTGAATTAGATGAATATTTGTCTGGTCTTATTGATGGATGGACTGAGGATGGAACTCTTCAAGCTATCTATGATAAGTACGATTTGACCCCAGCAAGTATCGAAGAAGACAACTAGAAAGGAGACTTACCATATGTCATCAGCTTTTGAATGGAGTAATTGGTTAGCCTATTTTGCAGACTTTGATAAGTTTCTTTGGGGCTTTCTCTTCACACTCCAAATCTCTATTGGTGCTCTGCTATTATCCCTAATGCTTGGAATAGTTTTTGGAGCACTTTCAACAAATACTAATAAACTGTCACGTGCGATTTCACGCTGTTATGTTGAATTTTTCCAAAACACGCCTCTTCTGGTCCACTTTATGATTGTCTACTATGGTTTGCCTTTGATTTCAAACTATATTATTATGCCATCAATTTATTGGACAGCAGTTATTTGTGTGGGACTCTATCATGGTGCCTATATCGCTGAGGTTATTCGCTCAGGTATTGAGTCTGTTCCAAGAGGACAGACTGAGGCTGCGCTTTCTCAAGGTTTTACCTATAGCCAAACCATGGGCCAGATTATTTTACCTCAGGCAATCCGCACAATACTGCCACCGATGACCAACCAAGTCGTGAACTTGATAAAAAATACATCGACAGTAGCTATTATATCTGGTGCTGATATCATGTTTGTTACTAAATCATGGTCAGCTCTTAACTCAAACTATATCCCTGCATTTGCAGGGGCAGCTCTACTCTATTTTGTTCTTTGCTTCCCACTTGCTACATGGGCTCGTCGCATGGAAGAAAAGAATAAAAATGCTTATAGCTTATAAGGAGGTCGTATGGAATCAATACTTGAACTTTTTAAACCATCTACCTTCAGTGTTATTAGCAATGGTTTAATCTTAACTTTAAAAATATCTTTAATTTCAATTGTATTATCAATTGTTTTTGGGACAATCCTTGCTATTATGCGTAATGGCAAAAATCCTATATTTAAATGGATTTCAACAATTTACATTGAATTTGTTCGTAATGTACCTAACTTGCTCTGGATTTTTACTGTTTTTCTCGTATTTCAGATGAAATCAACTCCAGCAGGAATCACAGCATTTACTATTTTTACTACGGCAGCGATGGCTGAAATTATTCGAGGTGGTTTAAACTCACTTGATCATGGGCAAACCGAAGCTGGCCTTTCTCAAGGTTTCACACAATTTCAGATTATGATCTATATCGTCTTGCCACAAGCCTTTCGCAAAGTTTTGCCATCAATCATTTCTCAGATTGTAACGGTAATCAAAGATACTAGTTTCCTCTATTCGGTTATTGCCCTACAAGAACTTTTCGGTGCCAGCCAAATTCTTATGGGACGTTACTTCGAAGCAGGTCAAGTTTTTGCCCTATACGGTATCATCGCGATCATTTACTTTATTATTAATTTTGCCATTTCAAGCTTTTCACGTAAATTAGCTAAGAAATGGGAACAGGCCGCTGAATAATCAGGGCCTTGTAGTCCAAAATCATACCTGGTAAGCCAATGAAGATCTACCCGGAGACAGACAAGGTGTCTTCAGAAAATCTTAATTTGATTTTCACTGAATATTAGATTTTATAATCAATAGAGCACTGTAGTTATTAGTTATCTCCCTAATGACTACAGTGCTATTTCTTTGCCTCTAAAATCTGAACAACTATTATGATGAATCAAAATCAGATAAAGCAAGCTTAGCAAGTCACAGATAGGGTATATAAACCACCAAAAATGAACTAGAATAAGTTCAAAGATTAGCCTTGGGCAATTATAAACCAAGTCTTATAATTTTTGTTCTCGTGATTCATTGCCATATACAAGGGCACCTATTTTTAATAGAACTCCGAGTAATCGAAGAAATACTAATTAAAAGAAAAAACCTAACATCAAAAATTGATTGTGTTAGGTTTTAGGTAGATTAATGAGCTACAATTTCTTGAGCGACTTCATGACCAGTTAAACTTGTTGGATAATATGTCGGCCAATTTTCCATCTCTTCAAGTAATTTTTCTTGGCTGTCACCTCCCCAGAACATGTGGAAGTGCTCAGCGTCTGTCTTGGAAATACTATGATCACTGAACTGAACATATTTAAATACTCCAGCATTTTTATCGCTTGTTTCGAATAAGTATCGAACACCTCGGTTACCTTTTTCATAAGTCAAAATCTCATAACCAACATATTTGTATGTAAAAGTTTGTTTTTTACCGTTTTGAATAAATGTGATGGTATTTTTCTTACCATTTATTGTGATCTTCTCAACATCGGTTTGATAACCTTTTGTATAATAGTCCTTATATTCTGCAGCTGACATAGCTCCTTGTGATTTCTTTGATTTATAATCCCAGACTTCATCCAAAGTACCATCAAGAAGATATGGATAAACCGACTGCCACTTCCCTGTCCAATCTGATAATTTTCGATTTGTGACATCCTTATCATCAAAATAACCATTTTGAACAGTTTTTGTGGTATCTGTTTCAGCCTTGATTGTTTTTCCTGCTTTACTTGTGGTCAATTGCAGAGCTTTCAAATTTGCTCGCATGACTGAAAAATAGTTCTCGCCAGCTTTAATTTGTTTATTAGTTAAACTTTCAAGTGGATTTAAAACGGAAGTTTTAACACCCGCTTCATCTGCTAAAGTTTTTGCTACCTTGCTAGAGGCATTTTCTTCAAAATAAATATATTTAATATCATATTTCTTAATATATTTAGTCAAACTAGCTAAACGTTTTGCTGATGGCTCACTTTCTGCACTAACACCAGTAATAGAAATTTGATTCAAACCATAGTCAAGCGCCAAATAACTAAAAGCTGCATGCTGCGTTACAAATGATTTTTGCTTGGCAGAAGATAATGCTTGCTGATACTCAGTATCAAGTTCCTGTAATTTTTCAATATAAGCTGCTGCATTTTTAGTTATAGCTTCCTTTTTATCAGGAAATTGAGCAAGAAATTGATCTCGAATATTCTCAACTACTTTAATAGCGCGATAAGGTGACAACCAAACATGTGGGTCATAGTCATGATGATGATCTTCGTGGTCATGATCTTCATCTTCTTCTCCTCCTGCCATCAAAAGCATATCGCCTGTGGCTTTTACCATGGAAATTTTTTTAGTATCGATACTCTTATTCAAATCATTTACCCAAGTTTCCATATTATCATCCATGTAAACAAAGGCATCAGCATCAGAAATAGATGCGATATTTTTCGTTGAAGGCTCAAAATCGTGAGGCTCTGTTCCAGCTTTAATAAGCATAGAAACATTAGCTTCATCACCTAAGACACCTTTGGTGAACTCGTAAACAGGATAAAACGTTGTAACCACATCGATTTTATCATCTGCTAAAATTGATTTAGCATAAGCAATTTGAACTGATAAAAACAGCCCAAGTAAACTAACCATTAAAAGAATCTTCTTTTTCATGACTTCTCCTTTTTACTTAACTAGTTATGTTACTGGTTAAGTATATCATACTAAAAATATTTTGCAAGCCTTTTTAGAATTCTTTTTTAAAAAAATTCACCACTCCTTCTCTGGAAAGAATCAGTGGAACTGTGATTGCAACATTCTATTCAAGTTTTCAAGACAAAAATCAGTCTTGTCCTTTTTTCCAAACTCCAAACAATACCTCTACTCCTCAACCCTGAAAAAGATTATTGAATATTGGATGTAATTCGGTATAATTTTCGGAAAAACAGATTTTTTTATTAACTATTACAGTTATACATTTTTTCCTTGGTCCCAAGAATTTAAAATGCTATACTCGGCTTATGGAGTGAGATATTCTTCGAAAATCAGTTTTGGTTTTAAAAATGTCTCCTCTAACTACTTTCACTTCGTGACCTGAAAATAGTGAGCTCAGTCGGAACCACTAACGGTCCTTAAATCTCGTTTGAAGGAGGATTCCCATGAAAAAGAAATTTCTAGCTCTTTTACTAACGTTTTTTGCTCTCTGCTTATTGATTGCCTGTGCTAATAACTCACAAACTGACAAATCTACTTCTGAAACCAAGTCATCTAGCCAAAGCAAGAATCAAGCAAAGGAAACTAATACTCTGGAATTTTCAACAGATGATTTGGACAAAGTCATCTATGATAAGGGTGGTGTTAAGATCAGCTTTCTGGGCTTTGAAGAGGGTGACTATAACCATACTCTCAAGTTTGCCTATGAAAACCAAACAGATAAGGACTATGATCTCCAAGCCCGCAATGGAGCTGTTAACGGTGTCGACGAAAGTGATGATTATGATTTCATCATCTATTCAGATAGCTTAGAAGCCAATACTTCATCTGAAGGTGGGCCAAAAATTAGCCTTAGTGCTCTAGAAAAAGCTGACATTAGCCAATTAGAAACAATTACTTTCACCCTAAAAATTATTTATGATATTACCGAAACCATAGATGAAATTCCACTTCAGATTACAGTTACTAATCAAGAATAGGTCAGTAATCCTCAAAAATAATAAGTCAATATCAAAAAGGTCTAAACATCAGGCAAATGTGCTTGATAATTAGACCTTTTTAAATTCGTACATAGTCCTTATACAATTAAAATTTTGTATTGAACACACTTCAGCTAAATACTTAACAGGTTTTGAAGTTGTTATCCAAAGAGCCATGTTACTCTATAATTTAGAATTTTTATCATCTTTTAATATGATACAACTACTCTAAATATTTATCAATCTAGTACTCTTGTCAATACTTCATATTAGTCAGAAACTGAATAACGATTTGTCATTAAATTACTAGCATCAAAGACTATCTTGTTTAAGAGTTTTTGAGTTTCTGCTTGGATATCATCACTCATGGCCTGATTTTCAGCTTCAAAGTTCACTGCTCCGCCATTTTCCATAAGATGGTCAACACGTTTAATCATAGCATGACCATAGGCCATGGTTTTTTCAACGTAAGCTTCGATATCTCCTTCATGCTGGTGGAAATGTGGGTCTGCAATCGCCGCAATCAGACGGTTAACCCAATAAAAATTGTCAGTGCTAACATCATCTGTAGTATTAGCGAAATAGCTAGGGGTTGTCGAAACTTGAGTGAAGAATGGGACCATGGTATTAAAAGGCATAGAGCCATAGGCCAACCACTGAATTCCTGTCGTTTCATGCGGTTTGTTTGGACGCAATTCTAAAAGAGCTGTTTGACTGGTACGGTTGATACCAATCGTGCGAAAAGCACGTTGGCTCACATGAGTTCCTTCTGGACCATATGGGTCAAATTCCGTATCTTGATAATGATTACTCAAAACATACTTGATATCTTCAACCGTAATTTTACGATAAGGTTTTTGACACCAGGGGATAAAGAAACTACGAGGATCTTGCTTAATATTAGGATTCAAGAAGCGTTGTATTGCCCAAGATCTTGGTGTATTATAATGACGATCTTTATCTCGCTGACTGCCAAAAGCATATCTAGGATTAAAATGCTCCTTGAGATAATTCAAATCTAAATTATTAGTATTAATAAAGTTGCGTAGATCAGCTGAATAGAGGTATTCATCTGGATTATTAAATTCAAAGTAGTCAATTCCAAATTGATTAGGATTTGTTACATAGGCATCATCAGGAACACGTCTCGCAATCCAATGATGTCCGCCAACAGTTTCTAGCCACCAAATTTCATTGACATCTGAAAAGGCAACTCCATTTGATTCGTAGGTGCCATATTCTTCCAGAAGAGCTCCTAAACGAAGGACACCTTCACGAGCTGAATGGATATAAGGCAAGACCAGAGTTAACATATCTTCTTCACCAATACCTGATTCAACGAGAGGATCAGCTCCCAAAACACGCGCATTCGTCGTAATAGTCTCTGTTTCACTCATAGCAACGTTAACTTCGTTGATACCTGCTTCGCCCCAGATTCCTTCTTTGAGATTAGAATTTGGAACAGAAGTATAGCGCATAGGATTGTCTGGCAAATCAATTTCAAAACTCGATAAGACTGATTTATAGTGACGAGGTTGGTCTTCTGGATTAACAACTAGGAATTTTTTAGGACAAAAATCACCATTTTGTGAATCCTCAGTACGGGCAATCATAGTTGATCCATTATAAGATGCTTTTTTGCCCACTAATATGGTTGTGCAGCTCATTAATATTCTCCTTTTACTAAGTTACAAAGAGCCTTCTGCGACACTGGCAAAATAAAAATATTGACAAAATTCCGAAAGCAGGGGGGGAAGATTCACACCTAAAAGTATTCAACCTTTGATTAACTACAGTCGAAACAGTTTCAAATAAATCTGCAAATGTCGGAGACGTTTTCAATTCATGATTTCTTCATCTCTATCATATCACAGAAAAGGTTAAGTTTCAAAAGTACTAAGCATTTTGTTTAAAGCTATAGTTAATCTCGAGATCTGATCTCAATAATTTTTTGACACGGCAAAAGCGATTAATATAATCGATAAGATCTTCTTTGTCAGATTCTGTCAGTTCCAGGTCTACTTCAATAAGTAAATTAAAAATCTCATCCTCATAAGTCGCATCTACTGATACTGCCATCTCATCTATACCTTCCTTACGTTTAAAATAACCTTGGATGCACATGGTAACACAGGAAGCGAGAGCAATATTGAGCAGGCTCATTGGAGTCTCTCCCTCATCGGTTGTACCGAAAGTTTCAACAGGCTGACCGTAACCCTTTGATTTGGCATGGTAAAGTCTGTCTCCTAAAATTTTAGTTTGATACATTATTTATTCCTCTAAGAATTATCGCAAAAAGCCAGCACTGAGGCTGGCTCTATATTAGCGCACTTCCGCGTCAACTTGCTCAGTCAAAGCTTTAGTGATTTTTTCCATGAATTTGACAACTTCTTCATCCGTCAAGTTTGCTTCAGGATTTTGGAAGGTCAAGCTGTAAGCCATAGATTTTTTACCTGCCTCAATGTTTGCGCCTGCGTAGACATCAAATAGCTTGATATCTGTCAAACGTTTCACACCTGCTGACTGAATAGCATCAACAACTGCCTTATGGCTGGTTTCTTTTGGCAATAGCAGAGCGATGTCACGAGAAACAGCTGGGAACTTAGTGATTTCAACAAAAGGTTTTTCTACCTTAATATTATTTGTTTCTAAAAATGTTTCCGCCAGATGACCATCGATATTTGAAATTGATGACACAGAAATTGAACAAATATAACCTAGAACTCCAGTCAAATTGATTTCAGCAACATAAGTTTCTGGAATACCGTAAGCTTTAGCAGTCTGTGGATGAACTTGTCCCACATAACCAAGTATTTGACCATCAAGTAAGATAGCTGCTGTGCGGCCTGGGTGCATGCTAGCAAGCTCTTTCTCAGCTACAAAATCAAAGCTAAGACCAAGTTTGCTTGCAAGAGCTTCAACAATACCTTTTGCGTAGTAGAAATCTACAGCAACAGGGCTAGTTTGGAAATCTTTTTCAGCCACTAAACCTGTAAGAGCAAAAGCAAAAATTTCTAGTTCATTTGGAAGTTCTTCTTTTGGATTGCCAGTTTGTTCAAAGACTTTACCAATTTCATAGATAGCAAGATTACTATTCTTACGGTTGACGTTGTAGGCAACTGTATCGAGCATACCTGAAACAACATTTTGACGAAGAGCAGAGCGATCTACTGTCATCGGCCACATCAACTCAGTCACATTAGTTGGATTAAGGGTAAATTCGACGGCTTTTTCAGGTGTTGTAAGAGCATAAGAAATGATTTCAGACAAGCCTGCTCCTTCTGCAATAGTACGAACTTTGCGACGCAATGCTTGTGTTGCAGTTAATTCACCTGCTGTTGCTCCTGCTTCTGGAAGGGTCGTTGGCAATTTGTCATAGCCATAGATACGAGCAATTTCTTCAACCAGATCAGCTTGGATAGCAATATCCCAACGACGACGTGGCACAGAAACTGTAAATTTGTCAGCATTACCAGAAATTCCAAAACCTAGTTTTGCAAAGACTTCTTCTACATCTGCATAAGTTAATTCAGTTCCTAAACGAACATTAACATAATCAAGAGATGTTGAAACCTCAACTGGTTCTGTTGGAAGGCTGCCTGCCTCTACTTTGCCAGAAAGGACAGTACCCTCAGCCAATTCTTGCAACATAGCTGCAGCAAAGTCCAAGGCTTCTGTTACGGTATCGTAGTTTATTCCTTTTTCAAAACGTGATGAAGATTCAGAACGAAGGTTAAGACGACCGCTTGTTTTACGGATTGATTTACCATCAAAGACTGCAGCTTCGAGAACTACATTCTTAGAAGAATTATCAATTTCAGTAGCTTGACCTCCCATAACACCACCAAGTGCAACTGGTTTATCCGCAACAGTGATTACGATGTCATCAGCTGTTAATTGACGTTCTTCCCCATCAAGTGTTACCAATTTTTCGCCATCACGGGCATCACGAGCTACAATTTTCTTGTCTTCAAACTTATCTAAGTCAAAGGCATGCATTGGTTGACCGAACAAGAGAAGTATATAGTTAGTCACGTCCACAACGTTATTGATTGGGCGGATTCCTGCATTCATGAGGAGATTCTGCAACCACTGCGGACTTGGAGCAACCGTCACATTCTCAACGACACGCGCCTGATAAGTCAAGACCTTGTCTGACTCAATGGTGACCTCAAGAACTTCAGCGCTAGCTTTTTCCGCTTCAGTAAGGGACTTAGCTGGGAAATGAACTTCTTTACCGTAGATGGCCGCAACTTCGTGGGCAACACCACGCATAGATAGGGCGTCAGCACGGTTAGGTGTAATAGACAATTCGATGATTTCATCGTCAAGGTCCAAGTATGGGAAAATGCTGTCGCCTGGCACTGCATCCTCAGGCAAGATTTGGATACCGTCTGAGAATTCTTTTGGAATAATGCTGTCAGGCAAGCCAAGTTCTTGAAGGGAACAAATCATACCAAGTGACTCCATGCCACGGATTTTGCCTTTTTTAATCTTGTAGTTGTCAGCAATACGTGCTCCTGGAACAGCCACAATGACCTTGATTCCAGCAGTAACATTTGGGGCACCGCAGACGATTTGGCGGGGCTCATCATCACCAGTATCAACCATACAGAGATGCAAATGCGTATCAGGGACATCTTCACATGAGAGGACATGTCCTACTACTAATTTTGACAAGCCTTCAGCTGGTGTGGCGACACCTTCAACCTCAATACCTGTCGTTGACATTTTTTCAGAAAGCTCGGCTGTTGTCACATCAAGATCAACGAGCTCCTTTAACCATTTATAACTTACTAGCATAATTTCTTTTACCTTATTTGTATTATTTCATCTTGTAGAGAGCATTATCACAATCTGATGTTGCACTCCCATTATTCATACTCTTTTAAAATCAAAATGATACATCGTCAGTTTCGACTTGCCCTACCCTAGTGCTGCTTTCGTCTCACTTCCTCGTCTGATTTTGATTTTATTTGAGTATCAGAAAGACTTCTTGTCTGAATTCTGACTGTTTGGCCTTAGTTTAATTTCTTTCTCAAAAGCCAATCTGTGTCCATTTTATCCCCTACAGGAAAATAATGTTCAGAGAATTTTTCAAAACCATATTTGGCATAGAGTGCCTGAGCTTTGAAATTTCTTTCCCAAACACCCAACCAGGCCCAATCTAAACCAGAAGCATCAGCTAATTCTAGGGCAAACTCAAAGGCTTTTTTCCCAAGACCTTGTCCTTGAAAAGATTGTAGAATATAAATCCGCTGAATTTCAAAGGCACTGTCCAATTCTTGTTCTGTTTGGGCAGAACCCCAGTTCACTTTGAGAAAGCCAGCTTCTTGTCCCTCAACTAGAACAAAGTAACTTTCTGTTTCTGGATTTTCTAAGTCCGCTTCAAAATCAGACAGTTTGTAGGCCTCGTCAAAAAAATCTTGCAATTGCTCTTCCGTATTATCAAACTCAAAGGTTTCACGGAAGGTTTGCATAGCAATTTTCTGTAAAAGAGGCAATTTGTCTTTACTGACTTTTTCAATACTTACAGTTGCCATAAAGATCCCTCTTCAACCTAGCTTAACGAAATTGTTCTGTAAAGCGAACATCTCCCTGATAGAAACCACGAATATCATTGATACCATAGCGAAGCATGGCAATACGTTCTTGACCAAGTCCAAATGCGAAGCCAGAGTATTTTTCAGAGTCAACGCCAGACATTTCCAAAACGCTTGGGTGAACCATACCAGCTCCAAGAATTTCAATCCAACCAGTCTTCTTACATACGTTACAACCATTACCACCACACTTGAAGCAAGAAACATCAACTTCAACTGATGGCTCAGTGAATGGGAAATAAGATGGACGAAGACGAATCTTACGTTCAGCACCAAACATTTTTTGACTAATCATCTCAAGAGTACCCTTCAAGTCACCCATAGAAATGTTTTCACCGACAACCAAGCCTTCAATTTGATGGAATTGGTGGCTGTGTGTAGCGTCATCTGTATCACGACGGAAAACGCGTCCCGGTGAGATCATTTTAAGAGGACCTTTTGAAAAATCATGTTGGTCAAGAGTACGTGCTTGAACTGGTGACGTATGGGTACGAAGCAAGATTTCTTCGGTAATGTAGAAAGTATCCTGCATATCACGAGCTGGGTGATCTTTGGGAAGGTTCATACGTTCGAAGTTGTAGTAATCTTTTTCAACTTCAAAACCATCCACAACTTGGAAGCCCATTCCCAAGAAGATATCTTCGATTTCTTGGTTCGTTTGTGTCAAAATGTGACGATTTCCTAGAGCTACCTTACGTCCAGGGAGGGTCACATCCAAACTTTCAGATTCCAATTTGGCACGAATAACTGCAGCTTCAACAATTTCAGCCTGTTCTTCAAATGCCTTAGTCAAGACGTCACGAACTTCATTGACCTGTTTTCCAACCACAGGACGAAGGTCATTTGAAAGATCTTTAAGCCCTTTGAGTAATTCAGTCAAAGACCCCTTTTTACCCAATACAGCCACACGAAGATCTTGCAATTCCTTCTTATGATCGCCAGTCATTTCTTTAAGTTTAGCCTGAGTTGACACCTTCAACTCTTCTAATTGCGCTTGTAAATCCATAATTTAAGATACAAAGCCCGTAAAGGGCACAGTGAAAATAGGAAACTCGACAAGGCGCTCACGCCTAGGAGAAGTTTATCTTTTTCACATAGCCCTTAGGGCGTGTTCAGTTAACATAACTAACTGAACATTCCTTTCTTTAATAATTCTTGTTTGTATTTGAATAGCTTTTGGTTGCTGCCAGTAATTCCAAAGGAGATTAAGACATACAATGAAGCCTTATCCTAGTCTCCCTTTTCCAGAGTTTGCAGTTCGAGAAAAGAAATCTTGACCAAAATAGTCTTCTCCCTATGTTTAGTCACTCCAAACTGGATTCAGACGAGGAGCTGAGACGCTAATTTCATTCTCGTTCCTTAGAGTTTTCAGTTCGAGGAAAGTGACCGAAGGCATACCTGGTGGTAGGCAAGGGAACTTGACGAAGAAATGAAATTCCGATACTATTCAGTCTCTCCAAATTGGATTCAGACGAGGAAATGAGTCGCAGACATAACTGGAGTTAGGCAAGACGAAAGTGACGCTGTATCAACTCAGTTTGAAGCGACTGAAAAAGAAAAACGCGCCAACACTCCAATAAATACTCGGAGCGTTGACACGCGGTACCATCCGTTTTCATCTGAATTCTCAGACCTTAATTCCTATCTTATATCACTGAGTGAATTCACCAAATTTTCATTTAAGAAGCTTCCAGTCACGGCTTCTATTCCCTGCAAATTTCCATAAGGCTACTAATCTCAAAAGACACTATTCAATTAAAAACTATTCTATCAAAAAATAATGTGTTTGACAAGGAAATAAGTAACGCCATATCCTATAAAACGCCTGATTTTAAGCATAATTCAAGCAATTATATTGCTTTTCTTTAAGGCTTTCTGATATAATGAGAATGAAATAATAAATAGGAGAATTTTCATGATTAAAGAACTTAAAGAATTTTTGTTTAAAGGTAATGTTTTGGACCTTGCTGTAGCTGTCGTTATGGGGGCTGCTTTCAATGCAATCATTACGTCACTTGTAGGAGATATCATCACTCCACTTATCCTTAATCCAGCTTTGAAAGCTGCTAATGTTGAAAACATTGCTGACCTTGTATGGAATGGTGTTAAATACGGTAGCTTCTTGAGCGCAATCATCAACTTTATCATCGTTGGTACTACACTCTTCTTCGTTGTAAAAGCTGCAAATCATGCTATCTCAATTGGCAAAAAAGAAGAGGAAGTTGTTGAAGAAGAAGGTCCATCTCAAGAAGAACTTCTTGCAGAAATCCGCGACTTGCTTGCAAACAAATAATAAAGACAGAAGAGTCTGGGCAAAAACTAGCTTCAAAATAAAACCACACAGTGATT
>NZ_AQYA01000035.1 GCF_000376985.1 Streptococcus henryi DSM 19005
AATCAGTGAAGTGGGCCATTTAGTAAGCAGTCAGGAGATGGTTTTGGATGACTATGTGGCTTATTACGATGTTTTGGATCGCGTTAGGGAAGGTTTAGGAGATAAGGAGAAGAGGAGCTTAGATCGCTTATTGGCTGGAGAACGTTTTGAAGGTAGGAAGGCTCTCTTAAGAAAGATGGCGCCATGGTTTATTGATTTTAGGGAGGGATAGTTTTTGTATTACCTTTTCCATTGTGTTTATGAATTATAAGTCTAAGATTTTGATATTTCGTTCGTGAATTTTGAAAATATTTTCGGAAAATTCTCTATTTTATGGCTTTTTTTGCTATAATATGGTAAAATTGAACAAATTCATTTATGGAGGATTCTTATGAAGGCGATTATTACTGTAGTTGGTAAGGATAGAACAGGTATTGTTGCAGGGGTTTCAGCTAAGATTGCTGAGCTCGGGTTAAATATTGATGATATTTCTCAGACTGTTTTGGATGAATTCTTTACGATGATGGCTGTGGTTTCATCTGACGAGAAAAAAGACTTTACTAAATTGCGTTCAGAGTTTGAAGCATATGGTGAGACTCTGAATGTTAAAATTAATATTCAAAGCTCTGCTATTTTTGATGCTATGCATAATTTGTAAGATTGGAGATAGGTAGAAATGGATATTAGACAGGTTACTGAAACCATTGCAATGATTGAGGAACAAAATTTTGATGTTCGTACTATCACGATGGGAATTTCTCTTTTAGATTGTATTGATACTGATATTGACCGTGTTGCTGAGAAAGTTTATAACAAAGTAGTTTCTAAAGCTTCTAATTTGGTAAAAGTTGGTGATGAGATCGCTGCGGAATTAGGTATTCCAATTGTTAATAAGAGGGTTTCTGTAACACCAATTTCTCTTATTGGGGCAGCTACTGATGCTACTGACTATGTTCCAATTGCAAAAGCACTTGATAAGGCAGCTCATGAGATTGGGGTAGATTTTATTGGTGGTTTCTCTGCCTTGGTACAAAAGGGTTATCAAAAAGGTGATGAGATTCTCATTAATTCAATTCCAAAAGCGTTAGCTGTCACAGACAAAGTGTGTTCATCAGTTAATATTGGGTCTACAAAATCTGGTATTAATATGACCGCTGTCCGTGATATGGGGCGTGTTATTAAGGAAACAGCCGAGCTCTCTGAGATGGGACCTGCAAAATTAGTTGTTTTTGCTAATGCTGTTGAGGATAATCCATTCATGGCTGGTGCCTTTCATGGTGTCGGAGAAGCTGATGTCGTTATCAATGTTGGGGTCTCTGGTCCAGGTGTTGTAAAACGTGCTCTTGAAAAAGTTCGTGGTGAGTCTTTTGATGTCGTTGCTGAAACAGTCAAAAAGACAGCCTTTAAGATTACACGGATCGGTCAATTGGTTGGGCAAATGGCTTCAGAACGTCTCGGTGTTAAATTTGGTATCGTTGACCTTTCTTTAGCTCCTACCCCTGCTGTTGGAGATTCAGTTGCTCGTGTTTTGGAAGAGATGGGTCTTGAAACAGTTGGAACGCATGGGACAACAGCTGCCTTAGCTTTGCTTAATGACCAAGTTAAAAAAGGTGGTGTGATGGCTTGTAATCAAGTTGGTGGTTTGTCAGGTGCCTTTATTCCAGTTTCTGAAGATGAAGGTATGATTGCTGCTGTTCAGAATGGGTCATTGAATCTTGAAAAACTTGAAGCCATGACAGCTATTTGTTCAGTTGGTCTTGATATGATTGCTATTCCTGAGGATACTCCATATGAAACCATAGCAGCTATGATCGCTGACGAGGCAGCTATTGGTGTTATCAATCAAAAGACAACAGCAGTACGTATCATCCCTAAAGGAAAAGAGGGAGATATGATTGAGTTTGGTGGTTTGCTTGGAACTGCACCAGTTATGAAAGTGAATAAAAATTCTTCAGCTGATTTTATTGCACGTGGTGGTCAAATTCCAGCTCCGATTCATAGTTTCAAAAATTAATAAGAAAACAAACACTTGCTGGTTTTGCAAGTGTTTTCTTTAAATGTTATAATTAACAATAATAGAAGATTTAAGTATGGAGGAGAAAATGGTAGAAACAAAGTTATACATTGCACGTCATGGTAAAACAATGTTTAATACAATTGGCCGAGCTCAGGGATGGAGCGATACTCCTTTAACTGAATTGGGTGAGCAAGGTATTAAAGAACTTGGTCTTGGCTTAAGATTAGCCGAAATCCCATTCAAAGCTGCTTACTCAAGTGATTCAGGTCGTACAATTCAAACAATGGAGATCATTTTACGTGAAACTCATAATGAACACCTTCCATATAAGCGTGATAAGCGTATTCGAGAATGGTGCTTTGGGAGTTTGGACGGTGGTTATGATGGTGAACTGTTTTTTGGTGTTCTACCTAGAACCAAGGCTTTTGAAGGTGGAAAAACAGTTAAAGATGTAACTTACCCTGAATTGGCTCAAAGTATTGTCGAAGTTGATACGGCTGGCTGGGCAGAATCTTGGGAAGTTTTGAGTGAGAGAATTTGGGACGGCTTCACAGCAATTGCTGAGGAAATGGAAGCAAGTGGTGGAGGCAATGCCATAATTGTCAGTCATGGTATGACAATTAATACTTTTTTATGGCTGATTGATAATAATCGTGAAAAACTCAGCTTAGATAATGGTAGTATTTCTGCTGTTAGTTTTAAAGATGGAAAGTTTACAATTGAAGCAATTGGTGATATGTCATATCGTCAAGCTGGTCAAGAATTATTAGAAAAATAAAGAATGAAAAAAAATAGTTTTTTAGGAATAGTATTACAAATTTTAGTTGTTCTTGTGTTTTTAATGTGTTTGTATTTATTTATCCAAGACAAAGAGGTTCAAGTTGAAAACCAATCAAGTAATGAAATCTCGGTTCAATCTACAGAAACATCAAGCTCACAAGTCAGTGAATCAGAAAATGGACTGCCTTCTGTCTTGTCTTCAGACTGGGAACTCGTATTGGTTAATCGTGATAACATAACTGAGGAGTTAAATCCAGAGGTTACAGAGATTGAGGGAATTCATGTTGATTCCAGAATTGCAGAAAATGTGCTAAATTTCTTAGCTGCAGCAAGAACAATTGATGCAAATGAGTATTTAATATCCGGTTATCGAAGTGTTGCCTATCAAGAAGAGCTATATGATTACTATGTTCAGCAAGAGATTGCTAATGATCCAAGTCTGACTCAAGAGGGTGCAGAAGAAGTTGTTCAAACTTATTCACAGCCGGCAGGGGCTAGCGAGCATCAAACAGGGCTAGCTATTGATATGAGTAATGTTGCTTCGCTTAATGAGAGTGATCCAGATGTGGTTCAGCAAATTAAAGAACTAGCTCCAGATTATGGTTTTGTTTTGCGATTTGCTGATGACAAGCAGGAAAGTACAGGTATTGGTTATGAAGATTGGCACTACCGTTATGTGGGAGTAGAGTCAGCTAAATATATGACAGAACACAATTTATCTCTAGAAGAATATATTGCAGTGTTGAAGGAGAGTGGCAAATGAGATCGCGACTATCCTTAAAGAAGTTTTTACTGATTCTGTTAGTTTTTCTACTCTTCATTATTTTTCCATTAATCTTGAATCGGTCAAAACCTAGTGCTAGTAAAAGTCAAGAACCGGTTTTATCAAAAACATCGTTTATAGAAAAGATTGCTCCTGCTGCTCAGAAAGTTGCTAGAGCTTATGGTGTAAGACCTTCAATTATTATTGGACAAGCTGCGCTGGAAACAGAATATGGGACCAGTCTTTTGGCAGATAAATATCATAATTTATTTTCTCAAAAAGCAAAAGCAAATCAAGAGAAAATTGTATTGATGAAATCTACATACTCAAAAGGAAAGTGGATAGAAAATCCAGAGACATTTGCTGTTTACTCAAGTTGGGAAGATTCAATTTATGATTATATGTATTCTCTTAAAAAAGGTGAGTTCTTAGACGAGGAACTTTATGTAAAGTTAGCCACTTCAAAAGGTTATAAGACTCCAGCTAAAAAGTTACAAGAATATTATTACTCAAGTGACCCGGACTATGCCCAAAAATTAATTGAGATAATAGAAGAAAATCAGTTAACAAGTTATGATGAATAAAAAATTAGCACTCTTTTTAAACGAGTGCTAATTTTTTGTGTTTTTTTCTTGACACCATTCTTAAAAGGAGTATAATTAAAACATAAGTTAGCAGTCGATGTTGTCGAGTGCTAAAGAGAGTGAGGTGATTGTGTTTGATTACACAACGTCAGAATGACATTCTAAATCTAATTGTAGAGTTGTTTACCCAGACACATGAACCTGTAGGTTCTAAGGCACTTCAAAGTACGATTGATTCGTCTAGTGCAACTATTCGCAATGACATGGCTAAACTTGAGAGACTTGGTCTTTTAGAAAAAGCTCATACTTCAAGCGGGCGGATGCCTAGTCCAGCTGGTTTCAAATACTTTGTTGAACATTCATTGAGTTTAGATAGTATAAATGAGCAAGATATTTATCAAGTGATTAAAGCCTTCGATTTTGAAGCCTTTAGACTTGATGATATTTTACAAAAAGCCAGTCAGATTTTATCAGATATGACAGGATATACGTCTGTTATACAGGATGTTGAGCCATCTCGGCAACGTTTGACAGCTTTTAATATCGTCCAGCTATCAAGCCATGATGCACTTGCGGTTTTGACATTAGATGAATCAAAGCCAGCAACAATTCAATTTGCAATTCCTAAGAACTTTTTAACTAAGGACCTTATTACTTTAAAAGAAATAGTTGATGAGCGGCTTTTAGGTCAGCCTGTCATGGATATCCATTACAAATTAAGAACGGAAATTCCACAAATTGTTCAAAAATATTTCGCTATTACTGATAATGTTTTAGATTTATTTGACTATATCTTTGCAGAGCTCTTTAAGGAGATGGTCTTTATTTCAGGTAAAGTTAATTCACTCGACTATGCTGATTTAAAAACTTATCGCTTTTTGGATAATGAGCAGAGCGTAGCTTTGACATTAAGAAAAGGTCTTCAAGAAGAGGAAATGGCAACTGTTCAGGTTGCTGATAGTAAGGAAGAAGCACTTGCAAATAGTACGGTTCTAACACACAAGTTTTTAATCCCATATCGTGGATTCGGTCTACTAAGTTTAATCGGTCCTATTGATATGGACTATCGCAGAAGTGTTAGTCTTGTAAATGTTATAGGACGTGTGCTTGCTATGAAACTTGGAGACTATTACCGATATCTGAATAGCAATCATTATGAAGTGAATTAGGATATTGAGGCATCATGCTAAAGAAAGTGAAAAATAAATTAAGGAGGCACTCCGTGTCAGAAGATATTAAAAATGAAGAGGTAGTAGAGGAAGTTGAAGTGACGGAAGAAGCTGTAGAAGAAACTTCTGAAACGCCTGAAAAATCAGATTTAGATTTGGCTAATGAGCGCGCTGAAGAGTTTGAAAACAAATATCTTCGAGCTCACGCAGAAATGCAAAATATTCAACGCCGTGCTAACGAAGAACGTCAAACCTTACAACGTTATCGCTCACAAGACTTGGCTAAGAAAATCTTGCCAAGTTTGGATAATCTAGAGCGTGCTCTAGCTGTTGAGGGCTTGACTGATGATGTTAAAAAAGGAATCGAAATGGTTCAAGAAAGCTTGATTCAAGCTCTCAAAGAAGAAGGAATCGAAGAAGTTCCAGTCGAAAACTTTGACCATAACCTACATATGGCAGTACAAACACTCCCTGCTGATGATGAACACCCAGCTGATAGTATTGCTCAAGTCTTCCAAAAAGGCTATAAACTTCATGAACGCCTTCTAAGACCAGCAATGGTTGTGGTTTACAATTAGGCGGTAAGACAGCTCAAAATATCTGGGAGATGTTTTGAGGTTGGAAATAAAAGAAGCCTAGCTTCTGTCAAAAAATGATTTCTTCGGTGGCAAGTCTTGGTTTTAAGTTGCCACTCTCTATAGGTCACTCCCCTGACCTATAGACTCCCGCAAGGCTGCCTAGAGTTTTCACAGTCATTTCTGACGAAGAAAACTCAGACAGCTACTGCGCATGTAAAGGTAGCAGAATTGCGTTGGACAAGATAAATCAGATCACATTTTACTAGATAACTTTCCCTAGGAAACAGTCTAGTAATTGGTAATTTGTCCGAAATGACAGAAAACTATGATAGAAAAAAGAAATATTACTTAAAATTTGAAAGGAATTGAACCCGAACGGAAAGCTCGGAATTTAGATAAACCGCCTTACACGCAAGCGTGCAGCGTTGGTTTCCTAGAATTTGTTTCGCTTTCTTGGTGTTCTTGGTATCTTAACTATGTCTAAAATCATTGGTATTGACTTAGGTACAACTAACTCAGCAGTATCAGTTCTTGAAGGAACTGAAGCAAAAATCATCGCTAACCCAGAAGGTAACCGTACAACACCTTCAGTAGTATCATTCAAAAATGGTGAAATCATCGTTGGTGATGCTGCAAAACGCCAAGCAGTTACAAACCCAGATACAATCATGTCAGTTAAATCATTGATGGGTACTGCTCAAAAAGTTGCTGCTAACGGTAAAGAATACACACCACAAGAAATTTCAGCAATGATCCTTCAATACCTTAAAGGTTATGCTGAAGACTATCTTGGTGAAAAAGTAACTAAAGCCGTTATCACTGTTCCAGCTTACTTTAACGATGCTCAACGTCAAGCAACAAAAGATGCAGGTAAAATTGCAGGTCTTGAAGTAGAACGTATCGTTAACGAACCAACTGCAGCTGCGCTTGCTTATGGTCTTGATAAACAAGATAAGGAAGAAAAAGTCTTGGTATTTGACCTTGGTGGTGGTACATTCGACGTTTCAATTCTTGAATTGGGTGATGGCGTCTTTGATGTATTGTCTACTGCAGGAGATAACAAACTTGGTGGTGATGACTTTGACCAAAAAATCATTGATTTCTTGGTAGAAGAATTCAAAAAAGAAAATGGCATCGATCTTGCCGCTGATAAGATGGCCCTTCAACGTTTGAAAGATGCAGCTGAAAAAGCTAAAAAAGATCTTTCAGGTGTTACCCAAACACAAATTTCATTGCCATTTATCACAGCAGGTGCTGCTGGACCTCTCCACTTGGAAATGAGCTTGTCACGCGCTAAATTTGATGATTTGACTCGTGACCTTGTAGAACGTACTAAAGTTCCAGTTCGCCAAGCCCTTTCAGATGCTGGTTTGTCACTTTCAGAAATTGATGAAGTTATCTTGGTTGGTGGTTCAACTCGTATTCCTGCTGTTGTAGAAGCTGTTAAAGCTGAGACGGGTAAAGAACCAAATAAATCAGTTAACCCAGATGAAGTTGTTGCTATGGGTGCTGCTATCCAAGGTGGGGTTATCACTGGTGACGTTAAAGATGTCGTTCTTCTTGATGTAACACCATTGTCACTTGGTATTGAAACAATGGGTGGCGTCTTCACTAAATTGATCGACCGCAATACAACTATTCCAACTTCTAAATCACAAGTCTTCTCAACTGCAGCAGACAACCAACCAGCCGTTGATATCCACGTCCTTCAAGGTGAACGCCCAATGGCAGCAGACAACAAGACTCTTGGACGCTTCCAATTGACTGACATCCCTGCAGCACCTCGTGGTATTCCACAAATCGAAGTAACATTCGATATCGACAAAAACGGTATCGTTTCTGTAAAAGCTAAAGATCTTGGAACACAAAAAGAACAACACATCGTTATCCAATCTAACTCAGGTTTGACTGATGAAGAAATCGAAAAAATGATGAAAGATGCAGAAGCAAATGCAGAAGCTGATGCTAAACGTAAAGAAGAAGTTGATCTTCGTAACAATGCTGACCAAGCTATCTTTGCTACTGAGAAAACAATCAAAGAAACTGAAGGAAAAGGTTTCGACGCAGAACGTGACGCAACACAAGCTGCTCTTGACGAATTGAAAGCTGCTCAAGAAGCTAACAATGTTGAAGACATGAAAGTTAAACTTGAAGCCCTTAACGAAAAAGCTCAAGCACTTGCAGTTAAACTTTACGAGCAAGCTGCAGCAGCCCAACAAGCGCAAGCAGGTGCTGAAGGTGCACAATCAACTGATTCAACAAACAATGGTGATGACGTTGTTGACGGTGAGTTTACTGAAAAATAAGATGTGAGAGCGTTAAATGAACGACAGAAAAATAGGAACTTGACGTTGAATATCTGCATTCAAGGAAAGTTATCTTTTTTCCGAAGTTCTTAGCTCGAACTCAATTTAGCTGAATGACATAGAGAGGATTAGGCTCCTTACGTCATAACTATACACTCAATCACAGAGGTTGCAAACCAGCCTCTGTTTTTGGGTAACTGGAGATGTGATAAATTCTATCCTTCTGCAACTGGTCAAGACTATTATGCTCTCTTCCTAGAAAATCTAGACAGGATAGAGATTGAAATAGTAAGCAACAGTGAATAACACTTTCTAAAAATCTTATTCTAGTAAATGAAAATGCGACCGAAGGTCGCTCAGCCGATAATTTTCGCCGTGGTTAGAGTAACAGTAGCGAATGCTACAGTTACGAGGGGATTTTTGAAACCTTTGGGTTAAAAATAAGCAATGAAACGCTTAGTCGCTCGCTTGCGTCTCCACCACTTAATAAAATTATCAATAAAACAACAAAAAGGTATTAAAATGAATAATCAAGAATTTTACGATCGTCTTGGGGTATCCAAAGATGCCTCACAAGATGAGATTAAGAAAGCATATCGTAAGCTTTCAAAAAAATACCATCCAGATATCAATAAAGAGGCTGGTGCTGAAGAAAAATATAAAGAGGTTCAAGAAGCTTATGAAACTTTAGGTGATGAGAAGAAACGTGCTTCTTATGACCAGTTTGGACCTGCTGGAGCAAATGGTGGTTTCGGTGGCGGAGCTGGTGGCTTTGGCGGTTTTGATGGTGCTGGTTTTGGTGGGTTTGAAGACATCTTTTCATCATTCTTTGGTGGTGGCGGAGGTATGCGAAATCCTAATGCACCACGTCAAGGTGATGACCTTCAGTACCGTGTTAACTTGAGTTTTGAGGAAGCCATCTTTGGCGTTGAAAAAGAAGTTTCTTACAATCGTGAAGCATCATGTTCAACATGTTCTGGAACTGGAGCTAAACCTGGCACAAGCCCTGTAACATGTGGTCGTTGTCATGGACAAGGAGTTATCAATGTAGATACTCAAACACCTCTTGGTATGATGCGCCGTCAAGTAACTTGTGATGTCTGTCATGGAACAGGTAAAGAAATTAAAGAACCATGTACTACTTGTCATGGAACTGGCCATGAGAAGAAAACTCACAAAGTTTCTGTTAAAATTCCTGCAGGTGTTGAAACAGGTCAACAAATTCGCTTGCAAGGTCAAGGTGAAGCCGGATTTAATGGTGGTCCATATGGTGATCTCTTTGTCATCATCAATGTTTTGCCAAGTAATAAATTTGAGCGTAACGGTTCAACGATTTATTACACGATGAATATTAATTTTGTTCAAGCGGCATTAGGTGATACTGTTGAAATTCCAACAGTCCATGGCGATGTTGAAATGACTATTCCTGCTGGAACCCAGACTGGGAAGACATTCCGTCTAAAAGGTAAGGGTGCACCTAAATTGCGTGGCGGTGGTCAAGGTGATCAACACGTAACAGTTAATATCGTTACTCCAACTAAGCTGAATGAAGCACAAAAAGAAGCTCTTAAAGCATTTGCAGAAGCAAGCGGTGATAAAGCTGTGAATCCTAAACGAAAAGGGTTCTTTGATAAAGTTAAAGATGCTTTTGAAGGTGAATAAGAAATCAAATAAAAATAACGCTCAATCGAGTGTTATTTTTTTGTTAATATAATCGACTTTTCTTGGCACAAATATAGCAAATAACAAATCTTATTCTGTCCCCGGACAGTTTTTGACTGCGCTACTAGTTAATTAGCTTAAGTAGTGGTAAAATAATGACATGACTAGATATAAGGCAACTATTTCCTATGATGGTACTCTCTTTGCTGGTTTCCAGCGCCAGACTAAGGTGCGCTCGGTACAGGAAGAGATTGAAAAAACTTTAGAACGTTTAAATAGCGGAGTTCCTGTTAAGATACATGGGGCAGGACGGACAGACTCTGGTGTTCATGCCTACGGACAAGTTATCCATTTTGATTTACCTCAGGCGCGTGATGCTGAACGCTTGCGCTTTGGACTGGACAGTCAGCTTCCTGAGGATATTGATGTGGTAGCAGTTGAGCAGGTTGGGGATGATTTTCATGCTCGCTATAATAAGCACAATAAGACCTATGAATTTTTAGTGGACAATGGTCGTCCTAAGAATCCCATGATGCGAAACTATGCGACTTCTTATCCCTATCCCTTAGATTTATCTCTTATGCAAGAGGCTATCAAGGATTTGGAAGGGACACATGATTTTACAGGCTTTACAGCTTCAGGAACAGCGGTTGAAAATAAGGTTCGTACCATAACAAGGGCAACTGTTAATCAAGATTCTAAAACAGGCTTTCTAGTTTTTACCTTTTCAGGCAATGGCTTTCTTTATAAACAGGTCCGCAATATGGTGGGGACCCTCTTGAAAATTGGCAATGGTCGCATGCCGGTCAGCCAAATCAAGACTGTCTTGGAGTCTCAAAATAGAAATCTGGCTGGTCCAACTGCGGCTGGCAATGGGCTTTACTTAAAGGAGATTATTTATGAAGACTAACTACATTTTAGCTATTTCAGGCAATGATATTTTTAGTGGTGGTGGCCTCTACGCTGATTTGGCAACTTATACGACCAATCATTTGCATGGCTTTGTAGCAGTGACTTGTTTGACAGCAATGACTGAAAATGGTTTTGAAGTTTTTGCGACGGATAATACTGTTTTTGGTCATCAGTTAAAGAGTTTGAAGGATGTGGATTTTGCAGGAATTAAACTTGGTCTCTTGCCTAATGTGGATGTGGCTGAGCAGGCACTGGACTTTGTGAAAGCACATGCTGGTATTCCAGTCGTTCTGGACCCTGTACTTGTCTGCAAGGAAAGTCATGATGTTGAAGTCAGTGCTCTGCGTGAAGAACTTTTGAAATTCTTCCCTTATGCGACCATCATCACTCCTAATTTGGTAGAAGCTGAGCTATTGTCCCAAAAAACAATCAAAAGTTTGGAAGATATGAAGGCTGTGGCTAAGGAACTCCATGAACTTGGTGCTAAAAATGTGGTTATCAAGGGTGGAAACCGCTTGAGTAAGGAATTAGCTCTTGATGTTTTTTATGATGGTCAAGACTTTAAGGTCCTGGAGAGTCCTGTTTCTTCTAAAAACAATGTTGGTGCGGGCTGTACCTTTGCTTCTAGTATTGCCAGTCAATTGGTGCTAGGAAAAACACCGCTTGAGGCTGTTGAGATTTCTAAGGACTTTGTTTATCAGGCAATTCTACATTCAGATCAGTATGGAGTGAAACAAAATTATGAGAACTAATAAGACCAAGGAATTAACGCTACTTGCAATTTTGACTGCCCTCAGTGTGGTTTTGGCCTACATCCATGTGCCAACACCGACAGGTTTTTTGACACTTTTAGATGTTGGTATCTACTTTACAGCCTTCTATCTGGGTTCTAAGGCTGGGACGATTGTTGGTGGTCTGTCAGGCTTCTTGATTGACCTTCTGCTAGGTTATCCCCAGTATATGATTCATAGTTTGATTGCCCATGGGGCCCAAGGTTATTTTGCTGGCTGGAAGGACAAGAAGCGTATTATCGGCTTAGCCTTGGCTAGTCTTGCCATGGTTGGCTGGTATGTAGTAGCTGCCTTAGTTCTAGGATATGGATTGGGAGCTGCCCTGGCTGGTATTTTTGGCAATGTCCTCCAGAATTTCTTTGGTATGGGACTTGCTTATCTCTTGTTTGTTGCTTTTAAGCGTTTTGATAGAAAGAGGTAGATTATGAACTTGCAGGATTTGGAGAATCAAACACGGACTATAGTGCTTGATATCATTGACCGCTCTGCTATTAAAAAAGGCCAAATCTTTGTTCTAGGCCTATCTTCAAGTGAGGTTGCTGGTGGTCTTATCGGGAAAAATAGCAGTGCAGAGATTGGTGAGGTCGTTGTTAAGACTATTTTGGAAGAGCTCAAGGCGAAAGGGATTCAGCTAGCAGTGCAGGGCTGTGAACATCTTAATCGTGCTTTAGTTGTTGAGCGTCAGGTGGCAGAAGATAAGGATTTAGAAATTGTCAATGTTATTCCTAATCTGCATGCTGGAGGAAGCGGTCAGGTTGCTGCTTTCAAATACATGGATGACCCTGTTGAGGTTGAAGAGATTGTTGCTCATGCCGGTCTCGATATCGGTGATACTTTTATCGGTATGCATGTTAAGCGTGTTCAAGTCCCACTGATTCCTGTCCAAAGAGAATTGGGCGGTGCTCATGTGACAGCCCTAGCTTCCCGTCCAAAATTAATTGGTGGTGCGCGTGCAGATTATGCTACAGATCCAATTCGTAAGTTTTAATACCCTATGAAAATCAAAATGATAGGTCGTTAAGCCTCTTCGCTTACCTTTAGGCGTGCCTTTGTTGTCTTTCCATGTTTGATTTTGATTGGCTTTAAAGATAAAAATATTTGGAATTTAAAAATCTGGATTTAAGGGTCCAGATTTATTTTTTTGTAATTATTGTAGCATTGGGAGTAGCTAAGATGATGTTATTAGTTAAGAGACTTTCCTGATATAGTTTATAAAAGGCAGAGTAAATTTTACTTTGACTACCATGTTGAACGAAGATATCAACTCGGAAGACCAGTTGACCATTAGTGGTGGTACGTGGTCCAAGAACTTTAGGAGCTTCCACGATTTCAGGAAAGTTTTCTAAGTTTTCTTTATTGGTTTCCTCGATAATTCTAGTAACTTCATCTAGGTCTGTATTGGCAAAAATAGGAAGATCAATTTGAGCTCGCATGGCACCACGAGACTTGTTACTGACAACCGATATACTGCGATTAGTAACGAAATGGAGAGTACCATCAAAACCACGGATTTGTGTAGTCCGGATACCAACGCTTGAAATAGTACCTTCAACTGATCCGATAACGATAGAGTCACCTACCTCAAACTGATTCTCCAAAAGAATGAAGAAGCCATTAACGACATCAGTAAGAAAACCCTGTGCCCCTAAACCGATGGCCAACCCAGCAATCCCTGCTCCAGCTAAAAGGCTTGAAATAGGTACACCTAGGACGCTTAAAATGCTGTAAATCAGGAAGAAGTAAAAGACATAATTAATGATGTTTTTTAAAAGTTTTATAATAGTCTTTTGTCTGGCAAGTGATTGACGGGAAAGTCCGATTGATTTTTCAATGGTGTGCTTAAAGATAAAACTTATGATGCGTTTAGCTATGGCAAAGACAATCAAAAGCAGAATAAGTGAAATTACTTTTGATAACAAAGTAAGAGCAATTTCTTCGGCATCAAGTTGTTGAATATATTTTGTGATAATGTTCATAGACATAGTTTAGTAAAAAAATATCAACAAGGCAAGTTTTAAACAGAAAACATGAGCAATGTGACGCTAGATATGATAAGGCTCTCAAAATTGATAATATTTTGCACAAAAAACTTTAAAAAGCCCGTGAAATATGATAAACTAAGCTGTATACAAAATTTTTAAGGAGAAATGACTAAATGTCTACATCATTTGAAAACACTGCTACTAACCGTGGCGTGATTACATTTACAATTGGTCAAGATAAAATCAAACCAGCTCTTGACAAAGCATTTAATAAAATTAAAAAAGAATTGAACGCACCAGGTTTCCGTAAAGGACATATGCCACGTGCCGTATTTAACCAAAAATTTGGTGAAGAAGCACTTTACGAAGATGCTTTGAATGCAATCTTGCCATCAGTTTACGAAGCAGCTGTTGCTGAACTTGGTCTTGATGTTGTTGCACAACCAAAAATTGATGTTGTTTCAATGGAAAAAGGACAAGATTGGAAATTGACTGCAGAAGTTGTAACTAAACCTGAAGTTAAACTTGGTGACTACAAAGAACTTGAAGTAACTGTAGAAGCTTCTAAAGAAGTGACTGACGAAGAAGTTGATGCTAAAGTTGAACGCGAACGCAACAACCTTGCTGAATTGGTTATCAAAGAAGATGCAGCTGCTGAAGGTGATACAGTTGTTATTGACTTCGTTGGTTCAGTTGATGGTGTTGAATTTGACGGTGGTAAAGGTGATAACTTCTCACTTGAACTTGGTTCAGGTCAATTTATCCCAGGATTTGAAGACCAATTGGTTGGTTCAAAAGCTGGTGAAACTGTAGAAGTAAACGTTACTTTCCCAGAAGATTACCAAGCTGAAGATCTTGCTGGTAAAGCAGCACTCTTCGTTACTACTGTTCATGAAGTTAAAACTAAAGAAGTTCCAGCTCTTGACGATGAATTGGCAAAAGACATCGACGAAGAAGTTGAAACACTTGATGAGTTGAAAGCTAAATACCGTAAAGAACTTGAAGCAGCTAAAGAAATTGCATTTGACGACGCTGTTGAAGGTGCTGCGCTTGAATTGGCTGTTGCAAACGCTGAAATCGTTGAATTGCCATCAGAAATGGTACATGACGAAGTTCATCGTGCTATGAACGAATTCATGAGCAACATGCAACGTCAAGGGATCTCACCAGAAATGTACTTCCAATTGACAGGTACAACTGAAGAAGACCTTCACGCACAATACGAAGCAGATGCTGACAAACGTGTGAAAACTAACCTTGTTATCGAAGCTATCGCAGCTGCTGAAGGATTTGAAGCAAGTGATGAAGAAATCGAAAAAGAAATCACAGATCTTGCAACTGAATACAACATGGAAGTTGAACAAGTTCGTGCACTTCTTTCTGCTGATATGCTTAAACATGATATTGCTATGAAGAAAGCAGTTGAAGTGATTACAAGCTCAGCTAAAGTAAAATAATCATCTATTTCAGTTAAAAATTGAGATTAAAGGAGTCAAGGAGTCTTAGGATTCCTTGACTTTTTGTATCTTTTGGGAAAACTCTGATAAATCCTTTGACGAATTGCTCTTTTTAGCGTAAAATAATAAGGAACGATATTTATAGACAATTGGATTATTGTGGCTTTTTAGCTCATCCAAATATAATAAGGAGAATTGCCTTGGAATTAGAAGTATTTGCTGGACAAGAAAAAAGTGAACTTTCCATGATTGAGGTTGCTCGTGCTATCTTAGAAGAGCGTGGCCGCGATCATGAAATGTATTTTAGCGATCTTGTGAATGAAATTCAAACTTACCTTGAAAAATCTGACGCTGCTATCCGTGAAGCTCTGCCATTTTTCTATTCAGATTTGAACACTGACGGAAGTTTCATCCCACTTGGTGAAAATAAATGGGGTCTTCGTTCATGGTATGCTATTGATGAAATCGATGAGGAAATCATTACTCTTGAAGATGAAGAAGAAGGTGCACCAAAACGTAAAAATAAACGTGTTAATGCCTTCATGGATGGTGATGAAGATGCTATTGATTACCGTGATGATGATCCAGAAGATGAAGATTTCGACCATAAAGAAGAGGAATTGGAATATGATGAAGAAGATCCAGATGATGAGAAATCTGAAGTGGAATCTTACGACTCAGAATTAAGTGAGATTATTCCAGATGATGACTTGGATGAAGATGTTGAAATCAACGAAGAAGATGAAGAAGAAGACGATTTTACAGAGGAAGAAGAGTAATTTTGTCGGACTATTGGCCTTGCCTTAGGGTGAGGTTTTTTTCTTTAGAGAATATCGAAAAATAGTCTAAAATATGGTAAAATGATAGTCGTACTCTGCGAAAAATAAAATGTTGCTATTAGGCTGATTTTAGTTGATTAATCAGTTAATTTAAGCTTGCAAAAAGAGGTAATTAAATTAATGTCAGACTTATTCAATAAACTCATGGATCAGATAGAAATGCCGCTTGAAATTAAGACTTCAAGTGCCTTTTCGACTGCCGATATTATTGAGGTTAAGGTCCATGCTGTGTCACGTCATTGGGAGTTTCATTTTTCTTTTCCAGAGATTTTGCCTCTAGAAATCTATCAAGAATTGCAGACTCGTTTGGTCAATACCTTTGAAAAGGCTGATATTAAGGCTACTTTTGATATAGTAGCTGAAAAGGTAGATTTTTCTGAGGATCTTATTTCTGTTTACTACCGCGAAGCTTTTAGTCAGCCACTTTGCAACAGCGCCAGCTTTAAGAGTAGTTTTGCTAACCTCAGTGTGTCCTATGATGGTCAAAAGATTCTGATTTCTGCGCCAGCCTTTGTCAATAACGACCATTTCCGTATCAATCACCTGCCTAACTTGGAGCACCAGTTCCAGCTCTTTGGTTTTGGCAAGGTTTCTTTTGATATGGTGTCGGATGAGGTCATGACTGAGGAGCTCAAGTCTGAATTTACCACTTCCCGTGAGGCTTTGGTGGAAAAAGCGGTGCAGGAAAACCGTGAGGCGGTTAAGTCCTTGGAGGCTTCTATGCCACCAGCCGAGGAAAAAGCTGCGCCTCAGCCCCAGTTTGACTTCAAAGAAAGAGCCAAGCAGCGCCAAGCTGGTTTTGACAAAGCTGAAATTACCCCTATGGTTGATGTCACAAATGAGGAAAACCGTATTGTTTTTGAGGGTATGGTCTTTAGTATAGAACGCAAGACAACTCGTACTGGCCGCCACATTATTAATTTTAAAATGACCGACTACACATCCAGCTTTGCCATGCAAAAATGGGCTAAGGATGATGATGATCTCAAAAAGTATGACATGATTGCCAAGGGAGCATGGTTGCGTGTTCGTGGAAATATTGAAAATAACCAATGGACCAAGGCCTTGACCATGAATGTTCAGGATGTTAAGGAAATTGTTCATCATGAACGCAAGGACCTTATGCCTGAGAGACAGAAGCGTGTTGAGTTCCATGCTCACACCAATATGTCTACCATGGATGCCTTGCCTACAGTTGAAGATTTGATTGCGACAGCTGCCAAGTGGGGACATTCTGCTGTGGCCATTACTGACCATGGCAATGTGCAGAGTTTCCCGCATGGTTATCATGCAGCTCGTAAGAAGGGCATTAAAGCTATCTTTGGTTTGGAAGCCAATATCGTTGAAGATAAGGTTCCAATCGCCTATAATCCTGTGGATATGGAGCTTAATGAAGCGACCTATGTGGTTTTTGACGTGGAAACCACAGGTTTGTCTGCGGTTAATAATGATTTGATTCAGATTGCGGCTTCAAAAATGTACAAAGGTAACATTATTGAACAATTTGATGAGTTCATTGATCCTGGTCACCCTCTGTCTGCCTTTACAACGGAATTGACAGGGATTACAGATAACCATGTCAAGGGTTCTAAGCCTATTTTGCAGGTTTTGCAGGAGTTTCAGGATTTCTGTAAGGACACGGTTCTGGTTGCCCATAATGCTACCTTTGACGTTGGCTTTATGAATGCCAATTATGAGCGTCATGGTTTACCTCGTATTACACAACCTGTCATCGATACCCTTGAATTTGCTCGTAATCTTTATCCAGAGTATAAGCGTCATGGTTTGGGTCCTCTGACCAAACGATTCCAAGTGGCCTTGGAGCACCACCATATGGCCAACTACGATGCGGAAGCAACTGGTCGCTTGCTCTTCATTTTCTTGAAAGAGGCGCGTGAGAATCGCGACTTGACCAATATGAGTGAGCTCAATACGAAGTTGGTGGCTGAGGATTCATACAAGAAAGCTCGTGTTAAGCATGCCACCATCTATGTTCAAAATCAGGTTGGGCTAAAAAACATCTTCAAATTAGTTAGTCTATCTAATGTCAAGTATTTTGAAGGGGTGGCTCGTATTCCTAGAACGGTCCTAGACCAACACCGTGAAGGTTTGCTTCTGGGAACTGCCTGCGATGAGGGTGAAGTTTTTGATGCTGTGCTTTCGTCCGGTGTCGATGCTGCCGTCGAAGTGGCTAAGTACTATGATTTCATCGAAGTTATGCCGCCTGCTATTTACGCTCCGCTATTGGCCCAAGGAACCATCAAGGATCAAGAGGGGATTGAGCAGGTCATTCGTGATTTGATTCAAGTTGGACGTAAGCTTGATATGCCGGTGCTTGCGACTGGGAATGTTCACTATTTGGAGCCTGAGCAAGAGATTTATCGCGAAATTATTGTCCGCAGTCTGGGTCAGGGGGCTATGATTAACCGTACTATTGGTCGTGGGGAAGGTGCCCAGCCTGCTCCCCTTCCTAAGGCTCACTTCCGTACAACTAATGAAATGTTGGACGAATTTGCCTTCCTTGGTAAGGATTTGGCTTATGAGATTGTGGTTACTAATACACAAGATTTTGCCCAGCGTTTTGAAGAGGTGGAAGTGGTTAAGGGAGACCTTTACACGCCATTTATTGATAAGGCAGAGGAGCAGGTTGCTGAGATGACCTATCAGAAGGCCTTTGAAATTTATGGCAATCCTCTTCCAGATATTGTTGACTTGCGGATTGAGAAAGAGTTGACCTCTATTTTGGGGAATGGGTTTGCTGTGATTTATCTGGCTTCTCAGATGCTGGTACATCGTTCCAATGCGCGTGGTTACTTGGTAGGTTCTCGTGGATCTGTCGGTTCAAGTTTCGTAGCCACCATGATTGGGATTACCGAGGTTAACCCTCTGTCGCCTCACTATGTCTGTCCAAACTGTCAGCACAGCGAATTTATCACAGATGGGTCAGTCGGATCAGGTTATGATCTTCCTAATAAAGACTGTCCTGAATGTGGTAGCCGTTATACTAAAGATGGACAAGATATTCCTTTTGAAACCTTCCTTGGTTTTGATGGGGACAAGGTGCCTGATATTGACTTGAACTTCTCTGGAGACGACCAACCCTCAGCCCACTTGGATGTTCGTGACATTTTTGGTGAGCAATATGCTTTCCGTGCAGGTACAGTAGGTACGGTTGCTGAAAAAACGGCCTTTGGTTTCGTTAAGGGCTATGAACGTGATTATGGTAAGTTCTATCCAGAAGCGGAAGTGGAACGTTTAGCGACTGGTGCAGCTGGAGTAAAAAGGACAACTGGTCAGCACCCGGGTGGTATTGTTGTTATTCCAAACTATATGGATGTTTATGATTTCACACCTGTCCAATACCCTGCTGATGATAACACGGCAGAATGGCAAACCACTCACTTTAACTTCCACGATATTGATGAGAACGTGCTTAAACTTGATGTTCTGGGGCATGATGATCCGACCATGATTCGTAAACTTCAGGATTTATCTGGAATTGATCCTCAGGATATTCCAGCAGATGACCCTGATGTCATGGCCCTTTTCTCAGGTACCGAGGTTCTTGGTGTAACTCCTGAACAGATTGGAACGCCTACTGGTATGCTGGGAATTCCTGAGTTTGGGACTAATTTTGTTCGCGGAATGGTTGATGAGACTCATCCGACTACCTTTGCGGAGCTTTTGCAGTTATCCGGACTCTCGCACGGAACAGACGTTTGGTTGGGGAATGCCCAAGACTTGATTAAAGAGGGAATTGCCACCCTAAAAACTGTTATCGGCTGTCGTGACGATATCATGGTTTACCTCATGCACGCGGGTCTTGAACCTAAAATGGCCTTTACCATCATGGAACGTGTGCGTAAGGGGCTCTGGCTTAAGATTTCTGAGGAAGAACGCAATGGCTATATTGCTGCTATGAGGGACAACAATGTACCTGATTGGTATATCGAGTCTTGTGGGAAAATCAAGTACATGTTCCCTAAAGCCCATGCGGCAGCTTATGTGCTTATGGCCTTGCGCGTGGCCTACTTTAAGGTTCATCACCCAATCATGTACTACTGTGCTTATTTCTCTATCAGGGCCAAGGCCTTTGAACTGAAAACCATGAGTGCTGGTCTTGATGCAGTTAAGGCTCGGATGGAGGATATTAAGGAAAAAAGGCAGCGCAACGAAGCCACTAACGTTGAAAATGATCTTTTCACTACCCTTGAAATTGTCAATGAAATGCTTGAGCGTGGCTTTAAATTTGGTAAGCTGGACCTTTATAATAGTAACGCACTTGAATTTAAAATTGAAGGCGATACTCTTGTCCCACCTTTTGTGGCCCTTGAAGGTTTGGGAGAAAACGTTGCTAAGCAATTGGTCAAGGCACGTGAAGATGGAGAATTCTTATCCAAGATGGAGCTCCGCAAACGTGGTGGCCTCTCTGCAACATTAGTTGAAAAAATGGATGAAATGGGAATCTTGGGCAATATGCCAGAAGATAACCAACTCAGCCTATTTGATGATTTTTTCTAAAATGTGAGAACTCCGCAATTTCGATTGAAGCTATCTAATAATGGAGAGTTAGATATGTAGTTCTATTTAGAAAAGGCATACTTTAAATATTATGATTAGAAAAGGTTTATTTTGTGGAATTAAATCAGTTAAGACACCGATTGAAAGAGACTATTAGTCGTTCAAGTATCTCTGTTAAAGAAGTTGATACATTTGTAAATAATGTTATTTTTAGTGCTGGAGGAAGCGACGTGACATCTACAATTAAGAAAAGTTTACGTTTACCCCTTACCAAGCAAAAAATGAAAATTGTCCTTATCTCAAATGAAGATGAGGAGCATCTCAATGTTTATGTTTCGAAAGGTGTGCTCAGACTCAAATAAGTAAGATTCTGAGAAAAATACTCCATTGTCAGATAAAGAATAGAAGCAGTTCTCAACCCAGGGCTGCTTTTTTTATCATATTTTATAAGCTCTGCTATTTGTGAAAAACACTAACTAGTGTTAAAATAATAAAGGAATGTTATGGAAAGGAGAAGATATGACGAGATTTAAAAATGCTGCAGTCAAATCTATGGTTGTGATGAGAAAAGCTTTTAGAACAATTGATGCTAAGGTTTCAGAACCTTTTAAAGAATTTGGATTAACAACTACTCAGTTTGGTGTTCTTGATGTTCTTTACGCCAAAGGGGAACTGACAATCGGTGAATTGATTGAAAGTATGTTAGCAACCTCAGGTAACATGACGGTTGTTATTAAAAATATGGAAAAAAAAGGCTGGGTGACGCGTGTGACTTGTCCAACTGACAAACGTGCCTATTTGGTTAGCTTGACAGAAGAAGGAAAGTCTTTGATAAAGAAAGCTTTACCTAAGCACATTGCGGCTGTTGAAGAAACTTTCTCTGTGTTAACTGAGTCTGAACAAGAAACCCTTATTGAACTTTTAAAAAAATTTAAAAATGTTTAAACGCTCTAGAAATAGGGTGTTTTTCGTTTAAGAAATGCTTTCAAATAGTAGAACTAAATAAACTTTAAAAAAATAATAATATTTTGAGCAAATCAGTTTACAAATCGAAAATCCTAGTATATAATAACTACATAGTAATAAAAGTTACTAACTAGTAACTAATTAAGGGGCTCAAGATGTCAATCTTAGACACTTTCAAAAAAATCTTTAAAAAAGAAGAGGAAAAAGAAATGAAAAACATTCTATTTATCGCTGGATCACTTCGTGAAGGTTCATTCAACCACCAATTGGCAGCAAATGCTGAAAAAGCTCTTGAAGGTAAAGCAAACGTAACTTACCTTAACTGGAAAGATGTTCCAGTTTTCTCACAAGATCTTGAAACTCCAGTTCTTCCTGCAGTTCAAGCAGTTCGTGATGCAGTAGTTGCTGCAGATGCTATCTGGATCTTCTCACCAGCTTACAACTTTGCTATCCCAGGTTCAGTTAAAAACTTGCTTGACTGGTTGTCACGCGCTCTTGATCTTTCAGATACAACAGGTGCTTCAGCACTTCAAGATAAAGTTTCTACAGTTTCAGTTTTGGCAAACGGTGGACACGAGCAAGTTGCAGAAGCATACCGTAACTTGATGCCATTCATCCGCACAAACTTTGTTGACGAATTGACTTTTGCAAAAGTTAACGATTCAGCATGGGCTGACGGTAAATTTGTAGCAACTGAAGACGTTCTTGCTCAACTTGACAAACAAGCAGAAGCACTTCTTGCAGCAATCAACTAATTTTAATCTTTTCAGAAATATTTGAGCTCAGCTTTGGCTGGGCTTTTTCTATAAAGTGTGGAACACATTGACATATTTTTTACAGGCAGTATAATAGGAACATGTATCAAAGACAACTCTTTTTTAACCCTAAAATTGCTAATCAGAAGCCAAATAATAGTGATGCTTGTCCCTTTTGTGTTCAGGATAATCTGGGGAAGATTCTGGACCAGCAGGATGACATGATTTGGGTGGAGAACAAGTTTCCTACTCTAGAGGGCACCTACCAGACCCTGATTATCGAATCCAGCCAGCACCTAGGTGATATTTCAAACTACTCGGCGAACAAAAACCATCAACTGTTCGCTTATGCTTTTGAAAAATGGCAGAGCTTGCAAGATCAAAGTAATTATCGCAGTGTTATTATGTATTGTAACTTTGGACCAAAATCCGGAGGGAGCCTGCGTCATCCACATTTACAGATTGTGGGCTTAGAGGACATAGATGGTCATGAAGAATTAGCTTTATCAGACTTTACAGGAATTTCAGTTAGTTCAGAAGGATCGGATCAAGCTGAAATCCTTGTTTCTACCAGACCTTTGGTTGACTATACTGAGTTTACGGTCAAGGTCTCAGGTTTTGACAAATTAAGTCAACTGGCAGACGGGGTTCAATTTATTACCGATTATATTTTGACTGATTTTGCTGGTGGAAGCTGCGACTCTTACAATATCTTCTTTTATCAGTTTTCGGAAGCTATTTGTTGCCAGGTGACACCGAGATTTGTGACCTCTCCCTATCATATTGGCTATGGTATTCATCAGCTTCATCAGGTCAGTCATTTGGAAAAGCTCTGCAGAATTTTGCAACAGCGTTTAGAATCTTCGAAAGTTAATAGATAGGAGCTAGTTTGAAGGATTGGTAATGCTGAAAATGCAGAGTTAACATGGGTTTTAGTAGAGATTTGGCCATGTGAAATCAGCTCTGCTATTTTCAAAAATAGGGATATAGATAGGACCTATCCAAGTGATAAAAAATATCTATTGGTCAATCTAAGGTTTTTGGGGTAAAATAGTACTATCAAAAAAGTCTAGGTGAAAGTGAGGACGGAAAATGAAGTCAGTTATCGTTGGAATTACAGGAAATATTAAGGAAATGCCAGCTATGTCCGGGCTTGAATATGATGCGGTCTCACGACAATTATCAGAGGGTGTCAAGGAAGCTGGAGGCGTGCCTATCGTTATTCCTACTGGAACACCTGACTTGGCTAAGGTTTATGTGGATATGATTGATAAGCTCATCCTATCAGGTGGGCAAAATGTTGATCCTCGTTTTTATGGTGAGGAAAAGACGGTAGAATGCGATGATTATAGCCTTGAAAGAGACGAATTTGAGTTAGCCTTGGTTAATGAGGCGCTTAAACAAGGTAAAGCGATTTTTGCCGTCTGCCGTGGGATGCAATTGCTTAATGTTGCCTTGGGTGGTACTTTGAATCAGAATGTTGAAGACCACTGGCAAAACGAATTCCAAGGGACAGCTCATGAGGTTGAAGTTAAGCCTCACAGTAGGGTTAGTCGCTTGGTGAAATCAGGCAGCCGTATTAATTCCATCCACCGTCAGAGTGTCAAAGTCTTGGCACCAAGTCTTGTGGCTACAGCCCGTGATCCACGTGATGGCACTATTGAGGCATATGAAAGCAAAAATGGAGCTCCCTTACTTGGAATCCAATGGCACCCAGAATTGCTGCTAGAAAGTCGTAATAGCCAATCAATCTTTAACTATTTAGTTCATCAATTGTAATGAATAGGGCATCTGAGAAGATGCACCTTTTTATTTTTGAAGAAAAAAACTTTAGAGGAAACTTATAACTCACCCTTATAGCCTGTGATAAAAATTTCTTATCGCCGTGATAAGTTTTAAATATTTGTTAAGACTAGGTAAAGATGTTATCATATTATCACCACCTAAATTGAAGGAGAATATAAATGAAATTGAAAAAAATTATTGGGCTTTCTGGCTTGGCTATTGCTTCGGTAGCGGTCTTGGCAGCATGCTCTTCTAATACAAAAAATGAATCTGCAGATGCAGCTTCAGAGAAGAAAGAAGTTGTTTTTGCAACTTCTGGTGCAACAGCTCCATTTGCTTACCAAGAAGATGGTGAGTTGACAGGTTTTGATATCGAAGTTGCTAAAGCAGTCTTTGAAGGTTCAGACAAATACGATGTATCTTTCAAGAAAACAGAATGGTCATCAATCTTCACAGGTCTTGATTCAGATAAGTACCAAATGGCTGGAGTTAACATTAGCTATACTGAAGAACGCGCAGCTAAGTACCTTTATTCTTACCCAACAGGTGCAACGCCATCAGTTCTTGTTGTTCGAAATGACAGTGACATCACATCATATGATGAAATTGGCGGACATTCAACTCAAGTTGTTCAAGGAACAACTTCTGTAGCTCAATTGGAAAAATACAACGAAACAGCTGAAAAACCTGTTGAATTGAAATTTACAAGTGAAAACATTACACAAACGTTGACTAACCTTAGCGAAGGTAAAGCAGATTTCAAGATTTTCGATGCTCCAACTGTTAATGCTATCATTAAAAACCAAGGTCTTGATAACCTAAAGACTATTGACTTAGAAGCATCAGAGCAACCATACATTTACTTCTTATTTGGTGGTGACCAAACAGACTTGCAAGAGTTTGTTAACGGTCGAATCAAAGAACTATATGAAGATGGAACAATTGCGAAATTGGCTGAAGAATTCCTTGGAAGTGCTAATTACATCCCAACTGCTGAAGATTTGGTAGTTCCTGGTAACTAGTCTGACAAGATAAAGAGGTTCCCAGACCTTTTGAAATGTGCGGGGGTGGGATAAGAAGTCAAATTCTCTGAATGACTGATTTCTGACCCACTTCCTTTTTCTTATAGAAAAATTGTCAGAATCATCCAAAAATTATAACAACATCCTATTTAGTTATAGTTTTAAACTATACATTTCTACAATTATAAACAATTTGAAAGCACTAATTAAATAGGCTACAATAGTATCAGTTAAAATGAAAAAGAGGAAAATATTATGAAATTGAAAAAAGTACTTGGTTTGGCAGGACTTGCCCTAGTTTCAACATTTGTTTTAGCAGCATGTGGATCAAAATCAGATTCAGCAGCTTCAGATAATAATACTCTTAAGGTTGGAATCATGACCCTGGATGATGCTACTGAGCCACTTTGGGATAAAGTTACTGAGTTAGCTAAAGAAGAAGGTGTAACACTTGAATTGGTTGAATTTACAGACTATACACAGCCAAATGCAGCGCTTCAAAATGGTGAGATTGATGTCAATGCTTTCCAACATAAATATTTCTTGAGTAACTGGAATGATGAGAATAAAGGGACTGTTGTCGAAGCAGCAGATACTCTTCTAAGCCCAATTCGTCTTTTCTCAGGAACTGAGGAAAATGGCGATGCTAAATACACTGATGTGAAGGATATTCCAGATGGAGCAAAAATTTCTGTTCCTAACGATGCTTCGAATGAAAGCCGTGCTCTTTACCTTCTTCAATCAGCAGGATTGCTTAAATTGGATGTTTCAGGTAATGAATTAGCAACTATCAAAAATATCTCTTCAAATCCAAAAAATCTTGATGTAACTGAAATTAGTGCTGAACAAACAGCATCAACACTTACTTCTGTTGACGCCGCTGTTATCAACAATTCTTACGCACAATCTGCTAATGTTAATTATGACACAACACTCTTTAAAGAAGCAGTTGATGATAACTCAGACCAATGGGTAAATATCATTGCTGCTCAAAAAGACTGGGAAACATCAGCTAAATCTGATGCAATCAAGACTTTGATTAAAGTATATCAAACAGATGAAGTAGCTAAAGTTATTCAAGATGCTTCTAATGGTGTTGATATCCCAGCTTGGGAAGGTGCAAAAGTCCAAGACTAAACTAGTGTTGCAAAACGAATCTATTTTAGAATTGAATAAATGCAACTGAAACAGGCTAGTTTGAAACTCTTTGAATGAAAGAACACTGAAATATAAGTGTTGGATTTTGATAGCAGAAGAGGGTTTGACAATTAAGCAAAATGACGTGTGAGGAGCACGTCAATTTTGTGTTATTAGAAGGTGAAAAGATGACAAGTGATCAAGTTCAACTAGAAAAATTTCAAAAGGATAGGATAGCACAACATTATTTTAATGTTTTAAAAGAATTAGTTGCTATTAGAAGTATTTTTGCCCAGCAAACAGGTTTAGATGAGGCTTCACTCTATCTGGAAAAATTATTCCAGTCAGCTGGAGCGGAAGTCATCAGAGATGAAAGTTTTGCGGCACCTTTTGTTATGGCTACTTTTAAAAGTTCAAATCCTGATGCTAAGAGTTTGATTTTTTATAACCACTACGATGTTCAGCCTGCAGATGCTGATCAGCCTTGGACGGCGGAGCCCTTCACATTAGATGTTAGAAATGGCTATATGTATGGCCGAGGTGTTGATGACGATAAGGGGCACATTACAGCCCGCCTGACAGGGGTGGTCAAGTATTTAGAAGAAGTTGGCTCTCTGCCAGTTAATGTTATTTTTATCATTGAGGGAGCTGAAGAATCGGCTTCAGTTGACTTTGAAAAGTATCTAGACAAGTATGCCCAAAACTTACGTGGTGCTGAAGTTCTGGTTTGGGAGCAGGGTATTTTTAATGAGCAAGGACAGATGGAACTTTCTGGCGGTACCAAGGGAATTGTTACTTTTGATTTATCTGTCCAATCAGCTGATGTAGATATTCACTCAAAGTTTGGTGCTGTTATTGATTCTGCTTCTTGGTACTTACTCAATGCTGTCGCTAGTCTTCGTGATGAACAAGGACGCATCTTGGTTGAGGGGATCTATGATGATCTAGTAGCACCTACAGAGCGTGAGCTGTCGCTTGTTAGAAAACATGCTAATCTTAATCAGGAATCCTTAGAGGCTGTTTATGGACTCCAGTTACCTTTCTTGGCTGCTAATCAGGAAAATCTGTTAAAACGCCTCTTCTTTGAACCAGCACTTACTGTTGAAGGTTTTACTACAGGTTATCAAGGGCAGGGCGTTAAAACAATTTTACCGGCAGAAGCATCAGCTAAGATGGAAGTTCGTCTGGTGCCTGGTATGGATCCAGAGGATGTTCTGGAGAAAATTCAGAAGCAATTGCATCTCAATGGCTATGAGCATGTTAAAGTGGTTTACACACTTGGTGAGAAGGCATATAGAAGTGATATGACTGCGCCAGCTATTCTCAAGCTTATCGAGCTTGCTCAAAAATTCTCGCCAAATGGAGTTTCTGTTTTGCCAACTACAGCTGGTACAGGACCAATGCATCAAGTTTTTGAGGCTTTGGAAGTCCCTATTGTGGCCTTTGGTATTGGAAATCCTAACAGTCGAGACCATGGCGGAGATGAAAATGTGAAGTTGGCAGATTACTATACCCATATTGAAATGATTGAGGAGTTAATTAAGACTTATGAGTGAAACAATTATTAATTTAGAGCATATTGATATCACTTTCCATCAAAAGAAACGTGTGATTGAAGCAGTTAAAGATGTTTCTATTGAAATTGAAAAGGGAGATATTTACGGTATTGTAGGTTATTCCGGAGCAGGTAAGTCTACCTTGGTCCGTGTTATTAATCTCTTGCAGGTGCCAAGTGCAGGTAAGATTACCATTGGTAATGATGTTACTTTTGCGGACGGTAAGGTTCAGTTGCAGGGCGCAGCTCTTCGCCAAAAACGTCAAAAAATTGGAATGATTTTCCAGCACTTTAACCTCATGGCACAAAAAACTGCCCGTCAAAATGTGGCCTTTGCTTTGCGCCATTCTGATTTAACTAAAGAAGAAAAAGCTAAAAAAGTTGAAGATCTTTTAGAATTGGTGGGTCTTGCTGACCGTGCGGATAACTATCCAGCACAACTTTCTGGAGGTCAAAAGCAACGTGTGGCTATTGCGCGTGCACTCGCTAATGACCCAGAAATCTTAATTTCAGATGAGTCAACTTCAGCCTTGGACCCTAAAACAACCAAGCAAATTTTGGCGCTCTTGCAAGATTTGAATCAGAAATTGGGCCTAACTGTAGTTATGATTACACATGAAATGCAGATTGTTAAAGATATCTGTCACCGTGTTGCTGTTATGCAAAATGGTCATTTGATTGAAGAGGGCTCTGTATTAGATATTTTCTCAAATCCAAAAGAACCTTTGACACAAGAATTCATTAAGACTGCCACGGGTATTGATGAAGCTATGGTTAAGATTGAGAAGCAAGACATTGTCCAAAATTTAGCAGCAGATAGTGTCTTAGTTCAATTGAAATACGCTGGTCATACAACTGATGAGCCAATCCTTAATGATATTTACAAACGTTTTGAAGTTAGTGCCAACATCCTTTATGGAAATATTGAAATTTTAGACAATGTTCCAGTTGGTGAAATGATTGTCGTCTTGTCAGGAAATAGGCCTGCTTTAGAAGCAGCCCAAGAAGCGATTAAGTCTGCTGACATTGCTTTGACAGTATTGAAAAGAGGTGCCTAAATGAGTGAGTGGATTCAAACAAATTTTCCAAATATTTATAAAATCGGGATGGAGGGGACAAATTCTTGGCCAGACGCAATCTATGCTACCCTTTATATGACTATTATTGCCTTCTTAATTGGTGGTTTTCTTGGTTTGGTTATGGGACTTTTTCTGGTCTTGACTGGGCCTGATGGCGTCATTGAAAATAAGGCTGTTTTCCAGATTTTGGATAAGGTGACTTCGATTTTCCGTGCCATTCCTTTCATTATCTTACTTGCCTTGATTGCACCAGTGACCTATTGGATTGTGGGGACCAATCTCGGTCGTACTGCTGCCCTTGTTCCCTTAGCTGCAGCTACATTCCCTTTCTATGCTCGTCAGGTACAAGTTGTCTTGGCAGAGCTTGATCGCGGTGTTATCGAGGCTGCGCAAGCTTCAGGAGCAACTCTTTGGGATATTATTAAGGTTTACCTTAGCGAAGGTCTTCCGGACCTTATCCGTGTCTCAACAGTAACCTTGATTTCCTTGGTTGGTGAGACTGCTATGGCAGGTGCCATTGGGAGTGGTGGCTTGGGAACAATCGCTATCAATTATGGTTATCAAAGATCAAATACAGATGTGACAATCCTAGCCACTCTCTTAATTCTTATCATTATCTTTATCATTCAATTCTTAGGAGACTTCCTCACTCAAAAACTTAGTCATAAATAAAAAACAGGAATCCAGCCGTGGATTCCTATTTTTGCTTTTTGGGAAAATTATTACGAGTTGATAATAGCCTGTGCACTTTCCTCTTTGATAAATACACTTCCTAACCAACCAAATACAAAACCGATAAGAGCGAAGCTAATCCAGCCCATGTTATAAGCTCCTAGCGGTACCATATCATTAAAGAAATGTGTAATTAGGTTAGGTAATCTGAAGAGTCCTGTCATTGAAGCTAGAGTCGCTAAGGCATCGTAGAGACCTGCAACTGCAGTAAAAGCAATAGTTGCTTGATAAATGAGACGTTTTCCTTGGAAATACTTATTAAGCAGAACAAGGAAAATAATGACCACAGTTAGTGGGTAAAGCAAATAAAGAACAGGTAATGACCATTTAATAAGCTCAGTCAAGCCGCCAAAGTAGAAGAGGGTAGCGATGAGAGTGAAAATACTTGCCCAAGTTACATGGGAAATTTTCGGAACTAATTGATGGAAGTACTCAGCGCAAGCGGTAATCAATCCAGTGGATGTGGTTAGGCAGGCCAGGAAAATGGCTAGGGATAGAACCGCGCGTCCGATACTGCCCAGATAGAAATGAGCAGCTTGGCTCAGCACATGTCCTCCGTCAATAGATGCCTGATTAAACATAAACTTACCATCGGAGAAGTCAAATAAGCTCTGCGATGTTGCCCCGATACGACCAATAAAGACATAAATCAGGGCAAGAAGGATAATGGCTACAAGTCCAGATTTTAGAGTGATAGTTGCAATTTCTTTCTTACTTGTAGCACCAAAGTCTTTAGCGGCATTGATGACTAAGATGGCGAAAGCAAGAGAAGCTAGGGCATCCATAGTACCATAACCCTGGATGAGACCTGCGACAAATGGAAGGTCTTTGAAAGCATTGCTGACGTCACCAGCCACATTGTGGGCTTGCCCAATTTGTCCAGCTGGATGCATAAAGGAAGCAAAAATCAGGATTGCAATGACTAATAGCAGAGCTGGTGTCAGAAAACGTCCAATAGCATCGGCAATTTTACTTGGCTTAATGGCCATGAGATAAGAAAGACCGAAGAAAACTAGGGCATAGATGACTTTAGCAGTCAGGCTATCACCGAAAATGGGAGCAATTCCGATAGAATAAGAGGTAGCACCTGTACGTGGAATAGCAAAGAAAGGACCGATTGAGAGGTAGAGGGCTATTGAAAATAGCAGAGCATACCATTTTGAAACGGGAGCGTTAAAGGATTGGACATCGCTTGCTCCTGAATAGGCAACTGCAGTTACTCCAAGTAATGGAAGTGTTACTCCAGTTAAACAGAAACCTAAGATAGCCCAGACTAGGTTGCTGCCGGAATAGATTCCCAAAAATGCTGGGTATATAAGATTAGCAGCTCCAAAAAAGAGAGCGAACAGCATTAAACCAATAATAAGGTAAACATTTTTTTTAGTCATAAAAAGACCTTTCTGCTGAATTGTATATAAATGTATAAAATTGACTTTAATTGAGTGCAATTGTATGCTAATTATTATATCTAAGGCTAGTGAAAAGGTCAATAGTCTTGCTTATCTTTATATTTGAAATATGGAACAAATTAATTGAAATCATTATTCTTATGGGAAATCTTAACTTTTCTCTTATAATTCAGGCATCTCAGAGTATCTAACTCAAAATTCATCCACTCAGATCTATTTGACGAATAAAGAAAAATGAATTATTATAGAAAAAACGTGAAAAATAAACACAGAGGTTAATTATGAAACATTTTATATCAATATGGAATAGAACGCCATTGATTAAACGCATTGCCTTTGGGGTTGTCCTAGGTCTAATTCTCGGTCTAGCACTGCCTCAATTGACATTGATTGGCATTTTAGGTCAAATGTTTGTTGGTGGATTGAAAGCAGTCGCACCACTACTAGTTTTTGTTTTAGTAGCTAATGCTCTTTCTCAGCATGAGGAAGGTCAAAAAACAAATATGTCGACAGTTATCGGCTTGTATTTGATTGGTACATTCATGGCGGCATTTGTAGCAGTTTTGGTAAACTACATCTTCCCTTTGACATTGACTCTGACTAACACAGCTCAGACTGACTTAGCGGCTCCTCAAGGGATTGCGGAGGTCTTTCAAACATTACTTCTCAAAATTGTCGATAATCCAATTAATGCGATTGCCACAGCTAACTACATTGGTGTCTTGTCATGGGCAGTAGTTTTTGGTTTGGCTATGCGAAATGTCAGCGAACATACTAAGGAATTATTGCAGACAATGGCAGAAGTAACATCTCAGGTTGTTAAGTGGATTATCAATTTAGCACCATTCGGGATTTTAGGACTAGTTTTCACAACGATTTCAGAAAATGGAATTGGTATCTTAGCTGACTATGGTCTCCTTGTTGCGGTGTTAGTTGGGACCATGTTCTTTGTAGCCTTGGTCGTTAACCCGATTATTGCCTTTGTCATAATGCGCAAAAACCCATATCCATTGGTTTTCCGTTGTTTGAAAGAGTCCGGTATTACAGCTTTCTTCACTCGTTCTTCAGCTGCTAACATCCCTGTTAACATGAAGTTGTGTGAAGATTTGGGACTTAACAAGGACACCTACTCAGTTTCCATCCCACTTGGTGCTACTATCAATATGGCTGGAGCTGCCATTACTATTAATGTCTTGACTTTAGCTGCTGTTAATACACTTGGCATTGAAGTTGACTTCTTGACTTCATTGCTCTTGAGTGTCGTGGCTGCGGTGTCTGCCTGTGGCGCCTCAGGTGTTGCCGGCGGTTCCCTCCTCTTGATTCCTGTGGCATGTAGTCTCTTTGGTATTTCAAATGACCTTGCCATGCAGGTTGTGGGTGTTGGTTTCATCGTGGGAGTTATCCAAGATTCTTGCGAAACAGCTCTCAACTCTTCAACGGACGTTCTCTTCACAGCGGTAGCTGAGAAATCCGTCTGGGGTAAGAAAAAAGCATAGATTATATTCTAGGTTGGGCAAGCGCTCAGCCTTTTTCCCTTGGGAAATAGCAGAGCTATAATACTCAATGAAAATCAAAATTAGAGAAAGCTTAAGGATCTATCATTTTGATTTTCGAAGAGTATAAGCTAGTAAAGTTATAACTGTTAACTATAGCCAGCTCTACAAAAGTATGCCTTTAAAAAGGGCGCCAAATATGGTAAAATAAGACATCTAGTAAAGGAAATCAGGTATAGCTATGAGCAATAATTTATTAGTTCTTCAGTCAGATTTTGGCTTGGTCGATGGTGCAGTAGCTGCCATGGTTGGGGTGGCTTTGCAAGAAGAGCCTAGTTTAAAAATCCACAACCTAACACATGAGATTACACCCTATAATATTTTTGAGGCCTCTTACCGTCTCTTCCAAACAGTTGAATACTGGCCAGCAGGAACAACTTTTGTCTCTGTAGTGGATCCTGGTGTCGGCTCTAAGCGTAAGAGTGTAGTGGCTCTGACCGAATCAGACCAATTTATTGTGACACCTGATAATGGAACCCTTTCCTATATCAAGAAACATGTGGGCATTAAGGCCATTCGTGAAATATCCGAGGTTAAGAATCGTCGTGAGAATACGGAGTATTCCTATACTTTCCATGGGCGTGATGTTTATGCTTACACTGGCGCTAAATTGGCCAGTGGTCATATCAGCTTTGAAGAGGTAGGACCGGCCTTGCCTATTGACGCTATTCTGGAGTTGCCAGTGGTTGAAACAAGCTTTGTGGATGGTGCTGTTTGCGGCGCTATTGACATCTTGGATGTTCGTTTTGGCTCCCTCTGGACATCAATTACCCGTGAGGATTTCTATGTCTTAAATCCTGATTACGGAGACCGATTTGAAGTCACTATTTATAATAATGATATGCTGGTTTACCAAAATCAGGTAACTTATGGCAAATCCTTCGCAGACGTTCGCATTGGTCAACCTATCCTATATATCAACTCCCTCTATCGTGTGGGGCTTGCTATTAACCAAGGGTCCTTTGCTAAGGCTTATAATGTCGGCGTAGGTTCCAACTGGTCTATTGAAATTAAGAAAATTTAAGAAAAGGTGATTTTATGAAAAATAATTCGATTAAAAATGTTGTAGCAACAGGTATCGGAGCAGCTCTCTTTGTTATCATTGGGATTTTAATTAACATTCCGACTTTTGTGCCTAACACTAGCATTCAACTTCAATATGCTGTCATTGCCCTTTTTGCCATTATCTATGGACCAGTTGTTGGCTTCTTCTCTGGTTTTATCGGACATGCCCTTAAAGATGCCCTTCAGTATGGTAATCCTTGGTGGACTTGGATTTTGGTCAGTGGTTTGATTGGCTTAGCTATTGGCTTGCTGTCTAAAAAAATCAATATTGAAAAAGGGCATTTGACTCTCAGTGACTATGTTTGGTTTAATGGTGTTCAGATTGTGGCCAATCTACTTGGTTGGGGTCTCATTGCTCCTTATGGAGATATCTTGATTTATAACGAAGCTTCTAACAAGGTTTTTGCTCAAGGTTTCCTTTCAGCTGGCATTAACATTTTTACCGTTGCTGTGGGTGGTAGTTTACTTTTAGCAGCCTATGCAAAAACACGTGTTAAAAAAGGCAGTCTTACAAAAGATTAAGCTTATTGAAAATTAACCATCAAAACTCTTGGGTTTCCCCAAGAGTTTTGATGGTGAGATGGTAAAATTTATTCGAGTATTAGTTTTTGATACTCATTGAAAATCAAAATTAGTGGAGGCAAGCCGGCTTAAGGAGCTATCTTTTTGATTATCGAAGAGTATGACTTGGTATTCCAATCAGACTAAAAAACTATCTAAGGTCAATCTTATGGAGAAATAATATGGATTCTTTTATCCAATTTAAGGATTTTACTTTTAAGTATGATGCTCAGGCTGAGCCCACCTTAAAAGATATTAATCTGACAATTGAAAAAGGACAGAAGGTCTTGGTTATTGGTCCCTCAGGTTCAGGGAAGTCAACAATCGGACACTGTCTCAATGGGATTATTCCCAACACTTTTCCTGGTGAAATGACTGGTCAGCTGACTATTAATGGAAAAGATGCTTTTGGCTTGTCCATTTATGACAAGTCTCATTTGGTTTCTACCGTTCTTCAAGATCCAGATGGTCAGTTTATTGGCCTAACAGTTGCTGAGGATCTTGCTTTTGCTTTGGAGAATGACTGTCTGCCTCAAGAGGAGATGACACAAAAGGTTCATGACTGGGCTCAGCGTATGGATCTTCTGGATCTCTTGAACCACCGCCCACAGGACTTGTCTGGTGGACAGAAACAGCGCGTCAGCTTGACCGGGGTCTTGATTGATGAAAGTCCAATCTTGCTTTTTGATGAACCCTTGGCTAACCTTGACCCTAAAGCTGGGCAAACCACCATTGACCTCATTGACCGTATCCACCGTGAAGAGGGGACAACCACTATCATCATTGAACACCGCTTGGAGGATGTTCTCTACCGCAATGTTGATAAGGTGGTCTTGATTAATGATGGCCGCATTTTCTTTGATGGCCACCCTGACCAGCTCCTCCAAACCAAACTGTTGGCTGAGCACGGCATCCGTGAGCCTCTCTACGTGACTGCTCTGCGCGATTTAGGTTTTAATGTGGAAATGGCAGAGCATCTATCTGATTTGGCTAAGCTGAACTTAAGCGGTTTTAGCTTTGACAAGATTCGTTCTCAAGCTCAGCCATTGCCCCAAGAAAAAGTCTTGGAAGTTAAAAATCTCAACTTTGCCTACCGTCCAGAGCGCCCTATTTTAAAGGGAATCAATCTGACTCTTGCCAAGGGAGAGCGTGTGGCTATTGTGGGCCGTAATGGTGCTGGGAAATCAACGCTGGCTAAGGCTCTCTGTCAGTTTGTTGAAGCACAGGGAGAAATCATTTATGAAGGTCAGTCCATCGCCTCTGATTCAATCAAAGAGCGGGCTGAACGCATTGGTTATGTTCTTCAAAATCCCAACCAGATGATCAGTCAGGGCATGATTTTTGATGAAGTGGCCCTTGGTTTGCGTCTGCGTGGTTTAGAGGAGCCTGAGATAGAAGAACGGGTTCTTGCGACTCTTAAGACTTGTGGTCTTTATGCCTTTAGGAATTGGCCGGTCTCTGCCCTGTCCTTTGGGCAGAAGAAGCGGGTGACTATCGCTTCCATCTTGGTTTTAAATCCAGAAATCATTATCCTTGATGAGCCAACAGCTGGTCAGGACAAGCGAAATTATACTGAAATCATGCGTTTCTTGGATCAACTGCATGCGGCTGGCCACACCATCGTCATGATTACCCATGACATGCAACTCATGCTGGAATATTCCGATCGCAGTGTGGTTGTCAGTGATGGTCAGATTATTGCTGACTGTCCTCCTGTTGAGCTCTTTACCCAGTCTCATATTCTAAAAGAAGCCAATCTCAAACAGACCAGTCTCTTTGATTTGGCTGAAAAGCTAGGAGCGGATCCCCTTGCCTTAACGGAATTTTACATTCAAACAGAAGGAGGTAGCCATGGCTAATCAATTACTTGGTTATCAAGAGAGTGATGGTTTTATTTATAAGCTATCAGGCGCAAGCAAACTCTTGTTCTTTGTTCTGGTCTCAGTGGCCTGTATGACCACTTACGATACCCGTCTCATTCTTCTGGTTGCCATTTTTGATGTTTTGCTGCTTAAACTGGCTGGTATCCGCTGGAAGCAAATATCTTTTGTGGTTAAATTTATCACTGTCTTTGCGGTTTTAAATGTTATCATGGTCTATCTCTTTGCGCCAAGTTATGGTCAGGAGATTTATGGTGCTAAGACCGTTCTGTTTGAAGGTTGGGGACCTTTTTGCTTAACTAGTCAGGAACTTTTTTACCTCTTTAATTTGTCCCTCAAGTACTTCTGTACAGTACCCTTGGCAGTACTCTTTCTCATGACAACCCATCCCAGTCAATTTGCTTCAAGTCTTAATCAGATTGGTGTTTCCTATAAGGTGGCCTATGCTGTCAGTCTGACTCTACGTTATATTCCAGATGTGCAAGAAGAATTTTTCATGATTCGTATGTCTCAGGAAGCGCGTGGGCTAGAGTTGTCTAAAAAGGCTGGTCTGATGGACCGTATTAAGGGTAATCTTCAGATTGTTATCCCCTTGATTTTCAGCTCACTTGGGCGGATCGATACCATCTCAACAGCCATGGAATTGCGCCGTTTTGGTAAAAATAAAAAGCGTACCTGGTACACTCATAAAGCATTTAGTAGCAGTGATAGTTTGGTTGTTGCCTTGGCCATTATTATCCTTTTAACAAGTTTTGGGCTTTTCTTTATCAACAAGGGAAGATTCTACAATCCTTGGCATTAATTGGTAAGAAAAGTTGCTCTTAAGAAAATTGAAGGTGATTTTGCAGATGAAAGCATTCGTTTAAACTTTGAAAGCAAAAACAAAAAACGTCCTCACCGCACATCAAGCGAAAAGAAAACTGGAAATGTAATGTGTAACAAAGGTGAAAGATAAAGAGTGGAGCACTTAGATTTTTTCTAAGTGTTTTTCTTATGCTTGAAATTGACTTAGGGAGGGAGAGGTGCTAGGATTAAGTTAAGGAGGTACCTAGATGAAGAAGAAAGTTATCTTGATTTGGCTAGCAGCAGGGCTTGTCTTAGCAGCCCTTTACTTTTTAATCCTCTCTCCTCGTTTATTCTTTATTCCAAAAGAGACTGATAAGATTGTTATCGTTACTGCAAATTACAGTCTGCCTCCTCAATACCAAAATGAAAGCAAGGAAGCCATCACACAAAAAGATCAGGTGACTGAGCTGGTGCAGCAGCTCAATGAAAGGAGAGGTCAGCTTGAATTTGGTACTTTGCCATCTGGGGCATCAACGACAACAATAAAGTGTTACCAAGGTGAGAAGAAGACCTATCAAATAACCATCTACGCTGATTGTGTAGAGGCTTGGAATGGCTTATCTTATCGGGTAGAAGTAACAAGGAATGATTGAAAGAGCTCGAAAATAATGAAAGCACCTATCTCTGATGGTAGGTGCTTTACTGTGTGCTTCAATTACTGTTTATGTTCTGCGATATAGGCTAATTTTTGTGCACGGGTTTTGCGTTTTTTAAAGAGGGCTTCGGCGCTCATGGCAGCGGGCTTGCTGTCGAATTCTTCTTTGTAGAGGAGTTTGACAGGCAGGCGGTTGCGGGTATATTTGGCGCCTTTTCCTGCATTATGGGTTTTGAGCCGTCTGTCTAGGTCTGTGGTGTAGCCTGTGTAGAGGCTGCCATCCGCGCATTCCAAGACATACATGTAGGCCTTTTTTTCTGTGCTTTCTTTGGTCATCTTAGTCTGCTCTGCCATTTTTTCCAAAATAAATCTCAAAAATCTCGTCGGTGTAGTCGCCATTGTCCTTGTGGACATAGAGGGGCGGAAGGATTTTCAGGCCGTCGGTTGAGCCGTCTTTAATGGCTTCGATGAGGAGCATGTTGGCTTCACGTCCTTCCTTGGGATAGACGAATTGGATGCGTTTTGGTGCCAGGTTGTAGTTGCGCACGGTGTCGATGATGTCCAGGAAGCGGTCAGGACGGTGAACCATGGCTAAGCGCCCATTGGATTTGAGAGCATGGCGAGCGACTTGGCAGATTTCTTCCAGATTGGTTGTGATTTCGTGCCGCGCTAACAAATAATGTTCCGACAAATTCTTCTTAGAAGTCTCTGTGGATTTGAAATAGGGCGGATTGCAGAGCATGAGGTCAACCTGGGAGCGAGGAACATGATTGAGGAGGTTTTTCAAGTCATCATTGACCATACGCACCTGGTCTTGAAGCTCATTGAGCTGGATAGAACGCTCTGCCATGTCTGCCAAACGCTCCTGTAGTTCGACAAGGGTGATGGGAGCTTCGGTGCGCGTGCTGGCAAAGAGGCCAACAGCACCGTTACCAGAGCAGAGGTCAACAATGATGCCCTTTTTAGGAATTTTAGGAAAACGTGATAGGAGGACGCTGTCGATGGAGTAGCTGAAGACGTCCTTGTTTTGAATGATTTTTACATCTGTCGAGAAGAGCTGATCGATGCGCTCCCCTTCTTTTAAAATTGTATCTGTCATAGCCTTTATTATAGCAAAAATCAGCTGGGCTTGGAATGGAAAGACTCGGCTGGAAGCTATTTCATCAGATTTTTTCTTTCTTAAATATCGCAAGCATGGTACAATGATAAGGAATAATTAGAGAAAGAGGATTAGTAAGTGTTTTATGCATATTTACGTGGATTGGTAGCTTTTCTTTTGTGGATTGCTAATGGAAATACCCACTATCACAACGTAGACAAAATTTTGAATAAGGATGAGAACTACATCATGGTAGCTCCTCACCGTACTTTCTGGGATCCTGTTTTTATGGCCTTTGCGGCTCGTCCCAAAGAATTCATCTTTATGGCTAAAAAGGAACTCTTCAAGAGTCGTATTTTTGGTTGGTGGATTAAAATGTGCGGAGCTTTTCCAATTGACCGTGAAAATCCTAGTCAACAAGCTCTTAAATATCCAATTAATATGCTGAAAAAGAGCAACCGTTCTTTGGTTATGTTCCCAAGTGGAAGCCGTCACTCTTCTGACGTTAAGGGTGGAGTGGCTGTTATTGCTAAGATGGCTAAGGTTAAAATCATGCCTGTGGTTTATACAGGACCTATGGAATTCAAGGGCTTGATTTCTGGTGAGCGCGTGGATATGAACTTTGGTAATCCCATTGATGTCTCTGATATTAAACGTATGAATGATGAGGGCATCAACGAGGTAGCCAATCGTATTCAAGCTGAGTTTGATCGCTTGGATTCTGAAAATGAAAGTTACCAGGTGGCTAAAAAGCCAAATCTTTTAACTTATATCTATCGTATTCCTCTTGCTATCATAGCTGTTATCGTAGTTCTTCTAACACTTGTCTTCAGCTATCTTGCAAGCTTTGTCTGGGATCCAGATAAACACCGTAAATAGGATAAGATCTCGTCTCTTGACGAGGTTTTTTACTATAGCCAGGTTTTAGTAGCTATAAATAATATTTTTCGAAAATCAAAATGGTAGATCGTTATGCTCAAATAAAATCAAAATCAGACAAGTAAGTGAGACGAAGGCTGTACTAGAGTACGGCAAGGCGAAACTGACGATGTATCATTTTGATTTTAAAGGAGTATTAAACCTTCTTGCCTACCATCAGCTATATCTGTGTCGGCTTGCCTCCTCTAATGTTGATTTTCATTGAGTATAAAACCATTTTGTATGGTATAAAAATTTTGAAATTCAAGAACTTGCTATCAGTCTTGAACTTGGGGTATAATGACTATTGTTTGAAACCTGAAAGTAAGTCTAGCCTTATCAATAAGAGTTCAAAAGACTTTTTAAGTATAGAAAGAATTTGGAGTAAATGAAATATTTAAAGATTATTGCCCTTGTCTTGGTTATCCTTGCACTTTTAGCCTATCTTGGCTTTTCCTTTAATCTAGCCAAGTCTATTTTTAAACCTGATGGTCTTACTTTGGAAGAAGAGAGACAGTGGATTATTGACCATGACCTCTTGGGAGATTTTGACAATTATGATAAGGAAGATTACCAGATTACAGGCTATCAGGATTACACCATTAATGCCCAATTTCTCAAGTCAACTGAGTCGGATTCCAAAAAATATGTCATCATTACCCATGGTTTTCGTTCCAATCGTAATGGTTCTATTAAGTATGTTGATGTCTACCGCAAGATGGGCTACAATGTCATCATTTATGATGTTCGAGGGCATGGTCTGAACGAAAAAACGACTGTTAGCCTGGGAAACATTGAATCCGAAGATTTGAATTTGATTATTAAGGACACTTACGACAGATTTGGTCAAGATATCTATCTGGGTCTTCACGGTGAATCAATGGGTAGTGCTACTTCCTTGTCAGTCTTGGCTAAGAAACCTAAATTGCAGTTTGTGGTAGCTGATTGCGGCTTTACAAACCTCTATGATTTAATCAATGGGGCTTATAAGGACAATCATGTCGGCTTCCTGATTTATGGCGTCAGTGCCATGACGAAACTGTTTTACGGAGTTGATATGAAGGCTACCAGTCCAATCGATGCCCTAGATGATAATCAGATTCCAGTCCTTTTTATCCATGGCCAGAATGATAGCTTCATCAAACCAGATAACAGTCAAAAACTCTATGACCGCAACCCTTCTCGCGATGAGCTTTACTTGGTGCCAATGGCAGAGCATGCTAGCTCAAGAGAAACCCTTGGACTAGAAGCCTACGGACAAATGATTGAAGATTTTTTAGCCAAGTAATCCTCTTAGGATAATAAGTGCCTCCAATCAATCACTACTTTTTTTAATAAATAAAATTTTTCTTCCCACCCTGGCCATTTTTGGTCAGGGTTTTCGAATAGTTAAGATGAGGTGAAGAATATGTGTAATCAATATTTAGAAAAGTATCGGAAATGGATAAGCGGACATCAGCTCTTAACTGGTCTTCTGGGAAGTTTACTTGTCATGGCTACGGCTTTTGTAGTCTGGACTCAAGTGCTCAGTCCTCAAGAAGAACAAGTAGCAGAAGCTCCTTTACTAAGTCTGGTTGAGGAAGTTAGTAATGACAAAGTGGAGGAGTCAGCAGAAGAACGACCAGAATCAAGTACTGAGATTATGGTGGACATCAAGGGGGCTGTCAAAAAAGAAGGAGTCTACAGCCTAGCTGTTGGCAGTCGTGTGACAGATGTTATTAGACTAGCTGGTGGTTTCACAGCTGAGGCAGATAAGAAATCAGTTAATTTGGCCCAAAAGCTGACGGATGAAGAAGTCATTTATGTGGCGACTGTCGATGAAGACCTGTCTTTAATCGAAACAACAGCTAACAGAGGGGAAAATCCAGGGACAAGTAAGGCTGGAGATGATGGTAAGGTCAATCTTAATACAGCAAGTGCAGCTGAGCTTCAGGCCATTTCAGGAATTGGGGAGAAGCGTGCTCAAGATATCATAGCCTATCGTGAGGCTGAAGGCGGTTTTACTTCGGTGGATGAGCTCATTAATGTGTCTGGCATTGGTGCCAAGACCTTGGAACGGCTTAAAACGGAGGTTTGCATTGATTAGATATTTCCCCATTAAGCCAATTCACTTGGCTTTTTTGCTTCTTCTTCTTTACTTTTTGATTTTTTCTTGGACAATGGCAGGGCTGGGCCTCTTTGTCATTGCTCTCTTTAACCTAGTCAGGAACTATCCTCTTAAAAAGGTCTTTCAAAGTCTGCTCTGCCTAGCTCTATTTGCTGCATATTTTGGCTTTATCCAATATAAAAGTGAAAGAGATATGGCTGCAGTGCCAGCCAGTCTGTCCCAAATTCAGATGATTCCTGACACCATATCAGTCAATGGTGATTTACTGTCTTTTGAGGGAAAGTCAGATGGACAGACCTATCAGGTTTTCTATAAACTTAAGTCTCAGAAGGAGCAGGGCTATTTCCAAAAGCTTGATAAAAGTCTATTACTTAAGGTTAGGGCAAGTACAGAGGAGGCTACAGCTCAGCGCAATTTTAAGGGCTTTGATTATAGGAATTTTCTTAGGCGTAAGGGCATTTATAGGATAGCTAGAATAGAGGTGCTTGAGAGCCTTGAGGAGATCAAGGGGCTTACTTTTTTTGAGCTTTTGCAGGACTGGCGCAGAAAGGCTATCCTCTATTGCCAGGAAAATTTTCCAGCTCCCATGCAACACTACATGACGGGGCTTTTGTTTGGCTATCTGGATAAGTCTTTTGAGGACATGACAGAACTTTATAGTAGCTTGGGCATTATCCATCTCTTTGCCCTGTCTGGTATGCACGTTACCTTCTTTTTAGGGCTCTTTCGATTTGTCTGTCTAAGAATAGGCTTGCGCCTGCATGTGGTTGATGGTCTCCAGCTTGTTTTTTCAGTTTTTTATGCTGGTTTAACAGGTTTCTCTGTTTCAGTGCTGCGCAGTCTTGTCCAGTCCAGCTTAGCAACTAGAGGGATTAAGCGATTGGATAATCTGGCTATAACAGTGCTAATACTTTCCATAATCAGGCCAAATTTTCTGCTGACAACTGGCGGTGTTTTGAGTTTTTCTTATGCTTTTGTTCTTGCCCTAACATCTTTTGAAGATTTAAGTCGATATGCAAGAGTATTGGTTGAGAGTTTGGCCCTGTCACTTGGAGTATTGCCTATTCTCATCTTCTATTTTTCAGTTTATCAGCCACTGTCAATCTTATTGACAGCAGCATTTTCTCTTCTTTTTGATTTGCTGGTTTTGCCCATCTTGACCTTGACCTTTTGCTTATCTCCCGTCGTCAAACTCTCCTTTCTTAATGGTCTCTTTCTGGCCATGGAAAAGGTCCTGATTTGGACCAGCAATCTTGTTGGCAAGCCTCTTATTTTTGGTATGCCAAATTTGGGAATCTTGCTTCTGCTTTTGCTACTTTTGGGTTTTCTCTATGACTGTTATAGCAGAAAAAAACTAGCCTTGGTTTTAAGTCTTATCATAGCTCTGCTATTTTTCCTGACAAAAAATCCGCCAAGCAATGAGGTGACGGTGGTGGATATTGGGCAGGGGGACAGTATCTTTCTGCGCGATGTGAGAGGGAAGACTGTCCTGATTGATGTGGGCGGTAGAATTAAGTTTGGTCAGGAGGCTCAGTGGCAGGAGCGGGTCTCGGATGCCAATGCAGAGCGGACTTTGATTCCCTATCTCAAAAGTCGGGGTGTGGCTAGGATTGACCATTTGGTTCTGACTCACACCGATGAGGACCATGTAGGGGATATGGAAGTTATAGCCCAGCATTTTAAGATTGGGGAGGTTTTGGTCAGTCCGGGAAGTCTGACCAATCCAGAATTTGTGGCTAAGTTGAGGGCCATGAGGGTTCAGGTCAGACCTGTCAAAGCAGGAGACAGTCTGTCTATCATGAAGAGTCAGCTGCAGGTTCTTTATCCTAAGGCAGTTGGTGATGGTGGTAACAATGATTCTCTTGTTCTTTATGGCAAATTATTGGATAAAAAGTTCCTCTTTACAGGGGATTTGGAAGAAGGAGAGTTGGATTTGATTTCGACCTACCCCAACTTGCCTGTTGATGTCCTCAAGGCAGGCCACCATGGCTCAAAGGGCTCTTCATATCCAGAATTTCTCAAGCATATTGGAGCTGACATTGCCCTCATTTCAGCTGGTCAAAACAACCGCTACCAGCACCCCCACCAAGAAACCTTGGATAGGTTTGAGCAAGCTAATATGACAGTCTACCGTACGGACCAGCAAGGAGCTATCAGGTTTAGGGGACTGAAAAAGTGGACAGTGGAGACGGTGAGGGAGCGGGAGCTATTTGAAAAGTAGCCGTCAATATTAATTTTGATTACTTTTTGCTATAATTGGGATAAACTTTTGAATGAGAAGGTGAAATTATGAAAAAAATGGTGCCGTTGTTCCAGATTAAAATGATTGCTCAACAGTTGAGTGACGTCTGTGAAGGAAGACAGCTCGTTTTGACAAGAAATGGCAAAGCAGCCTATACTGTGGTTGATATTGAAGAGTGGCGTAAGACCCAAGCAAAACTCAGACTTTTTGAAGAGCTCCAAAAAGGTTATCAATCTCTAGGGACAGAAAAACCAGTATCACGTGAAGAGTCTATAAAAAACTTGAGTATAGGATAAAGAGTAGTAGAGCATATCCGATAACAAAGGTTTTTAATGAATAAATAAGGAGTATTAAATGTCTCAGTGTAATCGTTTAAAAGAACAGTACAAAACATCAGAAAATTTAGATATTCGTATAGCTATTCATCAGAGGTATTCTACAAATAAACAAGGCTTTAATAATTGGATATTTTCCCAATATGATTTATCGAAAAGTTCTAGAATACTTGATTTAGGATGTGGTAATTCCATAATTTGGAAAGATAATTGGGAGCAGGTACCTGCTGAATGTCAATTGGTATTAACAGATTTTTCAAAGGGGATGTTGGAAGCTAGTCAACATAATTTAGGATTGAAACCTAATCTCTCATTTTTAGAAGCGGATATCCAAAAACTACCCTTTGAGGATAATAGTTTTGACATCATTACTGCAAACATGGTGTTCTTCCATTTGCCTGATTTAAGAAAAGGTCTAAAAGAAATAAAACGGGTCCTGAAACCAAATGGTGTTTTTTATACTGCAACTTTCGGTGAGCATGGTATTTCTCAAACTTTAGGTGACTGGCTAAAAGATATTGGAAAAGCAAATGATAGCCCTGATATATTTACTTTGCAAAATGGCGGAGCTAAATTAGAAAACTACTTCAATAAAGTAGAGCGTTTAGATTACCAAGATAGTCCCGAAGTTACAAGATTAGAAGACTTGATAGACTATCTCTATTCACTCCCTGAAGTTTTTGAGCTCGAGGAAGATAAGAGGGAGCTAGTTTTTCAAACCTTATCTCGACATACAAAGGATGGCGTCCTAACTATTCCGAAAGAATACGGAGTTTTTATTTGTCGCTAACACAAACACTCGAATTAATCAGCAATTCGAGTGTTTTTTAATCTAAGCTATCTTGGTTCCATGTACAATATTTGTTCCTGTTAAATCTGCTAATTCTTGACAGTTATCGGCTGTGACACCTCCACCAATCATGATTTGGATGCGGTCGCCAGCATGTTCAACCAGAGCCCTGATATGATTGATGTTATCAGCAATATCTGTGTCAGAAGCTCCGCCATGGGTCAAAATACGGACAAAACCAAGGTCAATCAGGTCATCCATGGCTTGGAGTTGATCTTCTTTTGGGATAAGGTCAAAGGCCATATGGAAGACAAGGGGTAGCCCCTGAGTAGACGGCAGGAGCTGCTCTAGCCCGTCCAGGTCCACTTGATTATCCTCAGTCAAAAGGCCAAGAACCAGGGCATCTGATTCCAGCTCAACAGCACGTAGGATATCTTCTTCCATAGCACGCAGTTCAAGGTCGTTATAGACAAAATCACCGCCGCGAGGTCGAATCATAGTGGCTAGGCTGATGCCTTTTTCGTGTAAATAGGCTGACGCTTCTTTGATGACACCATAGCTTGGTGTTGTACCGCCAACAGCTAAATTGTCACAGAGCTCAACACGGGAAATGGCTGGCGCAGATAATTGGGGCAACTTGCTTAAGTTTTCAGCGCAAAATTCTTTGATTAGCATATAAATTCCTTTTTGATTGATTTGTTTTCTATTATATCATTTAAATGATGACTTTACTTAGTTACGGGTTAAGCTTTTGTATAGAATAAGTAATTCTTTTTTAGGAGTATCTGATTAGGTATATTTCTGCTACCAGCATTCTAAATATGAGACTAAAGAGAAAATATTGAGATTTTTTTCACAAAATTTCTGTATTAATCTTTACAAAATTCAGAATATTGTGCTATAATTCTTTTAATTAAATTTTGGAGGTGTCGTTATGACCGTTTATAACTTTTCAGCAGGTCCTGCTACTTTGCCTAAACCAGTGCTAGAAACAGCACAACGTGAACTTCTTGATTACCAAGGTTCCGGCATGTCCGTGCTTGAAATGTCCCATCGCTCTCCAGAATTTGACAAGATTATTAAAGATGCTGAGAAAGCCTTGCGTGACTTGATGGACATTCCTGATAATTATAAGGTTATGTTTTTACAAGGTGGTGCTTCACTTCAATTTACAATGGTACCCCTAAATCTTGCTCAAGGTAAGAAGGCTTACTACTTGGTTGGCGGTTCTTGGGGCAAAAAAGCTTATACTGAAGCTGTCAAATTGTCAAAAACTATTCCTTTTGAACCAATTCTTTTGGCTTCTTCAGAAGATACGGTTTATGACCACATCCCAACTTTCGATGCGTCAGCTATTGACCCGGAAGCAGCTTATGTGCATTTGACAACTAATAACACTATTGAAGGTACAGCTATCTACGATCTTCCAGATACAAACGGTGTGCCAATTGTTGCGGATATGTCTTCAAATATCTTGGCTGCTCGCTATAATGTGGAAGACTTTGCCCTTATCTATGCAGGCGCTCAAAAGAATATTGGACCTGCTGGGGTAACTGTGGTTATTGTTCGTGAGGACTTCCTCAATGATCAGCCACAATTGTCTGCAATGTTGGACTACCGTATCCAAGCAGAAGCGGGTTCTCTTTACAATACACCACCAGCTTACAACATCTACATTTCAAAATTAGTCTTTGAATGGGTCAGAGACGTTGTCGGTGGTGTTGATAAGATGGCAGAAATTGAACGTGAAAAATCTGGTCTTCTTTACGACTTTATTGAGAAATCTGACTTCTACACTAGTCCAGTTAAGGATGTCAAAGACCGTTCAGTCTGCAACATTCCTTTTGTAACACCAAGCAAAGACTTGGATGCTAAATTTGTCAAAGAAGCAGATGCTCTTGGTTTCAAAAATATTAAAGGTCACCGCAGTGTAGGTGGTATGCGTGCCAGTCTTTATAACGCCTTCCCACGCCAAGGTGTCTTGGACTTGCTTGACTTCATGGCAAAATTTGAAGCAGAGAATAAATAAAATGATCTTCCTGCCTTTTTCTCCTGTCTCTTTGGTATAATGATAGAAGAAACTAATAGAAACAGGTAGAAAAATGGATATTAGACAAGCTTTTCCAAATGAAGTTGCAGCAATTATGACAGTCATTGACAGTGCTAGAGCTTTCTTAGCTCAATCAGGAATCAGTCAATGGCAAGGTGAGGACGGTTATCCTACTCAAGATGACATATTTGAGGACATCTTAAATGGTCAGGCCTATGTTGGCCTTGTTGAGGGGCAGATTGTTTCCTATGCAGCAGTCATCAAGACTGGTGACCCAGCCTATGATAAAATTTATGATGGACAGTGGAAGCATAATAACCTTCGTTACATTACTTTCCATCGTGTAGCTGTCTTAAGTGACCTTGCTGGTCAGAAAATTGGACAGACCTTCCTTCAAGGTTTAATTGAGGGAACAGATGGACGTGATTTCCGTTGTGATACTCACGAACAAAATGTCATCATGCAACATATTTTAGAAAAATTGGGCTATGTCTATTGTGGAAAAGTTCCCATCGATGGTGAGCGCTTGGCCTATCAGAAGATAAAAACCAAGTCAGAAAAAGCCCTCTATCAAGAAGTTGAAGAGGCTGAACACCATTCTGTATTTTAAGCGTAGAATAAAAGGCTGGGTAAGATAGCCTAGCCTTTTTCTTAATAAAGAGGTATTCAAATGGTATATAGTGTTAAAACATTCAACAACATCAATCAAATCGGTTTGAAGGAATTGGGCAATAAATTCCAAATTGACGGAGATAAGGCTGACAATCCAGATGCCTATATCATCCGTAGTCAAAACTTGCACGAAGTTGACTTCCCATCTAACTTGAAAGCTATTGCTCGTGCAGGTGCAGGAACAAACAATATTCCTATTGACCAAGCAACAGAAGCAGGGATTGTAGTCTTCAACACACCCGGTGCTAATGCCAATGCCGTAAAAGAAGCTGTTTTGGCATCAATTCTCATGTCAGCGCGTGATTATATTGGAGCCAATGCCTGGGTTAATACACTGACAGGCGATGATGTTCCTAAACAGGTTGAAGCTGGTAAGAAACAATTTGCTGGTACTGAGATTTCTAAGAAAACTCTAGGTGTTATTGGGCTTGGTGCCATTGGTGGGCGTATTGCTAACTATGCTCAGCGTCTTGGCATGGAAGTTTACGGTTACGATCCATATGTCTCTATTGACACAGCTTGGAATATTTCACACCATGTTAAACGTGTGGATGATTTGAAAGTGATTTTTGAGAACTGTGACTACATCACCATTCATGTGCCATTGACAGATCAAACCCGTCATACCTTTGATGGCGCAGCCTTTGCCCAAATGAAGAAAGATACAGTTATCATCAACTTCGCTCGTGGTGAGTTGGTGGATAATGCAGCTCTCTTTGATGCTATTGAGGCTGGTGTGGTTAAACGTTATTTCACTGACTTTGGTACAGAAGAGCTCCTTAATAAGGATAAGATTACGGTCTTCCCTCACGTTGGTGGGTCTACTGAAGAAGCTGAACTTAACTGTGCTATCATGGCTGGTAAAGAAATTCGTCAGTTCATGGAGACTGGTGAGATTACGAACTCTGTCAACTTCCCTAATGTGCATCAGGCCTTGACAGCACCTTATCGTATTACGCTTATCAATAAGAACGTTCCTAATATTGTTGCTAAGATTTCGACAGCTGTTTCTGACTTGGGTATCAACATTGATAATATCATTAACCGTTCAAAAGGTGACTTTGCTTATACACTTTTGGATCTTGATGAGTCTGACAAGGATAAAATTGATCAGTTGGTGACAAACTTTGAAAATAGCGACAATATTGTGCGCGTGCGTTTGATTACCAAATAAAAATTATGCTGGGAAGCTTTCCCGGCGCTTTTTGGTATAATGGAATTATGTTAAGAAAGCAAAACTATAACTCACCCCTAGGTGATATGATTTTGATAGTTGATGAGAGTGGCTTGTACGGTGCCTGGTTTATGGGACAAAAGTATGACCGTCTCGGTTTTGAGGATTTGGAAATAGCAGAGCAGTCTAGTTCTATTTTATCAGAAGCGCAAGCTTGGTTAGATGCTTATTTTGCGGGTCAAGAGCCTGACTTTTGTCCGCCCTTGTCGCCACAGGGCAGCCCATTTCAGCAAAGGGTTTGGCAGGAGCTGGTGAAGATTCCAGCAGGATCTACGGTGACCTATGGTCAGCTGGCAGAGCTTCTTGGCTGCAAGTCAGCCCAGGCTGTGGGTGGTGCAGTTGGTAAGAATCCTCTGAGCATTTTCATTCCCTGTCATAGGGTTCTTGGAAGTCAGGGCCAATTGACGGGCTATGCAGGAGGTTTAGAGCGCAAGGTCTGGCTTTTGGAGCATGAGGGTTTGAGTCTTGATGACAAATCGAGAGTAGTTTTGAGGAAAAAGAATGACTGAAGGAGACAAATATGTATACTTTTTATGAATATCCCCCTTGTAGCACTTGTAAAAAGGCTAAGGCTGAGTTAAATGCCTTAGGTCTTGATTTTGAGACTGTCAATATTAAGACCAACCCTCCTCAAGTGGAACTTCTGCGTGAACTTTTAGAAAAATCTGATTTGGACTTGAAGAAATATTTCAATACCAGCGGTCAATCCTATAGAGCCTTGGGTTTGAAGGATAAGTTTGACAGCATGACTGTGGATGAAGCCTTGGAGCTTTTGGCAGCCGATGGTATGCTTATTAAGCGTCCTATCTTGATTAAGGATGGTAAAGTGGTGCAAATTGGTTATCGCACGCCCTATGAGGACCTTAATTTATAAATTAATACTCTTCGAAAATCAAAATGATAGAAGGTTAAGGCTTCTTGCCTAGCAACAGCTATGTTTGCGTCGGCTTGATTCCTCTAATTTTGATTTTCATTGACTATAAATGCTGGAGCTGGACTTGAAAAAAGTCTAGTTTTTTATTTTTTGAAATTTTTTTCAGATAGGGACCTGCTTTTTTAGGAGAACATTTCTCCAAAATTTGGTGAAAAGTGATGATTTTTTGCTAAAAAATGACCATTCAGGACTGTTTAATGACATTTCAGGATATGAACGGTTTTTATGTGCTTTTTATGAGATAATAAATTATCGTTTTTGAGGAGGTTTATTATGAAAAAAAGAACTAAAATTATTCTAGCATCAACTGGTGCTGTAGCTGTTCTTGTTTTAGGAACTGGGGGTTATATGGTCTATCGTACCATTGTTCCTCGGGATATTGCTATTGATGACAATGCGAGCGCACAATCAAATTTTTATCAATACATTAATAAAGACTGGCTAAAAACAACTGAGATTCCTAGTGACCAAGGAATTCAAAATGCTTTTGGTGAGATTTCTGATGCAATTGAAGATAATTTGAAAAAAGATGTTAAGGATTGGGTATCTGGGAAAGTTGAAACGACAAGTAATGACCAGAAAGAATTTGTTGAATTATACCAGTTAGCAACTGATTTTAAACAACGTGAAAAAGATGGTGTAGAGCCTGTTAAGGTCTACTTAGATCGCGTTGAAAAACTCTCTTCTTTTGAGGAGTTCAAAGAAGCTATCCCTGATTTGATTCTTGAAAATTTTTACCTGCCATTCTCGATTGTGGTTTCTTCTAATCCTCATGATTCTACAGCTCATATGATTGACTTATCTGGTCCAACGACGATTTTGCCGGATGTTTCATATTATCAGAATGAGGCAACGAAAAAGCAGTTGTTGAGTGTTTATCAAAAGTCGGCTGAGAAAGTCCTCACCTTGATGGATTATAGTGAAGAAGAAGCTAAATCATTGGTTGAAGACACTATTGCATTCGATGCCTTGATTGTTCCATATATGCCAAGCAGTGAAGAACTAAGTGAGATTGAGAATAGTGTTAATGTCACTGCAAGCTCGGAAGTTAAGAAATTTTCTAAAACTCTTGCTTTTGATCAGTTTATTAATCAATTAGTAGGACAAGAAGTGGATGAAATAAATGTATCAACCCCTAAATACATGAATGCAGTAGATAAGATTGTCAATGAAAAGAATTTCAAACTCATGAAATCTTGGATTTTGGTTTCTGAGGCTATGAGTTCTGCCCCTGCTTTAACAGAAGACTTACGACAAGCGAGTTCTGAATTTGGTAAGTTTTTGACAGGTGTAGCTGAGACACCTTCAAAAACGGACTCTGCCTTCACTGCTACTACAAATGTTTTCGCGGAAACGATTAGTGTTCACTATGGTCAAAAATATTTTGGTCAGGCAGCCAAAGATGATGTGACCAGTATGATTGATGGGATTATTGAAGTCTATAAGAGTCGTCTTTCCCAAAATGACTGGTTATCAGAGGATACTAAGACAGCAGCAGTCCGTAAATTGGACAGTATGAATTACTACATTGGCTATCCAGAAGAAGTGTCCGAAGCAACAAAAGAAATCGACATTGACCCAGAAAAAACCTATTATGAAAACCTCGTTATGCTTGGACGTGATGCTATTACCTATAATTTTGCAAAATACAATGAACCAGTGGATAAATCTCAGTGGGGCATGCCATCTTATATGGTAAATGCTTATTACACTCCGATTGAAAATGCCATTTATTTCCCAGCTGCAATCCTTCAAGCACCATTTTATGCTGCAAAGCAGAGCAAGGCTGAGAATTATGGAGGTATTGGAGCGGTCATTGGGCATGAGATTACCCATGCCTTTGATAACAATGGTGCCCAGTTTGACGAAAAAGGGGATATGCAAGACTGGTGGACCAAGGAAGACTACAAGGCCTTTGAAGCCAAAACAAAGGAAATGGAAAATCTTTTTGATGGTATTGAAATCTACGGCTCTAAAGTCAATGGTAAATTGACGGTTAGTGAAAATATTGCTGACGCCGGTGGCCTCTCAGCATCCTTTGAAGCATTGAAAAAGGTTGATAGTCAAGCAGACGCCAAAGAATACTTTGAAAACTGGGCTCGTATTTGGCGTCAAAAATCAACAGAGCAGATTGCCCAGTACTTGATGACTGTGGATACTCACGCTCCAAATGAATTGAGAGCTAATGTCCAGCTTAAAAACTTTTCAGCCTTCTATCAAAGCTATGATATCAAAGAAGATGATCCAATGTACCTAGCGGAAAAAGACAGAGTTAGTATTTGGTAAGTTTAGGTTGTGTTGAATTATTAGTGAATATTTTCGGAAAAAACAAGAAAATATATGAAAATTCCATATATTTAGAAAATTTCAACAAAACACTTGACAGGCATTTTAATGCTGTGTATAATAATACTCAATCAGAAAGTAGCATGAGAAAGTTTCCAGGGAGCTCGTGGTTATTGTGAACGAGTAACGAACTGATGTGAAAATTGGGCTGATGGTAGAATTGTGAAGATAGTGATTTTCAGGTTGGCACCCCTTACCGTGCAACTCCTTGTTAGAGGAGATAGAGATGACGAGAAGAAGTATTCTCGTTAATTGAGGTGGCACCGCGTTCATCAAGCTGAAACGCCCTCACACAGATTTTTCTGTGTGAGATTTTTTGTTTTTCGGAAATCGATAAAGCCTTCATTTTTCTAGTAGTAGGATATATAGGGAGCACCCCTTATCGTGCAACTCCTTGTTAGAGGAGGTAGAGATGGCAAGAAAAATACTTTCTTGTTAATTGAGGTGGCACCGCGCTAATCAAACTTAGACGCCCTCACACAGATTTTTCTGTGTGGGGATTTTTGTTTATAAAAAATACAGATATCGAAAAAAGGAGATAGGATTATGACAGTAGAAAAAGGATTTTTTGGGGAATTCGGTGGGAGCTTTGTTCCTGAGGCTATTCAAAACTTGTTAGATGAGTTAGAAGTGACCTTTGAAAAATATCGTAATGATCCTGACTTTTTAGCTGAATTAAATTATTATCTCCAAGATTATTCTGGCCGTAAGACGCCACTCTATTATGCCGAAAGTCTGACCAAACATTTGGGAGGGGCAAAGATTTACCTTAAGCGTGAAGATCTGAATCACTTAGGCTCTCACAAGCTTAACAATGTACTGGGTCAAATTCTCTTGGCAAAACGTATGGGAAAGACCCGTGTCATTGCTGAAACAGGGGCAGGTCAGCACGGGGTTGCAACAGCAGCTGCCGCAGCTAAATTTGGTATGGCCTGTGATGTTTACATGGGAGCTGAAGATGTCAAACGCCAGCGTCTCAATGTTTTCCGTATGGAAATGATGGGTGCTACTGTTCACTCAGTAGAAGAAGGAACAGCAACCTTGAAAGAGGCTGTTGATGCTGCATTTGGAGCATGGATGGCTGATTTAGATGCCTTTTATGTCCTTGGTTCTGCGGTTGGCCCTCACCCATACCCAACTATTGTTCATGAATTCCAAAAAGTGATTAGTGTCGAATCTCGTCAACAAATTTTGGATAAGGAAGGTCGCCTTCCTGATGCTGTGATTGCCTGCGTTGGTGGTGGATCAAATGCTATTGGTGCCTTCTCTCAATATGTGGATGATCAAGAAGTAGCACTCATTGGTGTAGAAGCAGCGGGTCATGGTGTTGATACCGATAAGCATGCGGCTACCATGACTAAGGGAACAGTGGGTATTGTTGATGGTATGAAGACCTATGCCCTCTTTGAAGAGGATGGAAGTATTGCTCCGGTTTATTCTATCTCAGCAGGTTTGGATTATCCAGGGGTTGGTCCTGAACATGCCTTTCTCAGAGCATCAGGTCGTGTAGACTATGTTCCTGCCACTGATGATGAAGCAGTTCAAGCTCTGCTATTGCTTTCAAAAACCGAAGGTATTATTCCTGCTATCGAAAGTTCTCACGCTATTGCTGAAGCCGTTAAGCGTGCTCCTAAGATGGACAAGGACCAAATCGTTATCATTAATGTTTCAGGTCGTGGGGACAAGGATGTGGCAGCTATTGCCGATTATTTAGAAGAAAAATAAAGATTTCAGAAAAGTAATTTTGTAAAATGTCCAGAGAGTATGTGGTTGCTGTGAACATACCATCTCGCTTAATGAAAATTGGGCTGAAATCCTACTTGGAGGATAAGACATATTCCTCAGGGTAGCACCCTTTATCGTGCAGCTCCTTGTTAGAGGAGGAAGAGACGACAAGAAAATATCATTTCTTGTTAATTGAGGTGGCACCGCGCTAATGTGATTTAGACGCCCTCACACAGAGTTTTTTCTGTGTGGGGTTTTTATATTGTAAAGGAGAAAGAGATGCATAAGATTTTGACAGCCGATACCCTGACCCCAATTCTTGCTTATATGCGGATTCAGGGCAAACATAAAGTGATTTTGGAATCCATTCCCCGCGAAAAAGAGCAGGCTCGCTTTTCTATCATCGCTTATAACCCTGTTTTTGAGATTGTTTATCAGGATGGGATTTTGTTGGAAAATGGCAGAGCTGTCGAGGCTGACCCACTAGATTATCTAAGTCGCTTAACCGTTAAAACTAAGCCTTCTGATCTTCCTTTTGCAGGCGGAGCGATTGGTTTCATTGGCTATGATATGATTGGTCTTTATGAGAATATTGGTCAAATTCCAGAGGACTTCGTTGGCTTACCAGACATGCATTTCTTTATTTACGAGTCTTATCTGATTTTTGACCACAAGATGGAGAAGGTTCATGTCATTGAAGACAATCTCTACAGTGGTCGTGATAATGACAGTCTCAGACAGGCCCTTGGCCAGGTCATTAAAGAGTTACAGACACAAGCCCCCAATGAGTTTTCACCTCAAGAGTTAGAATCCCTCATCTTCAAAAATCATATTGAAAAAGAGACTTTTGAAGATATGGTTCAAAAGGCCAAAAATCTTATTCGCCAAGGGGATATGTTCCAATGTGTCCTAAGCCAACGCTTCTCGGCTGATTTTACAGGGGATCCACTTGATTATTACCGTAATTTGCGCGTGACTAACCCTTCAAATTACCTTTACTTCTTTGATTTTGAGGATTATCAAGTTATTGGTGCCAGTCCAGAAAGTCTCGTCTCTGTTAAGAATGGTGTGGTCACAACAAATCCTATCGCAGGAACTCGTCCTCGGGGTGCCAACGATGAGGAAGATAAGGAATTAGCTGAAGACTTATTGGCAGATCTCAAAGAAACAGCTGAGCATCGTATGTTGGTTGACTTGGGACGAAATGACATCGGAAGAATTGCCAAAAATGGGACTGTCAAGGTCAGCAAGTACATGGATGTGGAATATTTTCGCTATGTGATGCATCTAACCAGCGTGGTCAAGGGGGAACTCTTGGATGAGTTGACAGCTATGGATGCCTTGAAAGCAACGCTTCCGGCTGGGACAGTCTCAGGAGCACCTAAGATTCGTGCCATGCAACGTATTTATGAATTAGAAAAAGAAAAACGTGGCCTCTATGCTGGCGCAATTGGCTACCTGTCTGCTTCGGGTGATATGGACTTTGCCATTGCCATCAGGACCATGATTATCAAAAATCAAAGGGCCTACGTTCAAGCAGGAGCAGGGATTGTCTACGATAGCCAGCCTGAAAAAGAATTTTACGAAACCATCAACAAGGCCAAGGCCATGACAAGAATTGGAGATCGAAAATGATATTACTGATAGATAATTATGACTCATTCACCTATAACCTAGCCCAGTATCTGGGAACATTTACCGAGGTTAAGGTGCTTCGCAATGATGCAGAAGCTCTTGAAGAAGAAGCTCAGAAGGCTGATGGCTTGGTCTTTTCACCAGGGCCAGGTTGGCCAGCTGACGCAGGCAAAATGGAAGAGCTTATCAAAGCCTTTGTCGGTGTAAAACCTATGCTTGGTATTTGTCTAGGGCACCAGGCCATCGCAGAAAGTTTTGGAGGCAAGTTAGGTCTAGCTAAAAATGTCATGCATGGTAAGCAGAGCCAGATTGACATTGTTCAAGCTTCGCCTATTTTTCAAGGACTAAGTCAAGAAATGCCCATCATGCGATATCATTCCATTGTAGTTGAAGAGATGCCAGCAGATTTTATAGTTACTGCCAGAACTCAGGATGACAATGAAATCATGGCCTTAGAACACCAAAACTTGCCTATCTACGGTCTTCAATTTCACCCTGAAAGTATTGGTAGCCCAGATGGTCTCAAAATGATTGAAAACTTTGTAAAACTAGTCGATTCTTATGAAAATCAATAGATTGTAATTGTGAGTCAAGCCTTTAGATGGAGGATGATTATGAAAGCTATTTTAAACCAAATTAGTAAACACCAAGCCTTAACTGAAGAAGAAATTCAGGCTGTCTTTGAAGAAATCCTTAACAATAACTTCAGTGAAAGTCAGATTGCAGCCTTTCTTATGGGACTGAATGTTAAAGGAGAAACAGCATCTGAGATAACAGGAATTGTTAGAGCCTTGAAAAAACATGCGACCCAGCTACCTCAAGACTTTACAGATGCCATGTGTAATTGTGGTACTGGCGGTGACCAATCTTATAGTTTCAATGTGTCAACGACATCTTGTTTTATTTTAGCGGCAGGAGGCATTCGCATGGCCAAGGCTGGTAATCGCTCGGTATCATCCAAGTCTGGCTCTGCCGATGTCCTTGAGGCTCTTGGAATCAATGTAGCTGCCTCACCAGATGTGCTGGCAAAAGCCTTGGATGAGGTTGGTTTGGCCTTTGTCTTTGCTCAGACCATGCACCCCGCCATGCGCTTCATTGGTCCAGCTCGTCAAGCCTTGGGAGTTCCAACTGTTATGAATTTAGTGGGGCCCTTGGCTAACCCTGTTGATTTGGAAACTCAGCTTATGGGGATTTACCGTGAAGACTTGCAGGGAGTAGCAGCCCAGGCTATGAAAGAACTTGGCCGCAAGCGTGGGCTAGTTATCACAGGTCCAGATCATATGGATGAAGCAGCCCTTTACGGGACTAATACCTATACACTCTTAGAAGATGGAAAGATTAGCCAGCACAGCTTTACTTATGAGGATCTGGGAATGCCTAAGGTTGAACTCAAGGATATCGTGGGTGGAGATGCTGAGGAAAATGCTGAGATTCTCTTGAGCGTTCTCAAAAATCAGCCTAGCCCTTACCTTGAAACAGCTGTTCTTAATGCTGGTCTTGGTTTTTATGCTAATGGCAAATCAGATTCAATTAAGGAGGGAGTGGACCTAGCTCGCCAGATTCTAGCAGATGGTTCAGCCCTAGCCAAACTCCACCAACTTCAGGAGGTCCAAGTATGAGCCAAACCTTTCTCCCAAAAATTTTAGCAGAAAAGAAAAAAGAAATTGCAAAGCTTGACATGGAAGACCTCAAGCCCCTGCGTCAAACTTATAGACTCTATGACTTTCTCAAGAGTCACCAAGAAAAATTGCAAATCATTGCTGAAGTCAAAAAGGCCAGTCCTAGCTTAGGTGATATCAATCTGGATGTCGATATAGTGGCTCAAGCTAAACTCTATCAAGAAGCAGGAGCAGCCATGATTTCTGTTCTGACCGACCAGGTCTTCTTTAAGGGACACATTGATTATCTAGCTGAGATTTCTGGTCAGGTCACTATCCCTACTCTAGCTAAAGATTTCATTATTGATGAAAAACAAATTGTTGCTAGCCGTAATGCAGGAGCCACAGTTATTCTTCTCATTGTAGCTGCCCTTTCTGAGTCACGACTTAAGGAGCTTTATGATTTTGCGACCGGATTGGGCCTAGAAGTCCTCGTTGAAACCCACAATCTGGCTGAATTAGAAGTGGCTCACCGTCTGGGAGCACAGATTATCGGTGTCAATAACCGAAATCTTGTCACCTTTGAGACGGACATCAATACCAGCTTGACCTTATCGACCCACTTTAAAGAAGAGCCTGTCTATGTCTCAGAATCGGCCATCTTGACCAAGGAAGATGCCCAGCTATTAGCTCCGTTTTTCAATGCTATCTTGGTGGGAACTGCCCTCATGCAGGCCGACAATGTTTCAGACAAGCTAAAGGAGTTAAGAATTGACAAAGGTTAAAATTTGCGGACTAAAGACTCCAGAGGCTGTGGCTGTGGCGGTTAATAGCGGAGCTGATTACATAGGCTTTGTCTTTGCTCCCAGCAAACGACAGGTCACTTTGAAGCAAGCTCATGACTTAGCTGAAGGAATTCCAAAATCAGTCAAAAAAGTTGGTGTCTTTGTCAGTCCAAGTTTGCAAGAATTGAATCAGGCCATCGCCTCAGTCCCACTTGATTTAGTTCAGATACATGGCGACTTTGATGAGAGCCTTTTGGAGCAAGTATCTGTTCCAACGATCAGAGCTTTTCAAGTGAGCCAGGAAGTGGCTGTCATAAACAGCCCAGCCAATTTTCTGCTCTTTGATGCTCCCATGGCAGGGAGTGGCCAGACATTTGACTGGCACTTATTGGCGGACAAGGAAATCAAGAAGCCTTTCTTCATCGCAGGCGGCTTGACAGTGGAAAATGTGAGAGAAGCGCAAGCCCTTTTTCAGCCCTATGCTCTAGACGTGTCTTCGGGTGTGGAGACGGACGGGGTCAAGGACCTGACTAAAATCAGACAATTTATAGAAAGAGTGAAAGCATGACATATAATCAACCAGATGCAAAAGGATTTTACGGAAAATTTGGGGGGCAGTTTGTTCCAGAAACGCTGATGACGGCGGTGATTGAGTTGGATCAGGCCTACCGTGAGGCTAAGGAAGACCCTAGTTTTCAAGCAGAATTAGATGAATTACTCAAATACTATGTGGGGCGTGAGACTTCACTCTACCATGCTAAACGTCTCAGTAAGCATATCGGTGGAGCGCAAATTTACCTCAAACGTGAGGACCTCAACCACACAGGTGCCCACAAAATCAACAATGCCCTAGGTCAAGTTCTTCTGGCTAAGCGTATGGGTAAAAAGAAAATTATTGCTGAGACAGGAGCGGGACAACATGGTGTTGCCACAGCAACAGCTGCAGCCCTCTTTGATATGGACTGTACTATCTATATGGGAGAAGAAGATGTTAAGCGTCAATCCCTCAACGTTTTCCGTATGGAGTTGCTGGGGGCCAAGGTGCACTCTGTGACAGATGGTTCTCGTGTTCTGAAGGACGCTGTTAATGCAGCTCTTAGAGCTTGGGTGGCTGGTATTGAAGATACCCACTACATCATGGGTTCTGCTCTTGGACCAGCACCTTTCCCAGAGATGGTTCGTGATTTTCAATCAGTTATTGGTAAGGAGGCCAAGCGCCAATTTACGGAATTGACAGGAAAAGACCTGCCAGATGCGGTTATGGCTTGTATTGGCGGCGGCTCAAATGCTATCGGTATGTTCCATCCATTCGTTAATGATGAATCGGTTGCCATGTATGGAGCTGAAGCATCTGGACTTGGTTTGGATACCGATAAGCATGCGGCAACCTTTGCTAAGGGACGTCCAGGAGTGCTTCATGGTTCTCTTATGAATGTTCTACAGGACGCTCATGGTCAGATTATGGAAGCTTTCTCTATTTCAGCAGGTTTGGATTATCCTGGCGTTGGACCTGAGCATTGCTATTTTAATGAGATTGGTCGTGCGACTTATGATTCTATTACAGATGAGGAAGCCCTTGAAGGATTCAAACTGCTCTCTCGTCTTGAAGGGATTATTCCGGCCCTTGAGTCCAGCCATGCCATTGCCCTAGCCCAGAAGGTTGCTAAGGACATGAGTCCTGAGCAAAGCTTGATTGTTTGCCTCTCAGGGCGTGGTGATAAGGATGTTATACAGGTTAAAGAGCGTTTTGAAGCAGAAAGGAAGTAAGCGATGACTAAGACATTAAGCAGACATTTGGAGGCTATCAAGGCAAGTGGAAAGGGCATTTTCGTGCCCTACATTATGGCTGGGGATCATCCTCAAGGCTTGGATGGGCTCTTTGAGACCATTAATCTTTTGGAAAATAGCGGAGCTTCTGCCATTGAAGTGGGGATTCCTTTTTCAGATCCTGTAGCTGATGGACCAGTTATAGAACTGGCAGGGCAGCGCAGCTTAGCGCGTGGAGTCACTCTGACAGACATCATTGATACCTTAAAATATCAACAAAGTCAGGTTCCCTTGGTCATCATGACCTACTTCAATCCACTTTATCAATATGGCATTGAAAAATTTGTTCAAGATTTGGCTGACACATCAGTCAAGGGTCTGATTATTCCAGACCTGCCTTATGAACACCAAGATTTTATCCAACCTTATCTGATTGACACTGATGTGGCCCTTGTTCCTTTGGTGAGTTTGACAACAGGTCTTGATCGTCAGAAGAAACTAATTAAGGATGCTCAAGGATTTGTCTACGCCGTTGCCGTCAACGGTGTTACTGGTAAGGCAGGTAACTACCGGGATGATTTAGATGGACATTTAGCAAGATTGACTCAAGTTGCTGATATACCAGTTCTAACAGGTTTTGGCGTCTCAAGTCAGGAAGATATTGAACGTTTTAACGCAGTCTCAGACGGCGTCATTGTAGGTTCAAAAATAGTTAAAGCCCTCTATGAAGGCAAAGAAGATGAAGTGACTGATTTTGTTAGATTTGCTTCATCTTACCAAAAATAAAACGAATCCGTTAGGGTGGCCTAGCGGATTTTTTGAGGGTCAATAGCGTTAAATGCATCTAGTGTTTATTAAGGGAATATTTGCAGGTCAGTCATAATTTGGACTGCCTGGACAACTAGATAGGCTAGTGACAGATAGGGGACAAAGGGAATACGTTTATTCTTGTGGAAAATGCAGGCTAGAATCCCAAATAAGCTAGCTAGCTGGATTACCCAGAGCAGGCTCTGCCAGTTCACAATCAATGCAAGACTAGACAGATAGAAAAAGTCACCGCTTCCGATACCGATGTCAAAGAGCTCTGCTATGATTCCTAAAAGAAAAAGGATAAGGGCTAGGGTCTTGATGCCGGAGAGAGTAAGGAGAAGGGCTGTAGCCAGGATCCAAATGATGACTGGGAAAGATTGGTCTTTGATATCATAGAGGCTGAGGGTAAGGCTGAGCATGAGGGCCAGTAACTGGGCTAGGTTCAGGTAATCAAGTCCATAAAGGATGAAGGTAAGTCCTAAGGCGATTTCTATGATTGCATAGGATTTTGGGATAGAGACTCCACAAAAGCGACAGGCAGACCTGTTGATAAGTTGGGAAAAAATTGGAATCAAATCTCGGACTTGTAAACATTGTCCACAGGAATCGCAATGACTTTGTGGATAAATGATTGATTTTTCTGGGAATCTATCCACAAGTAAGCCGATAAAGGAGCCAAAAGATGCTCCAAGCATAAAAAATAAAAAGATTGTCATATCTATCTATTCGAATTCTAGACTTAAAAGTTGAGATTAGCCTAAATTTTTTTAAGAAGTGACTTGGACATAGTAGTATAATAGATTTAGATAGAGCAAAGGAGGTTATAAGATGCCAGAAAAACTATTTATAGTCGGTGATGTTCATGGTGAGTACCAGATGTTGGAAAAATTACTGAAACATTGGCAACCAGATGAGGAAAAATTAGTTTTCTTAGGTGATTTGGGAGACCGTGGACCGGATTCTAAATCCTGTTTTCTCAAGGTTTTTGATTTGGTTCAGTCAGGTCAGGCAGTTTGTGTTACCGGTAACCACGAAGACATGTTAATCTCTTGGCTAAGTGATCCTGAAAATCGCATGTCTCATTATTTAGGAAATGGTGCAAAGTCAACCTTGGAGAGTTTTTTTGGACCGGGTATTTTGGAGCGCATGAGTCCGTCGAAAATAGCTGAGCAACTAAAACAAGATTACCCAGAATTGATTTCATTTTTGCGCCAGCTTCCCCTTTACTATGAAAATGAGTTTTGTATCTGTGTCCATGCCGGTCTTAATTTGGACTTAGAAGATTGGCGCCAAACTTCCCGTCATGATTGTATATGGCTGCGCGAAGATTTTTATGACAGCGACGAATCCTTGGAAAAAAGAGTTGTATTTGGTCATACGCCAGTTACCTATCTCCGAAGAAATGCCAGTCAGACTCAGATTTGGTCCCGAAAAAATAAGTTAAACATAGATGGCGGTGCTGCTTATGGGGGAGCTCTGCATGGTGTTGTTCTTTCAGATAAAGGAATTGAGGCAGATTATCAAATTTTTAGCCAAGACTATAACTTGAATTGAAAAAGCTATCATGAAAACTCGGAAAACGGTTGCATATTTTTGCTTTTTTTGCTAAAATCTCTATATGAAAACACTATATGATGTGCAGCAACTGCTTAAGCGATTTGGTATTATTATCTATATCGGAAAACGTCTTTACGATATTGAGGTCATGAAAATTGAGCTAGAGCGTCTCTATGACAATGGCTTGATTGATAAGGATGATTATATATTGGCTGAATTAATTTTGCGTCGTGAGCACAGAATAGAATTAGAAAAGGAAAGCAAACATGACTAAAAAACTTATTGGTATCGATCTTGGTGGAACAAGCATTAAATTTGGTATTCTGACTCTTGATGGTGAAGTTCAGGAAAAATGGGCAATTGAAACAAATATTCTTGAAGATGGTAAACACATTGTTCCTGATATTGTAGCTTCACTCAAACACCGTCTTGAACTTTATGGACTTACTAAAGATGATTTTGTCGGTATCGGTATGGGTTCTCCTGGAGCTGTTGATCGCGATAAGAAAAATGTCACTGGTGCCTTTAACCTTAATTGGGCACATACAGAAGAAGTGGGTTCAGTCATTGAAGCTGAACTCGGTATTCCATTTGCTATTGATAATGATGCTAACGTGGCTGCCCTTGGTGAACGTTGGGTTGGAGCTGGTGCAAATAATCCTGACGTTGTCTTTGTGACTCTTGGAACAGGTGTTGGTGGCGGTGTTATTGCTGACGGAAACCTTATCCATGGCGTTGCAGGTGCCGGTGGTGAAATTGGTCACATCATCGTTGAACCTGAAGATGGATTTGCTTGTACTTGTGGTAATGATGGTTGCTTGGAAACAGTAGCTTCTGCAACAGGTGTTGTGCGTGTAGCTCGTAAGTTAGCTGAAAGCTATGAAGGTGATTCATCAATTAAGGCGGCTATTGACAATGGCGAAGCTGTAAGCAGTAAAGATATTTTTGAAGCAGCAGCTAGTGGTGATAAATTTGCAGATTCTATTGTTGAAAAAGTAAGTTACTATCTAGGTCTTGCTACAGCAAATATTTCAAATATCCTCAATCCAGATTCTATTGTCATTGGTGGCGGTGTTTCCGCAGCTGGGGAGTTCTTGCGCAGTCGTGTGGAAAAATACTTCCTTAAATATACTTTCCCTCAAGTTCGTCAATCAACAAAGGTAAAAATTGCAGAGCTTGGTAACGATGCAGGTATCATTGGTGCAGCTAGTCTTGCTAGCCAATTCGCAGAATAGGGAGAATCTATGTATACTTTGATTTTGACACTGGCTATTGTTCTTGTTTTCTTAGCTTGGTCAGGCTTGCGCTATTTTAGAGTTCGCAAAGCTGCAAATTATTTGAACAATGCAGATTTTGAAAAAATGTATCACGGAGGTCAACTGATTGATATTCGTGAACAAGCTGCCTATCGTCAGAAACATATTCTTGGAGCACGCAATCTTCCAGCTAGTCAATTAAAACAAAGTTTGACTGCTATTCGCAAAGATAAGCCCCTCTTCATTTATGACAGCAGCCGTAGCACAAGCCTTCCAAATGCAGTTCTTTTACTTAAAAAAGAAGGTTTTACAGATATTAATGTCCTTGAAGAAGGCTTCGAATCCTGGACAGGTAAGGTTAAATAATTTAGTTAAACTCTGTTCATTTTAAGAATTATATTTGTTCCATATGACTAAGAGTGAGTCGTCTCGCCAGAAGTCATATGGAACTTTTTGTTTGTTAAGGAGATTTGATATAGTCGAATGAAGAGCTTCCAGACCAGGATCGCTCAAACAGTCAGGGAAGTGACTGTTTGAGGTGGGTCTTAGGGAAATGTCTTTCTCTCAGCTGAGAGGACGGCAAGACGAAAGTGACCATGTATCAAAGCTCTTCAAATGACTATAAATATGGATTAAACTTTCAGACTTACAGATAATATTGCAAAGGAATGACTTGAACAAAAAAGTATCATACTTTTTTGCTTAAGTCATAAATACAAAGACTATTTCCAAATAAACAAATAAAAAAGGATTAATAGAAGTTTAAGTATTAGGAAGAAACCTATTTTTAGCTTTGCTATAATTAACTTAAAATTAATAAGGAAAAAAGGTAGTCTATTTAAAAGTCAAAATGACTAACCTGAAAGGAGAAACAATGAAAAATATGAAGAAATTATGGGGTGTTATAGTAGCAGCGCTTCTTATCCTAACACTGACAGCCTGTGGTTCGTCATCATCAAGTAAGGGGAGTGATGGTAAGACTCATCTTTATGTTTTAACTGCTTCTGAAGATCATGGTTGGACAGGAAGTGTGGCAACTTTCGCCAAAGAAAAAGTTGAAGCAATTAATGAGGAAGGTAAATATACAGCTGAATTAATTACCTCATCTGATGCTTCTGAACAAATTACAACAATTGAAGATATCGTTTCAAAAGGTGAAGAAAATATTGCCATTGTGATCCAACCTTTGGATGACACTGTTCAATCTGCAGTTCAATCAATTGTAGATGCAGGCATTCCTTATGTTGCCTTTGACCGTATTATCTCAGGTTTGGAAAGCACAGCAGTATCCAATGTAAAAGGAGATAATACAGGTATAGGGGTAGCAGCTGCTGCATACTTTGTTGAAAAAGGGTTGACACCTGGTGAGGCTGTCTATGTTTATGAGGGAGATACCTCATCTGTAACATCACTTCGTAACCAAGGTTTTGTTGATTATTTAACTGGAAATGCCGAATTTAATGGTGAAACTATTTCAGAAGACTTGAAATGGTCAGAAAAAGACCTTAAAGCAGTAACTTATTCTGGTGCTATGAACTGGAGCCGCAGTGATACAAAATCATCATTCGAATCACTTATGGGTGACAGTTCAAATGCTGACATTAAATGGTTCTATGCTCAAGATGACGAATTAAGTATGGGTATTCTTGAAGCTCTTCAAGGTGGTGGTATCGATGATGCTACTAAAAAAGCCTTTCTTGCTAACAAACCAGTTATTTCAGGTTGTGGTGGCTTGAATGAATTCTATGAGGTGCTTCGTGGCAATTCATATACAGACCTTGCTTCACAACTTGGAGGTCTAGTAAGTGTAACTTACAGTCCATCGATGATTCAAACAGCTATTCAAGATATGGAAGACCATTTAGCAGGTGAAGAAGTTGAACAAGATCACGTTATCGCCTGTGAAAATGTCACAAGTGAAAATGTAGATAATTATCAAGCATTCGATTAATAAATGACCAAGAGGGCTTGTATCAAGAATGATGCAGGTCCTCTTGACTCAGAAATAAAACTCAAATTAAAATCAAACCGAGAAGTGAGACCTAGGTATACTAGAGTATGATAAGTCGAAAGAGACATCTATCAGTTTGATTTTAAAAGAGTATGAGATAGTATTTGGGGGAGAAGGCAATGGCTTTGCTAGAAATGAGAAAGATTCAAAAAGCATTTAATGGTATTCCTGTTTTAAAGGGAGTGGATTTAACTGTTGAAAAAGGTCAAGTTCATGCTTTGCTAGGTGAAAATGGGGCTGGTAAATCTACTCTGATGAATATTTTAACGGGTGTACTCACAAGAGATGCTGGAAAGATTGTTTTTGAAGGTAAGGAATTGGAAAACATTAGCATCAAACAATCTGAGGAACTAGGCCTTGCCTTTGTCCACCAAGAACTCAATCTTTTTAATGATCTAAAGGTTTTTGAAAATCTATTTTTAAATCGTGAATATACCAAGTCATTTGGCAGGCTTAACAAAAAGAAAATGCGTCAGGAAAGTCTAGAACTATTTGAAAGTCTAGGGGTTGATATTGACCCAGACGCTTTAGTGGCAGACTTAAAAACAAGTCAAAAGCAGCTGCTTGAAATCTGTAAGGCCTTGTTATTGAATGCCAAACTTCTCATTTTAGACGAACCCACAACATCTTTAAATAATAAGGAAGTAGAACATCTTTTTAGCATTATCAATCGTTTAAAGGAGGATGGGAAATCATTTATTTTCATTTCGCATAAAATGCCAGAAATTTTCACCATAGCTGACTGCTACACGGTCTTTAGAAATGGGGAGTTTATCGCTTCAGGTCTTATTTCTGAAACAAGTCCCCAAGATGTAACAAGTCTGATGGTTGGTCAGTCTTACCAATCTGAGGAGGTTTATCATCAACGTGAATTAGGTGAAGAAGTTCTTCGTATAAGCCATCTAACTGGTCAAGGTTTCAATGATATTAATTTTGCTGCTAAGCGTGGTGAGATTATTGGCCTCACAGGTCTTCAAGGAAGTGGCAGCAGTGAACTTTTGCAGGCTATTTTTGGTTCATCAAACGTTTTTTCTGGGGATCTAGTCGCCTTTGGGCAGAAAGTGCCTAAAAATTCCATTCATAAGGCTATGAAGGCAGGAATTGCTATGTTGCCTAATAACCGAAAAGAAAATAGTGTCCTTCCAGATTTGTCTATTATGGATAATATGACTGTCTCAGAGCAGACTTTGTCCAGCTTACATTTTCCAGTTGAAAAGAGGAAAGACACAGAGAAGTATGATAAATACAAGTCACTATTGAATCTAAAAGCACATAGCAGCAATGATCTCATCACATCCTTATCGGGTGGAAATCAACAGAAGGTATTCATTGCAAGATGGTTGAATACTGATTCCCAAATCCTATTATTTGATAATCCGACCCAAGGTATTGATGTTGGTGCAAAGGCTGAAATTTATCAACTCATTCTAGATTTAGCTAAATCTGGACGCACCATCCTTATTAATAGTCTTGAAATTCCTGAAATCATGAAAGTTGCAGATCGTTGCTTAGTTTTTTATGATGGTCAAATTATTAAAGAATTGAGTCATGATGAAATCAATGAACATAAAGTTATGCTAGCTAGTGTGGGTATTAAAGAAGAAAGAAATGAAGTGGGGTAAGTAAAATGAAAAAATTGGGAAGAATTTGGACTGAATATAATTTTATCTTTGTCCTACTAATTATTTTCTTAATCTACATGGTTACCAGTTCAGGTTTAACTTGGAGTGGTACTATGAATATTTTCCGTCATAGCGCAGTTATTGGAATTGTAGCCCTAGGTATGGGACTCATTTGTCTAACTGGCGAGATAGATTTGTCAGTCGGGTCATCCTTAGCGCTTACAGCTGGTGTCTCTGTTATGACTTTTAATGCGACAAATAGCATTATATTGACACTACTAGTTGCTTTGGTTTTTGGAGCCCTTTGTGGCTTTATTAATGGTTTTTTTGTCGGTACTATTGAAATGCCAGCCTTTATTGTCACCCTAGCGACCATGTTAATCTATCGTTCCTTTGCCCAGTACATTAACCAGCATGTCGATAAGGCATTAATTGGTGGTGGAAGCAGTGTTTATAAAATGGATGCTACTACTGAAGCTTATCGAAGTCTGTTTGGTTTTGGTAATGGTAAACTAGGAACGATACCTATTGTTGGGCTTATTCTTATCTTAGTGACCCTACTTTTTGTTTTTATTGCCAGCAACACTAAATATGGCAAGAAAGTATATGCTATAGGATCTAATTCAAAAGCGGCAATTATGAGTGGGATTAATGTTCCTTTGATAAAAGTCTCAGTCTTTACAATTGCTGGTCTTTTAACAGGGCTTGGGGCATTTTTATGGATTGCCATGAATGGTAGCGCTGACCCTGCAACAACGGGGAACAGTTATGAGATGTATGCCATAGCTTCCGTTGTTCTTGGAGGCATTGCCATGAGCGGCGGACGAGGTAAAATTCTAGGCGTCCTATTTGGAGCCATGTCCTACACTGTAGTAGATAAGATTATTGTATCTTTGAAAATGGATTCACTGATTAATAATGCCATCAAAGGTGTCATCTTAATCCTAGTTATTTTGATTCAAGTAGAAGGACCAAAAATTCGTGAACGTTTGAAAATTAAACAGTAGAAAGAACTTTTTTATACTCAAAGAAATTCAAAATGAGACTAAGCAAGCCGCCGCAGTCATAGTGGTAGGCAGGAAGGTTTAACGACGTTTCATTTTGATTTTCGAAGATTATTAGCTATTTATAGAAAGTAAAAAAGCCTTGGAATTCCAATGCTTTTTTCGTATTCAATAGTTGCTTGGCATTAACGTAAATAACCTAAATAATCAAATTTTTCGAAGGTGTCACTGCTTGTGATAGCTACAAGGTCAGTATCAGGTTCTAAGGCTAGGTTAGGGTTAATATGGGTATTTAATTTAGCTGAGTTGCCGACACGGAGTCCAAGGACATTGATGTCGTACTTTTTACGGACATCTAACTGAGCAAGGGTTTTACCAACCCATGAATCCGGAATAGAGAAATCAATCATGGCAATGTCATCTTCCAGATGGATGATGTTTTCAATATGATGGCGGAGCAGATTAGAAGCGACAGCTTTACCAGAATCACGTTCTGGTGTGATAACTTTAGTGGCCCCAATGCCGTAGAGAACTTCTTCATAGGTTGCATTTTTAGCCTTGGCAATGATAGTTGGGACCCCAAGTTTCTTACAATGCATAACAGCTAAAACAGAAGATTCTAGGTTATTACCAGTAGCAATAACGACCGTATCACATTGATCGACACCAACTGCTTTAAGAAAGTCGCTATCAGTAATATCGCCAACTGCAGCCTTAGCTACAAAATCTGCAACTTCTTGAACATGGCTTGGCTTGTTATCTAAAGCGATAACATCCTGACCGAAATGGCTGAGTTCATCGGCGACAGTACGACCGAAAATTCCCAGACCAAGAACACCAATAATTTTTTTAGTCATTTTATACCTCTTTTAGTAAATAAAAACGGGTGATAGGGAGCCTTCTATGAGGAAATATGATTCCTTTGATATAGTTTCAAGAACACTAGCCCACACTGATATCAGTTGGAGCATAGTGAATATCTTTTCTTTTTCGTTGGAGAAGGCTAAGAAGAACTGTTATAGGCCCAACACGTCCAACGAACATCATGACAATGATAATAATACGACCTGCAGTTGATAACTGAGGGGTTAAATCCATTGAAACACCGACGGTAGCGATAGCTGAAATGGACTCAAAAATCAGTGACATGGGGTCAAGACCAGGTTCCACTTGGAGAAGCAGAATATAACCAGTAAAAAGAATAGTGAAATAAAAAATAAGAACCGTTAAAGTTTGTTGGATAGTTTTGCTAGAAATGATACGATTACGGAAGGTTACTTCTGATTGCCCTGCTAACTCAGACTTAAAGAGCAAGTATGTAATGGCAGCAGTTGTTACCTTGATACCACCTGCTGTTCCTCCAGGAGCCCCACCGACAAGCATCTGAAGCATATAGAGGATATTGGTGGCGGGTCTTGTATCCAGATAAGAGATAGACGCAAAGCCCGCAGTTCTCATGGTTACAGTCTGAAATAATGAGACCATTAATTGTTGAAGAGGGTTTAAATCTCCAATCGTTTTTGTGTTTCCAATCTCTGTCAGCCATGTCAAAATCGTTCCTGAAAGAAGTATGAAGCCACTTGTATATAGTACTAATCTTGTTTGATTGCTTAGTGGGCGAATAGCAGAGCTGAAATGGCGAGGCTTTTGGCTGAAATAGCGTTTGACTGTATGAGCCAAGTCAATCCAAACAGCAAAGCCCAGCCCACCGCTGATAATCAAGCCTATAATAACCAAATTGACCAGAGGATTGAGGACAAATCCTTTTAAACTTTCAGAACCAAGATTATCAAAACCAGCATTACAAAAAGCTGAGATAGCTAGGAATATGCTGTTAAAGATTCCGTGTCCCCATCCGAAGCGAGGGATAAAATCAAACATCAAAACCAGCGCAGCTATTATTTCAATAATAAAGGTGAATTTATAAACATGAAATAAGTAGTGTCGTAAGTTCCCGCTATCTGGTCGACTCAAGGCAGATTGTAGCAGGGTCTGTTCAGAAATATCAATTCTCTTTCTGAGTGCAAACATACTAATGGCAATGAGTGTCACCAAACCAAGTCCACCAATTTGCATGAGGCACATGATAATAACTTGACCAAGCCCATTATAAACATCAGCAACTGGAACCACAGATAAACCTGTCACACAGACCATGGAGACAACATTGAAAAGGTGGTCCAGCAAATGTGTTTCAGGCGCATGAGCATAATGAGTGATAGGTAAGGATAGTAAGAAAGTCCCTATTAAAATGACAATAAGAAAACTAAAGCTCAGCCTTTGAGTGACTGATAATGATTTATATGATGAAAACAACTTTACAATCCTTTCCAATAAAGAGTCTTAGTTTGTAAGTTGAGGGGAACATGTCCCAGACTTAGCCCTCTGAATGGAGGCGCTTATAAATGTCTATATCATAGCAGAAAAGATAGAAAAAGGCTAGTCTTGACATGATTATTTGGAGTGGTAAAATAAACAATTAAAAGCTAGTATCAAGGAGCAGCAAATGAAAAAAATAAATGCCTTTCACTTAAAACTTATTGCTATCATTGCTATGCTTATCAATCATATTGGACATACCTTTGAATTTGAATGGAATCCCCCTTTCTGGGAATTTATTTATCTGGTTATCGGTCTATTAACCTTTCCAATTATGGCTTATCTTTTGGTTGAAGGTTTCTTTTATAGCCGAAATCGCTGGAAATACGCTGGCCGCCTCTTTTTATTTGGTCTGTTGAGCATGATTCCCTTCTTCTTTCTTTTTGAATTTTACTGGCCCTTCTTTAATCCTGTAAACAATATAATGTTTACTCTCATGTTTGGCATTTTTATGATGATGATTTGTGAAAAGGTATCTCAACCTATTTTGCAGGCCATTATCCTGATAGCTTTTATCTTTGTCACCATTTTATCGGACTGGAATGTATTTGGTATACCGCTAATCTTTGCTTTCTATAAAAATCATGGAAAACCAGAGCAGATTAGAAAAATAATTGTTAGTTTCTGTATTGCCATGATCTTACTATCGATACCAGAAAATTGGGATGCATCTAGTTTGGCTCAAGTATTTTCTTCCCTTGGAATCCTTGGAGTAATTCCTCTCCTCGAAAACTACAATGGTCAGCGCGGCTACTGCCCTGCCTGGGTAAAATGGGGATTCTACGCTTTCTACCCCCTTCATATCTCAATACTTTGGCTGGTACGTTTCCTTATTTTCAAATATTAATAATCTTGACTCTTAGATTGATTCTAGGAGTTTTTTGCTTCAAAAAAATGAAGAGACGAACTCGTCTCTCCAATTTTTATATCTAAAGTGGCTTTTTATTTGGCATCCCGGCCTTACGAGGGTACTTATTTGGGGTTTCTTTTTTCTTTTCGACGATTGTTAGATTGCGGCCGTCACCATTTGGGAGGCTATAGTTTTCATTGAGGCTTACTTTGGCAAATAGCAGAGCAAGCGCATTTTTAGCGTCAGCCAGTTCCTCATCAGCTGCAGCTGCCTTGAGGGCAATCAAGCGCCCGCCAACCTTCAAGAAAGGAATGGTCAATTCAGAAAGGACCTGCATCCTGGCCACCGCACGAGCCGTTACAAGGTCAAAGCTGGCGCGGAAAGTCTTATCTTGACCAAAATCTTCAGCTCTGCCATGGTAAAAATGAACACCCTCCAACTCTAATTCATCAGCCAAGAGGTTGAGGAAATTAATACGCTTATTGAGGGAATCAATGATTGTTACATCAATTTCGGGGCAAAGAATCTTCATTGGCAGACTAGGAAAACCAGCTCCAGCTCCAATATCTAAGAGTCGCACAGCCTCGTTCTTGATATGTCCTTGCAAAACTGGTGCCAGAGAATCGTAAAAATGCTTGAGGTAAACCTCATTTTTCTCAGTAATGGCCGTTAGGTTGATTTTTTCATTCCATTCAACTAGAAGTTGGAAGTAGCGTTCAAATTGTTCTTTTTGAAAATGGCTGAGCTCGAAACCAAGTTCAGCTAGTTTTTGATAAAATTCAGTAGGTGTCATACAGTCTCCTTATAATGCAACTCTATTTTACCATAAAGCTAGCAAGTCGCAAATAGACAGTATTTACTAATGATGCTTTGCCTTTTCTAATAGAAAAAAAACTGCTATAATAAAGCCAAATAAGTGAGAGAAAAGAGATTTTTATGTTTGTATTAACAGAATTAAAAAAACGTCCTGAAGGAATTACTTTTGATCGAACGCTAGAGTTGGATCAAGCTATTAAGGAGCGTAATCCAGAAATTTTGGACTTAAGAAACGTTCGTGTACAAGGGAGTATCTCATATGATAATGGTTTATACCTACTTAATTATGAGCTAACTTATAATATTACTATGCCTTCAAGTCGTTCTATGCTGCCAGTTGAATGGGCTGAAAAACAGTTGGTATCAGAAGTCTTTATTGAAGAAGCTGATGTTGCCAGTAAAAAAGAACTTGTTGAAGAGGACCTAGTTCTCATTGTTGAAGGAGGAGAGATTTCTTTATCAGAAAGTGTCTTGGATAACATTCTTCTTGCCATTCCTTTGAGTGTTTTAACTAAGGAGGAGTTGGAATCAGATGAGCTACCTTCTGGAAATAACTGGTCTGTATTGACAGAGAGTCAGTACCAAGCACTTCAACAAGAGAAAAAAGAAGAAAACAATCCTTTTGCTTCATTAACTGGTCTTTTTGATGAAGAATGAGAGCAATATCTCATTTTACAGTTTTTGGAGACATGAGATTCATCGTATTGTCTTGCTTTGAGGTAATTTGATAAAAATTTTAGACTTATTTAGAGATTAAAGGGCTGGAAATTCGTTTTCCGGCTTTTTATTTTTAAAAACTAAAAAGATAAATATTCTATGACAGTTGTAACAAAACTGTAACAAAGCAAATGAAAGTTTTCTTTAAACTTAATGAAAACTTGATTCTACAAGTTTTTTATTGAAATCGTTAACAATGATAAAAATGTGTTAAATAACAAATTGATTACAAAACTTAAAAACTCTATCATAAATTTGGGTTTTCTGATATACTTTTTTAGTACTATTGTTTACCTAGTGCAAAAGAATTAGTGCATTCAGGAAATAAGATTGCCTATCATCAAAATAACTTGTGGATATTTTTATAATTAATTAAGAATAAAGTGATAATATGTATTTAAAACAAGTGAAGTTGATAGTCTATTTTGGTAGTGAATGCCAAAAAATGATAAAAAAATAAGAAGGTTGGCGAGATGAGCAAAAAAATTCTAGTAATTGAAGATGAAAAGAATTTGGCGCGTTTTGTGTCACTTGAGTTACAACATGAAGGCTATCAGGTTACAATCATGTCAAATGGTAAAGAAGGCCTGGAAGAAGCTCTTGATAAAGATTTTGACTTAGTACTTCTTGATTTGTTACTTCCAGAAATGGATGGTTTTGAAATCACACGTCGTTTGCATGCAGAAAAAACGACTTATGTTATGATGATGACTGGACGTGATTCAGTCATGGATATTGTAGCTGGCCTCGATCGTGGTGCAGATGACTACATTATCAAACCATTTGCTATTGAAGAGCTTTTAGCGCGTGTTCGTGCGATTTTCCGTCGTCAAGACCTGGAAACATCTAAGAAAGATTCAAGTGCCAAAGGTGATTACCAAGACTTGAAAATTAATATGCAAAACCGTTCAGTTATCCGTGAAGGGGAAGAGATCTCTTTAACAAAACGTGAATTTGATTTGCTGAATACTTTAGTAAGCAATGCTAATCGTGTGATGACACGTGAAGATTTACTTGCAAATGTTTGGAAATATGATGATTCAGTTGAGACAAATGTTGTCGATGTATACATTCGTTACCTTCGTGGAAAAGTTGACATTCCTGGAAGAGAATCATATATTCAAACTGTTCGCGGTATGGGTTATGTTGTTCGTGAAAAATAGGAAGTTTTCCAGAGTCTGATTTGAAAGCTAAAGAGCGACAATCAGTAATAGCTTGTAATTTTTCACCGTAGATTCTGCAGTATATTTTGTTTTTTATAATCTTTGGATTCTAGAAAAACAGAATTAAGTAGAATAAATAATAATTTAAGTAGGAGTTCATCTGATGTAGATGAGCTCCCATTTGATGTTAGGAAGTAGGGTAAAACGTTTCATCCTTATTAAGAATAGTGGGTAAATAACATGCCTTAGAAGTCTAATTGTGATTTTTAGGCTTTTCCGAAGCCCAAGCTACCCAATTTCCATTCTTGACATCATTATTGATAGTCTTTGAAAATTAAAATAGTAGCTGATTAAGCATCCTTGCCTGCTTCAAAGTATGCCTTTGTTGGCTTGCTTTGACTGATTTTGATTTTCTTTGAGTATTGGTCTAGTGGAGAGAAAAATGATGGAGACAAAAAGTTTATTTATTGCAGTGCTGCTAGTATTGTTACTTATTCTCAGTGTTTGCTTTGTAAAAAATATAAAATTGAAGTCTAAAATGTCAGCAGTCAAAGAAGTATTAGATGAGCTTTCTACTCACCCTGACCTTTTTTCAGATTCAGAGATTTTTTCGAAAATTAATGATGAAGACTTGATTCAAAGTTTTGAAAAGTTAGCTATAGAGGTAAGTAAAGATAGAGAGACGCATCGTCGATTTGTCAGTGATGTTAACCATGAATTAAGAAATCCGATTGCTGTGATTTCAGGTCATGTTCGTCTCTTACAGCGTTGGGGGAAAGATGATCCACAAGTGTTAGAAGAGGGGCTTGAAGCTATCGCTCATGAGGCAAAACGGATGTCAATTATGGTTGCTGAAACTCTGGATACTATCCGTCTTCAAGGGACTTTTGAGGGACATAAAGATGATACGTGTGAACTGGAATCAACGATTCAAACGGTCATGGGAAATTTTAGACTTTTAAAGGATGATTTTGACTTTCAATATCAATCATCAGTTACATCACCTGTTATAGGGAAAGTCTATAAGACACACTTTGAACAGGCTTTGGTTATTTTATTGGATAATGCTGTAAAATATTCTGATGAAACTAAGTCTGTTAAAGTGTCTTTGAGTCAAGTTGAAAATGATGTGTGTATTTCAGTCTCTAATAGAGGTCACTTACTTTCCGAAGCTCAAATAGAACATCTTTTTGAGCGTTTTTATAGGACTGAGACAAGTCTGAAAAACCAGAATACACAAGCAGGTGCAGGTATTGGTTTATCAATATTGAAACAGATTGCAGATGCTTATCAACTTGGTATTCAAGTCAGCAGTCAGAAAGAGTCAGGGACTACTTTCTCTCTGAGAGTGCCACAGTCTCATGCATAAGAAGAAAGGAGCGTGTAGTTTGAACCTACATGCTTTTGCTATGGCGAAAAATATGATAAAATAAAGTATTAAGTAAACTTTGGTAACTTTATTTCTAAGGGGATTGAACAAGAGAAGCTGAAGTATTTTGTTTATCTGAGATGTTAAAAGAGTCTGCCTTTGAAAAATGATAGAATAGGGGTGTTTGCATGCGTTGTCCAAAATGTAATTATAATAAGTCCAGTGTTGTCGATAGTCGTCAGGCCGAAGAAGGCAATACCATAAGACGACGTCGTGAATGTGAACAATGCCACACCCGATTTACGACATTTGAGCGAATTGAAGAGCTTCCACTCTTGGTGATTAAAAAAGATGGTACTAGGGAGCAATTTTCTCGAGATAAAATTTTAAATGGTGTTATTCAGAGTGCACAGAAACGTCCTGTTTCAAGTGATGATATTGAGAAAGCAATCAACCGTATTGAACAAGCCGTGCGCAGTGAATATGATAGCGAAGTATCTAGTGAAGTTATTGGAAATCTAGTAATGGATGAATTGGCTGAGCTTGATGAAATTACTTATGTTCGTTTTGCCTCTGTTTATAAGTCATTCAAAGATGTTGATGAAATCGAAGAGTTGCTTCAACAGATTACAGCGCGTGTCCGTAGTAAAAAGAATAATAGTGTGAACCATGAATCCGATTGATGATTTTTTATTTGTAAAGCACAACAAAGTGACTTATAATACCACTAGTTTGATACAGCTTTACTTTCCAATTATTGGTAGCGATGCGGCGGCAGTTTATGAATACTTAATTTCATTTTTTGATGATGGTAGACACAAACATAAATTTAGTGAAATCTTAAACCATTTGCAGTTTGGTATGAGACGCTTAGAGGAAGCTTTAGTTGTCTTAACTGCTATTGACTTAATGGAACTTTATCAGACTAGAGATTCTTATTTGGTAAAAATGAAACCAGCTTTGGGAAATGAAGCTTTCTTGGCTGACCCAGTATACAGACGATTGCTTGAGATGCGTATTGGTGAGATTGCTGTCAAAGAACTGGAAGTCTCTATTCCAGAAGATGCTAGAAATATCTCCAAGAAATTTTCAGATGTTTTTGAGACAGATCAGAAAACTAATCCGACAACAGCTCAAGCAAAACCAACATTTGACTTAGCAAGTTTTCAAAGGTTAATGGCGCGTGATGGTTTGACATTCTCTGAAAATGAAAAAGCAGATGTTGTTGGTCTTTATGCAATTGCTGAGAAATATCAAATGAACTGGTTTGAAGTTTATGGTTTAGCCAATGCAACAGCTATTAACCGTAAAATTTCTCTAAAACGTATGGAAGCTAAGAAACAACAGACAAATAAAGTCGCAAATGGAGATTTTACCAATAGCGAGCGGATTGTCATCGAACAGGCTAAAAGTTTAAGCTCTTTAGCATTTCTGAAAGTTATCAAAGATTCCCGCAAGGCTGTTGTCACTAAGGCAGAACGTCAGCTTCTTGAAGCTCTGGCTCAAATGAGTTTTCTTGATGAAGTTATTAATATTTTAGTTTTGTATACTTTTAATAAGACCAATTCTGCTAATCTGTCTAAACCTTATTTAATGACCTTGGCCAATGATTTTTCTTATCGAGAAATTGCTAGTGCTGAAGATGCTATAGTTGCGCTCCGCCATTCTCCAGAAATGCAGAAAAAAGCCAATGCTAAAGCAAGTAAAAAATCAAATGTACCTGAGTGGAGCAAACAGGAATTTAAAACGGAAGCTTCTGAAGAAGAGTTGGCAGCACTCGAGGCTTTAATCCAAGGTATGGAGGACTAAGGCAAGAAGAGGTCTCTCTTTCGAGGTCATAATCATGTGAAAAGGAGTCGTATGGAAAAAATAGGAGATACACTGAGACGTCAAGGTGCAGACGCCCAAGCCAATGCCCAACGGCTCATTCAAGAGATTTTGGCTGATGAAGATATCTCAGCTTTCATTAAGCAACAAAAACTTAGTCCCGAAGAAATCAAACGTAGCGTCCCTAAGTTCAATCAATTTAGGAATGAGCGTCAAAAATTTCAAGAGTCTGATGCCGGTTATAGTGCTAAGGGATTTCAACCGGTTCTTGTTATGAATGAAGGATATGCGGATGTTGCCTATCTGGAAACACAGGAACATAAAGATGCAGTAGCACGTCAAGATGCCCGCAATCGAATAACACTGGTTGGGCTTCCAAGTCACTTAAGAGATATTTCAGAAAAAGATTTGGCTATGGATCCAAATCGCGTTGAGATTTATCGCTACTTACAGGCTTATATAAAAAATTTGGAAGAAAGTGGCCAAAAAGGACTTTACCTTTATGGTAATTTTGGTGTGGGTAAGAGCTATTTGATGGCATATCTGGCTAATCGATTGTCAGTTAAGTATGGTAAACAAACAACACTCTTACATTTTCCGACTTTCTCTGTAGATATTAAAAACGCCATTAACGATGGTACAGTTAGAGACCAAATTGAAACTATTAAAAAAGCGGAAATTCTTGTCTTGGATGATATTGGTGCAGAGCAACAAAGTTCTTGGGTTCGTGATGATGTTCTTCAAGTTATTTTACAATATCGCATGCAAGAAAATCTCCTGACTTTCTTTACTTCAAATTTTGATTTTAAGGGCTTGGAGAAGCACTTTGCTATGTCACGTTCTGGTGATGAATCGTGGCAGGCTAAACGTGTCATGGAACGTATTCGATATTTGGCTAAAGAAATGCATTTGCAGGGCGAAAATCGTCGTTGATTTTCTAGTACGGGATTAGATTAATTCTGATATAAGTTTACTTTTAAAGATTTATTATTATTTGTAAATAGCAGAGCTGCTCTGCTATTTATTAGTGAAAGGGTGTGAAAGACGTTTCTGTCTGCCCCTAGTTAATGTGAAAGGAATTCTCTCAGCTGAGGCTGGGAAAGGTATTTAAATTATGGCTTTACCTACAGTTGCTATTGTTGGACGTCCTAATGTTGGCAAGTCCACAATGTTTAACCGTATTGCGGGTGAGCGTATCTCAATCGTTGAAGACGTTGAGGGTGTAACGCGTGACCGTATCTACACAACTGCTGAATGGCTTAATCGCAAATTCAGTATTATCGATACAGGTGGTATCGACGACGTCGATGCACCATTTATGGAGCAAATCAAGCACCAAGCTGACATTGCGATGACTGAAGCTGATGTTATTGTTTTTGTAGTATCAGGGAAAGAAGGTGTAACAGATGCTGATGAATATGTTGCCCGTATCCTTTACAAAACGAATAAGCCAGTCATTTTAGCTGTCAATAAAGTAGATAACCCAGAGATGCGTAATGACATCTACGATTTCTATACGCTTGGCCTTGGTGATCCTTATCCAGTATCTTCAGTTCATGGTATCGGTACAGGTGATGTCCTTGATGCCATTGTTGAAAATCTTCCAGCTGAAATTGAGGATGAAAATCCAGATATTATCAAGTTTAGCTTGATTGGACGTCCAAATGTTGGTAAATCAAGTCTTATTAATGCTATGCTTGGTGAAGACCGTGTTATCGCAAGTCCCATTGCAGGAACAACACGTGATGCTATCGATACAAACTTTGTAGATAGCGAAGGTCAAGAATACACTATGATTGATACAGCTGGTATGCGTAAATCTGGTAAAGTTTATGAAAACACTGAGAAGTATTCAGTTATGCGTTCTATGCGTGCCATTGATCGTTCTGATGTTGTCTTGATGGTTATTAACGCTGAAGAAGGCATCCGTGAATACGATAAGCGTATTGCCGGCTTTGCTCATGAAGCTGGTAAAGGTATCATCATCGTTGTTAATAAATGGGACACTATTGAAAAAGACAACCATACTGTTGCGCAATGGGAAGCTGATATCCGAGACCAGTTCCAATTCTTGAGCTATGCACCAATTATCTTTGTTTCAGCAGAGACTAAGCAGCGTTTGCATAAGCTACCTGAACTTATTAAACGTATTAGCGAAAGCCAAAATCGCCGTATTTCATCATCTGTGCTCAATGAGGTTATTATGGATGCGATTGCTATCAATCCAACACCAACAGATAAAGGGAAACGACTTAAAATCTTCTATGCAACACAAGTTGCTGTTAAACCACCAACATTTGTTGTATTTGTTAATGAAGAAGAACTCATGCACTTCTCATATTTGCGCTTCTTGGAAAATCAAATTCGTGCAGCCTTTGGTTTTGAAGGGACACCAATTCATTTGATTGCTCGTAAACGTAAATAATCTAATTTACATTCAAGCCTCTTTGAGGCTTTCTTTTTTTATAAAATTGGTTTATAATTCTGTTTATGTAAAACAGCATTTGTTGAAATTGAGGTACAACCAATGAAAATATTTGATAAATCATCAAAGTTAGAACATGTTGCTTATGATATTCGTGGGCCTATTTTGGATGAAGCCAACCGAATGATGGCTAATGGCGAGAAGATTTTGCGTCTAAACACGGGGAATCCAGCAGCCTTTGGCTTTGAAGCTCCGGATGAAGTAATTCGTGATCTGATAATGAATGCTCGAAATAGCGAAGGTTATTCTGATAGCAAGGGAATCTTTTCGGCCCGTAAGGCAATTATGCAGTACTGTCAACTTAAAGGATTTCCTGAGGTGGATATTGAGGATATTTACATCGGTAATGGTGTCTCAGAAATGATTTCTATCTCACTGCAAGCACTTCTTGATGATGGCGATGAAGTACTTGTACCAATGCCTGACTATCCTCTTTGGACTGCTTGTGTTAGCTTGGCGGGTGGACGTGCGGTTCATTATCTTTGTGATGAAGAGGCAGGTTGGTTCCCAGATATTGATGATATCAAATCAAAGATTACATCTAATACTAAAGCTATAGTTGTTATTAATCCAAACAATCCAACGGGTGCCCTTTACCCAGATGAATTGCTAAAAGAAATTGTGGAAGTTGCACGTCAAAATGATTTAATCATTTTTGCGGATGAAATCTATGATCGCTTAGTCATGGATGGCAAAGAACATACTGCTATTGCAAGCTTGGCTCCGGATGTTTTCTGTGTATCAATGAATGGATTGTCAAAATCACACCGTATTTGTGGTTTCCGAGTGGGGTGGATGGTTCTAACTGGTCCTAAGAAAAATGTAAAAGGCTACATTGAAGGGCTTAATATGTTGGCAAATATGCGCCTGTGTTCAAATGTCCTTGCTCAACATGTTGTTCAAACCTCACTTGGAGGTTATCAATCGGTTGATGAACTCCTAAAACCAGGTGGACGTATCTATGAACAACGCAATTTTATCTATGATGCAGTCAACGAAATTCCAGGACTTTCTGCTGTTAAACCAACTGCAGGACTTTACCTCTTCCCTAAAATTGATAGAAACATGTATCAAATTGATGACGATGAAGAATTTTGCTTACAACTACTGAAGCAAGAGAAGGTTATGTTGGTTCCAGGTAAAGGGTTTAACTGGAAAGAACCTGATCACTTCAGAATTGTCTATCTACCACGAGTAGAAGAGTTGGCAGAAGTTCAAGAAAAATTGACTCGCGTTTTAAGACAATACCGACGTTAATAGAATAACCTTTCAGATATCCAGCATGTTCGCTTCACCTAGAGTTTATGACACTACAAATTTTGAAGTTTTGGATTTTTTGTCCAGCCTCTTTTAGTGAAATTGCCTTGAGAAATCTAGTCTTTTTCCCTGTTTTTTGTGACTATTAATCCCTTGCAGGGTAAGGGTGATGACGCTTCCAAAGAATTGTCAAAAAAAGAGGTAATTTTCTGATAATTATTTGCAAAAATTAGGCAGCTTTGTTATAATTGTAATGCAAACAATTTCAAAGGAAAAAGGAAAATATGCCTAATTTATTAAATAAAACACGTAAAATTACTTCTATCCTACAACGTTCAGTAGATAGTTTGGATACAGATTTACCATACAACACAATGGCAGCTCAACTTGCTGACATCATTGACTGTAATTCATGTATCATCAACGGTGGTGGAACATTGCTTGGTTATGCAATGAAATACAAAACTAATACTGACCGTGTTGAAGAGTTTTTTGATGCTAAGCAATTTCCAGAAAGCTATGTAAAAGATGCTAGTCGTGTTTATGATACAGAAGCTAACTTGTCAGTTGATAGTGATTTGACAATCTTCCCAGTTGAGTCAAAAGATATTTATCCAGATGGATTGACTACAATTGCTCCAATCTATGGTGGTGGGATGCGTCTTGGTTCACTTATTATTTGGCGAAATGACAAAGAATTCTCAGAAGATGATTTGATCTTGGTTGAAATTGCCAGCACAGTAGTTGGAATTCAATTGTTAAATCTTCAAACTGAAAATCTAGAAGAGACAATCCGTAAGCAAACAGCTGTTAATATGGCTATTAACACATTGTCATATTCAGAAATGAAAGCCGTTGCTGCAATCTTGAATGAATTAGACGGTAATGAAGGACGATTGACAGCTTCAGTCATTGCTGACCGCATCGGAATCACTCGCTCTGTTATTGTTAATGCACTTCGCAAATTGGAGTCAGCTGGTATTATTGAAAGTCGTTCTCTTGGTATGAAGGGAACTTACCTCAAGGTTATCAATGAAGGTATCTTTGATAAATTGAAAGATTACAAATAAGCAGAAGGGACTGGACCTTGTTCCAGTCTTTTTGGTATTTAGGAGAATTAGACTATGACAAAAGCACTTATTTCAATTGATTACACTTATGATTTTGTTGCGGATGATGGCAAGTTGACAGCTGGAAAAGCTGCGCAGGCCATTGAAGAGAAAATAGTAGAGGTGACCCAAGCTGCTTACAAACAGGGGGATTACATCTTTTTTGCTATTGATGGTCATGATGAAGGAGATAACTTCCATCCAGAAACTGCACTCTTCCCACCTCATAATATTAAAGGAACATCTGGCCGAGATCTTTATGGTAAGCTTGGTCAGGTTTATGAATCTATCAAAAATGACAGTCGTGTTTTTTGGATAGATAAGCGCCATTACTCAGCTTTCTCAGGAACAGACCTTGATATCAGGTTACGTGAACGTCGTGTAGATACAGTTGTCTTAACAGGTGTTCTGACTGACATTTGTGTCCTTCATACGGCAGTAGATGCTTATAATCTTGGTTATAAGATTGAAGTGGTAGCAGGAGCAGTTGCTTCTCTGACACCAGAAGCATATGACTTTGCTCTAAATCATTTTGAAAATGTTTTGGGCGCTAAAATTATTAAATAAAACTATTTTTTAACAGACTATGAGATTGAGGAAGGTTGTTTCTCAATCTTTTTTACGAATCGGTTAGCGACTGTCTATCAAATATAGCTTAGATTTTCTCTAATACTCAATGAAAATCAAAATTAGAGGAGGCTCAACAATCTATCATTTTGATTTTCTAAGAGTATAAGTTAAATCCTTTGCTTATTACTATCTAGTAAGATATAATGAAGCATATTTTAGAAAAAAGAGGATGCTCATGATTAAGGCACTAGAACTTTACTTGGTTACAGACAACAATGGTTTAGAGGCTGTTGATTTTTACAAAGATGTTTTTGATGCAGAAGTGACTGCATGCACAACATTTGGTCAGGCTATTCCTGATACGCCAGAAGAGAACAAAAATTTGCTCTTGAATGCTAGTTTGAATATTGGTGGCATCCGTATGCAATTATCTGACAATGGTCCAGATTATGACTATGTTCAAGGAACAAATATGACAGCTTGTATCCAAGTGGATTCAGTTGAAGAAGCGCAAGCCATTTACCAAAAATTAGCAATTGATGCCAAACGTATTGACTTGGAGCTTCAGGAAACACCTTGGAGTCCAGCTTATGGTAATTTAGTTGATAAATTTGGTATGTCATGGCAAATCAATGCTGACATTCCTGGTTTTGTGTCTGAAAAGGTTACATTTTAAGGAGAATTTATGTTTACTGAAACTATTGGAATTATGCTCTATGTGGATGATGTTTTAGCTGAAAAGGACTTTTGGTCTGCTATCGGTTTTACCATTCAAAATGAACAAGATATGATGGGCTTTCCTTCTTTTGAGATGAAGTCACACCCAGAAAGTAACACTGTCTTTACAGTCTATGCTAAGGATTTTATCAAGCAAGTATCCCCTGAAGTGCTTAATAATGTGCCAAGCGTGCTTTTTGAAAGTAATGACATTGAAGCCCTTCAAGCTAAGGTTGCTGCTGTGACAGATACTGCCAGCCTCCTTCAAGAACAACCCTTCCCTAACTTTAACTTTGCCTGTCCAAGCGGAATCTACTTTGCTGTAAAAGGTATTTAGTTTTTGGGAAATAGCAGAGCTAATACTCTTCGAAAAGCAAAATGATAGATCGTTAAGTCTTCTTGCCTACCATTAGGCATGTCTGCGTCGGCTTTCCTCCTCTAATTTTGATTTTCATTGAGTATAAGTCTGCTTATAAAGATGAAACATGTTGTCTGTTTTTCAGAAGCATGTTTTTTCATTTGGCTTCGTATTTTTCCTATCTTCATCTGGTGAAATAAAGCCGTCTTGTGATATAATATTAAAGACTATGTGCTGCTTTTGAAAATCAAAATAATACCAATAGACATTGAATGATTTGGTTTTCGTGGCCTATAAGATTTCTAAGGAGAGAATAAATGAAAATTTCTGAAGAAGAAGTTCGTCATGTGGCTAATTTGTCAAAATTAGCTTTTTCGGACCAAGAAACTGCAGAATTTGCAACAACTTTATCAAAAATTGTTGATATGGTTGAGTTGCTAAACGAAGTAGATACAACAGGTGTGCCAATCACAACAACCATGGCTGACCGCAAAACCGTTATACGCCCTGATGTGGCTGAAGAGGGTACTGACCGCGACCAGCTCTTTAAAAATGTCCCTCAATCAGAAAACTACTACATCAAGGTACCAGCAATTTTGGAAGACGGAGGAGATGCCTAATGTCATTTAATAACAAGACCATTGACCAGTTGCACGACCTTCTCGTCAATAAAGAAATTTCAGTTACCGAATTGACCAAGGCTACGCTTGAGGATGTCAAATCTCGCGAAGAAGCAGTAGGTTCTTTCATTACTATTTCGGAAGAAGCTGCGCTGGCTCAAGCGCGTGCCCTTGATGAAAAAGGTGTGGATGCTGACAATGTCATGTCTGGTATTCCTTTGGCTGTCAAAGACAACATTTCAACAAAAGGGATTTTAACAACAGCTGCCTCAAAAATGCTCTATAACTATGAGCCAATCTTTGATGCCACTGCAGTAGAAAATCTTTATGGAAAAGATATGATTGTTATCGGTAAGACCAACATGGATGAATTTGCCATGGGTGGTTCAACAGAGACATCATACTTCAAGAAAACCAAGAATGCTTGGGACCAAAACAAGGTTCCTGGTGGGTCATCAGGTGGCTCTGCAACGGCAGTAGCCTCAGGTCAGGTCCGTCTATCTCTTGGTTCTGATACTGGTGGTTCTATCCGCCAACCTGCTGCCTTCAACGGTGTTGTCGGCCTCAAACCAACCTACGGTACCGTATCACGTTTTGGTCTCATCGCCTTCGGTAGCTCGCTTGACCAAATCGGACCTTTCTCTCAAACGGTTAAGGAAAATGCTCAGCTGCTAAACGTGATTTCAGGAGCTGATAGCAAGGATTCAACCTCTGCACCAGTTCATGTGGATGACTTTACCAGCAAGATTGGCCAAGACATCAAAGGCATGAAGATTGCCTTGCCAAAAGAATACCTAGGTGAAGGAATCGACCCTGAAGTTAAAGAAACCATCATCAATGCGGCTAAGCACTTTGAAAAATTGGGTGCGACGATTGAAGAAGTTAGCCTGCCTCACAGCAAATACGGAGTAGCGGTTTACTACATCATCGCATCTTCTGAAGCCTCTTCAAACCTCCAACGTTTTGATGGTATCCGTTACGGCTACCGCACTGAAAACTTTAATAACCTTGATGATATCTACGTTAATACCCGTAGCGAAGGCTTTGGTGAAGAAGTTAAACGTCGTATCATGCTTGGAACTTTCAGTCTGTCATCAGGTTACTATGATGCCTACTTCAAGAAAGCAGGTCAAGTCCGTACCCTTATCATTCAAGATTTTGAGAAAGTCTTTGCTGACTACGACTTGATTCTAGGTCCAACTGCGCCAAGTGTTGCCTATGATTTGGATTCGCTTAACCATGACCCTGTTGCCATGTATTTGGCTGACCTCTTGACTATTCCGGTCAACTTGGCAGGTCTTCCAGGCATTTCAATTCCTGCCGGCTTTGCCCAAGGGCTACCAGTCGGTCTGCAATTGATTGGTCCTAAATACTCAGAAGAGACGATCTATCAAGCAGCGGCAGCTTTTGAAGCGACAACAGACTACCACAAACAACAACCACTTATCTTTGGAGGTGAAGCCTAATGAACTTTGAAACAATTATCGGGATTGAAGTCCACGTAGAGCTTAACACCAACTCTAAGATTTTCTCTCCATCGGCTGCTCATTTTGGTCAAGACCAGAATGCCAGCACTAATATCATTGACTGGTCTTTCCCGGGTGTTCTTCCTGTTATTAACAAGGGCGTTATCGATGCCGGTATCAAGGCTGCTCTTGCCCTTAACATGGATATCCACAAGAACATGCATTTTGACCGCAAGAACTATTTCTACCCTGATAATCCAAAGGCCTACCAAATTTCACAATTTGATGAACCGATTGGTTTTGATGGTTGGTTAGAGGCTAAGTTGGAAGACGGGTCAACTAAGAAAATCCGCATTGAGCGTGCCCACTTGGAAGAGGATGCTGGTAAAAATACCCACGGTACAGATGGTTATTCTTACGTTGACCTCAACCGCCAAGGGGTGCCCTTGATTGAGATTGTTTCTGAAGCTGACATGCGTTCACCAGAGGAAGCTTATGCCTACTTGACAGCCCTTAAAGAAATTATCCAGTACACTGGTATTTCAGACGTTAAGATGGAAGAAGGGTCAATGCGTGTTGATGCCAACATCTCTCTTCGTCCTTACGGTCAAGAGGAATTTGGTACTAAGACAGAGCTTAAAAACCTCAACTCCTTCTCAAATGTTCGTAAGGGTCTTGAGTACGAAGTAGAGCGTCAGGCTAAAATTCTTCGTTCTGGTGGTATCATCCGTCAGGAAACGCGTCGTTACGATGAGGCAAGCAAATCAACTATCCTTATGCGTGTTAAGGAAGGCGCTGCAGACTACCGTTACTTCCCAGAACCAGATCTGCCACTCTTTGAGATTGACGATGCTTGGATTGAGCAAGTTCGCACTGAATTGCCAGCCTTCCCAGCAGAGCGCCGTGCTCGCTATACTGCGGAGCTTGGTTTGTCAGACTACGATGCCAACCAATTGACGGCAACTAAGGCCCTTTCTGACTTCTTTGAAAAAGCCGTTGAGCTTGGCGGAGATGCTAAACAGGTTTCTAACTGGCTCCAAGGTGAAGTGGCTCAGTTCCTTAATTCTGAAAGCAAGACGATTGAAGATATCAGCTTGACTCCAGAAAACTTAGTGGAAATGATTGCCATCATCGAAGATGGAACCATTTCTTCTAAGATTGCCAAGAAAGTCTTTGTTCACTTGGCTAAAAACGGTGGTTCAGCTCGTGAATACGTTGAAAAGGCTGGTTTGGTTCAGATTTCTGACCCAGAAGTCCTCATTCCAATTATTCACCAAGTCTTTGCTAACAATGAAGCAGCAGTTGCTGACTTCAAGTCAGGTAAACGTAACGCTGACAAGGCCTTTACTGGATTCCTAATGAAAGCAACTAAAGGACAGGCTAACCCACAAGTAGCCCTTAAACTTTTGGCCCAAGAATTGCAAAAACTCTTGGATTAATAGCAGAGCGCTAAAAATAGAAATAATAATCAACAGTACTAGTACTTCTAGTGCTGTTTTTTCGCTGTATAGTGAGATTTTTTGATTGATAACTCTATTTATACTCAGGGAAAATCAAAATCAGACAAGGAAGAAACACCAAAACAGTACTTGGCTACAACTAGTCAAAACTAACATCTATCATTTTGATTTCAAAAAAGTATTATATGAGCCCTGCTTCCTTTGGTGTAAAAAACGGAATGATAGTCCGTAAAAATAAAAAAATATACGTATTTTGTAATAAAAACACTAAAAATAATTGAAAATTAGCAAAAAAAGTATATAATAAAAGAATGTTATGAGTTCGACAGGGAATTCTGTAACTAATAAACTGACTTTAATCCGCAGGAGGGATAGCATGAACAAAATTTACACTGGTAAAACAAAAGACGTTTTTGAGCTTGATGACAAGACTGTTCTCTTACACTTTAAAGATGATGTAACAGGAAAAGATGGCGTTTTTGATCCAGGTGAAAACCAAGTTGGTCTTCAAATCGAAGGTGCTGGACGTGCAGCACTTGCCATGACTAAATTTTTTTATGAAAAATTAAATGACCTTGGTCTTAACACACACTTTGTTTCAGCTGATCTTGATAAAAATGAAGCAGTTGTGAAGAAAGCAACTGTATTTGGAAAAGGCGCTGAAGTTATTGTTCGCTATCGTGCTGTAGGTTCATTTATCCGTCGTTATGGTGATTATATTGAGTCTGGTACAGAAATTCCAACATATGTTGAAGTAACACTTAAAGACGATGCCAAAGGTGATCCGCTTATTACAAAAGATGCCCTTGCTATTCTTAACATCATGAGCCCTGAGACTTACGAAGAATTGGCAGACCTTGCTAAGAAAATCGGTGATGTTGTTAAGGATGAATTGGCTAAGAAAGATTTGGATCTTTACGATATCAAATTTGAATTTGGATTAATCGACGGTAAAGTTGCTCTTATCGATGAGATTTCAGGTGGTAACATGCGTGCCTATAAGGGTGATGAATATATCCTGCCTCTAGAACTTGAAAAAATTCTTTTGGGATAATAAAGTATCGGCTGAACATAGTTTTAGCCGTTTTTTTCTTACTCAAATTATGTTAGAATAGGAAAGCGCTGCTGAGCGATGAAAGAATAGAGGAGTAAGGAAAGTATGTCCAAAACGACTAAAGGTAGTTTAATGGTGATTATTGCTGGATCGGCCTGGGGAATATCGGGAGTAAGTGGTCAGTATTTAATGGCAAATGGAGTTCATGTCAATTTATTGACCAGCTTAAGATTACTGATATCGGGTATTCTGATACTGAGTATTGTTGCTACACAGCAGACTCAGCAATTAAAGAAAGCTTGGAACGACAAATCTTTTTTATGGGGGACACTTATTTTTAGTCTGTGTGGTCTAGTTATGAACCAATTTGCTTACTTACAGGCGATAGGACAATACAAACGCTGGAACTGCAACAGTGCTTCAATATGTAACACCAGTTCTTATATTGGCTTTTGTGAGTTTGAAAAATCGCACAGCACCGACTCTGATTGAATTGCTGTCTATATTTATGGCCATCGCAGGAACGTTCATTATCGCAACTCATGGCCAGTTTGGGAATTTAGCCATCACTCCTATCGGGCTTTTTTGGGGACTTTTTTCAGCAGTAACCTATGCTGCCTATATTATAATCCCAGTCAAACTGATTCAGAAGTGGGGGAGTTTGTTAGTTATTGGAACAGCTATGTTAATGGGAGGCTCAATTTTTTCTATAGCTACACAAGCTTGGAAATATGATGCTGCTTTTACAGTTGGACATAATGGGCTAGCGTATTTTAGAATCATTGTTATTGGTACTCTATTTGCCTATACTGTATTCCTAAAAGGAACAAGTATTGTTGGACCTGTTAAAGGTAGCTTGTTAGCATCAGTTGAACCTGTCGCCTCTGTCCTATTAACAGTTTTAGTAATGAATGACATTTTTTATCCGATTGATTTCCTAGGAATGTTATTGATTATAGCAGCAGTGCTTTTAATATCAATTAAAGACTTAATTTCAGTTAATAGAGAAATGCTTGCAAAATAAAAGAAGCCTTGTCACACAAAATTTGTGACAAGGCTTTTAAAGTCAAATTTATTTATCAGGTGTTAGAATCATTGGGATAATGATTGGTTCACGTTCAGTCTTTTCAAAGAGGAATGGACGAAGTGCGTTAACAATAGCACCATTTACTGTTTGAATGCTAGCATCTTTATTTTTCAATGCGATTCGGATGGCATTGAAAAGGACACGTTGACTTTCGCGAATCAAATCACCAGACTCACGCATATAGATGAATCCACGGCTGAGAATATCAGGACCAGCTAGAATCATTTGTGACTCGAAATCAACGGTAGCTACAGCCAATACAACACCATCCTCAGATAGATCTCGACGGTCGCGTAAAACAGCTGCGCCAATATCACCGATTCTATTACCGTCAACATAAACATCCTGTGCGTTAAAGTGACCAGCTAGACGAGCTGAATTAGCTGTCAAAGCTAGAACATCACCATTTTCCATGATAAAAATGTTATCTTTAGGGACACCAGTATCGACTGCTAAACCAGCATGGACTTTTTGCATACGGTATTCCCCGTGAACAGGCATAAAGTATTTTGGTTTCATGAGGCGGAGCATAAGTTTTTGTTCTTGTTGTCCACCGTGACCAGATGTGTGGATGTTGTTGACTTTACCATGGATAACTTCAACACCAGCTTCTTGGATAGTGTTGATGAGCTTATTAACACTTGTTGTGTTTCCAGGGATTGGACTTGATGAGAAGATAACAGTATCACCAGGTTGAAGTGTAACTTGACGGTGAGTGCCGTTAGCAATACGAGCAAGCGCAGCCATTGATTCACCTTGAGATCCTGTACACATGATGAGAACTTCACTGGCGTGATAATTTTTTAACTCACTAGCATCAATGAATGTTCCTTTTGGAACTTTGATATAACCAAGTTCAACACCGTTTACGATGGCTTTCTCCATAGAGCGACCAAAGACTACAATTTTACGCCCAGTTTTAACGGCAGCTTCAGCTGCTTGTTGGAGACGGAAAATATTAGAGGCAAAAGACGCAAAAATAATACGTCCATGAATACCTTCAATGATTTTCATGATAGACTGACCAACAACTTTTTCAGAGTTAGTAAATGTAGGAACTGTTGCGTTGGTTGAATCTGAAAGAAGACAGAGAACGCCTTCCTCACCAAGTGCTGCCATACGGTGCAAATCTGCTGGTTCACCAACTGGGGTAAAGTCAAATTTAAAGTCACCGGTACAGACCACATTTCCTTGTGGTGTATGGATAACAATACCAAGTGGTTCTGGAATTGAGTGAGTTGTACGGAAGAAAGTAACACTGAGATTTTTAAAAGTCAATTCAGTGTTAGCATTGATTTCATACAATTTTGCTTCTCGTAAGAGTCCGTGTTCCTCTAGCTTACCTTTGATAAGTGCAAGAGCGAGGGGGCCAGCATAGATTGGTATATTAGCTTGTTTTAGAAGGAATGGGATACCGCCGATATGGTCTTCGTGCCCGTGAGTAATAACGAGCGCTTTTACACGGTCAATATTTTCGACAATGTAAGAATAGTCTGGGATAACATAGTCGATACCGAGTAGGTCATCTTCGGGGAATTTAATACCAGCATCGACGATGATAATTTCGTCTTGGTATTCAATTCCATAAGTGTTTTTTCCGATTTCACCGAGACCACCAATCGCATAAACCCCAACTTCTTCGGGTTTTAAATTGATTTGTGACATATTACAACTCCGTTAGGCTAAAGACACCTGATTCTTTTTCATATTCAAGGTGTTTATCAGAAAGCAATTCGATAAACTCAATGTTGTAAGGTGTTTTTTCTTCAACAAGTTTACGTGCTTTGATACGACCCTCGAGTTCGTTGTTTGCTTCAATTTCAAGATAGAGTGCTTTAGTCTGTTCACGACGTGGGCTGCGATCTTTTCTTTCTTGGTAAAAAACTTTATAAATCATAATATTCCTTTCTTGATAACAGGTTAAATCTTAATAACAAAAAGCCTGCTGAATGGTAAAAGACTACCATCAGCTCTCTTTTATGAAATTATACGAGTAATAGATTTAACCTTGATTCGTTACAATTATTACAATTATACCATATCGTCACGTTTTCGTCTAACCTTAGATAGCTAAAGATCTGTAGAGAAAAACCTTGTAAAGTCACTAGCACAATGCTTGCAGAGCCTAGAGTAGAGAGGTCTTATTTTTTATGATATAATTGGAAAAGAAAATTCAAGTCAGAAGGAAATTAAATGAAAGTATTAGCTTTTGATACATCAAATAAGGCCATGTCTGTTGCACTGCTAGAAGATGGACAACTCCTTGCAGATCTTACTCTTAACATAAAAAAGAATCATAGTATCAGCCTGATGCCTACAATTGATTTTTTGGTGACATCAGTGAATTGGAAGCCTGCAGATTTAGACAGAATTGTTGTCGCACAAGGACCGGGCTCTTACACTGGACTCCGAGTAGCTGTGGCTACTGCAAAAACCTTGGCCTACACACTAAATATCGAGCTTGTTGGTGTTTCAAGCCTGTTTGCTCTTGCTGCGCCCGTCACAAATGATAGTTTAGTGGTGCCATTGATAGACGCCCGTCGTAACAACGTTTATGCTGGTTTTTATGAAAATGGCAGAGCTGTCAAAGCAGATGCCCATATGGCTTTTGAGTTAGTTCTGGAAAGCTTATCGAGTGTTGAAAATGTGACCTTTGTCGGTGAAGTAGTCAACTTCCGAAGCCAAATTGAAGAAGTAATGCCATCTGCGGCTATTCAAGAGACTTTGCCATCGGCCTATGAAATTGGGAAACTTGGTCAGACTTTTGAACCTGTAGATGTTGATACCTTTGTTCCAAATTATCTCAAGCGAGTTGAAGCTGAAGAAAATTGGCTCAAGAGTCACGATGAGAACAGTCTGGCTGACTATGTGAAGCGAGTTTAAGATGAGGACGGTAGAAGAAAAGGTTTCTGCTGTTTATGACATCTTATCAGATGTTTACAATAAGTCGCCTTGGTCTGAAGAACAGATTTTGGCAGATATGCAGCAGGACAACGTCGATTATTTTTTCTTAGAAGATGAGAAGGAGCTTATCGGTTTTTTGTCCGTTCAGCACTTGGTTGGAGAAGTGGAAATAACTAACATTGCGGTGAGAAAATCTTATCAGGGACAGGGGCTAGGAGCACAGCTGATGGCTTCCTTGGATGATATGGATTTCCCCATTTTTCTTGAGGTGAGGGAGTCAAACAAGTCTGCGCAAGCTTTGTACCAAAAATTCGGCTTTGAACTTGTCGGCAAACGTAAACGTTACTACCATGAACCGGTTGAAGATGCTATAATCATGAAGCGCGAGCCCAGAGATTGAGGTATTTAGAGGAGACAGATGAGAGATAGATATATTTTGGCGGTGGAGTCTTCTTGTGATGAGACCAGCGTCGCTATTTTGAAGAATGAGAATGAACTGCTGGCTAATGTCATTGCCAGTCAAGTGGAGAGCCACAAGCGTTTTGGCGGGGTTGTGCCTGAGGTGGCCAGCCGCCACCATGTGGAAGTGGTCACTACTTGTTTTGAAGATGCTCTGCTTGAAGCTGGTATCACTGCAGATGACTTGGATGCCGTAGCAGTGACTTACGGGCCAGGTTTGGTTGGGGCTTTACTGGTGGGAATGGCTGCCGCTAAGGCCTTTGCATGGGCACACCAGTTGCCTTTGATTCCTGTTAATCACATGGCAGGTCACCTCATGGCTGCGCGTCAGGTCAAGGAGTTGCAATACCCTCTTATGGCCTTGTTGGTCAGCGGTGGGCATACTGAATTGGTTTATGTGTCTGAGCCAGGGGACTATAAGATTATTGGTGAAACACGAGACGATGCCGTAGGTGAAGCCTACGATAAGGTTGGCCGTGTTATGGGCTTGACCTATCCAGCAGGTCGTGAAATTGATGAGCTGGCCCATAAAGGGAAAGATGTTCATAACTTCCCTCGTGCCATGATTAAGGAAGATAATTTAGAATTTTCTTTTTCTGGGCTGAAGTCAGCCTTTATCAATTTGCACCATAATGCTGCACAAAAGGGTGAAGAACTGGGCAAAGAAGATTTGTCAGCGTCATTTCAGGCAGCTGTGCTAGATATTCTTATGGCTAAGACGCAGAAAGCATTAGCAAAATATCCTGTTGAAATGCTGGTTGTTGCCGGCGGTGTTGCAGCTAATCAAGGCTTGAGAGAACGCTTAGCTGATGACATCACAGATGCTGAAGTAGTCATTCCGCCTTTGCGTCTTTGTGGTGACAATGCTGGTATGATTGCCCTAGCAGCAGCCATCGAATATGATAAGGGTAACTTTGCTGGCCTAGATTTGAATGCCAAACCAAGTCTAGCCTTTGATGAGATGGCAGACTAGTTTTGATTACTAAAGAGAATCTCTTGTTTGGGAGATTCTTTTTGTGATATAATACAGGAATATTCTGAAAATTTAGAGGTAATATGATGAAAGAGAAAGGATTTTGGGATGGAGCAAGAGCTGCGACGCCGACGGTTTTTGGTTATTTGTCGATCGGCCTTGCCTTTGGAATTGTAGCTGCCAAAGCTGGTGTGTCACCACTTGAAACAGCTCTCATGAGTATCATGGTCTATTCTGGTTCAGGCCAGTTTGCCTTGGCTGCTTTGATTTTATCTAAAGCCCCCTTAGCTTCAATTGCCATGACTGTCTTTCTTATCAACCTTCGTCATTTTTTGATGAATCTGCACACATCTACTGTCTTTCCAACAGCCAGTCTCGGTCAGCAAGTCTTGATTGGAACCTTTATGACGGACGAAAGTTACGGTGTCATGCTTGGTGAAAATCTTCAAAACAAAAATATTTTACCCAAATGGATGTATGGCAATAACTTCGCTGGTTATCTGACTTGGATAACAGCTACAGTGCTTGGCTGTGTCCTTGGTGGGCTCATTCCTAATCCAGATGCCTTTGGTATTGATTTTGCATTGATTGCTATGTTCGTAGCCATCTTTGCCAGTCAGCTGGAAGGGATGGTGAGGACTGTCAAGCTGCCTAAGATTGCTTGGATTTTGGGTGCGGTCTTGCTTTCCTATTTGGTTCTTGCGATTTTTATTTCAGGTTCCTTGGCTGTTTTGATGGCAACACTGATTGGATGTACTGTGGGGGTGATGATAGATGATTGATACTTATATTTTAGCTGCCATAATTGTTTCAGCCTTAGTCACTTGGATTCCGCGTATCTTTCCTTATATCCTAGTGCGCTTTGCCAAACTACCAGACAAGGTTGTGCAATTTCTTGGCTACCTGCCCATTACCATCATCTTTGCTCTGATTCTATCTAGCATCTTTACAGTAGAGGTTGGCAGTCTTCCTCGCCTTAATTGGCTGGAGACCATCGCTGTGCTACCGACCTTCCTAGTCATCAGCAAGAGCAAGAATGTCATGCTGGCTGTTGTGACAGGCATCATTTGCATTGCTTTTTTACGGTTGGTCTTTTAAGGAAAATAGCAGAGCTGGTTGATGTTTTTATATTGATAGTACCAATCTTGTAGGCTTAAATAGAGCAGCGCTTGTCTTTACCAAGCAAAATCGTCCCAAGCATTTCAAGACGCTGGTTAAACAGTTCAGCAATTCATCATTGTGGAAAACGCTCAATTGGATAAATTAGCTGAGAACCTTGTTTACAGTTTCTGGGAGAAGTATGATGACACTCACACGATTATCCGACTTGCCACAAGCTGCTCAAGATATGGAACTTTTAAGAGAAATCCTATAATTAATGATGCTTTTTATGTAAAAATCGCGAAATTTGTATAAATATACTTATGTCAAGACACATATTCGTGGTATAATGTATTGGTATAGTCAATAAAAAAGGAGTCGTCTAATTTCATGCCTCAGCAACGTATTCTTCCTTATATTATTTTAGGTATTCTTAGCGGTCAGAAACAAATGAACGGAATCCAAATCACTAATGTTTTTAAAACAGAAATCGGTGAATTTTGGCGTTCATCTCACAGTCAAATTTACCCTGAATTAAAACGTATGCTTGACGATAATTGGGTTAAAGTTGTTCCCACTGAGGAAAATGATAAAGAAATCTATTATCAAATGACAGGAGATGGGCAGAACGTTTTGGATGAGTGGCTTGTGGAATCAAATACCATCCCACTTCCATCTAAGGATCTATTTGCCTTGAAAATGTATTTTATTCAGGATAAAAATGATCCGCGTATTATACAGTTGCTTGAGGAACAGCGAGAGCTTGTTAAAGATAATATCTTGCATTTGGAAGAAAGAAATCGACTGCTCTTTTCTAAAGAAGAGACTGTTAATAGCAACTATGGGCATTTTCTTATTCTTGATAGAGCCATTAAACGTCAAAAAGGTTTTTTGAGATGGCTGAATAAACAAATCAAGCAGTATAAGGATGCCTAACTGTGGGCCATAGGTAGACATTTTAAGACATATATCAAAGACTCACTGGACATTTGCGACTAGGGAGTCTTTTTTGATGAATCTTTTAAAACATTAAGTTTTTTCTCGGTTCAGATTTTTGCTTTCTGTCCACATCATCGGGTATACTCATAGAATGGGCGTGCCCATAAAAATCTCTTGTAAAGATTTAAGGAGAAAAAATGTCTAAAGATATTCGAGTTTTACTCTATTATAAATATGTTCCCATTGAAAATGCGGAAGAATATGCTAAAATCCATCTGGATTTTTGTAAATCAATTGGTCTGAAAGGTCGCATTCTTATTGCGGATGAAGGGATCAACGGTACGGTTTCAGGTGACTTTGAGACGACTCAAAAGTACATGGACTGGGTGCATAGTGATGAGCGCTTTGCTGATCTCTGGTTCAAATTTGATGAGGAACCGCGCGATGCTTTCAAGAAAATGTTTGTGCGTTACAAGAAAGAAATTGTCCATCTTGGTTTAGAAGATGATGATTTTGATTCGGACATCAATCCGCTTGAAACAACTGGAGAGTACCTCAATCCTCAACAATTTAAAGAAGCTCTGCTTGACGACGATACAGTTGTTCTTGATACTCGTAATGACTACGAGTATGACCTTGGACATTTCCGCGGAGCTATTCGCCCAGATATCCGTAACTTCCGTGAGTTGCCGCAATGGGTGCGTGATAACAAAGAAAAATTCATGGAGAAGCGCGTGGTGGTTTATTGTACCGGTGGCGTTCGCTGTGAGAAATTTTCTGGTTGGATGGTTCGTGAAGGTTTCAAGGATGTTGGCCAACTTCACGGTGGTATCGTCACTTATGGAAAAGATCCTGAAGTTATGGGAGAGCTTTGGGACGGTGCTATGTATGTTTTTGATGAGCGGATCTCAGTGCCAGTCAACCGTGTCAATCCAACAGTGATTTCACACGATCATATCACAGGTGAACCTTGTGAGCGATATGTTAACTGTGCTAATCCTTACTGTAATAAGCGTATCTTCATGTCAGAAGAGACAGAGGCTAAGTATGTGCGTGGCTGTTCAGCAGAATGTCGTGCTAATGAACGCAATCGTTATGTTTCTGAAAATGGGCTTAGCCGTCAAGAATGGGCAGAGCGATTAGAAGTAATCGGAGAGTCACTTGCAGAGTTAACAGGTGCCTAAAAGAAGTCAGGTTAGCTGAGCGATTGTAAATCCTTGACTTACTTAATTAGAAGAATATAATTAAGGTATCAAGTGAAGGAGGAAGAAATTATGGTTTTCGATTACACTGATAATGGTAAGAAACCTCTCGTGATTGACATGGAGGGTATTACCCTAGATAATGACAATTATCGTACAACGCTCTGGACTGGTGATAAGATTCAATTGACAGTGATGAGCATTGAACCAGGTGATGATATTGGTTTGGAAGTTCACCATGGCATTGAACAATTTTTGCGCATTGAATCTGGCAAAGGACTCTGCCAAATGGGACCAAGTGAAGATAACTTAAACTTTGAAGTTGAAGTTAGTGCAGATCAAGCTATCTTTGTTCCAGCTGATGTTTGGCACAATGTTACAAATACTGGTGACGAACCACTTAAACTCTATACTATTTATGGTGGTCCAGATCATGTTCCAGGAACTGTTCATCCAACACATGATGATGCCCGTAATGACCCAAATGAACACTAATATTCTGTGAAAATAGAAGTGATAGGTCGTTCAGCCAACTTTTTGTTGAGTATAACTTTAAATAAATAGAAAATCCTTCATCGCAAAGCTCAATTGCTTGGATGAAGGATTTTTTGAATGTTAATAATGTAAGCTTCCAGCTACCCAGCCAGTACAAAGGGCAGAGGTGATGTTAAAGCCGCCTGTGTGAGCATTGATATCCAAGACTTCACCTGCAAAGTGCAGTCCAGGGACTTTCTTGCTTTCAAGGGTTTTGGGATTGATTTCTTTCAAATCTACACCGCCCTTGGTCACGAAGGACTTAGCTAGGGACATCTTGCCCGTGATTTTGATGGGCATTTTTTTGAGCTTATCCACCAATTCCTGACTTTGAGCTGGGGAGAGCTGTTTGATTTTCTCAGGATAGTCTGTCGCAAAGAATTCAGCTACCCGTTCAGGCACTAGCCCCCTGAGGGCATTCTTGACGGATTTTTCTCGGTTTTCTGTAAAATAGATGAGCAGGTCTTGTTCAGAAGTCTGGGGCAGGAAGTCTAGCTCTGCTATTTCACCGCCAGAAACAAAGCTGGACAGGCGCAGAGCAGCAGGTCCAGATAGGCCAAAGTGGGTAAAGAGCAAGTCGTGGGTGATGACATGCTTGCCATAGCTCAGCGTCACATCGTCAAGGGAAATACCCTGAAGAGCCTTGTGAGGAAAATCAGTCAAAAGTGGACTTTCAGCAGCTTCCAAGTCTGTTACTTCAAGCTTAAAATGTCTGGCAATGTCGTGACCGAAGCCAGTTGAACCCGTGGATGGATAGGACTTACCACCTGTTGTGACGATTAGCTTGTCAGAGGTAAACTCGGCCTCTGCTGACTTGATATGGAAGAGGTCATCAATCTTCTTGACAGAGACGACTTCTGTGTTAGTCAGGACGCTACCGCCAAGTTCATGGATTTTTGCCTCTAGAGCGCCAATGATGGTTTTTGATTTATCCGTTTTTGGAAAGACGCGCCCGTGGTCTTCAACTTTCAGGGCCACCCCATTTTCCTCGAAGAAGTTGATGATATCATGGTTATCAAATTGGGAGAAGACGCTGTAAAGAAAGCGGCCGTTGCCTGGGATGCCAGCCAGCAGGTCGTCAAGGGTGCCGTTGTTGGTGACATTGCAGCGCCCACCGCCAGTGCCCGCTAACTTTTTACCTAGGCGTCTGTTTTTTTCGATGAGGAGGGTCTTTTGTCCGTAGTAGCTAGAGGAGATGGCTGCCATCATGCCAGCAGGTCCTCCACCGATGATAATTGTGTCGTAATGTGTCATGGTTATATTGTAGCATAAATGCTAATTTTTAAGTAGTTTAGCTACTTTGGGAAATTGACAGAAAAGTGCGATTATGTTACTATTCTTATTAGTAACATCAGATTAGAAGAGGAAATTATGTCAATCGAAAAGACTGTCAGTGAGATTGCTGAAATTTTGGGTGTCAGCCGTCAAGCTGTTAACAATCGTGTTAAATCACTTCCTGAAGAGGATGTGGAAAAGAATGATAAGGGTGTGACGGTTGTTAAGCGTAGTGGCTTGATCAAGCTTGAAGAGCATTATAAGAAGACAATTTTTGAAGATGAGCCAATCAGTGAAGAAGTTAAGCAGCGTGAACTTTTGGAAATACTAGTTGACGAAAAGAATACTGAAATCACGCGCTTGTATGACCAATTAAAAGCTAAAGATGCTCAAATTGCTGCTAAGGATGAACAATTGCGTGTTAAAGATGTTCAAATTGCTGAAAAAGACAAGCAATTAGACCAGCAACAACAATTGACGCTTGCAGCTATGGAAGATAGCAAACGTCTTCAATTGGAATTGAATGAGGCTAAGGCTGAAGTTGAAGAAATCCAAACTAAAGTTGAAGAAGAAATTAAATTGGAAGAAGAAACTAAAGTAGAAGCTAAAAAAGGTTTCTTTGCTCGTATGTTTGGTAAATAAAAAATCGGACCCTTGAGGGTCCTTTTTAGGAGAAAAGATGAAAACTTTAAAGAACTATATTGCCTTTGATTTAGAGTTCAATACTGTAAATGACATCAGTCACATCATTCAAGTGTCAGCTGTCAAGTTTGAAGAAAATCGTGAGGTTGACCAGTTTGATACCTACGTCTACACAGATGTTCCCCTCCAATCCTTCATCAATGGTTTGACTGGAATTACGGCTGAAAAAATTGCTAGCGCTCCAAAGGTTGAAAAGGTTATGTCAGATTTTCAAACTTTCGTTGGTGAGACAGCCTTGATCGGTTACAATGGACTAAAGTCTGACCTTCCTTTACTTGTAGAAAATGGTTTAGACTTGACAGAACTCTATCAAGTTGATGTCTTTGACGAAGCTTTTGAACGTCGCAGTACTGATTTGAATGGTATTCGAAACCTTCAACTGCATACAGTAGCAGAGTTCTTAGGGTTTACAGGACGCAGCCATAACAGTTTAGAAGATGCTCGTATGACAGCCCAAGTCTATGAAAAATTTATGGAATTGGACGATAATAAATCTTATTTAAATCAACAAGAAGAAAGCCATGGTGATAATCCCTTTGCTGCTTTGGGAGGATTATTTAGTTAATCTGGAAATTTTCAATAAAACAAAAAGACCCTTGAGTTCACAGTTGAAAATGTGAACTCAAGAGTTTTTTTATTCATTCTTCCATAGTTTAGAATGGTAATTTGTTAGCAAATGCGCCTAATGATTTCTTAGTAGCTTCGTCAACTTGTTCAAGAGCATTGTTCAAAGCTTGAAGAGTCATATCTGACAAAGTTTCAATATCTTCTGGGTCGACAACAGCTGGATTAAAGCTGATGTTAGTTACTTTTTTATCACCAGTCACTTCAACTTGAACAAGGTCTTGAGCTGATTTACCATAGAAAGTAGTAGCAGCAAGCTCAGCTTGTTTAGTTTCCATTTGTTTTTGCAATTTTTGTGCCTGACGCATCATGTTTTGCATATTCATCATAATAGTTTTAAGATTCCTTTCGTATCAAGGCTTTGAGCCTTGTTATTAAATTATGTCGCCTTATTATTAATAAATTATCAAAGGCAGAAGTGATTTCCTTTTCCGTTGGATAGTTTTGTTACAGTCACGTTGAGGATTTCCTTTTAGAATTCCAGTATCATGAAGTCCATTATCAATTATATCATTTTTAGGAATTAACTCAAATCCCCTAATGACTTCTTACCTTACTTAAGACATATTTAAGTAAGAGTTTATATACTATAGTTATCCTAAAACTATTCTTTTTCAAAATCTTCTTGAAGCAGTCTGTGCATCATGCATGGACTGTTTCTTCTTTTGTCTTTCTTGAAAATAGTTGGTTTTCAGAAAGATACAAAAGATAGTAGAATCTGCTGTCATTTTTTTACTGTACATAGGTTTTAAGCCGCTTGGAGGCCTATGTTGAAATTATAAAAAATTGACTTTTGATGCAATTCACTACACAATTACGTTACAAAATGGAATGAGGTGATAAACATGGGAAAAACGGCTACAATTAACGTTCGAGTTGATGAATCGGATAAAAAATCAGCAGAACAAGTTTTAAAGCAACTTGGAATGCCAATGTCAACTTTAATAACCAAACAAGTATCATTTACGAAAAGTGTTCCTTTTGATATTACATTGCCAGAAGCTCCAACATCAGTTAGTGTAGAAGGGATATTTTCAGATGAATTTGGACAAATGATGGTTGAGGCTTATCAAGAAGCTGAAAACAGTCAGGTTCGGTCAATAAAAGATAGATCTTTTGGAATTATAAAGTGAAAGAAGTCTCTTTTAAAGTGTAGCTCGCGTACTCTTTTGAGGTCCTTAAAAAATATTTCTAAAAAGTTGGAATACATCATTTAGTCCTTAATTACTTAAAGTAATTTAAACTGATTCTTCCAGTTCAGAACTTGGCATGTAATTATTTAGTTTCTTGTTTAGGAAATAGATAATAGCTATTATTGTGTAAGACAGTCCAAATGTAAGGAAAAAGAATCTTGAGCTCAGTATTTCAGTAATTGTACCCCAAAATAAAGAACCAACTGCTAATGTCGAAACGGTTAAGGTATAGAATGCTCCAAGTACTTCTCCTAACCTATATTTAGCTATTTCAGATTGTAAAATTGGTTTTTGTACAACTTGAGTAATTCCCAGAAAAATAAAAGCTATAAACCAAATTAAAATAAATACATAGGGATTAGTAACAAAACTTATTAGGCTGAAAGAGATACCAAAAAGCAAACTAAAAAGACATAACACTCTTCCAACAGTTAGTATTTTGATAAAAAAATTCGCTACGATGCTTGAGCCAAGTAATGTTCCAATTGAAGCAGTGGCAATAATTATTCCGTAATACTTTGCTCCCCCCATTTGTTGTGATAAAAGTAATTGATAAATATTTAAACCTGCAAATAAAAAATTCAATAGTCCACTGCCCAATGTGATTAATAATAGTAACTTATTTTTTATAATATACGAAATTCCACTGAATAGGGAGTTCACCCCCTCTTCATTGTTCTTCTCATTTATCACCTCTATGTTATCAATTTTTTTAAAAAGATGAACAGAAAGAATAAAAGAAAAAATATCAACTATTAAAAGATTGATGTAAGAAAAGATAGACATTAAGAAACCAGTAATCGTGCTAAATAAGTATTCGCTACCATTATAGGCTATTGACATATAAATTTCAGATTGAGCTAAGTCTTCTTTTTTAACGATTGATGGAACAAAAGCATCTTGTACGGTGTAGGTATTAATTCCTGCAATTGATGCAATAAATGCAAAAAATAAAATAGAATATAAGGCTACTTTATTTGAAGTTTTCATCATAAAAAACATTGAGAGGGTAATCATCGTAACTGCAATACACTGAGTAACCTCTAATAAGATAAGTATTTTTTTCTTTGAAAATCTATCAATAACTTTACCTGAAATAAATGAAAATACATTTGGGAGAAAAATCAAGAAGTTTAAGATTCCTACCCAGTAAGCGTTATTTGAGTACTCTAATATATACCATGATAGAACAATAGCATATATAGTATCCCCGCAATTGCTAAGCAATCTTCCTAAAAATAAATTTGAGAAATTTTTATTTTTTAATAATTGCATTAATGAGCTCCTTATATTTCAAATTAATCTTCTAAACATCAGTTACTCTTATAGTAGTATCGAAACTATTAAAATAAAGAGTCTCAACTTTACCAAACTTTAGATAGTTCAAAAACTGATTTATACAAACAGTAATTTATTATTCAGACATATGTATTTATTGTTGACTGACACGGTGTTGGTTTTATCCGCTACTTTTTTACTTCTTTAATTTTTATAAGCAGTTCTTCTTTGTGTTGCTTGCGCTTACATTATACTTTTTTTGGAATTGTCTGTCAAAAAATGTTTTTCGATTGAAATTTTTAAAGTGCTTGTTATCGGTTTATATTTTATAAAAATGCAACATCTCAACGTCTGATTTTAAGGTTATCCGTAACAATTGTACCAGTCATGATTTTTATACTCATGTTATGGGGTGGCTGGATGCTATCAATCATAATTGGATGGTTCTTCGTATTAAGATTCAATGCAAGAGAACATTTTGATATTAAAAAATCTTCTTACCGCAATTGGTAGGAAGATTTTTTAGAATCCAAATATGATATTAATAGATTCCGTCTTAAACGGCTCTGCATTAGGCAGTTGTTGATGCAACTGATTTATCTATTTTCATTAGAATACTTATGGTCTAATTGCAAATTTGAACATTTCTTGGTTCTTATGTCTTCCTATTTCTCCACCGGGATTTCCAGGCTTGATTGGTCTAAATCGACGGTAAGGTCATAGCTGGAATTGTCGCGGATGGTGTGTTCGAAGTCTGTGGTGTAGAGGAGGACGCGGACTTTGTCTCCTTTGCTTAACTTGTAGATACTTGGTTGGAGTTTAAAGTCGATGGTCATCCACTCATTAGCTGGGATGTCTTGGACAGTCAGCAAGTCGCTTCGATTTTGTAGGTTGAGGACACCTTTTGCTACAACACGATAAGGAGTTTCCTTGAAAGGTAATTCACGTAAGGCTTCACGAGAGAAGTTGCGTCCATTGTCAATGGTATTAAGAGATAGGATAGCAGGCGTATCTGTAAAGCGCTTCTTCTTACCAAAATCTAAAACTTGAGCAGATAAGATACCCTTGTTTTCACTTGATTTGAGGGTTAGATGAAGGGTCATTTGCCCATTGACATGAATATCTTGGTCTAGTGTCACATCTAGGCAAAGGGCATTGGTTTTATCAGCAAACAAGTCAGTCTTGAAAAGATTGAAGTCCTTGCCATAACGGGTAAAATCTTCTTGGTCATAGTAGTTGTCAATTATATGGTTTCCTTGACCAAGTTTTAGGCTAAGGCTATCATCAGTCCCAAATTGATCCAGCGCTAGCCAATTTTGCTCCTGACTATTGTCTTGCCAAAGAATAGTTGGTAGCTCGAAGTGACTATCCTGCGCCAGCATTTTCTCAGACAAAAGAGCATTCATGCTTTCGCGGAAATCGATAGACTGCCAATTATGGAGATAGACATGCTCACCGTTATGGAGGAAGGCGTGTTTTTGGATGGAAGATGGCAGTGCTTTGAGGATGTTATAGACCTGACCAGGTTTAACATTCCAGTCTTGCAGGCCATGTGTATAAACGGCAGTGCAGGTCACCTTGTCAGCATGAGGGAGATAGTTGCGGTCATGCCAAAATTGGTTATAATCTCCGCTCTTACGGTCGAGCTCAGCCGATTGAGCATCCAAGAGCTCCTGATAATGAGCATTATTGCGGAGGTAGTCACCAGCCAGTAAGTTACGTGAATAAGTCAGTTCAGTCAAGACATCCAAATCTTCACCAGGATAGCCGCCAGGGCTGCAGACCAAACCATTTTCACGGTAGTAGTCATACCAAGATGAGATGGCTGACTCAGCGATGATGACTTTGAGTCCCTCGACACCAGTTGTTGCTAGTGCTGTGGACATGGTGCCTAGATAAGATTTACCTGTGGTGCAGACTAGTCCGCTTGCCCAGCTTGCCAAGACCTGTTTGTCACGGCGGTGACTAGAAAAGGCAAGAGCTCTGCCATTGAGCCAATCAATAACGGCCTTAAAGCTTTCCACCTGGGCGTAGTCACCAGAAGTCATGAAGCCGTCAGAGCCAGCAGTTCCGACACCTGAAACGTAGATGTTAGCAAAACCACGAGCCAAGAAGTAGTCGTTGAGGCTGTAGCTGTCGATATAAGAGAAAGTTTGATCGGCTTCAGTCACAGCTAGGTCACAGTCAGGTGTTTCAAGTGCCTTAAAGTTACGCGTCTCAACAGTGATTTTCCCGGCTTCCTTAATAGCAAGCTGACCTTCCATCTTGTAAAGTTTCTTGTCATTGGCTGGTCCATTGATACCTTCGTGGTAGGGACTTGCGGTCATCATTGTGGGAATGGCATGCGCTGTTTTGGGACGGATAATGTTAACTTTAACCAGATCTAGTTGACCATCGCCATCTGTATCAAGCGGTGCTTGTACATAAACAACTTCACGAACAAGGTCATTGGTGTCAAAAGTAGCCAGTGATTTCCAGTTGAAGAAGTGGTAATCGTTATCAACTGGAATCAGACCACGACTAACCAAATCATCAAGCAAAGTCATTCCTTTCTTCATGCGGCTTGCAAGCAAGTGATGAAGATTTTTGATAATGTCCTTTTCGCTATAAGAAATTGGGAACTTGATTGTCTTTAAAAATTCTTGGCTATCTGTAAAATCAACATTTGGTATAAAGTCAAGTATTTGCAGAGCCAGAAGATTGAAGATGTCTTCTGTTAAGGGCTGATTGGATTGGAAGAAGCTCAGCAAATCTGTTTGGCTGTCCGCGATGAGGTTTGATAGAGGATAGTCAGTATCTGAGTAGTTGAAAAAGACTTTGCGGATAAAGATTTCTAGATTATCTTTGGCTGAATAGTTTTGCTTGATATTGAATCCCAAAGCTTGTAATTCCTGCTCTGCTATTTCCAAAGAAACGGGAATGTAAGAGTATTGATTATATTTCATGGATTTTCCTTCCTATAAAGTAAACGTTTTTATTTCAGGCTTGTTCTTTACTTTATCTATTATACTTGATAAAATGTTACTTGTCTAAATCATTATTAATATGGAGGAAAAAAGACACATGGATGTTACATGGACAGTGAAATATATCACTGAATTTATCGCAACTGCTTTCTTGCTCATCTTGGGTAACGGTGCCGTTGCTAACGTTGACCTTAAAGGAACTAAAGGAAATAACTCAGGTTGGGTTATTATTGCCCTTGGTTACGGTTTTGGTGTTATGATGCCTGCGCTTATGTTTGGTAACGTATCTGGCAACCACATCAATCCAGCCTTTACTCTTGGTCTTGCAATCTCAGGACTCTTCCCATGGGCACACGTTGCGCAATACATCATTGCACAAGTTCTTGGTGCTATCTTTGGTCAATTGGTGGTTGTTATGGTTTACAAACCATACTACTTGAAAACAGAAAATCCAAACCATGTTTTGGGATCATTCTCAACCATTTCAGCTGTTGATGATGGTACTAAAGAAAGCCGCAAAGCTTCATGGATTAACGGTTTCTTGAATGAGTTCGCTGGTTCATTTGTTCTTTTCTTCGGAGCTCTTGCTTTGACTAAGAACTACTTTGGTCACGAAGCTATCCTAGCTACTGTGAAACAATATGCTGGCGCAGTAACTGAGTCTGATTTCTTGGCACAAAATCCATCTGCATCATTGATGGCTGGCGGAAGCTTGGCAGTTGCTCACATCGGGATTGGTTTCTTGGTGATGACTCTTGTAACATCTCTTGGTGGTCCTACAGGTCCTGGTCTTAACCCAGCGCGTGACCTTGGTCCACGTCTTGTTCACCACTTCTTACCAAAATCAGTACTTGGCCAAGCTAAAGGCGATTCTAAATGGTGGTATGCTTGGGTGCCAGTTGTGGCTCCAATTCTTGCATCAATCGCTGCAGTAGCTTTGTTCAAATACTTGTATCTATAAGATAAATTAAAGAGGCTCCGGCCTCTTTTTTAATGTCTAAATTTGAATGTTATGGCTCAGTGACAGGCTAGACGAACCGCCGTAAGCATACCTAGTTGTAGGAAAGCGGTATTAACGACCGTTCATTTTTTACTCTTTTAAAATCAAAATGCTACATTATCAGTTTAAACTTGCCCTACTGCAGTTGAGAGAAACATAGTTTCTTCAATTTCCAAGCTTCAAGAGTCTATTCCCATACTCTTGGAGCTACCTTGGTCTCACTTCCTCGTCTGATTTTGATTTTATTTGCCTATTATTTTCACATAGTGTAGGAGCACATAATTTCTTGTCAAAATTCCTCTTTTTGTCTAAAATAGAATAGACTGTAAGGAGGAAGAAATGACGTTATTAGAACAGATAAGATTTAATCATCCCGTTTTGCGCGTGAATAACCGCGATAGAAACATAGATTTTTACGAAAAGAGCCTTGGATTCAAATTAGTTAGTGAAGAAAATGCCATTGCTATCTTTTCAGCTTGGGAAAATCCTGACGCTAGCTTTATCATAGAAGAATCACCTTCAATGCGTACACGCGCGGTAGAAGGTCCTCAAAAAGCTAATAAGATTATTATCAAAGCCTCTAAAGCTAGGGATATTGCCGCTTTGTTGGGAAATGGCGCAGCTGCTAGCCAAGTTTTCCAAGGTAAAAATGGATACGCCTATGAGACTGTTTCCCCAGAGGGAGCCCTATTTCTCTTGCATGCTGAAGATGACCTAGATAGTCTGACAGCAATTGAACGTCCAGACTTAGCTCAAGAGCCATCAGTTAAAGGACTTTCTGATTTTACATTTGAGAAAATTGTCTTGAACGTCCAAGATGTTGAACTATCAAAAGCATTTTACCAAAATACCTTTGACGGACAATTTCCACTTAATCTTGATTTCCTTCAAGCTCAAGGAGATGACTTGGCTGTTGAACCCAATGTGACTTGGGATTTAGAAATTTTGGAATTCCAAGTTCCCCAAGATTATCCATTAGCAGAACTCAAAGCTTATTTGGAAAGCAAGGGCTTGTCAGTTTACTTGGATAAAAAAGAAAGAGTCCTTGTTATCTCTGACCCAAGCAAGATTGAAATCTGGTTCATCAAATGATAAGCCCATCACTAGCTCTTATTGAGCAGCAGATGGCTGAGGGCCTTTACCATGGTGCTAGTCTTGCTCTCTATAAAAATGGCGGATGGACAGAGCACTATCTGGGAACAATAGATGGATTAAGCCCTGTTAATGAGGGCTTAATTTACGATTTGCATCTGTTTCTAAGGTAGTTGGTGTTGGAACTCTGGTTATTTTTATGGTCAATAGCGGAGCTTTGGATTTAGATCAGCCCTTAACAGCCTACTACCCAGACTTTCATGATTCATCTGTCACTTTGCGCCAGCTATTAACCCATACCAGTGGCATAAATCCCTTTATTCCTAATCGGGATCAGCTGACAGCTGATCAACTCAAAACTGCCATCAATCATATTACTGTGACGAAAAATAAAAAGTTTCACTATACAGATATTAATTTCTTGTTGCTGGGCTTTATGTTGGAAAAAATTTATGGTCAATCGCTGGACCAGCTTTTTCAAGAAAAAATCTTTGAGAGATTTGGCATGTCTGAAACCTCTTTTGGTCCAGTTCAGGAAGCTGTTCCGACAATCAAAGGAGTATCAGATGGTCTTGTCCATGACCCAAAAGCTAAAGTCTTTGGAGTTCATGCCGGTTCAGCTGGTCTCTTTTCGACTATTAAGGATTTGGAAATCTTTTGCCAACACTATCTGCAGGATGATTTTGCCAAAAAGCTTTGGAGTAATTATGGGGGTCCAGATAAGACACGCTCCATCGCTTGGGATTTAGATGGTTCTTGGATAAGTCATACAGGTTATACTGGTCCCTTTATCATGATTAACCGAAAAGAACAGCAGGCAGCCATCTTTCTGACTAATCGCACCTTTGAATACGATGATAGACCGCTTTGGATTGAAAAGCGTCGTGATATTTTTGAAGCCATAAAGAAAGAGATGGACTGATAAAATGCGCTATGCACTATTACTAAGGGGTATTAATGTTGGTGGAAAAAATAAGGTGTCTATGGCAGAGCTAAAAGCAACTCTCACAGAACTTGGATTGTCTGAAGTGGCCTCTTATATTAACAGTGGCAACCTCTTTTTTAGTAGCGACCGACCGCAAGCTCAGATAAGAGAGATGCTAGAGCAATTTTTTTCGAGCCACTATCCCTTTGTAAGTTCCTTTTGTCTCTTGAGTTTTGAAGATTATATGCAGGACTATGACAAGCTCCCAGATTGGTGGCAGGATGATTTAGCTCGAAAAGATGTTCTCTTTTACACTAGGAGTGACCAGAAGGAGCTTGCACAAGATATGGTAGGTGAGATGAATTTGACTGATGAGGTTGTTCACTTCGGCAGCTTTGCTATTTTCTGGGGAAAATATAATGAGACTTCTTATTCTAAAACTGCTTATCACAAAGAATTAATTAAGACCCCTCTCTACAAGCAAGTGACTATACGCAATGGTAGAACTTATGAGAAATTGAAATCCTTTCTTGAGAAATAGGAGCTGAGAATTTACTTTTTCTCAGCTTTTTTCTATCCAAGGTGGTATAATGAAAATAAAGAAAGCGCTTGCTTTATTGGTGAGGAGGATTATCTTATGGCAAATGTATTAGTTGCAATTTTTGATGTTCATAGTGAAGCTTATCAGGCATTTTCAGAATTGAAGAGCTTCAAGCAAGATGATCAAACGCAGATTGCCCAAATTGCTTTGGTTAAGAATGATTCAGGGAATGTCAGCATCAAGGATTCTGTTGATTTTGATGACGCAACGCGTGATTATGCAACAATCGGTGGCATTGTTGGTGGGTTGATTGGTATTTTATCAGGACCTTTAGGAGTTATTTTCGGCTCTGGTCTAGGTGCTTTGGCAGGTGCAGCAAGTGGTTCAATGACTGACTCAACAGATAATGGTTTGATTGAAGATGTCACAACAAAATTATTGGATGGCGAAATTGCTGTCATTGCCTTGGTTAGTGAAAAAGATGAGAGCGTGCTTAATCATGTTTTTGCTCCGTTTAAAGCCAATATTATGCGCTGGGATGCCTTAGCTGTAGGGCGAGAAGTGGAGTTGGCAGGACAAGTTCAAGATGACCTTTATGACAAGGTACAAGCTGATTTGAATCAGCGCCGTATCAATCACTTAAAAGATCAAGGAACTGAAATCGCAGATGCAATAAAAGCTACATTCCGTCGCTTGCGAGGGAAGAAGTAGGCTTGGGGAGTAATATATAAAAATTTGTTGATTTTTTAACTCAAAATCCCATTGATGTTAATGCATTGATATGACTAAGTATCATGCTATTATAGCTTCAAAAGGGAATGAGAGGCTTCCAAAATTTCACCTGATGAATACCAGCTATGAGGAGTTGTTGGACAAGGTGTAACAGACTTAGTTAGCAAAAAAACTGCAGTTCAAATTGGACTGCAGTTTTTTCTATTCTGATTTTAAGATATTGTCTAACTGACCAATACCTGTAATGCTGATTGAGATTTGGTCACCATCTTTTAGCCAGAACCATTTGGCTTCATTATCTCCGAGGATGACACCGCTTGGTGTTCCTGTGAAGATAATATCCCCTTCTTGTAAGGTCATAAATTGAGAAAGATAGGAGATGATTTGGGCAGGTTTAAAAATCATTTGCTGTAAGCTAGCCTCTTGACGAATTTGACCATTGACCTTGGTTGTAATCCTAGCATTATCAAAGTCAAAATCGTCAGCTGTCACTAGACTTGGTCCGATAGGTGCGAAACCATCCAGAGTTTTTCCTAAAATCCACTGGCTTCCCCTGAATTGCAGATCACGAGCAGAGAAGTCGTTACCGATGGTGTAGCCTAGGATATAGTCGTCAGCATTCTCTTCAGAGACATACTTAGCTTCCTTACCTATAATAATGACCAACTCTCCTTCATAATCATACTTCTTAGCGTAAGGGGACATGACGATTGGTGCCTCATGACTATTGAGAGCTCTAGTTGTTTTAGTGAAAATTTCTGGAAAGTCTGTCTTCGCCAAACTGGTCTCAGCAATGTGATCCTGATAATTGAGACCGATACAAATAATATTTTTGGCTGAGGATAATAGCGGAGCTGCTTTGTAATTATCAAGAGATAAGATGAAGTCAGCATCCTCATAGTCTTCTATGTGGTTCAGAAGAGCTTGCCCTCTTTCCAAGGCCTGACTGTCAATATCACCACCTAAGGGCAACCAACCACGATCTGTTTCAATAAGTGTTACAATGTCATTTCCTCTATAAATTCTAGTCAATTTCATAAAAATCACCTCATTTTTTATATTATAACATGGATTGGACGAGCATCTTTCTTGCTTCTTTCTAATTTTTTGAAAAAATTTAGGAATGTTTTTGATAAAAACTTACGAATAGATTCTATAGGAGGTGCAGATGCTATTTACGTATCACAGAAAATCTCTGTTTTAGCTTAAACTGATGGTTCTTTCTTTCATATTTATTATTTTTTCCTTATTGGGCTTAATAGCAGAAGAGGATTTGTTTTCCTTCTCTAGAATTTATAAAATCATTTTTTTCTTCTATAGCTCTGTCTTTATCTTATCGCTGGCTAGTCTAAGTGTTCGACCCCTTCACTATTATGACCTGATTGGCTTACTCAAGCCCACTTATGTTGGGGAAAATGGCTATCGCTTCTATGATGATGAACTTATGCCACGATTACAGGAGATGATATTAAGGAAATTTTGGGAATATCACAGTAAAATTCCCCATTTTACACACTCCAATCAAAGTGCTATAATAAGTTAGAAAAAAATGTCATAGCTCTGCTATTGTCAAAAATAAAATTCTGAAAGATAAAAAGGAGACTCCCATGGGACGTAAGTGGGCAAATATTGTTGCTAAGAAAACTGCTAAAGACGGTGCTACTTCAAAGGTTTATGCTAAATTCGGTGTTGAAATCTATGTAGCTGCAAAACAAGGTGATCCAGATCCTGAGACAAATGCTGCTCTTCGCTTTGTACTTGATCGTGCCAAACAAGCTCAAGTGCCAAAACACATCATCGATCGTGCTATCGACAAGGCTAAAGGAAATACTGACGAGACTTTCGTAGAAGGTCGTTATGAAGGATTCGGTCCAAATGGATCAATGATTATCGTTGATACTTTGACATCAAATGTTAACCGTACAGCTGCAAACGTTCGTACTGCTTATGGTAAAAACGGTGGTAACATGGGTGCGTCTGGATCTGTATCTTATATGTTTGATAAAAAAGGTGTTATCGTTTTTGCTGGTGACGATGCTGACGCAATCTTCGAAATTTTGCTTGAAGCAGATGTTGATGTGGATGATGTGGAAGCAGAAGATGGATCAATCACTGTCTACACAGCACCAACTGATCTTCACAAAGGTCTTGAAGCTCTTCGTGCTAACGGCATCACTGAATTCCAAGTGACTGAACTTGAGATGATTCCACAATCAGAAGTGACTCTCGAAGGGGAAGATTTGGAAACTTTTGAAAAATTGGTTGATGCTCTTGAGTCAGATGATGATGTTCAAAAAGTTTATCACAACGTAGCAGATTTCTAAGTCGTTCTATTTCATAATATAAAGTGGTGGATTGTTTCTGCCACTTTTTTATTAGATATGAGATGAAGTTTATCCTAAAAAAGTTATGAACTATTGTTTCGCAAAAATGAAAAGGTCTGAAAAATATACTTGACGAAGGTCAGATTTTAAGGTAAAATATTCTTTGTTATGGCGGTATAGCCAAGTGGTAAGGCACGGCTCTGCAAAAGCTTGATCGTCGGTTCAAATCCGTCTACCGCCTTTTTTAAAAGGATGTATTCCTCATTTATTCTTATTGAAAAAGCTCGAATTTCGAGCTTTTTTTCATTTTTAATTTATTCAAGTCTTCTGAATTTTATTTCAAGGAGACAGTGATTCTAATAAATATTGCCCCTGTTGAAGTAAGCAGGAAAAAGTAAAAATCTTTGAATTCGATAATTGAACAAAATGTCCTCATTTTCTTAGAGGAATTTTCTTAAATAGGCATTAAAATCCTTGCTATTGAGCTTATATTTTGCTATACTATTGTAGTTGTGCAAACAACAAATACTCATCTCAAACTGATTGTGGACAGGTTGCCGAAAGGTCTGCCTGCAAGATGAAGTTTGAGAGAGGGAAAAAACATTTAAAAGGAGAAACTACTCATGGCAGTAATTTCAATGAAACAACTTCTTGAGGCTGGTGTTCACTTTGGTCACCAAACTCGTCGCTGGAACCCTAAGATGGCTAAATACATCTTCACAGAACGTAACGGTATCCACGTTATCGACTTGCAACAAACTGTAAAAATGGCTGACACAGCTTACGAATTCGTTCGTGATGCTGCTGCAAACGATGCTGTTATCTTGTTTGTTGGTACTAAAAAACAAGCTGCTGAAGCTGTTGCTGAAGAAGCTACACGTGCAGGTCAATACTACATCAACCACCGTTGGTTGGGTGGAACTCTTACAAACTGGGGTACAATCCAAAAACGTATCGCTCGTTTGAAAGAAATCAAACGTATGGAAGAAGAAGGTGTCTTCGAAGTTCTTCCTAAGAAAGAAGTTGCACTTCTTAACAAACAACGTGCTCGTCTTGAGAAATTCTTGGGCGGTATCGAAGATATGCCACGTATTCCAGACGTAATGTACGTTGTTGACCCACATAAAGAACAAATCGCAGTTAAAGAAGCTAAAAAACTTGGTATCCCAGTTGTAGCTATGGTTGATACAAACGCTGATCCAGATGATATCGATGTTATCATCCCAGCTAACGATGACGCTATCCGCGCCGTTAAATTGATCACTGCTAAATTGGCTGACGCTGTTATCGAAGGCCGTCAAGGTGAAGATAACGAAGTTTCATTCGAAGCAGCTGCAGAAGCAGAATCAATCGAAGAAATCGTTGAAGTTGTAGAAGGCGACAACAACTAATTCTTAGTTTGTCTTTGACACAAGAAACAAAAACGGGGCAGATGCAAACCGCTCTGTCTCGTTTTTCTTATTTGAAATTCATATAAAACTTGGAGGAACCACTAATGGCAGAAATTACAGCTAAACTTGTTAAAGAGTTGCGTGAAAAATCTGGTGCCGGCGTTATGGACGCTAAAAAAGCACTTGTAGAAACTGATGGTGACATCGAAAAAGCGATTGAATTGCTTCGTGAAAAAGGTATGGCTAAAGCAGCTAAAAAAGCTGACCGTGTCGCTGCTGAAGGTTTGACTGGTGTTTACGTTGATGGTAACTTTGCTGCAGTAGTTGAAGTAAATGCTGAAACTGACTTTGTTGCTAAAAATGCTCAATTCGTTGAATTGGTAAACGAAACTGCTAAAGCTATCGTTGAAGCTAAACCAGCTAACAACGAAGAAGCAATGGCTATCAAATTTGCTTCAGGCGAAACTCTTGAAGAAGCATACGTTAACGCAACTGCTACAATCGGAGAAAAAATCTCATTCCGTCGTTTTGCTTTAGTTGAAAAAACTGATGCACAACACTTCGGTGCATACCAACACAACGGTGGCCGTATCGGTGTTATCACTGTTATCGAAGGTGGCGACGATGCTCTTGCTAAACAAGTGTCAATGCACGTTGCAGCTATGAAACCAACTGTTCTTTCATACACTGAATTGGACGAACAATTTGTTAAAGATGAATTGGCTCAATTGAACCACGTTATCGACCAAGATAACGAATCACGTGCAATGGTTAACAAACCAGCACTTCCACACTTGCAATACGGTTCAAAAGCTCAATTGACTGACGAAGTTATCGCAGCTGCTGAAGAAGCTATCAAAGCTGAATTGGCTGCTGAAGGTAAACCAGAAAAAATCTGGGACAAAATCATCCCAGGTAAAATGGACCGCTTCATGCTTGACAACACAAAAGTTGACCAAGCATACACACTTCTTGCTCAAGTTTACATCATGGACGACAGCAAAACTGTTGAAGCGTACCTTAACTCAGTAAACGCTAAAGCAGTAAGCTTTGCACGTTTCGAAGTTGGTGAAGGTATCGAAAAAGCTTCAAACGACTTTGAAGCTGAAGTTGCAGCTACAATGGCAGCAGCTCTTAACAACTAATTTTAAAAATTAGATTCATTTATTAATTGAGGGACTGGTCATTTTTGCCCAGTCCTTTATTTTTGATATTTAATACAGCCTAATACTCTTTTAAAATCAAAATGATACATCGTCAGTTTCGACTTGCCGTACCCTAGTACTGACTTCGTCTCACTTCCTCGTCTGATTTTGATTTTATTTGAGTATAAATCTATCTTGGGAATTTTGTCTTCAGAAAAGGAAATTTTCTATTTTTTCTTTGATTATTACCCAACTAGATTAATGCTGATTTAAACACACGTTTTATCAAAGTTTAATATTCCCAAATGTGTTAGGGAGATAAGGTATTACAATGAAAAATAATAAATGGTTAAAGTTTTCTTTATTATCCATTTCACTTTTTATAATGTCCCATGTGGCTATAGCGCCAGCTATTCCAAAGTTGTATGATGTTTACCATGCTCAGGATGCCTCAGTTAGCTTGGCATCTGTAGAGACTTTGGTGACAATTCCAGCTATGATGATTATGGTAGCAGTTGTTTTATCTAATGTGCTTGTGACTAAATTAGGTAAGAAAAGAACAGTTGAACTTGGGCTAGCCTTGATTTTTATTTCAAGTTTAGTCACTTTTCTAGCTAGTTCATTTCAGATTGCCTTAATTGGTCGCCTGCTTTTAGGTTTAGGGATTGGACTATATAATCCTCTTTCAATCTCGATGATTAGCGATTTTTACAAGGATGAACAAAGAGCCAGTATGATTGGTTTACGTACGGCGACCATGAATATAGGAAAAACAATCACTACTTTTATTGCAGGTTACGCTATGTTACTAGGAACACGTTACATTTTCTTAGTCTATTTGTTGGCTGTTCCTGTTTTGATTCTTTTTCATGTATTTGTGACAGAAGTTCCTTTTGAAGAAAAAGAGCTATCGAAGATTATTATCTTTGATCGTGATGTTATCTTGTGGATGCTTATCACATTCTTTATTGGGATGGCCTATATTGGTGCGACTGTCAAGATTCCATCCTTGCTTGTGATGCATTATGGTTATGATGAAATGGTCTCAAGTTATCTTTTGACTTTACTTGCCTTTAGTGGGATCATGATTGGAGTTTTCTTTGGTTATGTTTCAAAGTTATTGAAAGGTCAAACGTTGACTTTAATGTTAGCCATGATGGCTCTTGGGAATTGTTTCTTTGTTTTAGGCAATCAGCTAGTCTTTTTCTACATCGGTGCCGTTTTAATTGGTGCCAGTTTTGTAGGTGGGATGTCTGCGATTTTTGATGCGATTGCGCAGCATTATCCCAGAGAACAAATTAATTTTGTGACAAGTATGGCTATTACGGCTGGAAATGTCGGTGTTATTTTGACACCACTAGTTCTGACTAAACTGCTTGGACTTTTGTCTTTGGAAACTTTCGTGACGCCATTCTACATTACTGCAGGATTAATGCTACTTAGTCTTGCTATATATGCCATGCTTAAGGTTAAGAAGAAGTAGTGTATGAGACGAAAAGTCAATTGAAGAGCTTTAATAAATCATTACTATCGGCTTGTCCCGCTTTCGGCTGAGAGACAGTCCTTTCCTTAAGACCTACCTCATGCAGTCGCTTCCCAGACTGTTTAGTGAACTGACTTAGGTCAGTTTTCATTTCCCACCTCAAACAGTCGCTTCCCTGACTGTTTGAGTTATCTACACATCTGTTGCTTGTCTAAAAGTTAAATCACTCAACAATAATATCTTTTAATAAGACGACGTAAGAATAAAACCTCATGTTTCTACTGTCAGTTTGGAAATTTCTTTCCAGTTCTGCTAGTGGGGACTTGAGGTTTTTATGTTCTATTAGTCTTCTTGAGCAAAGAGTCGGGTCGCCTTGACAGCTTTTAGCCACCCTTTATAGAGTTTTTGGCTGGCTTCTTTTGAAATTTGTGGGGTAAAGTGATCGCCTTGTGCGAAGATGCTTTTAAGTTCTTCTGTATCCTTCCAGTAGCCGACTGCTAGCCCTGCTAGGAAGGCGGCTCCGAGTGCGGTGGTTTCGAGGTTAGCTGCTCTTTGAACATCTGTTTGCAGGATATCTGCTTGGAATTGTAAGAGGTAGTCATTTTTAGCAGCTCCGCCATCTACATGGAGGACGGGGATGGTGATACCAGTATCCAATTTCATGGTTTCGACCACATCTTTGGTTTGATAGGCTAGGGATTGCAGTGTCGCTTTTGTGAAGTCGTCAGCACTTGTTCCTCGTGTAATACCAAAGACAGCTCCTCGAGCTTTGCTATCCCAATAAGGAGCACCTAGCCCTGTAAAAGCGGGAACTACATATACTTCGTTATGGCTTTGAGAGCGCCTAGCTGCTGTCTCAGACTCAGGAGATGGGCTGATTAGTTTCATTTGGTCACGGAGCCATTGCAGAGCTGAACCAGAGACAAAGACTGAGCCTTCTAGGGCATAGGTAACCTTGTCATTTAGGGCATAACCAATGGTGGTCAATAAGTTATTTTTAGAAATAACGGGCTTATCGCCGGTGTTCATGACGATGAAGGAGCCAGTGCCATAAGTATTTTTAACCATACCTTCTTTGAGAGCTAGCTGTCCAAAGAGTGCTGCCTGCTGATCGCCAGCCATTCCTGAAATAGGTACTTTTGTACCGGTGAATAGGAAGTTGCTAGTATGCCCATAAATTTCAGAATTGCTGCGAACCTCAGGCAAGATGGCTTCAGGGATGTTTAGTAAATCTAGTATTTCTTTGTCCCAACATAAATCGTGAATGTTGAAAAGCATGGTGCGGCTAGCATTAGAGTAATCGGTCACGTGGACCTTACCAGCTGTCATTTTCCAGACTAGCCAGCTATCAATGGTGCCAAAGAGCAGTTCGCCACGCTCAGCCCGCTCCTGAGCTTCAGGGATTTGATCTAGTAGCCAACGAATCTTTGTAGCTGAGAAATAGGCATCGATGACCAGTCCGGTCTTTTGGTGAATCATGTCGGCATAACCATCATTTATCAATTGGTCAGCCAGCTCGCTGGTTTGACGGGATTGCCAGACGATAGCGTTGTGTATAGGCAGTCCAGTTTCTTTATCCCAGATAACTGTAGTTTCGCGTTGATTTGTGATGCCAATCCCTGCAATTTGGTCAGGTCGAATATCAGATTTGATAAAGGCACTGGCGATTGTGGATAAGACAGCATTCCAAATCTCATTAGCATTGTGTTCTACCCATCCAGGTTGTGGAAAATACTGTGGAAATTCACTTTGGGCTTCAGCAACTTTCTTTCCTTTACGATTAAAAATAATAGTTCGTGTACTGGTTGTGCCTTCGTCGATTGCCATAATATAGGTATTAGTCATGGGGGTAACCTCACTTTAAAGAAAACGTTTTCTTTAATTGTAATACATTTTTGAAGAATGCACAAAGTCAAGCTTGCGATTTTTGTAGAAAATCCTAGAATATAAAAAACAGAGACTGATATCGCTCAGCCTCTGTCTTCCAATTTTCTAGTAGCAGTTACTTTTGAATCTTATAAATCAATATCGAGCAGAATAGGTGTATGGTCTTGGCGTGCACCAGAGTCAATCATTTCAGATTTACTGATTTTATCTGCGATACGGTCAGATGTGAGCCAATAGTCAATTCTCCAGCCTGTATTGTTGATTTTGCTGGTTTTACTGCGTTGTGCCCACCATGAATAGACTGATGGCACGTCACCATGAATATAGCGGAAGCTGTCTGTGAAGCCTTTGGCAAGAAGGTTAGTAAATCCTTCTCTTTCTTCATCAGTAAAACCTGCAGAGCGACGATTAGTTGCTGGATTTGCCAAGTCGATTTCCTTGTGGGCAACATTGTAATCACCTGTAGCAAGGACAGGTTTTTGGCTGTCAAGCTCTGCTAGGTAGTCTGCGTATTTTTGGTCCCAAACTTGACGCTCTTCCAATCGTCTCAAGCCATCTCCAGCATTAGGGGTATAAACTTGGGTCACGTAAAATTGGTCAAATTCCAAGGTAATAATGCGGCCTTCCCTGTCCATTGTGTCAGGGGCACCGATTTCTGGATAGGTGATGGCTGGTTCTGGTAAAGTGTTTTTGTAGAGGAACATGGTTCCAGCGTATCCTTTGCGCGCAGGCTCAACCGATGAACGCCAAGCGACATGGAAATCAGGGAAGAAGTCTTTGAGGATGCTAAGGTGCTTCTTAGTTGGTCCTTTAGCAGAGAGTTTTGTTTCTTGAATAGCGATGATGTCGGCGTCTTGCGCAACCAGTGTGTCAATAACAGCACGTGAGAGGAGAGCGCGTGGGGAATCGCTGGTTAAAGCAGCGTTGAGGGAATCAATATTCCAGGAGATGAGTTTCATGTCTTTACCTTTTCTAGTTTTTCTTTTTTCCATTTTACCAAAAAATAGCAAAGCAGGCGAGTTTGTTGCTTTCGGCTAACTATAAAACTAGCAAGAAACTAGAGAGAAAGTACTTAATATGTAATAGAGTCTAGTAGAATTTGTTGGATTCTGGCTCTTTAGTTTCTCTTGCTGGGCAAGCGATGGCAGCCCACCTAACTAACTGTTCGGATACAACTAATTGATAATATATTTTTTTGAAAATGTTTTCAAAAAATATTGAAAATATATTCATTTCAGTTTATAATTAAAATATGAAAACGCTGTTTCAGGGCGTTTGATATTGGAGATTTACTTTAACAATTTAACATTATCATATTTATTTTTAGCTAAATTCAAATATAAAGACATCTAGTTTAAGAGTGATAGAAATAATATGATAGCAACATAAGGTCATTCAAGTGGTCTCCTAAGTAGGAAGGGTTTACTAGGAGGTTTTCTATGACATTATTAGAAACGATCATCTCTTATGTAGAAATGAATTTCATTGTTTTTACTGGCATCGTGTATATGTTACTTCATCTAAGTTTTAATGATGAAATCAATAAGAGAGGAAAGTTCTTTTTTATTTTGGCAACTATTATGATGTTGCTAGATATGCTTAGTTTTAATTTTGAACAGTATCTTGCTGCTCAGCCTATGTTTTCAATTTGGAGACAATTTTGGTCGGTGATTGGCTACAGTTGCCGACCCATTATTTTTCTGGCAATAATATTTTTGAATGACGCTTCTGAAAAATGGACACGCCAGAAAGTTATCGTTAGTGCAATGGCACTAATCAATCTTTTTCTTTCATTTTCAACTTTCTTTTCTAAAATAGCTTATTGGTACACGATTGATAATCGTTATTATAGAGGTCCGCTAGGCTATTACAGTTATATTATTCTTTTAGTTTATCTATTGATACTAGTTATCCAACTATTACATTTGTATAAATCCTATCGATTAACCTTACAAGTTGTTGTTGGAGGCTATTTAGTTTTACTAACTCTTGCTGGTATTTATTTCAATGCCTTATATACTAGCTCAGGAATTTCAAGAGGATCAATGATTGCGGCCATAGTGTTTTACTACGGTTATTATAATTCGGTTCAATATAAAGCAGAGCATCAAAGATATTCTCAAATTGCTAGTCAAGATGGTTTGACTGGCTTATCTAACCGTTATGCCTATAATCAAATTATCAATGAATTGAAGTTATCAGATGAACCAATTGGATTTTTGATGCTAGATATTGATAAATTCAAGGCAATTAATGACGAGTGTGGACATGATATAGGAGATCGTATTTTAAGTAAAGTAGCAGATTATTTACGAATTACTTTTAATGAGACCGAATATGTCTTTCGTATAGGAGGAGATGAGTTTGTGGTGTTATTCACCGAACTCAATCAGGATGAGGTTGAACGTATCAGTGATAAGATTGATATGATTAACAAGATGCTTTTAACTGAAAATGATACTCTGCCAATCACAAGCATTAGTGCGGGGCTAGTAACTTCGGGTTCAAATAGAATTGAAAAACTTTATGTAGAAGCAGACCGTGCCCTCTATATAACGAAAAGTAATGGCGGAGCTGGCTGTACGATATTGTAAAAAATTCTTTTGATAAATATTTGTAATAAAAAACGAATAATAAGAAAGTAGGAAATTTATAAACAGGAGGACACTCCAATTAGTGTAAGTAAAAATATAGTGAATGCTATTTTTCAAATGCATTCAATTAAAATTTCCCAATAAACCATTATTGGTTGAAAAGTTACACTTTCAAGAAGTTATATGTTATGTGGGAGGTTTTATTTAAATGAGTGATAACTCAATGAAAAAGTTGGATTATCTTCCTGGAGCAGTTCTTGTCTACCGTGCTGATGAGACCCAAGAAATATTGTATGCTAATCAGAATGTTATTGAACTATTTGGTTGTAATGATATTGATGATTTTAAAGATTACACTGGGAATAGTTTTACAGGTTTAGTCAGTGACGATGAGCTAGAAGGAACTCTTTTTAATATTAATAAACAGATAAATGACGAAACAAGTAATAATTACGATCACGTCTTTTATCATATTCAAACCAAGCAAGGTGAGAAGATATACATTGAAGATTATGGGAAGCTTGTTGATGATGAAGATTTTGGTTTAGTTTACTATGCTTTTCTTGTTTTGCCTAAGGTGAAATTGACTGAAGCTTCAAGGGATGAAGTGACCGGATTATTAAATATGCGTTATCTGTTAAATATCATGGATAAGAAGCGACAATCGAATACTAAACAGTTACTTGATAAAACAGTTAAGCATGTTGCGATATATTTTAATATCTTAAATTTTAAAATGTATAATCGTTATTATGGATTTGAACAAGGTAATAATTGTTTGAAGGAGATAGGAGATATCCTAACAGATGTCTTTAAGGTCAATACTATAGCTAGATTTTCAGATGATCATTTTGTTGTTCTATATGATGGTAATGATGAGATTGAAAATATTAAGGAAGTACACAGACGTGTAGCTGCTTTAGATGATAGATTTCAATTATACATTGATGCGGGTGTTTATTATTCAGATTACACTAATCCAACAAGTTTAGATTGTGATTTAGCAAAATTAGCCTGTGATAGTATTAAGAATTCTTTGACAGACTATTATGCTGTTTATAGTGACAAGCTTAAGGAAGTGCAAGAATTAAGAAAATACATTACTGATAATATTGATAAGGCTATTAAAAATGGTTATATTAAAATATATTTTCAACCAGTTGTTCGCGCTTTAACTGGCGAACTTTGCAGTATGGAGGCTTTGACAAGATGGATAGACCCTGAACATGGTTTTCTATCACCTGGCGACTTCATACCAATTCTTGAGGAAAATAACCTTATTTACAAGTTGGATTTATTTGTTATCAATGAGGTTGCAAAACATTTAAAAGAGCAAAACGATAATAACAAACCAATTGTTCCTGTATCCCTCAATATTTCACGAATGGATTTCGCCATGTGTGACCCTTTTGCAGAGGTTGAAAAAGTAGTGACTCAATATGGTCTCGTCCGTGAATGGATAACTGTCGAGATTACAGAATCAGCTATTGCAACTGATGCTGAAACAATACAATCTGAAATTGAAAAATTTCATAAAGGCGGATTCGATGTCTGGATGGATGATTTTGGAAGTGGCTACTCTTCGCTTAACACCCTAAAAGATTTTGATTTTGATGAAATCAAGATTGATATGGCTTTTTTGCGAAATATGAACGACCGTTCAAAAAAAATTCTGTCCTCGGCAGTTCGAATGGCTAAACAAATTGGTATCCACACACTTGCTGAAGGTGTCGAGACAAAGGAACATGTTGATTTCCTTAGAGAAATTGGCTGTGAGAAAATTCAAGGATACTTTTTTGGTAAGCCAGCCCCTTATGAAGAAGTAATGCAGCATATTAAAGATCAAGGAATAGAAGTTGAAACTCAAACAATGAAGGCTTTTTATGAAAAAGTTGGAATGGTTGACTTTATGACAGATCGTTCACTGGCCCTATTTTATGACGATGGTAAAAAGTTTAAAACTGTTTTTGTGAACAGAGAATACTGGAATGACTTGGGGTCACGTGAAGCCATTATGGCCATGTCTGATGATATTATAAATTCAGCAGACTCCATGTTGAGACCTTCAATTCGTAACTTAGCAGAGAAAGCCAAAAAAAGTTCTAAAGATGAGTCAATTGATTTGGTTTATAATGGTCGTTACTATCGTTTACGAATGAAAGTAATTGCTAACAGTATTGATGGCTGGATGCATCGCGTTTCATTAGAAGATATTACTTTTAATGAGATAAAAGAGCGAACATCAGCTTTAAATAGCGTTGTAAGAAATGTCGCTACACTCTATGAATCAATTTATCATGTTGATTTTGCAACTGATAAGGCTGAATTAGTTTATACAAATAGAGATGACCAGAGCGTAGGTGATTTTTATGAAAGCTTTACCAAAGCTCACATAGTCCAACACTTAGAATTTTATGACGGAGACCGTGAAAAGTATGAAAATTTCCTTACTTTAGATACCATAACACGTCGTATTTTAGAGGTTGGAGAAGCTCATGTGTCAGATATTTTCCGAATTAAGGGACGAGACGGCAATTACCATTGGAAAGAGATTATTATCATTGCTTTACCTAGTCCTAGCCGTACGCAATTTTTATTGTGTATCAAACCATCAGTTTTAGAAGGAAAAGCTGATATGACCGGTCTGACAAGCAAAGATTCGGAGACTTCAAGAAATAATAATCAGCTTAAAGCAAACCCAGCTCAGAGTTGTAATTATTGGAAAGAATTGATGAAGAAGACTGACATTAAGTTTTTCTGGAAGGATAAAGAGCGTCGCTTTCTTGGTGCAAGTCAGTCATTCCTAGATTACTACAATATAAAATCTATAGATGAAATTATTGGTAAAACTGATGAGGACTTGAAGTGGCATATTGATGACATTAACTACAAGTCTGATGAAGAGGCTGTTTTGGCTACTGGGAAACCTATCTATCATTCTGCTGGCCAGAATATCATAAATGGTGTTATTCATAACGTTTCAGCCACTAAAGTTCCAATGTATGATAATGGAAAAATATCAGGTATAATCGGCTATTTTATCGATATTGACGAAGTTCTTTCTGAAAATGAGAAAAATTTCCAAGAGTTACATATTGACACTTCTACCGGTGTTATGAATTCACGTGGATTTTTAATGTCTTGTATTCAGTACGAGGACAATTATCGCATACACAACCAAAATTATAAACTTGTTATTTTGGAAATAAAAGGTTACCATCATATGTTGACGTCATATGGGAAAGAAGTGGCTGAACACATGATGCAAGAAGTTGCTTCAATCTTACAAAAACATTCACAAAGAGGTGCTACGATTTCAAGGATTGGTAGTTGGCATTTTGCTATACTGGAAAAAGGTAGTAATTTTACTGAAATGGACAATTATGTTCAAAATGCGATTGAAGAAATTATGGCAGTGAGGACAATAGATGGATTTAGAGCGACACTTTATGTCAACTCGTGTATGATTTTGGGATCCGATCAAGAAAGTTCAATTGGATTTATCCACTTAATTGATCAAATCTTCTCAAATATTAATGCTGATAAAATAGAGAATATAAAATAAAAACCATTTCGTATAGGGTTTGTAACATAAAAATGAGGTTAGGGACTTTTTCCTAGCCCTTTTTGATGAGATATTTATTTACTGATATGCTAGATATTAGTAAATAAAAAAAACGGAAATTGATACAAAAAATGAAAACTTATTAATTTCGTTAAAATTGCCAATATCATCGAATGAAGAGCTTAAAGACAAGGAACAGAAGTGGAAAATTAAGGAGAGGTCATTCTCTCAGTCGAGAGTGACAATGTATCAAACATACTAATTCAAATGACTATATATTTCTACTTGTCTCATTTTATTGTCATGGAAAAGCAATTTGCAAATTTATAGCGCTTACTATATAATTGAATAATATTACTATTTTCGATTAATTTTGACTTAACGCAGGACAATTTGAGTGTCAATACTATATTAGGAATTGAGTTACTCTATAGTAACCTAGTGGAGAAATCACTTTATTATGAAATATTCTGTTTTAAATCTTGTGCCGCTTTATGAAGGAAATCATTATAAGGATGCTATAGATTCCATGATTCACTTAGCTAGAAAAGTCGAGGAGCTAGGCTATGAACGGTATTGGATAGCTGAACACCATAATATGAAATCCATTGCCAGCTCAGCAACACAACTTTTGATACAACATACTTTAGCTAATACACAGACTATTAAAGTAGGCGCAGGTGGGATTATGTTGCCGAATCATAGTCCCTATCAAGTAGCTGAACAATTCGGTTTTTTAGAAACTTTGTACCCTAATCGTGTTGATTTAGGAATTGGCAGAGCTCCTGGAACAGATGGTGTGACAGCAGAGGCGCTTTATCGAAGAGACGACACAATTTCCCAGTTTTCAAAAGATATAGCAGAGCTTTCGGGCTACTTTGAGGATACAAATGTAGTGAGCGCCTATCCTGCAGCTGGCCTATCAGTTCCATTTTATATTCTTGGATCTAGCGTAGAATCAGCTTATTTAGCTGCAGAGTTAGGATTTCCTTATGCTTTTGCATCACACTTTGCACCTCAAATGATGGAAGAAGCGGTAGCAATTTATCGAGAAAATTTTAAACCGTCAAGCCAACTCCAATTTCCTTATGTCATATTAGGAGCTAATATATCGATTGCTGAGACTGATGAAGAGGCCCAGAGGCTTGCGACTTCTCAAATCCAAGCATTTTTAAATATTATTACCGGGCAGGAACATGCGATACAGCCGCCTTTAGAGTCGGCAGAAAAAATCTGGCGTGCCTTCGTAGTTGCATCTGATGTCCCGCATTTTGGACCGATTTCTTTCTCAATGGAAACAATTGAAAGAAATGAAAAACAGGTTGTTGAGGAGATGTCACGCGTTTCACTCATTGGTAATCCTCAAACTGTTTCTAAACAAATTAATGATCTGAGAGATCGTGTTGTTTTTGATGAGTTAATGGTTTGTTCTTACATCTATGATAAAGAAGCTCAATATAAAGCTTATGAATTATTAGCACAAGTTTTGAGGGAAGATTAAACCATCTTTAAAAACTTTATTTTTGGTGTTAAGTGATTTTAAGATTGTTCGGGTTAATGATATTATGACTTTAAGAATAATAACGGAAGGAAGTAGAACACCTTCTGTTTTTTTTTTTTTTTGCCACATAAAATCGCCAAACCTATTTAGAAAAACATCGAAATATCTTTGACTGTTAAATTCCAAAGTGCTATAATCTATTTAGAAAGTTTTCTAAATAGAAAGAAGGTTGGCTGTAATGAAAAAAACATCTATCTATATTCTTCTAAGCTACGGTTTGGCTTGGTTTATCTGGATAGGCTTGTGGCTAGCTGGTGTTCAGTTAGGTCAGCCACTAAGTCTGCTGGGAAGTACTTTGGGCATGTGGATTCCAGCCTTAGCATACGGTATCTTGCGTAAAATCAATCCTGACAAGTATAGGTTGGATGCTGGTTTTGCTTTAAATTTTAAGAAGGACTGGAAGTATTATCTGCTAGCCATGTGGGGACCTGCCCTCCTGACTTTGTTAGGCATGGCGCTTTATTTCGTGATTTTTAGAAATCAATTTAGTTTGCAATTTCCAGTCATCAAGCAGATGTTGGAAGAAGCAGGGGGCAGTCTTGTTATTTCTCCAGCTTTACTAGCCAGCCTGCAGGTTATCTCAGCTGTGACCTATGCTCCCCTCCTCAATACTTTCTTTGCCTTGGGGGAAGAAATTGGCTGGCGCGGTTATCTTTATCCGACTCTGCGTCAGCAGTATTCGGTAGTACAGGCACATCTGATTACTGGCCTTATTTGGAGTCTTTGGCATCTGCCCATCAATCTGCAGGGTTATAATTTTGGCTTGACCTATTGGGGCTATCCTTGGCTGGGAGTCCTGACTATGTTTATCTTTTGCTTTAGTATTGGTATCCTTCTATCTTGGATCATGGAAAAAACGGGCTCCATCTGGGCGCCAGCGCTTTTGCATGGTGCCATCAATGCCTGTGCTGGTCTTGGAATCCTCTTCCAAAATCCAACTCATCAAGCGCTAGCCATGCGGATACTAGGTCCGTCTCCAGTAGGTTTGCTGTCTGGCTTACCACTTTTACTCTTGGCGCTAGCCATTCTACAAAAAGAAAGGAAACAGAAAAATGAGCTTCGCTAATACTTTTAAGGCCCTGTCCAATCCCATTAGGCGAGAGATTCTCAATTTGCTCAAGAATGGCAGGCTTTCTGCTGGGGAAATAGCAGAGCAGTTTGATCAGACGGCGGCCACCATTTCCCATCATCTCAGTGTTTTGAAGAAGGTTGATTTGATTCTCGAGAGCAAGGAAAAAAATTATATCTATTATGACTTAAATGCCTCAGTTTTGGAGGAGATCATGGTCTGGTTTGCTGATTTACGAGGTAGTAACGATGAAAAAAATTAATCTTAAATTGTTAGCTGTGACTTCTTTTTTGACACTTCTACCAATCTTAGTCGGTCTTCTTTTATGGAATAAATTGCCTGATGTCATCCCAAGTCATTTTGGTTTCGATGGGACTGCAGATGGCTTTTCTTCCAAAGCAGAAGTGGTCTTTATAATTCCAGCGATGATGACCCTTCTCCATGTTTTTCTGATTTTTGTGACTTCCAAGGATCCTAAAGCCAAGAATGTAACCCCTAAAATGTCAACTTTTATTTACTGGATGATTCCTCTTATTAGCGGTTTGGTTCAGCTGTCTATCTACGGAGCCATTCTGGGCTGGGTTCATAATCCGACACGCATGGGTTTTATCTTTATAAGTATTCTTTTTATGATCTTGGGTAATTACCTGCCAAAAATCAAACAGAACTATACGGTTGGAATCAAGCTGCCTTGGACTCTGAATGATGAGGAAAATTGGAATAAAACCCATCGCTTGGCTGGTAAGCTCTGGGTTCTTGGTGGGTTCATTATTCTAGTCAATGAATGGTTGAGATGGGCTGTTCCCTTTGTATTTATTGGGACTATTCTTGTCATGGTCTTCCTGCCCATGGTTTATTCCTACTGGCTTAGCCACGTGAAAGAAAAAAATGATAAAATCTAATATCGTTGACAGTCTTCATATACGATGATAGCAAGGTTTGACGCCTTGCTTTTCTTATGCTATTCTAATGCTATTAGATTAACGATTTGAACGTTGATATCTATTCAAATGAAGAAGGTTTTAGGATGTTAAAAAAATTTTTCCCCCATGCTTATGCTCCGGATGTGTATGCTATTGACTATGAATACCTCTATGAGCAAGGCTATCAAGCATTAATATTTGATATTGATCAAACCTTGGTTCAACATGGCGAGCAGTCTACCAAAGAAGTCGATGAACTCTTTAAAAGAATTCATGCCATTGGTTTTAAGACGATCTTGTTGTCAAATAATAGTGCCGAGCGAATAGAGGAATTCATTGAAAATATTGATACTCTTTATGTTGCCATGGCAGACAAACCGCAAGTTGATGGTTATTTAAAGGCTCTGGAAATGCTTGGGACAAGTAAAGAAAAGACAGTCTTCATCGGAGATCAGATTTTCACGGATATTCTCGGAGCAAACAGATGTGGGATTCCTAGTATTTTGGTGCGGTTTTTACGACACGATTATGAAACCAAGATTGGCAAAAAGCGCCAGGTTGAGCGACTGGTTTTAGCTTGTTATCGTTTGAGCAGAACCTATCAAAACAGACTGGGAAATGTAGTGAAGGAGATTAATTAGGATGGTATTTTGGAATAAGGACTTGCTCTTTTGTGAAATTAGCCCAACGACATATGCAATTTCAATGCAGAAAGAAATCATCAAGAGACACTTGCAAGATTTTAGAGCAAAAAAAGAATTTGCTAAGACTTTTGAGAAAGAGACTTTGGATAATCTGGTCTCTAGTCATGAATCAGGTTTAATTAAACGTGGTCCAGGAATCGATGTAACTCTTCAAAAAAATAAAGCAATCAACATCGAAATTGCCTCAAGTAAGATGACGAATCTCATCATTCATCCCGGTGAGGAATTCTCTTTCTGGAAATTAGTGGGTAAAATTACCAAACGTAAAGGTTATCTGGATGGCCGTGTCATCATGGGCGACCAGATTGAACCCGGTTTAGGAGGTGGTCTCTGCAACCTGGCCAATACCATCAACTGGCTTATTGTCCACAGTCCTATGGATATCACAGAATTCCACACGCATTCAGATGCGCTAGCACCAGATGGTGACAAGCGTATTCCGCTCAGCAATGGAACATCGGTAGCTTATAATAATATTGATTACCGTTTTAAAAACAATACGGACCAAAAAGTTCAGATTCTCCTTTGGGTAGAAAATGAAATTCTTTACGCCCAATTGAGAAGTGAAAAAGAGTTTCCTTGGACATACGAATTAATTGAAAAAGATCATCACTTCAAAAAAGAGGGGGAAAAGTTCTACCGTCATTCTAAAATCTACCGTGTCAAACGCGATCGCAAGACTAATGATATTTTAGAGGAGGTTTTAATCCTCAACAATCACTCTGAAGTCATGTTTGACTACAGTCTCATACCAGCAGATTTGATTAGAGCATAAAAATAAGACTCGAGCCCTGAAAAATCAGTGTTCGAGTCTTTTATTTTTAGTTCATATATTCACAGACGGTGTTGATTTGCTGATGAAAATCTTGGCCAAAGGCCCTATCAAAAAAGGCACTGCCGATGGTGAATGCCCAGGGCTGAGCTTCCTTAACTTGGTCAAGTTTTTGATAAGAATCGATACTACCAGCTATGCAAACAGGCTCCTTTATCTGATTAAGAAATTCTTTGATGAGAGTAGGAGCATCTTGAGTATAACGATATGCAAGCAGGTCACACCCAAAAACTCCTTTATCAATATAAGACTGAGCTTGTGCAATTATTTCTGGGATTTCTCCCTCCAAAATGGATGGACGTTCAGAAATTTTTCCGACAAAAGGCATATACTTGAGCTTGTTTTTCTGACAAAAATCATTGATAGAATCATAAAAAACAGTTCCCATAAGGATGTCACAGCCGCATTCAAGTGCTAGTTTAGCTCCCTCTAAACCAGCCTTTTCATCGTATTCAACGACTTCTAGGAAGGTTGTTTTTCCACAGGACTTCATCAATTTGAAGAGTTCTTTCATCTCTGCAGGTGGCAGAGACTTCTCCTTAAAGCCCCAAAATTTAGCTTTTGACTCTTTACACTGCTCAAAAATCCGCGCAGCATTTTCCACTGTACAATCATTATAAGTGAGCATAACGATGAGCTCAGAATGTTTCATTGGTTACCTTCTTCATCACAAATCTTCTTGAATTATATCACGAAAGTAACATCATGACAAGAAGTGTTAGAAAATTCTTAGAAAGTTTGCTAGGATGCTACTACACTTTCTTTTTCTTTGGTTTTGATCTGCTGTGTTATAATAGAGGTACAAAATGATAAGGAGATTTTGCAATGAAAAAGATTTTGTCTAATGTTTTAATTCTGCTTTGGATTTTAGCAATGGCAATCAGTTATTGGCTCTTTTTGCCAGCTATCAATCCCTTAGATAGTGGTTTTTGGATGTTTGTTATTGAAGGACTAGTTTTTGCTCTTCTAGTATTCTTTGTCTTAGCTTTAAATGATTCCTTTGGAACATCGCAAGGCCAAGGCTTTCCAGGCAACCGTGTTCGCAAAGATGTGACCGTGCATACGACTAAGTACGACAAACCAGTCAAAGCAATCCTTTCAGCAATTGCTCTGATAGTGGTGCTACTTATTGGATTAAATGTTTTCAATTCACGATTATTTAGGGCCAAAAGCTACGCTAATGTCATCACAGTAAAAGAAGCTGATTTTTCTAAAGATTTTCCGACAACGGATATTTCTGCGCTAGCGCTGCTCGACCGAGCATCTGCCAAAAAGATTGGGGATACCTATCTCGGCACAATAGACAAGGTTTCTCAGTTTGGTATTTCTGATGACTACCGTCAGGTTACAATCGGTCAACAACCTTATCGCGTTTCTCCTTTAGAATATAAGAATTTTTGGAAATGGCTGTCAAACCGCAAAGATGGTATTGATTACTATGTCAAGGTTAATCAGACGACAGGTAAGGCTGAGTTGGTTAAATTAAGTAAACCGATGAAGTATTCTGATTCAGAGTATGCTTTCAGAGATACGCTCCGCTATTTACGCTTAAAATACCCAACCACTATTTTTGGAGATCCATCTTTTGAAGTTGATGATGATGGCAATCCATATTATGTTGCAACAGTTTATAAACCTAAGTTTTTCTTGACTTCTAAAGACCCAGTTGGTGCTATCTTGTTAAATGCTGCAACAGGTGAAAGTAAGCTTTATAACCTAGATAAGGTACCAGATTGGGTAGACCGCGTCTTCTCAGCCAACAATGTTTTGACTCGTGTAGACGATTATTACACTTATCAAAAAGGTTTCTGGAACACTGTTTTTAGTCAAACGGGTGTTAAACAAACAACAGATAGCTACAACTACATTGCTATTGATTCTGATATTTATCTCTACACAGGTATTACCTCTGCAACGGCAGATTCGTCAAACCTTGGCTTTATCTTGGTCAATATGCGTACGCGTGAAGTTACCAATTATAAAGTGGCATCTGCAACTGAGAGTGCGGCACAGGCTTCAGCAGAAGGAGAAGTGCAAGAAAAAGGTTATCAAGCCACAGCACCTACTTTGGTTAAGCTAAAAGGCAAAGCCTACTATTTGATTTCTCTCAAGGATGATGCTGGATTGATTAAATCATATGCAATCGTTGATGCAGAGGACTACCAACAGGTGACTGTTGATAATAATTTGGAAAGATTGATTTCTCAATTCACTGACTCAGACACCTCAGTTCTTTCAGATGCTTCTGGTGCACTCTCTGGAAAGGATGCGAAGAAGATTGTTGAGATTTCAGGAACAGTTGATCAATTGGCTAGTCAGATGATTTCAGGCTCTACTGTCTACTATATTTCATCATCAGGTGAAATTTATAAGGTGAAAGCTACAGCTGACACAAGTGATAAACTTCCTTTCCTTGCTGTGGGAGATAGCTTCAAAGGGCAACTTGAAGACGACAATTACCTAAGCCACTTTGAAATTACAAGTGGAGACTAGAAATTTAACTTCTTACCCAGTGTATTTGAGATTAATTTAAAACTATTACTTAAACCAGAAAGATTTCCGCTTTGAGGGAAATCTCTCTGGTTTTTTTATCGTAGAAAAATATTTGTTTTTCAATAAAATGTAATATTTTTTTAACCTAGTAAAATTTTTGACACCGAAAACGCTTGACAACCCTTGACATATCAATAATCTGTGATAAGATAAATTTGTTTGATTCTTGAAATTTGTTTTCATGAAATTAACTCGTATTTTCAGTCTAAAAAGCTGATTAAAAATAATATAAAAAGAACTGGTTACCCCAGTTTTTCGTCGTTTTTAAATAAGGTAGGAAGGGTAAAGAAAACATGTCTAAGAGAAAAAGAAGAAAAAGAAATTATGCAATTTATGAAGGGATTCGCTGTGCTGTGACCCTTACATTTATCAGTGGCTATGTTAATGCCTTTACCTATGTCACTCAAAGAGAGCGTTTTGCAGGTGTTCAAACAGGGAATCTTCTTTGTTTTGGGATTAATCTGGCTAAAGGAGATTGGAGCCGTTCATTTGATTTCCTTCTTCCTATTATTGTCTTCATGTTAGGTCAATCTTTTACTTATTTAACACATGTTTGGTCTAATAAGCACAATTATCACTGGTATCGCATTGCCAGTCGCGTACTTTTGGGAGTAGCTACAGTTGCAGTAATTATTACACCATTTGTGCCTGATTATTACACCATTATTTGTTTAGCTTTCTTTGCATCTGTTCAGGTGGATACTTTTAAAACATTGCGTGGGGCTAACTATGCCAGTGTTATGATGACAGGTAATGTTAAAAACGCAGCCTATCTTTTAACTAAGGGATATGTTGAGAAAAATAGAGAACTCCAGTCAATCGGCCGCAATACTTTCCTTGTTCTCATTTCCTTTGTTCTAGGTGTCTTCTGTTCAACAACTCTTTCACTCCACTTTGGTGAATGGGCACTAGCAGGCATGTTAATTCCTCTTGTATACCTCAAAGCACTTTTGAGAGAAGACTATGATTTTGACCAAGCTTAATACATTTTAAAAGCTTAAAATAAAATGACGAGCGCATCATCCAATTTGGAGATGCCCTTTTTTGATAGCAGAGCTTAGAAAAGAGTATAGGAACAGTCTTTAGTTTTTAGACTTCCTGAGGTTTAAAGACTTGAACTAAGACTTGAAAAAACATGCAGTGTAACGGCTTTTTATGTTATAATTAAGTGTTACTATAAACGCGTTTCATTAGCGCGGAAAGGAATATCAATTAATGACTGAAAATAATTCATTCTACATTACAACACCGATTTATTACCCATCTGGTAAACTTCACATCGGTTCTGCCTACACAACCATCGCTTGTGATGTTTTGGCTCGCTACAAACGCCTCATGAACAAGGAGGTTTTCTACTTGACTGGTCTTGATGAGCACGGTCAAAAGATTCAGACCAAGGCTGAAGAAGCTGGCATTACACCTCAAGAGTACGTTGATGGCATGGCTAAAGGTGTTAAAGAACTTTGGCAACTTTTGGACATCAGCTACGATAAATTTATCCGCACAACTGATGATTACCATGAGTCAGTAGTTGCTGATGTTTTTGAAAAATTGCTTGCGCAGGGTGATATTTACTTGGGTGAATACCAAGGATGGTACTCAGTATCAGATGAGGAATTTTTCACTGAAAGCCAGTTGGCAGAAGTCTTCCGTGATGAAGCTGGGAATGTTATCGGTGGTGTGGCACCATCAGGACATGAAGTTGAGTTGGTTTCAGAAGAATCTTATTTCTTCAAACTCAGCAAGTACCAAAAACACTTAGAAGCCTTCTTTAAAGCTAATCCTAACTTTATCAGCCCTAATGGTCGTATGAATGAAATGCTTAAAAACTTCATCGAACCAGGTCTTGAAGACTTAGCCGTATCTCGTACAACCTTTACTTGGGGTGTACCAGTTAAATCAAATCCAAAACACGTTGTTTACGTATGGATTGACGCTTTGCTCAACTATGCAACAGCTCTCGGCTATGGTCAAGCAGATACAGCTAACTTTGACAAGTTCTGGTTGGGGCAAACAGTGACAAAATCTTGGACTGATGAGGATGGAAAAACTTGGGACTTTACCGTCAATCCTGAAGTTAATCACATGGTTGGTAAGGATATCCTTCGTTTCCACTCTATCTACTGGCCAATCATTCTTATGGCTCTTGACTTGCCATTACCAAACCGCCTAATTGCTCACGGTTGGTTTGTCATGAAAGATGGTAAAATGTCTAAGTCTAAGGGGAATGTTATCTACCCAGAAATGTTGGTAGAACGTTTTGGACTTGATCCGCTCCGCTATTACCTCATGCGCAGTCTTCCAGTTGGTTCAGACGGTACCTTTACACCTGAGGATTACGTGGCTCGTATTAACTATGAATTGGCTAATGACCTCGGAAACCTTCTTAACCGTACGGTTGCCATGATTAACAAGTACTTCGGTGGAGAAATTCCAGTATATGTTGAAAATGTGACTGACTTTGATGCAGATCTCGCAGCAGTAGTAGCTGACAATCTTGCAGCCTACCACAAAAATATGGATGCAGTTGACTACCCACGCGCCCTTGAAGCGGTTTGGAACATTATTTCACGTACTAACAAATATATTGATGAGACAGCTCCTTGGGTACTTGCAAAAGAAGAGGGTGACAAGGAAGCCTTGGCAGCCGTTATGGCTCATCTTGCAGCAAGCTTGCGCGTGGTTGCTCACCTCATTCAACCATTTATGATGACAACTTCTAATGCTATCATGGAACAACTTGGTCTAGGCGCCAGCTTTGACCTTGAAAACTTAAGCTTGGCTGGACTTCCATCAGGTGTTAAAGTTGTGGCTAAAGGGACACCAATTTTCCCACGTCTTGATATGGAAGAAGAAATTGCCTACATTCAAGACCAAATGAATGCAGGCAAACCTGCTGAGGAAAAAGAGTGGAATCCAGAAGAAGTGGAGCTCAAATCTTCTAAAGAAGAAATCAAATTCGATACATTTGACGCTGTAGAAATCCGCGTAGCTGAAGTTAAGGAAGTCTCAAAAGTGGAAGGTTCTGACAAGTTGCTCAACTTCCGCCTTGATGCAGGTGATGGGGAAGACCGCCAAATCCTATCAGGTATCGCTAAATTCTATCCAAATGAACAGGAATTGGTAGGCAAGAAACTCCAAATCGTTGCCAACCTCAAACCACGTAAAATGATGAAAAAATACGTCAGTCAAGGTATGATTCTATCAGCCGAACATGACGGTAAATTGACTGTTCTTACAGTTGACCCATCAGTACCAAATGGTTCTGTGATTGGATAATACAAAACCTTATAAATTCAGTGGAGAAATCTGCTGGATTTTTTTACTGAATTTATGCGCTGATTTTTGAAGTAGGACAGTGAGATTTGAGGGACGCTACCTTTAAAACATGATATAATAGGTTCATGTTAGCAATTGAAAAAATTGATCGTTTTAAAAAAGAAACCTTGCCTCTCTTGACAGTTGTGGCAGGAGATGACTTAGGGCAATTTAGCCAGCTCAAAGAGCGTTTATTAGAAAAAATAGGTTTTGATAAGGCTGATTTAACCTATTCCTATTTTGATATGTCAGAAACGAATTATCAGGATGCTGAGATGGACTTGGTAAGCCTGCCCTTTTTTGCGGATGAAAAGGTGGTTATTTTTGACAACCTACTTGATATTACCACTGATAAAAAGTCTTTTCTGGATGAGAAAGAGCTTAAGCGTTTTGAAGCCTATTTAGAGAACCCTCTGGAGACAACAAGACTTGTCATTTTTGCTCCTGGGAAATTAGATGGCAAACGTCGATTGGTTAAACTCCTTAAGCGCGATGCCAAACTTTTTGAAGCGGGAGAGCTCAAGGAAGCAGAGCTTAGAACTTATTTCCAAAAACTGGCTCATAAGGATGGATTGGTCTTTGACTCTGGTATTTTTGATGCCCTTTTAATCAAGTCTAATTTTGATTTCAGTGAGATTTTGAAGAATTTGGCTTTCCTCAAATCATATAAGAAAGACGGGCAAATCAATCAGGCAGATATTGATGAAGCTATTCCAAAGACACTTCAGGATAACATTTTTGACTTGACTCAGTTTATCCTGACCGGAAAAATTGATACTGCGCGTGACTTGGTTCGTGACCTTCGTCTCCAAGGTGAAGATGAGATTAAGCTCATCGCTATCATGCTAGGGCAATTCCGTACCTTCTTACAGGTTAAAATCCTGGCCAGTCAAGGAAAGTCTGAGCAGCAAATCATAACAGATTTATCTGATTATCTAGGAAGACGCGTTAATCCTTACCAAGTCAAGTATTCTCTGCGTGACTCCAGACCTCTGTCTCTACCATTTTTGAAAAAAGCTGTCGCTACCCTGATTGAGACAGACTACGCCATCAAGACAGGTACATATGACAAAGATTACCTCTTCGATGTGGCCCTGCTTAAGATTGCACATGAGAAGCAAGCCTAATTAAGTCCTGATGAATGATGGGGACTTTAAACAAGCAAGCTGGAGGAGATGTCATCAGAAGTAGTCTATATTAGCTACTATTACCCCTATAAAATCCACAATCAAATTAGTTGAAAGCTCTGCCATTTTCCAGTAAAATAAAGAAAAACAAAAGAAAAGAGGACTTCTCTAATGGCTATTATTTTACCAGATCTACCATATGCATACGACGCTCTTGAACCATACATCGATGCGGAAACAATGACTCTTCACCATGACAAACACCACGCAACTTACGTGGCAAATGCTAACGCAGCTCTTGAAAAACACCCAGAAATCGGTGAAGACTTGGTAGCACTTTTGTCAGATGTTGAGCAAATTCCAGCTGACATCCGTCAAGCTCTTATCAACAACGGTGGCGGACACCTTAACCACGCGCTTTTCTGGGAACTTCTTTCACCAGAAAAAACTGAAATCACTGAAGAAGTAGCTGCAGCTATCAACGAAGCTTTCGGTTCAATCGATGCTTTCCAAGAAGCATTTACAGTAGCAGCAACAACTCGCTTCGGTTCAGGTTGGGCATGGCTTGTAGTTAACGCTGAAGGCAAACTTGAAGTGATGTCAACAGCTAACCAAGACACACCAATCATGGAAGGCAAACAACCAATCTTGGCACTTGACGTTTGGGAACACGCTTACTACCTCAACTACCGTAACGTACGCCCTAACTACATCAAAGCCTTCTTTGAAATTATCAATTGGACTAAAGTAGCTGAGCTTTACGCAGCAGCAAAAGCTTAAACTAGTTAAAATTTTATAAACTCTGTCTTTGCGGGCAGAGTTTTTTATATGACTAGGAGGAGACGTAGTTTTCATTTTTGTATCATTTAGTTCTTTTTCTTGAAATTTTCTAATAATATAATAAAATAGTAATAAGAGGAGAAGTCGATTGAAAAAGAAAGAACATGTTTGTATGGGTGCGGCTGCTTCAGTGTTAGCCCTTTTTGTTGCCGCTCTGCTATTTCTTAAAAATAGCCAGGAATTAAAGAAAGCAGAAACACTGGAAGCTAAACCGTCACAAGCAAGGCAGACTAGTCAGGCAGAAGTTGGTGTTGAAGTTGAAGAACCGGAAAAAGAATTGGTTAAGTCCGATGCTGACAAACAGAGTGTCATGGACACGGACTATGACCGTATGGGAGCTTTAGGTCTCTACTATGATTACGCTAATCTGAGCTTAGTTGAAACGGTTCAGGCTTATATGGCAGAATTTGGGATAGATCCATCTCAGGTTGCTTTTTCTTACAAAAATCCTGCTACAGGACATGCCTTTTCGATGAATGATACAGAGCCTATGACAGCTGGCTCTACCTATAAAATGCCTCTCAATATGTTAGTGGTTGATGAGGTTGCCGAAGGTAAATTATCTTTGACAGAGCGCTTTGATATCACTCAAACAGACTATGAGTACCGTTTTGAACATGATGCTTATGTCGGTCAATTTAATGGGGCTATGTCAATTCCTGATATGCAAGAGTATTCCTTAGTTTACTCTGAAAATACGCCAGCCTACGCTTTGGCAGAGAGACTAGGTGGGATGGATAAAGCTTATACCATGTTTGGGAAGTATGGAGAATCCAAGGGTGAAGTTAAAACTATCCGTCAAGAAGATAATAAGACAACAACAGATTACTATATTCAAGTCTTAGAATACCTCTATAATAATCAGGATAAGTATGCAGATATTATCAATTTCATGGACCAATCTTTCACTGGAAAATATTATGAAACTTATCTAAGCAATCTTCGTATTGTCCAAAAGCCAGGCTATGTTCGAGAAGCACTTAATGTGGATGCCATGGTTTTTGAAGAAAGTCCCTATCTCGTTGCCATCTATACCCGATACCTTGGTGGTTCAACTGAGGAGAGTGATGAAATCAACGGCTATGGTTACATGCAACTTGCTGAGCTCTGCTATGTTATTAACCAATGGCACCGTGTTAATGAGAATGGCCTAGCCTAAGTAGTGTCATATTAAAATAAAAGCAACATCCTTCAAAATGAGAGATGTTGCTTTTTTGTGTTTTTCAACTCATACTCAATGAAAATCACAATCAGATGAGGCAACAAGACGCAGGCAGTACTAAAGTACGGCAAGGTGAAGTCAACAAAGTATCATTTTGATTTTCTAAGAGTATTAAGGAGATGTGTCAGCCAAAGCCTTCTGATACTTGTTCAAGAGTTTTTTAAACTTTTTGCGAGCTGCCTTAATCAACTGCTTAGTGGATTTTCCATCTCGACTGTAGATAGGATTTTTCTTATCTTTCTGTTGCTTGATATCTGGGGCGACAAATGGCTTGTCTCCATTGCTGAGGGTCTGTACCAAAAAATCTGGGTCAAAAATCTTAGCGGTATTAACATCAAGCTGCCTATGGAGCTCATCATTTTGATTGGCATAATTAAAACTAGCGCTGTTGACAATACTGTTTGTGGTAGGATTTTCAGTATCCAGAGAAAAAAGAAAGTGGCCAGATTCAGACAAGATAAACTCACTATGAAAATTAACCAGAATCTTAATGTTAGTTTGGGCCTTGTTGTCCGCATAAATAGGCACCAAATCCCCATTTGCATCCCGACTGATCCCAACCTTATTGTGATAACGGGCCGACTCGGTTAAACTATACCTGTCCTCGGAAAGTCTAGTCAAGTAGAAAGCCAGAGCCTGGGCATCACTTTCCCCTTCCTTGGCAAAATGCTGACGCACCCAAGTCGCCTGTTGAGCAGAGATGATATAGCGGAGCTGATGCATATGACGGTTGAAAGTCTTATCTTCAACCAAACTGTCGTCTGGAAAAGCCAACTGAACTAAAGAGGCAAGGTCCTGCCAGAAAGAACTGTCAGGTGATAAAGAATCATCAAAGCTTTTAAGAAATTGCAGGTTTTCACTTTTCTGACCTGACAAATCAGATTGTAATCCAATCGTATTTAAAAGAATATGCAATTTTTGCTTAGCTTGAGCTGTGCTAATTCCCTTTTCTGCCATCCAAAGCTTGTTAAAAGCAGGGCTAGCAACTATTCTTGTCTCTTTCAAGTCTTTTTTCAGAAGGTCTAGGCCACCATTTTCTGGTGATTTTATCTGCAAGTGGTCAATATATGCTGTAGCTATAGTTTCCTGGGACCAGCCTAATTCAGAAAGGGACTTGCTTTCTTTGAGAACCTCTCGACGTAAAGGAATTTTATCCAAAATACCTAAAGATTGATAGTCAGAGTTCTTTTCTGCCAATCGTTCAAAAAGTGGTCTATATGGCTTATAAGCCTCTTCAAAATGAGTAATTCTCACTTCATGTTGCCAGCAAAAAAAGATTAAAAAGGAGATAAGACAGAGGCTTATGATGTTTCTAATGATAGTGATTATCGTTTTCAAAGCTGCCTCCTTTCACCTTTCGTAATGTGTATTATTTTAACATAAGCCGCCAGCTTTTAAAAATCTAAATGGAATGGATTTACAAAAGTTATTGTATTTTTACAAAAATAGTGTATAATATGTCTTAATTAAATACAGGGGAGCTTGTAATGGCAGGCTGAGAGGAAGTCATCTAACTTCGACCCTTAACCTGATACGGATAATGCCGTCGTAGGAAGTCATAAGAAAAGATTTTTTACAGAAGGCAGCAGTAGTTTGTCTTCTGTTTTTAATTATAGTCATTTGAATTAGCTTTGATACATCGTCACTATCGGCTTGCCATACTCCAGTACTCTCTGCGCCTTACGTTCCTTGTTTGAAAGCTCTTCATTCGATTATACAACTGAATAAACAGGGGAGCTTGTTTTGACAGGCTGAGAGGAAGGAATCACCTTCGACCCTTATACCTGATGTGGATAATGCCGCCGTAGGAAAATGTTTGCTCTAAACAAATAAAACAATACTTTCTTGTCATTTTCAATGTCTGTTAGATAAAGAAATATTTTTTGCTTTATCATCAGGCTCTTTGTCGTGATAGCTTGTTTTATTTTTATGGACTAGGTCTCTAGGACAGGAGGATACCACAAAAATAGGTATTCTCCTGTTTTTTGTTTTTGGTTTAGAAGCAAGTGAGGTCTATTATGATGCGGAGTATAAAAATAGAGAGTGACTTAACTATCCTATTAACATTGATCGAAGATCTTCCGCCTTGAAATAAAGTGATACACTTCGAAAATATAAAAGCCTTTTTTGATTTTCGTTGAGCATCACTATTCAAAATAAAAAAGATTGTTTATATCTTGGGACATTGCGTTCTCATAGTTATTCATGAGCTATTTTAGAGGAGAAATTTGATATGACTAAAACAAAGTTAAATACTAAAAAGATTGCGGTGGCTGCTATTTTTTGTGCCCTTGCAGTTGTAGGAAGTTTATTTTCATTTCCAGTTTTTGGCAGTAAATGTGCTCCAGTTCAGCATATGGTCAACATTTTATGTGCAGTGCTTTTAGGTCCTGGTTATGGGATCGGAGCTGCTTTTGTTGCATCTTTAATTCGAAATTTTCTAGGTCTTGGGACTTTCATGGCTTTTCCTGGAAGTATGTTTGGAGCTTTACTTTGTGGTCTGGTTTACAGTAAGACCAAGAACGTTTTAGCAACTTTACTGGGAGAGGTATTTGGAACTGCTGTCTTAGGCGGTTTGTGTGCTTATCCCATTGCTATCTTATTTATGGGGCAGAAGTCTGCTGATTTGGTTTTTTACGCTTATATCATACCTTTCCTAATTTCCACAACAGCGGGAGCTATTATTTCCGCAAATGTCATTTATAGTTTGAAAAAAACTAATGTATTGAAAGGTATGCAGGAGTCGCTCAGTCAAGAAGGGGAAGTGAAACATGTTACAGAAAATGCTTGAAAATGTTCGAATGACAAATCCTTTAATTCACAATATAACCAACTACGTGACGGTCAATGATTGTGCCAATATCATACTTGCCAGTGGGGCATCTCCCATTATGGCTGATGATAAGAATGAAGTGTCAGAGATCAGTAGTCTTTGTCAGGGCTTGGTTGTTAACATTGGGACACTAAATAGTAGGACTATTGCCTCGATGCTAATAGCAGGAAAGGAATCGAACAAGAATAATCACCCAGTTGTTTTGGACCCTGTAGGTGTTGGTGCTTCGAAATTCAGGACTGAAACTGTCAAGCAGTTTTTAGAAGAAGTGACAGTTACTGTTATTCGGGGCAATATATCTGAAATCAAGGCCTTGGCAGTTGGCAAGGGAAGAGCAAGAGGAGTAGATGCTAACATTGCAGACCAGATTACAGAAGACAATCTCTCTGAAGCTATTACTTTTTTAAAGGCATACGCAGAGAAGGTTAGGGCAGTCATTGTTGTAACAGGTGCAATTGATATTGTTACAGATGGTCAAACGTCTTATTGTATTCGCAATGGGCATCCGATGATGTCTTCTGTTACGGGGACGGGTTGTCAATTGTCAGCCTTAATAGGGGCTTTCGTAGCTGCAAACCCTGATTATCCTTTAGAAGCAAGTGTGGCTGCAGTTGTTTCAATGGGCTACGCTGGTCAACTAGCGTTTGAAAGACTGACCGATAAGGATGGGAATGCCACTTATCGAAATTATATCATCGATGCTATCTATCGTATGACACCAGACTTGCTTGAGAAGGGAGCACACTATGACATTCGATAAAGATGCTGTCTTACTTTATGCTGTTACTGATAGGACATGGACCAGAAATAAAACTTTGTATGAGCAAGTAGAATTAGCTTTGAAAGGTGGCATAACCTGTCTTCAGCTCCGTGAGAAGTCGCTGAGTGAGGAAGCATTTTTGGAAGAAGCCATGCAGATTCGAACTTTGTGTAAAGAATATGATGTTCCATTCTTTATCAATGATAATGTTGAGATTGCCATAACTTGTCAAGCTGATGGTGTTCATGTTGGTCAGGAAGATATGGACGCCCTACAAGTTCGTCAAAAAGTTGGTAAGGATATGTTGGTTGGTGTCAGCGTCCATTCAGTTGAAGAAGCCTTAAATGCTGTTCGTAAAGGGGCAGATTATCTTGGGGTGGGAGCTATGTTTGCCAGTTCGACTAAAAAAGATGCAAGTGTCCTGACCAGAGAGCTTCTAAGTGATATTTGCTCTGCGGTTGACATTCCTGTTGTTGCCATAGGTGGGATTGGTAAATCAAATATAGGAGAACTTGCTGGAACTGGAGTAGATGGAGTCGCTTTGGTGAGTGCCATCTTTTCAGTCCATGATATTGAAAATGAGTGCCGTTTGCTTCGTCACTTGTCTGAGAAAATGATTGAACAATATAGGAGTTGATTGATGAAAATAAAAACAGCCTTGACTATTGCAGGCAGTGATAGCAGTGGCGGTGCTGTCATACAGGCAGACTTGAAAACAATGACGATGAATGGTGTCTATGCAATGAGCGCAGTAACAGCACTTACGGCACAGAATACAATGGGCGTAGTTGCTATTCAAGAATCAAGTCCAGACTTTTTAAAAGAACAAATTGATGCTATTTTTGAAGACATCTATCCTGATGCAGTCAAGATTGGCATGGTTTCATCTGTTGACTTGATTAGAATTATTTCGGAGAGACTGAGATATTATGGTGCAAAGAATGTGGTTCTTGATCCAGTCATGGTGGCCACATCAGGATCACCTTTAATGCAAAATGATGCCGTTCAGACTCTCATGGAAGAATTATTTCCAATTGCAACACTGATAACACCAAATATTCCAGAAGCAGAAATTCTTTCTGGACATAAAATAGTTTCTAAGAATGATATGATTTCTGCAGTGAAAACGATCAATGCTATGTGTAACTGTTCAGTATTATTAAAAGGAGGTCATCGTACCAATGATGCAGATGATTTGCTTTATTCAGATGAAAATCTCGTTTGGATAAAAGGCGTACGCATTGACAATCCTAATAGTCATGGGACTGGCTGTACTTTGTCCAGTGCTATAGCTTCAAATTTGGCTAAAGGATTTACGCTTATTGAGTCTGTTCAAAGGGCAAAAGACTATATTACAGATGCCTTGGCTGCACAACTTAATTTGGGTCATGGGGCTGGTCCCCTGAATCACGCATTTTATATAAAAGGAAAATACGCAGAGGAGAAAAAATAAGATGAATTATAAAGGAACCTCAGTCTTTGAGAACAGCTTAATTTGGTTTGGTGCGGCGGTTTCAATAGCTGAAATTGTAACTGGGACCTACTTTGCCCCGCTTGGTTTCAAAAGAGGTTTGCTTGCCATACTATTGGGCCATTTTATCGGTTGCTTCTTGCTTTATTTAGCAGGGCTTATTGGCGGAAAAATGAGAAAAAGTGCTATGGAAACAACTAAAATGAGTTTTGGTAGTAAAGGAGCTCTGCTATTTACCGGGCTTAACATTTTTCAGCTAATTGGTTGGACAGCAATCATGATTTATGATGGTGCTTTAGCAGCAAATCATGTTTTTGACCTAGGTAACTGGATTTGGTGTCTGCTCATTGGTTTTTTGATTATCCTTTGGATTTTTATGGGAATTCAAAATATTGCAAGAGTGAATATGGTAGCCTTGACTGGGCTGTTTATTTTGACACTTATATTGAGTTTTCTTATTTTTAAAAATAATCACATGCTCGAAGCAAGTACAGGAGCTTTGTCATTTGGTGCAGCAGTTGAGCTTTCGATTGCTATGCCCCTCTCATGGCTGCCGCTTATAAGTGATTATACAAGAGAAGCGCAGAAACCTGTTAAGGCTACACTAGCTAGCGCTGTGACATATGGTATAGTGAGTTCTTGGATGTATATCATGGGAATGGGCGCAGCTCTTTTTACAGCAGAGTCTGACATTGCACAAATTATGGTAAAGGCTGGTCTAGGCGCCGCAGGACTTATGATTATCGTATTTTCAACAGTTACTACAACTTTCTTGGATGCCTATTCTGCAGGAATATCCAGTAAAACCTTATCTAACAAGATTAATGGCAAATCTTTTGCGATAATTGTTACGGTCATGGGGATTTTGGGAGCTATCTTTTTGCCTCTGCATGATATGACTGACTTTCTCTATTTTATAGGTTCTGTCTTTGCTCCTATGGTGGCAATTCTGATAGCAGATTTCTTTATTTTGAAGAAGAATAAGGAAAAAGATGCTTATAATCTCCAGAATCTTCTTATTTGGCTTTGGGGATTTGTTATTTATAGATGGCTGATGACTGTTGATATCGTCATCGGAAATACTCTGCCTGACATGGCTATCACTATTTTATTATCTATATTGGCTGATAAATTGAGAAAGAAACAGGGATTTATTTTTAAAGAAAATCAAAATCAGATAAGGCATTTTGATAAAGACGTAGATGGAGAAATCCAAGGACATATTTAGTGAAAACCGCAAAAATTGGCTAATTTCCTAGAAAATGAGCCTGTCCTCCCTTCTCAAATTATAGAATTTAAAACCTTATTAGGATTGGAGAAGTAGGTCTACCATTATCTGAATTAGAACAAATTAATCCGTTGGTACATTAACTAAATCATTGATCTTGTGATCGGTGATTTTTATATTAGCAGGCCATCTATATGATATAATGGGGGTAATACATTTCTCGGAGACTATTATGAAAATTACAGGTGAATTGGAGCTGGAAGCGCAGCTCATTGAGCAATTGATGACTGGTGAAGGGCAGTGGACTTACCGTCAGGAAATCAAGACAGAAGCTCAGCTATGGGACAATTTTTTCCAAAAATTGGAGGAAAATAATCTTAGTGTCCTTGATGATGTCATGCTGACAGCTCAGGAAAAGGAACAAATCAAGAATCAGCTTAATTTTGTCAATTATTATGAGGCGGCTAAGTGGATTTCGGGGGAAAATGGCATAGCCAAGGTTCAGGTCCAGCGTGAGGATGCCAGTCTTGGTACGATTCGTCTGTCAGTGCTCTGGCGTGACCATGTGGCTGGCGGAAAATCCAGCTACGAGGTGGTCAATCAGGTTATTCGTGATAAGCAGCATGGAGTAGATAAGGACCGCAGACTAGATGTGACCTTGCTCATCAATGGTCTGCCTCTGGTTCAAATCGAACTTAAAAATAATCAACATCCTTTTATGGATGCTTTTCGTCAGATTGTTAAGTATGACAAGGAAGGTAAGTTCCGTGGCATCTTCTCCAGTCTACAGATGTTTGTTGTGTCCAACGGGCAAGATACACGCTATATCGCAGCTGCCAAGGAAAATAAAATCAATGCCACCTTCCTAACCAAGTGGGTGGATAAGGACAACAGACCAGTGACTAATCTCTTTGACTTTGCTCATGAAGTTTTGTCCATTCCGCGTGCCCACCAGATGGTTATGCAGTATTCTGTCATTGATGACGACAAGAGAGCCCTCATTTTGCTCCGTCCTTACCAGATTCATGCCATAGAAGCGGTGCAGGAAGCCAGCGGTCAGCGCAAATCAGGTTATGTTTGGCACACGACAGGTTCAGGTAAGACCCTGACCTCATACAAGGTAGCCAGAAATCTCTTGCAGATTCCCTCTATTCAGAAAACCATCTTTGTGGTGGATAGACGAGACCTAGACCAGCAGACTACCTCATCTTTCCTATCTTATGCTGAAAATGATGCTATTGACATCGATGAGACTGACAATACCCATCAGCTGGTTAAGCGCCTCTATTCAGATGATAAAACTGTTGTGGTAACGACTATTCAGAAAATCACAACCATGATGCGCAAGTTTGAGGAAGGCAAGTATGGGCGTGAACAGACCAAAATCAAGGGTCTCAACCTTGCCTTTGTTGTGGATGAATGTCACCGTGCCGTGACACCGCAAGCCCAGCGTAAACTGAGCGACTTCTTCATCAATTCCCTCTGGTATGGTTTCACAGGGACACCAATCTTCGCCCAAAACAAGCGTCAGCAACTTGGAGACCTAGCTCAGACAACAGAACAGCAGTACGGCCAGCGCCTACACGAATACACAGTCAAAGAAGCTATTCACGATGGTGCAGTACTGGGCTTCAAGGTTGATTATAAGAATGTTATTCTTTCAAATGTAGAAGAGGACTTGATTCCAGATGAGGCCTATGAAGATGAGGAATATATGCTGGAAGTTCTGGATGCCATCATCAACAAGTCCCGTGGTCCACTCGGCTTTCTCAACGGTGTCGGTAGAACCTACAATGCCATTTTGACAGTCAAGTCTATCCCGATGGCGCAGAAGTATTATGACCTGCTCAAGCGCGTGAAGAAGGGCGAGACCAGACTGATTATTTCAGAGCGTGTCAAGCAAGTTCTGCCTGATTTTCCTAAGTTTACTATCACCTACTCAGTGACCGAAAATGAAGAGGCCTCCGTCAGCAACCAAGACAAGATGAAGGCTTCCATCGAGGACTACAATGAGGAATTCGGCACCCACTTTAGTTTGTCTGACCTTCGTTCCTTTAACACCGATGTTAACAATCGTCTGGCTCGCAAGAAAGACAAGTATGCCTTCCGAGATGAGCAGCTGGACCTGGTCATTGTGGTCAATCGCCTGCTGACAGGCTTCGATGCGCCTTGCTTGTCCACCCTCTTCATCGACAGAAAGCCCATGCAGCCTCAAGACCTGATTCAAGCCTTCAGCCGTACCAACCGCATTTTCGACGACAAGAAGAAGTTTGGCAACATCGTCACCTTCCAGCGCCCAGCTGCCTTCAAGGATGCCGTTGACAATGCCCTGCGCCTCTACTCGAATGGCGGAGAAAACGAGGTCCTTGCCCCGACTTGGCAGGAAGAAAAGGCTCATTTTGATGAAAAAATAGCCCAGCTTCAAAATCAATTTGCGGATGACATGACAGATGGCTTTGATATCGAAGAAGCACCGACAGCCCTGCTGAAAAAATTTGCTAAGGCCTATCAAGAGTTTGATAAGAAATTTGCCTCTATTCAGGTCTATTCAGAATATGACCAAGACCAAGTCTATGCTGAGATGGGCTTGTCAGATGACCTTTTAGAAGCCTACATGGGCACTTATCAGAATGTCATTGAAGAAATCAGACGACGCAAGGATGACCCTGACGATCCAGAGCCCCCTATCGATATCATGTATGAATTGGAATCGGTGCATTTGGATGAGATTAACTACGAGTACATTTTAGGTCTCATACAGGCTCTCATTCCAAGTGAAGATAGTGACAGCTCTGCTATTTCCCAAAAAGACATCAAGGCTATCGATGACTATATCCAAAATCTGGCTAAGACCAACAGCAAGCTGGCCGATATCATTTCCAGCCTCTGGCTCAATATCCAAATGGATCCTGAGAATTTCCGTGGTCAGTCAGTGACCAATAGCCTGGACCTGATGGTGGAGCAGGTGATTTCAAGCAAGGTTTCGGACTTAGCCAAGAAGTGGTATGTGGGTGAGGATGAGCTTATGTATCTGGTCAAAAACTACCGCAAGGGTTCCAAGAAGCAGGCCGGTGAAAGTCAACTAACCCAGAGCCAGCGCTACAAGGACTACAAAGCTGAGGTCGACCAAGCCCTCAATCCCCTCAAATACAAAAAAGCCCTCAAAGAAGACTACACCCAACTGATTGAAGAAGAAATCGCTCCGCTGAAAGGGAGAGGGTAGAAGGCCAGTTTACAATCAAAGTGTGATATAATGGCAAAGAGGAAGTGTATATGGAAGATAAGTCATTAGTTTACGCCAAAGAGCATAAGAGAGAGTTTTTAAATCAACTGATAGCTGATAAAGATATAAGACCGATAAAGGATGCTATCTTTATGGCGGGGAGTCCAGGTGCTGGAAAGACAGAAGTTGCAGAAGCTCTATCCATGGTTATTTCTAATTTAGTGGTAATAGATGCTGATGATTTTAGAAGCAAATTTCCTGATTATAATGGCCAAAATTCCAGTCAATTCCAAAGAGGAGCTGCTTATCTTGTAGATTTTTCTTTTACAGAGATATTAAAAAAATCTTATTCCTTTATACTAGACGGCACCTTCGCCATTGGAAAGGCAAGTCAGAATGTTGAAAGGGCATTAAAGAGGGGCTATCAAGTGACAATCTATTATGTTCACCAAGACCCTTTGATAGCATGGGAGTTTACCAAGAAAAGAGAAGTTAAACAGGGGAGATATGTTCCCAAGGAAACCTTTATCAATGCCTATTTCAAATCAAGACTAAATATCCAAGAATTGAAATCAGAATTTGGAGATAAAATTTGTCTCCATCTGATTCATAAAGATTATCAGGATAATATTTCAGATGTTCAATTTGACGTGAATAGTGTAGAGCTAGTCCTTCCAGAAAAATATACACGAGAAGATTTGGAGGAAAAACTTTATGATTAAATTTGAAGATGCCAAAGCAACTATCGATAAATACGATGGAAGTGTTTCAAAAATGTTCAACGAAGGTACTATCCGTGAAAACAAACTTGTATTAAAATGGGTAGCAGAAGAAGCTAACCGCAAACAAAGGAAATTGGTTGGGTTGGATGATTAAATTTTTTGAATAAAACACCCAATTTTGTTAGTATAGTAGCAGAACAAAAAGTCTAGAACTTTTGAAAAGCATGGTGCCTTGAGGGTGTCATGCTTTTTTGAACAAGTGTTAAACATTTATAATTATTTTTTACGGATAATATAGTTAGGAACATATGTTTAGGAAGGTTTTCTGCATGCTAAATGATGGAGGAGTGTTCAGATGTTTAACTTAATATTGAATTGTGCTATAATTCTAGATAATAGTTTAGAAGAGTATCGTGTCTATAGTCAAGACAAAGAAGGTGAAGTATGATTTATGATTTAATTCACTTAATTAATGAAATTGGTCGTCTTCATAACCGTTTTTCAACGGACTTTTTTGAAAATCGACAAACTTATAATTTGAAAAAGGTTCGAGTTGATAGTGTCGTATTCAATGATTCCTATGATGAAAGTTTTATTGGGCTTGTTGAAGAATACATTGAAGCTCTCGCTGAATGGATATTTTATCTTGATTTTGAATCGAATAATCCTTTGTTGGACACACGATTTAGAGGCAAAAATAGAGGTTCTTCACTAAATAAATTGACTTATTATAGACATGGAAAAGCTAATTCTAGTATTCCTCTTCAAAAATGTATGAATGATTTATTGGGTTTTCGAATTATTATTAATCAAGAGTTTGATTACCAAGAATTACTCAATCAAATACAAAATTCTGATAGATTAGAAACAAGTCTTTTTCGACCTTACGTTAGAACTGATGAAGTGTATCAGGGAATTCATCTTTATTTTAAAAGCGAAAATAATAAATTTTTCCCTTGGGAACTTCAAATCTGGAAAAAGTTAGATGCTGATTTAAATGAAGAAGCGCATCGTAAACATAAAGAGAAACGCAAATACTTGACTTGGACAAGCAAGTACGATGATAGTACACATAGAGAGGAGTAGACATGATTAGACATATCATTTTTATAGCTAGTTCTTATAAGTTAGGAAAACAGATTGCTTGGCATTATGCTGCTGAAACGATTAGTCAAGATTTTTTAAAGCATCTTCATGACAGTAGTAAAGCAAGACTTGGAAAATCAAATTATTCTATTCATAAGCTCTCTACTGATTCAAAAACTTGGTCAAGTGTTGTGGAGAAGGATAGTTTCTTTGCTGATTTTTACCTTTACGAAGACTTTGAAGAATTTTTAGATGTCATCTCTAAGGATAAGAAAATCTCAGCCCTTGATATTTCCAAGTATCTCCTTTCTTGGAAGCCTATGTCAAATCTTAAACTTCAAAAAATGATTTACTTAGTTTATGCGGATTACTTATCAAAGACGGGAAAATCACTCTTTGATGAGAAGATTATTGCCATGCAGTATGGTCCTTTAATCAAGGAAGTCTATGACGTTTATAAAGTACATGGACGAGATGACATTGAACTTGATGACACAAAAACACTTGTTCTTGAGGACATCACTATGCCCATGGTTGTGGCACGTTTCCTTCAAACAGATGATAGTAAATCAATTTTACAATCATTAGATGAAACTATTGAAAAATTTGGTTCGAAAACAGCTAGCCAATTAGTTGATATCACTCATAGACCAGGAAGTCCTTGGAGCGAAACCGCAGAGCCATACCAAGAAATTAAAGATAGCATGATACTTGCTCACCATCATATCGAAATTGCTTGAGGAACAAAAGAGTAATATAAAAATCTAGATTAATAAATCACAGTAGGTTTGAAAATAAAGAATCAATCCTATTGTGATTTTTAAATATTTATAACCACAGAAAGGAGATGATAACATGGATGGTTTGAAATTAATTGATGACTACGCCAAGTGGTATAAGGACAATACTGCTGTTAATACTCTTCGAAAATAAAAAAAAGACTTCGTTGTCTCGTCTTGATGAACTTCAGTTCTATCTGCGACTTCATCGCCTAGTCTTTTTTTGATTTTCATTGAGTATACGAACCTTGATACTTATACTGAAATAACAACTCCTTTTGTCAATCACATCAATGACAGAATACGTCTCTACGTTGAGGTTTTGAAAAGTGGTAAGATTCGACTTTCAGATGATGGTAACACGATAAATGAGCTTGAACTTTATGGCCTTGATTTGGATGTTGAGACCCGAAAAAAGATGTCATCCAGCATTTTACGACAATTTGGACTCAAGTTACTAGACGATATCATCTACCTTGATACAGACCTCGATAATTTCGCTAAAAGCAAGCATAAACTCTTAGAGGGCATCATTCGTTTCTACGATTTGATCAACACCAAGAGAAGCAACGTCATCAAGCTCTTCACAGAAGAAGTCCAGCACTATTTCTACGAGCACGATTTCGGTGGCACGCCCAATGTCAAACTGACTGGCCTATCGGGCATCGATTATCAGGTCGATTACATCATCGGCGAAACCAAGACCAAGCCAGAACGACTGGTCCAAACGGTTAACCACCTGACCTTTGACAGGTTCACAACCTTCGATTACATCTTTAAGGACCTCAGTCCCATGCGGCTGACAAAGGCAGAGCCCCAGAAGATTATCATCGTCAATGACGAAAACTACCCACCCCAACTCAAAGCCATCAAAGGTGCCCGTAATGAAAACATCCGAGTCATTGCTTGGAGCGACAAAGAGCAGATCCAGGCTATCAAGTAAATGATGAAATAGCAGAGCTGGAGGAATGAGTGACAGATTTTAAAAGATTTTTATGAATAAATGTGAAAGGGCTACTTAACAACCAAGTAGTCCTTTAATTTGTATAAATGTCACCTGTAAATAGGCAGGCCTTTAATGGTATAATCTTAGTATAGGAATTTCGAGATAAGGAAGATTTAGCATGAAGCTTGATGTCAATAAAGAAGAATTAACCATTATGGGAGTCAAGTTTGACCGATTTGAGGGCTTCGATACCGTGTGGTATGCCGTGGGTTCATCTATGATTGATGGTTATCAACCAACCGTTGAAGAAATTCTAGAGTTAAAACAATATGTAAAGGAGTCATCTCATGTGGATTTGCCCAAACTGCCAAAGAGAATTTAAACGAAAAAATCAGGGACACTTTTGTGGTGAAGCCCCCAAAACCATTGATGACTACATTCAAGGACAAAGTCACCAAGAGGAACTACAAGCACTCCGAAAGGCAATAAGTCAAGCCATCCCTGAAGCTGAAGAACGCATCGCCTGGACCATGCCAACCTATTGGAAAGGCAAGAACATCCTCCACTTTGCAGCCAAAAAACAACACATCGGCTTCCATATCGGACAAAAAGCCATTGCCCATTTTGAAGAAGAACTAGCAGACTTCCCGACTTCCAAAGGAACAGTCAAACTGCCTTATGATAAACCATTGCCGCTAGAGTTGATTGAGGGAATAGCCAAGTGGTGTTTGGAAGAATATGGGGAGTGAGGTCAGATAGATTGCAATAAAACACAAAAGCTATTCTAAAAAAAGAATTATTAACCAATGTGATTTAGAAGAGTGAAACGAAGAGATGACGAAAGTTGTCTCTTTAACGTTTATTACTTGGAAACAAATAGAGTTAAAATAGGGGAATTCTCAGTTAGTTTTAGTGATATAATGGAGATGTGGAAATAACTATTATGAAGTTTGGGAAGTTACTATGACAGAAACAACGATTAATCTTACTGAAATTAAATTTGAAGATGCCGTTTCGCCCCTTTTTTTAGGTGAAGAATTAGAATTAAAAAATATAAACTTTATTTTTGCAAGAAATGGTTCTGGTAAATCAACTCTAAGTCAGGCAATTTTTAAACAAAAAGAATCTGAGTTTGATGTCCATGTTTTTAAAGGATTTGAGTCCTTGATTGGTGAAAATGAGCACTTTGATGCATTTTCTTTAGCAGTTAACGCAAATGAAAAGCAAGAAGAGATTAAAAAGCTTGAAAAAGAGAAGATGGAAAAGGAAAAAGAACTTTTTATAATTAATGCAGATATTTCAAAACCTGAAGAGAGTGATTCTGAAAATTTATATACAAAGCTCCAGAACGCAAAAAACAAATACCAGAATCAGGAAAAAAAGATTGATAAAATTTATATAGATTCTGCTAGAGTAATTGCTAAAGAGATTAATCCAATGTTAGTAGATAATCCTCGGAGTTATAACAAAAATTCTTTTAAAAATGAGCTTTCAAAAGCATCAGCCTTAGAAAAAGAAGACATTCTAAAAAATGTGGCGATTTTAAAGTCAACACCGCAAAAAAAGATAAATACCTATTCTATAAAAGAAACTAAATTTTCTAGTTATATTGACTCCGTTAATCAGATTTTAGTTAGTAAAGTTGAAGAGAAGACAAAAATTAATAGATTTACTTCTCCAGAAAAAATTAATTTTGCTGAATCAGGATATCATATTCATAAAAAAGGCGACACTTGTGCATTTTGTGGAAGCTTGATTGATGATAATATTTTTGAAGAATTGGAGACATATTTCTCAGCAGATGAGGTCAAAATCTTACAAGATAGAATAACTAAAGGAAAAGAAATGCTTCAAAACAATATTTCTTATCTTAATAGTCTAAATTTATCAAATGAAGATTTTTACTCTAAGTTTAAGGCAAATGCAGAAAACGAAATAGAGGCAATTAAATCAATAATTAAAGAACAAATTGAGTTTTTCAAAAGTTTACATTCTGTCCTTGATGAAAAAGAAAAAAATCTTTTTAAAGTCAGTGAGAAAATTGAATTACCACTTCCGCAAAATATTGATTTTGAAAAGCTAAATTCAGTAATTGAAGAAAACAATGAATTTACGGAAAACCTTGAATCAGAGATGAAAAAAGCAAAAGATACTCTGAGATTTCATAAAATAAAGACATTGCTTGATGAGAAGAATTATGCTGTCGAAAATGAGAAACTTAATTCTCTGGGGCAATTAAAAATAGAAAAGGAAAAAGAGTTCAATCGGGCTGAGACTCAACGGAAGTTAGTGAAAAATGAGATTGAAGAATTATTGATTTCGCTTGACAAACTAAAACCAAAGGCGGAAGAACAAGCCATTAAGAGAATAAATGAAAAATTACGTTTAAAAGTGCAATGGGAACTTGATTTTTACGAGGATGAGAACAGTGGATATTACAGAGTAAAACAAGGGGATTACTATCGCAGTGTAAAAAAACTTTCTACAGGAGAGAAAAATATTATTGCATTTTTGTATTTTATAGAAAAGTTAGAAGAAGTAAAAGAGAAACGAGATGATAAACCAAAAATAATTGTTTTTGATGATCCGATGACTTCAAACGATGACACGATGCAATATATTATTATTTGGCAACTGCAATTATTATACCAAGGTAAAGATAGAGAAAAATATGATAGTAATAGAGATATTTTTGTTGTCTTAACACACAATATTCACTTTTACCTAAATGTTCAACCCCATGGTAATTTTGAAGATAAGAAAGGTCGAACGAAGTATGATAAAAATAATTTTTATCGTATAGAAAATCATCGATTCTTAAAAATTACATCAAGTAAAGAAGATTTTAAAACAAGTTATGAAGCTCTATGGTTCGAATTAAAGGAACTTTATGATTGTGGACATAAAAACTCTATGCTAAATTCAATGAGAAGAATTATTGAAACATACATGAAATTTAATAATTTAAATCAAGATAAATTCTATCATGGAAATGAACAATATCTAAAATTATTTAATGTTAATTCTCACTCTATTGATGACTTATCCGCACAAAGTTATTCTGAAAGCATTAAAGAAATGAGAGATTTATTTTACAAAATTTTTGAAGACAATGGATGTGAACAACACTTTAAACATTATTGGAAATTCTAAGTGGGGAGAAAGATGGAACAACTTAAAACTAAAAAAATTAAGCTTCTGATAAGTCAAGCAAATGTACTATCTGAAACAATCAAGAGAACTTTATCAGATACCTCGGACATCATTGGTAAATACAATTCATGTGTATCTTACGCGAGGAAATACAATGTGATAGCAAAGGAGTCGGTTGTTACATTAAAGGAGAATCCTGGTATAAATATATTCAATCTTGAAAATACAAATCCTTTTGATATGACTTGGCCAGCTCAGAAAACTTTTATGGAAACAGTATTATTAGAAACAGACTTTTTGATATCATTTTTAAATAATTCCATTGAGTTTTCTGAGGATGAATTTAACAATTTAGAAAATTTTATTGCTTCAAAATTACGGAAAACGATTCATGAAAAACCTTTAAAAGAGAAAGAAATCCAAAATGCTATAGAAAATCTATTTTTAGGAAAAAATTGGTCAAAAGGAATTGATTATGATAGAGAAACAGGTAAATTCAATTTTTCAGGTCGAGAATATGTACCAGATTTCATTATTCCAAATATTAATTTAGCTATTGAAGTTAAATTATTACGAGAGGGGAAAAAATCAAAAATTATTGAAGAGATTAATGCAGATATTACGGCCTATAGCAAGAATTATTCTAAATTACTTTTTATTATTTATGATTTAGGTGAAATAAGAGATGAGCTTGAGCTTCGAAGAGATTTAGAAGTTAAAGACGATATAAAAGTAATAGTAGTAAAACATTGATGTTAGGAAATTTAGATGACAAAACGAATTATTCCAAAAGTTAGATTTAATGGATTTGATGATGAGTGGCAACAAAAATGTTTAAGTGAAATTTTTAATATTTCATCAGGTTTTACTGGAGATTCTTCTTTGAACGATGGAAAATATTATCTTACTCGAATTGAAACAATAGCAGATGGAGATATAAATATTGATAAATTAGGATTTTCAAATATTGAGCCAAATGAAAAATTTAGATTGAATAAAGGTGACATACTTTATAGTAATATCAATTCACTTAAACATATGGGAAAAGTTGCATTGTTTAAAGCTGATAAAACTGTATATCATGGTATCAATCTGTTAAGGTTATCTTGTAAACCGCAATATAATGCTGAATTTCTTTTTTATCAATTAAATACTGAGGAGAAACGTGATTGGGCTAGATCACATGCCAATCAAGCGGTTAGCCAGGCAAGCATAAATCAAACATCACTAGGAAAACAGAAACTTAGTCACCCTAAACTGGCTGAACAATCCCAAATCGGCTCTCTTTTCTCCACTATTGATTCTCTTTTATCTTCTTACAAGGACAATTTAGAGAATTATCAATCCTTTAAAAAATCCATGTTATCCAAGATGTTTCCAAAAGCTGGGCAGACTGTACCTGAGATACGTTTGGATGGGTTTGAAGGAGAATGGGAAGTGAAGAAATTGGGAGATGTAACAGAGAGAGTAAAAGGGAATGATGGTCGAATGGATTTACCTACTCTAACAATTTCAGCAGCAAATGGATGGATGAATCAAGAGGAGAGATTTTCACAAAATATCGCTGGGAAAGAACAGAAAAATTATACACTCTTACGTAAAGGTGAACTTTCTTATAATCACGGAAATTCCAAATTAGCAAAATATGGAGTGGTGTTTGAACTTGAGAACTACGATGAAGCACTAGTTCCTAGAGTCTATCACAGTTTTAAAGTCAACAAACAAGCAGATTCTAAATTTATTGAAACAATGTTTGCTACTAAAAAGACGGACAGAGAGTTGGCAAAATTAGTTTCTTCTGGAGCTAGGATGGACGGTTTGCTAAATATAAATTTCGATGAATTTATGGGGATAACTATAACAATTCCTTCAGTTAGCGAACAAAACTCCATTGGTATATTCTTTTCAAAACTTGATAATCTCATCTCATCTTATCAAACCAAGATAAATGAGTTAGAAACATTGAAGAAGAAGTTGTTGCAAGATATGTTTATTTGACGAGGTAAGGAATAATGGAAAAGAATTCTACTCAGAACATTGCTTTAGATAGAATAGATACATCTGTAGCAGTTGAAAATTTTGTGATATTATTGAAAGAAAATAAAACATTCTTTTTGAATGGTGCTTGGGGTTCAGGAAAAACAGATTTTTTAGTAAATGTTAGTGAAAAGTCAAAGAAAAAAATAGTTACGATTGATTTTTGGAAAATAAATGATAATCGTACCTCAATAGAGATTGTATTTTCAAGACTCAGACCAATTATATATTTTATAATAAGAGCAATAGCAGTTTTTGCAGTCGTTGTATCTATTTTAATGTCAAATGTGATTGATCTCGGTTTGAGTCACTATATATCAGATTCTTTTTTTAAAATTTTCGTCACAATAATAGTATTATGTGTTGCTGCTCACCAATTCTTTAAACCAAAGTCAGATATTTTTTATGCTAATATTTTAGCAAATTTTTCATTTAGTAAGAAAGTCCTTGTCATTGATGACTTTGATCGTTTATCAAGTTCACGTCAGGAGGAAATCTATAAATTATTCAGTCTATTAAATGGTCAATTACCAATTGTTTTTGTTGGAGATATCAACAAAATTAATAAAGTAAAGGATAATTATTTATCAAAAATAATAGATCGGAGAATTGAACTACCTTTTTCCCTTCATCCAAATGAGATATGGAACGACTACTTTCTTAAATTGGAAGCTACATTTGGTGTAACCCTCAGCGACCATTTCAAAAGATTATTAAAGTCAGAAGGGCGAAATCTGAGGGACCGTGTGCACTTTAACGATTATGTTAATCAAGAATTTTTTCTACAAGGCAAAAGTGGTCATGTCCAAGTTGAACAACAATTACTAGTTATTTATGCGTATCTTTTTCATCCAAAGTTATATAAAGGTTTACTAGATGATGAACTGATTGAATATACTCTATCCGATGAACAGAAATCAGAATTAAAATATAATGGGAACCAACAATACCCGATAATGAATTAATATGGTATTTATTAAATCAGTTACAGAATAAGGAAAATGTATATTATCCTAATTGTTTTTCAAAAGATAGGAGTGCATACTTACTTTTTGAGCAAACTTCAAATACATCTATCGAAGATTTAGAGAAAGTATTTCAAGATAATACTAAATTGGAAAGTGCACTATTTCTTCCCAAAAATACAGATTTCTATCAATACTTTATAGCTAACTACTCGTCTTTTGAAGATAGCAAAAAAAGTTTATTAGTGGCAATCTCTCTTAAATATATTAAAGAGAATCAAAGTAGTGATGCAATTTCTTACATTATCAGAGAAAAAGAATATGAGATAATGCCACCTAAAAAATTTGCTGGGGCGTCAGGAACGACCCTCATATACGATATTCCGAAAGAAAGAGCAAATAAGACTGAGGCTCAAATTGATAATATAATATTTATGTGTTGGAATAAGTTATTGGATCAATTTGATTTTGATTTATCTCAAAAAATATATTTTTTTGTAAAGTATCATATATTCTCTTTTCATAAATTAGGTGAAAGATTCACAAATTTATCAGTTTTAAGTAGAAACTTTAAGCAAGCAAAACGAAAAGATTTTATTGTTTTAACATATATTAGTAGTAATGACCTTTGGAATAAGTTTTCAAAGTGGGACGAAAGTTTATGGAGTGCACTTAATTCACTCAATGACCATGAGTTCGTTTCATTCTGGATTTTACAAAACATTATTTCCAATGGCAAAGATTACGAGGACTTTGACTTTAGACCAGATGACAAAATATATACATTGTGGGTTGGAAGGTATAAATTCGAAAATGGTGAAAAAATCTCCTATGAAGATTCTGTAATTAAAAAAATTGAAGGAAGAATTGAGCAATTAGAATCACAAGGTTATAGATTTTCACGACGTATTGATGAGAAGCATAAAAGAGATTATTGATCAACTTTCTAGCTCTGCCATTCCCCTAAAAAAACAAAAAAAGGAAAAAATAATGGAAAATCAAACTTCCCAATCGCTTTATCAGGCGCTTTGGAATTCGGCGGATATTCTCCGTTCGAAGATGGATGCCAACGATTATAAGTCTTATTTGCTTGGTATGGTCTTTTACAAATACCTTTCGGATAAGATGCTCTTCTATGTGGCTGAGACCATGGAGGAGGAGACGGATGACCTCAATGAGGCGCTGGCCTCTTATCGTAAATATTATGAGGATGCGGATTCGCACGATGATTTGGTGGATGTGGTTAAGGATGAGATGTCCTATGCCATCGAGCCAGATTTGACCTTTACGGCTCTGGTCAATCAAATCAATGAGGGCCGCTTCCAGTTGGAGTCCTTGGCTCAAGGTTTCCGCAATATCGAGCAGGATGATGAGCTTTTTGAAAATCTTTTTGAGGACATTGATCTCTATTCTAAAAAGCTTGGGCAGACTCCTCAAAAACAAAATCAGACTATCGCCAGTGTTATGAAAGAGTTGGCGGTGCTTGATGTGGCAGGTCACGCTGGGGACATGCTGGGTGATGCTTATGAGTATCTGATTGGTCAGTTTGCGACTGACTCAGGAAAAAAAGCGGGTGAGTTCTACACACCTCAGCCTGTTGCCAAGCTCATGACTCAGATTGCCCTGACTGGAAGAGAAGAGGTGCAAGGCTTCACCCTTTACGACGCCACTATGGGTTCGGGTTCGCTCTTGCTTAATGCTAAGCGCTACAGCAAGTCACCGAACACTATTTCCTACTTCGGTCAGGAACTCAACACGTCAACCTACAATCTGGCTCGCATGAACATGATTCTGCACGGTGTGCCTATTGAAAACCAGTACTTGCACAATGCTGATACGCTAGACGAGGACTGGCCAACTCAAGAGCCAACTAACTTTGATGGTGTCCTCATGAACCCACCTTATTCAGCCAAGTGATCAGCCGATTCTGGCTTCCTGCAAGACCCACGTTTCTCATCATTTGGTGCCCTAGCGCCCAAATCCAAGGCTGACTTTGCCTTCCTGCTCCACGGATTCTATCACCTCAAGCAAGACGGCGGTGTCATGGCTATCGTTCTCCCTCATGGCGTTCTCTTTAGGGGAAATGCTGAAGGGAAAATCAGACAAGCTCTGCTGGAGGAAGGGGCTATTGATACCGTTATTGGTCTGCCTGCCAACATTTTCTTCAATACGTCTATTCCGACCACGGTTATTATCCTCAAGAAAAATCGTCGCAATCGCGATGTCTATTTCATTGATGCTTCACAGGAATTTGTCAAAGGCAAGAACCAGAACATCATGAATGATGACCATATTGCCAAGATACTTGACGCCTATCACAAACGCGAGGATATGGACAAATTCGCCCATCTAGCCAGCTTTGAAGAAATCAAAGAAAACGACTACAACCTCAACATCCCACGCTACGTGGACACCTTTGAAGAGGAAGAAGTCGCTCCCCTATCCGAAATCGTCCAAAAAATCAACGAAACCAATCAACGCATTGACCAACAAACCGCAGAACTTCAAAAGCTTCTCGGTCAACTGGTTGGAACCACACCAGAAGCCCAAGAAGAGTTGGACAAGTTTGTCCAAGGGTTTAAGGGTTAGAGCTTGCTAGATTTTATCTCTACGACATTTTGCCATAAATCAAGACAAAACAAAAAGACATGAATTGATTCTTTCATGTCTTTTTCTATATTCTATAGTCGAATGAAGAGCTTTCAGACAAGGAACAGAGGTGTGAAATAAAAACTGACAGACGAAGTCAGTTTACATTTGAAGTACGTCAAACCGATAGTGACGATGTATCAAAGCTAATTCAAATGACTATATTTTTCAGTCCTACTTGACAAACATGGCATCGCCGAAGCTGAAGAAGCGGTAGTGTTCGTCTACGGCGTGTTTGTAGGCTTCAAGCACGAATTCACGTCCTGCGAAGGCTGATACCAGCATGACGAGGGTTGATTTTGGCAAGTGGAAGTTGGTTGAGAAGGCGTCTACCACTTTGAAGGTATAGCCTGGTTTGATGAAAATCTTGGTCCAACCTGAGTCAGCCTTGATGTCGCCATCAAATTTGGAGCCGATGGTTTCAAGGGTACGGATGGAGGTTGTTCCGACAGCGACAACACGTCCGCCATTGGCCTTGACTTGGCGAAGGGTTTGGGCAGCTTCTTCAGACAGGCTATAGAATTCTGAGTGCATGTCATGTTCATCCAAGTTATCAACTGAGACTGGACGGAAGGTTCCCAGACCAACATGAAGAGTCAGTTCTACCAATTTCACGCCTTTGGCTTCGATTTTAGCTAGAAGTTCTTGAGTGAAGTGCAATCCAGCTGTAGGGGCTGCAGCGGAGCCATTTTCCTTAGCATAAACGGTCTGATAGCGTTCGCGATCTTGGAGTTTTTCGTGGATATAAGGAGGCAGAGGCATTTCCCCAAGGCTTTCAAGGACTTCAAGGAAGATACCATCGTAGCTAAATTCGACGATACGACCACCGTGCTCCAACTCTTGGACGACAGTTGCCATGAGGCGACCGTCACCGAAGCTCACTTGTGCACCGACACGAAGGCGTTTAGCAGGTTTAGCAAGTACTTCCCACTGGTCCCCCTCAGTGTTTTTCAAGAGCAGAAGCTCCACATGACCATGGGTGTCGGGTTTCTCACCGTAAAGGCGGGCAGGCAGCACGCGCGTGTTGTTCATCACCAAGGCATCACCAGGGTTAAGCTCATCCAAAATATGGTCAAAATGAGCGTCCACCATCTCATGACTCTCGCGGTCAATGACCAAAAGCTTAGAGCTGTCACGCTGCTCCAGCGGAGTCTGGGCAATCAATTCCTCAGGCAAATAGAAATTAAAATCTTCAGTATTCATACATTCTCCTAAATTCGAGTTTTCAGCCTATCCATTATAACACGAGATAAACCATTCGTCATCCTCTAGGTTTAATTGTAATCATTCTAATTAAGTGTTATAATAGACATATAGAAAAGAATGTTTTTTTGGAAAAATAGCTACGCTTTGTCATGACTATCCATGGCTGACGCAGAAAAAATTCATGAAGGAGGGTGACAGTATGGCGGTCAAAGATTATGCAAAGTCTATCGTATATGGCGGTTTGGACGGGATTATTACCACCTTCGCCGTCGTGGCAGGTTCTGTCGGAGGAAATCTTGGTCTAACAACCATTATTATCCTTGGTTTTTCCAACCTCCTAGCAGATGGCTTCTCTATGGCAGCAGGAGACTACTTAAGTTCAACCACATCCAAAGAAGTGGACAACAAAGACGCCCTCAAGAATGCCATCGCAACCTTCACTTCCTTTAACGCTTTCGGCCTGATTCCGCTTTTAGCTTATCTCTTGGTCAATCGCCTGACTTTCTTACAAGACCATACTTTTGCGGTTGCCTGTGTCCTCGTTTCCTTTGCACTTGCTCTACTTGGCTGGGTAAAAGGAACCATTACCGAGGAAAGCCGTAAAAAAGAAGTGCTCCGTACACTCTTGGTAGGTCTCCTAGCTGCCCTATTTGCCTACTATGTCGGACAATTTTTGGGTGCTTTAATCGGTACAATTGATTAATAGATACAATAAAGGTTGAGACTGGTCCGTCTCAACCTTTTTACTTAGGACATTCAAGCCTCTTTTAGGACTATTAGTTGACAAAAATTGGTATATACCATATAATGAAGATAGAAAAAGGTATAGACCAATAAAAGAAAGAATAATAAGGAGCCAGCCATGAAAATTATTAAAGTTGACAATCAAGAAGAGGGAGGCAAGATTGCCTTCACCCTGCTCAAAGAAAAACTAGCTAGCGGAGCTAAAACATTGGGCTTAGCAACTGGCAGCACACCAATCACTTTTTATCAAGAAATCATCAAGAGCAATTTGGATTTTTCTGGATTAACAAGCATTAACTTGGATGAATACGTTGGCCTATCAGCTGATAATGAGCAAAGCTATGCCTACTTTATGAAAGAACACCTCTTTCAATACAAACCATGCAAAGAAAGTTTCATACCAAATGGTCTGGCTAAGGATTTGAAAGCAGAAGTCAAACGCTATGACACCATTATTGACCAACACCCTATTGATTTTCAGATTTTAGGCATCGGTCGAAATGGTCACATTGGTTTCAATGAACCAGGGACAGCCTTTGACGTGACTACTCAAGTGGTTGATTTGGCAGCAGACACCATCCAAGCCAACAGCCGTTTCTTTGACTCCTATGAAGAAGTACCTAAACAGGCTATCTCTATGGGGATTGCCTCAATCATGAAGTCTAAAACCATTGTGCTCATGGCATACGGTCAGGACAAAGCGGATGCCATTGCCCAAATGATTAATGGCCCAGTCACCACAGACCTGCCAGCAAGCATCTTACAAGAGCATGATGATGTTATTGTTATTGTTGATGAAGCTGCAGCAAGTAAGTTGTAGAAAGTAAAAATAGTCACCTAGTATAGTGAAAACTAGGTGACTATTTTGTGATAAAAAACTCCTAAACTGATTGAGCTATGATTTTTTAATCGTCAAGTCAGCCTACCAGCTGGCTTTTTTGACACCAGGAATCTGTCCCTTGTGGGCCAATTGTCGGAAGTTGATACGACTGAGACCAAATTGACGCATATAGGCATGGGGACGGCCGTCAATACGGTCACGATTCTTCAAGCGATTTGGGTTAGAGTCACGGGGCAGTTTTCTAAGAGCCTCATAGTCTCCTTTTGCCTTCAGTTCATGACGAAGGTCAGCGTATTGTTCAATTAACTTAAGTTGCTTATTATAGCGAGCAATTTTAGATTTTTTTGCCATAAAATGTCCTTTCATATTTATAGAAAAAATGATTAACCAATTAACAAAATAAATTATAAACCAGTTAAGTAATTTTATCAAGTAAATTTTGTAATTTATATCATTTTTATAATTTCAGTCCTGTAAAGGGTTAGATCTTCTCTTTCATACTCCTGCCCAAGTTCTCTACTTGAATAGTTTTAGCTAGAAACTAGCTCAGAAAGTGTTTAATTTCATCAAAGGCTAAATCCATATGGCCAACTTGGCAGTGTTCTTCTCCGCCAGATTTTTTGGTGAAGACCTTAACTTGTATAGAGCGAGCATTTTTAAGTCCTAGTAAAATATCAGCAATGCGATGATAGGGGACATAGTGGTCATCTTGACCAACTAAGAGCAGACAATCTTGAGTGATCTGGGCTAAATATTGGCCCACATTATGATTTTTGAGGTTTCTTATCAAATCATAGGGATTTGATTCTCCTGTCAACATATAACCGTTTTGGAGTTCCCACTTCAAATCAATTCTATTTTTAGCAATTTGCTTGATGATGGGATTGATAAGGTATTTTGCTCTTAGATTAATCATGATGGAGAGCATAGCAAAGGGGATATTTCCTAAGTTCATTTTGAGGGCATCCATTGGACTGTAGAAAATGTCCATAGCGATAACTTTACGAATTCTCTTTTCCATAGAAGCGGCTTGCATGACCAAAAATCCACCCAAAGATAGCCCCATGGCATCTACCTGCTCAAGTTTAAAATAATCCAACACAGCTGCAACTGGTTTATGAAAGAGTGGTGTGAAGCGCAGACCTTGACTTACAGTATTGCCTTGACCAGGACCATCGAAAATCAAAATATTGTAGTCTGTGTCTTTCATGTGACTAAAGAAACTGGCAATTTCTTCTAGGAAGCCATCAAAACCTCCCATTACTAAGAGTGTCTTAGAAGCTCTAGGATTTTTTAAGAGCAGGGTGGGCAAGTATCCATCTTGATAAGGCGCCGCATCCTTTTCATAGTCAAAATCAGTGAAGCTAGCATAAAAAGTTCTTTGAAAGCTTTGATAAATGTCTTCTCTATCTGGATCCTCCAGGGTGAGATAAAACATGGCAGCTTTGTAATAGGAGGAAGCAATGTTAAGTTTCCCTGTTTTTTCATAATAGCTAGCCCTCTCTAACCACCATCTTTTCCAAGAAATGAAGTCAACTATTTGTGAGCCAATTTCTTTACGATCTCCTTGGACCTCTTCATCCTCAATATAGAGTGAAGTGAAGCGTTGGATTTGAAAATCAAATTGTCTATTGCCTGTAAACATCATACCTTTCCTGCTTTCTTTTTAAGGTTAAGAAAAGTATAATGAAAAATATAGTTATTTGACAGAACACTTCAGCTAAAAATGTAGTCTATCGAACACAAGCAAGAGAAATGTAGGGAAAATCATTATGGATCTTAGGGTTATTAAAACAAAAACAAATATTCAAAATGCGATGCTAACTTGTTTAGCTAGTCAATATTTTTCAGAAATCACCGTTAATGCCATATGCAAAACTGCTCAATGCAGTCGCTCCACCTTTTATGCTCATTATGATCATAAAATTCAAGTCATTGATGATATCGCTGACCAAATTATCGAACAGATTAAGCCTTACATGAAACAGACTTTTGAACGACCTGAAGAGCTTTTATCAGTCATCGATTCTCTTTCACAGCAACTTTATCAACCACATAAGGATATTATCAAGCTCTTGTTGGATTCTGAATTTAAGGATTTTGGGCTTGAAGCGCGACTTGTGACTTTGTTTAAAGAGCAGTTTTTACAACGCTTTGAGCATATTAAGGGCAAGGAAATTATTAGTGATATGTATAGTTCCTGTGTCATGTGTAATATCAAAGCAATTATTGAAAATCGCACAAATCAGGAAGAGCAGGAAGCCATTGAAGAGCTCAAGGTACTTCTCTTTCAAAAGCTAGAAAAGAATCAAGCTAGGAAATCCTAACTTGATTTTTATTATATGCTCCAATCCAAGTCTGGTCCGACTGGGACCACGCCTGTTGGGTTGATGGTTTTGTGGCTGCCATAGTAGTGCTGCTTGATGTGGTCAAAATTGACCGTCTCAGCAATGCCAGGCATATTGTAGATGCGCTTGGTGTAAGCCCAAAGGTTTGGATAATCAACCAGACGGCGGATATTGGTCTTGAAATGCCCATAATAAACCGCATCAAAACGCACCAAAGTCGTGAAAAGACGGATATCCGCTTCGGTAAAGGTATTTCCTACCAAGTAGTTTTGGGAAGATAGCAGAGCTTCTAACTTATCAAGAGCTTGGAATAGCGCCTTGACTTCTTTTTCATAAACAGCCTGAGAAGTGGCAAATCCTGCCTTATAGACACCGTTGTTGATGTTGGGATAGACAAAATCATTCATGGCATCAATGTCAGCCTGCAAATCCTCAGGATAATAATCATCGGTATTTCCAGTTAAATCGTTAAAAGCTGTATTGAACATGCGCATGATTTCGGCAGATTCATTGTTGACGATCGTTTTTGTCTTCTTGTCCCAGAGTACAGGTACGGTAACACGGCCGCTATAATTCGGCTGCGCAGCTAAATAGACCTGATAGAGGTAATCTTTATTCAGCTCAGTATCGGCAATCACACCGTCTCCTTCTTCAAAACTCCAACCATTTTCCAACATAAGAGGATGAACAACAGAAATCGAGATGTGGTCCTCCAAGCCCTTGAGGGCACGCATGATGAGGGTGCGGGATGCCCAAGGGCAAGCCAGAGAAATGTAGAGGTGGTAGCGGCCAGACTCAGCCTTAAAGCCTCCTTTTCCGGTCGGACCAGCAGAACCATCCGCTGTCACCCAGTTGCGAAATTGCGTCGTCGTGCGGACGAAGTTGCCGCCAGTTGACTTGGTATCATACCACTGATCAACCCATTGACCGTCTTGTAAAAGTCCCATATTTTCTCCTTTTGTTTAGCTGCATGTTTTTGCAAAATGTTACTATATAGTGATAGTTTACACCTTTTATCAAAATCAAGCAAATTTCCAGCTTAAAAATGATAAAATAGATAGAAAAGATATGAAGGAGAGAAGCATGATGAAAGAAAAGATTTTACAAGAAATCAAGGCTATCGAAGAACAAGAAAAGGTTAAGATTCTTTTGGCAGTTGAGTCTGGCAGTCGTGCTTGGGGCTTTGAATCCCCAGACAGTGACTACGATGTGCGTTTCATTTATTCTCGTCAGACTGCTGACTATCTCAAGTTACAGGCGCAGCCCGATGTCATCGATTGGGTGCTCAATGATGTTCTGGATATCAATGGCTGGGACTTGCAGAAGGCTCTGCGATTGCTCTATAAATCCAATCCGACCTTAATTGAGTGGACCAAGTCACCCATTGTCTATTATGAAGCGCCTGAGTGCCAGGGCTTGAAGGACTTGCTTGAAGACTATTTCTCCGCTAAGAAGTCGCTTTATCACTATCTCAATATGGCGAAAACCAATTATGAAAAGCATCTGACAGGGGAGCGGATCAAGGTTAAAAAGTATTTCTACGCCCTGCGTCCCATTTTGGCTGCCAATTGGATTGTTAAGCGCCAGACACCGCCGCCTATTGAATTTGACAAGCTGGTTGAAGCAGAATTGCCTCGAAATCTAATGCCAGTCGTCCAAGACTTGTTGGAGCGCAAGCAGGTTTTACCTGAAGGTGGCATAATTGACAGAGTAGAGGTTGTCAATGCTTATTTGGAAGATCAAATGGTTCGTCTTAATCAGCTAGCAGCAGAATTGCCAGTGGAGAAGGTGGATTGGCAGAAACTCAATCATTATTTCTTAGAGGTGTTGGGACAAGATGCGACTAGATAAATTATTGGGCCTGGCAGGTTATGGCTCGCGTAATCAAGTTAAGAAACTCATCAGAAGTCATCAGGTGCGCGTGGATGGTCAGCTGGCTACTGCAGATAATCTCAATGTGGACCCCAGCCTGCTGACCATCACAATTTCGGGCAAGAAGCTCAGCTATTCCCCCGACGTCTACTATATCCTCAACAAGCCCAATGGCGTCGTGTCAGCGGTTCGCGACGACCAGCACCAGACGGTTATTGACCTGATTGACGCTCCTGACCGCAAGTCCGGTCTCTATCCTGTTGGACGGCTGGACCGCGACACCGAAGGCCTGGTTCTCATCACTAACAACGGTCCTCTGGGCTTTCGCTTGCTCCACCCAAAGCACCATGTCGATAAGACCTACTACGTCGAGGTCAACGACCAGCTTCATGCCGATGCGCCAGCTTTTTTTGAAAATGGCATCCGCTTCTTAGACGGTACCATCTGCAAACCAGCCAAACTGGATATCATCAGCTCTAGCCCTCAAGTCAGCTGCGCCCATATCACTATTTCAGAAGGCAAGTTTCACCAAGTCAAGAAAATGTTCCTAGCCTACGGCGTCAAAGTAACTTACCTCAAACGCATTACCTTTGGCCCCTTACAACTAGGAGATTTAGTAATAGGCGACTACAGAGAATTGACAGCAGAAGAAAAAGAAGGACTCAAAGAATTTTTGGGGTGAAAATCATTTCGAAATTTCCTTAACATTAGTATAATTTGTGATAAAATAGAAGTAATTTAACAGGTAAAAGGAGATTATGAAAATGGCTGAAAACCTTGTGGCTGTATATATATATATATATATATATATCACGCTTCGCTTAACTCAAGAGAAATATAGCCTTTCACAATTTAATATAAAATTAACCTGGCAGAATACTGTCAGGTCTTTTGGCGTACTCTGGGGGTAAAAAATGGAGACAATAGATAATCGACAAATTTTACTGGGAGATGTGTTAAAAGAGGATTTAAAAAGTGGAAGTCGTGTTCAGATGGCAGCTGCCACCTTTTCAATTTTTGCTTATCAGAGACTCAAAGATGAACTAGAGAATATTGAGGCTTTAAAATTTATTTTCACCAACCCAACATTTACGACAGATGAATTACCCAAAGAGTTCAGAGAGTACAGTATCCCAAAACGTCGCCGTGAAGGCAGTCTTTTTGGTGCCACCTATGAGCTGAAACTCATGAATGAATTGAAGCAAAAAACAGTCGCAAAAGAATGTGCAGACTGGATAAAAGAGAAAGTCCAGTTTAAGTCGATAGCAGTATCTGACGAGGAAATTGATACTGGCATAAGAGTTGAAACAGATGATAACACAATAGTTTATGATAAGTTGAAAAATTTTGACTTGAAAGAGCTGGGTTATGAAAAAAGTTTGCTCAAGTCCAGTCGTCATCGTTTTACAGCACCAGAAAGTCTTTTATACCTTAAAGAGTTTAATGATTTTTGGGAGAATGATGAATTCTTTCGTGATGTGACTGAGGAAGTTTTAGAAAATTTAACCATTGCTTATAAAGAGCACTCGCCAGAATTTCTCTACTATGTTACTCTATACAATCTTTTCAAGGATTTTTTGAATGATATTTCAGATGACCACTTGGCAAATGAACATGTCGGCTTTAAAAAGTCAAAAATATGGAATCTTCTCTATGATTTCCAAAAAGATGCAGTTGAATCTTTGATTGCTAAACTTGAACAATACAATGGTTGCATCTTAGCTGACTCTGTAGGACTAGGGAAAACCTTTACTGCCTTAGCAGTTATGACCTACTATGCCTATCGTGGAAAACGTATCTTAGTTTTGTGTCCTAAGAAATTGGAAAATAACTGGAATATGTATCGGCATGACTACAAAAATAATCCTATTTATGACCGTTATTTACAGTATGATGTCCTCTATCACACAGATTTAAGTAGAGATAAGGGGATGTCTAATGGCATTAACCTTGAATTAAATCGTTTTGATACCTATGATTTGGTGGTGATTGATGAATCTCACAATTTCCGAAATGGTGGGTCTAGCGATAAAGAAGTCGAGTTGGGACGTGAAAATCGCTACACGCGCCTTATGAACCGAATTATAAGAGAGGGAGTACCGACAAAAGTACTCATGCTCTCAGCAACACCCGTTAATAATCGTTTCAACGATTTGAAAAATCAGCTTGCTCTAGCTTATGAAGGTAATTCAAGTCAAATCGATGATAAATTAGGACTTGGCTCATCTATTGATGATATCTTCCGTCAAGCCCAGCTCGCCTATAATCAGTGGTCAGACTTACCTTCGGAATCTCGAACGACAGAGAGTTTATTACATAAACTAGATTTTGATTTCTTCAAGGTTCTAGATAGTGTCACCATAGCTAGAAGTCGTAAGCATATCAGAGAATTCTACAATCGAGCAGAAATTGGTGATTTTCCTGAGCGTTTAGTACCGCAAAATTACTATCCTGATTTAGCAAGTGCAGGTTCTGATTTAAGCTATCAGAAAATCTATAACTTACTTGACCAACTACAGTTGACTATCTATCAGCCAAGTAAACATATCTACCCTTCTAAGATGGCAAAATACGAGAAGGAGGGACTTGGCAATCAAGCTAACTTGACGCAACTTGGCCGTGAGTCAGGTATAAAAAAATTGATGATGATCAATCTTCTTAAACGATTGGAAAGCTCTGTTGAAGCCTTTCGTTATACCTTAGTTGATGTCGTTAAAGCTTATGTTGGTCAAACCCTGAAGACCATTGACAATTACGATAAGACTGGAAAAGCTGAGCAGATAAAAGCTGTATCCTTAGATGATAAAGACTTCGACCTTGAAGACTCAAACAGTGATTTTATGGTCGGTAAAAAGACAATTATCAACTTAGCAGATATGGACTATCAGACTTGGAAATACGAATTAGATGCTGACTTTCGTATCTTGACACAAATTGAAGGTTTGATTAATCAAATTAAGCCTGAGAATGACCAAAAGTTGCAGCAATTAAAAGAAATCATTGATGCTAAAATGACACAGCCAATCAATGAAGGTAATCATAAACTCTTGATTTTCTCAGCTTTTGCGACAACGACTGATTATCTTTACGACAATTTAAATTCTTACGTATTAGAAAAGTATGGCCTCTATACTGCTAAAATTTCAGGAGCAGATGGTTATCAAACAACCTTGCCACTAAAGTCAAATGATCTCAATACTTTATTGACTTATTTTTCACCCAAGTCTAAATCAAAGGATTTAGTTTATCCAAATGATGGTTTAGAAATTGATATCTTGATTGCGACTGATGTTATTAGTGAGGGTCAAAACTTGCAAGATTGTGATACTGTGGTCAACTTTGATATTCACTGGAATCCGGTGAGAATTGTCCAGCGTTTTGGACGCGTTGACCGTATCGGCTCAACTAATGCTTGCATCCAATTGATAAATTTTTGGCCAAATATTGAGCTAGATGAATATATCAATCTCAAGGCGCGTGTTGAATCCCGTATGAAAATTTCAGTTTTAACCTCAACAGCGGACGATAATATTCTTTCAGAAGAAGAACTTGAAGATAATAACTACCGCAAGAAACAGTTGGAACGCTTGCGTAATGAAGTTGTAGATTTGGAAGATATGAATGAAGGTATCTCCATCATGGATCTTGGTCTAGAAGATTATCGTACTGATATGAAGAAATACCTTACCAAGCATCCTGAGTTGGAGACAACACCGCTTGGCCTACAAACCATAATAGAAGTTGAGTCTCCAGAAGAAGAGGGTGCCATCTTCTTACTTAGAAATAAAAATGACCAAGCAAGTGATTATCAGCAAAACAGGCTCTATCCCTATGTCCTAGTCTATGTTGATTCGGACGGTCAATCTCTGTTTCCAGCGTCCGATAGCAAGCAATTGTTGGAAAAACTGAGACAGGTAGCCAAAGGAAAAGCAGAGCCAAATCACCTTCTGGTGAAACAATTTAATCAAGAGACTAAGGATGGCAGTCAAATGGAGCATTATACAGAATTACTCCAGTCTGCAATTGATTATCTGGTGGAATCTGACCAGCAATCAACACTGGATTCCCTCTTTTCGATGACTTCTGTTAATCTCTTGGATAGTGGAGTTGAAGGTGCAGATGATTTTGAACTAATCTGCTTCTTCATTCTGAAGCTAGGAGGTGATCGCAGTGACTAATTTTCCACAGCGCAGCCAACTTCCTAAACCGCGCATCCTTTACAAGCCTCATCAAAAGGGCAATACAGATTTCTTTGAGAAGCTCAGCTTATCCACAAAAGAAAAGCAGGAGCTGCGTGATCAAATTGCGCAACTGAGTATCACGCATGTCTTGGACAGTCAGACCACCAATATCCCTGATGGCCAAAAGGTCAAGCAAATCATGGTCATAGAAGTCAAACTAAAAAGTGATGATATCAATCTTGACTTGCTCAAGCAACTGGATCAACGTCTAGGGATGTATCTTATTTTTCAGATTCTTTTGGAAAATGGCAGAGCTTCTTTCTTAGTCAATTACAAGGAACCTTTAAAGTCGCCTAAAGAAGCTCTTCTTTATCAGATAGTTAGGTCCTTTAAAACGGAAGATGACATTAGTATCGATTACGGCGTCAATACACTTGATGAGCTCTTTGGTCAGCTGGTTAAGGAAGTAGCTCAAGATAAGATTATAGCCAGAGCCGAAGAAGATATCAGCTCTGCTATTGTCAAAAGTCAAGAGATTGAAAAAATGGAAAAGAAAGCAGGGCAACTCAAGAAGAAAATGTATACTGCTAAGTCCATGAGACAACAAATGGACTATAAAAAGGCCTACCAGCAAGTACTGGCAGACCTAGAAAAAATAAAAACACAATAACTCAACATTTTTCTTGTTCGATTACGAATAGATAAAATGACAGGAAAGTTGAGACGGTGGTTCTGAGTTTCTGAAGGGAGGGATGCCCATGAAAGTGGACAGCAAATCTAACAGAAAGGAGGAGCGCTTTTGTCAGCTGATGATATGATGGTTGTCATAGCATTTGCAAGTTTGCTTGTAAATGTCCTAGGCTTAATCATTGCCATCATTTTAGCAATTATAGACAAAAAATAACCGTCAGAAACTTTAGGGAGTTTGACGGTTATTTTTAATCTGTCAACCTGAACCACTATTTAGTGATCCTGTCAGGCGTTGAGTTAGCCGCTCAGCGCCTTTTCTATTTTTAGAATAACAGAGGCTGTGCTGAGTGTCAAGTAAAAAGCGAGAGGTAATTAAAATGGCACAATATGGTGAATATACGGGAGTTGAAATGCTCGATAGCACTTCTAAGAACATCACACAGGATAACATTTCAAAGATTGGGAAGCTTTTTCCTCAAGTCTTGACCGAAAGTCAAGACGACAATGGACGTCTTCATACAGCCATTGATTTTGATAAACTTAAGGATATTCTCAGTCATGAATTAGCAGATGGACCTGAGACTTATGAATTTACTTGGGTTGGTAAGCGTGATGCCATGGCAGAAGCAGGGCGACCAACTAGCAAGACACTTCGACCAGATTTAGAGGAAAGTGTAGATTTTGACAAGACCGAGAATCTCTTTATCACAGGAGATAACCTTGAAGTCCTCAAAATCCTACAAGAATCTTACCTCAATAAGATTGACATGATTTACATTGACCCACCCTACAATACAGGGAGAGACTTTGTTTACTCAGACAAATTCCAAATGACCCAGGAAGAAATTGACGAGGCAACTGATAGCCTTGATGAAACTGGCAAACGTTTGGTTAAAAATGAAAAATCAAATGCCCGTTATCACTCAGACTGGCTCAACATGATGTACCCACGACTAGTCTTGGCACGTAACCTCCTCAAAGAGACTGGTGTGATTTTTATCTCGATTGATGACAACGAACAAGCTAACCTGAAAGCTGTGTGTGATGAGATTTTTGGGGAGGAGAATTTTGTAGTAAATTTAGCTATTGAAAATAATCCAAAAGGCAGAAAGAATAGTAAATTTGTTTCCGTAAATCATGAAAGTCTTCTTATTTATGCTAAAAATATTGAAATAACTTATCCTTTTAAAAGTGTTGTGAAGAAGGATGATTTATTGAAAGATGAATTTGGATACTATTCACATGGGAAAAGGGTTTTAGTTGGTGAAAGTACAAATGATAAAGCTAACGGAGGTGATAAAGACTATAGTGTGTATTATGATGGTAATAGTATTATTCTAAAAAAAGAAAAAATAGATGAATATGATAAAAAATTAATTTTTGATGGTTATAAAATATTTAAATCAATAAAAGATGGAGTACTTTTAGAAAACACATATACGAAAAATAAATTCTATGAGCTCTTTGAATCTAATTCATTGTTGTTCAAAGAGAACAGTATTTATGAAAAAGATAGGAATGTCTATAAACAACAAAAAAGTTTAATAAAGTCGACTGATGAGTGGGATTTGAAAACTGAAACCGCAGCATTTATTGAGAGTGATTTTGACTCAAAAAAACTATTTTCAATGCCAAAAAATCCGAATTATATTAAGATGCTTTTATTTATGTTGGGTTTAAAAAATGCTATGATCCTCGACTTCTTCGCTGGTTCAGCAACCACTGCAGATGCTGTGATGCAGCTTAATGCTGAAGATGGCGGACATCGTAAGTATATTCTGGCAACGCTTGACGAACCAGTAGCGGATAAATCAGCAGCAAAAGAAGCCGGCTACGAAACCATTGACCAGATTTCGCGAGAACGTATTCGTCGTGCTGCTGAAAAAATTAAGTCTGAAAATCCGGATAAAGTTGGAGGTCAAGACTTTGGCTTCAAAGCATTCAAAGTGGATTCATCAAACTTCCGTGATGTTTATAGCACACCAGATTCGTACTCTCAGCAAGACCTTTTTGAAAGTGTTTCAAACATTAAGGAGAATCGTACAGATTTAGATTTGCTCTTTCAGGTTATGTTACGTTGGGGTATGGAATTATCACTTAATATTGCTAAAGAAGAAATTAACGGTGTTACCGTCTATAATGTTGATGATAACAGTCTCCTAGCTTGTTTTGCTAATAATATTTCTGAGGAAACTGTTAAAGCAATCGCAAGTAAAGAACCGCTCCGTGCCATCTTCAAAGATGAAAGTTTTGCTAATTCATCAAGTAAAATCAACTTGACCCAGATTTTCAAAGAGCTCTCACCAATGACAAAAGTAAAGGTGGTGTAGAAGATGTCTTGGAACTTATTTGTTGACATTAGCCAATCTTTTACGAGTATTGCTGCAGTTCTACTCTCTTTGATTGCTATCTGGAAAACAAAGAGAGATAACAATTGTGCAATTCTTTTTGAGAAAAAACTCGAGTTATATGGTGAATTAGCATATTTACTAGAAAAAATATACAACGACCATGATCTGATTGTAGAGTATTACGAAAGATTAAGAGGTTTATATGCGAAAGGATACTATATTGCAAGTGAGAATGTTTCAGAACTCTTACAAGGATTTGTTGAAGCTATGGATGAAGAGTTAATAGATATTAAAGAATATAAAAAACTGGCTATAGACGACCAACTAATTACAATAAATTAGATAAATTAAATGATACACTTGTTGAAGCAATGAAATCCGAAATTAAGTATACAAGGGATATCACAAAATCTGGTATTAAAAAAATTGGAAAGAGGTATTCTAAGAATTTGGGTAAAGATTTCATCAATTAGCATTGAAAGTTTAATATAAATAAATTACTGTACCCTATTAAATAGATATTGGTGTTAGCGTAACATTCTGCTCCCTTCCAGAAAATCAGAACCATCGTCGTAACTTCCCTACGATGTATCTATTCGAATAATAATTCAAAAAAATGGCTTTCGTAACTCATAAATTTTTAGAACACACAGAAAGGAATTGAAAAGGAGCTAGGAACAATGCCAAAAAGACAAAATCCTCAAAGACATTAAACAATGTCTTGATTGATTTTCCTATCTTGGCCGACTCCTTTTGCACCTTATATAATCTTAATTATGAAACTCCAATTTAAACAACAACAATTCCAACTGGATGCTGTTTCTGCTGTCGTTGATCTGTTTCAGGGGCAGCAAAGGCATGATGGGCTCCGCTATATGGCTGACCCTGGTCGAGCGAATGATGAATTTGATAATGATATTCACCATGCTTACCGTAATGCTCCCATAACTGTTACTGCAAATGACATCAAGTCCATGGTCAACCAGAAACAAAGCAAATATAATATCAAGCCTTCAGCTAAACTTTCCATTGACACTTTAGCTGGACGTGATGCCTACAATTTCACTGTCGAAATGGAGACAGGGACTGGTAAGACTTATACCTATATTCGTACCATCATGGAGCTCAATAAACGCTACGGTTGGCTCAAGTTTATCATCGTGGTACCTAGCGTGGCTATTCGTGAAGGAGTGCATAAGTCCTTCCAAACCATGACAGAACATTTTCAAATGCTTTATGGTAAAAAACCGCGCCATTTTATTTATGATTCTAAGCGTTTAGGTGTCTTGGATGATTTTGCCAATTCATCAAATATTGAGGTCATGATTATCAATAGCCAAGCTTTCAATGCGACTGGAAAAGATGCCAGACGTATTCATATGGAGCAAGAGTCCTTCCGCTGGCGCAAACCAATTGATGTCATTGCAGCGACCAATCCTATCATGATTATTGATGAGCCGCAGTCGGTAGAAGGCAAGAAAACCAAGGAACGTTTAGCAGACTTTAAACCGCTCTTTACGCTCCGCTATTCTGCTACTCATAAAGAAAAATATGACATGGTTTACCGTCTCGATGCCATGGACGCCTATAACAAGAAATTGGTGAAGAAGATTGCTGTCAAGGCTATTGAGAAGTTGGGAACTACCGGGACTGAGGGATACCTCTACCTCCAAGAAATCATCCCGCAAAAAACTGGTGGACCTAAAGCTAAGATTGAGTTCGAACTTCTTGGGAAAAATGGCATCCGCCGACAGACTAAGACGGTTTCTGCGCCATTTGACCTCTATGCAGAGTCTGGGGAGATGGAGCAGTATCGTGATGGTTGGACCTTGAGTCAATTCGATGCCAGATATGGCACTATCCAGATTGGTGTCAATCGAACGATTCAGGTTGGTCAAGTCATTGGGGAGACCAATGAAGATGATATGCGTCGCATTCAAATCCGTGAGACAATCAAGAGTCACTTGGAAAAAGAAGAACGCCTTTATGACAAAGGCATCAAGGTTCTGTCCCTCTTTTTCATTGATGAAGTTGCCAAGTACAAGGCTTACGATGCTAATCACGATGCCCATAATGGTGACTATGCTGAAATCTTCGAGGAAGAGTATCGCCGTCAAGTCCGTGATTATCTGGGAAGTCATAAAGCTTCACGCTATCGTGTTTTTCTTGAAAAAGCTCAGCAAGCCTCATCAGCCCATGCTGGTTATTTCTCTGTTGATAAGGTCAAAAAATCGACAAAGACAGTCTTTGTCGATTACAAATCTGCCACAGAGAAGAAAAATCAAAGTTCAAATGACCAGGATGCCTATGATTTGATTATGAAAGACAAGGAACGCCTCCTATCATTTGATGAGCCAGTACGTTTTATTTTCTCTCACTCAGCCCTCAAAGAAGGTTGGGATAATCCTAATGTCTTTCAGATTTGTACTCTAAAACAGTCTGCAGCTGATACTCGTAAACGTCAGGAAATTGGTCGAGGCATGCGTCTGTCTGTTGATCAAAATGGTATGAGACAAGACCAAGACTTACTTGGCGATCAAGTTCATGACATCAATAAGTTAACCGTTATCGCTAATGAATCTTATGATGATTTCGCAAGAAGCCTACAGGGTGAACTCAAGGAAATCCTCTCAGAACGTCCGCAAAAAGTTGAAGCTCAGCTATTTGTCCATAAAATTTTGGAAAATGAAGCTGGCGCCAAACTGCAAGTATCGGAAGACCTAGCTAATGAATTGCAGTTTACCTTGATTAGAAACGGTTATGTTGATAAAGATGGTCAGCTGACGGATACTTTCTATGAGGAAAAAGAGAGGAATCAGTTGGTTTTCCCAGAGTCTGTAAGTGGTTTTGAGGAGCAAGTGTTGGAAGTTCTTGACAGTGTTTATGATGCCAAACAATATGAGATTGATAATGCTAATGACACTGAAATTGTCTTTTCAGAGCAAGTTAATGAAGATAATCTTGCCCGTCAAGAGTTTTTGAATCTTTGGAAGTCTATTAACCGTAAGTCTAGCTATCAAGTCACATTTGATGATGAGGAATTAATTGCTAAAAGTATTCAAGCTATTAACGATAAGCTAGAGGTTAAGAAAATTAAGTATGTTATCACAGACAGAGCAGCTGATAAAATGACCAAAGAAGGGCTTGACTTCACAGTTTCAGATAATAGTGTGACAGAGGAGTATCTTGATCGGACCAAAATCAATACCCGCTATGATTTGCTTGGGGAGATTGCTGATGGAACTGGCTTGACGAGACGTGTTGTGGCAAGTATACTGAGTCAGATTCACGTTTATAAATTTGACATGTTCCGTGCTAATCCTGAGGATTTTATTCTTAGAGTATCTCGTCTCATCAATGAAGAAAAGGCAACGCAAGTTGTGCAGCATATTGAGTATCATATCCTGGATGACGCTTTTGATACGGATATTTTTTATGATAATACAGCTAGCGTCCGTCTGTCTGATTCAACGGTTTCAAAAGCCACTAAGAGTGTTTACAACTATATTAAAGTGGATTCTCTAACAGAGAAAACCTTTAAAGATGACCTCGAAGCACACGAAGACGTGAAGGTCTATGTCAAACTGCCACAAGCCTTTAAAATCCCGACACCACTAGGAAATTACAACCCAGACTGGGCTATTGCTTTCAAAGAAGGTAGTGTCAAACATGTCTATTTCGTAGCAGAAACCAAGGGGTCCATGTCTAGCCTACAACTTAAGGAAGCAGAACAAGATAAAATCAAGTGTGCCCAAGCGCATTTTAAAGCACTGCAAGAAGCAGGGCATTTATCACATGATGTCATTTACCGTGTTGTCGATAGCTATGAAAAGCTCATGGAAATCGTTAAATAATTTGTAATTAAATCTAATAATAAAACTGCACTTCAAACCTAGAAAAAAAGAAGTGCAGTTTTTATTCAGTCAAAAAAGTTTACACTATTAGTGGACATAGACAAAGTTTTCATATTATTTCTCTTGTTCAATTACGAATAAGAAAGCGAGGCATGTCATTACGCCAACTTCAATAGTAGTCGGCTGTTCCCTGCACGAGCTCGTCAGTCGAAAAGTATCGTTTCGACTTCCCCTCCCGTCGGAAGTTCCGAAGGGTCAAACAGTTTGAAAGACTGTTTGAGGGGGAAAACTAAAAATTATGACTTTTTCCTAGACAGGCGTTGAGTTCCCCACTCAGCGCCATTTTTAGATAGAAAAGGCTTGTATAGAAGTCAAATGAAAGAAGTGAAAAATCTAGTCATCTCTAAACGATAGCTTGATGCGAATATTGTAAACTGATGCATCAATAGTAAGTATTTGACACAAATGATGAAAACGCTTATAATAAACTTGAACAATGTTCAAATTAAAAGAAATCAAGGGAGGTTTTTGTGACTTATTCAGTAACATCGAGAGAAGCTATTCTAGAAACTTGTCGGAACTTGGTTTCAGAAAAGGGAATTGCTTCTTTGAACATGAGGGCTGTTGCGAAGGCCTGTAATGTTGCTATAGGTTCGTTGTATTACTATTTTCCATCAAAAAATGATTTATTGCTCGCAACAATTGAAAGTGTTTGGGATGACATTTTTCATTTACAGGACATCGAAGCTAACCAACTTGCATTTCCTGATTTCATGGCCAATTGTTTTGAGCAGATAAAGTCAGGGATGGTTAAGTACCCAAATTTCTTTACGATTCACTCTATTAGTTTTTCGACCAAGGATCAGAGCCAGGCTCGAGGGACCATGGATCAGTATTTTGAACAGATAAAAGCAAGAATGCTAGAGGTCTTGAAAGAGGATCCGAAAGTCAATCATGGGGCCTTTAGCCAAGAGTTTTCCGAGGAAGATTTGGTTGAATTTGCCCTATCTAATCTCATTTCTCTCCTGATACAAAGACAGTCAGATTGTAGGATACTTATAGAAGTTATTTGTCGTCTTATCTATACTTAGGAAGTCTGCTTTTCAAGCGACTTTTAAAAAACTTGGAGTTGAACGACGTTCAAAAGTTAATAACAATAAGAAATCTGACTGATAAATTATTGATTCAAAACATGAAAGGAAATCAAAGATGAAAAAATACTTGAATTTAGCCTATATTTACGCCATTGCAGCTTTGGTTGCCGGCGTTTTCTACCGTGAATTTACCAAAAGGATTAACCTCTTAGGGACAGAGAAAATAATAAAAACTTGGAAAGGAGGTAATTCTCATGTCAAATACAAAAAGAACAGGACAAACAGCCCTTTACGAGCGTTTAAGTCGTGATGACGAAATGCAAGGAGAGAGTAATTCCATCACAAATCAAAAGCAATTACTTGAAAGCTATGCAAAAAGAAACGGCTTTGTAAATATCTATCACTATACCGATGATGGAGTAAGCGGAACAACCTTTGATAGAGAGGGATTTCAAAAGATGATAAAAGCAGTAGAAGAAAACAAAGTATCTACTGTGATAGTAAAAGATATGAGTAGGTTTGGCAGAGATTACCTCAAAGTAGGCTTTTACACCGAAATACTTTTCAAAGAAAAGGGAGTAAGGTTTATCGCCATCAATAACGGAATAGACAGTGAGAAACAAGCAGAAAGCGACTTTACCCCATTTCTAAACATTATGAACGAATGGTACGCAAGAGATACCTCAAGGAAAATACAATCTATCTTTAGAGCAAGAATGGAAGAGGGTAAAAGAGTATCACCAAGCGTTCCATACGGCTATTTTAGAAACCCTAAGAACAAACAGGAGCTACTTGTCGATAAAGAGAGTGCAAAGGTCGTAAAACGCATTTACAGACTTGTAATAGAGGGATATGGAGTAACGCAGATAGCAGATATACTAACCAAGGATAAAGTCCTTATCCCATCAGCCTATGCAGAAATACATTACCCCGAAAATAACCATAGCTCAAAGAAAAGAGGAATAGAAGACCCATATTTTTGGACACCGACCACAGTAGGTTATATCTTAGAAAAAAGAGAATATATGGGACACACTGTACTTGGTAAAACAATATGCCTTGATTACAAAACTAAGAAACGCAGAAAGGCAAAAGAAGATGAACTCATTATCTTCAAAAATACCCATGAAGCCATCATTGATGAAGAAACATGGAATAACGCTCAAAGATTAAGAAAGACAGTAAGAAGAAGTCCAAAGTATGGAACAACCTCACATCCATTTACAGGACTTTTAATCTGTGCAGATTGTGGAGGTAAATTAAGTTACAGAGAGCCGGCAGAACACAAAGAAAAGAAATATGATAGTGATTACTCTTTTGTATGTCAACATTACAGACACAGAAAAGGCACTTGCAGTATGCACTATATCAAAGTAAAAACAGTGAATGAAATTCTCTTAAAATCAATCAAAGAAATAACCAATTTTGCAAAAGAAGAAAAGCAAGAATTTCTAAAAGTGATGAACAAGTTATCCGATGAAAAAAGAGAAGAAAAATATCAAGAGGATAAAGAAAAGTTAGAAAAACTGTCCTCAAGAAATGGAGAATTGACAACACTTATTACAAAGCTGTATGAAGACCATGCACTTGGAAAAATTCCTGCAAAACACTTTGATAGATTATTTAATACCTATGATACAGAACAACAAGACTTAGAAAAGCAAATACAGTATTTTGAACAAGAAATAGAAAGCTATCATCAGAGAAAAGTTGATACCGATAAATTCCTAAAGATGATAGAGAAATATACCGACATTGAGGAACTGACAGTACCAATGATAAATGAGTATATAGAAAAAGTGGTCGTCCATGAAGCAACAGGAGGAAGAAAAGGCAAAGACAGAAAACAACAAGTCGATGTATACTTTAATTTTATAGGCAACTGTCAAGTACCACAGAAAGTAGATATAGAAAAAATGGCTTAAAAATGGTATAATATTACTAATTATTTAGAGAGAAAAATTAGAATTTGAGGAGGCTTAAAATATGGGATTTTGGGTTTTTATGTTTATAATGACATTGTTGATACCTGCTGCATTATTATTAACATGGTATATGTGTCCTAAATTTAAAACAATTCATAATGCAAGTGGGTATAGAACAAAACGCTCTATGAAAAATCAAGATACCTGGGATTTTGCTCAAAAGCATTGCTCAAAAATTTCTTTGTATATGTTTTTTCCTTCGCTATTATTAGTAATTGCAATTATGCCTATGGTGATTAGTAAATCAATTGGTATTATAGGATGGATTGGATTTGTCATAACAATGATTCAAATGATGGGTTTTGCTGTAATAATAATATCTACTGAAAAAGCTTTAAAGGGTACTTTTGATGAAAATGGAAACAAGTTGTAAATCAATTTTCTGTTTACAGGGAATTTTTTAAGGAGGAATAATGAATGACTATTTTAAAGATTATACTTATAACAGTTGGAGTTGCATTTACTATGTTCGGATATGAGATTTATTTTCAAAAGAAATATAATCTAATCAATGGTTTTGAAGAAGATTATAAAGCAGGAAGAAAAACAGAATCATATGCCAAGAGAGTTGGATTGACAGAATTTATCTTGGGTATTGTATTAGCTTTAATTGGAATTTGCGTAATAATAGTCAGGTAGATAAATCCCAGTTTGTCGAAGTAAAACAATTAAATACAAGCTATAACATATCAGTTCACGAAACAGTAAATCAAGAAAGGTTTACTGTTTTTTCTTTGCTCAAATTTAGAAAGAGAGGAAATCAAAATGAAAAATATAGATGAAAAAATTTTAATGGCAGAAGAAGAAATTAAGCAGTTACAAAACAAAAGAAAAAAGCTCATTAGTCAACAGAAACAGGAAGAACGAAAGAAAAGAGATAGACGGCTTTATGAAAAAGGAGCAGTCTTTGAAAGTATCTTTATTGAAAGCAAGGATTTTACCAAAGATGAATTCTATCAGCTAATCACATTCCCAAATATCAAAGAGTTAGTCAATCAAAAAATCTTAAAAATCATAGAGAAGCGAGAACAAAGCGAAAACAAAATTACAGAAACACAAGAGGAAGTAACGGAAACAGAGGAATAGTCCCTTGTTTACAAGGGCGCACATATACACCTTAACAGGTGTGTGCGTTCTCCGAAGGCTCTTGCAGAGAGCATATCAGCTAACCCTGATACAGGGGAGCTACACTCCCCTACGGAAATAAATTTCCTACCCCTTGTGTACTTCCCAAAAGAAATCGGATAAAAAGCTATCCGATTTTTTTAGGAAGTCTTATTCATCGCCACACCAAAGTATCAGAGAAACGAAAGGAGGTGTTCCCTTATGGCGATATATCATCTCATTATCAAAATTATCTCAAGAGGCAAAGGCAAGAGTGCAGTTGCAGCTTCCGCCTATCGAAGTGGCGAAAAGATAAAAAATGAATATGACGGCATAGTCCATGACTTTACAAGAAAAGGCGGAATAGCCCATACTGAAATTCTATTACCACAAAATGCACCACAGGAATTTTCAGATAGAGGAACATTATGGAACAGTGTAGAAAAAATAGAAAAAAGTAAAAACTCACAGCTTGCAAGAGAAATAGAAATTGCATTGCCTAAAGAATTAGACAGAGAAAAACAGATTGAGCTCGTAAGAGAGTATGTAAAAGAAAATTTTGTAAAAGTCGGTATGTGTGCCGATATTGCTCTGCATGATAAAAATGATGGAAACCCACACGCACATATCCTACTTACTATGCGACCATTAAACGAAGATAAGACATGGGGAGCAAAATCAAAAAAGGAATATATCTTTGATGAAAACGGAGAAAAAGTAAAACTCAAGAACGGCAATTACAAAACAAGAAAAATCAATACAACAGATTGGAATGAGCAAGACAAAGCAGAGCAGTGGCGAAAAGCATGGGCAGATATTACAAACAAATATCTTGAAGAAAACAGCATACAGGAAAAAGTAGACCATCGTTCCTATCAAAGACAGGGAATAGAGCAAATACCGACCATTCATTTAGGAGTATCAGCAACCCAAATGGAGAAGAAAGGCATAGCCACCGACAGAGGAAATATCAACCGAGAAATCAAACATCAAAACAAGATATTACGAGAAATCGCAAGAAGAATAAAAGCCTTGTTAAATTGGATAAGGGGAATAGGCAAAGAAGAAAGAGCAGAAACAGAAAACATAAAATCCACCCTCCCACCAAAAGAAAATCTGCTATCCGTTTTTGAAAATCTTATCCGTAACAACACAGAAAATCACAATGCAGATTTAGAAAAATATATTGAAAGCTATCAATTCTTAAAAGAGAAAAACATCACTTCCTTATCTGAACTCAAAGAAAGCATATCAGCATTAAGAGATAAGAATTATAAGACCACAAGAGCCTTAAAAGATACCGAGAAGAAAATCAATGACAAAGTAGAGCTTATCGACCAAGCAGAAAAATATTTGAAACATAAAGACATATATAAAACCTATACCAAGATAAAGAAAAGCAAGCAGGAAGATTTTTATAACGAACATACCGCAGAGATTATTTTATTTGAGAGTGCAAGAAAATATCTAAAAGAACATTTAGGAGAAAGCAAGACCTTAGCTATATCAAAATGGAAATCAGAAGTTACCACTTTGAAGAAAGAGAAAAATAGCCTATATTCTCAAATCTTAGATATGCGAAAAGAGGTTGAACAAGCCGAGAGTGTTAGGAGCTGCATAGAGAAATTACTACAAGGAAACAGAGAACTAACACAGGTCAAGAAGAATGAGTTAGGTCTATAAAACTGAGCTGAAAAATGGTATAATATTGTAAATGTTAAGTAAAACAAATTAGAAGTTGATGAAAGGGGTAAACAAATATGAAAATGCCGGAAAAAATTGATATAAGTATGTTTGCCCCATGTGGAATGAATTGTAAAGTTTGTTATAAGCACTGTTACCATAAGAAACCTTGTGCTGGGTGCTTGAATAGTGATAAGGGAAAACCTGAACATTGTCGTAAATGCAAAATAAAGGACTGCATCAAAGCAAAAGCATTATCATATTGTTTTGAGTGTACGGAATATCCATGTAAGTGGATTAAAAATCTTGAAAAAAGTTATAACAAACGGTATCAAACAAGCCTTACAGAAAATAGCCGTTTTGTTCAAGCACAAGATTTGGAGCAGTTTATGGAACAACAGAAAATAAAATATACTTGTCCTAAATGTGGCGGAATTATTTCTATTCACGATAGAGAGTGTAGCGAGTGTCAAGAAAAAATGAGATAGCAAAATCCCAGTTTGTCAAGATGAAATAATTAAATAAAAAAAATAACATAACAACTTACGAAACAGTAAATCACAAAGGTTTACTGTTTTTTCTTTGTCTAAAAGCAGAAAGGAGGATTTATGGAAGAAGAAAAAAGAGAAATAAAAGCACCACCACATAAACAGTTAATAATGGATATTGGGAAGACAAAATATACTGTAAACCTACATTTCAAGCAAGGTACAGGCGAAACATACAAGGATAAAATACTAAGGCTAATCAAGAGAGAAACAGAGAAGATATAAATTTATCAAAAAAATTTTCTTTATGTCCTTGACAAATCTTCCCAAATGGAATGGTTTCACTGGAGTGACTGCTCTTGGGAAAGTTCATACCCATCTCTTTATGCTTGGCATGTTCCTCTTCCTCATAGTTGCCCTTTTTGCTCAGAATAATGACCTAGAGAGTCAAAAATCTTTCCGTCTCTTTTTAAAAGTTCATAATATTGGTCTTCCTTTGACAACAATCATGATGGTGGTCAGAGGGATAACTGAAGTTTTGGATATACCGTTGTCAAAAGGTTTGAATGCCTCTATATCTGGACTGGCAGGAATCGGGCATATTCTGCTTGCTATCAGTCTAATTAGCTTTCTAACAGCTCTAAAGAAAATAGCCAAAAGTTGAGGTGATTTTATGGAAAAGTCATCATTTTGGTTAGTCAAAAAGAAAAATCTACTGGCTTTGGCGGGAACGGTCTGGCTAATTGCAGGTTTCAATGTGACTAGGATGGGACTTGTTGCTTACTCGTCTCTTAAACAGGTGACACTAGTCTCTTTACTCCTTAGCATTCTAGTATTCTTGGCCTTTGGTTCCATGTTTTATAAGATGACATTTATGCATGCCAGACGTATTTCTGACTACAAGGAAGCACGGAGACCATTCTGGCAATTCTTTGATCTCAAATCCTACCTGATCATGATAGTTATGATGACTGGTGGCATTTTACTTCGAAGCTCTGGTCTGGTTCCCTCAAGCTTTATTGCCTTTTTCTATACAGGCTTGGGTCTTGCTCTGGCACTTGCGGGGCTCTTGTTTTGGATTTTCTATTTTTCTAAAAGACTTTCCACTTGACCTTAAACCTAGTCTAAGTTGTATAATAAAGGCAGATTAATTATTGGAGGACAAATGATGGAAGATTACACACTTTCAAATGGTCTTAAGATTCCTAAAATCGGTTTTGGAACCTGGCAAATTCCTGAGGGAGATGAGGCCTATAACAGCGTTGCTTATGCCCTAGAAGTTGGTTACCGCCATGTGGATACAGCCCAAATTTATGGCAATGAAGTCAGCGTCGGTCGTGCCATTGCAGATTCTGGTCTTTCCCGTGAAGACATTTTCTTGACCACAAAGGTTTGGAATGATAAGCACAGCTATGACCTTGCTAAGGAATCTATCGATGAATCCCTTAAAAAACTTGGAACAGACTATCTAGATTTGCTCTTGATTCACTGGCCAAATCCAAAAGCTTTGCGTGAAAATGATGCTTGGAAGGCTGGCAATGCTGGCGCTTGGAAAGCCATGGAGGAAGCTTACAAAGAAGGTAAAGTGAAAGCCATAGGTGTGTCTAACTTCATGATTCACCACTTAGAAGCCCTCTTTGAAACAGCTGAAATCAAACCGCATGTTAACCAAGTTCTCTTAGCACCAGACTGCCCACAAGAAGAATTAACAGCTTTCTGTAATGAACATGATATTCTTCTAGAAGCTTACAGCCCACTTGGTACAGGAAGTATCTTCAGCAATGAAACAGCCAAGGAAGTAGCAGAATCAAATAACAAATCTGTTGCTCAAGTTGCTCTGCGTTGGTCACTACAAAAAGGTTTCCTTCCACTGCCAAAATCAGTGACACCAAAAAATATCAAAGCTAACCTTGATATCTTTGATTTTACCTTATCTGATGAGGATATGGCTAAGCTTGATAGCCTTCAAGGTGTCAAAGCTCAAGAAGACCCGGATAAAGTTGGCTGGTAATAATCTTAAAGGTTTAAAGTTCTCCTAGTAACTTTAAGCCTTTTTCGTTCTAGAAATTACAAAAAAATTTTGAAATATCTAGGATTTACAGATACTTTACGAATAATCAAGTAAGGAGGTATCTATGTTATCTGCTTATGATAAGAATGGGAAACTAATCACTTTATTAGAGGGACTTCCTCAAAAACAGGCCTTTAGCTGTCCAGCTTGCGGAGGTGCAGTGCGTTTGAAGAAAGGTTCTGTCATGCGACCGCATTTTGCCCATGTCAGCCTCAAAGATTGTCACTTTTACACTGAAAATGAATCAGATGAGCATCTATGTCTGAAGGCAGAGCTCTATCATAGCCTATCCAAGAGCGAGCAAGTTGAGGTTGAGACCTTTTTGCCAGATTTGGGACAGATAGCGGATCTTTTGGTTAATAAAAAGCTGGCGCTGGAAGTTCAATGCAGCCGTCTGTCACAAGAACGCTTGTGTCAGCGAAGTCTGGCCTATCAAAGGCAGGGCTTTCAAGTCTTATGGCTCTTAGGCAAGAAGCTCTGGTTAGGTCAGAAACTGACAGACCTACAGAAGCAGACGCTCTATTTCTCACAAAATATGGGCTTTCATCTCTGGGAATTAGATGTCCAAAACCGTCAGTTAAGGCTCAAATACATGATTCTTGAGGACCTTTTTGGCAAGCTATATTATTTGACCAAGTCTGCTTCCTTTGATGATGACCTTATGGCCTTCTTTAGGCAACCTTATGTTCAGCAAGAAATGGCCCAGTATGAAGTTCCTCAAATGACAAATCTGGCCCTACGTATTCAAAAGCAACTGATGGCAAGAAATCCACGTTGGCTGCGCCAGCAGGAAATCGCTTATTCACAAGGTGCTAATCTGATAGCGCAAACGGATGCTGACTTTTATCCGCAGGTCAGACCACCCCAGAGTCCACAGGGTTTTTGTCAGATTTCTAGAGATTTATCTGGCTACAGCGCAGCTTTTTTCCGCTACTATAGGGGGCAGGAAAATATGTCTCGTCAAATTCTCTATCCCCCTGCTTTTTATGTTAAAATGGAAACTAAGAAAAGATAAAGGAGTTTATCATGTCTGATAATCGTTCACATATTGAAGAAAAATATCAGTGGGATTTGTCCACTATTTTTGCCACTGACCAAGCTTGGGAGGAAGAATTTGAGACACTCTCTGCTCAAATCCAAGACGCTAAGTCATTTGCTGGGAACTTGGTCACATCAGGTCAAAACTTGCTGGAGATTACGGAAGCCTACTTGGACCTGTCTCGTCGTTTAGAGAAATTCTATGTCTATGCTTCTATGAAAAATGACCAGGATACAACAGTAGCTAAGTATCAAGAATATGAAGCTAAGGCAACGGCCCTTTATGCTAAATTCAGCGAAGTTTTTGCCTTCTATGAACCAGAGTTTATGACCTTGAGCGGCCAAGATTATGAAGCCTTTGTCGCTGAAGTTCCTGCTTTGTCTGCCTATGCTCATTTCTTTGAACAGCTTTTAAAACGTCAGGCCCATGTGCTGTCGCAAGCAGAAGAAGAGCTTTTGGCTGGCGCGCAAGAAATTTTCGGAGCTGCTAGTGAAACCTTCAGCATCTTAGACAATGCGGATATTGTTTTCCCCTTTGTAACAAATGAAAACGGGGAAGAAGTACAGCTAACGCACGGGAACTTTATCAGTCTCATGGAATCTAAAAATCGTCAGGTTCGTAAAGAGGCTTATGAGGCCATGTACAGCACCTATAATCAATACCAGCACACCTATGCTAAGACACTTCAAACCAACGTCAAAGTTCAAAACTACAAGGCGCGTGTTCGTAAATTTGACTCTGCCCGTGACGCTGCCATGTCAGCCAACTTTATCCCTGAAGCCGTTTACGATACCCTCCTTGAAGCGGTTAATAGTAACTTGCATCTCTTGCAACGCTATGTCAATTTGCGTAAGCAAGTCCTAGGTGTCGATGAGCTTAAGATGTATGACATTTACACACCTCTATCTCAAACAGATATGACCTTCACTTATGAAGAAGCTTTGGAAAAAGCAGAGCAGGTTCTCCAGATTTTTGGTAAGGAATATGCAGACCGTGTTCATCATGCCTTCACAGAACGCTGGATTGATGTTCATGTCAATAAAGGAAAACGCTCAGGAGCCTATTCTGGCGGTTCCTATGATACCAATGCCTTTATGTTGCTCAACTGGCAGGATACTCTAGACAATCTTTATACCCTTGTCCATGAAACTGGCCATAGCCTTCATTCAACCCTTACCCGTGAACATCAGCCTTACGTTTATGGAGATTATACCCTCTTCTTGGCTGAGATTGCCTCAACTACCAATGAAAATATCATGACCGAAACTCTCCTGAAAGAAGTGGAAGATAACAAGCAGCGCTTTGCCATTCTCAATCATTACCTTGATGGCTTTAAGGGAACAGTCTTTCGTCAAGCCCAGTTTGCTGAGTTTGAACATCTTATCCACAAGGCGGACCAGGAAGGGGAAGTTCTTACAAGCGAGTACCTCAACAATCTCTATGCAGAGCTCAATGAGAAATATTATGGCCTTAAAAAGGAAGACAACCCTGAAATCCAATTTGAGTGGGCACGTATTCCACATTTCTACTATAATTACTATGTCTACCAATATGCGACGGGCTTTGCTGCAGCCAGCTATTTATCAGAAAAAATCGTTCATGGCAGCCAGGAAGATATTGATAAATACTTAGGCTTCCTCAAATCAGGAAGCTCTGACTACTCACTCAACATCATCCAAAAAGCGGGTGTTGACATGACAAGTGTTGACTACCTCAACGCAGCCTTCAAAGTCTTTGAAGAACGCCTAACAGAATTGGAAGAACTAGTTGCTAGAGGTGCCCATTTGTAATATAGCGAATGAATAGCTTTCAGACAAGGTACTGAGGAACAGAGGTGGGTCTTAAGGAAAGGTCTTTCACTCAGCCGAGAGTAGGCCAAGACGAAACTGACGATGTATCATTTTGATTTTAAAAGAGTATTAGACTAGGCAAGACGACGCATACATACCTAGTGGTAGTCAAGAAGGCTTAACGACGCATCATTTTGATTTTCGAAGAGTATCATTCGACTATACAGTCTTTGACGACAAGATATTCCTATAAACAAATAAGCTGAGAAATTTCATTCTCAGCTTATTTTGTGCTTATCTTATTTTTGGGTAATGGTCATTTGCTCTTTGACATAAGACTTGTCGTTCCAGTTTGTGCAGTGGAAAGTTTTGAAGTCTGCTGTTTCAAGGACAGTGACGCTGGTATTGTCTAGGCCACCTCTGTTACGAATAGTAGCGGCTTCATGTCCCATGAGGGAACGAATGCTGGCGGTTAAGTTAGCTCCGTGGCCGACAAAGAGAACATTTTCATAGGGCTTGCCATTGAGTGAATGAACCAAATCACGAACGCGACGGGTTGTTTGATAGAGGCTTTCAGCTTCAAACATGTCGGCATTAAATTTCTCTAGACGATGACGGAAAGCATGCATTTGTTGGGGATAGATGGCAAGCATAGTTGAAATCTTGCTGCCTTCTAAGCGTCCCAAGCCCCATTCACGAAGAGCAGCTGTATAGGTGATTGGTTGAGGATTATCTGATTCTTGGACAATCAACTGGGCAGTTTTTTGAGCTCTTTTCAAATCACTAGAATAGACAGCATCAAACGGAACATGAGCCAAGTAACGTCCCAATTCTTTAATCTCCTCAATGGATTCCTCAAGAAGTGGTGAATCTCCATTTGCTCCTTGGAGACGTCCCTCTTCATTCCATTCGGTTTTTCCATGTCTGACAAAATAAAATTTCATTTTTTCTTACTCCTCAATTAAATCCGCAAAATTTGCTCCGACAAAATCAGCTAGAACTTGACTATCAATTCGAATAGAACGTCCAACTTCACCTGCAGATACAATCATCTGACCTAGTTCAAGGGCGCGATTATCAATAAAGATAGGGAAGTTGTGCTTTTGGCGGATACCAACAGGATTATTGGCACCGTGAATATAACCTGTTGTCTTTTGAAGATCTTTTTGAGGAATCATTGAAACCTTTTTGTTGCCCGATACTTTGGCTAATTTTTTCTCAGACAAGTGTTCTGTAATTTGGACAATGCCAATGACAGGTCCTGTCTTATCACCAGTTAAAGCTAAGGTTTTGAAGATGTCTTCTTTACTAATATCATCTGGTAAGCTTCCCTCTAAAGCATTGAGGGAAAGACTATCGTGTTCAATTTTGGCCTTATCTAAAATTTGGTCAACTAAAGTCTTTTTAATTTTGACTTTCTTAGCCATTTTAAGTTATTCTCCTTGCTCTTTAAAAAGATATAAAGGTATTATACCATTTTTAAGGAACAATAAATTAATGATTTGGTTGGAAGAATTTAGGTTGGCTCTTTAGCAAAATCACAATACTAATAATGACAAAGAAGAGAGTCAGCCCACCAGCTGTGCCATTGACCGTAAAAGAATACCATGAGGCAGACATGCCTTCGGGTGCATAAGAGGACCAAAAGATGATGCCAGCTACATAGTGCCAGATGTAGCGCAGGATTGTGGCTAGGCAGGCACCGCTTAGGGCAAATAGCAGAGCTGATTTAGTTTGCTGAGATTTGAGAGCTTTTTGGAGGGGAGTAGTCAGGAAGCCAGCAGTCCCCATGCAGGCAAAGGCTAGGATGTACTCAATGAGGACTTGGGAGATGCTGAGGTAGTAAACCTTACCCAGAACAAAATGTAACAAGCCCCAAATTAAACCAGCAAGGATGCCATATTTTGGACCACGGCGAAGAGAAAAAAGAATAAGAGGGATAGCCCCAAATGAAGGCGTAAACCAAGAGGCAAAATCAGGGAGCATTGAAAGAGCCATAGCCAGTGCGGCAAAAATAGCAGCTTCGACGAGGACAGAAACATTTTTGGACATAAAAAACTCCTTTATATCACAAAAGGAGTGGCTTGATCTAATGACAATAAGGAAAGCTGACTGTATAAAAAATGAGTCAGATAAAAATCCCTATGAAATGGTCACAATTCCTCCGCTCGTACTAACGAGATCAGGTTCTTAGGATTTCGCAGATGCGATCTCAGCCTAGGCACTCCTTTGTGAAGTTATTTAATTGCTAACATTATAGCTTGATAAACTTTATCTTGTCAAGAATTTTTTGAAAAAATATACAATATTCTTAAAAATATGAATAGAAAATCATTCGGTATCCTCTTTTATGAATACTCTTTGAAAATCAAATGAGACATCGTCAGTTTCGACTTGCCCTAGCCTAGTACTGTCTTCGTCTGATGTTGATTTTAAAAGAGTATAGTCTCAATTTCTCCTTTAAGTGCATAAGAAAACTCCAAGTTGTAAACACTTGGAGAAATTAGTTATGAAGTGGTTGATAATCAATCAAACAAACATAATTCTAGTCTTCGATTTTACCGAATAATTTTTCGTAAGTAGCTTTGGCTTCCTTGGTAACAGCAATTTGATTAAGGTCAAGCGGATAATCAAACCCATTCAAATAACCTTGTGAAGTATATTGATGGAGGTCATAGTCGAGATCAGTATTAGGTGCAGCCTCATAGTAGCCTGAATCTGACCCGTATGTTGGAATCCAAACAGCGTCAAACTCATCGACCGATATTTCCTGTTCGGCCATAAAATAAGTACCGATATAGATACCGACATTTTCAGCACCAAGTTTTTTCAGTTCCTTACGAAAAGCTTGGACACCTTTATTCATCTCGTCCATAGTCTCTTCTTCAACGTCAACCCAATAAAAAGTTGGATTGTAAGGAGAGGCAGCCTTATAAAAGGCCTGTGCTTCTTCCTTCATTTCTTTGACACTTGTACCAAGCGCATAGCTGTATACTGCTACAGGAACGTCTCTTTTTTGAAATTCTTTGATGTGAGTCTTAAACGATTTATCAACCCCAGTCGTATAAGCAGCATTATTATCTTTGGTAATCTGTGACCCTCCATAGACACGAACAATGGCACCAGAGATATTGAGTGATAAGGTATCATAGTCTATCTGACTAGGAAGCTGCCAGCCTGAAACATCAATAATCGGATTAAGAACAAACTCTTCTTCCTCTGAACTTGAACTAGATGCCGTGCTACTGCTAACTGTGGGGATAGATTTCTCAGCCTCAGCTAACTGTTTCGCGAGAAGCTGTTCTGAGTAAGCTTTTCCTTTGAAAAATAGCAGAGCCAATAAGGCAAATAAGACAAGAACAACTATAGGTTTAATTCTTCTTCTCATTAGTCATATTTTAACGTAAAATTGACTAAAAATCAAAGGGAGCAGACTTTTGTCACAAAACTGTCACATAATTTCACAAAAAAATCAAGAAAATAGGCACTTAACTGAAAAAGTAATGGACATGCGATATTTGCTAGAGAATAAGACTGATCTGTTAACTGAAAAAAGAACTATTTTTTCACAAAGTAATGAGTGTTATAGTTAGTAACTATAGAAAATAATAGAAAATATATATTTTACAGCTATAGTGAACTTTGCTAAACTGGGCTTATCATAACAAACGAGGTAAAGACATGACTAAAAAATATTTCGAACACGTCGGCTCATTTTTGAGACCTGAAGAATTACATCAAGCCCGCGCCGCCTTTGCCAACGGTGACATTACATTTGAAGAGTTGACAGCTGTTGAAGATCGTCTCATTACAGAATTGGTGGATAAGCAAGTAGCTGCTGGCTTGGAAAAAGTGACAGATGGTGAGTTTCGTCGTGCCAACTGGCATACCGATTTCTTCTGGGGCTTTGATGGTATCGAACGGTACCAATATGGTGAGGGATTGGCTTTTGAAGGGATTGAGACCAATGACGATTCAGCTATTGTTTCAGGAAAAATTGGCTTTACTAAAGAAAACCATCCTTTCATTAAACATTTCCAATTCCTTAAAAAGTTGGCCGATGAGCGCGGTGTTGAAGCTAAAATTACCATCCCAGCACCAGCCCAATGTATGATTGAACTGCAACGTGGCAGCAATATCCAGAAAGCCTTGGAAATTTACCCAAATCAAGCAGATTTGATTGCTGACTTGGCTGCAGCTTATCGCCAATCTATTTTGGCTCTTTATGAAGAAGGAGCACGCACTATTCAGCTGGACGATTGTACTTGGGGCGTTATCATGGATGATGACTTCTATAAGACTGTCACTAACGGTGAAATTGACAAAGACTTCATCCGTGAAGGACTCTTGGCAATCAATAACAAGGCAATCGAAGATCTTCCTGAGGACTTGCAAATCAATACCCATGTTTGCCGTGGTAACTATCAATCAACTTACGCTACAACAGGTCCATACACAGCAGTTGCTGAAACACTCTTTGGTCGTGAAAATGCGACAGCCTATTTCCTTGAATATGACAATGAACGTTCAGGCGGATTTGAACCGCTTGCTGAATTTAAGGATCCTAATAAAGTTGCGGTGCTTGGCCTTGTCACAACTAAAGAAGGAAAACTTGAGGACAAAGAAACCATCATTGCTCGCATCAAAGAGGCCAGTGAGTTTCTCCCACTTGATCAACTTTGGTTGGCAACACAATGTGGCTTCGCTTCAACTGAAGAAGGAAATATCTTGACAGATGAAGACCAATGGAAGAAATTGGCCCTTGTTAAGGAAGTCATCGATGAGGTTTGGGGAAACCAATAAGACTTGGAAATCTTTAGAAAATATAGTGTTTAAGGATTCAATTCTCTTTTGATAGAATTGAATTCTTTTTCTTATAGCTCTTAAAATAAAATGAGGGATCTTGGTATAGTTAACAACTATATCAAATAATAGAAAATATATAATTTACAACTATAGGTAGCTCTGGTAGAATGAACTCATCAGATAAATGAGGTGAAACAGATGACTAAGAAGTATTTTGAACATGTTGGCTCTTTCCTACGTCCCGCAGAGCTTATTCAAGCGCGTGAGGACTTTGAAGCAGGAAAAATCACTGCAGAGCAGTTGGCAGCAGTAGAAGATAAAGCCATTAAAGAATTGGTTGATAAACAAATTGAAGCTGGTCTTGAAAAAGTGACAGATGGTGAGTTTCGTCGTGCTTATTGGCATCTTGATTTCTTCTGGGGATTTAATGGTATTGACCATGTCCAAGCTGCAGAAGGCTACCATTTCCATGATGAAACAACAAAAGCTGATTCAGCTTTAATCGCAGGAAAAATCACTGGTGACAAACATCCTTTTGTTGCAGCTTACCAGTTCTTGAAAGACTACGTAGACTCAAAAGGTCTAGATGTAGAAGCTAAATACACTATTCCAGCACCAGCTCAATTTTACTTTGAACTCATACGTGATGCTGAACACGTTGAAAAGTTAAATGAGATTTACCCAGACTTTGAACAATTACGTGAAGATATTAAGAATGCTTATTTGACAGTTATCGATGACTTGATTGCTGCAGGTCTTAAAACACTTCAAGTAGATGATTGTACTTGGGGAACCTTGGTAGATAACAACTTCTTGACTGCTTGGGGTGCAGCAACTGGTAAAACAGCCCAAGAAGTTCGTGATGAATTGGCAGAACTCTTCTTGACACTTAACAATGATGTTTACAACAACGTCCCAGAAGGGCTATTGGTTAACACTCACGTTTGTCGTGGGAATTACCACTCAACATGGGCATCATCAGGAGGCTATGATGCAGTAGCAGATGAACTCTTTGATAAAGAAAATGTTGCTGAGTACTTCTTAGAATTTGACAACGACCGTTCAGGTGGTTTTGAACCACTTGCCAAGGTTTCTGGGAAAAAAGTAGCAGTGCTTGGATTGATTACTTCAAAAGAAGCTACTCTTGAAGACAAGGATGCTATTATTGCCCGTATTCGCGAAGCAGAAAAATTCCTTCCACTCGATCAGCTTTGGCTATCAACTCAATGTGGATTCGCCTCAACTGAAGAAGGAAATATCTTGACAGAAGAAGACCAATGGAAAAAATTAGCCCTTGTTAAGGAAGTTATTGACGAAGTTTGGGGTTAATTTCCTCATATAAGATTGAACTCTAGTTTCAGACATAGTCTGGCTAGAGTTTTTATTTTATGAAAAAGATGATAAGGCTCAGCTATTCTTGTGCTATAATGGAGGTGTTTGAGAGGAGAAATGCAATGACTCTGTTTTTTATTATGATGGAACGGGCAGGATTGATTATTCTATTAGCTTATGCTTTCGTTCATATTCCTATGATTAAGGAAACTTTAAATTCTCCTGATAGGCGCAAAAATCAGTTTATTCTCTTATTGTTATTTGGAGTTTTTGCCATAATTTCCAACTTTACTGGTGTTGAAATCCAGTCAGGTTTAGCCATTGTTAATCAGAGTTTTGGTCAGATTGCTCAACAGTCCTCGGTAGCAAATACCCGCGTACTTTCCATTGGGATTGCCGGATTGTTTGGAGGACCACTTGTCGGTATCAGCGTAGGGCTCATTTCTGCCTTAGTTCGCTTTTGGCAAGGTGGCTTATCACCTCACATCTATATGGTTTCATCAATCCTGATCGGTCTTTGTTCAGGAATTTCTGGACGTTATTTTTGGAAAAAGCAGGGCCATATGGCTAAAGTCCATCAAGCAATGTTTGTGGGATTGCTTATGGAAATTTTACAGATGCTTTGTATCTTACTCCTCAGTCAAGATAGAGTTCAGGCTGGGAAACTGGTTGCGTTTATCGCTCTGCCCATGATTTCAGCTAATACACTGGGAATTGGGATTTTCACCTCTATTCTTAGTTCGACCAGACAGCTTGAAGAGCAAGCACGAGCCCTTCAAACCCATGATGTTCTTAGTCTGGCAAATCATACTTTACCGTATTTGCGTCAGGGGTTGACTAACTTGTCCTGTCAATCCGTGGCTGATATTATTTATAAATACATGAAGGTTTCAGCGGTGAGTTTGACAGATCGGAAACGAATTTTGGCTTTCGTTGGTTCAGGTTCTGAGCATCATCTGCCTGATGTACCTTTGCAAACGGAACTTGCTAAACAAGCTATTGAGACTGGTGAAATTTGCATTGCAAAGAGTCGAGATGATATTGATTGTCATCACGATGACTGTCCTTTGTCTGCAGCTATTATCATTCCTCTGAAAATCGAGGGTGAAACAGTGGGCACACTGAAGTTGTATTTTTCGGATTCTCAAAAGATGAGCTATGTTGACCAACAGCTAGCGCAGGGGTTGGGAAATATTTTCTCTACTCAATTAGCTTTAGGACAGGCAGAGATGGCAGCCCGTCTTCTGCAAGATGCTGAAATCAAGTCTCTGCAAGCTCAGGTTAATCCACATTTTCTTTTTAATGCTCTTAATACGATCCTAGCTATGATAAGAGTCAATGGAGAACAAGCACGTCAACTTTTGCTTGATTTGAGTAAATTTTTGAGAGCTAATTTACAGGGAGCAAGAGAGAATGTTATTCCTCTAAGTCAAGAGATTGCCCAAGTAAATGCCTATTTGGCTTTGGAGAAAGCACGTTTTCCTGATAAAGTGGATTTTCAGCTGGAAATGAATGAAGCGCGTGATGGTTCTTTCCCAGTTCCGCCATTTACTTTACAAGTTTTAGTTGAAAATGCTTATAAACATGCCTTCAAACAAACTAAGTTTGACAATCACTTGAAAGTGAGCATTGATAGAAATCAGGATAGTTTAATCATCTCTGTTGTCGACAATGGTCAAGGAATTCCTTATGAAAAACTAACCAGTCTTGGCAAGGTTAAACAAGAATCCGAAGAGGGGACAGGGTCTGCTTTAGAAAATTTGGCAAGACGTATTAATTTACTGTATGGACATGAAGCGATTATGGAGTTTGATTCATCAGATGCTGGAACGTCTGTTCGAGTGATTTTGCCACTATCCGTAGAGAAGGGAGATTAAAATGATGCAAGTTTTAATCGTAGATGATGAGCCATTAGCTCGGAATGAATTAACTTATCTGCTTAATAAGTATGATGATAGTTTGACTATTGAAACAGCAGAGGATATGACATCGGCTTTGGCACTTTTGCTACGTCAACCATTCGATGTCGTTTTTCTTGATATTCACTTACAAGATGAGTCAGGTTTAACTTTAGCTACACATGTTAATCACATGACAAATCCTCCAATCATCATATTTGCAACAGCTTATGACCAATATGCTGTACAGGCCTTTGAGCAAAATGCTAGGGATTATTTATTGAAACCTTATGAAGCTGATCGTCTAAAGCAAGCTATGGATAAGGCCCAACAGAGCATCTTTGCCCAGCAAGAAGCAAATGCAGGAGAAGCGAGGCAAGAGACCTATCCTATCTCGCAAGATGATCGCATCTATATGGTACCTGCTAAAGAGATTATCACGATCGAAGCGCAACAAGGGCTTCTACTAATTCATACTGTTAAGAAAAACTATGAAACACATGGATCGCTGTCTGATTGGTTGGAGAAATTGCCAAGAGATAATTTTAGGCGTGTCCATCGTTCATATCTTATTAATTTAGACAAGGTAACAGTTGTAGAACCTTGGTTTAATCAGACCCTGAGTTTAACTCTAGCAGGAGGTATTAAAGTTCCTGTAAGTCGTGCAAATGTTAATCAAGTAAAGAAAGATTTAGGTATTCATTCTTAAAACGGAGTCAGTCGGCTTCGTTTTTAGTTTATTCAGCACGAAATCAAAGCAGTTCATTTTGAAAAGAGAAATCCTTTATTTTTCATTGTTATAATGTAAGCGTTAAAAGGTGAGGACAGAAAGAGTAGTTTGTAAAGCTTCTTTGCCAGTTCTTATCACATCGTTTTTGATATCAATTAGGTCCTTAAAATGATTCAAATATTGGAAAGACATTTTGTCTGATATACAAATAAGACGCATTCACATTTAATAAGGAGGGTTTGTCATGTTTACTTTTTTGGGAGGTATTGCTTTACTGGTTATTGGTTATTTAACCTATGGTCTTTACATCGAGAAAAATTTTGAAATTGATGAAACTCGTAAGACACCATCTGAGGAATTGCGGGATGGTTATGATTTTGTTCCTATGCCAAAATGGAAAAACAGTATGATTGAACTGCTTAATATTGCAGGAACTGGGCCTATTTTTGGACCGATTATGGGAGCACTCTATGGTCCGACGGCTTATCTTTGGATTATCATTGGTTGTATCTTTGCAGGTGGTGTTCATGATTATATGATCGGGATGATTTCTCTCAGAAATAAGGGAGCTCACTTGCCAGAATTAGCCAGTCGTTATTTAGGAAAATCAATGAAACTGGTTATCAATATTTTTTCTATGTTACTCTTGCTTTTAGTTGGTACTGTTTTTGTAGTTACACCTGCCAATTTGATTCTTAGTATCTTACCTAAGGGAATCATGACATTGCCTTGGATCATTGGTTTAATTTTCCTCTATTACCTCATCTCAACAGTTTTGCCAATTGATAAGGCCATGGGGAAAGTTTATCCAATCTTTTGTGTCATCCTTTTGGTTAGTACTGCAGCAGTAGCATTTCGTTTGGTGACTGGTGGTTTCACGATTCCAAATCTAACTCCAGCAACCTTCCATAATATGCATCCAGGTGGTCTAGCAATTTTCCCAGCATTATTCTTCACCATTTCTTGTGGTGCATTATCAGGTTTTCATGCAACCCAAGCTCCCATGGTTTCTCGCACAATGACAAATGAACGCGAAGGACGCTTTACTTTCTACGGTATGATGGTTGCCGAAGGTGTCATTGCAATGATTTGGGCAGCAGCTTCTATGGCACTTTTTGATGGACAAACTTTATCTCAGATGATTGCTTCTGGAACTGCTTCGGCTGTTGTTAATAAAGTTATGGTCATGTTGCTTGGTAGTTTTATTGGTACTATCGGAATTATTGGTGTTATTGTTCTACCAATTTCATCAGGTTTGTCAGCTTTCCGTAGTTTACGTAATATCGTGGCAGATTATCTACATATCAAACAAAACACCCTATCAAAAATTTTCGCAGTCACTATTCCGCTTTATTTAATCTCTTTTGTTTTAACTAAGGTAGATTTCAATATTTTATGGCGTTATTTCAACTGGGCTAATCAAGTAACAGCTGTTATCAGTCTGCTAGTTTCCACTCGTTATTTAATGCTTAAAAAGCGTAATTACTGGGTGACATTTGTACCAGCTATCTTTATGCTTTATGCAGTTGTCGTTTATATTTTGAGTCAACCAATTGGATTTAATATGGGCTTGGTTACTTTGACTTATCTAATTGGCGTTATTATTACATCTGCCTTGATTTTGATTTTCTGGAAATCAGGACAAAAACAAATGGTTCATCTCAGTCCGGAATCCTTCCTATTCAATGATCATTTACCGATAAGTAGTTATCCAAATTTGGATAATTAAGTTGAAAATTTTCTGCCCCTTTTATCTGCCTCTGGTAGATTTCTATCATCAAAAAGAGTTTGGACAATGTTCCAGACTCTTTTTAGCAGTTGAAACGTTTTTTTGCTACTTGACAGTTGTAACCCTTTCCACTAGACTGGAATAATGAATATAAAAAGAACTCAGTTGACTTTGCAGCGTATAAGTCGGATTGCTATTTTATCAGCACTGTGTGTTGTCTTTCGTTATGCTTTTGCGACTCTACCCAACATCCAGCCCATTACAGCAATCTTTTTAATTGTCAGTATTATTTTTGGGATAGGTGATAGCCTACTTATCATGGCGGTGACCATGCTGGTTTCTTCCTTTCTTTTAGGTTTCGGACCTTGGGTATTTTTCCAAATCCTTTCCTTTGCAGTAGTCCTCTGTCTATGGCGTTTTCTGCTATACCCGCTGACAAAGATTTTGAAATTTGATAAAATAAAAACGGTTACTCTTCAAGCGTTTTTGGCTGGCATGATGGGGATCATTTATGGTCTTGTCATCGATTCTTGTTATGCCTTCTTATACAACATGCCTTGGTGGAGCTACGTTTTGGCTGGGGCTAGCTTTAACTTGGCCCATGCCCTCTCCACCTTGCTCTTTTACCCCCTATTATTACCTATTTTAAGGAGATTTTCAGATGAAAAAGTTGTTTAAATATTTCGTTTTATCAGTTGCTATGCTGCTTTTAGTCGCTTGTGGCAATGGCGGAGCTGACTCTGCTAAAGAGTCACAAAAAGAAGTGGCAGGAACTGTCCAACTCATTGTCAGAAGAGAAGATGATGTAACTGACGAAAAAGTGGACTTCTATAAAGGTGATACCGTCATGGATGTCCTCAAGGAGAATTATGAAGTTGAAGAATCTAACGGCTTTATCACTGTTATTGATGGTCTAGCTCAGGATGAAGAAGCAGGAAAGTATTGGATGTTTGATCTTAATGATGATTTAGCTCCAAAGGCTGCGGACCAGATTAAGGTCCAAGATGGGGATAAAATCGAGTTTTATCAGGAAACTTATACAGGATAAAAAGAAGAGGCTGGGCAAAAACTAGCTTCAGAACACAAAAAAAACGGGCATTTCCGCAGTTGGAGATGCTCGTTTTCCTATGTCATGGTTTATAATTATAATAACGACAAAACAATTAGAAAGCCATGACTATGTATAAAGAGTATAACACAAATCAGTTAAGTTTGGAACTAAATCTTGCTTACGATATTCCCATGAACCATGAAGTTAGACTCATCAGTCTTTTCGTGGACAGTATCCCTAATCATGTTTTACTGGAAGAAAAGTCTCATACTGGCCGACCAGCCTTCCATCCGG
>NZ_AQYA01000036.1 GCF_000376985.1 Streptococcus henryi DSM 19005
AAGTTCCTTATCTAAGCGTTCTAAGCAATGAGCCAAACTCTCTGTAAAGACCTTACTCATCAAACTCATTATTTCTGTTTCTAACTCAGATAAATGTTTACTAGTCTTTAAAATTTTTCCAATCTTTGTTACAATAGTCATAGGTTCTATATCCTTTTGGGTTATTTCGTCATTTCCTAGGATATAGGACTTTTTTTATTTTGAAAACATGTAAACGTTTTTCCGAGTATTATTTTACACTAACAACTCATACCTTATACTCTTTTAATATCAAAATGATAGACGTCAGTTTCGACTTACCTCCCCTTAGCACTGCCTTCGTCTCACTTCCTTGTCTGATTTTGATATTATTTGAGTATTATTCCATATTTTGGGTAAAGAAAAAAGCCAGATAACTGACTTTTTTGGCTCTATTTAAAAAGAAATTTCCCACCATATATCCAAAAATAACCATAGGCCAAGATTGAAATGGGCTTACAAATAAGAATTATAGTAAGAAATTTTCGATAAGACATCTCACTCAAGCCTGTTATCATGACCATAACATCTGCCGGTGCCAGTGGTGAAATCATATTTAGAATAAAAAAACGTTCATAGGTTGGGCTGAATAATCTTCTCTCGTAATGATAATAAGTCTTGTCATCGATAAAGAGCAAGATAAACATCTTACCATAATGTCTTGTAAGAGCAAATAAGATGATACTTCCAAGTACAATGCCTACATAATTTAAAATAAATCCAAGAACTGGTCCAAAAGCCATGAAACCAACTACAGTCGTCACACCACCAGGAATAATAGGAATAACAACCTGAATAATTTGTAAAAGTAAGAAGGCAAAAGCACCAAGTAACATACGATTTGTCAGAAGCTGACTCAACGCCTCTGGATTCTTAAGGATATCCAATCCTCTAACCAAATATACCAAAAAAGTAATGGTCAGTAGAATTGAGAAGATACTAAGTCCCTTAAAGAACTTCTTCCAAAAAACATACACCTGACCACCTCCTTTAAACAAGATACAAAGGCGTATGCAACACAAAGCAAATTAGGAAAGCTGACGAAGACGCTTTTGCGTCTAGGAAGTCTTTATCTATTTGCACAGTGTCGTAGCCGTGTTCAATTACACAAGATACAAAGTCGTATGCCTGATGATTGGTGACGGGCGCATTACACCTCGTCACCAAACGAAACTGCCTATAAGCAGTTTCTACATCCAGCATTAGCTCGATTTTCAAAAATTATCGTTTTGAAAATCTCACGTTACCGACACAAAGCAAATTAGGCGGTAAGTCAAAAATCTGTGATTTCGTTGACACACCCCCGTCAGGACGACTAGGACTTTCATAGCCTATAGGCGTAGAAAGTTCAGACGTCTACGACAAGAAAGCTGACGAAGACGCTTTGGGCGAAATCTTCGATTTCTTCATTCCCAACTTAGAACAGTCTATCCCCAGACTGTTCTAACGTCTAGGAAGTCTTTATACCTAAAGGTATCCACGACTGTAATCAACTAAAGTTGAAACAGGCGCGTATCTATTTGCACAGTGTCGTAGCCGTGTTCAACGTGCTAAGAATGATTGTTGCTAAAGCAAGTAATCATTCTACGGCAATCGCTATTTTGCGAATTGCCTAAGCACCTCATTAGCTCGAAACAAAAATAATGTCGATTTTAGTTTCTCACGTCACAATATAACATTATTGCTTGATAGTAAAAATCATTTAGTTTAGATATGGTGACGGTTGCCTTTATAATCACCTGCAGCAGTTGTTACTCGTAACGAAGTGCTTCGATTGGGTCTAATTTACTTGCTTTGCTAGCCGGAAGAATACCAAAAATCATACCAATTAGAGCAGAGAAGGCTAAACTTCCAAGTGCAACTTTTATAGAAATAGCTGGCTTAATACTTTCAATACTACCATCTAGAGCTGCTGTCACTGCAAAGGCCAAGCCCAAACCAATCAAGCCCCCAAGTAAAGTCAAGACCATTGACTCAATTAGGAACTGTGTCAAGATATTTCTTCTGGTTGCCCCTAGAGCTTTACGCAATCCAATTTCTCTAGTTCGTTCGGTAACAGATACCAACATAATATTCATGACACCTATACCACCAACTAGTAGAGAAATACCTGCAATAGCTCCAATAACAGTTGTCATAATGCTATAGGCCGAATTGATTTCTTCAATATCTTTGGACATGTCGTAAGTCGTATATTCTCCAGTCTTAACTCCTGACAATCGTGTCATCTCACTTGCAGCTTGGTCTGAAATGGCTGTTGAATCTTTAACATCTTCAACGTGGATATAGACAGCTCCTGCTTCATCTGTTCCAAATTCAGCTGCCAATTGTGTATTTGTCATAATGGCATTACCTTCAGAGCCCATACCGTAAAAGGCAGAGCCAGCATTTGGATCTTCATAAACTCCAACAACTAAATAAGATTTCGACCCTACAGAAACTTGACGATTCAGAGCAGAGTCATTATCACCGAAAAGTTTTTGAGCTAACTTGGTATCTAACATGATGATACGTGCAAATTGAGTATAATCGGTAGCTCTAAAACTTCTTCCAGCTAATATTTTGAATTTCTTGACATCAAAATAGGTACTGTTAACTCCTGTTATGTTAACATTATCTGCTTTTTTCTTATCTAGAGAAACAGTGGATGTTGTTGAATTAGTAATATAATAACTCTCTGTGCCAGGAACGGTCTTTACAATTTCTTTAAGCCACTCTTCTTGTATTTTAGGACCTGTATCACTTGAAGAAAGAAGACCAAATAAACTTGCTCCTTGGTCGTCTTCTGAATCTTTTGAAACATAATAGATTTGAATATCTTGTCGGTCTGCTGAGAACATGCTGGTAACCTGCGCTGCCATTCCCTGACCCAAAGCCATAATGACAACAACTGAAGCTACACCTATGATAATTCCAAGCATAGTTAGGAAGGACCGCATCTTGTGCCCAAGTACAGAAGAAAGGGCAAATTTCCAATTTTCCATCACCGTCCTCCTTACTCTATTCTAACACTTTCAGTGGTATCTTTGGTGATTTCACCGTCACGGATAACGATTTTACGTCTGGCGTAATCGGCAATTTCTGGTTCGTGTGTAACCATGATAATGGTTTTTCCTTCCCGATTAAGTTCCGTTAAAAGCTCCATGATTTGCTCACCAGTCTTGGTATCCAAAGCACCAGTTGGCTCATCCGCAAGGATAATAAAGGGATTATTAACCAAGGCCCTAGCAATTGCTACACGTTGCTTCTGCCCGCCTGATAATTCTGATGGCAAATGATTCATGCGCTCGCTTAATTCCACTTTTTCTAAAAATTGCTGCGCTAGTTGTCGACGTTTGCTGACACCTAATCCAGCATAAATTAAGGGAATCTCAACATTTTGCCAAGCTGATAATTTTGAAAGGAGAAAGAATTGTTGAAAGACAAAGCCAATTTCCTGATTTCTAACTTTTGCCAATTCTTTGTCATTTAATTCTGAAACGTGGGTTCCGTTCAGATAATAATCTCCTGAAGTTGGACGATCTAGCAGACCAATGATATTCATTAAGGTTGATTTCCCAGAACCTGATGGTCCCATGATGGCTAGAAATTCTCCTTCTTCAACCGTCAAATCAATACCTTTCAAAACTTGTAACTCTTGGTCACCATTGCGGTAGCTTTTAACAATATTATCGAGTTGAATTAAGACTTTTTTTCCATCTGTCACTATTCTTTCACCTCGGATTCTTTACTGCTTTCTTCAGTCACAGTATCATCAGAAATAAGATTTTCAATTGTTTGACCTTCTTTTAAAGAGTCGTCTGGATTAGTAATGACAACTTGGCCAACTTCAAGTCCTGTTAAAATTTCTTGTTGTTTAGCGTCAGCATTTCCCAAAGTAACTTCTACTTTCTGAATCTTACCGGTATTCTCATCATAAACCCAGACATAATTCTTTTCGTTATCTGTGACAAGAGCTGTAACAGGTACTAGCTTGCGTTTGTTTTCATTGACAACTTCTACTGAGACACTGAACCCTTGTTTAAGAGCTCCCAATTCACTTGTGATATCAACTTTGTATTCATAAGCCGCACCTGAATTAGAAGCTGAGGCTGAGCCTTGATCATCATTCTGAGTAGGATAGTTTGAAATATAGGAAATTTTTCCTGTCCACTCTTGATCAGGATAAACTTTAGATTTGATTTTAACAGCTTGATCCTTTTTTAGGTTTGCTAAATCATACTCGGTTACAGTTCCTTTAATCTGAAGTTGTCCTTCAGTGGCAACGTGAACCAGAACCTGACTGTTCTTTGAATTTGGATCAATATCATTATTTACTTCAACGACAGTTCCTGAAACATCACTCAAGAAAATAGTTTGGTTTATTGCTTCTTGAGCTTTATCAACCTCTGCTTGAGCATCTGCATAAGAGTCGTTTAGATCTTGTAATTGTTGCAAATATTGGGCATTTTGCTCTTCAGATGGCTGTTGTGTAATAGTTGTTTCTTCCCCGGTTTCCTCATCAACAGATGTTGTTGTAGTTGGAAGATTTCCATAAGTTTTAAGGTAATTAATCTGTCTTCCAACCTTGTTCAGATTACGTACTGCCGTATCATAGGCAGATTGTGCTGTTGCAGTGTCATATTGAACTAATTGCTGACCCGCGGTGATTTGATCTCCAACAGACACTGTAGCTTTGGCACTTGATCCTTTGGCTGCATCAAAATAAACATATTGCTCATTCAAAGCTTTGACAGTTCCTGAAAGCAGAGTGGACGAGGCAATTGTACCTTCAGTTACATTAGCTGAACTATATGAAACCTTAACTTCTTCACTTGTATTTTTCTGTTGCATCCAGAGAATTCCCGCTGTAGCAAGAATACAGACAGAGGCAACTCCTGCAATAATCCCTTTTGTCTTATTAGACATTTTCTTTTTGTTTTTTCTAGACATAATCTCCTCCAACTATTGTACTGTTATTATAAGACAAGTATAAAGACTTTATATCTCTTTGTCAAGAAATAATCCATCAGAGCTTAGAAATTCAGTCCTTAGACCGATTCTTTTTCGTTTAGAGCTATACTCTCTCACACCCTAATTGTATCTTATTTTAGACACTTCTCCACTTACAGTTTTGTAAGAAAAAACGCCTGAATCTTTCAGACGTTTGTGAGTATTCTCAAAGAGCTTCCAAGCCTACCATGTACCAATTAAAGTTTGCATGGTTAAACTAACTATGGAGATAGCAAGCCAGCAGGCTGCTCCCAGTCCGAGAGCTGGTCCGCCAGTCTTGATGAGTTTAATGGGATTGGTGTTGAGTCCAATTGCTGCCATGGCCATAACGATGAAGAATTTTGACAGTACTTTCAAATTAGCAAAGATGGCTGTATCCATACCTGAACTTGTCACTACTGTTGTGACAACCGATGCTAAGAGAAAATAGAGGACAAACATAGGAAATGCCTTCTTAAAACTGAAGGTTCCCTGACCTGCTCTGCTATTTCCCGAAGCCTTAAAGGCTTGATAAAAGGATAAGCCTAGCGTAATGGGGATGATAGCCAAGGTTCTGGTCAACTTGACAATGGTAGCCGTGTCAAGGGTGTTGGAATTGTGGATGGCATCCCAAGCCGTGGCTGTCGCTGTGACCGAGGAGGTATCGTTGACCGCCGTTCCCGCAAAGATGGCAAAGCCTTGATTTGAAAGCCCAAGCCAATCTCCAAGGGTTGGGAAAATGAGCGCTGCTAGAATGTTGAAGAGGAAAATGACCGAAATAGCTGTTGCCACTTCATCATCTTTTGCCTTGATAACAGGAGCTGTCGCTGCTATGGCAGATCCTCCACAAATGGAAGAGCCAACCCCAATCAAAGTCGCAATGTTTAAATCAATGTGAAATGCTTTTTGCAGGATGTAAGCCAAAATGAGCGAGGTCAAAATAGTGCTGATAATAATGGGTAAGGAAGTCAGCCCAACTGACATGACTTGAGACAGATTGAGACCAAAACCAAGCAAAACAACAGCCGTTTGCAGGATATATTTAGAAGTGAAGGCAATTCCCACACTTGTTTTGTTGCGGTTTGTATGAAAATAACCGATTACCATACCAAGTAAGATGGCGAAAACTGGCGCTCCCACCAAAGGAAGATATTGACCAAGAATCCATGCTGGCAAGGCAATGAGCAAAGCCAGGAAGACGCCAGGGATTTTTTTCTTAATTGTTGACATATAAAACTCCTTTGCCCTCCTATTATAGACCTGTTGGCTGAGTTTGTAAAATCCGTTTTAGTTGTCCAACAATTTTTGAAGTTCCTCGTAATCCTTGACGGTATAGGTGGGAATGGCAGAGCTACTGTTGCCTTTTTTCTCAGGATTGTACCAGACGGTGTCAATACCGGCATTGTTTCCGCCTTGAATGTCGGCTAAAAGACTATCGCCAATCATCAGCGCTTTGCTATGATTAAAAGAGTCAACATCAGAAGCAATCCAGTCAAAAAAAGCTTTGTCGGGCTTTTGAAGACCTGTCGCACCAGAAATGAAGACTTGCTCAAAGAGACCGTCGATATCTGAAGCCAGAAGACGTCCTTCCTGAATAAACTGAATACCATTGGTTGCAGCTAAGAGGCGGTATCCTTCTCCATTTAAATCTGTCAAGAGCTCACGCGCACCAGTAAAGGTCTGACCTTGCTGGCTGAGAAATTCCTGATAACGAAGAGCAAAAGCTTTGCCGTCAACATCATGGCCAAAATGAGCAAAGAGACGAGAAAAACGGGTATTAATAAGCTCATCTTTGGTGATTTTCTTCAAAGTCAAATCATCCCAAAGGGCCTTGTTCATGGGAATATAAAAATCCTTATAATCCTGCACATCAGAAACACTCGCTTCCAACAAAAGCTCAGTCAAAGCAACATCCTCAGCAGCATCAAAATCAAGAAGAGTGTGGTCAAGGTCGAAAAGTAAAAATTTGTAAGACAAGGTAGGGGTCCTTTCGTGGGGGTCTGGGGATATTATAGCATAAGAGTGAGAAAGATACATGTTTCAATAGGGCCAGTCACTACTAATTTTTTTAAAAAATGACTCATATCTCCTATGAGCCCATTCACAATCAAACCCTATCTTTCAGCTTTTCCACAAAGAGATAGGCAGCTGGGCAGGTAAGTGTGTTTTTGATAGTCAAGTGGTTAATTTGATAGATTTTCTTTCGATCGGTGTGTGGGAATTCACGACAAGCTTTGGGGCGTACATCATAAATCGAGCAAAGATTATCTCCACCTAAGAATGGACAGGGCATCGATTGAAAAACCTTATCTCCATCCTCATCAACACGTAGGTACATGTCCTCAAAAACAGGGAGTTTCATGCGAAAAACTTTTGCAATTCGTGTGATATCTGCTTCTGTAAAAAGTGGGCCAAGCGTTTTACAGCAATTTGCACACTCTGTACAATCTATTTCTGCAAAAACTTCTTGGTGAACTTCTTGCACAATTTTATCTAAATTCTTAGGCGCCTTCTTTTTAAGTGTTGCTAAAAATTTACGATGCTCTCCTTGTTTTTGTAGAGCAAGCTGACGATACTTTTCAAGGTCCATACTGGTATGTAAATTCCTTTTCTTTTCCAAATTTCAAATGTGACATCATGAATAGGTTTAATGGTCACTGTCCATAGCAAGTTTAAAATGATTGAAAATATTTGCATCACACTTCAAACCGCATGACAACAAAAATTGCCAACCAATCCATTATAACATAGTACCTTTTTTCATCATAGGCATATTATATTCAAAGAAAAACAAAATCAGACGAGGCAAGCTGGCTAAGGTCTAGCTGGAGGTAGGCGAGGAAACTGAACGCTGTATCCTTTTAATTTTAAAAGAGAATAAAACCAAAAAGAAAGCAAATCTAACGTTTAAAAATGACAAAAATCCCTTAAGATAGATTTTGTACTCATCCATCTTAAGAGACACGTTTTATCGACTTATTTCTTTATAATACTTGCAATAACTTTGAAGAGGACAAGTCTCACACTTAGGATTCTTAGCCAAGCAGTGATAACGTCCAAAGAAAATTAAGCGATGATGCGTGACAATCCAATCTCTTTTAGGAATCTTCTTCATCAAATCTTGCTCAATTTCGGAAACATCAGCATCAGGTGCTGAAATATTTAATCGTTTTGCAATCCTTGAAACATGGGTATCAACAGCAATTGACGGAATACCGTAAACCTCTCCCAAGACAACATTAGCCGTTTTCCGTCCAACACCAGGAAGAGTCTCCAATTCTTTATGAGTCTTAGGAACCCGACCATCAAAATCTCGTAAAACAGCACGCGCTGTCTTAATAATATTCTTTGCCTTGTTCTTATATAACCCAATAGTGCGCAAGCTATTTTCAACATCAAGAAGATTCGCATGAGCCAAGTCCTCAATCTCAGGATACTTGGCCCAGAGACCAGGTGTCACTTTATTAACAGCCTTATCCGTTGTCTGAGCCGACAAAATAACTGCAACTAGCAATTGAAATGGTTTTTCCCTATCCCACTCCAACTCACCATGAGCATCTGGAAACATCTCGCCAATAATAGCTAAAACCTTTTTTAAACGCTCTCTACCGATTCTCATTGATCACTCCACAAATTCATGGCAGACAAGAAATCGTCCGAAACAGAAACTTTTGGACTCTTAGCTTCCTCACGCTCCTGACGACGCTCCTCAACCTGACGCAAAGTCGTAATCCCCTCACGACGCCAATTGCGCAAAATCGCATTAATATAATTCCAATTTGTCTTACCATTAAAGACCGCTTCACGTAAAGCTGCTCGCACCAAATCTGGCTCCGCCTTATCGTCCTTGAGCGTTTTTTGAAGATCCTCTAGTTCAAATGGGCTGAGCATCCTACCAAGTTCACGTTCAAAATCTTCTACAAGATCTTTTAAGCTATTACCTTCCTCAGCTGGCGCAAGCGTATCAGAATCCTCCTCGAGAAGAGCATCCAACTTCGCCAATACAGGACTAGCGTCAAAAATGACCTCAATCTCGCCACCAAGTTCGATAGTCTTCATATCTAAAAGCCCTTGAGCAGTTAAATTTGAAATTAGACGATTGACCTCTGCAACTGTTTTGTCCATAGCAGTTGCAATTTGACTTGGTGCCAAATCATCCAATCGCGTTGTATTTTGTAAATAAAAGAATTGCCAGACTAAAAATTCATCCGAAGATTTAAAAATATCTTTATAGTGAAACAGTAAGGCAGCCGGTAAGACCAGATTGCCAGATTGATAATTTTCTAAAAAACTCATTGATTTCCTCTATAGATAACCGAAAAATGAATAATCCGTTTCCAGTTCTTCCAATTGATATGGGGTTTCTTGATAAACACCGTAGTTTAGCCAATTGCTAAAGAATGTAGTAGCAGCTAGATTCCAACGCATCTTGATATTTTCTGCTGGGTTATCATCTTGATAATAATTCTCTGGGACATCTGGATTTTTACCAGCCAAAACATCTCGCTGATATTCCTTGTCTAAGGTATCACGGTCATACTCCAGGTGCCCAAAACTAAAGACCTCACGCAAATCTTTTGTCGCCAAAATCGACAGCCCAACTTCTTCACTTGCCGCAATAATATCAAGACTCTCTAATTTCTCAACATCAGAAACCAAAACCTCTGTATAACGAGAATGCGGTGCCATAAAACTATCATCAAAGCCATGCATAAGCGGGTTGCCATTATCTTTCACATCTTGTGAAAAAATACCAGATAATTTACGGGACATCAAAACCTTGTCTACACCATATTTATAATACAATCCAGCTTGTGCTCCCCAACAAAGATGTAAGGTTGAGTAAACGTGGGTCTTTGACCAATCAAAAATCTCACATAACTCTTCCCAATAATCAACCTCTTCAAATGCCAGGGTTTCAACAGGAGCACCTGTAATAATTAAACCATCATAATATTTATGTTTAATATCAGAAAATGTCTTATAAAATGCTTCAAGATGCTCAGCCGCAGTATTCTTGGACTCATGACTTTCCATGTAAAGAAAATCGACATTAATCTGGAGAGGTGTGTTTGCCAAAAGTCGAAGCAACTGCGTTTCGGTTGCTTCTTTGGTCGGCATTAGATTCAAGATTAAAACCTCCATAGGACGAATATCTTGATGTCTCGCTCTGCTATCATCCATAATGAAGACATTTTCAGAACGTAGTATATCGAGTGCCGGCAAGGCTTTATCAAGTTTAATTGGCATAAAAATATCTCCATTTCATACAATATCTTTCTTAATATTATAGACCATGGAGATATAGTTTTCAATTATATAAATTCTTTAGTTAGCTATAGTTAAGAACTATAGCCAATAATAAGCATTTCTGATAATCCTAAGATAAGATGCCAGTCAAAAATAGCTATTTTTTAGCCAGGGAAATTCATCAAGACTTTTGTGTCGTAGCCTTCGATGGCTTTACGTCCATTAAGGCCGTCCAATTCAATAAGGAAGGCACATCCAGCAACGACTCCGCCAAGGCGTTCAATCATTTCGATTGTCGCTTTAACAGTACCACCTGTTGCCAAAAGATCATCAACGATAAGGACACGTTGTCCTGGTTTGATGGCATCAGCATGCATGCATAGCGTATCAATACCATATTCTTTTTCGTAGTCAGCAGAAATAACTTCACGTGGCAATTTACCTGGTTTACGCACTGGCGCAAAACCAACACCAAGTTCAAAAGCAACTGGACAGCCAACGATGAAACCACGAGCTTCTGGACCAACAATCATGTCAATTTTTTTGTCAGTAGCATATTGTACGATTTCACGTACAGCATAGCTATAAGCATTTCCATCAGCCATAAGTGGTGAGATATCACGGAACGTCACACCTTCTTGTGGGTAGTTTTCAATTGAAGCAATATAATTTTCTAAATCCATTTTTTCTTCCTATCGGCATTTGCCAAAAAATAATTTTTACAATCTATTGTATCATACTTTTTCATTTTGGTAAAACGTGATACTACTTTTGAAAGCGCACACCCCCAAAAAAAGAGAAACCCAAAACGGGAATCTCTTTGATTTTTATTTACCTCTAGTAAAAACTAAAGCATTATTCTTCCTCTTTACGTTTTTTACCTAGTAAACTGAACCCACCAACTAGCATACCTAGTCCTGCCAAGGTTACTAGAGTTGAGTCTTTTTCACCTGTTTGAGGGAGTTCATTAGTTTTCTCACTTGGAGCTACTGGTTGTTTAGCTGGAGTTGGATTTTCTGGTGTTACCACAACTGGTTCTTCTTTAGCAACTTCTTCATAGATATAAGTAATGATATTATCGCCTTCTTGAATATTACCAGTCTGATTTCCATCTACACGTATCAATCTGTATTCTTTACCATCGATGGTGATGACTTCTGGGTAAATCGATGACAAGTCATATTGCTCACCAATTGAGTGATCTGTCACTTCAGTTCCCCTGAGTGTGCTTCCATCTGTCGTTACAAAATTAACAGTAAGATTAGCTTTAACTTCACGATAGACATAAGTAACAGTAGCACCATTAGCACTTACATTACCTTCTTCACTTCCTTGGACTTCAATCAACTCAAAGACTTTACCATTACTTAGCACAATACGTTCTTGACGATCATTCGACGTATCATAATTGTCACCAACATTAACTTCAGTAAGGTTAGAGAATAATAATGGTTTACCTGATTCGTCAACAAAATTTATACGCAAAGATGAGATTTGTGGTGTCACATCCTCATAGATAAAAGTAACCTCTACATCTTCTTTAGAAGTTGTTCCTTTTGCATTATCAGGAACAGTTACCAAGCGATAAGTCTTGCCATCAGCTGTTGTGATTACCGGTGTTGCCAAATTATTTGTATCATAAGCAAGGCCTGTTGAAACATGGTCGTATGGTGTTTGACTTGATGCTATTGGATTACCATCTTGGTCAAGGAAGTTAACTGTGATACCTGATGTCACTTCACGGTAAGTATAAGTTACTGTGTTACCGTCTTTAGAGACTGTACCAGTTTCTAGATCCTCAGTTCCGACTAAAGCATAGGTCTTGCCATCGGCAGTAATAATCTCAGGATCTGCTTTATCTGTTGTGCCATAAGCTGTTCCTGTTGAGACATTCTCTTTTACTGTAACTGGTGACTTGACTTCATTACCAGACTCATCCACATAGTTAACGGTCACATCGGGTTTAACTTCACTGTAGGTATAAGTTACCATTACACCATCGGCATCAACTCTACCTGTTTCAGGTTTTTCACTATCTTCTGTACTTTCAACACCATCAAGTTGATAAGTTTTACCATCAGTTGTCACAATTTCAGCATCTGCCTCATCTGTTGTATCATAAGCTGTTCCTGTTGAAACATTCTCTTTTACTGTAATTGGTGACTTAATTTCATTACCAGACTCATCCACATAGTTAACTGTGACTGACGCTTTGACTTCTTCATAGACATAGGTTACTTCTACATCTTCTTTAGAAGTTGTTCCTTTAGCATTGTTAGGAACAGTTACCAAGCGATAAGTCTTGCCATCAGCTGCTATGATTACCGGTGTTGCCAAATCACTTGTATCATAAGCAAGGCCCGTTGAAACATGGTCGTATGGTATTTGACTTGGTGCTATTGGATTACCATCTTGGTCAAGGAAGTTAACTGTGATACCTGATGTCACTTCACGGTAGGTATAAGTTACTGTGTTACCGCCGTTAGAAACTGTGCCCGTCTCTGGATCTTCAGTTCCGACTAGGGCATAGGTCTTGCCATCAGATGTCACAATCTCTTGATCTGCCTTATCTGTTGTGTCATAAGCTGTTCCTGTTGAAACATTCTCTTTTACTGTAACTGGTGACTTGATCTCATTTCCAGACTCATCCACATAGTTTACTGTGACATCGGCTTTGACTTCACGGTAGGTATAAATTACTGTGTTACCGCCCTTAGAGACTGTGCCCGTCTCTGGATCTTCAGTTCCGACTAGGGCATAGGTCTTGCCATCAGATGTCACAATTTCTGCATCTGCCTTATCTGTTGTATCATAAGCTGTTCCTGTTGAAGCTTGGTCAAGATCAAGAACAGGGTTTTTAATGACTTCGCCATTGTCATCCACATAATTTACTGTGACATTGGCTTTGACTTCACGGTAGTTATAAGTTACTGTGTTACCATCTTTAGAAACTGTGCCCGTTTCTGAATCTTTAGTTCCAACTAGGGCATAGGTCTTGCCATCAGATGTCACAATTTCTGCTTCTGCTTTATCTGTTGTGTCATAAGCTGTTCCTGTTGAAACATTCTCTTTTACTGTAACTGGTGACTTGATCTCATTTCCAGACTCATCCACATAGTTTACTGTAACATCAGCTTTGACTTCACGATAGGTATAAGTTACTGTATTACCACCTTTAGAAACTCTTCCGGTCTCTGAATCTTCAGTTCCGACTAGAGCATAGGTCTTGCCATCAGATGTCACAATTTCTGCTTCTGCTTTATCTGTTGTATCGTAAGCTGTTCCTGTTGAAGCTTGGTCAAGATCAAGAACAGGGTTTTTAATGACTTCGCCATTGTCATCCACATAATTTACTGTGACATTGGCTTTGACTTCATCGTAGATATATGTTACAACTACATTTTCGACCTTTACTTTGCCTTTTTCGTTTTCTGGGCGATCCTCTCTGAGAGTATAGGTTTTGCCATCTGATGTTACAATCTCATTTTTTGCACGTGATGAAGCATCATAATCAACACCAACCTCTTCATTTTCCTTAACTAGAACAGAATCTTCAATAGTTGTGTAACTACCATCTTCATTTTCTGTTACAAAACGTGCAATAACATCTTTTTGCGCTAATTTATAATAATATGTCACCTCTGTAAGGCTGTTCGTAATCTTACCTTCTTCAGCTCCAACGACATTTACACGCTCATATACTTTTCCATCAGCATCATAAATTACGAATTTTTCTGCAGCATGGTCTTTAGCTGAATCTTCAACATTTTGTCTGGCTTCTAGCGTTGAATATCTTTTACCAACCAAGCCTTCCTCCACAGCGTAAACTGATGGGGACACTTCTGTAGTTGTACCTACAAGATAGAAGTTAACTTTAACATTACCTTTTTTGATATTTAATTGGAAATCTTCAACCTCACCTGACTCAGCCGCGCCTGTAGGTGATTCTATCTGTGATTGGTTTTTTGCAATACGAACACGTACACCAAGTTTATCGATTCCCTTATAGCTCTCTAATGCTGCTGTAGTTGGGAAAACAAGTTCAATCGTTCCATCAATCGCATTAACAATTGCACTTCCTTCTTCAGGTCCGCTCTCTCCATCAATAAGCTCACCATTATCAAATTTTCCGTTATTGTTAAAATCAATCCATGCGTGTACATATGCTGCACTTGTACCACTAAGATTTGTTATAACTGGTAAAACAAAAGTTTCACCTTCAGCGCTAACTTTAAGTTTAGAATCGTTTTCACTTAAACCAGTTAATTGTGTGATTCCCTCATCTGCATCAAGAGTATTATCGTCACCTGTCCAAGGTGTTAATGTTCCTTCATCCATATCAGGTGGAACCGTTCCAAGATATGGGTTATCTGCATCAGCCATTTTATGTGAGGCACCACCATATGACTCAGGAGCATCTCCTGTATCACGAGTAACAAATCCGATCTGGAAGGACTGCTTCCCTGTTGTGTCCATATAAACTGATAAAGTCACCCCTGAAATGGGATCAATTGCTGCTGTTGATACAATTGGTGTACTTGAAATACTAAGTTTATTTGTAATAGGGCCAAATACCTGTGTTCCTAAACCACCATTTTCCGTATTCTCGTTAATAAAGAGAGGGTTTGTAGATGAATTGTTTACAGTATAGTTTGGAGCTGATAAGTTATTTTTTACATTTGCTAAGAGATCCCATGGCGTTCCATCGGTCTTAAACATTATATACTCAGTGGCCCCAGCTTCTTCCCCATCTGCAACAATTACAGTTGGAGATACAGGTTTATCATTATATGTCGCTGTAACACGCAGGGTTATACCAATATTAGCATTATTATTAAACGTAGTAATATTGGTGTATTTATTCCCTGTCTTCATTCCAGCTTGAGATAGATGTGACCATCTTTCAGATTGAATATCAAAGATAACATCCTGACTGCTTTCTACGCCATTGATATTTAAAGTATTCAAAAATTCAACATAGATAATATATCCTGGAGCAATCTCACGTTTATAAGTTGCACCAGCACGAATCGCAGGACGTACAGTGCTACCATTTGCTACATTTTCTATACCAGTAATCTCTGCCTTGGAGTCACTAAAGTCCAACCAAATGATTTCTTTATTTAAACTTTCAGCTTCTGCACGAGTCAAAGTAGGCAATTCTGATGCTTTAGGGTAAGTTTTTACCTCTCTAGTCTCTGTAGAATCCTCATCCCCAAGACTATCATCTGAACCATCAAGAGTTTCTGTCCCCAAAACAGTATCATTAGAATTAGCTTCTTCGTCAGTTTGCTCTTTTGAATCTTGTACCTCAACAGCATTTTCATCATCAGCTAAATCAGTTGTCTGATTGTCTAGATTAGAAGTATTTTCTTTTTCAGTATCAGACTCAGTCAATTGAACATTTTCTTCTTTATTATCAGTTTCTGAAGCAGCAGTTAGCTCACTTGCTTCCTTTGCTGTATCTTCAGTAGATGTAAGAGAATCACTGCCTAATGCTTGATCATCACTATTTGAAACATTTGCAGCTGATTCCTCAACTTGTTTAATATCAGTTTGTTCGGCAACTGCTGGTGTAGTTGTTTCGTCTGCGGACACGACTGTAACAGCACCATTAACTGCAAAAACAGTACCTATCAAGACAGATGCAGTACCAATTTTAAACTTTTTAATTGTGAAACGTTGCTTGGTTTCTGAATTTCTAGAGTTATTAAACGACATTCTAATTCCTTTCGCATCAATATTTCTTTCGTATTACTTTGTCCAAAATACTTAAATATTCTTTTTTAAAATACTTAAATGTTCCTGCTTAGACAAGAAAAGCCCTCATGGGCTTTTTCTGCGTAAATACTATACTAACACGCTTTAAAATCTTTTTCAAAATGATTTCATTAGAATTTTCATACTTTCAGACATCACAATATCTGCTTAATAATACTCTTTTTAGCCTTTAATTTAATACAATCTATGAATCCCTCAATCTCCATTTTTCAGCCAATCATAGATTTCTTGTGGGGTTCCTAGTGCCATGAGTTCTTGGAATTTGACCAAGTTTTTCAAGTCCTGATAGATTTGACTTTCTGAGATGTCGCGTTTTTGAGCATCCTTATTAACTGTCATGACGCCGTCAGTGATGCTGACAAAATCTAATTCGTCAAAAATCTGAATCATCTTGACCAGTAGGATGTCTGGTATTTTTAGGAAATGGCTGAGCTCTTGCAGTTTATAGCGGACATCAAATTCTGGAAATTGATAGATCGTCTTGTAAAGTTTGGCAAACTGCTCGCGCGTTCCGTAACCTGTCAGATAATAGGATTGTTTAATCTGATTTTTAAAATAGATGGCAGAAAAATCCTGATCTGCAAAGAGAGATTTGAGTTCTTCTTGATTCTCTGGAATGTCAAGAAGAACAACTGCCTCAGCACTGCTATTTTCCGACAAAATGGGAACATTATCAGGCAGACTGGCATTTTTAGAACGAATATCAAAAAGCTGGACTCCCTGAACACGGGCATCTTCCAGCATGAGCTGGAGTGTCGTCTGGCCATTCCATTTGTTAATCGAAAGGGAAACAGCTAGTTCTAAACCTTGTGCCTGTTGGAATTCTTGTGCTAAGTGACCTTGGTTAAAGGCTACTAAGTCAAAACTGTCAGCTCCCTGAGCCAGTTTTAATTTGAGGTGAGCACCATTTTGTCCCATAGTTCTAGCCTGCTTAACTTCAAAGTCTTTAAGCATGAAAATAGGCTTTTTATTGTCCATTCCAAATGGTGCCAGCTTTTCTAAACTCTTTATGGTCTCTAAACTCAATTCAGAGAGAGAAATAGTCTCATCAATGGTCAAGCTATTCTTCTGTGACATGTCAATGTCATGGTCTTGGACATAAGCACACATGATGTCAGAAAGCTGGTCTAGTTTGTCTGCTTCCAAGGTCATACCAGCAGCTCCGCTATGGCCTCCAAAGGCTAGAAAGAGGTCACGATGGTCATCAAGAGCCTTAAAAATATCGACTGCCTCAATACTACGGGCAGAGCCTTTAGCCAAACCATCTTCAATGTTAAGGACAATGACAGGCTGGCTAATTTGCTCAAGGATGCGACCAGCAACAATACCTAGAACACCAGGGTGCCAACCTTGCTTGGCAAGAACCTGCACTGGCTTGCTCCTATCAATCATAGCAATGGCTTGATCAAAAATTTTCTGAACCACATCCTTGCGTTCCTCGTTTTTGGCATTTATCATGAGGGCAATAGCTTGCGCTTCTTCATCATCAAAGCCTGTTAAGAGTTCGATGGCAGGATTTGGGTCATCTAGACGTCCAAGAGCGTTAAGTTGCGGAGCTATTTTAAAGCCAATAGTCTCTTCATTCAGGTCCTGAGCTTCAACCTCTGAAATCTTCATCAGTTCAACAAGGCCAATGCGTTCAGTGGTTTTGAGGACTTGAAGACCAACTTTGACCATGATGCGGTTTTCATCTGTCAAGGACACCATATCAGCGATGGTCCCAATGGCTACCAAGTCCAGCATCTCTGTTGGAATGGATTCAAGGAGGGCAGAGGCAAGTTTAAAGGCTACCCCGCAACCTGCTAAGTGCTTGAAGGGATAGGAACTTTCAGGATGTTCGGGATGCACAATGGCAAAAGCTTGTGGCAGCTCTGCTGGCATGCTGTGGTGGTCAGTCACAATAACATCAACACCTTGACTCTGAGCATAGGCAATAGCTTCGTGTCCAGCTACGCCATTATCCACAGTAATAATCAGAGAGACATCTTGTTGCTCGATAAAGTATTTGTAGACTGACTGATTAGGGCCATAACCGTCTGTAAAGCGGTTTGGGAGATAAACTTGAGCTTCTGCTCCCATCATCTCCAGAGTTTCCTTAACGATTGATGCTGAAGTCATACCGTCAGCATCGTAGTCCCCATAAATAAGAATCTGCTCATAGTTTTCAATGGCTTGACGAATGCGAGCGACTGCCTTATCCATGTCATGAAGCAGATAAGGGTCATGTAAATGAGACAAATCGGCTGATAAGAAATCTGTCAATTTTTCTTCTGTATTGATACCACGGCTGAAGAGGATTTTACTTGCCGTCAGTGTTAGATTTTCTTTTTTTGCAAGTTTAAAAAAGCCATCATCTGGCTCTTTTTCAATAGGATTCCAAGAATATTTGGATGTAATCATTTATAATTAAATACCTTTCTGGCTAAGAAATCAGAAATGTTTGGAAAGAGGGTGTATAGTTTATGAGTTGCTGCAAGTGCAAAAGGCATATTGAGTTCACGTTTTGGCTTACCAAAAATAGCTAGAATTTTCTTAGCCACGTAGTCTGGTTGCAAAGTGAACTTGTCAACACTCTTAAGGTAGTCGCCTGATGGGTCAGCAAGATCAAAGAATTTTGTTGCGATTGGGCCTGAGTTAACTGTCGTCACATAGACATTTTTCCCAGCCAACTCAAGGCGAAGAGCATTGGAAAAACCAATAACTGCAAACTTGGTTGCTGAGTAGACTGATGACTTGGCAGAGGCGATAAGTCCAGCCATGCTTGCAATATTGATGATATGACCTTGTCCACGCTTTGCCATTTTCTGACCAACTAAACGAGCAAAGGTCATGGTTGCAAAGGTATTGACTTCAAACATGGCACGAATTTGATCGCTGGTATATGAATCGAAGGTCGAAAAATCACCATAGCCGGCATTGTTGATGAAAATATCAATCTGTCCGAATTCCTGATAAATGGTCTCGACTGCAGTTGTCATTGAAGCATCATCTGTTAAATCAACAGATAGACAAGTCGTCTGAGGACGATGCTTGTATATTGCCTCAAGTCTCTCCTTGCTACGTCCAAGAACAATAAGTTTATCATCAGCATCCAAGCCCTTTACAATTTCCTGAGCGATGCCGCCTGTGGCACCAGTAATAGCAATTACTCTCATATTTCAACCTCCTCTAAGTCCCAAACCACTTTAGTATCAGCAAAAATAGCTTGAGCGTCCTTTTCTAACATTCTGCAATCACGTCCAAGAAAGCGAGCACTAATGTGGTTAAGCAAGAGGCGTTTAGCTGAAGCTTCTTTGGCAACCTTAGCAGCCTGCATATTGGTTGAATGCCCATGAGCTTTGGCAATTTTTTCGTCACCTTTGCCGTAAGTTGACTCGTGCACTAGAACATCTGCTCCTAAAGCAAGACGAACACTGGCAGGGGTATAACGGGTATCTCCAAGGATTGTAATTATTTTTCCTTTTTTAGGTTCAGAAATATAGTCTTTAGCGACAATCTTAGTTCCATCTTCTAAAACGACATCCTGACCATTTTTGATTTTCCCAAAAAGAGGACCAAATGGTACTCCTGCTGCTCGAAGTGCATCAGCATCCAAGGTACCTTCTAAATCTTTCTGCATAATACGGTAGCCAACACAGAAAATGCTATGATCAAGTTTCTCAGCATAAACCGTAAATTTATCAGTCTCCATAATTTTGCCAAGACTGCTTTCATCAAATTCATAAAAATTGATGCGATATGGCAGACGTGAACCAGAAGCCCTCAAGGCAGATAAGACATAGGATCTTATCCCAACCGGACCATAAATATCTAAGTCAGTCTGTTCTTCATTTGCTTGAAAGGCGCGACTAGACAAAAAACCAGGCAAACCAAAAATATGGTCTCCATGAAGATGCGTAATAAAAATCTTTTTGACTTTTCTAGGCTTTATGGTTGTTTCTAAAACCTGACGTTGAGTCCCCTCACCACAATCAAACATCCATACTTCATTAATTTCATCAAGTAGTTTAAGTACCAAACTTGATACATTACGTGACTTTGAAGGCTGACCAGCCCCCGTTCCCAAAAAATGTAATTCCATCTTATTTTCTCATACTTTCTTTTCGATTCTAATACTCACCTTAGGCTTGAATATAAACTTGAAATTCTCTTTGTCCAAAACTATAATAAGCTTTCCCCTGAAAACCAGCCACCAAGTCTAGCAACTCTTCCTCATTAAAGCTCGTCACTTTAATCACATCGCCTTTTAGTTTTGAAACATGGCTGAGCAGACTTGCTTCTGGCGTTAAATCTTCTAAAACTTCTTCATCAAAGCTGATTTTTGCCATTTTAATGGCTGTGCCCTCTACATAAATCTTGTAGTGGGGGAAGACTTGGGCCAGTTCAAATAAGAGACCAGTCCTAACTGGCTCTTGGACCTCAGCAAAAACATGGGCAATTTCATTATCATTTTCATAAGCAAAACCATAGGCCTTCCCAGATAAATTTAATCTGACAAAGGGCTTATTTTCAGCAAAAGACGGTTCTGTTTCAAATAAATTCAAAGCCTTTGACAAGTCAAAATAATAGTCCGTCGCTGCTTGGGGTGACTGCTTCTGATAAATTTCAGCAAAATAGGCATTGATAACACTTGGTGGTGGCGTGATGAAGTTTAACTTGTCTTGGTTAGATAAGCGCGCCAGCTTATTTTCCAAATAAACCTTATCCAGGCTAGTATAACCGCCATATTTTAAGGCAAGAGCCACATAATCAGTCATAAAATTCTTCCAATTTCCATTTGTTTTTAGCTGCGATATAGCCCGTGATCTCTTCAACTTCTTGCTCAAAACTGTAGCTATCTAAAAGAGCAATTTTATTTAATTCATAGAGTTTATAGGCCTTATCTTGATGAACCTTAATCGAAAAAGGTTCAAAAATATCTCGAATCTCACCGATAATGAGACGTCTCAAAAGCTGACGACTATCTTTATCCTTGGCCGAGATACGGACATTAGGAAAAGCTGTCGCTGTTAGGTTTTCAGCCAAATCCATTTTGTTGTAGACTGCCAAGCGTGGAATGTCCAGCATATCCAAGTCTTTCAAGATATCTAAAACAACCTTTTCATGCTCAGCATGATTAGGATCGCTGGCATCAATGACATGAAGCAAAAGATCCACATGTCGGCTTTCTTCCAAGGTTGATTTAAAGGCTGCGACCAATTCTGTGGGCAAATCCTGGATAAAACCAACCGTATCTGTCAGTGTAGCCTGAAATTGATTTTGCAGATAGATTTGTTTTGTCGTTGCATCTAGAGTTGCGAAAAGTTCGTTGGCTTCATACTGTTTGTCATCCGTCAAGACATTCATGATAGTCGATTTACCTGCATTGGTATAGCCTATCAAACCAATCTTAAAAGTGTCTGAGTCCACACGTTTTTCACGAATGGTTTGGCGATTTTTCTCTACAACCTTCAACTGGCGTTCAATATCTGTAATCTGGTTGCGAATGGCACGTCGGTTGAGTTCCAGTTGACTTTCACCAGGACCTCGACTACCGATTCCACCAGCCTGTCGGCTTAGCATAATTCCTTGACCAACAAGGCGAGGTAACAAGTATTTTAGCTGAGCTAGATGAACTTGAAGCTTACCTTCATGACTTCGTGCACGCATGGCAAAGATATCTAAGATGAGCTGCATGCGGTCAATAACCTTAACACCAAGTTCAGCTTCTAGATTTGAATTTTGTCGTGGTGTCAGACGGTTGTTAACAATAACGGTATCAATCTCATCAGCTTCTACAAGGTCTTTAAGCTCTGCCAATTTCCCAGAACCAATAAAAGACTTGCTGTCAAACTTATCTCTTTTTTGAGAGTAACTAGCTACCACCTCTGCACCAGCAGTTTTAGCAAGCGAAGCCAACTCTTCCATAGACATATCAAAATTCTCTGTTTCCTGCAATTCTACCCCTAAAAGGATAGCTCTTTCCTGCTTTTCTTGTGTTTCAATCATACACTCACCTCTTTTCTACAACATCAGTAAAGCAGTCTGCTTCTTCTTCAAGTAAGCAGACCGCATCATTTTATTCTTAGTCCAAACCTTTAGATTATTTTCTAAACTTCGTTCTGATTGATAATGTATAGTCGAATGACTATAACTATCTATTAATCAGCGACCTTATATATTATAACATAAAGAGACGGTATTTCAGGAATTTGTCTACCAAAAAAGCGCTTAGATATCAATTTGTTATCAAAGCCCCATCAAGACATCTAATGCTCTAAAAGTCGTATATTCAGTTTCTTAGAAATCAGAAGTCAGCGGTTTAATTTTGATTAATGAGTACTCACAAAAACATGAGCCTAGGCTCATCACATACTGTCCCAGACTCATGTTTTTTTTATTCAATTGCGGAACCTGTTAATTCTGCTGCTTCTGAGATGAAGTCTTTATACTTACCTTCTTTTTCTAATTTCGCAATAACTTTATTTACTGTTGTAAGCAACTCACCACTGCCTTTTGGCATAGCAATTGCTTTTGAATCGCCTTCTCCCGTTTCAAGGGCGAAATTAGCTAATGCTAAATCAGAATTTTGAGATAGGTAACCTTCAGCAACTGGTTTTTCCAAGTCAACAGCTTGTACTTTATCAGTTTTCAATTCACTGATAGCTTCACCCATAGCAGTTAAAGGGATAACATTAGCATCTTTAAATTGTTCTTTAGAAAGTGTTTCTTCAATTGTTCCTTTTTGAACAGCGATTTTCTTACCAGCCAAGCTCTCAATTGATGTGAATGTTTCAGCATCACTAGCTTTGATTAAAACTGCATTTTCAGTTTTATAATAAGCATCTGAGAAATCATAAATTTTGGCACGTTCTTCTGTGTATGACAAACCGGAAATGGCCATATCTGCTTTTCCTGTTTGAAGGCTAGATAAGACATTATCAAAGTTCATCGAGGAAAGTTCTAACTCTACACCGAGTTCATCAGCAATAGCTTGTGCCAATTCAATATCAGCACCAACGATTGTATCTTTTCCGTCAATCAATGCCTTAAATTCAAAAGGTGCATAGTCTGGACTAACGGCTACAACTAATTTACCTCTCTCGATAATCTCACTCTGAAGATTCTCATTTGATGAGGAACCGCAGGCAGTAAGTAATAGAACAGCAATAAGGGATAATAACCCTGAAATCATTTTTTTCATCTCTAATCTCTTTTCTTTAAACTTAATTTTAGTATAGCGAACTTGATTACTTTGGTCAATGTATATTTGAATAAAAATTCAATAATTCTAGTATCAATGTCAAAGATTTCATATCATTTGTTTGCAAATACTAAAAATCATTTGTTTGCAAATACTAATTTATAAATCTATGATGATTCATGCAATTTTTGTGACAATCGTTCCAAGCCTTCTCTCAATACTTCTTCTTGACAGCAATAGCCAATACGAACGTACCCTTCAAAGTCGAAACGATTACCTGGAACAACAAGGACACCATAATCCTTCAACAAATCAAGACAAAAGTCTTCAATAGGCTCCGCTATGTCCAATTTAACAAAAGAAGTTGAAACAAAGGCAGGTTTCACGAAGCTAGCCTTTGGTTCATTTGCTATCCAAGTATCCAAAATACCTAAGTTGTTGGTCACAATCTCTGAATTACGAGCTAAAATTTGTTCACGATGCTGCAGTGCCAAGGTAGCAACCATATCATCAAAAACACCTGCACAAATCAGTGTGTAATCTCGATAATCTTTGAGTAACTGTGTCACTTGAGGATTGCTGGCAACCCAGCCAACACGTATACCGGGAAGGGAATAGGTTTTTGACAGACTGTTTACTGAAATTCCTTTCTCATAAAGATCTGCTATCGCAGGAATCGTACGGCCATCAAAAGTATGATAGATTTCATCTGCTAAAATATAAGCATCACAGCTTTTTGCAATCTCAACCAGTTCACGAAGATAGGCTTCATCCATGACTGCACCTGTTGGATTATTAGCATTATTGATACAAATCATCTTGGTTGTTGGGCCAACCAACTGACGTAGCTTATCTAAATTTGGCAACCAGTCCTCTTCCTCGCTAATCTCCCACAAGTCAACTTCTGCACCAAGAGATTTTGGAATATCATAAAGCTGTTGATAGCTTGGATAATGTGAGATAACATGATCTCCTGAGGAAATCAAAGCATACATCACGAGCAGGTTGGCTCCTGTTGCACCATTTGTTTGTAAGATTTGCTGTTCTGGAATGTCTCGATAAAGTTCGCTGACAGCACGTTTAAAATCAGGTGATCCTTCAATCCAGCCATAATCTAATGTTTTTTCAGCTAATTCATTATAAAAATCATCCGGTGCTTTCCCTGCTAGCTTCAACAATTCTCCTAACGTTAGAGAAGAAATAGAGACACCAGCAATATCATAAAGAGCATCATTTTCATGGGCATTTAGCCATTCCTCAACACCAAAGCGTGGTAAATACATATTTTTAACCTTTCATACAAACTATCACAAATTTAATACATCACTCCGTTAAGAATAAGAGACAATATTTTGAACAAAACACCCTTCTCAATGAGAGTGATTAGATTAGTATTAAACTGTCTATCGGTCCATCTCTAGCATACTGAATCCTCGTAATTATGTCAATTGAATTTCCTATATCATAACAAAAAGTGAGGCTGGAAAAAATCCGGCCTCACATAATTGATTCTAACATGATAAGAGGATTATTATAGACATTTGAATTGACTTTGATACATCGTCACTTTCATCTTGCCGTACGGCAGTTGAGAGAAACATAGTTTCTTTAATTTACAACCTCCAAGAGTCTATCCCCAGACTCTTGGAGGTACCTGCGCCTCAGTTCCTTGTCTAAAAGTTAATTCATTCGACTACACTAAGCAATGAAAAACATTACCTTAATTAAGACCTCATTTAACTAGAATAGTCACCTATAAATAAATTGACTATTCACCTTCAGCTACTGAAAGATCATAAGCTTCTTGAACAAATTGATCGATTTTACCTGAATCATTCAAGTCTTTGATAACCTTATCAACAACTTCTTTCAAGGCTGTACTTCCTTTTGGAAGGGCTACAGCATAGGCATCAGAATCACCAGACTCTAAAGTGATTTCTGCAATGGCCAAATCATCATTTTTAGCAACATAACCCTCTGCGATAGGTTTTTCAAGGACTACTGCATTAACTTTACCAGTCTTCAATTCATTAATCATTTCACCATTTTGGACAAGTGAAACATTTTTTGAACCTTCTAATTGATCTTTAGCAACTGCCTCTTGAATTGAGCCTTTTTGTGTTGCCACTGACAAACCATTAAATGAAGCAGTATCTGTATACTTATCCAATTCAGATTTTTTAACAATCACAACGTTAACAGATTCGTAGTAAGTTTCTGAAAAATCATAAACCTGTTTACGTTCTTCAGTTGCTGAGATACCAGAGATAGCAATGTCTGCTTTACCAGATTGAAGACTTGCCAACACGTTGTTAAATGACATAGCTGAGAATTTTACTTCTACTCCTAGTTCTTCACCGATTGCTTTTGCAATTTCAACGTCAGCTCCTACAATCGTATCTTTACCATCAACCAATGTTTTAAACTCAAATGGAGCAAACTCAGGGTTCATAGCTACAGTAATTGAGCCTTTATCTTGAATAGCTGATACAGAAGTATCTTCGCCTTTATCTGATCCACAAGCTGCCAGCATTAAAACTGACGCTGCAAGGGTTAATCCACTAAATACTTTATTCATTTTCATTGTTTTTCTCTTTTCTTATTTGATATATATACATAATACTTTATAATTATTCTTTTGTCAATCCTATTTTTTATAAAAATTCGTTATTCTTTGTATTTTTTTGCATTTATACCTTTTAAAGAGAAAAAAAGATAATAAAAATAGCTGAATAATGCTTCAGCTATACTTGATTATTTTACCTAAAATTCATTTTATTGAAATAGTTCCTGTTCTATAATTAATAGTCAGCCCACTTTGGACATTTGGTACGAAGACGTTAAATTCCAGACTTCCGTCTGAGGACTTAGCTTCTATCTGGGTACCGCTGGCTAGAATATTGTTTCCATCATAGATTAAGGTTACACGATAACGCACACGCTTATTATTATCTAGAGCTTTCCGAACTAGAGATTCATAATAATTCTGACCAGTTGAATCGCTAGAGTTTGCTTGATTTGCCCAGGCAGTTTGTGTCGCGATATTTTCAGAATTACTCATAGAGGCGTCAAAATTTTTAAGACCACCAACTAAAGCATAGCCCAGTAAATGCCCACGATCAACGGCATGGTCATATCTACCAGATAGGTTGGTTAACTGATTCCAACCTGCTGGTCGCCAGCTCGTTCCTCCATTCCCTGTTTGCTCTCGGTTTTGATATTGTCGTGTTGACTTGGCCAATAAGGCATTACCCACAGTAGGGACCTGCTGTCCTTGAACTGTCTTTGTCTTATTTGTAGCATAGGGTGCACTGGCCACCTTAGCATTCAATTTTGTTTTATTACCATTAATGATGAAAGCTCCCGCACCATTCCACTCAATTGATTTTCCCAATTGTTCTTTGACACTTGCTGTTAGAACAGACTCAGCTAATGATTGAGTAGGAGTTTCGTCGTCAGATGATGATTGATTACTTTGAGGTTGAGAGCCATCACTTCCAACAATTAACTGAGCAATCTGTTTTATTGGATGATCAGTTGAAATTGCATCACTGTTAGCAAAAATTAAAGCAATAATGGTTACTAAGACCATTAGACCTGATAGTAATGATTTTTTCTGTTTTTTCTTCATATTATTCTTTCAAATTTTACGAACATATTACTAAATACTTTGGGTTAGAGATTAAGGTTTTCCACAAGTAAAAAGTAGGCTTTTAACCTACTTTCCGGTGAATTTTCCAATAATACTTTCCCATTTATCTGGAGAAAGGATAGAGAGTGGATTTTTTCCATTTCCCATAAAACTATATCCAATCATCAAACCAATTGCCAAAAAGAGGCAACATAGCAAGGAGATGACTAGAACGAGTGATATCTGTTTCAAGACATATTTCCAGCCATTATTCATTATTATGCCTCACCTACTCTTCGAATATTAGCACCAAGTTTTGCCAATTTTTCATGGAATTGATAGTACCCGCGGTCTAAGTGAGTTAATTTACCTACAGTAGTTGTTCCGTTAGCAACTAACCCTGTCAGAATGAGTGCTGCACTGGCACGTAAGTCAGTTGACATAACAGGAGCACCTTGCAAATCTTTTCCTCCATGAATCATGGCAGTATCACGAAGAATTTCAGCCTGCAATCCCATACGACGCATTTCTTCTAAGTGTTGGAAACGATTTTCAAACACAGTTTCAATCATAGTAGATTCGCCATTAACAACTGCCATCAAAGCTGTAAATTGTGCTTGCATATCAGTCGGAAATCCTGGGTGGGGTAATGTTTTAACTGTTACTGGTCGAAGTTTTTCAAGTTCAGATTGAACACGGATTCCATCTTCTTCTTCAGTGACCTGAACACCCATCTCCATTAATTTGGAAATTAATGGGCGATTGTGTTCCCAAACAGCATCTTTGATTAAGACATTACCTGATGTCATAGCTGCAGCAACCATAAATGTACCTGCTTCAATACGGTCTTGAACCACATCGTGTTCTGCACCATGTAGCTTATCAACACCAGTAATGACTAGGGTTTCAGTACCAGCACCTCTGACTTTTGCTCCCATTTTATTAAGTAAGATAGCCAAATCAACGATTTCAGGTTCACGCGCAGCATTTTCAATAGTAGTAACACCATCTGCCAAAGTAGCTGCCATCATCAAGTTCTGTGTTGCACCAACTGAAGGGAAATCCATGTAAATATGGGCTCCATGAAGGCGTTCTGCTTTTGCAGTAATATCACCGCCAAGCTGGCTGATTTCGGCTCCCATAGCTTCTAAGCCTTTCAAGTGAAGATCAATTGGGCGGCTCCCAATTGTACATCCTCCTGGCATAGAAACCTTAGCATGTCCACATCGTGCCAAAATTGGTCCAAGAACAACAATAGAAGCACGCATTTGACTGACATATTCATACGGGGCGATATCCAAGATGTGTCCTGTGGCATCAACGACAACCTCATTCTTTGACTCATCAAAATCTACTGAAATGTCTAGTCCACGTACCACATTATTCATGGTAAACACATCTGATAAGATAGGCACATTTCTTAAAAGAGTTTGGCCCTCTTTTGGCAAGATAGTTGCAGCTAGCAATGGCAATACAGCATTCTTAGCTCCTTCAATAACAACTTCTCCTTCTAAACGCGTCTTTCCGCCTTCAATTATAATTTTATCCAATGTAATACTCCGTTCTTTACGATTCTCATTATTTGATTATACCATACAATAAAGGAATAGACCCTCATTGGAACATGAAAAAGAGACTTTGACTAATTTGAATCAACTCTAAGACCATATGACTGACTAAGAAACCAAGTCCAATACTCATAAATAGGACTAGCATACGAAGTTTTGGTATATTCTCATCCGTTAATTTTACAAATTTAGACCAGTCAATGACTGTTGCTAATAATTGATAAGAAATTGCTATAAATATAAAGTGACTTAACATGGTCACCATTTGATTTAATACTTCCATACTGGTATTATAACAAATTTCAATAGCTTAGGAAATCTAAAGAACTCTTTAAAATTTGATATAATATCTAGTAGATTACTACATACGAGGAGCTTAAAAATATGCCTATCTTTATTAAACACTATCATACCAACTTAGAACACTCTGCTCAAGCTATGGGTTCTGGTACACTGCAAGTTCTGTCAACTCCTTCACTTGTAGCTTTTTTGGAAAATGCTGCCTTGTCAGCAATCGAAGATAAGATTTCAAATCAAGAAACAAGCGTTGGAACCAGAATGGAAATCAATCATCTAGCTGCTAGTAAAATTGGAAATACCATAAAAGTAGTCGTCAAAGAAATAAGTAACAATGGCAGACAATTCTTATTCACCATAGAAGCCTATGATGATAACAAATTAATCGGAACTGCTAAACATACTAGAGTTAAAGTAGATATAGACCGCTTTTTAGCTAAAGTGAACTAATACACTTCGAAATTCAAAATGAAACATCGTTAAATCTCCTCCCTAACTCCAGGTGTGACTATCAACCTGCCTTGTCAGATTTGGATTTTCTTTGAGTACAATTTCTCAACTATTAATTGCCTTGTCTTTGTTCATAATATTATTACTCAAAAATACCCATAAACCAAATCGGCAATAAAGTCGTGATGGTCTACGGGTATTTAAAATAGCTCTATAATTTTGCATCTAACTCAGCTTGAAGTTCTTTAAATTCTTCCTCACTAAGATGAACACCGGATGTTCCAATAATACGGCTAGAAACTTGATTAGCAAAATCAAGACTGGCATCTAAACTTTTCTTTTGAGAGAGAGCGGCCATCATTGCACCAACATGACTGTCACCTGCTCCAATGGTATCAACGACTTTATTGGGATAGGTTGGTAATATATGCCACTTGCCATCAAATGCTACTACACCTGCAATCCCACGTGTTACAATAACTGTTTGATGAGTTATCTGATACAGTCGCATTACTGCATTGTCAACTTTATCTTCACCTGACAATCTAAGAGATTCTTCCTCGTTAAGATGCAAGATAGGTTTCATTTTTAACAAATCATCCAAGCGTTGTTTTGGTATAAGATGTCCCCTTGGTCCAGGTGCAAAAATCAATTGACTAGGAATAGTTTTAAGACTTTCTAATAATTCAGGACCTGTTTCTTCTTCTACTTCGAGACCACAGACATACACATAATCATAGCCTGACAAATCCAATCCGCTTAACCAGCCACTATCAAATTGGTACTCAACGCCATGTTCAGATAAAAAAGTTCGCTCTCCATCTGATTCAATAAAACAGTAGCAACACCCATTTTCACCAGGTAATTGGATAGGACTATCAATCCCTAACTCTAATAGTCTCTTTGAAACAAATTGGCCGTAAAGTCCAGTTCCAACTGGCGAAATAAAATCGTAGGGAACCCCTAGGTGATGCAAGATATTAACGACATTAAAAGCGCAGCCTCCCAATGAAAAAAATTGTTTCTTAATATGGGCATCACCCTGTCGATTCGGAAGTTCATCGACATAAATCATAACGTCACAAACTGTTGATCCAATAACGAGACATTTAGACATATTCTGCTCCTTTGAGAAATGTGCTGAATACCTTTATCTTAGCACGTTTAGCAAATAAAATCACCTTTCAAAAGTAAGTTTAAAAAAATAATGATTATATTCCCCATGATGGATAGAATTTGTTATAATAGATTATTGAATTTTAGAAAGGAACCAATGGGCACCTGCCCGTAACTGCTACCATGAAAAAAATTGCCTTTGATTCTGAAAAATATCTGAATTTGCAACGTGACCATATTTTGGAACGCATTAACCAATTTGATGGTAAACTTTATCTCGAATTTGGTGGAAAAATGCTTGAAGATTTCCATGCTGCTCGCGTACTGCCAGGTTATGAGCCTGATAATAAAATCAAACTTCTTCAGGAGATGAAAGAAAATGTTGAGATTGTTATCGCCATCAACGCTAATAATATCGAACACTCAAAAGCGCGTGGAGATTTAGGTATCTCTTACGATCAAGAAGTTTTCCGTTTAATTGATAAATTTAAAGATCTTGATATTTATGTTGGCTCTGTTGTTATTACTCAATATACTGGTCAACCTGCTGCTGATACTTTCCGTAAGCAACTTGAAAAAAATGGAATTGCTTCATACCTGCATTATCCAATCAAAGGCTATCCAACAGACATCAACCACATCATTTCACCGGAAGGGATGGGGAAAAACGACTATATCAAGACAAGTCGTAATCTAGTCGTTGTCACTGCGCCTGGTCCAGGTTCTGGTAAACTAGCAACATGTATGTCAAACCTCTATCATGACCAAGTAAATGGTATTACATCAGGATATGCAAAATTTGAAACATTCCCTGTTTGGAATTTGCCATTACACCATCCAGTAAACTTGGCCTATGAAGCTGCTACTGCTGACCTTGATGATGTTAACATGATTGATCCTTTCCATCTTGAAACATATGGCAAAACAACTGTTAACTATAATCGTGATATTGAGATTTTCCCAGTTGTTAAACGCATGCTGGAACGTATCCTCGGAAAATCGCCTTATGCCTCTCCAACTGATATGGGAGTCAATATGGTTGGATTCTCAATTGTCGATGAGGAAGCTGCTATTGAAGCCTCTAAACAAGAAATTATCCGCCGTTACTATCAGACTTTAGTCGAATTCCGAGCAGAACGTGTACCTGAATCTGCAATTAAGAAAATTGAACTTTTAATGAATGATACTGGCATCACACCGGAAGATCGCCAAGTTGTTCTTGCTGCGCGTGCTAAAGAAGAAGCTACAGGAAGTGCTGCTTTAGCTTTAGAGTTACCTAATGGAGATATTGTAACTGGTAAAACATCTGAACTCTTTGGTCCTTCTGCCGCTGTTATCATCAACGCTATCAAACATCTTGCAAGCATAGCTAAAGAAACACATTTGATTGAACCAGAGTATGTTACTCCAATTCAGGACTTGAAAATTAACCATCTTGGTAGCAAAAATCCCCGTCTCCACTCAAGTGAAATTCTGATTGCTCTTGCTATTACAGCAAAAGACAGTGAAGAAGCAAGATTAGCAATGAGCCAACTGCCAAACCTTACTGGAAGTGAAGTTCACTCAACTGTAACACTTCCTGAAGAAGATAAAAACGTATTCCGTAAACTTGGAATCAATGTTACATTTGACCCCGTTTATGAACAAGATAAATTATTCCGAAACTAATTCATAACTAATAAACCTGATATATACCGAAAATGGAGCTTAGACATCTGTCCAGCTCCATTTTTTGATTGTCCACAAAATAGAAATTTCTATTTTTTACCTGTGAATACAAATAATTTACTAATAACGTAGTTTAATACGATAATCAGGACTTGAGCAAAGAGCGTTTCAATAGCATTGACAAGACTTAGATTACCACCAACAAAATTACCGATAATTTGAGGATATTTATCAACTAAAATAATAGCTAACATCAAGTCTAGAACTAGGGTAAAGAGCCTCGCTCCAGTAAACTTAAGAAATCGTTTTGCCCATCCTTCTCTTTCCTGATTAAAGACATAAAGATCATTTGTCCAAAATGCAAAGATGATAGAAATGGCATTGGCCAAAACAGCTGATAAATCCGCTTGTTTAAACACCTCGAATAAAAACAACCTTGCAATCATATAGACAAGTGTAGTTAAAACGCCAAAAAATAGGTATTTAAATACCTCAGTTCTGATAATTTGTTTTAAATTTTTCATAGCTTGATTATAGCATAATATGCGATGAAGAAACAAGAAAATCTAGCAAACTACTCGAAAAGCAAAAACTAGAGCTGAGAAACCATAGTGTGACTCTCAAACTCTAGTAATGAGGAAAGCTATATTATAGTCGAATGACTATAGTTAATCAAATATCATACTTTTTATAATATGAAAGGATTCCTGAAACGATTCCGTTTGCTAATTTTTCCTGATAAGCTGATGTTTTGATTTTTTGAGATTCAGCCGCATTCGACATATAGCCCAACTCTAGAAGAACAGCTGGAGCTGTTGTTTCACGAAGGACAGCAAAGGTATTGCGCTGTACACCATTATTTTTAGCACCAGCGCTTGACACTGTTGCACTTTGAATAGCATTGGCAAGTGTCGCACTTCGATTTATGCGCTCACTTGTATTGTGATACTTGGTATTAATCTTAGCAGGGTATTCTGGATAATATTGATAATAGTATGTTTCAATACCGCTTGCTGCTGCACTTGTGGAAGCGTTGAAATGGATACTTAGGAAGATATCTGACGCACTGGCGTTAACTTTTTGAGAGCGTTCCGTCAAACCAACATAGGTGTCATCTGTACGTGTTGTTACGACGGTATAACCGGCTGCCTCAAGTTTTGCCTTAATCAGTTTTTGCATACTTAAATTCAGTGTTTTCTCAGCTGTATTGTAGTAATATGCTCCCGAGTCTGAACCTCCATGCCCTGCATCAAGATAGACAACTTTGTTAATAACTTCATAGTCTCCCTGTGACGCTGAACCTTTTTTATCAGCATTCAAAGCATAAGTTCCGGCAACATGTCCTGTACGAGTACCATCACTGTAATCTACATAAGCATGAACAGTATAATCACTCTTGATATAGCCATGGTTTCTTTCATTAACCGTTACTTTGACTTGACCATTTGTCTTTTCAGATGAAGTATACCAATAAATATTCTTTTGATTTTCCTCTGACCATGCTGCTACACTGATTGACTTAATTGACTTAGAATTAGTTGTTTCACTAAGAACAATATCAAGTGTCCCAGCATTAGCATTATAATTTGAAACTGATAGTTTTACTTCTTCAGTTTTAACATTTTTCACCACAAATCCATCTGTTCCAGCCAATCCCATTAAATGACTGCCACCAATTTTACTATAGCCATAAATATGAACATTATATTGGCCAGTTTCGTGGTTATGGTCTTTAACTGAAATGGTTGCTGTGTAAGTTGAAGTATTTTCTTGAGTGGTTTTGTGCCATTTAATATCATCTTGACCATTCTTACTAGTCCAAACTGGTACAGTTACAGAACTGATATAAAGAGGTACATTTGACACTTGAACAGTGTAAGTATTCTCATCTTTTTGATCAATTTTTGTTGATACCTTTGGTTTTGCAATAGTGATTGTTCGCCCATTCAATCCAACTGCCTTACCAGTTTCAAATGAATAGGTATGAATATTATAATTTCCAAATCCTTTATGATTTTCGTAGGAAGCAACTGCTTTACCAGTCTTATCTGCGTTATACCACTTAATATCATCCTGACCATTTTCATCTGACCAAACAGCAAATTTTACCTTGCTGTAATCATTAACTGAAGTAGATGTTACCTGAAGAGAAATCCCAGCTGATGTCAGTTCAGCATTAACTACTGTTTTAGAAACGGGTTTTGTTATTTTATAAGATCCAAGATTAGTACCTGAACGTGTTCCATCAGTGTAATCAACGTAGGTATGTACTATATAATAGTCAGATGTATTCGAATGATTAGCAATATTAACAGTTGCTGTCGCCTTGTTTCCTGAAACAGTTGGCGTGTACCACTTCAAATCATCCTGACCTTTATCTTGAGACCAAACAGCAATAGATACAGCTTTTACTGTCTTAGTATTTGAATTTCCAGCGACCACGATATCAAAACTTGTTTTGTTCTCAGCATAATTTACCATTGAGACGGTTGCATTAGCTCTGCTATCAGCATTTGTGAAGCCTGAAGTAGCAGTCAATCCAACTAGCCCTCCAGTTATGAGGCTTTGGCCATAGATATGGACATTGTACAACCCAGTATCATTCTTATGGTCACGAACAGATACATTTACTTTATAATTACTTGCTGTTGTTTTTGTAGCTTGGTACCATTTAATATCATCTTGACCATTTTTAGCTGACCAAACTGGAACAAGCACACTTGTAATAGTATCTGGGACATTATTAATCAGAATTTCAAAATTGCCTGCACTTGTTTTGTTGATATTTGTCTGTATTTCTGGTTTAGCAACGGTTATTGTTAATGCATTTAAACCTTTAGCTGCCGTATTCGGAACAAAGGAATAGGTATGAACATGATAAAGTCCATAGTCTTTGTGCTTTGATAAATCAACATAAGCAGCACCCAAATTATTTGCATCATACCAAACGATGTCATCTTGACCTTTGTTATCTGACCAAACGGCGAACTTAATCTTTTCTTGGTTTTTGATGATACCATTGTATTTTATTGTAAGTGACTTACGTTCTACAGATGCAGAAACTAAAGGTTCTTCCTTAACAGCAGACGTTCCTGTAGAAGTATCTGTCGTCTGATTTGCATTACTAGTACTACTATTATCAACAACTCTACGCAACTTAATGCCTGCATCTGCTGGAGTAGCATTACTTAGCTTAGCCTCCTGCTGTTCAGAAACCAGTTCAGTATCAGTTTTCTCTGCAGTAGCTTGATCTGTATTCATTTCTGACGCCTGCACTTCAGTTTCTGAAACGACTTCTGCCTCTTTCTCTGCTACTTTCTCTTCTTCAGTAACATCATTAGTATCTAGAGCTTCTTTATTTACCTCTAATTCCTTGGTACCGTCTTGCTCTGATTCATTATCCGCTACTGCTAATACAGCTTCAGTTTCAATTGATGACGTAACAGATTGACCTGTTTCATCAGCTGACACTGCACTCGCACTTCCTAAAATCGCCAAAACTGTTGCACTTGCAACTACCCAATGTTTTTTTGATTTATACATCTTTTTCTTCAAAATAGGTATTCCTTTTTCACAATTTTGTGATTATTATAACATTTCTTAAAAAGTTACACAATAGAGTGAGATTGATATTTTCCCCAGTTCTACTTAACATTCAAGCTAACAATAATCTTTAAATTATTCTTTTTGATTTAATACGATGGAAATCGTAACAAGATGCTTATCTCCCACCTAAAGAAAAAAGCAAGCTGAAAAGTTCAACTTGCCTCACTTTAAATCGATTAATCTGGGTAAATATAACTCACATTACCACCCCATGACGAGTCTAAAGGATTAAACCAGCCTCTAAAGTTCGAAATGTATTTATTTCCCGCATAATTGGATTCTTTTACCTGAATTTTTGTGCTGCTTTCAACATGAGTTACATAGGCGACATGACCATACCCTCCTCCATCATTTGGCCAAACGATAATTGAGCCAACTCTTGGACTAGTTCCAACTCTGAATCCTTTAGATTTAGCTCCTGTTGCCCAACTATTTGCATTTCCTAAAAAATTAGGTATCCAAGGAGCTAAGGATTTAACAGCCCACGTACATTGACCAACAGGATAAGTATTCTGCTCATTGATATAAGTTGTTATTTTAGGTGTTCCAGCTGTCTGTGAAGTCTGTGCCGAAGCGGTAGCTTGAGTTTGAGTCTTTGGTCTATAACTTGCTTCTGGAAGTATAAACTGGATACTTGTGTTATCTGAATAGGTTACTGTAGCATCCACAACGAACGTATCGGCTGTTTTAACAAGCTGCTTTAAGTCAACCGATTGGTAAATTTTTCCGTAAGAGCTTGTCTTTGCCTCATAAGTCTTTGAAAGATTTGGATTACTTTTCGACTTGACACTAACATTCATTTTGGTAATTTTTTTAGACATGGCAGTTTCTAAAGCAGAAACAGTAAATGTCCCTTCCTCAATATTTTGTTTATCAAGTGTAACCAGGGGATTTTCTAAGCCAGAAATACTAGACACATTAAACCCAGCAGTAACAGCTAAACCTTCAAATTTACTTAAGACATCATTCTGCCCATAGATATGAACATTATATTTCCCAAAATCAAATCCATGATTGGTTAATTGAAGATTTACCTTGTAGGTGTTAGGAGAGATTTTTGATGCTTGATACCATCTGATATCATCTTGGCCATTCACATCTGACCAAATTGGAATCTTGATTGATGAAAAATAATCAGGCACATTATTGACGATAATATCGTAGGTCTTATCTGATGTTGCTATAATTTGATGGGAAATACTGGGATTATTCACAGAGATTGATTGTGTACTAATCCCAGTCATCTTCCCGTTTTGTTGTAAATAGGTATGAATTTGATAACTTCCGTAACTCTTATGATTTTTTAAATTAGCCAAAGTCAAACCTGTTTGACTTGCAGGATACCATTTGATATCATCTTGACCATTTTCTTCTGACCAAACAGCGTAGTAAATGACACCATTTGATGGTGCATTAACGTCTGAATACAAATGAATGTCCGCATTATTGAGAGAAATTTGCGGTGCTTTGACATTGACCTTGGTCCTTGCAAGTACCGATCCTTTTCTAACACCGTCACTGTAGGTGACATAAACATGGATATTATAATCACCTGCTCTAGATCCATGATTAGCTAGATTAAATTGAACTTTTGCTTGACCATCTACAACATTACTCGTAGAATACCATTTAATATCATCCTGACCATTTTCTTCTGACCAGATTGCAACATCAACTTGTTTGATATTTTTCCCATTGGGGGATTTTTTTGCGATAACATCAAATGTTTTTGTTGTCGTGTTATAAGCTGTTTTAGAGAAAGTTGCGTATCCTTGATCATTGGCTGCCACAGGTTTCGCTAATGTAACGAGACCTAAAAGACAGCTGACAAATAGATATGGTTTCAATTTTTTCAAAAGTAATCCTCCTCAGATATAGTTTTGGTACACTATACCTATTCGGAAAAAGAATTGAAAAATGGAAAATAATTAGCAAATTTGAGAACAAAAAAAACCATAGCCCACACATTTGAACATTCACCAAAATGCAGAGGCTACTGGTTTTATTTTAATATTTGAAAAAAATATTTCGAAAGCTTTTAATAATATGATTTATATTTTCTAAATCAATTATTCACTTTTTTCCTTGATAATATAAACGGGACGTTTCTTGGTCTCTAAGAAGATTTTTGCAATATACTTGCCAATTATTCCAAGTGCAAGCAACTGAATTCCACCAATAAACAGCATGATACAAACCATACTTGCCCAACCGGAAACAGGATCTCCAAAGGTTAGCTTACGGACAATGATAAAAATTATACCTAAAATGGAAACAAGAAAAGAAAGTGTTCCAGCCCACATTGACAAATTTAAAGGGGCTTCGGAAAAATTGATGAAACCATCCATAGAGTAGTTCAGTAGACTCCAAAAATTCCATGAAGTCTCTCCTGCGACACGCTCACGATTTTCAAAGCTGATATAAGTTACGTCATAGCCAACCCAAGAAAAGAGACCTTTCGAAAATCGATTTACTTCCTCTAACTCTAAGATGCTATCAACAACTTGTCTAGTCATGAGGCGAAAATCTCGTGCACCATCGACCATCTCTGTGTCAGAAACTGCATTAATAATTCTATAAAACATTTTAGAAAAGAAAGAGCGAATGACTGGCTCACCTTTTCGATCTGCTCGACGTGTACCAACAACATCATAACCTTCTTGAATTTTATCATACATTTCAATAAGTAATTCTGGAGGATCCTGCAAGTCAGCATCCATTACAGTGATGAAGTCACCATCTGCCGCCTCAAGACCTGCTAATAGCCCTGCTTCTTTACCAAAATTTCGTGAAAAAGAAATGTAATGAACATTGTGTATTTCTTGAGATACTTGTCTAAGAACTTTTAAAGTTGAATCTTTTGATCCATCATTGACAAAGATATAATCAAATTCCAGTTCAGATGCCATCCTCACTTCAACAAGTTTTGTTTCAGCCAAGAAAGGGCGGATAGTATCCTGCTCATTGTAGCAAGGGATAATAATAGATAATTTTTTCATTACTCGTTTCCTTCCAAGCTCTTCACATAAAGGGCAGACAACTCATTTACCATCAAAATAATAACAATAAATGAAGTAAAAATCAAAGGTTCAAATGTTCTAATTCCTGACACAAAAACACCTGGAGAAAATGAAACCGCCATTCTTGCAAGGTAGCCAGACATAACTAGAATTAGTGAAAAAAGGCCAGTCTCCACATCATCGAAGATCGTAAGCAGAGAAAATCCAATAATCAAAAGAAATAAAGCATAGAGAATTACAGGATATAGAGCTAGGTAATAGTCCTTACTAAATAATTGTAAATCAGGATAATCATTAATTATTTTCTGGATAGTATTCATCGGTGTGTCAATACCAATTTTATTAAACAAAGTGCAGAAAATAACCACTGAAACTAAAATTGATATTCCATATTTCTTTCTAATAATTGAAATAATTAATAAAAGAATCAAAAGCAGAAATAAAAAGTTTAGCTCGGTATTATTTAAAAATAATACTCTGTTAGCTTCCATAAATCCATTATACACTTTGTTGAAAACACTTATAGAATCAAAAGTTGGATAGTAAACTTCTATCTCTGTAATTACTCTATCTTTATTACCCGGAGAGATCATCGCTGATATAATACCAAGTAAGGAAATGATTACAAAGCATACATATTTCAAATTAATTTTTTTCTTTTTAAGGAAATGATTAATTAATAAATATAAGAATATCAGGAAAGTTAATATCGTGAACTGTTCTTGCATACAAGAAAAAATAATAAAGAAAATGGATAAAACATTGTAAAACTTACTATTTTTTTTCATCAAAGTCCACCCAAAAGTAAAGCATACCATTGGAAAAAAGTAATTAACCATATTTGGAATCAAGCCAGCACCAGAATAAAAATTACCTGTAAAAATAAGTATAAATATTAAAGGGACTAAAAATCTAATTTTATTATGCTTGTCGCCATCTTCTAAAAAAAGAGAAACAAGACATTTCCAAAAAACAAATAAAGCAAGAAATACAGCTATTCCAAATCGAACTTGATGAACAGAAAAATACATAGTTGCCGATTCGATTAATAATCTACTGCTCCACGTAAAGTATCTATCAATGGCAAACCCTAAATAGTCATAATTAGTCCTTATAGCTTCCTCTGCAAACCATGTTTGATCGCCTGGATGATCAAAGTACGGTAAGGCTCTAAAAATAAATAATGCACTCATTAGTAGGCAATAAAAATTAAAGAAAAAATTGTTTAGAAACTCTTTTTTTTCTGCAGATTTATTTAGTATAGACATAAATATCTCCATCTAATTGATATATATCCCATAATTTATTTGATTCTAACAATTCCAGAGTAGATATATCGATTGTATTAAAGTCAAATCCAACGAGATTAATATTTAAATTTGTTAAGGTATTAAACCAGAGGAGATTAGGCCAATACAAATTAGCATTGCTTGGTATTAATTCTTTTAAAATCGGGTATGATGATGCAGTATTGGTAAATACTTGGGAATCTTTAAAGAGAGAACTAATATATACTACTTGATTTTCTTGAGTAATATAATCATTTAAATCTTCAGCTAACAATACACTAGAATCTTCAAATGCATCTTTTTGATGTTGTAAAGCACTTGAATAGATAAATGAAAAAGACATAGCATAATACATCAAAAGTAGAACAACTGCTCCCTTTAAATAAGAGAACACACGTTTCTCAATATAACCACCTAAAAGAATTAGTAAAATCCCTAAGAAAAATGCAAAACCATAGGCGTATCTTGGTCGATCATCTGCCAGTGGAGTTGAGAAAAACATATACACACCGAAGCTAAAAATAGCTGCAGTTACAACATAAACAAGTCCTAATATGAAAGATATTGTTTTATTTATTTTACTATTAAATGACATATAAATAATTGTGAGAACAATTGCCAATAATGCTAAAATAAACCAAGTACGTGTACTTTGATATCTAATTGTCTTAAAATACACTTGTAAATTTTGAATAACTGCCATTGGCATATTATTTAAAGAAGCAATACTTGTTGTATCTCCTCTTAACGCTAGTTCAGGATTAAATTTTGTTTCTAAATAATACGCCCCAATTCCACTTGAATAGGCAAAAAAACTAATTACTATTTTTTGAAATATTTCCTTAACCTTTGATGCATTTAAAAAATCTTTATAAATCAGGGTTAAAAGCATCACAATATAAATGCCGGATGAACCCTGATAAGAATTACACATTAAGAATACACCTAAGGCAGAAAGAAAGAAATAGGTTGTCTTTTTCGAATAATAGAAAAAGAAAGGTAAAGTTGAAACTAATACTGAGAGTGCAATGTATGGTCCATCAAAACGAAAACTAATTGGCTCCAAAAACCATGGATTGATACCAATAAAAACTGAGCCAATCGCAGAAATCCATGAAACTTTTTTTCCATCAAAAAGAATAAAAAGTAGAGAAGCACTGGTTACAGTTAAAATAAAAGCGCTGAGAATAAAGGTAGTGAGACCAGTATCGGTCAGATGCCTACTACCTTGAACTAAATAAGAAGCAAATTCGCTGAGATATCTTGAATAGTGGGCAGCAAAATTGGCTACTCCTTCTATACGTCTAGCAATGTCATCAATATAAGGATAATTAACTACTCCGATTGAAATTGTCGAGATAGCATACATGATAAAGACAACAGTTAACTTTTGTTTATTCAGATCAATAAAATTTAATAATTTATTTTTCATAAAACCTCCTGGGTATCAAACTACTGAATAGTAAAGAAATCTCCTGTTTCCAGAATATAGCCTTTCCCCAAGGTGATATCATACTGTACTAGTTTCAATTCCTCTGATGTTAGTTCAAATTCGTTTTCTAGTTCAGGGGTTTGCTTTGATTCTAATAAGTCTGTTAATAATGAGTAATACGCTGATACTTTAGAATTGGTTTGTTTTAATAATAACGCTGGGAAATCACTTGAACTAATATTTGTAAAATCCAATTTCGATGTTTCATAGTTAGACCAAATGAAATAATCTGTTTCAAATTGGCTTTCTGGATTTGAAGTGAACATACTTGCAGGATACAATCCAGGTAAGTGATCGCCATAAAAGACTACTGTTATTTTCTTTTCATAATTTGATAACTCATTTAAAAAATCTTGAGTAAAGCTGTCTGTATCACTAAGCAATCTTGCATAACTAGATAAAGTATCGTTTTCATCATCAGTCATTCCTTGACCATAACCCGTTATAGAAGCCGGCTCATCTTTATTCCATGGTATATGATTCTGCATTGTAATCACAGAAAAGAATTGACCTGTATCTGATGATAGGTTGCTTGTTACAGCGTAATAAGTGGATTTATCACTAGCTCCAGAACTATTAAACTCAAGTTGTGTCGGTTTATCATCAGTGCCATCTAAAGCAATGAAAGTATCAAATCCTAAGTCCTTATAAACAATATTACGAGAATAATTAGCTCCATTGTGAAGATGAACTGCAATTTTATTTTGATCTTCATAAGTATCACTTATAGAAGGAATGAAAGACATTTTTGGAAGGACTTCGGTATTCATAACTGAAACACTAGATGAAAGATTAATATATGGCAAACCAGTTAAAGATTGTGTTTCCATATTAGCAGTACCGCCCCCATAAAAGTCAGAAATCATAATACCACTTGTATACTCTTCTCTAATTTGAGAAATATTTGGTATAACATTCTCTGATAATGAAACACCATTGAGACGAGTAGGATCTGAAAAGCTCTCACTTAAAACAAAAACTACTGTCTGATCTTGAATTTGATTTTCCCGCTCTTTATTGATTTGAGCAGCTCTATCTTTATATTTCTTCTCTATCTCAAGAATTTTTTCATGACTGTACCCTTCAGGCACATCCATAATAGACTTAGTCATTTGTTTCGTCCAAACATACATTAATGATTTGTAACTAGCATTTTTTGAAAACCCCATCCAATTAATATCAACCCAATTATTAAGCCTTGACACTACTGGAATTCCATCAACAATCCTAGCATCTTCTTCATTTCTAAAAACTGTAAAAGTAAAAATCCCCAAACTCAGAAGTACAGCCAAAGCTACGCCACGCTTACGCTTTGATTGAACAACCCTTCCTGGTAAAATATATTTTCTCAGTAAAATGTATATTAGAATAATTAACGTAATCGCAATTGCAGATTTAATAATAATACTTTTTTCCACAAAACTAGCTAGCAGAGAAATTTCTTTGAGCCAAACAAAGTCAGTAACTAATAGTGGTTCGTTTCTTAAACCCTGTTTTATGCTATTAGCAATAGAAATAACTGTCCCTAAAATTACAATAACAAAAGTCGAAATCAAAAATCTATTAATTAAAAGATAGATTAATAAAAACAAGCAAGTAAAGATAAAAATCTGAAAAACTGTAGCTCCAGGAAAGACATATCTATTTAAGAGAGGTTCCCCAACCACAACCCCTGATTGAATTGTATAATTGAAAATTACTGCAAATAGTAAACTTGTACTAACAGCCAATGATCCAGAAGGGGTATTTGTCCTAAGAGCCTTATAGCTTTTTAATAAAATATATGATACGCCAGCCATAGCTACTACGCTCAAAAATAAGCTGAGTATTAGCGTTCTTATATATCCAAAATAATTAGCATTTTCTAGTTGAGATGCTACTAATGATTTTATAATTTCAACTGAGCGATAATCTGTAATAGCAAAACTTGCAACAATAGTCGATAGTGTTACTCTCTCTATATCTTTGTCTTTCTTCTGAGGCTTCCTCCTCCTGTTGTTATGTCTTGACTTAATAGATTTCCGCAAAAAACTTATACCTATACTTATTATAAGTACGATTAGTAGAGTTAATAAAAAGTTTTTTTGATAAATTGCATTTTGTTGAAAATCAAAAATATCAAATTCTTTATTATTTAGATTCCTAGTTACAAGTAGAAAATAGGAAATTACTAAATAGCCTAAATAACTCAGTAATATTTTTAAGACGAAAAATTTATTTATATAATTTGAAACATAAAAACTAAGACCAGCAACAGAAAACAAATACAAAACTAAACTAATTAGATTAGTTGCATTTAGTATTGTTCCAAAAGATTCAGTTTGATTTGCTAAAATATTCTTATTAAGAAGATAATAATTTAGAAAAAAAGCAATCAAAAAGAGAGAAGTTATTTTAAGAAATTTTAACCAATTTATTTTTGACAAAAATAAAGTTGATATTTTATTTTTCATGATTTAAATTTTAAAACCATCCTTTTAATAATATATTTGATGGCACTTCCAGGTCCACGATAGATATACTTGAGGGCACCTGAGATACCACCAATGTGATCAAAATCAACATAGGTATTTGGCATTGTATCAGGACGAATATTGAAGACTGTATTATCAACAAAAGGAGTAATATATGTATCATTTTTTGAGATTCCATAGTCATAGTCGTTCGCCCAAGCAAGATAAACTAGAATACGTTCAATCGAGTGAAGAATGGTATGCTGTGGAATTGGTTCTGCTGGTATCTCTTCATCTGTAAATTCCAAATCAAACAATGGTTGTAAAGTATCACGTTTAAACCAGATGAAAGTACCATATGACATAATAAAAGTGTTGATTTGATCAAAATCGATTTCTCGACTTAAATTCATACGTTCCCAGAGTTCGTTCATTCCCTCAGCAAACCTATTTTCATTCCAAGGGTCAACAATTTTTGTATAACGGAAGAAAGTTGGAATATCTGCAATGATAAGTCCTAGGTTATCATTTTGCTCAAGATTTGCCAAAATATTGTCTGCTGGCTGAATCAACATTTGGAATAACTCATTTCGCCAAGAATCACCTACCCAATAGGGATATTCTGGTGATTTTTTTGTATGAAAATGTCCAATGTAATCATAAGAAGATAATTCTTCTTTCAATTTTAACATCGGAATAATATCTCGACCACGATTTCCAGTTAGAAAAATACGAGCCGTTTTACCAGTTTTCTCTAAAACAGCTTCAATCTCAGCTTTCTTAGTTTCTGTATCAGTTGTTAAGAATAAATCATAATCAAAATGGAAATGTTCAAATTGACCTAAAAATTCTTCCAATAAATCAACATAGAATGTATGAAGATGAACAGCAACTTTTTTAGTATTTGAGTACTTGTGTGCTGCTGTCTTAATGACTTTTCGATCCAATAAGTATGGTGGAGTCGGTAGGCTGACATCAGACATGTGATCTAGGATTAATTGAGTAGGATAAGAAGAAACTCTCTCAATAGCTTGTAATAGATAAGGTGACAAGTGTTGTGTCAAATCAAAAGTTTTAATTTTGATAAAAGGAACCTTGTTATCTAACAAGACATGTGGGTAATGAATGGTAAAGTTGGAATGGAAAAAGTTATCAGCAATTGGTACAGTATTTAAAACCGATTCATAGTTAAATCCTGCATCCACAAAGTGTTTTGTGTATTTAGTTTCGTAATTATCAATTACTTTTTGAACATCTTCAAAGGATTCTACTGATTGCCAAAAATTTTGGAATACATCAGAAACAATAAGAGAATTTTTAAAGGACATGAAATATGATTGCAAGTGCTCATCAATATAAATATGTCCCGCATCTATTGCTCTATGATTTGTCATTCCCCAGAAATCCACATTATCATTTAATTCATACTTTTGATAAAGCGGAGCCATATCCCATAGAGGTCCAAAACAAGTATCATTCATACAGGTGATTGAATCATAATTCTTAAGGGACTCGAATCCAACTTGTGCCATACCATCATGCCAAGCCGCAAAGTCATAACCGATATTTTCACGTTGAATAAAGGCATCAATCAAGCCTTTTTCATGTAGTTTATCAACTTCACTTTGAGAAAGTTGACTATTTGAAATAAATACCACTTTTGAAAAAAGTGGGTGCATATGTTCAAGTTGATAATAAACGTGATTGCTAATCTTATCATACTTATTAAAATGAACATACAATAATAATCGTTTCATTATTTTCTCCTAAAGAAATTAATAATCTTAGTTGGAATAGTCCATCGACGTGAACCAATAATTGTATGATACTGTTGATTCAATTCATTATAATCATTTTCAATTTTAGAAAAAGCTTTTTTAAGCAGGATATTTTGCCTTTCCACTTCTTCTAGCTGATGAAAATATTGATAACTCTTCATCGCTAAGATTTTTCCAATGTAGTTGTCTGAGGTAATATCATTAATATTATAGCGTTTATAGGAAACAAGAAGATTATCGTCTTCTTCAAAGTCAAATGTATACTCAATAAACGGATAAAAATGTTCAAATACAAAAGAGTTTCCATCAATTATTGCGTTTGAAAGCGACGGAAGTATCTCAGTCTTGTATTTTTTTGAAACAACAGAAAATTCCTCATAAAAACTTGGAATATTTGATGGGTGAATTTTTAATTTAGTGACACCTTTTTCAACTGGTATTACAAAACTATCCAGAAATTTTACTGGAATCAAATAGTCTGCCTTTTCATTATAAGCTCCATCCCTATATAGATAAACACTTATTTGTTCTTCCTTAATAGAATGTTCAATATCTAAATTAGTCAAGTCATCAAAATGAAAACGCAAAATTTCAACAATAGCATTATCATTAGAAAAATAAGGTAAATATTTACTTAGAATATATGCGTATGTATGATAGTAAGATTTTAGATTTTGATGATTACTTCTTGAGTTTTCGCTTACTCTATATGTTAATCCCGTAGTATAACATGGAACAGCTTTTGCTCCACCTCTTACAATCAGATTTAAGAAAAAATCATAGTCTTCTAATTTTTCACGATTTAATGCATCATCAAACTTCTTATCTTTAATGATGGATGTCCGTACTAATGATGAAGCATGAATGTAATTACCAATTAAAAGCTCCTTCAAATCAAATTCTTTAGCACTTAATACAACTTCTCCAGTTTTCATGTCTATCATTGAAGAATAAACAATATCTGCAGAACTCTCTACTGCAACATCCACTAAGTTTTTGATATATTCTCTCTCAATAATATCATCACTATCAACAAAAACTAAAAACTTTCCATTGATTCTACCAAGAGCTAGGTTTCTTGTTTTGACCACACCTTGATTTTCATGATAAAAATACTGACTTGAAAAAGGAGATTTTTTTAATGCATTTTCAATAAGTGAACCTGAATCATCCGTTGATCCATCATTAAAAACCAGTAATTCAATATTTTGATAACTTTGATTAAAAATACTTTCCAAGCATTCCTCAATATAATCTTCATGATTATAACAGCAGACTACAACACTTACAAGATCATTCATTTGTAATTTCCCACATACCGTTACGTCTAAGCAGACCTGTTGCTGAATCTCGACCAGATTTATCATCAAGAGCTAGGTCATTTCGATTTACTAAAATAATATGAGTATTTGAAGCATTAGCATATGCCAACATCTTGCCTTTTTCATCACGAACAGACACTTCTAGTTTCAATTTTAAAGAGTTGACTCCATTTAAATGACATCTGTAAGTTAACTGCTTGCGACCCTTACCCTTTGTTTTTTCATCCATAGAATTATCGTTATAAATCCAAATATTCCGATCAATATCTGTCATTGAAAATGCAACGTAGGTTTCTAAATCTTCTAAAACATCATAAGTAACCTGAAATTCTACAGCCTCTTCAGGTGTAGTCTGACCTGGTGATTTTAGCTCAACTTTAAGATTATTTACAGTTATTTTTTCAACATTCTTCCCTTGATCATTTTTTTCAGTATTGGCATTGTCGAACGAGTATTGGTTAGCAACTTCATCAGGTTCTCCTTGGGCTTTAACCAAACCTTTTTCAATCAAAATAGCCTTATTACAATACTTCTTAACTGCACCCATATCATGTGTAACTAAAATAGTCGTCTTACCACTCGCCTTACGTTCCATGAAGTAATCATTACATTTACGTTGGAAAGCTTCGTCGCCTACTGCGAGAACTTCATCAAGAATGAGAACGTCACCTTGAGCTTTAATGGCAACTGAAAAAGCCAATCGAACCTGCATACCACTTGAATAATTCTTGAGTTTTTGGTTCATGAAGTCACCAAGTTCAGCGAATTCTACAATTTCATCATACATGGCATCAACTTCTTCAGTTGTAAAACCAAGCATGGCACCGTTCATATAGACATTTTCACGACCAGTCAATTCAGGATTGAAACCAACTCCTAGTTCAATGAAAGACACCATTTTACCATTGACTGTGACCTGACCTTTTTCAGGTACATAAATTTGAGAAATGATTTTAAGTAGAGTTGATTTACCTGATCCATTTCTACCTACAATACCAAAGAAGTCTCCCTCTTCAACTTCAAAGCTGATATCTTTCAAAACTTCTTGTTCACGGTAACCTTTGATTCCTTTAAAATAATTGACGAGGTTTGTACGTAGGCTTTGAGAAGCTTCTGTAGGTAATTTAAAAGATTTGCTGACATGGTCAACTTTTACTGCAATTTTTTTATCTGACATTATAAAATCTCCGCAAATTTCTTAGCATTTTTATGGAAAATATAGTAACCCAATCCAAACACTAAAACTGGAAGGACATATGGAATCAAAGCAATAGCTTTATGACCAATCAAATCCCAACCACGCATACTTCCTGAGAATACGATGAAATGACGTAAGTCTTGAATAATCTGAGCTAATGGGTTTAACATCATCATTTTAGCAATAGTCACCTGACCTCTTTGTAAAATGAAAGTCAAAGAGTAGATAATAGGTGTTGCGTATAAGCCGGCTTGCATAACTACTTCCCAAATTGGTCCAATATCACGATATCTAACAAAGAGTGTTGATAAAATAAATGCAATTCCAGTCGTGAAAAGGAATAATTCCAAGAAAAGAGGCACAATTGTTAACCAACCAAGTGATACACCTACACCATTCACAATCGCAAAAATAAACACAACAAGAAGATTGATGGCATAGTTAATAGCTGCACCAACAACTGATGAAATGACAATGATTTCTTTAGAAAAATTCAATTTGCGAAGTAAGTCACCACGTGCAACAATAGACATCATCCCCATATTAGTTGCTTCAGAAAAGAAGTTCCAAGTCACCATACCCATCAAAAGACCGATAGCATAGTGTGGTGTCCCATCATCAAAACGTAGGAATCGTACAAAGACCAGATACATAATGGTAAATAGCATCATCGGTTTCAAAATTGACCAAAGATGACCTATAAAACTACCTTGATATCGTAGTTTAAAGTCAGTTTTTACCATTTCTCGTAATAAGATACGGTTTTCTTTACTAAAATAATTCATTTATTTACTCCTATAACCAAATTTGGTAATAATCAGACTGCGAAAAACAAGGGTATGAAAGGCACGATTTTTTCTAAGTTTAAAGTTTTTCAAAGTCGCAATTCTCTCAAGCAGCGGCTTGTCTAGAACAGAAACAAAGGCCTCAACAAGCTTTCTCTTCTCATCAGTCAAATCTAAATCCAAAAGGAATCTAGCTTGAGTTTGGCTAGACTCAATCAACCACCAGTATTTCTCAACCAATTTATGTGGACTGAGCCAATTCTTCATGCGTTTTGACCAAGTTCTAGCACCAAGAACGTTGGATTCATGCTGGCGATAAAGTTCTGTAGGCTGATTAATATAAACTAGATTGCCCATTGCAGCAGCTACTAAAGCTAAGTACCAGTCATGCATGAGTAAATCTTCATAGCTTGTCCACAAGTCTGCCAAGGCACTGTTAATCATAGCGGTCCCGCCTGTAACAGTGTTCTCTGTCAACTCTTGAACTAATTCAGTATTGGCATGGTCTGACTGAGTTTTTATCATACTTTCATGCAAAACATTTAGCTCTTGGTCAACAATTTTTAAATCTGTATAAACCAGTAATGGCTTCGTCTGATCATAACGCTGAGCTTCTTTCAGGGTCACTTCCAATTTATTATCCAACCAGATGTCATCTTGATCACTGAAAAAATAAAAATCAGCTCTGCTATGTATCAAAAGCGTGTAAAAATTCTTAATGACTCCAAAATTCACGCGCTCTTGAGCATTAATGAAATGAATACGACTGTCCATCTCTACATACTTCTGGATAATAGCCGGAGTTGCATCGCTGGAACCATCATCCCGAATAAGTAAGTTCCAATCAGTCACAGTCTGCCTGCGGATACTGTCAATTTGTTCCGCTAAAAATCTCTCACCATTGTAGGTGGACATGAGAATGTTAATGACCATTTAAAAATAAATCCTCGTACTCTCCTACAATTTTTTCCCAAGTATAATCTTCTTGGATAATAGCTCGCGCCCGTTCACCATAATCTCTAAACTGATAACCAGTATCAGCATCGTTAATGAGACTTGTTAGACTACCTGAGGCCTTTGTCCAATAAAAAGCACTATTCTTAGCAACTGATTTATTAAAGTCAACACCAAGCACCAAATTTAAATTGGTGTGTGCTAGCGCTTCGAGAAGCCCGGGATTTGTCCCTCCGACTTCATGACCGTGAATGTAAGCAAAAGCATTCTCACGAATGTAGTTAAGCAAGTCACGATCGTAAACAGTCCCTACAAATTTAATACGCTTATCTGAATCAAAGTGCGTTTTGTTTTTTAAGGTTTCAAAATAGGCATTACCTTGGTGGTTACAGATGATGATTAAATCACGTTTTGTCTCTGATGCCATAAATTCACGAATGGCTGTTTCATAATTGTTTTCAGGAACAAAACGTCCGACAACTAAATAATAATCATTCTCAGCTGTTTGCCAAGTATCAAACCACTGTCTGGCCTTATCATCTTTAGATGTTAAAGTCGATGGTTCTAAGTCCGTTCCATAAGCGATGAAGCTTGTTTTAGAAGAAGGATAAGTTTCTTTAATATAGTTCTCAATCCCAACATTATCCGAAATAACTAAATCAGCTTGATTTGCCATACACTTTTCTGCATATTTAAGATAAGCTTGAACAGGCTTAGACCACTTTGATCTCTTCCACTCTAAACCATCAGGATTAACAAATAGTTTGCCTCCGACAGCATGTATTTTATTAGCAAAATGATTGATAAAAGCTCCAATCGTATTACCTAAAATGTAGAAAATTGGCTCTTTTATATCTTGTTTTTGAACCATTTTTAATCCATAAGAAATGGCCATCATATCATAGGCAATGACACGTGCTGGCCCTAACTTTGGTGCTTTTATGTTGAAACAGTCCGCTCCTGCATAGTCGAAATGCGTCTCATGTTCTTGATCGCTTAAACAAGCAACATGATAAGTTATATCTGAGCTCATTTGATGCTTAACCAACTCCTCAACAAAGGTCTCAAAACCTCCATATTGAGCAGGCAAACCTCGGCTCCCAATGATGAATACATGTTGCATGGCGCAATACTCCATTCTAATTACAATCGTTAATATTATACCACATTCTCAAAAGCATGGCTAAAGAAAAAGGGGCAGAAAGAGCTCAATTAATTGTAAGAGAGTTCTCTCCACACCCCATTCTTAAGGACATGATAATTTTATCAGCATGATAATAAGCATACCGTTTAAAAATTGTTAATTTTTTGTATCAGCTACCAAAAATTTCTAACTCATTTGCTTATGACTCATCATCTAATTCTTTTGACGGCTCGCCGATGACCTCATAACTAGTTAAGCCTGATTTTTCCTCTTTCGGAGAATGGCTGAGCTCTTTTTCTGATTTGCTTTCATATGCATTAATAATTTCAGCTACAACTGGATGTCGGACAACATCCTTGGCAGAAAAATACACAAAATCAATTTGCTTAATCTTCTTCAATTTATCAATCGCATCAATAAGACCAGATTTGACATTGCGCGGCAAGTCAATCTGACTAATGTCACCATTGACAATCATTTTAGAATTGAAACCAAGACGCGTTAAGAACATCTTCATTTGCATGATAGTTGTATTCTGTGCTTCGTCAAGAATTACAAAGGCGTCTTCTAATGTACGGCCACGCATATAGGCAAGCGGAGCAATTTCAATAATCTCACGTTCCATGAGTCGTGCTGTTTGCTCCTTACCGAGAATTTGATAGAGTGCATCATAGACAGGACGAAGGTATGGATCAACCTTTTCCTTAAGGTCACCTGGCAAAAAACCTAGGCTTTCTCCAGCTTCTACAGCAGGGCGTGTCAAGACAATCTTTTTAACCTGTCCACGTTTAAGAGCTGTTACCGCTAAAGTTACTGCTAAGAAAGTTTTACCAGTACCGGCCGGACCAATTCCAAAGACAACATCATGATCTTTAACACTGTCAACATAGATTTTTTGACCAAGTGTTTTAACACGAATTGGCTTACCATAATTATCCTTGATAATTTCTTCTTCATACAGTGCAACAAATTTGTCAATAGTCCCATTTTCAACCATAGAAAGAGCTGTCACGACGTCTGAAGTATTAATCAACATACCTCGATCAATCAAAACTTGAAGAGCTTGAATCGTCTTACGAGCCTTTTCAACAGACTTAGGATCATCTCCCAAAATTTGAACGCGTTCAGTTCTCGCGTGAATAATAACATCAAGGTTATCCTCAATTAGCTTTAGATGACGTTCGTTTGAACCAAATAGAGAAATCACATCATCAGGGTGTTTCAGTGCAATCTCAATCGCATACTCTTGCAAATAGAGTCCCTCATTCTTTCATTTTTATATTCTCATTATAACAAAAAATCACGACTTGCGTGATTTCTTGACTATCTTTATTTAAAATCTAAAAATTATTCATTAAATGATACGTGAACGTGATCATAGTGATTTTCTGTTACACTTCCACGGTCAGGCATGTCATTCCAAGTATTACCTGGTCCATACACGCTTTTCCATTGTGAATAAAACTGTTGCTTCCAAATGATATAAGAAATACCACTTTCTGACATATTATCGACAGCATATTGTGCTATTTGATCACCTAAAGCTTGGTCTTCATAAACCATAAAGTCAACTGCCAATCCTTTACCATGATCTTGAGGATCACCTGGACGGTAACCACTAAACTCAGTGATACCATAGGCATCAGCTACTTCTTCTTTGAAGGCGGCTGTTTGCGGTTGCAAACCTGTATTATCATATTCTACTGAACTTGCTTGAGCTGGTTCAGCAACTGGAGCAGCCTCAGCTTGTGTTTCGACGACATTTTGAGTCTCTTGAACAGGTTGAGCATCTTGAGCTGGAGTAACTGTTGCAGAAGCAACCTCTGCTTGAGGCTTAGTTTCAACAACTTGGTTAACAGCAACGGCTACTGGAGCTTCTGTAGCTGCGTAAGCTACTTTTGGAGCAGAAACAAGAGTTTGTGTCACTGATTCAACTGTTGGTTCAGCAACTGGCGTTGACTCCACTTGTACCTCTTCAGCTGTTGAAGTCTCTTGAGCAGATTCAGCAACTGGAATTTGTGTTTCTGCTACTTCTGGAGCAACTTCGTTTTGGGAAACTGTTTCTTCAGCTGCTGCATCAGTTGTAGATTCTGCAACTTCTTCTGTTGCAACAGCTTTACTATTAGCTGACTCAGTTTCAGCAACTACTTCAGAAGCTTGGCCATCTTTTGCTTGAGCAATAGCATCTTCAACCGGATGTGATGATTCTGCATAGCTGTATTCTGGTGCAACTGTATCAACAATATTTTGAGTCAAATCAGCAACGTCAATAACCTGATCATCAACACGGACTTGGTTATTTTCCAAATCAGCAGTTGCGGTAATAGTTTCATTTGAATTTGAAACTACAGGTGTTTCAACTGCTACTGAAGTCACTTCATTCGCTTCATTATAAGTGGTAGTCAGTACTGTTTCAGGGAAAATCATATCAAGATTTGTAATTTTGTTGATATTCGCAAGAACATTGACATCAATTCCCATAGCTTGTGCAATTGTGCCTAGAGTATCACCGTATTGTACGCTATAGGTTGTTTTATTATCTTCAACGATAATTGATGCTTTGACATCTTCAACAGAACGTGGAGTCCATTCAGTGTATTCATCAGCTTGCACTTGGCTAGCAGCAAAGGCCGACAGTGCAACTGTGGACAAAAGCAATGTATTTTTCGTTAATTTTTTCGACATATAATAGAGATCCTTTTTCACCTTAGTAAATACTATCTTATCATAAAAAAATGAAAATAGACCTGATTTAAGTTAATTTAAAGAAAATAATTTTTCTGTAACTTAACATTTCTTTTGTTATATTTTCACAATATTGTGTCACATTGAAAAAAAATGATTTTTACAGTTCAATCAAGCAAAAAAAGCTGAGAATTACAGCTTTAACAATATCAAGATGTAAGGAGAACTGGTTATTGATGATAAGTTCATCCCTCTTCTTAATGTCCTAGATAATCTTCCCAAATTCGATCAAAGTCTCCCAGATTAAAGGTGAAAGTTGCCTGATCTTCAAGATAGCGACTAACCACTTCAAAATCATCTGTGTGCTTTGGAAATGTTGAGTCTTCAAAAGCCAAATCTGCAAGTATGGCAACTGGTTCGTTGGATTTGGGATTTCGTTGTGTCATCAACCAAGAATAAAATGATTTTCTCATGTCCAATTCTCCTCTAAAAATGCATGTCTAATGGCACTGCTCTGCGCATAACGTTCTGGATTCGTTTTATAGAAGCCTTGATGGTAGTCTTCTGCTTGGTAAAATGGCTGAGCTGCTTCAATACTAGTTACAATAGGTTGGTCAAAACGTCCAGAGGCTTGCAAGTTAGCCTTAGATTGCTCTGCTATTTCCTTTTGGCGGTCATCAAAATAGAAAATAACGGGACGATAATTGTCGCCACGGTCCTCAAATTGACCAAAAGCATCTGTTGGGTCAGTCTGTGCCCAGTAAATCTCTACCAAATCAGAGAAGGAAATCTTATCGGGATCAAAAATGATTTCCACAGCCTCTGTATGACCTGTCGTTTTTGAGCAGACCTGCTCATAGCTTGGGTTTGGCACGTGTCCTGCTGTATAGCCAGAGCGCACAGACAAAATGCCATCCATTTCTTCAAAAGGTTGTACCATACACCAGAAACAACCACCTGCAAATATTGCACGTTCCATAAATCACCTCTTAAATCATAATGCTTTTATTCTAACAGAAAAATCCCAGAAAGTCTGAGATTTTTGATTTCTATTTAGTTATTAATCAACTCTGTTCCAAACTGATCTTGCTTGATTTTCTTAGCTTTCATGAGTCCGCCAAGTGCTTTCTTGAATTGCCCCTTAGAAATACCAAAGGTTGCCTTGATATCTTCTGGTGATGATTTATCGTTGAGGGTTATGAAACCACCATTTGACTCTAGATAAGTCAGAATCATCTGAGCATCGTTTTCTAACATTTCAAATGAACGTGGTTTGAGTGATAGATTGAGGGTACGGTCAATTTCTCGGAAGCCAATAACACGAGCATTAACTACTTCGCCTAGACGAGGCTCCGCATAGCGTTCGCTTGGGTGAATGAAACCAAGCATATTATTTTCTGGTAGATAAACAAATGTTCCAGTCAATTTGAGGCGGTAGACAATTGCTGGCCAAGTTTGGTTATGCATATTATCGTAAGCGGGACCTGCCATTTTTTGAAAAACTTCTGGTTCAGCTGGAAGCGCCCAAATACGATCTTTCTTATCAACATCAAGTTTGACGTACAGCTTGTCACCTTTTTTAGGCCACAATTCCTTCATTTCTGGAAGTACATCTAGGGAAACAACCACTTCCTTATCAGGCAAACCAGTATCAACAAAAACACCTAGATCGCGACGAACTTCTGTAACTGTCCCCCAACCATAGCTTGTTCGACTGGCAGTAATCTCTTTAGTGGTCAGGCGAGCTTTTTGACGCAAGTCAGTATAGGCAAAGCCCTTAACCATATCACCAACCTTATGTTGCCCTTCGGCTTTATCTAGTGTAAAAGTAATGCCATCTTTTTGGACAAAATAAGCTTTGTCATTTTCATCAGTCACTAAGGCGGTAATGACTGTTGCAAGTAAATTATTCATATTTTCTCTTTTCTTATAAAAAGGGAGTGGACCTCCACCCCCTTTGTTTTTTTGCTTGAATTAGATTTAGAATAGATTTATTTTTAGAACTTATCCTTAGGTGGTGAGGAACGCCAGCAAACCTTCGGCTTCATGGCTAATTACCGAGCCTAAGATTATGTTAATTCCCAAGCAGAAAAATAAAGTTTTCTGCTTTGCACCACGACGGAAAGTCCTGGAGCAGGCGATTTGCAATCACCCATTATAGAATCTTTTCATATATCTATATCGTCTTCAAGCTTGTTTAACCAGTATTCTAATTATACTGTCAATAGTTCTTTTTCTTTTTCAGCTGTCATGCTGTCGATTTTCTTAACAGCATCGTCTGTTGCTTTTTGAATATCTTTTTCAAGAGTTTTCAATTCATCTTCAGTGATTTCTTTTGCTTTTTCTTGCTTTTTAGCTTCATCCATAGCATCACGACGAATGTTACGGATAGCGATTTTAGCATTTTCCCCAACTTTTTTCACTTCTTTAGCCAACTCTTTACGAGTTTCCTCAGTTAGTGCTGGGATAACCAAACGGATAACAGAACCGTCATTGGCAGGGTTGATACCAAGATCTGATTCGTTGATAGCACGCTCGATATCTTTGATTGATGATTTATCAAAAGGTGAAACCAAAAGAACACGAGCCTCTGGTACAGTGATTGATGCCAATTGATTAAGTGGTGTTGGGGCTCCGTAATATTCTACTTGGATGCGGTCCAAAAGACTAGCATTGGCACGACCTGCACGGATTGATGCGTATTCACGCGCCAATGAGTGGTGCGATTGGTCAAAACGTTCATTTGCTTTTTCAATAATAGCGTTAGCCATAGGTGTTAGATTCTCCTCTATCTTTCTTAAGTTTTATTAGAAATAGCAGAGCTAAATATAGCTCTATGCTTGATCTGCTTTATTAGATACAGTTGTTCCGATATTTTCACCGAAAACAACACGTTTAATATTACCTTGTTCATTCATGTTGAAGACTACAAGATCAATATCATTATCCATTGAAATCGTAGATGCAGTGGCATCCATGATTTTAAGACCACGCTTGATAACTTCTACGTGTGTCAATTCATCAAATTTGACAGCGTTGGCATCCTTTTTAGGATCAGCATTATAAACACCGTCAACTCCATTTTTAGCCATCAAAATCGCATCAGCTTCAATTTCAGCTGCACGAAGGGCTGCAGTTGTATCTGTTGAGAAGTATGGTGAACCGATACCTGCACCAAAAATAACGATACGCTCTTTCTCTAAGTGACGAAGAGCACGACCACGAATGTAAGGTTCTGCAACATTTTGCATTGGAATAGCTGTTTGAACACGTGTATCAACACCGTATTGTTGTAAGCTATCAGCCATTACAAGAGCATTCATGACTGTTCCAAGCATTCCTGTATAGTCAGCTTGTACGCGATCCATACCAGCTTCTGCAGCAGGTTCACCACGCCATAAGTTACCACCACCGATAACAAGTGCGATTTGAACACCTGAAGCATGCACTTCAGCAATCTCCTTAGCAATTTTTTGAACTGTTGGAAGGTCAATACCTACACCTTTATCACCAGCCAAAGCTTCACCAGATAGTTTAATTAAAATACGTTGATATTTAGGTTTCACGATGAATTACTCCTTTTTTAGTCCTTACTATTTTACCATAAAACGGTACATTTACCTAGTGGAATACACAGAAAAATCCGCTCCCAAAAAGGAAACGGATTTCATCTACTTATTAAAGTGAGCTTGGATCAACTTTGATACCAACACCTTGTGTAGTAGTGATAGATACGTTAGTCATGTAAGTACCTTTTGCTGTAGCAGGTTTAGCTTTAGCCATTACATCGTGGAAAGCTTTGAAGTTTTCAACGAGTTTGTCAGCGTCAAATGATACTTTACCGATAAGAGCTTGAACGTTACCAGCTTTGTCAGCACGGTAAGTGATTTTACCACCTTTAGACTCTTCAACTGCTTTAGCAACATCCATAGTTACTGTACCAGTTTTAGGGTTTGGCATAAGGTTACGAGGTCCAAGGACACGTCCAAGACGTCCAACGATAGCCATCATGTCTGGTGTTGCGATAACAACATCAAAGTCAAGCCATCCACCGTTGATTTTAGCAACGAGGTCATCTTCACCAACGAAGTCTGCACCAGCTGCTTTAGCTTCTTCAGCTTTAGCACCACGTGCGAAAACAAGAACGCGTTGAGTTTTACCTGTTCCGTTTGGCAATACCATTGCACCACGGATTTGTTGGTCAGCTTTACGAACGTCAATGTTCAAGTTGTATGCAACTTCTACAGATGCATCGAATTTTGCGAAGTTAGTTTCTTTTGCAAGCGCTACAGCTTCTTCAACACTGTATGCTTTTGTGCGGTCGATTTTTTCAAGCGCAGCACGCATTTGTTTGCTTTTTTTAGCCATGTTATTTTTCTCCTTGTAGTGTGGTCATATCGATTTGATTTAAAATCTCCCACGTCACTCATCAAAGATGAGGTCATGCGGGTCTTGGGTTGTTATTGATTAGTCAACAACAGTGAATCCCATAGAACGAGCAGTACCTTCGATCATACGCATTGCAGACTCAACGTTTGCAGCGTTCAAATCTGGCATTTTAGTTTCAGCAATTTCTTGTACTTGCGCACGTGTAACTGTTGCAACTTTAGCAGTGTTAGGTGTGCCTGATCCTTTTTCAACACCTGCAGCTTTTTTCAAAAGAACAGCAGCTGGTGGTGTTTTAGTAACGAAATCAAATGATTTGTCTTCATACACAGAGATAACAACTGGGATGATCATACCAGCTTGGTCAGCTGTACGAGCGTTAAATTCTTTAGTGAATCCCATGATGTTGATTCCTGCTTGACCAAGAGCTGGTCCGACTGGTGGAGCTGGAGTAGCTTTACCGGCAGGAATTTGAAGTTTAACGACTTTTTCGACTTTTTTAGCCATGATATAAAATCCTCCTGTTGTGGTTTTTGCGGTAATTAGAGATTTTTACCTCCCACAGGCATGCTTAATAGCATACTTGAATATTATACCTTATTTCAGAGAGAAAGCAAGTATTTTATATCTTTTTTGATAAAAAGTTGCCAACAGCGCTATTTCAGTATAAAATAGTGCTATGGAAATGTATAAATTTATTGCTGCAGCTTTTGTAGTGCTCACTCCCGTTTTTGCATATATTCTTATTAATACTTTTAAATTATGGCGTTTTGGATGGAAATTTCCTGACTTGGCTCTTCCCTTATTTGCTATTGAGATTGTAATTGTTTCAGGTAAATTTTTCACTCATAATTTTTTACCATACTACCTCATTGCGATGTCCACACTCTCTATCGTAATTACTTCATTTTTATTACGAAAAAACAGCCGCTTTTCTTATAAGAGATTTGGTAAATTGTTCTGGCGGTCTGGCTTTATCTTAACCTTTGTTTTCTACTTAATCCTTCTTGCTCTCGTGATGATAGCTTAAAAGTTGTTTTTGATCTCTATATAAAAATAAATAACCTGAGATATTTTATTGGAAATCTCAGGTTATTTTTTATGCTTGATTTGTCATCAACACTTTTCTAGGTTTTGTTCCTTCTGCTGGTCCAATCACACCAGCTTCTTCTAATTCTTCCATGAGGCGGGTGGCCCTATTGAAACCAACTGACAGACGTCGTTGTAACATTGAGGCACTTGCTTTTTGCGTTTCAAGTACCAAAGCTTTAGCTTCCTCAAATAACGGATCTCCCTCAGAAGCTCCGCCATTTCCGCCCGAGCTTGAGAAGTCTGCCTCTGACACCTCACCAGGATCAAAGCTTTCATCGTAATCTGATTCAGCTTGGTCTTTGATAAAGCTTACAATGCGTTCGACATCATCATCAGAAATGAATGAACCTTGAAGGCGGACAGGGTGATTTTCATCAATGGGCTTGAACAGCATGTCCCCTCGACCAAGGAGTTTTTCAGCTCCGTTTTCATCCAAAATTGTTCGACTATCGGTACCTGATGAGACAGCAAAAGCTACTCGGGATGGGACATTTGCCTTGATAAGTCCACTGATAACATCAACTGATGGGCGCTGTGTTGCAAGGATCATATGAATTCCTGCTGCACGCGCTTTTTGTCCGAGACGAATAATGGCATCTTCCACTTCCTTGCTAGCAACCATCATAAGGTCAGCCAATTCATCAACAATAACAACGATAAGAGGCAGTGGAATTTGTTTCTCTTGCGAAGTGGTATTCCATTCTTCAACTTTTGCATTATACCCAGCAATGTTTCGAACACCAACTTTACTAAAGAGCTCGTAACGATTTTCCATCTCATCAACCACTTTTTGCAGTGCTTTTGCGGCCTTACGTGGATTAGTCACAACTGGAATCAGCAAATGTGGTATATCATTATAAACTGAAAGTTCAACCATTTTAGGGTCAATCATCATAAATTTGACCTGATCTGGACGTGCCTTCATTAGAATACTTGAGATAATACCATTGACAGCAACTGACTTACCGGAACCAGTTGAACCAGCAACTAATAAGTGTGGCATGCGGGCAAGGTCAAAGCTTCGTGCACTGCCATTAACTGCTTTACCCAAAGGAACTTCGAGAAGTTTTTCTGAATCTGTATTGGACTGCTCCCAAAGTTCACGGAAAGAAACTGTTGCAATCTCTGAATTAGGTACTTCAATACCAACCAAAGATTTTCCTGGAATCGGTGCTTCAATTCGAACATCCTTTGCAGCTAGAGCAAGGGCCAAATCATCCGCAAGATTAGAAATACGATTAACCCTAACACCGACAGCTGGCTTAATCTCATACTTGGTCACAGATGGTCCTATTTCTGCCCTCTCTACCTTAACATCAATACCAAAACTCTTAAAGGTATCTTCCAAAACCTTGATATTTCTACGAACAAGATTTTTTTCTTTAGACTGATTTTTTGGCTTATCTGGCGCAAATAAATCTATGGATGGTAATTTGTAAAGGAGATTAGCTTTTGGTGTGAAGTCAACCGTAACCGTATCATCTTCATCGTCTAAATCATATTCTTCTTCAAAATGATTATCTGTGGACTGATTATCCTCAAATAAGGTTGCTTCATCTAAATTATTGAGAAAATCTTCATCATCACTTTCGCCTGAATGATAAGAAATAATTTCTGGTTCTTCAGGCAGTTCACTTGTTTGAATAATGGTTTCTTCAGGTAGCTCAGCTATTTCATCAAAAATTTCACCTGTTTCTGGATCAAATGTCATTGATGCAAGACGCTCTTCTTCTTCCTTAGCTTCCAATTCAAGTCGAGCTTTTTCTGCCGCTGCTTTCTTTTCTTCTCGCTTAAGGAATCTCTGTTGCTTTTTAATTTCATGATGCTCTGCCATTTTCGCACTAAGGCTCTTAAAAAATCCTGTAACATCATAAACATCCCACGAACTCATCAAAAAGAGACCAAGTACTAGAAAAAGACCACCAATCATGAATGATCCAGGATTTGAGAAGAGAAAGGCGATTGGTTTATAAAGCAGTGCACCAATCATTCCGCCACCAACGAAATTTTTTACTTTGAAAGCTACTAGATCATCAAAAACAAGTCTTGCTGTTGTGGTAAAGACTTCCTTTTCTCGATAAGCTGACATAGAGAATAGGTAAGCATGCCATCCAATCATTAAGCCAATAAGCGTAATAACAAATCCACCCACTAGCCCTTCTTGTTTATGCAGCCATTTAAATCCAAAAATGTAAATAAATACTGCAAACATAAGGAAATATGCCAGACTCCCCACTGCAAATCGGATAACATTGTAGGCAGTTACTCCAAAAATTCCCAATCGAATAATTGCGAAAAAGAAGACCACTGCTGTTATGACTGCTAGAATCAATCGACGCAATGCCTTTTGTTTTTCAATTTCTGCTTTTGTTGGACGTCTCGTTGTTCGTCCTTTTTTTGTTTTCTTAGATTTTGCCATAAGAACATTATAGCATTTTTTCAATATTGCGGAAATGTTTACAGCTTTTGGTTTTGTATGAAATTATTCTCCCTAATACATCGCTCAATATGATTGATTCAATAGGAATTGAGTGGAACTCTTAAAATACAGTTCATCAATACCACTTGAACACTTTTATGGTAAAATGAAGTGAATATTGATTAAGGAGTTCTCATCTCATGAAAAAATTTTTTTACATTGGTTTAGCAAGTTTGAGTCTCATGACACTAGCTGGTTGCGAGAGTATCGATCGTGCCATCAAAGGGGACGATTATGTAGCATCTAGTCAGGCTGCTAGTCAAAGCCAAGCTGCATCAGAAGCCTATCAAAAGGAAGTCAAAGCGGCCCTAAAAGCTGATGCTTCTCAATTCCCTCAATTAAGCACAAGTGTTGCTGAAGATGAGGCACAAGTTGTCATGCATACTACCAAGGGTGACATCACTATTAAACTTTTCCCTGAATTAGCACCATTAGCTGTTGAAAACTTTTTAACTCATGCAAAAGAGGGATATTATGATAATGTCACTTTCCATCGAGTGATTTCAGAATTTATGATCCAATCTGGAGATCCAAATGGTGATGGTACTGGTGGTAATTCAATTTGGTATGAAAAGGATTCTAGCATTGATTCTGGTCTTGGATTCAAAAATGAAATCTCACCCTACTTGTATAACATCAGAGGTTCTCTAGCAATGGCAAATGCAGGTGCTGATACTAATGGTAGTCAATTCTATATTAACCAGAACACTAGCGACCAATCAGCCTCATTATCTAAAGACACAACACCTCAATCCATTATTAATGCCTACAAAAATGGTGGAAATCCCAGCCTAGACGGTGGATATACTGTTTTTGGACAAGTTATTGATGGAATGGATGTTGTTGACAGTATTGCTTCTGAAGAAGTAGATAGCTCTGATAAACCATTAACAACAATTAGTATTACAGGAATTGATATTGTCAAAGACTACGACTTCTCAGATAAATAACAACCCACAAAGAAAGGACTAATCAGAGGTTCAACAAGAACATCTGATTAGCCCTTTTTATTTTTCAATGTTAATTAAGACAATTCTTCTAAGAATGCCATGAGAATTTGAGCCGATTTTTTCCCGGCTTCAATAATAAATTCATCAAAAGTAATATTAGCATCATGTGCCGCTGTATCACTCATAGCACGTACTACAACAAAAGGTTTTCCCACGCTGTGTGCTGCTTGAGCAATAGCTGCGCCTTCCATCTCAACAGCTAGCGTCTGAGGGAAATGTCCCTTGATAGCATCAATTTTATCCTGACCAGCGATGAATGAATCACTTGTTGTAATAAGACCAATCTTACTTGCTACCTTGGCTTGCGCTAGCACTTTTTCAAAAGTCTTAACAAAACGAGAATCAGATTCAAAATAAAGTGGCTGCATGGACATTTGACCGTACTCGTAACCAAAGGCAGTTAAATCTACATCATGGTAAGCCAACTTATCAGCAACAACAACATCTCCAATATTTAGCCCTTCTGACACGGCACCAGCAGAACCTGTATTAATAAGGGCATCTACAGCAAAATGATCCAAAAGAACAGCTACAGACATTGCTGACATAACCTTACCGACACCTGATTGAACCAGTACAACATCATGTTTTCCAAGCTGGCCAGTGTAGTAAGTATTTGTCAGAACTTGATGTTCTTCCTTATTTTTCAAGTTATCTACAAGTAGCTTTAACTCCTGCTCCATAGCTGCTATTATACCAATTTTCATTATCATAAATCTAGGACTGCAGAAATTTGACAGTCCCTTTTCCTTTCAAATTTAGTTACTTTCTAATAATAAGTGTGTTGAAATATCTTTTAGAGATTAAAAACAGCCCAGAAAAGCAAAATAACCAGAATAATAACAATAATCAAGATTTTATTTAATTTTTGTTGGAATTCACTGCGTTTGGCATTTTCTATGCGGCGGCTTTTATAAACTTGCTGTGTTTTTTTCCGTGAGGCTTTATCCTCTTTCCTAAATGCCCCTTCAGATTGTTTTTGAAATTCATCACCACTGTAAGTAGCATTGTCAGTATTAATAATTTTTGTCTCTTCAGCGTCCAGCAAAGGTTCACTATCGTAGATGATGTCACCACGGTTAGCACGTTCGATTATCTCGTCTGTTAAAAGTGGTTTTCCCATTTAGTTCTTTCCTCCAAAATGTAGGGCATAGTATTGAAGGGCGATGATTGTTTTGGCATCTTCAATATCCCCCGACTTAACCAAATCCATACACTCTTCAAGGGTCAACTCAAAGAGTTCGAGAACTTCATCATCATCTTGCGGACGTGGATTTGGAACTTTTTCTAAGTTTTTAGCCAGATAGAGCTTGATTTTTTCGTTACAAAAGCCAATAGCTGTGTAAAATTCATAAAGCAATTCTAAATCGCCAGTATAGCCAGTTTCTTCTTCCAATTCACGCAGGGCAGCTTCTTTTTCAGAGCCATTTTCCCCAACTTCAAGTTTGCCGGCAGGAATCTCATAAGAAATCTTCTCGATAGCTTTGCGGTATTGCTTAACCAGAACAATTTTATTGTTTGGAGTGACCGTCAAAATGGAGACTGCTCCGCGATGAAAAATTAATTCACGCTTAGCTTGTCCGAGACCATTAGGTAATTCCACATCGTCTACAGCCACTTTAAAGATATGACCATCAAAAATCTCAGTTCGTTTTATCGTTTTTTCTTCAAAATCCATAACTAGACCTCATTTATCTTTCTGCTCAATAGCTATCATTTCAAGATAAGCGAGCGAAAATTTCTTATTTATTTTACTATAATTAGCTCAGAAATGCCAATGTTTCCCTATTTTTACTTAAACTTAGAGACGAAAAAATCCCACCTTTTGTGAGATTTTTTGTTTGATAACTATTAATCTTTCAAATCACGTTTTTGCATTATCAGAATAGCTCCTACAAGAGAGAGAACAATGACAATAGCAGCAATGATGAGATGAGCAGCCTCCAGCTTGCTTTGGCTAAAGACATCTGCACCGCTAGCAAAATAATAAGGTGTGATATATTTAAGCTTCTCAAGATCAGGTGCCACTCGGCACATCATGTCCATAGCATAAAACAAGAGTGTTATCCCTAATGCGGCACCCGTTTGTTTGCGTGAATTGAAACTTGAGATGAAAAAACAGAGAGTCATCAACTCCACTTGCATCAAGAAGGCTAGAAGATGGTAGTTCATGAGTAAGTCATATGAAAAATCAAGATCAACCTGCCAAACTGCTAGGACTTCAAAACCAATACAGATGACATTAAAGATAAGCAAATTGACTACAAGGCTAAGGTATTTCCAAAAGACAACAGTCAAACGTCCATAAGGTAGGGTGTAGAGAAATTCACTGGTATGTCCTTCCTCTTCCTTGGACAAACTTGTCGCTCCAATCATGGAAGCAAACATACCTGCTCCAAGACCAAACATGAGGGCAATTTCTGTGGCAAAATAACCATCAAGAGTGGCCAGACTAACCTTGTCAAGACCGACTGCTTCAGACATTTTCCCCATATTAGCATACATGTCAGCTACATTAGCCAAACTATCCTTAACGCTCATATAAAGCAAGGTACAGGCCCAACAAATCAACCCCACCGATAGTGACCAAATGAGCAAATTTTTCAACCCCTGCTTCAATTCATGTCTTAGTAAAATCATTTGGCTTCCTCCTCATAATAGTGCATAAAGAGTTCTTCAAGCGATGGTTCTTCCACCAAAAACTCGTCAGGATTTAAGTCAGAAAGCTGAGCAAGAAGGTCGGTACTTGAACCTGTGTGATTAAATGATTCCTGATGACCAGCCCGCCAAACCGTCACGCGCTTGGTCTGACTGCGAGTCAGATTTTCAATGGTATCAATTGTTAGGATTTTTCCATCCTTGATAATGGCTGCGCGGTCGCAATTCTCTTTAATCTCAGAGAGCACATGAGAAGATAGGAAACAAGCAGCCCCATTGGCACAGGCTTCTTTGATTAGGCCGAAGAAACGCTCCTTGATAAGAGGATCCAAGCCTGAAGTCGGTTCATCTAAAATCAGTAATTCAGGCTTATGTTGAAGGGCACAGACAATGGAAACTTTCTTACGATTTCCCAACGATAAGTCTTGAATCTTTTTATTAAGAGGAACTTCTAAAAGTTTACACAGTCGCTCTGCTTCTTGACTGCAGTCTATTTTTCGTGATTTAGCCGCAAAGGCAATAATATCTTTAACCTTCATCTGTGGGTAAAACATGGCTTCTGAAGGCATGTAACCGATATGATTGAGGGCTTCAGTCAGATTTGCATAATGACCATCAAAGAGCGTCATCTGACCAGCAGTCGCCTTGATTAGTCCCAAAAGACAGCGAATAGTCGTTGACTTACCAGAACCATTTCCACCAAGGAAACCAAAAATTTCACCTTTTTCAACGGTCAAAGATACCTCTTCAATACCCATATGTTTGCCATAGTATTTCTTTAAATTTTTGATTTCAATTACTTTTTTTGTCATGAACTAAGCCTCTCTTCTAGCTCAAAATAGGTAAAATCCAAACCTAAAAAGGGGGAAATATTGCCAATAATCTTTGAGTCTATTATACCAAATAATTCACTATTAAATACTCTATATTAGGTGTTGAAAATGTAAAAAAACAAGACTCATTTAAGCCTTGTCTAAGTATGATTTATTTTTGTTTTGGGTGATGTGGCATTCTTGTCGCATAACCATCTTTATTGACCTGACGGCTGCGTCCAATGGCGATTGCATCTTTTTCAACATCTTTTGAAATGGTTGAACCTGCCGCAGTTAAAGAATTATCCCCAAGCGTAACTGGTGCAATAATTGTTGAGTTACTTCCAACAAAAACATTGTTTCCGATAGTTGTAGTGTACTTATTCTGACCATCGTAATTAGCGATGATTGTTCCTGCTCCAAAATTGACATTTGAACCAACACGAGCGTTACCGATATAAGTCAAGTGACCGGCTTTGCTATTTTCCCCAACCGTAGACGATTTAACCTCAACATAATTACCAATGTGAACATCTTTTTCAAGAGTAGAATCCGGTCGGATATGGGCATAAGGACCGATGGTAACCCCATCTTTAACGGTAGACTGCTCAATCATCGAATTTGTCACAACCACACCTTCACCAATAATAGAATCTACAATATAGCTTCCATTAGTAAGAACAGATTCAGCACCAACTTTGGTCTGTCCCTTTAGGGTAACATTAGCTTCCACAACAACTTCAGGAGCAAGTTCAACGTCAATATCAATGTAAGTAGCTTCTGGATTTTGGAAAGTCACCCCATTAACCATGTGTGCTTTGTTGATGCGACGACGCATGACGTTTTCAGCTGTAGCAAGAGCTACACGATCATTAACGCCAAGACTTTCATCAAAATCACGAAGGACAAAGGCACCAACTTTTTCACCAGCTTGACGGAAAATCGAAATAACGTCTGTTAAATAATACTCACCTTGAGCATTGTTAGTGTTAATGTTTTTAAGTGCTTCAAAAAGACGTTTGTTGTCAAAGACATAAGTCCCTGTGTTAATTTCTTTAACCTGTTGTTCAAACTCTGAAGCATCTTTTTGCTCAATAATTTTTACCACTTCTCCATTTTGGTTACGAATAATTCGGCCGTAACCAAATGGATCATCAGCTGTCGCTGTTAAGATAGTGGCAACATTTTTGTGATTAACGTGAAAATCAACAAGATTCCTAAGGCTGTCGCCAGTAATAAGAGGTGTATCTCCAGCGATGACAAGAGTTTGCCCTTCAAGTCCTGCTAACTGTCCTTCAGCCATCATAACAGCATGGCCTGTACCGAGTTGCTCAGTTTGCATGACAAATTCTGATTGCCCATCAAGAACATCTCGAACTAACTCAGCCTTGTGTCCAATGACAGTAACATTCTTAGCTGGTTCAATCGCTCCGACACTGCGAAAGACATGCTCAAGCATAGTAATACCAGAAACTTTGTGAAGAACCTTTGGTAGGTCAGACTTCATACGAGTTCCCTTACCTGCTGCTAAAATAATTGCATAATTTGACATAAGTTTTATTCCTTAAAATATGATTACAGCATAAATCACTGAAATGTGACTTTGCTGACAAACATAACCATTATATCATACTTTTTAATTTGAACGGTGAAATAAGGAAATCATGAAAATAATTGCAGTTACAGTTATCGCACATATTAAGCATATGACAGAAAACATCATTTCTGTCCAGCAAAAGCTATAAACTTCTTTATTTCAATCTCACAAACGTTTCGTATCAGATATAATGTATCATGTGCACCGCGCTCAAAATTGAATCACTATTAAATAGCAAACAATAGTAGAAAATTGCCTATTTCTATCTTATCATTCTTTATTTGAAACACTAATTACACCATTTCGTCACCTGAGAATTATTATATATCAGATAGACTCCACCGCCATATCCAAGACTTCCATAACAGCTCTGCTATGTTCAAGAGCTTGGGCTTGGCGATTCCAATCTTTGCTTGAGATGATATCTTGAAAAGCAACAAATTCATCGTGCATGCGGTGGTTGAGGGTGTTTTGATTGACGACTTCTGTTTCTTGACCATTGAGCGTCATGCTGACCTCAGGCATGGCATTGGTTGGACCAAGTACAGCAATCGAGCCTTTGTTCCCCTGGATAGTTGACTTAATCTCAGCACCGCAATCCTTGGCACCGATAGCGACCGCTTTAAAGTTTCCATAGTCCATGATTAAAATACCTGAAGTATCAACATTGCGTTCTACATTAGCCAGATATTGGACCGTCTTTGGCTTGCCAAAAAGCCCGACAATAAGGTGAATATTATAGATATTAAGATCTCGAAGAGCTCCTCCTCCCATTTCTGGGTTAAAGGCTGGCGCAATTTCTCCATGTTTGAAGGCATCATAGCGTGAAGAATATTGAGAATAATTACATTCTACAATCTTAATATCGCCTAGCTTATCCACATTATCCTTGATATAGGCAAAATTTCCAAGGTATTGGTTGGTAATGGCTTCTAGGAGAAATAGCTTGCGCTGCTCTGCTATTGCCACCAAATCTTCAAACTCGCTTGCCTTCAAGGTAAAGGGCTTTTCACAGATCACATGCTTGCCAGCTAAGAGTGCCTGCTTGGCGTAATCATAATGAAGATGATTAGGCAGACCAACATAGATTGTGTCCACATTTGGATTGTCTAAAATCTCTTGATAGTTGCTTGTGGCCTGATTTAAATCGTAAATCTCGGCCAGTTCACGCGCGGTCTCAATACTTCTTTGTGTTGATAAAATGGCAACCAAATCAATGCCATCAATTTCCTTTAAAACTGGTAAAACTTCCTTGACAATCATACCAGTTCCTAAAAGTGCTAATTTCATGTTTTCTCCTTGTTCAGACGAGTTCTTTAGTTTCCCAAGCAATTTCTTCTAGTTTTTCCATCAGCTGCTCCCAGCGATTTTTATCCCATGAAATACCTGATTTACCAACTTTCCCTATGCATATTTCCCACTTTGGTTCCTCAATTTCATCATAAAATCTCCAAACCAAGCCATCTGTGTAAATTACTTTATGGAATGATTTTATGTGACCTCGAATTTGACTATCAATTTCTTTTTCTTTCTCAAATTTATTTATAAATTTAATTTCAACAGCACCAAGTATATTTTTTTCGATATATTCCGAATCTTTATTTGTTTCAGGCAGTAAAAAATCTGGTTTTAAAACTAAAAAATCTGGAAATCCGCCTGCGCCAAAAAAAGAATCATAGCCTGCATTTCCTTTCAGAGTTCTCCTTCTAGAAGAAACATCTCTAATAGACAATCGGTTAAAATAGTTTTTTCTATTTTTTAAAACTTGCCCAATCGGCTGATACAAATCTACCTCTATACTATTATTCTGTTTAATATTTAATTCAATTTCATATTTATATCGGTCAAATTCTTCTAAAATGTTCATTTCAAACTCCATCCACCGTCAATTTTGACGATTTCCCCCTGCATGGATTGGGCCTTACCTGAGGCTAAAAATCCTGTCAATTCTGCAATTTCTGCCGGCTCAGACCAGCGTCCAATTGGTGTCTCACTGGCAACCCAGTCTGCTAGACCTCCCGGCTCAAAGTCAGCCGCCGTCATAGCTGTCTTAACTGCACCTGGTGCGATACCGAAGACTTGGATACCGTCTTTGGCATAGTCCAATGCCAGCTGGCGCGTAAAGCCAGCTAGGGCATGCTTGGAGCTTGTATAGGCTACTCCGCCCCCGCCAGCAATAAAGCTAGCGATAGAGCACATGTTAATAATAATGCCAGATTGTCTTTTCACCATTTGAGCTAGGTAACGGCGGGTGATCTTGGCTGTCGCGAAAAAATTGACAGCGAATAACTCTTCAAATTCTTGGTCACTTGTCTCTAAGAGAGGCTTATAATCGTCTAGTATTCCAGCGGTGTTGCATAGGATATCCACTTCAGCAATAAAGTCGTAGAGCGCAGCTAAGTCACTGGTCAAATCGACTTGCAAGAAATGGAAGTCACCGGATAAGTCTGGCTTGGCAGACTTATCAACTCCGTAGACAGCGTAGCCTTTTTCCAGAAAAAGACGAGCCTGGGCCAGTCCGATACCGCTTGATACGCCTGTGATGAGGACTTTTTTAGTCATAGACTTGAACCCAGTCTTCAGCTAGGACATCGCAGGGGGTTGGTGCCCACATGGAAAAGCCTTCACCCTCGCCAGTCACATTGATAAGGAAATATGGTGTGGCTTCCAATTTGACGCCATCAACTTCGATAGTATCAAAGAGCTGAACGTAGTTTTCAGCACCTCCCCAACCTGTGCGGACGTATTTTTTCTTAGCCTTGAGTCCAGGCAAAATTTCTTCAAATGTCATGATTTTTCTCCTTGTTTTTAATAACTCTAGTATATCAAAAAACGAGCCCTAGAGCTCGTTTGGTTCTTGATTAATTACCTTTCTTCATCAGTAGGTATGACTGACGATAAAAAGTAACAAGACCAAGGAAAATGACCAACAATGGCAGAATGGTCACAACGAAGACATTACTTAATTGAAAAGCATTCGCTGAAAATCTGATTATACCGCATAGAAAGAAAGCAATCAGCGGTGCAATTAATGTCCCTGTAACTTGGTCTTTTCTACAAAACATAACACCCAATCCGAGGAGAAACACAGCAAGAACTAGACTAATAATCGTAGGTATTATTAGTCTCGGACCAGTTACCCATGTTTCAAGTTTAATTTTTAGAGTAATAAGCGCAATAAAAACTAGGATTAAAGCAAAAACAGATCCGTATTTAATTACTTTATTTTTCAAAAAGCTAAAGGAATAGACACTTCTTTTAAAAATGAAAAAAATAAAGCAAACACCAAGCACACCGAAGAGGATATCGCTCAAATAACCAACTAAGTTCAAAGTAACCAGTCCATGCGAGGCAAAATCACTCCAAAAACGAAAATAACATAAAATACCAACAATTATTCCTAAAAGTTTCGTAAGGCTTAATTTTGTAGCAACATTAGATTCTTTAATCAAGTCGTCCACCATTTGCTTAGGCTCATCCCCAAAATAATCAACAGCAGAAATGCCATCGGCTTCAGCTGCTTTCAGATCCAAAGCTAGTTGAAGAATAAGCTGACGAATAGCTATTTCATCTCTAAAGAAACTTGAAAATATCATGTATTCTTGAATTTTTTCAAAAAAATCTCTATTCTCAGGCTTTAGACTAACAATAACGTCCTCTGTTTGACGATAGTAATTATTAAGAGTATTTTGCATCTGCTCTATCCTCCTCTAAATTTGAAACTTTACTGACTAATCCATGCCATTCTGACCAAAAATCTGTTAGAAAATCCAGTCCTTCTTGCGTGATTTGAAAATACTTACGGGGTGGTCCATCTGGTGATGGTTTCGTGCGCGAAGTAATCAAACCCTTGCGCTCCAATTTTTGCAAAAGCGGATATACAGTTCCTGCAACAATATTGGTAAAACCAGTCTCTTTCAATCGCTGAACTAATTCATAACCGTAAATTTCCTCCCGAGCAATAATGTGTAAGACACAGCCATCCAGTACCCCTTTTAATAATTGCGTCTCTCTCATAACTAACTCCTTTTTTTCATTGCAATCTACACGAAAGTAGTCAAAAACATTCACAAGGCAATATAACCACAAGTCTAACGCCAAATCTGGGAAATAATAAAAACTTCCGATCACTAGTTTGCATTACAAACTACCTTTGTTATTAAGATTATAATACAACTAAGCTAGTTTGTAAAGCATAATAGTTACTATACACTAAATAAATTTGTATTTACATACTCATTAACATTATTATCGCTTCACCTCCAGGCTTGATATCGATTTGGAAAAATAAGATTAACTTTACAAATTTTATCCTTTCTCTTATTTTGACTAGGCATGAAACCAACAATTTAAAATCAATCTGACTATGATACTCATTGAAAGGTATCATACAAGCTAAGCAATGGAAAAAAGCACCCTTTCCTGAGTTGATAGCTCACAAAAGGGTGCCCGAAAGTATTCTAAGAAAAATTATTTAAAAATCACAAGCCATGATAGCTATTATAAACATCCTGACGATTAAGTCCGTATTCTTTAGCTACTTTTTTGATGGCTTGATTTGGTTTATTGCCTTGTTCAACTAATTATTTGACTAAACTTCGGAGATTTTAAAACTTAAACGGCATCACCACCTCGTTCTCCTGTCCGAATACGAACAACTTCTTCAATCGGAAGAATAAAAATTTTACCATCTCCAACTTCACCTGTACGAACAGCTTTGCAGATGATATCCACAATTTCATCAACCGCCACATCATGTGTCACAATTTCAACTTTTACTTTCGCAAGCAAAGTTGGCACAATCTTTTGACCACGAACATATTCTGCAAAACCGCGTTGGTTTCCATAACCAAGCACTTGACTGACTGTCATTCCCTTGGTAAATCCTGCTTTAGACAAGGCATCTTTGAGATCTTCCAAACGGTCTGAACGGATAATCGCCTCTATTTTTTTCATAATACACTCTCTTTCTAAACGTTTCTATTTAGCTCAGATTTCTAACTATCCTTTTATTATGAATCAAGCCCCATAAATGCTGGGTAAGCTGTTTCTTCATGCTCACTATCATCAAGACCAATAGCTTCCGCACGATCCTCAACACGAATACTTGTGAAGATTGAAATCACTTTAATAATAACAAAAGTTGCTACCGCTGACCAAACAATTGTAAAAATGATAGCTGCTATAGTTACTAGGAATAAATGCGCATTACCATAGATTAAGCCGATATTATTTCCGTCAAGAGCGAGTTCTGGTGTAGTGAAAAGTCCTGTTATCAAACCACCAAAGATCCCTCCGATACCATGACAACCAAAGGCATCTAAAGCATCATCATAACCGAATTTACTCTTAAGAACTGAAATCGCAAAATAACAAACTGGGCTAACGCAAAGACCGATGAGAAGAGAGCTCCAAGTTGAAACAAAACCTGCTCCTGGCGTGATAGCGACAAGCCCTGCTACCAATCCTGTTGAAGCACCAACAAGTGAGAATTTTCCAGTTAACACTTTTTCAACAATCAACCAAGACAACATTGCTGCTGCTGCTGAAATGTGTGTTGTAACAAAGGCATGGACTGCAAGCCCGTCTGCTGCAAGGGCAGAACCAGCATTGAATCCAAACCAACCAAACCAGAGAAGACCTGCACCAAGGAAAACAAATGGTACGTTATGCGGACGGTATTCTAAACGGTTATAATCTCGACGTTTTCCAAGTACCAATGCCAAAACCAAACCTGAAACCCCAGATGTAATATGAACGACATCACCACCAGCAAAGTCAATTGTTCCCCATTGAGCCAAAAGTCCTTCATCCCAGACCATATGAGCAAATGGGAAATAAACCAAGAGAAGCCAGAAAATGATGAAAATAATCAAAGGTGTAAAACGCATACGTCCTGCTGCCGCTCCTGTTAAAATGGCAACTGTAATGATTGGAAACATCATTTGGAATGCTGCGAATAACGCATCAGGAATTTCTAAACCACGTGTGCTAGCCGTTTCGCTAACACCATTGAAAAAGAGATGCGAGAAATTACCAATTAGGCTTCCATCACCACCAAATGAAAGGGAATACCCACAAATCATCCACATTACTGAAGCAACAGCAATCGGAATCACACACATCATCATTGTATTAATGACATTTTTGCGTCTCCCTAAACCACCATAGAAGAATGCTAAACCTGGTGTCATCAAAAAGACTAGGCTAGCACAGATAATCATAAAAGCTATACTTCCTGCATCCATATCAAAAACTCCTTTTATATTTTAAGACTTTAAACCTTAAAGTCAATTTTCTAAAATACTACAACAAGCGTTGTAAGATTTTATGTTAGATAATGTAACATTATTTTTTGGTGAAGTAAAGTGTTTTTTGGTAATTTTTCTAAATTTTCTGTATTTATTACATAAAACGTTAGCCATTTTCGTCATTTAAAAACACTTCTCTTCCGTTGATAATACTGATTTTATCAATTATATAACTTAACATAGAAATGTTAACTAAGTCGCTGTTTTCAATATAACTATTAACGTTATGTTTTCTTACATAAATTGTAAATCTAAGTAAAAAAGCTTTGAAGACAAAAAAACACCAATGATAATTCCATAATCATCGGTGGTTGTCTCAACTGATTAATAATCTTTAAAGTTGATGATAAGCATTGTAAACTTCTTGGCGGTTTAAACCATAAGTTTTAGCTATTTTTTTAATGGCTTGATTTGGTTTATTGCCTTGTTCAACTAATTTTTTGACTAAACTTGCAAGGTCTAATTCATCTAAATCTTGCACTTGTTCTTGACCATCAAAACCAGAAACGATGATTAAACATTCACCTTTTAAAGGATTCTCAGCCAAGTAGGATAAAAGATCAGATATGCTACCACGTTGATATTCTTCATACAATTTGGTTAATTCTCTGACAAGGACGACTTGACGGTCGCCATAGACATCTTGCATGTTTTCAAGTGTATCTGTCACACGGTATGGTGATTCATAGAAAATCTGTGTTTCAGGATAGTTCTTCTTATTTTCGAAGAAATCCTTCTGTTGGCCAGACTTACGTGGCAAAAAGCCATAAAATATATGAGGTTGTGGTGCAAGTCCGCTGGCTATTAAGCCGGTAATTCCTGCAGAAGCTCCTGGGATAGCAACGACAGGAATGTTTTCTGCGATAGCTGCTTTGACTAAATCATGTCCTGGATCAGAAATTGATGGCATCCCAGCATCTGATACCTGCGCTAGCGATTTTCCAGAAGTCAAAAGGCTTAATAAATCTGGTATTTTTTCATAAGCATTATGCTCATGGAAGGCGATCTGCTTGGTTGAAATATCAAAATGTTTGAGTAATAGACCTGTGTTTCGGGTGTCTTCAGCACAGATAAAATCAACATCTTTAAGAACTTGTACAGCTCGGAAAGTCATATCCTGCAAATTACCAATTGGTGTCGGTACCAAATACAGCGTTCCAAAATCTGTTTGACCTTTAAAACTTTTTTGAACTTGCATGACTCCTACTCTCTATACAATAATCCCATACAGAACACGCATTCCTCATCATTTTCACGGCGCTGTCCATAAAATGAGTTGCAGACATGGAATCCATCTAGATAGATGTTTTCCAAGTGCTCTTTCCCTTGATTAAGCGATTTAGATACTGTTTCGTGTTCCAATTGACTAAGACGTTCTCTTAGTTTAGTATTTTCAATCCTCAAACTGGTATTTTCTTCCAACAAGTTCTGGGCTTGTTTTTTCATGGCTTCAATGTCAGCCAGAGTCACCATTAGGTTTTGTGAAAAGCCATCAAAGGCATCGAACAAATCTTTTTTATCCATTGACACTGACCTCCTCTATAGCATAGGTTAATAAAGTGTGGTTATCTTCAACACGAACTTTAACCGTCTCAGTAAAGACATCAATTCCATCGACAATTCCAGGACCATTTTGCGTTAAAACAGGTGTTCCTAGATCTGGAAATTTTGCTTTTGTTTCGCGATAAAAGTCATCTTCAAAACTTAAACAGCACATAAGGCGACCACAGACACCCGTAGACTTACCTGAATTTAAAGATAGACTTTGGTTTTTAAGCATTTTTATTGAAACAGGCGGGAATTCTCCCAAAAAACTAGAACAGCAAAGAGCCCTGCCGCAAGGACCTAAACCACCATATATTTTACTTTCTTCACGAGAATTAATTTGTCGCAATTCAATTCGTGTTTTAAAGTAAGCGGCCAGATCTTTTAGAAGCTGACGGAAATCCACTCGTTCTTCTGATACGAATGTAATTAAGACATAACTGCGTTCTAGCGGAAAAACAATGTCTACAAGTTTCATCTTCAGTTGATTCTGCTCGATTAGCTTTTCAACTTCTGAAATTGAGTCTTCAGCCAAATGAATATTTTGGTGATATGCCTTTATATCCATTGCGGTTGCTTTACGAAAAACGTTGTCTAGCTCCGCTGGCAATTTCTTATCTTCGACCTCATCATTTTCAATAACAACTTGAGCCATATGGCTTCCTTTTTTATTTTTGATGACAAGTAAATCATCTTTTTTGTATTTTTTATCAGCCAGCACGTATGTTAACTGCCCTAATTCTTCATACTTTACACCGATTACTTCTGTCATGAGATCACCATATATTCTAGTGCATTTTGAAAGCTCACATTGCTAGACCACATCCGGCGAGCTTCAAATAATTTCTTCAAATAATTTACTTTACTTTTAGCATCACTCTCTTTGTTCAAAAGAAGAGTTAGAAAATGGAAGGCCAGCTCTTGTTCACTCTTATCTACTGCAATCTGACTTAGTCGTGCGACCTCTAGATAAACCTGAACTTGATTAGTCATTAATGCCTTGATAAAAATTTGACAAGACTGCAAAAGCTCAAGCACTTTTTTATTAAGTAAAAGTTCCTGCAGATGCTTTTCATCTTTTGCTACCTGAGCATAGATTTGTGCATTAGTTTTTAGAAAACCTGCTTTCTCTGCAACACCTGTCAAATAGTCAAGATTTTTGGGAAAACGAAAAATCTGCGTACGACTTTTAATCGTTGGTAAAACCTTATTCTCATCACTAGTCAGAAGAAACATGTAAGAATCACTTTGTGGCTCTTCTATAAACTTCAAAAGACTATTTGCAGCATTCACATGCATTTTTTCACAATCGCGAATAATGAAAACTTGGGCTTTGCCTTCAAAACCCGAACTCGAAAAGTCACGCATCATCTCTTTGACTGTATCTGTCTTGATAACTTGTCCGCTTGGTTCCAAGAGTTTAACATCTGAAAACTCATTGTTTTGGATTAAATGACATGCTCGACAGTTACCACATGGCAGCTTATCTTTCAGATTTTCACAAAAACGACTTTGTGCAAGATAAAGAGCCATATCTAAGCTGGCAAAATCACCTGAAAAAAGATAAGCATGATTAAGGCGGTCAGCTTGGAGAACTGCTTTGAATTCTTCAAATAGTTTTGGCTGTAATTGATCTAATGCTGTCATTGTTAAGCTTCAGCCTCTAAAGATTTCAATATTTCGACAGCGGCACTTGCGACCACTGCATCTAAATTTTGAGAAGCATCAATAGTCACAATTCGATCAGTTTCCTGCTCAGCCAATTCAAGATAACCTTGACGGACTCGCTGGTGCATATCTAGTTTCTCTAGATCAAGGCGATTGATTTCTCGCTCTGCATTTTTTGCGATACGGGCAAGACCAGTCTCTGAGTCTACGTCAAAGTAGAGAGTTAGGTCTGGTTTCCGACTATCAGTAGCGAAATCATTCAACCAAGAAATAACCTCTGTATCCAGTCCACGTCCAGCTCCTTGATATGCAACCGAACTATCTATAAAACGATCAATTAGGACAACTTTCCCTTCCGATAAAGCAGGCAATACTTTCTCAACATAATGTTGGCGTCTCGCTGCCATATAGAGTAAGAGTTCGGTTTTATCATCCATACTCGTGTGATTAACATCAAGAATAACGTCACGAATCTTCTCAGCAATTTCAACACCGCCTGGTTCACGAGTTGTGATGATATTTCTATCTGTTTTTTCTCTCAAGAGAGGTAACAAATGTTCTAAGACAGTTGTTTTCCCAGCACCATCTGGTCCTTCGAATGAGATGATAAGTCCTTTTTTCATGTTCAATCCTTTTTAATTTAATACTTCTATTTTATCAAATTTTATGCAAAAAAGACACCGTCAAAAACAGGAGACGGTGTAAAATTATATCCTTAATTTCTTATTTTAATCTAAAGATTTAGCAAAAGTTTTTTCAATCGCTTTGACATTAATACCTTGTTCAACAAGTTTTGTCTTCAACATGTCAATATCAGCATGCCCATCGATTTGTACCTCGATAGCTACTTTTCCTGTTTTTCGTGTTGCGATTACTGTACGTTTGATATTTAAGTTTTCTTCAGAAATAGTATCAACTACTTTAGCCAAAATTCCTACAGTATCATCTGTTAAGATTTCAACACGAACACCTTCTTCACCATATCCTGCAACCTCTAAAAAGGCTTTAAAAACATCTTTATCCGTGATAATTCCATAAACCTGTTCATTATCCACAACCGGAAGAACACCAACGTGATGTTTCATCATAAGATAAATTGCATCTTCCAAACGAGCGTACTGTGAAACTGTGACAACGTTTTTAATCATGACATCACGAATTTTTGTTTTATTAAGCAAGTAATTCATTTCATAAATTGAGAGACTTGTGGCTTTTGATGGACTAGCTTCAGCCATAGTCCCTTCAGTTACAAGACCAACAAGTTTGTCATTTTCAATAACTGGCAAACGTCGCAAGCCTTGGTCACGCATCATATCTGCTGCATGGGCAACTGTTGTATCAGGGGAAACGTAGACTACCTTTTTAGTCATAAAATCTTTTACTGGCATCGCAAACTCCTCCAAATGTTTTCTAAGGTAATTATACCACAATTTGGAAACGATTTCGCTGATAAATTGAAAATCTAATGAAAGTTCTAATTTTCAAAAAGTTTAATCTAAAAATAGCAAGCCTAGGTCTCTGACAATTAAATTCAAACAATCTCTACATCAACTTTTTTTAGAAATAGCAGAGCAGATGATAGTCTTCTATCTCCCTAACTCAATCATCCTTTCAATAGATTTCTTAGCCCCCTTAATAACATCATCTGTTAAGTTAATTTCCTCTCCAGAACGTCCCAAAAGACATTGATAGACATCTGCCAGAGTGGTCATTTTCATATTATGACAGACACACTCCCGTGAAAGAAGATAAAATTGTTTATCAGGACATTCAAATTGTAAATGTTGCACAATACTGCTCTCGGTTCCAATGATAAATTCTTTTTCAGAACTATCCTTAGCATAAGCCATAATTTCTGTTGTACTTCCAGCAAAATCAGCTAAGTCTGTTACCTCTCCGAGACACTCAGGATGGACTAAAAGTTTAGCGTTTGGGTGGTCCTTTCTAGCTGCCTCAACATCACGCTTACGAATTCGCATATGTGTTGGACAGCCTCCTCTAAAGAATACAAACTCTTTATCAGGACATTGTTGAGCAACCCATTCACCTAGATTTTTATCAGGAACAAATAATATTTTGTCATTTTGAATATTGTTAATGATTCGAACTGCTGAAGATGAGGTTACACAAACATCTACTGCAGTTTTCAAAGATGACGTTGTATTGATGTAAGCAACTATAGTATGTTTAGGATACTTATCTTTTAACCAGGTAATCATTTTCTGATCAATCTGCTCAGCCATAGGACAGCCAGCTAAAGGATTAGCCAAAATAGAGCGTTTTTGAGGAGAGAGAACTTTTACTGTTTCTGCCATGAAACGTACTCCGCACATTATTACAGTATCCTGAGGGACGCTGGCAGCATATTGACTAAGAGCAAACGAATCACCAACAAAATCAGCGACCTCCCAGATATCATGACTTTGGTAGGCATGAGCTAAAATGCACACACCTTTTTCTTTCTTTAAAGCTATTATCTTATCTTGTAATTCCCTAGTATTCATTGTGTTCTCCTCATTAATTTATTGATACCATTATAATGACGAGATGAATAAGTGTCAAGGTTTTTTGTCAGGTGTCTTGTCACCTGTTTTGTTTTGTGATAGAATGTTGCTTAATTAATGATTAATTAATAAGGATTTCTATTTATCTTTAAAGTTTAATTTTGATAATGAAGACTATCGTTTAAGCCGAATTATGGAAAGGAATTTGTATCAGTCATGACTTTATTTACTAATCCTACTTTAATAACTGATATCTTAATTGTTGGAAGTGGGTGTTCTGGTTTATTTGCTGCCTTAAACCTCCCCAAGGATCTGAATATTACAATTATTTCTAAAGATAAACTTGAAAAAAGTAATTCTTTTCTTGCACAAGGAGGAATTTGCAGGCTAAAAATGCCTGATGATTATCATTCATTTTTTGAAGATACTTTAAAAGCCGGTCACTATGAAAATAATCCTCAAGCGGTCGATATTATGATAAAATCCTCTCCAGAAATTATTAACGATTTGGTAAATTTTGGTGTCAGCTTCCAAAAAAATAAACAAGGTGAACTTCTTTATACAAAGGAGGGGGCTCATTCAACCAACCGAATTCTCTTTCACAAGGATATTACAGGTAAAGAAATTACCAGTCATCTCCTTAAACAAGCAAAAGAGCAAAGCAACATCCATTTTTTTGAAGACACTTGCCTATTAGACCTGTTAACCAAAGATAAGTCTTGTTTTGGAGCGATTGTCCGTCTAAACGAGGATAAAATAGTGAAGATTCTTGCGGAAAAAACTATTCTAGCAACTGGCGGAATTGGTGGGCTCTATGAAAAAAGTACAAATGTCAGACATCTAACCGGTGATGCTATTGCTATTGCCATAAAACACAAAATAGAACTTAAGGATTTGTCTTATATTCAAATTCATCCAACAACTTTTTATCACAAGGATGGCGACGATTCCTGCTTCCTTATTTCAGAATCCGTTCGTGGTGAAGGTGCTAAACTTTATGATAAAAACATGCAGCCATTTGTAAATGAATTACTTCCACGGGATATCGTCACACAAGCTATCTTAAAACAAATGGCTATTGATCAAACTGAATTTGTTTGGGAAGATCTCCGTCCTATTCCTAAGAAGGAGCTCCAAGAACATTTCCCAACTATAGTTAACCATTGTCTAAAAATGGGCTATAATCCTTATGAAGAATGTATCCCTGTCGTTCCTGCACAGCATTATTTTATGGGAGGTATAAAAGTTAACCTCAACAGCCAAACATCCATGTCCAATCTTTATGCCGTCGGTGAAACAGCATGCAATGGTGTTCATGGAAAAAATCGTCTGGCTAGTAATTCTTTATTAGAAAGCTTAGTTTTTGCTAAAAGAGCTGCACAGCATATTAAGAAAAGCTTCTCTAAAACAAATGAGTTTCCAAGATGCTTTGACGACAATGATATTAATTTCTATTCCAATAAAAGTGAGCTTGAAAAATATTACAGAGACCTTGTCTTATCAAAAATCGAAGAAGATAAATTACGAAAAGAAAGAACCCCTATTAACATTAGCATTAAATCAAAAAATCACCTTAAAACTAGTATTTGAAAGAGGCAATAATGTTTGATTCGACCACATTAAAACTAAATGCAGATCCACTTATTTTAAGTGCACTCGCCGAAGACATCTCAAATGAAGATATCAGCACCCATAGTGTTATTAAAAAAACTACACTTGGAACAGTTGATTTAATTAGTAAAGAAAATGGCATTATTTGTGGACTGACTATTTTTCAAAGAGTCTTTCAATTACTAGATGATACCATTAAGTTCCGTTTTGATGTTCAGGATGGTGATTGGGTTCAAGCTGGACAAAAGCTGGGCAGTATCACAGGCGATATCAGAGTACTCCTTTCTGGTGAACGAACTGCACTAAATTATCTTCAGCACATGAGTGGAATTGCGACATACACAAATGAATTCGTGAGCATTTTAAAAGACAGTGGCATAACTCTACTAGATTCACGCAAAACCACTCCAAATAATCGTATTTTTGAGAAATACGCTGTCAAAATCGGTGGGGCACAGAACCATCGTTACAATCTTTCCGACGGTATTTTACTCAAAGATAATCATATCGGTGCAGCTGGGAGTATTAAAAAAGCAGTTCAATCCAGCCGTTCCTATATTGGCCATCTTAAAAAAATTGAAGTTGAAGTGGAAAACATTCAAATGGTAAAAGAAGCTCTAGAAGCTCAGGCAGATATTATTATGCTTGATAATATGAATATCGATCTCATTAAAGAAGCTATTTCAATCATCGATAAAAAGGCAGAAATTGAAATTTCAGGCAATATTAGAAAAGAAAACATCCACTTATATCAGAACCTTGACGTTCAATACATCTCTAGTGGAGCACTGACTCACTCTGCTGATATACTAGATCTTTCATTAAAAAATCTACACCCAATTGAAGAAGCATAAGAATTTCATTTTAATCCGACAAAAAAACCGACAAAATGCCGGTTTTTAAACTTTATGAAATTAGTTGTTCGAATTCAAATTAATTAACCACCAAGATAAGCTTTACGAACTTCTTCTGAAGCCAACAACTCCTGACCAGTACCTGATAAGACAATCTTACCAGTTTCAAGTACATAACCTCTGTCAGCAATTGAAAGAGCTTTATTTGCATTTTGCTCAATCAAAAGAACAGTTGTCCCTTGTTTTTGAATATCCTGAACAATATCAAAGATTTCTTGAATGAAAATCGGTGCCAATCCCATTGATGGTTCATCAAGTAAAAGTAACTTAGGCTTACTCATTAGAGCACGTCCCATAGCAAGCATCTGTTGTTCACCACCAGAGAGTGTGGCTGCATCTTGATTTTTACGCTCTTCTAAACGAGGAAAGCGAGCAAAGATTTTTTTCAAGTTAGCCTTATTTTCTTCCTTGTTTTTATTCAAGAAAGCTCCCATTTCAAGGTTTTCCATAACAGTTAATCCCGGGAAGACATGGCGCCCTTCTGGTACTTGGGCAAGACCATCTGCCACAATTTTACGTGCGGGTACTTTTTGAATTTTATTTCCTAAATAAGAAATGCTTCCACTACTTGGACGTACTAAACCTGAAATAGTTCGAAGAATAGAAGTTTTACCAGCACCGTTGGCTCCGATTAAGGTAACAACCTCCCCTTCATTAACTTCAAAACTAACATCTTTTACTGCTTCAATCGCACCATAGCTAACTGAGAGATTTTTGACTTCTAACATTGCCATTATGCATCACCCCCTAGATAAGCTTCAATAACGCGTTGGTTTGTCTTAATTTCGTCAGGCGTTCCGTGCGCAATTAAACGGCCATATTCCAAAACGTAGATACGTTCTGTTACTTCCATAACTAGACTCATATCGTGTTCAATTAGAATGATTGTGATGCCAAATTCCTCTTTAATTTGACGAATCAAAGCTGTTAATTCAGCTGTTTCCTGTGGATTCATGCCTGCAGCAGGTTCATCAAGGAAAAGAATTTTAGGCTCTGTTGCTAAGGCACGAACAATTTCCAAACGGCGTTGTTGTCCATATGGAAGATTTTTAGCCAATGTGTCAGCTTCACCTTCTAAATTGAAAATTGCCAACAATTCCATTGCTTTCTTGCGTAGCGCATCTTCACTTTGATAATACTTTGGAAGACGTAGCAAACTTGAGAAAATATGTGGTTTGTGCTGATTGCCCATTCCAACTAAAACATTATCCAAAACAGTCATGTTTTTGAACAAGCGAATATTTTGGAAAGTACGTGATAGACCTAGTGAAGCAATTTTATCTGGCTTTTTCCCGTTTAAAACAATACCATCTAAAGTTACAGTACCTTCACTTGGAACATACACACCAGTTAAAAGGTTGAAAAGTGTTGTTTTTCCGGCACCATTCGGACCGATTAGCCCCACCAATTCTCCCTCATTTAACTCTAAAGTGACATCACCAACGGCAGTCAAACCACCGAAGTTCTTTGTCAAATTTTTCACATCAAGAAGTGCCATTATTTGCCCTCCTTAGCTTTTTTTGAAAATAATTTTGAAAGCATCAACTCTTTTGTACCTAGTAATCCGCCTGGACGGAAAACCATCACAAGAATAAGAGCTAATGAGTAAATAATCATGCGAAGCTCAGAAACACTTTGCAAATACATGTTCAAAATACCAAGAACGATTGCAGCTACGATTGTTCCAGTCATTGATCCCAAACCACCAAGTACAGCGATAATTAAGTAATCAATTGAACGCATGATTGTGAAATCTTTAGGAACAACTGTTCCGATATAACCAACATAAAGTGAACCAGCAATACTTGCTGTCATTGCAGCAAATGCAAAAGTCATTACTTTAATTTTAGTAGTGTTAACTCCCATTGATTCAGCTGCAATTTCATCTTCACGAACCGAGATGACTTGACGTCCGACAGATGAACGTAAGAAATTGAGCATTAAAATAGCAATGATGACCACAAAGGCGAATACTAATTGCCAGCTTGTATAAGGAAGGATACCTGTTAAACCAGCCGCACCATTTGTAAAATCACCGCCATTGACGATGGCAATACGAATAATTTCAGCTACCCCAAGAGTAGCAATTGCAAGGTAATCCCCCTTCAAACGAAGAGTAGGAAAACCAACGATAACCGCTACAAGACCTGCTACCAGCATACCAACAAGCATTGACAAGTAGAAGCCTGCATAGGTAGGATTAGATTTAGTTAGAATAGCCGTTGCATAGGCGCCAATGGCCATGAAACCTGCTTGACCCAATGGAAATTGCCCTGAGAAACCTAAAACTAGATTAGTTCCCATTGCCATAATCATTGAAATACCAATACCCATTAAAATTTGTAAATGGTAAAGACGGATAACACCCGCACTAACCAAGACTGTGAGAGAAAGGTAAACAATTGCAATCAAAGCAAGCCAAGATAAAATTGATTTTAGATTCTTTTTCATGCTTACACCTTCTCTTTCACATTTTTTCCAAGAATACCTGCAGGTCGTACCAAAAGAATAACTATCAAAATAGCATAAACGACGGCATCTTTGTAACTTGATAGACCAATAGAAACTGAGAATGTTTCCAAAAGACCAATAATGAACCCACCAAGTGCAGCTCCAGGAATAATTCCAATACCACCCAGTACCGCAGCAACGAAGGCTTTAATACCAGGAGTCATACCCATAAGTGGATCAATAGAGTTGTAGTACAATCCAATTAACACACCAGCTGCACCAGCCAAAGCTGACCCTAAAGCAAATGTGAAACTGATTGTTGAATTGACATTAATTCCCATGAGTTGTGCAGCATCACTATCAACCGAAACAGCACGCATGGCTTTACCCATTTTTGTTTTTTGGACAATAAATTGCAGAGCCATCATCAAGAAAATAGAGACACCAAGAATTGTCAACTGAACGTTTGTGACACTAATTGGACCTAAGTTATATTTGACAGTCTGTAGGGCTTGAGGAAAGGCACGAATATCGGCACCAACAAGGTAAACCATACCGTATTCCAAGAAGAATGAAACTCCGATTGCTGTAATCAAAGCAGCAATACGAGTTGAGTTACGAAGCGGACGATAGGCTAAGAATTCAATCACCATACCTAGAATTGCTGTTAACACCATCGTTAAAATGAGGGCAATAAAGAAATTCATATGGAAGGTATTGATTAAATAATAACCAATAAAAGCACCCATCATGTAAATATCACCATGAGCGAAGTTAATTAACTTGATAATACCATAAACCATAGTATATCCAAGGGCAAGCAGTGCATAGACGCTTCCCAAAATCAAGCCGTTAACAAGTTGTTGGAGCATAATTTCACCAAACTTTCTAAACACAATAAGAACTGGGAAGTGGAATGCTCCCCAGACCTTTTTAATTCTATTTTACTTCAACAGCTGTTGCTGATTTTTGTACACCATTTTCCAATTCAACCATGATTGCTGATTTAACTGGGTTATGGTCCTCATCAATAGTCATTTGACCAGTGACACCATCAAAATCTTTAAGTGATGCTAAGTTAGCAGCCAACTCTTTAGAATCTTTGGCACCTTTTGCAGCTTCCGCAGCCATATAGATTGAATCATAAGCAAGGGCTGCAAACATATTTGGCTCTTCACCAAATTTATCTGTGTATGCTTTAATAAAGTTTTCAGATTTAGCTTCAGAAAGTTTTACACTTGTTGAATAACCTGCTACGTAGAAGACATTTGTTGCATTACCAGCACCAGCAGCTTCAACGAATTTAGAATCTGAGAAACCATCAGGACCCAAGATTGGATTTTCAATACCAATTTCACGAGCTTGTTTTGTAATCAAACCAGTTTCAGTGTAATAACCAAGAAGGACTACTGTATCAAAATCTTTAGATTTAACCTTTGTCAAAGCAGCCTGGAAGTCTTTATCACCAGATTGGTAAGTTTCTTCAATTACTTCACCTTTGTAGGCTTCCTTGAAGGCTTTGTAAAGACCTTTTGCATAATCACTTGATGCGTCATAATAGACAAATGCCTTTTTAGATGACAAGTTCTCAGTTGCGTATTGGGCAATAACTTGACCTTGATAGCTATCTTGGAAAGTTGTACGGAAGACAAAGTCTTCAACTTTTCCATCTTTTGATGTCAAGTCATCCTGAGTACCTGAAGGTGTCAAAAGCGGAACACCAGCCTTTGTTGCATTTGGTGATGCAGAGGCTACCGCACCTGAAGTTGCAGGACCAAGAATCAAACTAACTTTATCTTCAGTAGCAAGACTTGTTGAAAGTGTTGCAGCTTCAGAGTTATCAGATTTGTTATCTTTTGAGACAACTTCAATTTTTTTTCCATCAACGCCACCTGCTGCATTGATTTCTTCAACAGCAAGGTCAGCTCCGTTTTTCTCTTGGTTACCGTAGGCAGCTACTGCTCCTGACAATTCCAAGTTGTAGCCAATTTTAAGTGTTTCACCAATTTCATTACCTGTAGCATCTGTTGTTGAACTTGGTGCCGCTCCACATGCTGCAAGCACAGCTGCGCTTAGAAAAGCCACTGCTGTCAAAGCAAATTTTTTCTTCATATTGTTTCTCCTTAAGCTTTCTTTAATGATATGTTAATAAGAATACTGAATTATCTGAAAATTGTCAAGGTATTTAATTGACTTTTTCTAAACTTTCTTCGCGGTAAAGGCTTCCAACAAAATCTGTGTCAATTTCGTCAAAGTAAGATGGTTTGACTTCTTTTACAAATTTTTGTTGCGATAGCTCTGCCATTGTTTCCTCAACTTCTTCCTGATTTAGATAAAGCAATAGATATCTTAATCGACGAGAATGGTAATGCACGTCCCCATATTTGGAAACCTTACGCGCATCACGGTTGTAGTATAGATAAACGACAAGACCTTGTCGGCTAGTTCTCTCAAACATCGGATTCCTTCTCTCTTATATTTCCACCCCGACCTTTTCCATGTATAGGCTTATGAGAAGCTAAAGGAAGACCTGTATCTACAAATATCGACGTCGAAATCACCTCTGTCAGGCTACTTGTGAGTTTCGCTAAAACTTCTTGAAGAGCTACTTCTGCCTGTCTATAAGCAATAACTTTTGGATTCAAATCTATCTCTCTTTTTCGAGAGAAAAGCTGACGCCTAAGTTGCGAAATGTCAGATCTGTAAGGGGCAAATGCTTTAATCGAATCATAGTCCTCTTTTAGCACTTGAAATTCATTAATACGCTCTTGGAGCTCTAAATCAGATAGAAAATCTGATTTCTTCTCCTTATACTCAGCTACTAGTGATAGATTCAAGAAGCTTTGAGCAACCTCATCAATTGCTTCATCAATAGCAACTAATTCTTGATTGATAGATAACATACCATTATTATAACATACTTTAATCTATGAAAAAAGAAGATCCGAAGATCTTCTTGCCTAACTTTTATTTCAAATCATTGTTAGTCATGATTTCATCAATGAAACCATAATCAAGTGTTTCTTGTGCACTCATCCAGTAATCACGTTCAGCATCCTTATGGATTTGGCGAACAGTTTTACCAGAATTGTCTGCCAAGATTTGCTCCAAAGTTTTACGTGTTTTTAGCAAATGTTCTGCAGCAATTGCCATGTCAGTTTGTTGAGTACCGCCGCCAGTACCACCCATTGGCTGGTGAATCATGTATTCAGCATGTGGCAGCATGAAACGTTTACCTTTAGCACCTGATGATGCAATAATTGTCCCCATTGATGCAGCCATACCCATGACGATAGTTTGAACATCTGATTTAATGAAGTTCATGGTATCAACGATAGCCAAACCTGCTGATACAGATCCTCCAGGTGTATTGACATAAAGATAGATATCTTTTGTATTGTCTTGGGCATCCAAGAATAATAGCTGAGCAATGATAGAGTTAGCCATATTATCTTCAACTGGTCCAGTCAACATGATAATACGGTCTTTCAAAAGGCGAGAATAAATATCGTATGAGCGTTCGCCACGACTCGTTTGTTCGATAACTACAGGAATCATATTTTTTCCTCTTTCTAATGTTTTCTTGAAGCTATTATATGCTTTTAGTCAGAAAAGGTCAAATAAAAAACTTCAAATTTTAGCACTTAAAACTATTGAGTGCTAAAAAGGGGAAAACCGAAATTTTCCCTTTTCATCTTTATTTAGTACCAAACAAGCGGTCACCTGCGTCACCGAGTCCTGGGACGATATAGCCATTTTCGTTTAATTTTTCATCAAGAGCTGCGGTGTAAATATCAATATCAGGGTGAGCATCTTGGAGAGCTTTAACCCCTTCTGGAGCTGCAACGAGGCAGACAAATTTAATATTAGCTGCACCGCGTTTTTTCAACGAATCAACAGCCAAAACTGCAGAACCTCCTGTAGCAAGCATCGGATCTACTAGGAAAATTTGGCGGTGGTCAATATCTTCAGGTAATTTCACCAAATATTCAACTGGCTGTAATGTTTCTTCATCACGGTACATACCGATATGACCAACTTTTGCTGCCGGTACTAAGCTGAGAAGTCCATCAACCATACCAATACCTGCTCGAAGAATTGGAACAATAGCTAATTTTTTACCTGCCAATTGTTTTTGGACAGTTTTTGTGATTGGTGTTTCGATTTCAACATCTTCTAGTGGTAGGTCGCGAGACACCTCGTAACCCATCAACATTGCAATTTCATTTACTAATTCGCGAAAGTCTTTAGTCGATGTTGTTGTACGACGCAAAATTGACAATTTGTGCTGAATAAGCGGATGTGAAATAACTTGAAATTTTCCCATGGTTCATTTTCCTTTAATAATTTTTGTTAGTGTGGCCATTATGATAAGTAAGTACCATATGTTTTATCTTGTGCAAAATGAAAGGATAACAATTAATCCACTTTCTATTTTAAACATTCTAAGAATCCACACAAGTCCTCAGTTATTATACCAAAAAAAAGATAAAAACGCTTGCCAAATTTGACAAACGTTTCTTTTTATTATGATTTTTTACGTTTATAGCCAGAGTAAGCTACATATGAAGTCATTGTCGCCATAATTGCAAATCCTAAAGCTACAACAGCACTGTCACTTGTTTCACCAGTTGAAGGTAAACTAGGCGAATCAGTTTTGCCTTTACCTCCATTAGGAACTCGTGTTCTTGAAGTTGGAGTTATTGGAACATCATTGCCAGGTGTTGTTGGTTTCTCCGGTGTTGTTGGAGTCTCTGGAGTTTCAGGAGTCTCTGGAGTTTCCGGTGTTTCTGGGGTTACAGGTGTATGTGGAACCAAATTGTAACCACCAGGATTACCTTCTACGATACCATCATCTTCTCCAGGTAAATGAGCTGTTTCACGATTACCTTTCGTATAATCCGTTTCACTAGACTCATCCCAAATCCAGTCACCTTGATTTGTCATTTTATCAAGAACTCTTGTTGTACCATCTGGCAAAATTTGAATCAAGAAACTAGGTCCCCAAGTTGAGTTATTACCCACTCCAGCAACTGAATTACGGTTTGTCATGTATGATGTGATGAGGAGAGTATCACCTGAACCTTCAAAAGGAACTGCATAATATGAATAGGTAGCCGTTCTCCAGTCAGCAGGTACTGAGGCTGTCAAAACCACACTCGAGTCATTAAGAGGTTTATAACCTTCTGTTAGTGAATCTGAGACCCATCCTAACATAACAACATTATCACCAACAACTTTATTAGCTTCTTGCCAAGCGTAGTTGTTACTTCCATGGTTTAGTCTTGAAGCAGCAAAGAGGTAATATTTATCACCTAATTTTACTACATCTGGACGTTCAATTTCGTCACTAACCATTGTTGAAGATACCAATGGAGTCATGTATTTTTCAATTGTAGGTGTCTTTTCATCGCCCCCTAATTGGACGATACCAATGGCAGCATTTGAAAAAGTTGCACGTGTGTACATATCTTCATTATCAATTATGTCAAACAAGCTTGATAAAATAAACTTAGCATCTCCACCGTAATTTTTGACATTATAAATTTGATTTTCATCTTGATAATTTTGAGTCCCCGTACTTGCTTCAAAGACTAGGTAACGAACACCGTCCTCATCTTGAACAACATGGGGATCTCGCATAGCAATATTGTCAGCACCTGTAAATGTTGAACGCCATTGTGCATATGATTGATAATAGTAGCCATCACCACCAGTAGGTGTTAAAACTTTCTGATTATCAACGGATTTTAACACAACTTTTCCATCTTCAATAGCTAAATTTAGGGTAGCGCTAGCTAACATCTGGTTGTTCGAATTGTCATCTGAAGTATCAACATTTGTATAGAAAAGTTGAACAGTTCCATCACTATTCACAATGGCTGATCCTGACCATTGCTGTGTTACTGTATCCAAATCATAACCAAAGATTGAACCTGCATTTTTCCAATTTTGAAGTTCATTATCTCCATAGTTATTATAAAGGAGGTAAAGGTGATTATCGTTTGTATTTGGAACACCCATCATGGCAACAACCAATTGGTAACCATTCCAATTGCTAACATAACCAGTGTCAATATCTTGAACAGGCCATGAATCCCAAACATCAAGATCTGCAACTTCTCCAGTTTGAGCATCTTTTGTTGTGGCAGCATTCATATTTTCAATAACAGACGCTTTAAAATAAGGAATAGCGTATTGGGGATCTTGTGAAATTAAGGTATCTGCAATATTTGCAAAATCCTTATAGGTCATTTGAGAACCAGTTTCAGCTTCTTTTACATAAAGCTTGTTAAGTGCAGCAACTTGCTCACTAGTCAATTCAGCTACATTAATGCCTGCATCTTTTGCTAGTTCATTAGCAAGTTCAGTTAAACCAGTGTCAGCAACATAGTTAGTTGTTGAAAAACTTGAATAATCTTTATTATCAGTAACTTGTGGAGCGGCAGTTTCATTTGAAACATCTGCTGAGCTTATAGCTGTTGTTGCTGTGTCAGCTGTTTCCTCAGGGGTACTTACGTCATTAGTTACTTCAGTTGCATTTTCTTGAATTTCAGAACTAGAATCTGCATTTACTTCACTAGTATTGTCTTCAACAGAAGCTGAGTCTGTAGCGACAGTGTCCTCTTCAGATTGTGCGATTGCTTCAGTCGATGATTCTACGGAAGTTGCATCACTCGTGTTTACTTCAGTAACTTGAGCTGATGGCGCAACATCACTTGTCTGAGTTGTATCGGCACTTACAAGACCTCCACCTAAAAATGACACTGCTCCAATTAGTGCCGAGGTAGCACCAATTGTTGATACCTTACGAATACTATAACGTAGCTGTCTTTTTTCTTGTGCTTTGGCACGAGCTACTCGTGAATAAGTCGATTTTGTTTCCATTACAACATCCCTCTTAATATTTCCTTAATTTTTTCGATATTAGCATAACACTTTTTTCAGAAAAATGTTTGATTTTATATGATATTTTATAAATGAATACGTTTTAATTTTTTTATAGTTCGTTTTTAGTTGCTTTTCTGTTAAAATAAAAGTCAGGAGGTGGCCGTTTTTGAGAAAAAAACTCTTATATTTTTTAATTATTACAGCACTTATATTCGTGTTTTGTTCTTTGTTTATTTCTAAATCATTTCTTAATTTTTCTATTAATAATAATATTCAAAGTACCCATTTATCTACTGAGGATGGTTGGTCCAATGACTTACAGACCATCATTTGGAATGAAGCAGATAAGTCATATGATATTTATTTCTTACATTCTGCTGATGGTGCTACTAATCCTTTTGGAGAAAGTGGACAAGACTGGGTACATACGAGTACCAAGGACTTTATCACTTATAGTAAACAGAGCTCTGCTATTGCTGCCAATGGAGGTGACAAAAAAGAGGGATGGAAATCAGCTTGGACAGGTAGTATTATTAAAAATACCGGATGGATTTCTGATATCCCTGAAGAGGCGCCTTTAGCCTATTTTACTGGACTTAATAAATCTGACAGCAGCCAAAATATTTATCTTGCCTATTCAGATGACAATGGAAAGACCTTCAAGCACCCATTAAACGACGGAAAACCTATCTTGACCACCAATAACTCCTACAATAAGTCTGATTTCAGAGATCCTTATGTTTTTGAATATAATCATAAACTATTTATGTACGTAGCTGAGGGTGATGTAATTGGTGTCTACCAATCCGAAGATGGCTTATCCTGGTCTCCCTCGGATACTAGTGGTTCCAAAATCCTAAGCGAAACATTCTTCAAAGGACGAAATTGGTCAGGAAATGCGCCTGTTGAGTGTCCAGTCATTAAAACAATGACCACACCTGATAACCAAGAAAAGCAAGTGTTATTCTTCGGAGCAAAAGATTCTGAAAAAGGCGAAACAACGGGAACTTACTACATTGTTGGACACCTTGACGATAAGGGACTCTTTATTGATGAAACAGATGTTAAACGACTGGATCAGGGGTCAGACTATTATGGTGCTAATTTTTCAGGAAGCTCACAAATTGAAGATAGCAATGGTAATTTATTAACTCTTGGATGGGTTGGCAATTGGAACTATTTCACAAATGGTATACATTCTGATCAACAAGCTGAGAGTTCGCATATGGAGCGTATCGGTTTTTATTCTAGTCCGCGAATCCTTACATTGAATCAAGATTTGTCGCTTGAACAAAAGTTACATTACGATGAGAGTCAACTTAAACTAAGACAAGAGCATCTAAATATCACTAAAAATAATCCTGTAAGCAAAGACCGTATTTTATGGGAAGATAAGATAGTTGATAAAAATCTTTTTGGACTTTATGATATTCCAAATCAGAGTAGCTCAGCCCTTTACCGTTTAGAATTTTCAAGTACAAGTGATAACTATTCTGGTGATATTGCCATCGCTATTTGGCAGGGTTCGGACAGTATTCTTTTCTCCTATAATCCAAATACCGGACAATATCTGGTTAAGTCATATGCAAGTGAACTTTTAAACGGTTTAGATAAAGAAAAATCTGAAACGAATATCTATAATAACGGACTCTTTGGTAAACAAGAAGGCTTTACAGCAAACAGTGGTTATTTGAACCAAAAACATATTTCTATTACTGTTGTTACAGATAATCGAAGCGTCGAATTCTTTTTTCCAAACGGTTCCACTTATACGATCGCAAGATTCAATACTTCTGGCAAACAAGACTTTAAAGTATTCACCGATGACCCTGATAGTTCAAATAAGTTAGATTTATCAATCTATGACTTTAAAAAATAATCGTAAATACTAAAAATGCAGTTTAATCAATTTTGAGACTTTGCTCAAGACTAAACTGCATTTTTTTATTTACCAAATACGCTAGCAATGCGCTGACAAGCTTCTTTAACGGTTTCAAAGGGTGTGGCTACATTGAGGCGGGCAAAGTTCTTACCCTCTTTTCCAAAATGAGCACCATCGTTAAGCACGACTTTTCCCTCTTTTTGAAGTTTTTCGTCAAGCTCAGGCTGTTTGATATTATAGGCTGAGAAATCTAACCAAACCAAATAGGTCCCTTCTGGCTTCATAACCTTGATTTTTGTGTTTTCTGTTAAATAGTCAACCACGTAATTGATATTTGCTTCAATGACAGCTTTCAACTCTTCTAGCCAAGGTTTACCATAAGTAAATGCAGCTTCTGTCGTAATCATCCCGATAGTTGGCACTTCGTGTTGATTATTTGCCAATTGTGTTCGTTTGAATTTTCTACGAAGTTTTTCATTTTGGATAATAGCAAAGCTGTTCTTTGTACCTGCAATATTAAAGGTTTTTGTGGCTGAACCAAGGATAATGGTAAAGTCTTTATAAGCCTCATTTAAGGTATTTAGAGAGTGATGTTTATTGCCAAAAAGTGCTAAATCTTGATGAATTTCATCTGAAACCAGAATCACACCATACTTTTGACAAAGCTCTGCTATTGCCACCAAATCATCGGGAGACCAAACACGACCACCTGGATTGTGGGGGCTGCAAAGAAGATAAAGTTTGACTTCATTGTCAATGATATCCTTTTCTAGCTGCTTAAAGTCAATCTCAAAACGTCCATTAACAATCTGGAGAGAATTCTCAACGAGTTTTCTATCATTAAGCTTGATTGTTCGCGCAAAGGGATAATAGACGGGAGAATTAATAAGGACGGCATCGCCTTTTTCAGTAAAGGACTGGATAGCCACTGAAATAGCAGGGACCACACCATCGATGAAGGAGATGTCTTCTTTCTTAATCTCATAGCCATGTTCATTCTTTTCCCAGTCAATAACAGACTGATAAAGGCTATCACTGAAGTAATTATAACCAAAAACATGTTCTTGAGCATAGGCTAGGATAGCCTCTTTGATTTCAGGGATAGGCTCGAAGTCCATATCAGCCACCCACATTTGCAACAAGTCTGGATCCTGTTCAGAAGTCTGCCATTTGTAAGTGAATTGTTCTAGGCGATTAGGCCTTGTCGTAAAATCATATTTCCCCATATTAAGCCTCCAAGGCAGTCTTTAAGTCAGCAATTAAATCCTCAACATCCTCGATACCAATTGACAAGCGGAGCAAGTCGTCTGTTAAACCATAAGAAGCCCTAACATCAGCTGGAATATCAGCGTGGGTTTGTGTTGTTGGATATGTAATCAAACTTTCAACCCCACCTAGACTTTCTGCAAAAGTAATAAGCTCCAGGCTATTTATGATAGTGGGAATCTTTTCCTGGTTAGCTACTTTGAAGGAAATCATGCCACCTTTCCCAGTATACAAGACTTCTTTAACTTGTGGTGATGATTGTAAGAATTCAACCACAGCTTGAGCATTTTGTGTAGACTTGTCCATGCGCAACTTGAGAGTTTTCAACCCTCTCATTAGAAGGTAGGAATCAAATGGTGATAGAGTTGGGCCAGTTGTATTTAGATTGTAGAAGAGTTTATCATACGTAGCTTGGTCATTGGTAACAACCACACCCGCCAAAACATCATTATGTCCAGAGAGGTATTTGGTTGCTGAATGAACAACAATATCTGCTCCAAGTGGGATAGGATTTTGATAAATAGGACTATAAAAAGTATTATCCACAACAACTTTAGCGCCATACTCATGAGCTACAATCGCAATTTTTTCAATATCAAACTCAATCATAAGAGGATTTGTTGGTGTCTCAATATAGACAATATCAGTATCATCTGAAATTGCTGCAATCATTTCTTCCTCTGAATTTGCATAAGTGAAACTGAATCGTCCTTCTTTTTCCTTATCATTAAACCAACGGAAAGACCCGCCATATAAATCACGCGCAGCTACTACTTTGGCTCCAATAGGGAAAATTTCTAAAGCTAAAACAATCGCTGACATCCCTGATGATGTTGCAATAGCATAATCTGCTTTTTCAATGGCTGCCAAAGTTTTTTCCAGCGTTGCTCGAGTTGGATTTTTAGTACGTGTATAATCAAAACCAGTTGATTGTCCAAATTCTGGATGCTGGTAAGTTGTTGAAAAATGAATGGGCGCAGCTAAGGCACCTGTAGTTTTATCTGATTTAATACCCGCATGAGCGAGGATAGTCTCAAGTCCTAGTTTTTTTGTCATATACGTTCTCTCTTCTAGTAGGATATTACTATTCTAACATGGATTTTTGTGATTATTGACATTTTTGGTTATTTCATTTCCTGATAATCAGCTATAAAAAATAACTATAATGCTTAATCGCTCTGCTATTTTACAAAAAAACTCCAGAATATCTGGAGAATTTTATGATTTATTGCAAGTGAAGCTTTTGTCTAAGTGTCTCTGCTCTTTGACCAATCAATTTATCTAAAAGTTTAGTTACTAAAGCAAGGAATCCATAGACTGCGATTCCCAAAGCTCCCAAAATAAGGAGATAAAGAACACTTGATAAACGCGTATCTGGACTAATAACAAAGTTTAGCCCGTAATAACCAAGGGTAACAACTAACCCCATAATTACTGATAAGATAGCAATAAGGAGACTTCCTTTAAGAACTGCTCTGCGATTAAATCGTGTGACCGCATGAATTTGTTTATACATGAGGTAAATTGGCACAGTTAATCCGATTGTAGTTGATACTAATGGACCGTAGGCATGGAAAAGATAAATACTTGGAATTTGAAGTACAATCTTAATCACCATACCATAGACAAAATAGAGAATGGCTTTGCGATTTTCAAAAAGTGCCTGAAGCATTGGACCCAATAGGCTATATAACGAAAGGAAAATCACCTGAATCAATGAAGCGATAAAGAGACCCAAGGCTGTCGTGCTAGGTGTGCCATAAAACAGTGTATAGAGCGGTTTAGCCAGAATAATTGATCCTAAGAGTGCTGGGGTCAATACCATAAGCAACATTTGAATATTATGAATGATCAAATGCGCCGCTGCTTTCTTATCACTGTTGACAAAGTTTTCTGTTAAAAGCGGAATACCCGCACCTGCTATTGCTGTAGCAATGGAAATTAAAATCATGGTGATTTTATTTGGATTACTTGAGAAGTAAGCGTAGAGTACTTGAAGCTGTGTGTTGCTGTAATCCGTAAACATTGTCATGGTATTAATGAAAGACCACTGATCCACCAACTGGAAGAGCTGGATAGCTGACCCAGTAATGATAAATGGAATAGCTTCCTTAAATGTTTCAATTAAGAGATTTGTAGTATTCAAATCCACCGTTTCAGGTTTCTTGGCAAAGATAGCCATTAGTTTGCCTTCTCGCCACAGATAAAAAACAAGCACACCCACACTGGCAATCATTCCGATAAAGGCTGCGAAGGTAGATTGAATAACGGCAGTGATATAGTCACCTGAACCCATCTTCATAATGAAAAAGGCTGTCAAAAGCATCCAGATAACACGAATGACCTGCTCTGCTATTTGACTCATAGCATAAGGTTTCAGGTTATTGAAACCTTGGAAAAAACCTCGTAAAACTGACATAGCTGGGAAAATCAAGACTGCCCATGATAGACTCTTCATAACTCTAACTAAGTCTTGCCCACCGCCACTCCAAGCAGCTAAGGCAGGAGAGCCAGCATACATGATTAAGGCAAAAACGAAACCTAACCCCAGCATGACACTGAGGACCTTACGAAGAAGATAGAAACTTGTTTCACCCTGACCGATAGTGTTATATTTAGAGACTTGTTTAGCAATGGCTACTGGAATTCCTGCTGTTGAAATGAGAAGGAAAATAGCGTAGACATTGTAGCCCATCCCAAAAAGAGCATTTGCCTGTTCTGCATGGCTTCCCATCCAAGCATACCAAGGAATAATATAAAAAGCACCCAACAAACGGCTAATAAAATTTGATGCGGTCAACCAAGCTGTCCCGCGGACCATCTGCTGTTGCTGAGTTAATTGCGATTTTTCTTCTGTCATAATAATCTTTCCAAAGGTTTGATACTTTTTATTATAAACTTTTGCTTGAGACTTGTAAAACGCTAGCATTAAGTCTAAAATAAGAGGTATGATTACACTTGAACAAACTCTTGATATTTTAAAAAAAGATAATAATTTTCGTGAGATTATCTCAGACAATAGATATAGCTTAAGATGGCAAGATAATCCACTTTTCAGCAAAATCAGTTTTGATAGCCGTCATGTGGATGACCAAACACTTTTCTTTGCCAAAGGTGCTAGTTTTAAGAAAGAATACCTAGAAGCTGCCGTCGCACAAGGATTAGCCTTCTATGTTAGTCAAGTTGACTATGAAGTGGGCATCCCTGCTATCCTTGTAACTGACATCAAGAAGGCTATGAGTCTTGTTGCTATGGAATTCTATGGCCATCCTGAAAAAAAACTCAAACTGATAGCCTTTACAGGAACCAAAGGGAAAACAACAGCTGCCTACTTTGCCTATAATATTCTCAAGCAAAGTGCCAGACCAGCTATGTTTTCTACTATGAATACAACCTTAGATGGCAAAACTTTCTTTAAATCTCAGCTGACAACACCTGAAAGTTTAGACCTCTTTGCCATGATGGCTCAGGCAGTTGACAATGGTATGACCCATCTGATTATGGAAGTATCCAGTCAGGCTTATTTGGTTGATCGCGTTTATGGTTTGACCTTTGATGTGGGCATCTTCCTCAACATCAGCCCTGACCATATCGGCCCAATCGAGCATCCGACATTCGAGGATTACTTCTACCACAAGCGCCTGCTCATGGCCAACAGCAAGGCTGTCGTCATCAATGCTGGCATGGATTATTTTAATGTGCTAGCTGAACAAGTTGCTGACCTTCCACATGATTTTTACGGACCCAAGTCCGCAAATACTATTGAAAATAGCAGAGCTTTCGACTTTGATGTGACTGGAAAACTATCAGGTCATTATGATATCCAACTTATTGGCTCTTTCAATCAGGAAAATGCTGTCGCTGCTGGCCTTGCCTGCCTCCGTTTAGGAACTAGTCCTGCTGATATTGAGAAAGGTATCGCTGAAACATCGGTTCCTGGTCGTATGGAAGTTTTGACTCAAGCAAATGGCGCTAAAGTCTTTGTCGATTATGCCCACAATGGTGACAGCCTTGAGAAGCTCCTATCAGTTGTTGAAGAACATCAAAGAGGTAAAATCATTCTTATCCTAGGGGCTCCAGGCAATAAAGGTGAAAGTCGCCGAGCTGATTTTGGTGCTGTTATAAATGCTCATCCTGATTTGGAAGTTATTTTGACAGCTGATGATCCTAACTTCGAAGACCCTCAAGTCATTTCTGAGGAGATTGCTAGTCATATCACGCGCCCTGTTCCAATCATCATCGACCGAGAAGAAGCTATAAAAGCTGCTCTGCAATTGACCAAAAACAAAAATGATGCAGTCGTCATCGCAGGTAAAGGTGCCGATGCTTATCAAATTATTGAAGGAAATCGAGCTGACTATGATGGTGATTTAGAAGTTGCTAAAAAATACCTCTAAACATCCAAAATTTGGCTTAATTAGAATGATTTTAGCTACTCTTTTGAACCATTCTAATTAAGTGCCAAGCAATTCAAAATTTTCTAAAAATATTATAAAAAAGGCTTTCTATAGCCTTTTTTATATGCTATAATGTAATGACTTTTTTCGGAAAGGAGGTTAAAAATGTCAGAAATTATAGCTGAAAATATCTCAGTAGCATACGATAAGAAGACAGTGATTGAAAACTTGTCATCAACCATACTCGATGGAAAAATAACAACTATCATTGGGGCAAATGGATGTGGAAAATCAACACTCTTGAAAGCTTTGACACGAATACAGGCACTTAAATCGGGGCAAATCTACATTGATGGTCAAGCAATTGCCAGTCTTCCAACCAAAGAAGTGGCTAAAAAAATCGCTTTACTTCCGCAAGTTTTAGATGCTGTTGAAGGTATTTCAGTCTACGAGTTGGTTTCTTACGGACGATTTCCCCATCAAAAATATTTGGGAAGCTTAACAGCTGAAGACCGTAATAAAATCCATTGGGCTATGGAAGTAACCAAAGTTACTGAATATGCGAATATGGAAGTCGATTCTTTATCTGGTGGACAACGTCAGCGTGTCTGGATTGCCATGGCCTTGGCGCAAGATACCGATACAATCTTCTTAGATGAACCCACTACTTACTTAGATATGAATCACCAACTCGAAGTTTTGGAGCTCTTACAAACTTTAAATCGTGAGACAAACAAAACTATTGTCATGGTTCTTCATGATTTGAACTTATCTGCACGTTTTTCAGATGACCTGATTGCTATGAAACAAGGTGTTATCAAATATAAAGGATCTGTTGAAAATGTAATGACTGCAGAAGTTTTACGAGATATATTTAATATCGATGCTCAAATCATTGAAGATCCTATCCACAAACGACCAATTCTCTTAACCTATCAGTTGGTTAAGTCTACATAGATTATGGAGTAATACACATGAAAAAGACTTTAACGACATTACTTGCACTTTTTGCCGTTTTTGCCCTTGTTGCTTGCGGTAACTCTTCGTCACAAAATAGCGAAAAAAAATCTAGCTCTGCTATTTCCAAAATGCCAGAAATTCAAGGATTCACCTACTATGGTGATATTCCTCAAAATCCTAAAAAAGTTGTCAACTTTGCCTATTCTTATACTGGATACCTTTTAGAACTAGGAATCGTTCCTGCCACTTACTCACTTGATTTAGAAAAAGATAGCCCAGCTTTTGGGCAAGATCTTGAGAATGCTACACAGTTAACGTCAAGTGATACTGAAGCTATTGTGGCTCAGGAACCAGATCTTATTATTGTTTTTTCAACAGATGAAAACATTGATCAGCTTAAAGAAATCGCACCAACCCTTGTTATTGAATATGCTTCTAGTGACTATTTGCAAATGTTGACCAATCTTGGTCAAGTCTTCAATAAGGAAGAACAAGCTACTGCCTGGTTAAACCAATGGGATGAAAAGGTGGCTGAAGCCAAAAAAGATTTGAGCAATGTGCTGACAAATGACACTAGCTTCACTGTCATGGATTTCTATGAAAAGAACATTTATCTTTATGGTGATAATTGGGGACGCGGGGGTGAATTGATTTATCAATCCCTCGGATATGCCGCACCTCAAAAAGTTCAAGAAGATGTTATTAATAAAGACGGCTGGTTCGGTATTTCTCAAGAAGTTATCGGCGACTACATCGGTGACTACGCTGTTGTTAATGTTAATAGTGGAACTAAAGAAGCAGCTTCATCTCTAAAAGAAAGTGATGTCTGGAAAAATATTCCTGCAGTTCAAGCAGGCCATGTTCTAGAAGTTGACTATAACCTCTTTTACTTCTCAGATCCAATGTCACTTGATATGCAACTTGAGGCCTTTGTCAAAGCCGTAAAGGAAGCCAATAATTAATGACAGAAAGTGTTAAGCATGTATAGAGAAGCTAAACTTCCTAGTCAAAAAAATAAGCCAAACCACATTTGGCTTGTTTTTTTCACTATTTTATTTTTATTTCTAATTGGCTGGTATTTGGGATTGCGATTTGGAGCGATTTCTTACAGTCACCAAGACTTGATTGAAGTCCTTAGGCATCCATTAAGAAATTCAAAACTTCAAGATGTTATTTTCGACTTGAGATTTCCAAGAACTATTGCAGCTATTCTTGTAGGAGCTGGTATGGCACAGGCTGGTGCTATCATGCAGGGTGTGACACGAAATCCCATAGCTGATCCGGGTTTGCTGGGAATAAATGCTGGTGCTGGCTTAGCACTAATCCTTGCTCAAGCTTTTATCGGAAGCATGCACTACAGCCTAATTATTCTAGTCTGTCTGTTGGGATCAACAGTTGCTGCCCTGCTTATTTTTACACTATCCTACCGCCCACGAAAAGGTTATAATCAACTGCGACTTATTTTAGCCGGAGCTATGATTGCTACACTTTTCTCTGCTATCGGTCAGGCTGTCACTCTTTATTTTAATCTTTCAACACAAGTCATTGGCTGGCAAGCGGGTGGATTATCACAAATTAATTGGCGAATGTTAAGCATTGTCACGCCTTTTATATTATTAGGTCTCCTTTTAGCTCAGCTATTTGCCCATCAACTAACTATCCTAAGTTTAGATGAAACCATTTCAAAAGCTCTAGGACAGCGAACTCTGGCTATGACCATAAGCTTATTAGCAATTGTTCTCCTTCTATCTGCTGCATCGGTTGCTATTGTCGGTACAGTTTCCTTCATCGGATTAATCATTCCACATTTTATCGCCCTATTTGTTGGTAAAGATTACAGAAAACTATTACCACTTGCTGCATTCGCTGGTGCAACTTTTATGCTTTGGGTTGACCTATTTAGCCGAATCATTAATCCTCCGACAGAAACACCAATCAATGCTATTATTAGTATTATCGGTTTACCTTGCTTCCTTTGGTTGATTAGAAGGGGGAAAAATCTATAATGAAAAAGAATAAACAGAGCTTTAGTATTATAATTTTGATTATCCTCTTACTTCTAGTTTTTATCTTGTCCCTCTCAATGGGCTATGCTAAATATTCCTTAATTGATGTTATTGAAGTCTTAGTTGGAAAATCAAGTTCTTCCATGATTTTCATAATTACGAAAATTCGTCTGCCTCGGATTATTGCCTGCATGCTTGGAGGAGCTTCGCTAGCTCTATCAGGAATGTTGTTGCAGACACTGACCAAAAATCCTTTAGCAGATTCAGGGATTCTTGGGATTAATACCGGTGCAGGTCTTGTCATCACTATCATGGTAGGATTCTTAGATATGACCAATCCAATGACAATTGCCCTCATGCCACTCTTTGCTATGATTGGCGGTATTCTAACCATATTTATCGTCTACTTCATGTCACGTAAAAAAAATAATAATATCAGTCCCACTCGTCTCATTATCACTGGTGTTGGGATGTCCAGCATGCTATCAGGCGTAATGGTGTCCCTAATCAGTAAAATAAACGATTTTAAAATGTCTTATATTGTAGAATGGCTGAGCGGTAAAGTTAATGGTGGTGATTGGACAACTTTAGCCATCTTTAGCCCACTACTTCTTCTTATTTGGATACTCACTTATAGTCGAAGTCATTCTCTAAACATCATGAATCTCAATGAACAAACTGCACTTGCTTTGGGACTCAATCTGCAAAGAGAGCGACTGTATACGCTGATTCTGTCAACTGCACTTGCTTCACTCAGTGTAGTCTTAGTTGGAAATATCACCTTTGTGGGACTTGTTTCTGGTCACATTACCAGAAGATTTTTAGGAAATGACCATCGCATCAGTCTACCTGCCTCTATGTTGGTTGGTATGATTATTCTACTACTTGCCGATACTATTGGACGAATTTTACTTGTTGGAACAGGTATTCCAACTGGTATCATAGTCTCTATGATTGGCGCACCATATTTCCTCTATCTGATGACCACTATTGATTAGTTATTTTATCCTAATATAGTTGAATGACTAAAAATGGAAGTCTTACTTTTTGAAAATCAAAATGATACATCATCAGTTTCGACTAGCCCGACCCTAGTACTGCCTTCGTCTCACTTCTTCGTCTGATTTTGAAATTATTTGAGTATCAATAGACTTGTACTGACTTTTGAAACTAAAAACGGCTCTTGCTCTCTAGAAATTAGGAAAGAGTAAAAGTCCGAGGGACCTTTTTTCATGAGCTTGAAAATAAGAAAGCGAATCATGGTGCAGTGGATCGTTTTCTTTATTTTGCTTTTTTAGCTAGGTCATCTACTGCTTTAATAAAAATATAGGGTTGCTCGACATGAATATCATGACCACTATCTACATTGTCAATCAAAGTGTTGTCGCTCAATAAGGTGTCAACACGTTTGGCATCCTCGGCATCCATAGCACTGAGAAGAATGCCTTTCTCGTCATAATAGTCTTGAAAATTAGCTGGTTTAGCAACATGTAACAGGATGGAAGGGCATTGAACTTGCTTTAGGGTTTCTTCTTGGGGAAAATCCCTAAACCATGAAAAATCATAAAAGGCCAGTCCAAATCGTAAATCATAGTCACCAGTCCCATCTTGCAGATTGGCTGTTAAATCATAAATTTGATTCACTTTTAATTCAGGTGGGTAAAGCCAGATCCTAGGGATTTGCTGAGGATGTTTTTCCATAAACTTAAGAGCTGGATTTTTAACAATTTTATCAAAATTGGTCTGGCTGCCAAAGAGTTCTGCCAGATAGGTATGTTCTAAAGAATATCGAGTAAAGTTGCTTTGGCCACTAGCTAAAAAATCAGCCATGTCTTTAAAGCCTAACCAGGCAAATGTAAATTCTGCCCTTCCTGGTTCTGTGGCAAAGAAGGGAGCATCCTCAATCAGGAGGCCTTTAACCTCTTCAGGGGCATTGGCTGCAATCCAAGTGGCCAAGAGTCCTCCCGATGAATGTCCGGAAATAAGAACGGCTTCTCCAATGACGTTTTGGATAAACAGATTAAATCCTGTCCGATTGCCTTTGCTGAGTATTTTTCAGGGGACTTGCTGGATCCTCCGTGACCATAATAATCAACAGCATAAATATGGTAACGCTGTGATAGTTCTCCTAGCACCTTTGCATAGTCTTCCCAAGATACTTGCTGTCCATGCAGCAAGACTAAAACCTCTCCATTATCTGGCCCCTCACCGTAATTTAAAATAGAATGGTCTGGCAAAGTCACTTGTTTTTCTTGGAATTGGGCTTTTTCGATCAGTTTGGCCTCTTTTTGGTCATAGGTCATATTTCGATGGGCATAAAGAGCCAGACCTAAGCCTAGGCTGAGTAAAATAAGGCTTAAAATAATAAACACTCTTTTCTTTATTCCCTTCTTTTTCATTTGTTCTTTATATCCTTTTTATTTTTTTCAAGAGCCTGATAACCCTCCAAGAAGAAATTAAGATCTAGTAAGGCTAGCCCTCTGTCTACATCGCCGACCAACAGTAATTCATCTCCAACTTCGATAGAAAATAGTTTCCTAGCCCTATAAGGTAGATCTATGCGCCCGCCTTCTTGAACTTGTATACTGCCAAAGATGTATTTCCCTTTTTCTTGAGGGAAAGCTAAAAGTTCGGCATCTAAGTTTAATAAGTCCTCGATACTAAGATCAAATAATTCCGCCAATTTAGCACATGCCAGGACATCAGGCAGACTGCTACCAGACTCCCATTTTGCGACGGTTTGCCTAGATACTCCAATTTTTTCCGCTAACTTTTCTTGAGAAAGTTCATATCTCCTTCTTAATAACTTAATATTTCTATCAATCATAAAAACCTCACTCTTTATATATATCCACAGTATATCAAAAAGGGAAGAGTTTACAAGCAACCGCTAATGACAAAATTCCTATTTATTGTTAAAAATAGGAGCTTTAAAGCTCTTCTCTCAAGTAAAAAATAATTATATATGCTTAAACCTGTATCTCATTTACTGATTATCTTAATCAGGCTCTATGAGACACAGGTTTTTTAATTTTTCTTGGGACATGCATTATCCTAGAGAGGGATCTAAAAGAGGCTGCCAGATTTTGGGACTACCAAAAGTTGCAGTTAGTTGACCTTTTTGTAGGATATGATTTGCCATTTCTCCAAGCAATTGCGGTCTGCGTGTCCATTTTCCAAGTTCCAATGAAGTATCTAAAACATAGATGGTAAAACGGTAAGAATGATTTTGACCGAAGGGAGGATTTGGCCCAGCATATCCATGCCAGCCGTAAGCAATTCCCTGCCGAGCATCTTTAACTTGCGGTACCACATATCCTTTTGAGAGTGCCCCCTCAATATGAGTTGAAGCTGGTATGTTCCAAATCAACCAATGTGTAAAGTGTTTGGTTAAAGGATGAGAGATATCTTCCATGATAATCGTCACAGTTTTTGCATTAGGGGACAGATTGTGAAGATAAAATTCTGGTGACAAATCTTCTCCTCTCCCAGTATGTTTCACTGGAAATTCACCGCCTTCAAAAAAACCAGGGCAAGTAAACTCTAGTTTGTCTATCATAAAAACACTCTCCTTCTAGTCATAACGCCCTGCGGCTTTATGATAGTTAGTGACTGCTACTTCTAACCATATATTCTATGAAATCAATCTTTGATGTTCCTGTCAATATATCGGCCAACGAAGAGTTTTCAGACTAAGAACAAGTACTTAAGTATAGCAAACCAATAGTAACTACCTATCAAAGCTAAGTTAATTGACTATAGCTCCGCTACAAAAACAAAGGTTTCAGGATCTAGACTTAATTTAAGTTTATAAGTCTGTTGGTCCGTTTCTTTTAAATAGCCAAGTATCAGTAAACTATCAACAAAAATATCTTTACGCTTTTGTTTAATGCTATCCTTGCGACAAAATTTCAAAAGTGTTGTCGTCATATATTTTAGTGCATACTCTGGATTAACATCACCTAATATCTCATAGAGTTTTTCTTGTTCTTGGGATAATGGCTGCGCTGTTTTTAACTTATAGAAATAGTTAGATAGTGTCAGCTTATTTCGGCTGAAGTCAGTCTTCTCAATAAGTCTTGCCTGATTAGTAGCGTTAGCCAGCTCCGTTTGGAATTCCAGCGCTAGCAAATCTTCATAGGCTTGACTTTCTGTATCAACAAAAATCATATCATCTAGATTTACAGGCTCTGCTATTTCCAAAAGTGGCAAGTCAAGGCTATAGCGTTTATCTTGCCGAACAATATAACCCGCTTGAACGTAATCTTCAATGTCACGGTCTATCTTAGTCACGTGGGGAAAGTCACGCTTTATCTGGCGAAGAGTAACATCATCATGACTATATAAATAGTTAATCAGCTCTTGAAAAAATGGCTGGCGCGTTAGTTTATTTGGATTGAATATTTTAATCATGATGCTATTATAGCACAAAATAAAAAGTAACTTCAAAAAGCAGTAAAAACTCAGAATTCTCATTGGGAAAACTGAGCTTTTACTATCTATTGGAGTACTATCCTAAGTCATTGAAGAGTTCTTCCATTCGAGTGATTGCTTCTGCAGGAAGGGCATTTTCTTGATTGTCATGGTTATGGTTGAGTAGGAAGTTAAGTCGAATTTGCATACGCTCTTTAATCATTTTACGATAGTCAGTATCAAATTCAGGTACTTCATATCCTTCACATTCAACATAGCTGAAACCAGTAAGTGGTCCAAATTGTTTGAAATCACCTTTATTATCAACAACGTGTTCAACAAGGGAAAGAGTCAATTCTTTTGGAATTTTCTTACCTAGGTATGATCCTGTATTGATAATATAGCAATCTACGCCAGATTCAAAAAGATTTTCAAATTTTCTATAATCTTCATCAAGCGGATAAACTCGGAATGGGTTTGCATATGGTTCGATGATTAGGCTGTTTAGACTGTCAGAAGTGTTTTCAGCACTTGAACGCATAGTCATCAATGTACATCCCATTGTAGCTGCCATAGCTGGTGTATCAATTTTCACCAATGGTGGCAGAGAATCATCTTTCATAATCCAGAAAATAGAATGAATAGGATCTTCAATTTTATCAACACGGTTTGGTGTAGCATAACGTGATTTAACAGTACGGCCATTACCATTTCGGACGTCTTCAGTAACAAGACGGAGCTTATCTTCGGTATCTAGTGCTACACCGCAGTTTTGAACTGTGACAAAGTAATCTTGCTCAGGATGTCCTGCAGGATAATCACTGGTTTTATCAAAGTAGGCTGGTTCAAGTGCGATTGAAGAGCCATCGGTTGCTGAGATGATAAAGGCATCATCATGAAGAACATTGATTTCATATTTACCATCATGTTTAGCATGAGTCAGAGTGGATTTTCCTGATCCAGACAAGCCAAAGAAGCTGGCAACGTGTGGTTCTTGACCATCTTTACGGAAAATTTTCAAACCACCGTGACATGAAACATAGCCATTACGTGCTGCAGTTCCCCAAGCAAGAGTTAAGGTTGATTTTTTCAGCTCTCCAAAATAATACATTCCTAAGATAACAGCACAATTATGATTGGTATCAAAATAAGCTAGTCCATCTGGATAATCTGGGTGAGTCCATGTTGGATCTGAGAAAATATAGATATCTGTTGCTTCATAACGTTTTGATTGACTCAAACGACCCTTAAATGTCTCATCCAAAATTTGGAAATTCATCAACCAAGAATAGAGATTATTGACATCGTCTTCTGGTAACATTAAGTGCGCCCTAAGCATAAAGTCTTCATCAAGACCAACAACGGCATCTGCCTTTAGAAATTGGCGGTGACGAGACTTAAAAATAGCATCGCGCACAATAGGCAACAGTTTTGCATCCTCGGCCTTGTCTTTACCATAGATACGACGAGCTTTGGCTGTACGTCCAACGATTGCACCAGAATTCGAAAGTAAAACACGGGCATCTTCTGGCAATCCTAAGTCATTAGCATGAGCAACTGCCATATCAAGAACAATTGTATTTGGAGCATTGTAAGCCAAATGATAGGCTTCTTCCATATTTTTGACTAACTGGACATGATTCTCATAAAAGGCTGATTCAACTGTTGTTTTTAAAGGCGAAAAATAACTTGTATCTTTGCGCAATGCTTCTACTGAAAAATGTTGGCGTGTTACCATAAAGTTCCCCCTTATTGATTTACTCAATTAATATATAGAACAGAAAGTACTTTTTACTAAAAATCTGGAATTAAATACCCAAAAAAATCAAGAATGAAGCAGATGAAAAGATACAAGCTAAACTAAATTAAGGCATTTCCATATCATCATTTAGCATTTTGATTTTAAACGAGTATAGGTATTTTTACTAGGGCTACCCAAACCCAAGACCTCCTATTAAGCATTCCAGTTTTCTCATTCTTCTTACCACCTGATATTGTATAATTTGATCTCCACCATTTGGCATTTTCTTTAGATCCTTAAAAAAGGAAATCTACTAAGTACTTTTCGTTTTATCTTTACCATGAAACTATTATATCATAAAAACGCTTACATTTTCCTAAAATAAATGTTTTTAAATGAAAAAATTTCAGGAAATATTTGAGACATAACTTAGTATTCAGTAAATTCCATATATTTTACATTCCTAAAAGTATACCCCATTCTATGGTAGGTACTCATGCCGGTTTTATGACTACTCTTTAAAAGTCAAAATGATAAATTGTTGATGCTCCAGATTTACCTTTGTCAGCTCGTCTTTTCTGATTTTTTGAGAATAAGTGCAGATTCTTGATAGTATTTCCTTATAAAAAAAGGAGCTGGGCAAAAAGCCCAAGCCTCTGTAATAAAGTTCGGAATATGACTAAGACGCAGTAGCCTAGTGGATAATACTTCGCTTTTTCAAAGCTCGAATTATCCTACTAGTCCTTGCGGGGGTGGGACTACGAACTCTTTTTAGGTTTGTCGAGTTCTGTCCCACTCCCATATTAATAGTTTTTTATGCGTTAAAGCTGTCAGTCAATTGTGGGACAACTTGTTTCTTACGTGAAACAGCTCCTTCAAGGAAGGCGTGGTTGTTTTCAAGTTTGAAGTTGAAGGCTGATTCAACTTTATCCATATTGTTACCAAGCGCCAAGATTTCTGAGTTAGAGTTAAGGATGTCAGTAATCATAAGCACGAAGTCTGAGTAGCCATTTGCTGCATTTGAAGCTGTCATTGCTGCTTCGATATCTGCTTGACGAGCCAATACTTCGTTGATATCAACTGTGTTAACTTGAGCAACGCGAACCTTGTTTCCGTTCAATTCAAATGTTTTAGCATCGATGTCGATCAACTCTTCAGCTGATTTGCTTGCAAGATTTGTTCCTGCTTTAAGTATTTCAAGACCGTATTCTTCCAAGCTAACACCAGCGATTTCAGCCAGTTCTTTGGCAACTTGTGGATCAGATGCTGCAGTTGTTGGTGATTTAAGCAAAAGTGTATCTGAAATCAAACCTGACAAGAGCAGTCCTGCAACTTCTTTTGGAAGTTCAACACCAGCTTCTTTTGATGCACGGTAAACGATTGAAGATGCTGAGCCAACCGGTTCCAAACGCATGTAAAGTGGATTAGCTGTTTCAAAGTTAGCCACACGGTGGTGGTCAATAACAGCTACTACTTCAACATCGCGGATATCTGAGATAGATTGTTGGAATTCATTGTGGTCAGTCAAGATAACTTGGCTAACACCTTCTGCTTTAGCTGATTCAACAACACGTGGTGCTTCAACTCCAAAATAGTCCAAAACAAAAGCTGTTTCTTCGTTTGGTGTTCCAAGAGCTACAGCTTCAGCATCGCGACCCCAAGCAGTACGCTCAAGATAAGCCCAACCGTATGATGATGCGATAGCATCTGTATCAGGATTTTGGTGACCAAAAACTAAAAATTTAGACATGTTCATTACCTCTTAAGTTATTTTCACTCTATTTTAGCAAATTTTAAGGAAGATAGCAAAGCTCCTGAACAAGATAGCTTTGTTTTTAAGCATTCCCTGCTATATCATGCTTTTTAAACTCCATTATTCAAAATTAAGGTCATGCCATTTAGTCTCTCTAAATCATTATGAAAGTGCCTAAAAAATGATTAAGTAGGTTTTGTAATTGTTTTGATCTAAAAATCTAATGCCTTACTGCTTATTCTCTTGTCTTCTAATATCATAATAGGCCTCTGTACGCTCTTGTTCATCTAAACCTTGATTTTCAAGCTCAGCTAATTTCCTATGAATTTTAATTTTTTCAACTAGGTAGGCATGTGTTTCTTGCAAATTAGCAATCTGTTCTTCTAAATCACATTTTGTTTTTTCTAGTAATTGAGTAGACAAAACATGATTATGAAATTCTGCTAGGATAGATTTAATATCCTGAAGAGACATGCCAACACGACGATAGTGGGCAATAGCTTTCAAACGATCAATACTTTGTTCATCAAAAATTCGTACCCCATGTTCATTTCTCGGAATAGAAACCATTCCTTCTTTTTCATAAAAGCGTATGGCATGTGCCGATAAATCCAAATCATTTGAAACTTGTTTTATGGTTGTCATAAATCACCCTCCTCCTCCCTATCCTAACACCTTAGACTGGGTCTAAGTCAAGTCTTTTAACAAAAATCAACTATATTTTCTGACAATCATCTTAGCTAAAGGAAGTGAAAGAAAAAAACTAGCATAGCTAGTTTTAAAGATAATTATCCATGGATACGTTCTAAATATTTGGTATAGGATTCTGTTTTCATGAGAGATTTTGCATTTTGAACACGCGCCTTTGTTGGTGGTTTAACTCCTTCCAATGGATATGGAATACCAAGTTCACGCCACTTAAACTCACCTAGTGTATGGTAAGGCAAGATTTCAAATTTATCAACGTTCTTCAATTCAGAAACAAATTTACCAAGTTCAATCAAGTGGTCGTCAATATCAGTCAATCCAGGTACTAGGACATGACGAATCCAAACTGGAACCTGCTTATCAGATAGATACTTAGCAAAAAGCAAAATATTTGTATTTGGCTGACGAGTCACAATCTTGTGTTGCTCAGGATTGATTTCCTTAAGATCAAGTAAGACTAAGTCAGTCACAGCCAGAAGTTTATCAACGATTTCATGGTACTCTGGGGTTGGACGATAAGCAAAACCACAAGTATCAAGTGTCGTATGGATACCTAATTTTTTAGCTTCTGTAAAAAGCGCAGTTACAAAATCAATCTGCAACATTGCCTCTCCACCTGAAACAGTAATACCACCATTTTTTCCCCAGAAATGTTTATAGCGCAAAGCTTCATTTAGAACATCTTCAACTGTTCGTTCTGTCGACTTATTACTCTCCATTTCCCAAGTGTCAGGATTATGGCAATACTGACAGCGTAACTTACAGCCTTGCATAAAAATGACAAAACGAATACCTGGCCCATCGACTGAACCGAAGCTTTCTGTTGAATGCACCATACCTGTTACTTTTTTATAATCAATTTCTGTCATTTCTTCCATCCCTTTGTAACCGTTTTTCTTGTTTTCATTATACCATTTTTAAAAAGAAAAAGACTAGGTTTTGACTAGTCTTCTTCAATACTCTGTTCTATATCAGAAAAAATAACTTTTAGTTTAGTGACTCGGCCATCCTTGACCTTATCATTGATTAACTCAATATGCTTATCTTTGGTGTCAATAGCAAAGCTTTCCTTGACATCTTGGCTAGGTATACTGCCGACTCCTGTTAAGTAGAAGCCAGCAATAGTGTCAACGTCATCACTCTCGAGTTCAGTTTCAAAATAATCATTGAATTCGTTTAGGGTCATGGTTCCTAAAACAATGTAAGTCTGCTCTGCTATTTCACGAACAAATTGTTCTGCCTTATCAGTCTCATCGTCAATTTCACCGACAATTTCTTCCAAAAGGTCTTCAAGAGTTACAAGCCCTGCTACACCACCATACTCGTCCAAGAGGATAGCCATTTGATTTTGGGTATTACGCAATTGACGTAGGAGGTCATCCACAAAAATAGTCTCTGGAACAAACAAGGGTTCTTGTAAAATTTTACGAAGGACAATATTATCAAATCCATCACGAAAACCTGCATCTAAAAGACGCTTAGTGTGAAGAATACCAACAATTTTATCTCTGTCATCATCATAAACAGGAATACGAGAAAAATTTTGCTTAAGAATTTCTTCTATACTCTCAAGAATGTCATCGTTGATATCAATCATGAAAGCATCTGTACGAGGTACCATGACCTCACGCGCCAACATTTCATCAAGGGAGAAAATTCCTTGAAGCATCTCAATTTCTTCAGCGTCCAAAGTTTCTTCACTATTAGTCAGCATGTACTCAATCTCATCACGCGTCATCTTTTCATCGGCATCGTCAAATTTCATAGGGGTGATACGCGACAAAAGATTTGTTGAGGCAGACAGCAACCAAACAAAGGGACTAACAATCTTACCAATAACAATGATAATGGGGGCAGAAACAACTGCTAGGTTTTCCTTTAAATTCATTGCAATACGTTTAGGGTAAAGCTCACCTAAAACGATGGAAATATAAGTCAAAAAAATAAGAGAAATAACGCTACCTGCAGTCTGAGCCCAAGCAAAGCCGCCAAACCAAGAAGCGATAACTGCACCAAGTGAAGCTGACAAACTTGCCCCCTGCAAGAGACTAATAAAGGTGATACCAACTTGGATAGTAGATAAGAAATTATTGGGATTTTCTAAAACAGATAATAGTCTGATAAATTTTTTCTCACCTTCTTCAGCCTTTTGCTCCACACGCGAACGATTGAGAGACACCAAAGCCATCTCAGATGCTGAGAAAAAAGCATTAAGTAAGGTTAAAATAAATAATAAAGCAAATTGTAACAGTAGATTCTGACTACCGGGGTCTTCCATTTTTTAATAACTCCTAAAAAAAGATAATAGCTTTATTATAGCATACTTTTTATAATTTGCAGTAAGAAATATTTCTAGAGAAAACTGCTACTTTTAATCCAAAATCTTAGTTACTAGTGGCTATCAAGTGATTTTATTTTCTAAACATTCTGAATAAATGTTATAATGGTTTCATTATCAATATAGAACGGAGAAACAATGACAGTTATTTCAATGACAAATGTTGGTTTACGCAAACACGGTAAAGATTTGCTAAAAGATATTAATTGGAAAGTTGAAAAGGGGCAAACTTGGGCTATCCTAGGCCTAAATGGTTCTGGAAAGACGACCTTACTCAAACTCATTATGGCTGAATTTTTCCCAACAAGCGGAAAAATCAGTGTTTTGGGACAAGAATTTGGAGCAACAGATATTACTGAAATTCGTCAAAAAATTGGTATTGTTTCTGGTTTTATCACTGACCGCTTATCTCTACAAATGGGAGCGGAACATGCAGTTCTCACTGGAAAATACAAATCTAGTATCCTCTACAAGGAATACGGAGAAAAGGAATTGGAAGAAGCTCGTCAAATGTTGATTTCCTTAGATGGTCAACACTTGCTGGGACGCCGTCTCTATGACCTCTCTCAAGGGGAAAAACAATTGGTCCTAATTGCCCGTAGCCTCATGGAGAATCCAGAAATCCTTATTTTGGATGAGGCAACAGTTGGACTCGATCTTTTTGCCCGAGAAAAACTACTTAGACAAATTGACAGAATATCAGATCTTGAAAATGCACCTACTGTTCTTTACGTCACTCACCATGCCGAAGAAATCACAGCGAGCATGAAATACATCATCCTCCTCAAAAAAGGAGAGATTGTTGCACAAGGTGAGAAACAAGATATTATTTCTGAAAAAACACTGGCAGATTTTTTTGATAATAAAGTTAGTATAATTCCAATTGATGACGATCGCTTCTTTATAAAGCCTGAAATAGAATAAGAAGAATTACAATATAAAAACCACTGTCGGTATTCATTTGAAGTGAGTACAACTTAGGCAGTGGTTTCTTTTGTATTCTTAGTTTTCTTTCAACTTTTCAACCATTACTAAAAATGGTGGTGTATTAATTTGATTTAGGGGCTGGTAAAGCATGGTGGCAAAGTTTTCCTGTGGCAGGTCCTTGATAAAATCTAAGACCGCATCTTTTTCCATATCGCCGCCCGCATGACCGTAGTAAATCATGATAGAAAGACGACCACCGCTTTCCAAACGCTCAAGAATCTTCTCAATGGCTTGCAGTGTTGTATCTGGCTTGGTGATAACCGTTTTATCAGCTGATGGTAAATAACCTAGGTTGAAAATAGCTGCGCGTATTGATTCTTCAACATACTTATCAAGGTTTTGGTGCCCATCTAAAATAAGTTGAGCATTGTCCAGACCAAGCTGAGCTAAACGCTCAGAAGTCTTTTTAATTGCCTGTTCCTGCACATCAAAAGCGTAGACTTTCTGAGCCAACCCAGCTAGAAAGGCTGTATCATTACCATTTCCCATAGTGGCATCAACCGCTATGCTATTGTCATCTAAAACCTCCGCCAAAAAATCATGAGAAAGGTGAATGGGACGTTTGATCATGCTGTCACCTCCACCTTACACCCTTGTGTGCTCCCTCTTCTCTCCATCTCTTTATCGATGGCATTGAGGACTTCCCATTTATTTAGGCTCCACATGGGACCAATCAGCATGTCACGTGGGGCATCTCCTGTGATACGGTGGATGACCATGTGTTTAGGGATGATTTCCAGCTGGTCGCAAATGATTGAGACGTATTCTTCCTGACTAAGCAACTGGAGTCTTCCTTCGTGGTAGTCGCGTTGCATGCGCGTATTGGTCATGAGATGCAAGAGATGAAGCTTGATGCCATCAATATCATTGTCAGTCACGCAACGACGCACATTTTCCAGCATCATCTCATGGGTCTCACCTGGCAAACCATTGATGAGGTGAGAGACAATTTCCACCTTAGGCGCCAGCTCTCTCACACGTTTAACCGTCTCCACATAGAGTTCATAGCTGTGGGCTCTATTGATAAGGGCTGACGTTTCCTCATAAGTGGTCTGAAGACCTAACTCCAAGGTGACATGCATGCGTTCACTAAGCTCCGCTAGGTAAAGGATGGTTTCATCAGGCAGACAGTCTGGTCTTGTCCCAATATTAATCCCCACCACACCAGGTTCATTGATGGCCTGTTCATAGCGCTCACGAAGCACTTCAACCTTATCGTGTGTATTAGTAAAGTTTTGGAAATAGACTAGGTATTTCTTAACCTCAGGCCACTTGCGGTGCATGAAATCAATCTCATGGTAAAATTGGTCACGAATAGGGGCATCAGGAGCCACAATGGCATCCCCAGAACCTGACACCGTACAAAAAGTACAGCCACCATGGGCCACCGTTCCATCACGGTTAGGACAGTCAAAGCCCGCATCAATGGGCACTTTGAAAATCTTCTCTCCAAAGAGTTCTCGATAATAATCATTTAATGTATTGTATCGTTTTTTCATAAAAACTATTATATCACTTTGAGCAAAAGAAAAGTAGTGACTTTTTATCACTACTTCTGTTTAGATTGAAAACGCCATTCAAAGCGTTTTTGGTCATAGAAAGGAAAGGCTACTGTTGCAATGGTATAAGCTAATAACCAACCTCCCACGATATCTGATGGATAATGTACACCAAGATAAATTCGTGAAATAGCCGTCAAAACCGCAATTAACAAAAATAAACCTTGAATAATGCGTTTAACATAGGATTTTGACAATCTCTGCTCAATAACAATAAGAAGTGTTAGAGCTACAATCATGGTTGAAGCGGCATGCCAACTTGGAAAGGAAGGTCCCATTGGCTTAGGAATTAGATAGGCCAAACTTGGACGTTCACGACCATAGAGATACTTAAACACCGTTGAAAAAACACCCATAGCTAGAAGATTGATTACCAAGAAATAGGCTTCTGCTTTCCATCTTTTCCAAATATAGAATATAGCAGCAATGGCAAAAACATAGATAAATATAAAAACTTCATTCCCAAACTCTGTAACTATTTTATAGAAAGTCGTTAAAGTCTTAGGTAAATTTCCACGAATTGCAGACTGAATGCTAGAATCAAAATTAGTTAAAGTCTCAGGGTAAAACTTGACTAAATAACCTAACATAATGAAGATAAGTAAGGCAGAAGATGCCCTAGTTAAATAGGTTTGCTTATTTTTCATAAAGCCATTATAGCATAATTACTTAAATTTTCTTCAAAACAGGTTTCATTGCTTGATAAACAAGATAGAAAACGACTGAGAAAATCACTCCCTGCAAGAAATTAAATGGCAAAACCATACCAAAAATGTAGTTAGAAACACTACCTACCATAGCTGCAACATCAAAACCAGCAAATATTTTATACATAGGCAGAGCATAAAAATAATTCAAAACCATCATTCCAGCTGTTAATGAAATTGTACCAACTAAGCAAGCTTGAATATAAGTTTTTACTGTTGGTGCTTTCTTCCAAATTAGAGCCAAAGCCAAAATGAAAAAGGCATAAGCAATCACATTCATTGGCATACCAATCATAGAAGATGCACCATTATTATTAATGAGAAGCTGCAAAATAGAACGGATGATTAATATCCAAAAAGCACTTCCTAAATCAAGAACAACCAAACCAATTAAAATCGGAATAATTGAAAAGTCTAATTTCAAAAAGTTTACTGTAGGTAAAAGTTGAAATTGAAAATACATCAAAATAAATGAAATAGCTGAAAGTACGGCGACATAGGCCATCTTACGTGTGTTTGTCATAAAAAAATTCCTCCAATTTATACAAATTGAAAGAAGTTCCATGATTTCTTTCGCACACAAAAAAGTGTACGTCAAAAGTCCTGGTCTTCTCCCATCCAGACTTTACTGTCGGTTGTGGAATTTCACCACATCAGCTTTCGCTCGCGGACTTCTTTTCCCACTGAAGTTGACTAAGAATTTGCTTTTTGTCTAGTCGATTGGGCGTAAGCATAACTGAAGTTAGGCGAGCCGAGTCAACAACAAATTAAAGCAAAAATAGGCAACGGAGAAAAGTCACCGCCGGTCGGGAATTACACCCTGCCCTGAAGACATTTATAGAATATCAAAAAAAATTTGAAATAGCAATAGCTTGGGCCTACAGTTTTGTCAATACTTACAAAAATATGTTTGTATTATTCACAAAAATGATTCTTCTAATCCTTTTTAGACATATAGGCACTCGCTTATTCTCCTATTGGAGAATCTTATACTCTCTTAAAATCAAAATGATACATCATCAGTTTCGACATGCCCTACCCTAGTACTACACTCATCTCACTTCCTCGTCTGATTTTGATAATATTTGAGTATTAACCATACTTTTTCAGCTGACGGCATTTCTAAAATAGAAAAAGTAGCCTGAAATAAATCAGACTACTGAATTGTTAAAAGCGAATTTGTTCTCTAGTTTTTTCATAAGAACTTACAAATCGATCAGTCACACCTGGTTCGACAGTTTCTAATGCGTAAGAAATCTCATCAAATGATGCTTGGTAATTGTTTTCAGTCTCAAAAAGATAGAGAGAATGCTCAAAACTATTTTGAACACTTGGTTCAAAACTACGATAGCGATTTGAATATTGCAAGAGTTGCTCTGTTAAAACAGCATTTTGAACGACACGATAAGTCGTATCTTCAAGATTTTGGATAGCTGATTCAGCAACTTCTGACAAACGAGAAACTGCTTCAATATCAATTCGACCACGACTAAGCTCGTCCATCAAAGCTTCAAGTTGAGAACTTGTCGTAAAGAATAGACTTAGGAAATCCTGAGGAATTCCAGGTAAATTACGTTTTTCCATGAAACGTTTAATGGCATGTAATTTATTGATGTGATTATCCAAATTAGAACGCGCATCACTTTCAATCTTTTCGATATCTTTAACTTCCGCAAAAACTTCCATTTGACCACTTTCAACTTGAGCTAATTTTTCAAGGGTATTAGCAAAAAGAACTTGCAAGTCAGTGAAAGGTTTTTCTTGATTGTCGAAATCTTCAAAAATTGGTTGAATAACTTCTTCAATTTCTGTCAAGATTTTATTGAAAGCTTTAACATTGAGGTCTTCGTTTTCACTTAAAATGTATTTATGTGATAATCGTTTAATTTCAGCTTCTAATTGAGCATTATTATTTTTAGCATGAGTTAAATATTGAGGAATAATTCTCTTGTTTTTTACAACTTGTTTATGAGCCTCAATTTCACGTTCAAAAATTGCATACAGAGAATCAATTTTCTCTTGAATATGTTCATTTTCATCACGCGCACGATCCAAATCTAATGTAATCAACTCTGAAGAGTTTTCACGAATTGCACCGCGAATTTCTTGGAAACGAGTTTCAATATTCTTTTCTGGGAAATGATAATTCTCTTCAAGAAGTCGACGATAGCCTGATTCTAAATCATCTAGTTGATCTGGGAAATCATCCTCTAATTTTGCAACAATAGCTGGGATTTGCTCTGAAATTTGTCCTAGTGCAATAGTGTGCTCCTCTGCCTTATTCAAAACTTCAGCTGCTTCTACTGGGTCACCTGTGGAATTGAGGGTAACAAATTGGGAAAATTCTGTTTCAATATTTTTCAACTGTTTCTCAATCTCTGGCATTGTAGAACCAAAGTTGTCTTCTTTCTCAGAAATAGAATCTTTCAATTTTTCATAGAGATCAAGAGCATGTGTGACACGTGCACTATTTTTCTCTTCTTGTTCTTTCAGGATTGAAAGTGCTTCTTGAATAGCTGTAATATCTTCTTCAATGACAGCAAGCTGGCTTTCTACACTATCAATTTCATGCTTAGCACTGATAAATTTAAATGTGTCATTAAGATTTTCAGCTTCAAAAATATGATTTTCAATATCTGAAAATGAATTTAGTGAAAGATCAACCCACTTTTGATTCCATTCACGAAAAGTCGTCTGACTTTGCCCAATAAGATGCAGTGCTTTAACTTCTTCAATTTGATCATTTACAGGTAGTGAAAAGAGCGCTTGTTTTTTTTCTTCTAGGTTTGCAATTAGGCCATCATTACGTTTACGAACGATAACGCCAGCCAAATAGGCTACAATTACTAGTAGGACAATCGCCACAATTAGCAATATAATTCCGCTAGACATCCTTATCTCCTTATTTTATTGTCTGTTTATCGTAAAAATTAGCTATAACATTACGATTATAACATACTTACTTACCGTATGCACTATTTTTTCGTCAATTATTTGGATTAAATATCAAGCGTACTATATACAGCGTTTTCCTCAATAAACTCTCTGCGTGGCTCAACGCGATCACCCATAAGCATATCAAAAATCTTATCAGCTTCGGCAGCATCGTCAACCGATACACGTGCCATCAAGCGATTTTCTGGATCCATTGTTGTTTCCCACAATTGGTGGTCATCCATCTCACCTAGACCCTTGTAACGTTGAACGGTTGGTTTTGATCGACCTTCACTATAACGTTTAAGTGCTGCTTGCAATTCTTCTTCCTGATTAGTACCAGGTTGAATATACTCTTTAATTTCACTACCAACTTTAACACCATAGATTGGCGGTTGTGCAATATAGACATATCCTGCTTCTAAAACTGGGCGCATGAAGCGATAGATTAGAGTCAAAAGAAGTGTACGAATGTGAGCACCGTCGACATCGGCATCTGTCATGATGACAAGTTTCTGATAGCGAGCTTTTGAAACATCGAAATCAGCACCAAATCCAGTTCCCATTGCAGTAAAGAGACTACGGATTTCCTCATTAGCAAGAATTTTATCCATACTTGCTTTCTCAACGTTAAGAATTTTACCTCGAATTGGCAAAATCGCTTGGTATTCGCGGTTACGTCCTGATTTTGCAGAACCACCGGCAGAATCCCCTTCGACGATGAAGAGTTCGTTCATAGAGGCATCATTAGAAGAACAGTCTGCTAATTTACCTGGGAGATTTGAAATTTCAAGACCTGATTTTTTACGAGTTACCTCACGTGCACGTTTAGCGGCAATACGGGCTTTTGAAGCCAAAATTCCTTTTTCCACAATCTTTTTAGCAATTTGTGGGTTTTCCAAAAGAAATCTGCTAAATGCTTCACTAAACAAACGATTAGTAATCTTAACAACTTCTGAGTTACCAAGTTTTGTTTTGGTTTGTCCTTCGAACTGTGGATTAGGGTGTTTAACAGAGATAACTGCTGTTAGTCCTTCACGAACATCATCACCTGTGAGATTATCTTCATTTTCTTTAAGGATTTTATTTTTCTTAGCATAATCATTGATTACACGAGTTAAAGCAGTTCGGAAACCTTGTTCATGCGTTCCACCTTCATGTGTGTGAATGTTGTTGGCAAAACTCATAGCTAATTCGTGATATCCAGTTGTATATTGCATAGCAACTTCAACTGAAATGCCATCCAATTCACCATCAGTGTAGATAGGTGTATCAAAGATAACATCCTTATTTTCATTCAAGAACTCAACATAACTAGCAATACCGCCCTCATAGTGAAACTCTTGAGTTTGCTCAAGACCCTCACGCTTATCAGTGATGGAGATTTTAAGGCCTCGATTTAGGAAGGCAAGTTCCTGAATACGTTTAGCCAATTTACTAAAATCAAATTCTGTAGTTTCAGTAAAGATTTCTGGGTCTGGTGTAAAATGAACAGTTGTTCCATGACGATCTGTTTCACCAATGACTGCCAAATCATCTACAACAACACCACGTTTGTATTCTTGATAATGAATCAAACCATTTTTATGTACTTTTACATCTAACTGAGTAGACAAGGCGTTTACGACTGATGAACCTACACCATGAAGACCACCAGATACTTTATAGCCGCCACCGCCAAATTTACCACCCGCGTGTAGGACAGTAAAGACAGTTTCAACCGCTGGTCGACCAGTCTTTTCTTGAATATCAACAGGAATACCACGACCATCATCTACTACTGTGATAGAGTTGTCTGGTTCAATGAATACATCAATCTTAGATGCAAAACCGGCCAAAGCCTCGTCAATTGAGTTATCTACAATTTCCCAAACTAAGTGATGCAAACCTTCTTTAGAAGTTGATCCGATATACATCCCCGGACGCATACGAACAGCTTCTAAACCTTCTAAAACCTGAATTTGACTTGCATCATATTCTTGTGCCAAAGCAGCTAAATCTTTTTTTTCTTCTGTCATTTACTTTACTATCTCCATCAAGGATACTGAACCGTCAACCAGCAATGTTTCAAATCCTGCTGCTTGACCAGCTTGTCTATCAATCTCACGATCACCAATTACTAAACCACTATCAATTTGGTATTTATTTTTCAAATACAACATACTCTCTGGACTGGGTTTTCGTGCAAAGCCACTTTCTGAAGTCACAACTTCGGTGAAATATGGCAGGATACCTGTTACTTCCAAGAGAGAAAGAACTTGGGCATTTCGATGTGAAACGAGGAAATTTCGACCACCTGACTGGACTATTTTTTCCAAAATTTCTTTACTCCCCTTAAACAAGAGAGGATTTTCCAAATGCTTTGCTTCATTCTTTTTGTAGGTTTCCAAAAACGATGGGGTTTTGGGAATAAAATAGGCAATTGCAGCAGCCGTCGACTCTTTAAGTTTAGCATATACAGCATCATGCTCTGCTATTACACCAAATGTCGCTAAGGTTTCTACAAAAGCCTGAGTGGAAATCTCATAATTATCAAGTAAAGTTCCACCCAAATCCCAAATATAATCGTGATAATTCATACCTTTTATTATATCACATTTTCAAGTGATATTATAGTAAGATATCACATTTAGGTGCATAATGTTTCCTATTCAGATTTTTCATAATAGCCATTTACCAAAATCCATAAATATAAAAAGTCTTCTAATCGAACTTCTGTTAAAACTGGATTATTAAAGACCAATTTTTCAGTCAGATTCAAAATAGAAGACTTTTTAATTAATAATGGCGTTCGCCAAACAGACCATCTGGCATATCATGAAATGATTTTCCATCATGATAGTTTGCGAACTTTTCTTGAAGATAACGATAAGCATCTAGCTTACTCTCATAACGAATAAAGGCATCTGCTGCGCGCTCATCCTTATCCTCTTCAATTACTTTACGAGAAACATCCATAGCCATTTCGTTGATTGCGATTTGGTTGTTTACCCATGCTTCAAAATCTTTCAGAAATTCTTTTTCGTACGACATGATACCTTCATACCCTCATTTCTTTTTCTTGCTTTATTATAACATATCTTAATAGCTTTTTAAAATGGCATCGTTTTATGAAAATCAATTTTGTTCAGAAAAAGAAATAAGAGGAAAATATATAAAACGCTTTCAAATTCGACTTTAAAAGAGTATAATAAAAGTGTAGAAAATAAATGATATTCTTATTAGTCTTGGACTTGGCGTTTAACAAAGTGCTTTTCATTTAGTTTATTGATCGTAATGTGATTGATCTATTAGATCAGAAAAGTTTAATAAAACTGAATATATCACTCACATTTTAAATGTCAGCCTCCACTACTTTGCTCATCATTTAAGGAGGGTTTAACATGTCACAAAAATATGAACGAATTATGGTTGCCATTGATGGTTCTTATGAATCTGAATTAGCTTTTGAAAAAGGAGTTAACGTTGCTCTCCGTAATGATGCTGAACTACTTCTAACACATGTCATTGACACACGTGCTCTTCAAAGTGTTGCCACATTTGATACTTACATCTACGAGAAGCTTGAAAAAGAAGCTAAAGACGTCCTGACAGACTATGAAAATCAGGCACGCAAACAAGGTCTTGAAAAAGTGAGACAAATTATTGAATTCGGTAATCCGAAAAGTCTGCTCGCAAGAGATATACCTGATAAGGAAGAAGTTGATTTAATCATGGTTGGGGCTACAGGTCTAAATACTTTTGAACGACTTCTTATTGGTTCTTCTTCAGAATATATCATGCGCCATGCGAAGGTTGATTTGTTGGTTGTTCGGGATAAGTCTAAAACACTTTAATGATTTAAAACATAAACAAAAAGAGGGTAGGGAATCATTCTCCAACCCTCTTTATATATATGTTTAACAAGAATAACTTATCCTTTTTTCTCATCGCGTTTAAGTGCTTTTTGAATTTGTCTGTCTAGTTCTCGCTTGATAGCTGGTTCTGGAGCAAATCGTTCTTCCCAGTCCTCTGGTTTCAATATTTTATGTGTAACTGGGTCAAAATGCGCAAGGCCGTCAGGGAAAAGTTTCCCCATATTGGACTCATGAACCGTATCAAAGAGAGGTTTTGGATCAACACCCATTAAAACAAAAGAACCATAGGTTAAATATAGCAAATCTGTGAGAGCATCTACTTGTCCAACCAAAGGTGTCTCAGGATGTTCTTTTGACTGGACTTTTTCCGCCGCCTTGTCTATCGCTGCATGGAGGTTTAAGAGAGCTTGAGTAAATTGTCGACGATCTCCTTGACTGGCTGCATATAAGAATTCAACAAGTTCTTCGATCTTGAAATCTGCTCGATGTCCAGCTTCTTCAATTCCATAACTTCGCGGAAGTTTTACCGTCTCACCATCCATCAACTGATGGAAATCTTTAACCTTGTTGAAATTGTCATCTCTACTTGTAAAGCTAGCATCGTTCTCCAAACTTATCAATCCGTAATGTGCTAGTGCTTTAGAAATACCATCGTTATTATTTGTTGAAGTGGTATAGTGAGCTCTTGTTTTAATACCATCAGCAGCATTACCCATTGCTACACCAATTCCAACACCAGACAGCATTTCTAGGTCATTTTCAGAATCTCCAAAAGCCATGACCTCTGACAATTCAAATCCAAAATACTCCCCTACACGCTCAATACCTTTGATCTTTGATTGTCCTCTTGAAATTAAATCTGCAGAGTAGGGGCTGCTGCGCGTGACTTTGATTTGAGGGAATTTTTCTTGAATTTTAGCCGTTTGATCTTCTGTAACTACCAAAACAATTTGGTAAATTGGCTGACGAACCATCGTCCATAAGTTATCAAAATTTTGAGGTTTGAAGCGTCGAATAAGATGTTTAAAACTTCGCTCAACCATCTTAGCCATTTTCTTAGGAACAAGGGCACTCAATACCTGACCAAAAGAACTTGTGCCGATACCAATGATACGAGAGCCGACTAGCCCTGCAGAAGTTCCGAGCGAGATTTCTCTTCTCTTATCTGTCGCATCTCGCATAATTTTATAAATTAATGACTTTGGAAGCTGATTTTCATATAAAACCTGATCTCGTGTGAAGATATATTGACCATTATAGGTAACCGCAAAGTCCAAACCTAGATTTTCCAGATAAGGCTGGACAAATGCTGGACCGCGTCCCGTCGCTAAGCCAACAAACACTCCCTGCTTTTTCAAACTTTGGATAGCTTTCTGGGTAGATTTTTGTACATTCTTACGGTCATTCAAAAGTGTTCCGTCAATATCAAAAAATACTGCTTTGATTGCCAAAATATTTCCAAACATCCATTAATCTATAATACTCCTCAGAAAAAATGCTACTTTTCTTAAAAAGTATTTTAGATTAAAGAGAATCGCTTTCTAATCTTTATGATAAAATAGATTATAACATAATTTTGAAAGAAGTATAGAAATGACAAAAAAAATCCTCGTTTTACACACAGGTGGAACGATTTCAATGCAGGCTGATGCTTCAGGTAATGTTAATTCATCAACTGAAAATCCTATGAACCAAATTGGATTTAATTTAGAGAACTTAGACTTGACTGTCATTGACTTTTTCAATCTCCCTAGCCCTCATATTACACCCTACCATATGCTAGCCCTATACCATAAGATTAGAGATACCATGGGACAATATGACGGAGTCGTCATCACACATGGTACTGATACCTTAGAAGAGACAGCTTATTTTTTAGATACCATGGCTCTGCCTCAGATTCCAATTGTCCTCACCGGTGCCATGCGAAGTAGTAATGAATTAGGAAGTGATGGTGTTTATAACTATCTTTCAGCTCTTAGAGTCGCTAGCCATGATAAAGCTGCAGACAAAGGGGTATTGGTTGTCATGAATGATGAAATTCATGCAGCAAAATATGTCACTAAGACCCACACAACAAATGTTGCCACTTTTAATACACCGACTCACGGACCTCTTGGTATCGTTATGAAACATGAAATTCTCTTTTTTAAAACAGCTGAACCTCGAGTCCGCTTTAATCTAGACCAAATTTCTGGAACTATTCCTATTATCAAAGCTTACGCTGGTATGGGCTTAGGTGACGGCATTATCAGCCTCTTAGATCCTCAAAAAATCGATGGTGTGGTCATCGAAGCTCTGGGTGCTGGTAATCTACCGCCTGAGGCTGCTCAAGAGTTAGAGAATCTCATGTTTAAAGGAATTCCGGTTGTTCTGGTATCCCGTTGCTTTAATGGCATTGCTGAACCAGTTTACGCTTATGCTGGCGGTGGTGTAAAACTCCAGGAAGCCGGTGTCATGTTTGTTAAGGAACTAAATGCTCAAAAAGCTCGCCTCAAACTCTTAATTGCCTTAAACGCTGGATTAAAAGGTCAAGAATTAAAAGACTATATACAGGGGTGATGCTCTGCTATTTTCCATAAAGGAGGAGAAATGATGAGATTAACTATAGCTGCAAGAGATAAGAAGGCTAATCAAGATTTCCACTATGACCTAGAAATTTCAGACAAGCAAGTTATTCTGACAACACTTGCCATTTGTGGAACAATCTTGGCCTGTATTGCTCTAAAACGTTTTAAAGCATAAGAAAAACGGTCGCTAAAGTGGCCGTTTTTCTAAGTCTTATTTCATTTTGTAGTACAAGGGAAGCCAGATAAGTGCAAGTATAGTAAGCAAGGCCAGCCAAGATATTAGGTCAAGTGAAAGGTCTGGTAGTCTCGTTAATAGAGCAGATAATATGGACAATGGAATGGCTATTTTAAGCCAAATCCAAATAAGAGACAGACAGCCTCGCGATTCCTTGTCCATTACTTTAATTGTAATGATATAGATTCCAAGAAGCGTAATCACTCTTGAAGGTGCTATAAAAAGTTTGCTATTGCCATGAAAATCGAAGGCAAAAAACCCATTTAAGAAAAGCACACACCATAAGATAGCGATGACATTTTGAACAAGTTTATACCATTCTTCTCTACTTTTCTTGACTCTGCTCTTCATTGTAAAACCTTTTTCTAAGGCAAATCATTGCCTGCACTGCGGTAGATGTCATACCACTCAGGGCGCGTAAGTCTAACCTTGCTAGCTTCTACAATCTTGCTAATGCGGTCAGGGTTCATGGAACCTACAATAGCTTGCATTTGAGCTGGGTGACGAAGAATCCAAGCAATAATGATGGCCTCAGTAGATACCTCATACTGCTCTGCATATTTTTCAATAGTAGCTGTTAAGTCTGCATAATCTGGATTACCCATAAAGAGACCACGTCCCAAATCAATTTGGAAAGGCGACCAAGCCTGAACGGTCATACCTTTTAGACGGCAATAATCAAGCACCCCATTATCTCGGTCAATGGCTCCGCTATTTTGCATATTAACGTTAAGGCCGGCATCAATCATAGGTGTATGTGCAGGAGACAGCTGCATCTGATTAACCGCCAGAGGCTGATCCAAATAGGTCTGCAAGAGTTCGATCTGGAAGCGGTTCTGATTGCTGACACCAAAATGCCTAACCTTGCCAGCTTTTTTAAGCTGATTAAAGGCTTCCGCTACTTCTTCCGGCTCCATCAAGGCGTCTGGTCGGTGAAGAACCAAAAAATCAAGGTAATCTGTATCTAAACGTTTTAGAATACCATCAACCGAATTCAAAATATGTGTCTTTGAAAAGTCAAAGTAACCTTTTTGAATACCACATTTAGACTGAAGAATGAGTTTATCACGCGCAATCCCAAGATTTTTAAGAGCCTGAGCAAAGCGTAGTTCTGACTCACCACCACCATAAATATCTGCATGATCAAAGAAATTTATCCCTTCAGCAAGAGCTCTATCAAGTACCTTTTCAGCTGAAACCTTATCAAGCGCAGCCATGCGCATACAACCTAAGGCAATACGAGAGCCCTCTACACTAGTTTGTCCAATTTCCTGTAACATTATTTTCCCTCTTTTCTAATTGACTCTAGTATATCATAAAAAGAAAACGTTTTCTTGTATCGTTTTAAAAAAGAGCGAAAATTTCGCTCCTTTTTCATTTGTATGCCAATTGACCAACAAGATTTGAATCACTTTTTCATTAATAGCAACTATCGGCTGATTGGCATGCACAAGATCTCTTATCTCTTTTGTATTGAGACTCAGACTAAAACGGATTTCTGGACATCAATTATTCCTCATCTGGTCTGTATTCAAGAATATCACCTGGCTGACAGCCCAATTCTCTACATATGGCATCAAGAGTTGAAAAGCGAATAGCCTTAGCCTTTCCAGTCTTTAAAATGGAAAGGTTGGCATTGGTAATTCCAATTCTCTCAGCCAACTCTCCTGAACGCATTTTCTTTTTGGCCAGTTCTACATCAAGATTAACAATAATCATCCCTGACCTCCCTAGATTGTAAATTCATTTTCGTCTGCAATAGCGATAGCTTTTTCCAGAATAATGGAAATCGTCCAGACCAAAACAGCTGCTAACAGATAATTTAGATTAAATAGGCTGTAAGTTGCTGTACGCATCACCCCATCTTTGCTCACGCCACTTTGTAAAATTAAACTTGCTGAATCTGAACCCTCTCTGATAAGTGAGCCAAGAACTAGGAAAACAGTTGATAATCGAGCCAAGTTAACATTTTTAGCAACAAAAATCTCCTCTGATAAAATGTTCTTCATAAATAAACGCATACAGATTAAAATACCAATTGCAGCTAAAAGATTGATAACTTCAACAAACGAACCAAAGGTTGACAATTCTGCTGTAAAGGATATTCCTGTTCCACTTTTAGTAGAAAATTGAGTCAATAGGTCTAATTTTCCAAATAAAGAAAGCAAAGTATAGATAATTCCTGCAAGTGCGCTAAGTGATAAGGCAAAAATAACAATATTAATTAAGTAGATTACCCAACGTAAGTATCCAAACTCACGATTTGCCATTGGATTTTTTCTGACTTTGATTAAATACCAAATTAAAAATAGGATAATCAATAATACAAGAAATACTGAAAAATATAAGATCGTTAACATGATAAACTCCTTTATTAGGATAGATTTGTAGACTACTCTGATCAAAAAATCTGGATGTTTAGGTCTCTTTAAACCGCGACTTCTAAAATTATTGGTGTTTTCTAGACTCTATCCACTTTCCATTTCCATTATACACAATTTACTGACCAAGAACAATTTTTTATTTTAGAACGATAAGTAATACTCAAATAAAATCAAAATCAGACGAGGAAGTGAGACGAAGGCAGTACCAGGGTACGGCAAGTCGAAACTGACGATGTATCATTTTGATTTTAAAAGAGTAAAATTTATCTTTTAGAGTTTTCACTAAATTTTAAGACCACTTTTTTATCTACTTGGTGAGTTTTTTCTATTTTTCTAGTTCAACTTTAATATCTCCAGTCACTTCTACACTAACCTGACGTTTATTATTCCTACCATCCTGTGGTTGGTTAATGTCTCCACTCTTGCTTTTGAGCTTGTAAACACCGTCAAAGGATGCTGGTAGTGAAACTTCTGCTCCGCCATTGTTACTAAAAAGATAGAAATCGTTAAAACTAGCTCCTTTTGCTAAGTTAATCTCAATGGTTAGGGTTGGTTTCTCAGTCATGACCGTCATCGTTAAACCTTCTTTGGTGAAAGAAATGATTAAGTCACCTTCATGGTCAATCTCAAATTGTTCTTCTAAGGCGTTGATATTAGATTGAGCAAGGAGTCCAGAAACATGGACAGTCGTCTCCTCCTGCTCTGTCTCAGTTACAATCACTTTGGCGGGTTGCTCCAGACCAGAAAGATGCAGGGTATTGATAGCTTGAGCTGGGACAGTCAGCACCTTGTCGTATTCAGTATCTGCCTTATCATTTTCCACACCCTGCCAGACTAAAAATCCAAGGCCCACAACTAGGAAAGCTAAGAATGCAAATAACATTTTCTTCTTCATGATTTTCTCCTTCTTATTTGAACTCGCGTTTTTCGAAGAGCATATAAGCCATCACTGAATAAAGCACTGTAAAGAGAACAGCCACCAGAACCGTTGCGGTAAAATAGTTTCCTGCCACATCTACCTGACTCAGTTGGTTAAACATCATATAAGGCGCTAAGGCATCTGTTTTGAAAATCATTCCAATCATGAGACTGGCCAGTTGGTCAAAAAGCAGGGCGATAATAATGTAAACCATATAAGATTGATAGATTTTGTCAAAGAAGGCAAAGATAAAGGCACAGAGGCTGGCAATAACCGTGTAGATAGGAAGTTGATAGAGAAAATAGGTCAAAATGGTCTGGTAAGAAGCCACTCCCGTAAACATCTGATGAGCAAAGGCTGTCAGAAGGAGAGCTAAAAGAATGTAAAGCCAAGTCATGGCAAGGGTCATAAGCCACTTATAGGAAAAAACCTTCAAACGATTCTGACTCTTAACAAGGATATTATTGATAGTACGATTGGTCAAATCTTCCCCCAAGAAAATCTTTGCCGGTGTGACAAAAAAGAGAGGAAGTAGCGTTGGCCAGACCATGACAAGGCTTTGTCCCACTTGATTGGAAGTCTCTTCTCGATAGAGAAAGGCAAAAAGTATAGCAAATGTCATCAAGAGACCTAGCGATACCAGAGACAAGCGCTCTTTGCGGATGCGATAGCAATCGGCTTTTAAATAGTTAAGCATGATAACTCTCTTTCTAGTCTAATAAACTCAAATAATAATCTTCAAAGCTGCTTCCAGCATGATAGATATCTGTGATTTCAATGTTTTGCTCAAGGAGATAAAGGATTAGCTCCTGAACTGATTTTTCAGGCGACAGACAGAGTTTGTCCCTTTGGACGGTAAACTCTAAGCCCAAGTCACTTAAAGTCTTCTGCGCCAGCTTATTGTCCAAAGTAGAAAGGATAATCTTTTCCTCGACTTCAGTTTTTAGGGCAGACTTCTCAATATCCTTGATAATGCGGCCCTTGTGCATGATGACAAAGCGGTCCACCACCAGCTCTAGCTCAGAGAGAATGTGGCTAGAAATAAGGACGGTAATGCCGTAGTTGTCCCGGAGATTGTGGATAATCTCTCGCATTTCCTTGATGCCAGAGGGGTCCAGGCCGTTGACCGGCTCATCCAAAACCAGAAAGTCTGGAAAGTCTAGAATGGCAAGGGCGATGGCCATGCGCTGACGCATACCAAGTGAAAAATCCTTAACCTTTTTCTTTTTATCCACCTGAGAAAGGCCAACAAGACTGAGGACCTCAGCAATCCGAGCTTCTTTTTCCTTGATTCCAATTTGCAAGGCAGCGTAAGTCAGATTGTCCTGGGCTGACATATTAGGATAGAGGACCGGAGATTCAATGATAGAACCGATTTTATAGTTTTGGGCTTGCTTGACAGAGCCTCCACCCTTACTAATCAGCCCTGACAAGATGCGGATGAGAGTGGTTTTCCCTGCCCCGTTTTGTCCCACGAGGCCTAAAATTTCTCCTTTTTTGATGGAAAAGCTGACGCTGTCTAAGGCTTTTTGTTTGCCGTAGCTTTTACTAATATGTTCGATGGTCAGTAAGTTTGGCATGATATGCTCCTTCCATATCTTTAAAGGCTAAAACCGTGTTTAGCAAGGTAACGACCTGAGTAATCACAGGCAAAGCCAAGCAAAATTAGGGTCACACCGTATTTAAGACTAATAAGATAGGTTCCTGCTGGTGCTTGAAGAGTTGCAAGGTAGCTGGAAAAAACTTCTGTCGTTAGAACAAAGAGGCCGGCTTTTTTGATAAAGCTTGCAAAGGCCTCTGTCATCAGGTCTGAGACTTGGAAGGTTTTAATAAAGGTTTTCAAGTGTGCCAGGCCAAAGACCCAAAGTCCATTACGAATGAGAAGAACTAGGACATTCACTAGTCCTGCTTGACCAGAAATTTTGACGCCTAGATTTTGCGAGTTGGTAAGAAGGGAAGTTGGGAGAAAATTGACCATGAGGGCTAAAAGAACTTGTAGGACAAGTAGGGCTGCTGCAATAGTAAGAATAATGTTTGCCATTGATTTGATTGTTTTCATGAGTTTTTCCTTTTATTTCTTTTTTTCGAGAAAAAGCTGAGCTCCTACTTTTTCTTTTTTTCGATGACGATTTCTTGTTTTTGATTCGTTTTTTATCGTCTTTCGATATATTTATAATACAATACAGTAATTCTTTTGTCAAGAAAAATATCGTTTTTCGATATTTTTTTATCTATTGTCGTATTTTAATATCTGTTTTTTAGAAAAATTACCCTTACTATATTATTGTTGAAAACAAAAAACTCAGCACTTGGCTGAGCTTAATCTCCTAAAGTTTAGTTTTTACCACTTAAATTCTTTCAAATCCTCATGGAGTTTTTCAATTTTATCCAAAGTCAAATGATTTCTTTCCAAAGACTCCGCATCCAGTGTCTTTAAGTGATCAATAAAGGTATCAACAAGGAATTTATATTGATGAGGACTTAATCGCTTGAGTTGACCACCGATGACAGCCGCAGCTCTATCAAAATCTTCTTTAGCCAACAAAAAGTCCAGATAGTCATTTCCGTTAACTGCTTTACCTTCTTTATCCTCGACCATTCCTAAATCAATATTGATTGTCTCTAGCCTAAAGACTTTCCCTATTGTATTTGCAGTTCCCCTAATTTGGTTCAATAACCAGTCACTATTAAATACCATGAGACGCCTCCTCATCTAAGCAAAATTACTTTTTAGGGTGTACCTTGCCTTCACTCGTTTTATTACTAACCTGCAGACAAATATTCTATGTTTATTATAGCATTTTTTGCATCTTTTGTTAAACGCTTACATTTTAGGGCTAGTTTTTTCTTTGTCTCTTCAAACAGTCACTCCCCTGACTGTTTGGTGAACTGACTGACGTCAGTTTTTATTTCCAACCTCAAACGGTCACTCCCCTGACTGTTTGGTGAACTGACTGACGTCAGTTTTTATTTCCAACCTCAAACAGTCACTCCCCTGACTGTTTGAGCAGTCCTAGTCTGAAAACTCTTCATTCGGCTATATAGTAGAAAACATAAACTCCCTGCATTCTTGATAGATACAGGGAGCTTATTTTTAGATTTTCTAGACTAAGTCTCAGTCAAAATCTCCTCTTTCTTTGAGGTTTTTGACAATAGGTGCCCAACGCTGGTCTTCTTGCCAGTTTTTATCAGATACGATTTCCGCTGCTAGGCGTCTGGCTTCTTCTAAAATAGGATAATCTTCCACGATATCAGCAACCTGAAATTCTGGGATTCCCGACTGGCGCGTGCCGAAAATTTCACCAGACCCTCGCATTTTGAGGTCAGCTTCAGCAAGAACGAAACCGTCAGTCGTATCGCACATGGCCTTCATACGTTCCTTACCGCTGTCTGTTTTGGGATTGGCAACCAGAACACAGTATGATTGTTTATGTCCTCGGCCCACGCGCCCGCGCAGCTGATGCAGCTGGCTGAGCCCAAAGCGATCAGCATCCATAATAATCATAACAGTAGCATTGGGAACATTAACCCCAACTTCGATAACTGTCGTTGATACCAAGACTTGAGTTTTTTTATCCTTAAAGTCTTGCATGATTTGGTCTTTTTCTTCATTTTTCATGCGTCCATGCATGAGGGCGACCGTGGCTACTCCGTCAAAGTAGGCAGATAGTTCCTCATGCAGTGCAACAGCATTTTTCAAATCCAAGGCTTCTGATTCTTCAATCAAGGGCGAGATAACATAGACTTGGGAATCTTTTGCCAGTTCTTTTTTGACCCAGTTTAGGACTGTCTCCAGCTGTTGGTGCTTGACCCAGCGCGTGACAATAGGCTTGCGACCTACTGGCATTTCATCGATAATGGAAACATCCATCTCACCAAAGGCTGTAATGGCTAGTGTACGTGGGATTGGTGTTGCCGTCATCATAAGGACATCTGGGTTTTCTCCTTTTTCTCGAAAGACACGGCGCTGATTGACACCAAAACGGTGCTGCTCATCCGTGATAACTAAACCCAGTTTATGGTAAAGCACTGCATCCTGAATGAGAGTATGAGTCCCCACAATCATATCCACCGAGCCATCAGCAATTGCTGCTAAGGCAGCCTTTTTAGCAGCTGTTTTCATGCCAGAAGTTAGAATGGCGATGGAGAGGTCTGAAAAAAGCTGAGTCAGACTCTCAAAATGCTGTTCCGCCAAGATCTCCGTTGGTACCATTAGGGCAGATTGATAGCCAGCCGTATAAGCAGCATACATAGCAAGACTGGCAATAACCGTCTTACCTGACCCCACATCCCCCTGAAGAAGGCGATTCATGTGAGCTCCAGATTTCATATCTGCTAAAATTTCATCTAAACTTCGCTTTTGGGCGACTGTTAGGGGAAATGGCAGAGCTTCAATCTTTTCATTAATCTCTTTATTATCAAAAGCCATGGCTAAGCCATTTGACTCAGACTTGTTTTCCGCTTTCAAAGCCTGCAAGTTCATCTGAAAATAAAAGAGTTCTTCAAATTTGATGCGGCGGAGAGCCTGCTTGTACTCAGCCAAATCTTTTGGAAAATGCATAGCAGCCGCAGCCTGAGAACGGCTGAGCAAACGATACTTATCCAAGAGAACTTGTGGCAGATTCTCTTCAAGCCAAGAAACAGCGCCAGCATCAAAAGCCGCTTTGATAGCCTTAACCAGTGCAGACTGCGAGATTCCTTGAGCCACTCGATAGACAGGCTGCATATCATCTTCAACCTGAGCCAATAGTTTCATCCCAGTTAGAGCAGACTTAGCTTGATCCCATTTACCAAAAACAGCAACATCCTGCCCCAATTCAATCTTATCAGCCAAATAAGGCTGATTAAAGAAAGAAATGGCAATAACGGCTTCGCCCTGCTTAATTTTGAAAGACAGTCGATTACGCTTGAAGCCATAATACTGAACATTGGCAGGCGTTACCACTGTTCCAGTGATAACGGCTTTCTCCCCATCAGCCAGTTCAAAAACGGATTTAGATTTAAAGTCCTCATAACGAAAAGGATAGTATAATAAGAGGTCTTCTATGGTATAGATATCTAATTTTTGAAATTTTTCAGCAGATTTTGGCCCAAAACCCTTTAAATCTGCTATTGGTGATTTTAAATGCATAATTTAATTATAACAAAAAAGACGCATATTTTTGCGTCTTTAATACTTTTATTGGTGTCCAATAACATAAGTAAATTGAGCAGCTTGGGCAGCTGAGAAAGTACGGTAAGAAACCACACCACGTCCCATAGCATTGGATTCAGAGATAAGGATAGAACCATCTTCCTTAACTTCCTCAACAATGGCTACGTGACCATAAGTTGGATCAGCACCTGCTTGACCTGGTGAGAATGATAGCGCATAGCCTGTTTTTGGCTCATGAGTTGTTTCATAACCTGCTTTTAATTGCCAATCTGCACCATTTCCCATATAGGCATCGAAACGATAGCCTAATTCTTGAGCACGATTATAAACATACCAAGTACATTCACCCCATGGATAAGAAAATCCACTATAAAGCGTTGAATTGATTGCTGTGCTAATAGTATAATCAGCAGGAACTGTTGCAAGCATGACAGTGTTTAATGTGCGTAACTCGGCTGGAATTTCTGGTGTGCCACCGTGTTCATCAATCCATTTATCAAGATCTTCCATGATTTGAGCACGACGTTTACCTGTTCCTGAAGTATCTGTAAAGTAAACACCACCGTCAGTTGCAAAATTAAATTGTCCTGCAGCTAATTTTTGAGCCTTTTGATCTTGAACTTTAAAGGTCAAATTTTTATTGCGCACAATAGTTTCGCTAGTTAGTTTGCGAACTGCAGTATCATCATTATAATTTAATGCTTGATTTGGAGATAAATCAAAAGCAGCATAACCAAACATATTGGCACCACTCAATCTTGCAACACCTTGTGTTCCTAGAGAGCTTTCTGCCATAGCAATAGCAACAATGGCACGTACATCAAGTCCACTCTTCTTCTCCCACTCCAATAGTTTAGCACCATTGATACGCTTAGAATCATAGTTAATACCTGTGTTCTTCAAAAAGCCATCCAATTGCTCAGCTGTAATACCATAACGATGAGACAATAAATTATGAGTATAAGCATCCTTACCAGACCAATGTTCAACATATGTCGTATAGGTTAAAATATCGTCGTCATCATAAGAAACATAGTCAAAATCCTGTACGTAAGTTTGTTGAGGTAGATCCACAGTAATTTGTTCAACTACTGGTGTTGGAGCCACATTGGACGTACTAGGGACACTTGGGGCACTAGGAGCAGGTTGAACTTCTTGCGCTTTGTTTTCTGATGGCGCAGGCTTATCTGTACTAGTATTTGGTGTCTCTGCTGGTTTTTCTTCAACTACATCTGAACTTTGGTCATTAGTTTCTGTGGGAGCTTCATCTTCTGCTTGATTTTGCTCTGATGGCTCTTCATCGACCGTTTTGTCACTATCTTCTTGTCCTTCTGAAGCAGGTTTATCCTCACCATTCGACTCTGAAACTGGTTCAGACGTTACATCAACATCCGCTTCTTGACTTTGAGGAAGATCATCGTTTGTAGCATCTGCTACTAGATTATCAGCAGCTGAGTTAGCCAATTCTGGCTCTAAAATCACTGGTTCTGGTGCAATTGCAACTGAAACAGTATCTTGGGCAATGACCTGATCCGTTGCTGCATCAGCCTCGATCTCTGTTACGATTTGACTAGACTCTGAGGTATCAGCATCATCAGCCAACGCGACAAAATTTGTCATGTGCGACGATAACAATACAATTAGTAAGGCTGTTGCACTTTTATTTAATTTTTTCACGACAATCTCCTTTCTTTTACATCATTTTCCTTTTATAACATCATATTAACATAAAAACAAGGATTATTCTAATAATAACCCTTACAGTACTTAATGAAAATAACGAGGTATACGATCGCTCAAAAGACATAGCACTTCGTAATTAATCGTGTGCCTTTTAACCGCAATATCTGTAGCCGTAATTTCATGACTGCCGTCTTGTCCAATAAGAACAACAGGTGTACCAAGTGCATATTTTTTAGGTAATCTAACAGTTATCTGGTCCATAGAAACTCGACCAACGATTTCGCAGAATTCTCCATCTATGAGAACAGAAAATCCTTGCAACTCCCTAGTCCATCCATCAGCATAACCAATTGGAATTGTACCTATAAATTGTTTTTCACTGGCCACATAAGTGGCTCCGTAACCAACACTGGCTCCCTTGTCAATCTCTTTAACGTGAACCAAAACAGACTCTAATGATAAAGCTGGTCTTAGTGGGTAAGGTAAAGATAATTCTCTACCACTTGGGTTGAGGCCATAAATAACAATTCCAAGACGAACTGCATTAAAAATGGTATCAGCATGCCAAAGGCTAGTTGCAGAATTACTTGCATGAACCATTTCAGGTTTAAATGTTAAGTTTGATACTAGTTCTGTAAAAAAGCTTAGTTGCTCATTAAACTTACTGTCATCTGCCTCGTCAGCAGTTGCAAAATGAGTAAAAATCCCAAGAACTTCAGCCTCTTGGGCTTGTAAACCTGCAATCAGTTTATCTGCTTCTTCTAAAGAACCAACTCCAATACGACCCATTCCAGAATCAACCTTAATATGCACCTGAAGTCCCTTGAGTGAAATATTTTGGGCCTGAGAAAGATGTAACCATTCTAAACTCGCTACTGCAATAATAATATCATTTTCAATAGCCAAATCAACTTCATCTGGCATCACAACACCAAGAATTAAAATGGGTTCATCAATTCCTGCTTCTCGCAACTCCAATGCTTCATCAATGTTTGAAACACAAAAACCATCTACAAATGTTCGAATATGACTCGCAACTTCTACTGCTCCATGCCCATAGGCATTTGCTTTGACAACTGCAAAACTTTTTTTCCCTTGTGGAAGATGCGCTTGTATGGTACGTATATTATCTGCAATAGCAGATAAATCAATTATCGCCTTTGTCGGACGATGAAAACTTGAAATCATCTAAACTCCTTGTCTTTATAGTTTTCTATAATTTTCAATTAGTCCTGATTATGCTCACTCAAGATATCCTTTACCCAATAGAGCTGTCATAGAATGAAGATAATATGAACCTTGAGAAGTGATAAGACTATCTTACCACTTTTAGGAATTATTTTCTTCTAAAATCACACTTGCTTGAGCAAAATTTCCACTATGTGTTAGCGAAATATAAACATTTCCTTGAAAAATTGCTTGATTAATGTAAGGAGCCCCCTTTTCATTAGGCAATATTTCAATATCTTTGAAACCTACTTGGCCAATTCCTGTTCCTAGAGCTTTAGAAAAAGCTTCCTTCCCGGCCCAACGACCAGCTAAAAATTCTATTTTCCTTTTATGATTTTTTAGCTGTGAAAAGACAACAAATTCATTGGTAGTTAAAATGCGTTCTGCAAACTTTGAATTCTTATTATAAGCTTTCTCTATAGCTGAGATTTCCTGTAAATCAATCCCATGTCCGATAATCATATATTCTCCTTAAAATTAAGAAACAAAGAGCTTCAAGTGGACATAGAAAAATCAGTTCACTACTACTTGCTTCTAGTTAATAGAATTACTCATCATCATTTTTGAAAATCAAATATTATATATTTTCTTATTTTTACAAACATACCTATTGTAAACTATTCTTTTTTTAAAAGCAAAAAAGAAGAAGTTGAGTGACCTCAACTCCTCCAAATTATATTATTCTGCATCTTTAAAAATCAAATCCTCAAAAGAATCATGACTTAAGGTTGCATGTATCTCACGAATAAGTTTTTCTGTCTTTTCCCATCCCAAGCATGGATCTGTAATAGATTTTCCAAAAACCTCAGGTTGATCTTGACGACCATCTTCAAGATAAGATTCAATCATGAAGCCACGAACATACTTACGAATTTCTTCATTCCAATCGCGATTGATAAGGGTTTGACGGACGATACGAATTTGTTCAAGTGGGTTTTTACCTGAATTATCATGATTAGTGTCCAAGACGATAAATGGATTAGCTAAGCCCATTTTTTTGTATTGAGCGATAGCTTTTTCCAAAATATCATAGTAATAATTAGGCTCATTTTCACCATGCTCATTGGTTGCACCACGCAAGATGGCATGAGCGAGGGGATTACCATCAGTTTCTACTTCTGCATTATGGTAGATAAAGTTTTGTTCGTTTTGAGCAGCGTAGATGGCATTGAACATGACGTTGAGGTTACCTGAGGTTGGATTTTTCATTCCAGTTGGAACATCGATTCCTGATGCTACAAAGCGGTGCTCTTGGTCTTCGACAGAACGTGCTCCGATAGCATGGTATGAAACCAAGTCATCTACAAGTGGTAAATTGGCTGGATAAAGCATTTCATCAGCAGTAGTCAAACCAGTTTCAGTAATGACGCGATAGTGAAGGTGACGAACCGCTGCAATCCCATTGATCAAATCAGGAAGTTTTGATGTGTCAGGCTGATGCATAAGCCCCTTGTAACCATCACCATTCGTACGAGGTTTAGCTGTATAGACACGCATGACCATGAATATCTTATCAGCAACTTCTTCTTGAAGTGCAGATAAACGTCTAGCATATTCTAAGACTGCTTCTTCATTATCAGATGAACATGGACCAATAACCAAGAGGATACGTTGATCATCTCCTTTGATAATAGCCTCTAATTCCTTATCACGCGCTTCTTTACGCTCAAGAAATGCACCTTCTAATTTTGATAACTGTTTAACTTGTGCAATATCAATGCTGGCACTTTTTTGATGAATACCCATAAGCTTTATTCTCCTAATGTATTGTAAATTTCACGAACAAGTTCTTCTGTTTTGTTCCAACCTAGGCAGGGATCAGTAATTGATTTTCCATAAACCTCTGGCTTATCCTGGCGACCGTCTTCAATATATGACTCAATCATGAAACCACGAACTGCTTTACGAATACTTTCATTCCAATCACGATTGATAAGGGTCTGACGAACAATACGGATTTGTTCAAGGTAGTTTTTACCTGAATTATCATGATTAGTATCAATCATGATAAATGGATTTTCCAAGCCCATTTTTTCATACTGAGCTATAGTATCCAAAAGGTTATCATAATAATAGTTTGGAATGTTTTTTCCATACTCATTAATGGCTCCACGTAAAATAGCATGCGCTAATGGGTTACCAGAAGTTTCAACTTCTTCCCCGTTGAATAGGAAGTTTTGTGCTGATTGTGCAGCATAAATACCGTTGAACATAACGTTAAGATTACCTGAAGTAGGATTTTTCATTCCAGTCGGCACATCAATGCCTGATGCTACAAAGCGGTGTTGCTGGTCTTCAACAGAACGAGCACCTATAGCAATGTAAGATACCAAGTCATCAATCAAAGGCAGATTCTCTGGATAAAGCATTTCATCAGCTGTTGTTATTCCAGTCTCAGTAATTACACGATAATGAAGATTACGAACTGCACGAATACCATTGATTAAATTTGGTTCACCTTGAGCATCTGGTTGGTGAACAAGTCCTTTATAACCATCACCATTGGTACGAGGTTTAGCAGTGTAAACACGCATAACCATAAATACACGATCTTTCACTTCTTCTTGAAGCTTAGCAAGACGATTTGCATAATCAAGCACAACCTCTTCATTATCAGACGAACATGGACCAATAACCAAAAGCATACGGTCATCTTCACCCTTCATGATAGCAGCCAACTCTTTATCACGCGCAATTTTATTAGCTAAAATCTCACCAGACAAGGTAGATTCTTCTTTCACAGTTTCGAAATTAATTTTTTCACCTAGAGCTTTGAATGACATGGCTTCTCCTTTATAAATACTGAGACTCTTTCACAGAAAACAACAAAATGCCTAGTCCACAAGGGACTAGGCAATATATAGTCAATCAGCCTAATCTCCAATATGGACAAGAATAGAAAAGCATAAAATTTCCATGAAAATTTTAAATTTTTTCTATTATACCATTTTGGAGCTCTTTTTCAAAGTGATTTTTCAGAATTTTCAGCCTATACGTACAATTTAGAATTGTCGGCGTCCGTGACAGTTCTTAAATTTCTTACCTGAACCACATGGACACAGATCGTTGCGTTCAACTCCTGAGAAATCAATTTTTTCTTTATTTACTGATGTTGGTGCTTTTGCAGTGATATTTTTCTCAGCTGTCGTTGTAGCATGATGGCTTGCACGCTCACGTTCGCGTTCGTGAATTTGTGCTTTCATCATCGTACGCGTCACATCAAACTCGATAGCTCCCACCATATCTTGGAACATACGGAAACCTTCAGATTGATATTCAACGACAGGATTGTTTTGAGCGTATCCACGAAGGCCAACTGCTTGACGTAATTGATCCAATGCATCAATGTGGTCAGTCCACTTGTTGTCCACAACCATCAAAATCAGTACTTTTTGGAATTCTCTTACTGCTTGTTCATCACGTAATTTAGACATTTGATTGTCGTAAACAGCGAGCGCACGATCGTAGAGATAGTCTTTGATTTCATCAAATTTCAAACCTTCAATGTCTGACAATTGAATTGAATCTTCTGCAACCAAGTTAGTCTTAGCAAAGTTTAAAATTGCTTCTAAAGCTTCTGTATGTTCGCTTCTGCTATGTGCATCGACTGTGCGATCAATTGTACGTTTGATCATTGCTTTGATTTCAGGTCCAAGATCACGATCTGCAGTAATGACATCACGACGTTCTGCATAGATAATTTCACGTTGTTCACGCATAACATCATCATATTGAAGGACTTGCTTACGTGTATCGTAGTTATTACCTTCAACACGTTTTTGAGCACCTTCAACCTGCTTAGTTAACATACGTGATTTAATCACAACATCTTCTTCCCCGTCGCTCAAACGTTCCATAAAGACTTTGATACGATCAGAACCGAAACGACGCATAAGATCATCTTCTAAAGAGAGATAGAATTGTGATTCACCTGGGTCACCTTGACGTCCTGAACGACCACGAAGCTGATTATCAATACGACGGCTTTCATGGCGTTCAGTACCAATGACACAAAGTCCCCCCAATTCACGGACACCTTCACCAAGCTTGATATCTGTACCACGTCCGGCCATATTGGTTGCAATTGTAACAGCACCGCGTTGTCCAGCGTTCATAATGATTTGAGCTTCTTTGAAGTGGTTTTTAGCATTCAACACTTCATGAGGAACACCAGCTTCTACTAGTTTTTTAGAAATCAAATCAGATGTTTCAACAGCAACTGTACCAACAAGTACAGGTTGACCTTTTTCATAGCGTTCCTTGACATCTGCAATTACTGCTCTAAATTTAGCCTCAAGTGTTGGATAAAGAAGGTCAGTATTGTCAATACGAATGACAGGACGGTTTGTTGGAATAGGGATGATTCGCATATTATAAACTTCACGAAACTCTTCTTCCTCTGTTTTTGCTGTCCCCGTCATACCCGCCAATTTTTTATACATGCGGAACATGTTTTGGTAAGTAATTGACGCACTCGTTTTTGACTCTTCTTGAATACGAACGCCTTCTTTAGCTTCAATAGCTTGGTGAAGACCATCTGAGAAGCGACGTCCTGGCATTGTACGACCTGTAAATTGGTCGACAATGAGGATTTCTTGCTCTTCAGAAACAACGTAGTCAATGTCTAAAAGCATGATAAAGTTGGCACGCAAAGCATTATCAATATAGTGAGTAAGGGCAACATTTTCAAGATCATAAAGATTTTCCAAGTGGAAATATTCTTCAGCCTTGTCGATACCGTAGTCTGATAAACCAATTGTCTTAGTCGGTACATCAATGATGTAATCTGTTGATTCAAGTGTTTTAACAAACATATCTGCACGAACATACAACTGACTAGTTTCTGAGCTTACAGCACCAGATACGATCAATGGCGTACGGGCCTCATCAATAAGAACTGAGTCAACCTCATCAACCAATGCAAAGTTCAATGGACGTTGAACCATGTCCTCTGCGCGAACGACCATATTATCACGAAGGTAGTCAAAACCAACCTCTGAGTTAGTTGAATATGTGATATCACAGTTATAAGCTTCGCGTTTTTCTGATGGAGATTTGGCGGCCAAGTTAATCCCTACAGATAGACCAAGCCAACTGTAAACCTCTCCCATTTCAGTCGCATCACGTGTTGAAAGGTACTCATTAACAGTAATAACGTGAACCCCTTCACCTGCCAAGGCATTAAGATAAACAGGCATAGTCGCCGTCAAAGTTTTACCTTCCCCTGTACGCATTTCTGGAACGTCACCATTATGGAGTACAATTCCCCCCATAATTTGAACATGGTAAGGATATAGTCCCAAGACACGTTTTGAAGCCTCACGGACTACTGCAAATGCCTCTGGTAATAGTTGATCCAGTGTTTCACCTTTTTGATAACGTTCTTTAAATTCTGGTGTTTTTGCCTGTAATTCTTCATCAGTTAAAGCTGCCATTTCATCAGCGTAAGCCTCAACTTTCTTAGCAAGTTTCTCTAATTTTCTTAATTCACCTTTGTCATTTTCAATGACTGTACGTAGAATATTTGCCATTCTTATTCCTTTCGATAGTCTTATCACCCCATTCTAACATAAAATGGCCTCTCATTCAAGAAAACGTCTTATATAAAAAAGAAAGAGTCAGAAAATTCCGACCCCATTTTTCTATGTATTTGGATGGCTTGCAATCACTTCCAACTGCCCATCAATTTCCCAGTTTTTAACATCATTCGGCAAAATCAAATGATCTCCCTTTTTCAGATAATACATCCGATTATCGACTTTTAGATGACCTTTTCCAGCCAAGACACTTAACAACAAATAGGGAGCTGTTTGGGTCATCAATTCAGGCCCAGAGAATTTCCAATGGTAAACCGCAAAAAAGTGATTCGATACCAATAATGTCGATGTCATATTTTTTAGGCCAAGACCAACTGGAACACTATTTTCAGGTTCACCAATTGTTAACACATCAATTGATTGTTTGAGATGAAGATCACGTTTGTAACCATTAGCATCTTTTCGATCAAAATCATAAACACGATATGTTGTATCACTTGATTGTTGAGTTTCTAAAATCAGAATCCCTTTTCCGATAGCATGCATGGTGCCACTTGGTACGTAGAAAAAGTCACCAGCTTTTACAGGAATTCGTGTCAGCAAATGTTCCCAATCTTCAGAGTGAATCATCTGTTCCAATTCTTCTTTGCTTTTTGCATTATGGCCATAAATGATTTCTGAGCCTTCTTCGGCTGATATCACATACCAGCATTCAGTTTTCCCTAACTCACCCTCATGCTCCATTGCGTAAGTATCATCAGGATGAACTTGCACGCTCAGCCAATCGTTGGCATCTAAAATTTTAGTAAGCAGAGGAAAAACTTTCTCAGTCGGATGACCAAATAAAGCAGGTTCTTCCTGATAAAGACCATCTAGCTTCATCCCCTCAAATCGCCCATTTTTGATAGTCGACACGCCATGCGGATGTGCAGAAATTGCCCAATATTCACCAGTAGATTCACTGGGAATAGCATAACCAAATTCATCACGAAGTTTAGTTCCACCCCAAATTTTTTCATGCATTACTGATTGCAAAAATAACGGTTCTGACATTTCGATTCCTCTTTTATAGCATTATTGCTTTATTATATCATTTTCTATTTCAAAAAATCCAATTGTTGCTAACTTTTGCATCCAATAACCAAATTTTATTATTTTATAAATCAAAAAATCGCTCTTTCATATTTAGTGAAACCATAACAAAGCCCAGTAGAGTAATTATTGATATTAAACTTAAAAAGTAGGCTTTTAGCCTACTTGAAAATATATAATTAGATTTATCGTTCAGAAACTTTTTTAGCAAGTGCGAAATTTCCAACAGTAGCAGAACCATTTTCAGCAATTGCTGGGGTAACGATGTAATCACTGAGATCTGGAACTGGAAGGTATCCATTCATCAAGGCAGCGAATTTATCACGAACTCGTCGTAACATATGTTCTTGTGCCATAACCCCTCCGCCGAAAACAATCACTTGCGGACGGTAAAGAAGTGTTGCTTGTACAGCCGCTTGAGCAATGTAATAGGCTTGGACATCCCAAACATCAGAATTTTTTTCAATCAACTCACCACGAATACCTGTACGAGCTTCAAGTGATGGTCCAGCAGCCATCCCTTCCAAACATCCTTTATGGAAAGGACAAACACCAGTAAATCCATGAGCAATATCATGTGGGTGTGGTGCAACATAGACATGACCAGCTTCTGTATGTCCTGTACCACCAATAAATTCACCGCGCTGAATAGCCCCAGCACCAATTCCTGTACCGATTGTGTAATAAACTAAGCTATCGACACCTTTACGTACCATAGCTTCACCAAATGCAGAGCTATTAACATCAGTTGTAAAGTAAAATGGTACCTTGAAATCTTTAGCAATCAACCCAACCAAATCAACATTTGACCAGTTTGGTTTTGGTGTTTTAGTAATATAACCATAAGTTTCTGAATTTTCATCAATATCGATTGGCCCAAATGATCCAATAGCTACACCAACCAAATCAGCTTCATAGCGCTTAAAAAATGCAACTGTTTTTTCAATTGTTTCATATGGGGTAGTCGTTGGAAATTGTACTTTTTCAACAACTTGGAAATTTTCATCCCCAACAGCACAGACAAATTTTGTACCGCCTGCTTCTACACTTCCATAGAGTTTAGTCATCTAAATTTCTCCCTTTTAATCTTTAAATATCTAATATTAATTATAGATAAAATTCTTTCAAAAATCAAGGTAAAAACCCTTTAAATCCGCTATCTTATCATGTTTTTTACAATAAAAAAGAGTGGAAAATTCCACTCTTTAATCAGTGATTATTTTACTGAAATAAGGTCAGCACCTTCAACAACTGTTCCTGAAGCAAGAGGTGTTACTTCTGCATAGTCAGCTGTATTTGTCACGATAACCATAGTTGTGTCATCAAGACCTGCCGCTGCGATAGCTGCGCTATCAAATGTTCCAAGAACATCACCTTTTTTAACACGTTGATCAGCTTTAACTTTTTGTGTAAAGCCTTTACCATCCATTGAGACCGTATCGATACCAATGTGGATAAGAACTTCTGCACCGTTGTCAGATTTAAGACCGTATGCATGACCAGTTTCAAATGCGATTTGAACAACGCCATCAACTGGTGAAACAACTTTATTACCACTTGGTTTAACAGCAATACCTTTACCCATAGCCTCTGAAGCAAATACTGGGTCATTTACTGAAGTCAAAGCTACAGTTTCACCAGCAAGTGGGCTAACAAGTGTTTCTTCTTTTGTTGCAGGAGCTGAAGCTTCTTCAGCTGGGCTTGCAACTGGAGCCTCAGGCTTTTTTGCAGGAGCTGCTCCTTCCTCATCTTCATAACCAAAGAGGTAAGTAAGAGTGAAACCTGCTGCAAATGAGATTGCTACCATGATGAGGTATTGGAAAAGTTGACCATTGAGGTAAAGAAGAGTACCAGGGATGATTGTAATACCAAAACCAGTACCAGCAAGACCAAGAAGTGAAGCGACCATACCACCAAAGGCACCTGCTGCCAATGATAGGAAGAATGGTTTACGGAAACGCAAGTTAACCCCAAAGATAGCTGGCTCAGTAATACCAAGGAAGGCAGAAAGAGCTGCTGGGAAAGCAAGAGCTTTCAATTTAACGTTTTTAGTTTTAACACCAACCGCAACAGTAGCTGCACCTTGTGCAGTCATAGCAGCAGTCATGATAGCGTTGAATGGGTCAGCACCAGTGTTTGCAACCAATTGTGATTCAAGCAAGTTGAAGATATGGTGAACACCAGACACGACGATAACTTGGTGAAGACCACCAATGATAAGACCTGCAAGACCAAATGGCAAGTTTAGAAGAGCTTCAGTACCGATTAGGATGTAGTTTTCAACAACGTGGAAGACTGGCCCGATTGCGAAAAGTCCAAGAATTGACATTACAAAGAGTGTCATAAATGGAGTAACCAAAAGGTCAAGTGCATCAGGAACTACTTTATGAAGAGCTTTTTCAAGTTTCGCACCAATAATACCAATGATGAAAGCTGGCAATACAGAACCTTGCAAACCAACTACCGGAATAAATCCAAAGAAGATTTTTGGTGTCACATCACCACCAGAAGCTACCGCCCAAGCATTTGGAAGTGAGCCTGAAATAAGCATCATCCCAAGAACAATACCGATAACTGGGTTACCACCGAATACACGGAACGTTGACCACACAACCAAGGCTGGAAGAGCGATAAAGGCAGTATCAGTTAAAATTTCTGAGTAAACTTTCAAATCTTCTGGGAGTACGATACCCAAAGCTCCTAAGAGTCCACGGAGACCCATGAAAAGACCTGTTGCTACGATTGCAGGAATGATTGGGACGAAAACGTCACCGAATGTACGAACTGCACGTTGGAAAGCATTACCTTGTTTAGCAGCTTCTGCTTTTTGTTCATCTTTAGATGCAGTTGGCATACCAAGCGCCACAACCTCATCATAGATTTTGTTAACAGTACCAGTTCCAAAGATGATTTGGTATTGACCTGAGTTAAAGAAAGCACCTTGAACTTTTTCGATGTTTTCTACAGTGTCTTTGTCAATTTTCGCTTCATCTTTTACCATGACACGAAGACGAGTCGCGCAGTGTGCTACACTGCTGACATTCTCAAGACCACCAATAGCCTTGATGACTTCTTTTGCAATTTGTGTGTTGTCCATTTGCAAAAAACTCCTTTTTTTAATTTTTGTGAACTTCTTTTTGAAAGCGTTTCACGTTTTACATTTTATCACTTTTTATCAATATGTCAAGCGTTTTGCAGTTTTTTTTCGTTTTTGCGTAAAATCGTTGATTTTTCATCAGAAAACGTTTACTATATATAATAAGGAGTAATAGCCAATCTGACTATTATTATAGTATCACTACACTTTGGTGAATTTAACAAGGAGAAATAATTATGGATATGCCTCAAAACGTCCGATACCGTGCTTATAGCGATTGGACAAGCCAAGAGATTCAAGAAATCAACAATAATGTCAAGAAATCTCCATGGCATGCTACTTATCATATTGAACCTAAAACAGGACTTTTAAATGACCCTAATGGTTTTTCATTTTTCAATGGAAAATACACTCTCTTCTATCAAAATTGGCCTTTTGGAGCTGCTCACGGACTGAAACAATGGGTACACACTGAATCAGAAGACCTAGTGCATTTTACAGAAACTGCAGTTCGCTTGTTACCAGACCACGCTCATGATAGTCACGGAGCTTATTCTGGTTCAGCATATGAGATTGATGGAAAACTCTTCCTTTTCTACACAGGAAATGTTCGTGATGAAAATTGGGTACGTGATCCATTGCAAATTGGTGCTTGGATGGACAAAGAAGGTAAAATTGAAAAATTTGAAAATGTCCTAATCCAGCAACCAAATGATGTTACGGAGCATTTCCGTGACCCACAGATTTTTGAATACAAAGGTCAATTTTTTGCTATCGTAGGGGCGCAAAGCCTTGATAAAAAAGGTTTTATCAAATTATATAAAGCAGTCGATAATAATGTTGAAAATTGGGAATTTGTTGGCGATTTGAAATTCGGTGGTACTGGTTCTGAGTACATGATTGAGTGTCCAAACCTTGTCTTTGTAGATGATAAACCTGTTTTACTATACAGCCCTCAAGGTTTGGATAAATCAGAACTAGATTACGACAATATTTATCCAAATACTTATAAAATCTGTCAAACGTTTGACACAAAGAATGCAGAACTTATTGGTGCTTCCGAAATTTTGAACCTTGATTATGGTTTTGAAGCTTACGCCACTCAAGGTTTCAATGCTCCAGACGGTCGAACTCTTATTGTGAGCTGGATTGGACTTCCTGATGTTGACTACCCAACTGACAAATATGACTACCAAGGAGCTATGAGTCTTGTAAAAGAGCTTACAATCAAAGATGGTAAACTCTATCAGTATCCTGTAGAAACCATCACTAGTCTTCGTGATAGCGAAGAAAACTTCTCTGAAAAATCAACTACATCTAATACTTATGAGTTAGAAGTAACCTTCCCTGCCAATGATAAATCAGAACTCTTGCTTTTTGCAGACGATAAAGGCAACGGCCTTCGTTTGACAGTTGATACAAAAGAAGGAATTGTTACCCTTGATCGTAGCAAAGCTGGTGTCCAATATGCTACTGATTTTGGAACTAGTCGTCATTGCAGCATTGATAAAGACGAAACGACAGCTAACATCTTCGTCGATAAATCTATCGTTGAAATTTTCATCAATAAAGGAGAAAAAGTCTTTACCAGCCGTGTCTTCCCTGAAGAAGGTCAAGATGGTATTCAAATTGTCTCAGGTAAACCAAGTGGTAAATACTTTGAATTAAAATACTAATGGTTGCAAAATTAACTGATGTTGCAGAACTGGCTGGAGTTAGCCCAACTACAGTTTCTCGCGTCATTAACAATAAAGGCTACTTATCTGAAAAGACTATCCTTAAAGTTAAAGAAGCCATGAAAACTCTTGGCTATAAACCTAATAACCTTGCTAGAAGCCTTCAAGGAAAGTCAGCTCAACTTATTGGCTTGATTTTCCCAAATATTAGCAACATTTTCTATTCAGAACTTATTGAACACCTTGAAATTGAACTATTCAAACATGGTTACAAAGCTATCATATGTAATAGTGAAAACGACCCCGTAAAAGAGAGAGAATACCTTGAGATGCTTGAAGCTAATCAAGTGGATGGTATTGTCTCATCTAGTCATAACCTTGGTATCGATGATTATGAGCGTGTAGAAGCTCCGATTATTGCTTTTGACCGTAATCTTGCACCAAATATTCCGATTGTATCTTCGGATAATTTCGAAGGTGGAAAGCTGGCAGCTAAGACTTTACAAAAACACGGCTGTCAAAATATTATTATGATTACTGGGAATGACAATACTGATTCACCTACTGGACTACGTCAACTTGGTTTCTCATTTCAGCTCAATAAACAGTCTGAAATCATCAAACTCCCTAACAACTTATCAGCTATTCGTCGAGAAATGGAGATCAAATCTATCTTAGCCACACGTAAACCTGACGGCATTTTTACCTCTGATGATTTAACTGCAATTCTAACGATGAAAGTTGCTAAGAGTCTAGATTTAAATGTTCCAGATGACCTTAAAATTATTGGCTATGACGGTACTCGATTCATAGAAGATTACTTCCCTCAACTTGCTACTATTCGACAACCTATACAAGAGATTGCACGATTAACGGTTGAGGTTCTTTTGAAAAAAATCAAAGGTGAGAAAACCAGCAAAGATTATATTCTACCTATCTCTCTATTACCTGGAGGAAGTATTTAAAATAAAAACAAGCATTGACTTTTTCGGCAAGTTCAGTGCTTGTTTTTATTTTGTCAAAAAATCTTGATCATTTCAAAATTCTAAATGTCTACCTTAACAATGAAAAAACGCTCTTTGAATTGGAATAATAAATTCCACTCAAAGAGCGTCAATCGTTTCATTACTTAGTCTTCTTCTGTTACAAATGGACTCAAGAGACCATTGATAAATTTAGCAGAAGTTTCATCTGAGTATTTTTTTGCCATTTCAATCACTTCATTGACTGCAACACGACCTGGTGTTTCCTCAAAAAATTTAATCTCGAATAGACCCAAACGTAAGAGGGTTTTGTCGGTAATTGTCAAACGTGATAGACTCCATCCAGTTTTCAATTTACTCTCAATGATGCTGTCTAGTTCTTCAAGATGTGAACACACACCATTCACTAAGTTGAGCAAGAAAATTGGAACATCCAAAACTTGGTCATCAGTAAGGTTTTTATCATACTCATAAGCAAAGCGTGCAGCTTCTACAGCTCCTCTTCCAAATTCAAGGCTAAATAGGGCTTGGAAGGCACGTTCACGTAAATCTCTTCTTGAATCAACAAACACCTTATTAGTCATCCAAGAAATCCTCTTCAAATAGTGATTTCAACTCAGGTTTTGGTGTTTTTTCCGGAACAATTCCCATAACATGGATATTGACTGCAGAAATCGTAACCTCAGCCATCTCATAGACAGCTGCCTTTACTGCCTGTTGAATAGCAATTGATACTGCTGGGACGTTTACACCATATTGAAGATGAACATAAATGTCAGCATTTACTGTTCCGTCTTCTTCTGTTTGAAGATAGACACCTTTTCCGTGAGTAGTTTTGCTCAAACCATCAGCCACTGTTTTGTTGTGGAGAGAGTGCACACCATCAACTTTAGCAGTCGCAATCCCCGTGATTACTTCAAGAACACGTGGTGAAATAACGATTTCACCGATATTTTCAGTTGTCATAGCTCTTTCCTCTCTATCTTAGAAATCGCTGAGCTTAGGCACGTGATACGTACGTACCTTCAGCTGTGTTGATAATCAATTTTTGTCCTGCTTCGATGAAATCTGGGACGTTTACAACAAGACCTGTTTCAAGAGTAGCTGGTTTACCTGAACCTGTAACTGTAGCACCTTTGATTGATGGTTGAGTTTCAGTTACTGTTAATTCAACAGTTGTTGGAACTTGAACACCAATAACTTCTGTCCCGTAGAATTGAATTTTTACATCAGCATTTTCAAGGATGTAAAGCAATTCATTTTCAACATTTGCAACTGGAATTTCATATTGATCATAAGTTTCAGTATTCATGAAATATGCAGTGTCATCCATTTGGTAAAGGTATTGAGCTGGTACAGTCTCAATGATAGCTTGTTCAAATTTTTCCTCTGGACGGTAGCTAGTATCAAATGTAGAACCAGTACGAACGTCACGCAATTTCATACGCATGATTGTGTTCCCTTTACCTGGTTTGTGGTGGCTAGCTTCGAGAACGCGAATCAATTTTCCGTCTGCTGTTTCAAAAGTCATACCTGCTTTAAGCTTACTTGCTTCAATCATTCGTAAATTACCTCTTATAAAATATTTATCACTTCATTCTAACATAAAATCCTTGATGTCTCAAATGTTTTGTAAGGCTTTTGGAAAATGGCAGAGCTTACATCACTTGTTTTCTAAAAATTGAACTTCATTTTCTCTAAAACCAGTCAAAAGATCAAAAATAAAAAGCGAAAGCTGCATTAACAGCTCTCGCTTTCTAGGATTAGGAAAACTACAAAAATAGTTTTGGAAAGACATCATTATTATTGGAGATTTTTAGAATTTACCCCCACCGCCACCATGACTTCGTCCTGAAGAAGAACTGTGACTGCTGCTGCCACCACCACTTGAACTGCTTGGTTTTGGTTTCAAGCGTCTATTAACATTTCTGTAAAGGAAGGAGTCTCTTGTTCTTGTCAATTCGAGACTATCCTTCTTGATATAATGACTTGCAGCAGACTCATGTCTAACAGTTTTTAATTTACTAGACATTGCAGATACGGAAATAAAAGCTACAACAACACCCAAACCTGCGGAAATAGGCAACCAAATCCAACTTAAAGGTTCTTTAGGAAGATTTCCTACATCAAAAGGTTCTCCAGTGCGAGCTTGGGTAATAAAGGCATCACTTTGATCTGCAAAAATGGTAAATGCTTCAGCATAGTTTCCTTTACTTAAATCAGATAAGAACTTTTTAGAGAGATACTCTATACCCTTATCTGTGAATGCTTCTATAGCATAGCCGGTCGTTGTAATATGCCAATCACGTTCCTCCATACTCACCATCAATAGAAGACCATCATGATTATCACCTTGTCCATAACCATTATAATCAAAATAGTCATCTGTAAAAGCTTCTGGTGTTTTACCACCTAGTCCATCAACAGTAAGTACTGCTACGTCACATTTTTGACGTTCACTAATTTCATCTAACTTAGCAAGAAGTGTTTTTTCTTCATCTGATGAGAGCAAGTCCGCTTCATCTACTAAACGAAGTTGTGGCTGAAATTGAGATCTGATAGCGGTGAGATAGTTACTAATAGCTCCATACCAAGTATCTTCGCTATTAAATGCACCCCATAATAAGGCTTCACTATCATCACTGAGTCGCTCTTTTCCTTTACCGCCATATGTAATATGCCAGACTTTATCCAGATTATCTAAGACTAAGATAACACCATCAACATCACCTGCATTAGTTTGGTAAATTCTGTCAGCGTAATACTCTAATTCTTCCTCCACAAACTCAGTAACTAGAAAATAGGGTTGGAAATCAAATTCCTTAGCTATTGCTGCAGCTTGTTCTTCAAGTTTTTGATCTTCTTCAGTTGTAATGAAGCCCACATCATCACGAATATAGTTCACTTCTTCATCAGCGAAAGCCGGACTAATCAGGAAGAAACTAAGAAAGATGGTAAAAACTAGTGATATTATTTTTTTCATCATTTTCTTATCCTCCCTCTCATAATGCATTGACTAGCCAAGCTAGACCATAGGTCATTACTGAAACCAGCACTGCTATGATAGCAAAGTAGCGCCAATAGGCTTGTTTATCTAATGGAAGGTCGCCAACGAACTTACCGGTTTGGCCGTTCATTGCAAAAATATACTTTTTATTATTCCATGTTGTATTTAAGAGCCAAACAGGATAAAGCACATAAGTGGCTCTGCTATTTTCAAAACGTACACTCGTAGACTCTGGAACAACTGTTGCATACCCTTGTACCGTACTGGTTAAGGTATCGATGGTGCTTTTTTGCGCACGCTGGTTAGCATGCTTGAGGCTATCATCAGAAGACATATCATAACGGTCGGCCATGTAGCCAGCTAAGTAAGCCGTTTGAAAGTCAACAGCTTCACTAAAATCAAAAGGCTCTATGGACTCCATTAACTGATCATCCAATTTGCTAGAAGCATCTGCCGGAACATGTTCAAAACTGAGTTTCCCGGCTCTCAAAATTGAATAGTAACTTGTTTCAGTATATTCATAGTCACGATCTGTCCAATGTCTTACAATTGTCGCCTTATATCGAGCATCCGCATTAACATCTGTATCAAAGACCCAAAATGGTACATAGACGCCTTTAACTTCGTCAATGTGGTTTTGATCCTTAAATACTTTTGGCAATAGGCGTTTGCCCAAAAGATGTTTATTAAGCGCTTCTTTTGCTGCTTTTTTATCAAGTTTAAAAGGAAGGACAAAGTCTGGTTTTAAATCCCCTGCAAGTCTTTCCTTAAGAACGACTGGGTTATCACAATATGGGCAGGCTGTCGCTGCGGTTGTTTCATCAGCAATGATTTCACCTGCACAAGACTGGCAAATATAAACTTTTAATTGGTCTTCTTCACCTTCCTGCCAGTCACTTCCTGAAGTTTTTTCCCAGCTCAAATCTTTTGAAGCCGGTAGTTCTTCCAAGTGTTCGTCCATATGCTTGAGGGAATCCATTTCAAACTCAGCATCACAATATGGACACTTCATTTTCTGAAGCTTGGAATCAAAGGCAATTGCGCCACCGCAAGAAGGACATTTGTATTCAAAACTGTCTGCCATCTAAGTCACCCCTCCCTATCTAGAATCTTTCAATCAAACTTCAGTTTTTAGAAAGGAGTTCCGCACTCAGGGCAGAACTTAGGTGCTTGACTTGGATCTGGTACCTGCCAGCCACAATTGCTACAATGTTTAACTTGATTTGCAGCTGGTTTTGGTTTTCCACAATTTTGACAGAAATTACCCGTGTTATTTGTTTGACAGTCTGCACACACCCAACCGTTTGCCTGAGGTTTTGGAGATCCACAGTTTGGACAGAATTTCCCAGTAGCAACAGCTCCACAAGAACAGTTCCAAGCATCCGCAGCTTGTGTTTGGACTTGCTGAGTTTGTTGGGCCTGAGCCATACGAGCCGCTTCTTCTCTATCTGCAGCATCAAAGACTCCCTGCATCCCACCTGCTTGTTGTTGAACCATTCCCATACCCATGTATCCCATGAAGGCACCTCCTGGATTTTCAGCAGCTGAACGCATAGCATCTGCTGTTGCACCAGTCATAGCTGCCGCACGCATTGAACTACTGCGGTAAATAGATTCACTTTGTGCTCTTCTGATGATTTCTTCATATTCCTCTGCCAAAATAATCGGATTTAAGGCGATTGAAACAACAGAGATACCACGTAAATCTGACCACTTTTGTGTCAATGCAGCATTCATAGCAGATGATAATTCTTCAGTGTGTGCTGGAAGTGCACTCGGTCTAACTTCCATTTCAGAAATTTTAGCTAAGGCTGGCTGCAAGGCACTAATAAATTCAGTTTTAAGTTGCTTGTCTAGTTCTTCACGCAAATATTCTTTTTCCACATTTGAACAAACGTTAGTATAGAACAAAAGTGGATTAGTAATTCTGTAAGAATAAATACCTGAGCATCGAATTGCAGCATCAATATCTAGTCCGATATTCCTATCAACAATCCGGAAAAGAATTGGGCTTGGAGAACCAAATTTATTGTCAATCAGTTCTTTGGTGTTGATATAATAAACTCTCTGGTCTTTGCCAGTATCTCCGCCATATGTAAATCGCTTGCCGATAGTCTTGAAAGTCTCACGAATACCTTCACTCAGTTTTCCAGTAAAAATACTTGGCTCTGTTGAAGTATCATAGGTGAACTCACCTGGTTCAGCACAGACTTCAACAATTTTACCTTGATCAACAATCAACATACATTGACCATCAGCGACTGCTATACCAGAACCGTTAGAAATAATATTGTCGCTTCCCTTTGTGTTGGATGACCGTCCAGAAACTCGCTTTTCACCCTTTACCATCAAAACAGTCTTATCAAGGGCATCACAATAGAAGAATTCCTTCCACTGATCAGCAAGTACACCGCCTACGGCTCCAGCTCCTGCTTTAATGAGTCCCATAAATCTACCTCTTTTCTCATTTTTCTTTGATTCGGATGCAACTTTCTTTATATGATTTCAAGCTCTACAATTTGATAACCCAAATAAAACAAGCGCTTCCATTCATGATTTTATTATACTCCTATTTCATTGATTTTGCTTAGATTTAATGGAAAATTTAGAAAAAAAAACAGCCTTTTTACAAGGTCTGTTTGTAACGTTATTTAATCCATGCCAAGTTTGACTTCTGGCACGTCATGTTGAATGTATTCAACTCCCTTTTGTTCCATGAGCTCAATCGCAAATGGATGCGGTCGGTAGTTGGCTTTATAGGTGATTTTTTTGATTCCCGCTTGCAAAAGGGCTTTAGTACAATTGATGCAGGGAAAATGTGTTACATAAATTTCCGTATTTTTTGTAGAAATGCCTTCCTTAGCACACTGAATAAGGGCATTCATTTCAGCATGGACCGTTCGGATACAGTGTCCATCTTCCATGTAGTGGCCAGCATCATCACAATTATCTGCTTCAGAAACACCACCATTATAACCTGTAGCAATGATGCGCTTATCTTTGACCAATACTGCTCCAACAAAAGCTCGATCACAAGTAGAACGCTTGGAAATGAGCTCCGCATTGGCCATGAAATAATCTTCCCATGATAAACGATTTGGCATCTTATGTCCTCCTTTTTCCAGCATTAGTTAACCTCTTTCTGTTTGCCATGACCTTGGCACCAATTGAAATAAGCGTAAGAAAGTCCCGCCAAAATAACAATTATGGCACTGAATAGTATAAATAGACCTGAATAGTTATTAGAAAAATAAACCAAACCAGTCAAAGCAATCCCAAATCCATAAACCATTCTTACTTGATAAAGTTTAAAGGGCAGTTGCTTTTCCATAAGCGAAAAATAGAGGAGTGAGGAAATTTGAAGAACAAAATAGGTTTTGGGGCCTTGCAGCAAATCCGCAATAATTAGTCCTAAAAATATCACTAAAATGACAAGGGCGATAATCGTATAAATCTTCTCTTTTTTTGTCCATTCTTTCATAGTCATCATTTCTTACTCACTTCAAAACGATTAATTCTTTAGGCGCAAGTGTTAGAAGCTCACAGCCATTTTCAGTAACCAACAAATCATCTTCGATGCGCAAGCCATATTTCCCATCCAAATAAATACCAGGCTCATCCGTGATGGTCATACCAGTTTGTATCTCTCCCTCCACATTGCCAAAGAAGGGAATTTCGTGGATATCCAAACCAATTCCGTGGCCGATACCATGGGTAAAATGGCTACCATAACCAGCTTCCACGATAACATCACGCGCCACCTTGTCATAATCACGATAGGTCATACCAGGCTTTAGGGCCTCAATCAGAGCCTGATTAGCACGCAACACGATGTCATAAATCTCTCGCTCTTGGTCGGTCACATGTCCAATATGAACGGTCCTTGTCAGGTCGCTGACATAATGATTGTAGTAGCAACCAAAATCCAGCGTCAAACTCTCACCGCTTTGTATAATCTTGCTACTTGCCACCCCATGGGGCATAGCAGAGCGATAACCAGAGGCAGCAATGGTTTCAAAAGAAACCCCAGTGGCCCCATAATGACGCATACGAAAATCAAGAAAATTAGCCACATCTAATTCACTAGTCTGACCTGGTTTGATGAATTCCAAGACATCCATAAATGCCTTATCAGAAATGGCACAGGCTTGACGAATAGTAGCGATTTCGCTAGCATCCTTGATCATGCGCAGCTCTTCAATGACATTAGACTGAGCCAGCAAATCATAACCTTCAAAAGCAGTTGATAACTGCTGGTAAAAGGCATAGGTAACCTGATTATCAAAACCAATGGACTTGATGCCATCAGCAGCAAGCATCTTGGCAATCTCAGTCAGCGCGTCTCGAGATTCCACAATATCAAAATCCTTGACTACATCCTTGGCAATGAGTGAGTAACGCGCATCCGTCACGAAAATCTGATGCTTATCACTTATAAAAATGGTCGCATTAGTCCCAGAAAAACCAGTTAAATAGTAAATATTTTTAAGATTTGTCACTAAAATACCATCAACTGGAGATTGAGAAATTCTAGCCTTCAATCTTGCTAATCGTTCTTTCATGTCTCTTCCTTTTTCTTGAGTGATTTCTACTATTTTATCATGAAATTGGCCCTAATTCTATAAAATAAGGTAAAGAAAAACGGCATTTCTGCCGTTTAATCCTTAGGTAATACGAATTCAGATTAATAGACTGATGAAGTCACATTAACTTGACTGATTTTTGCTTACTTCAATTTTCCTTTTAAATAGTGACCAGTAAAGCTAGCTGGGTTGGCTGCTACTTCTTCTGGCGTTCCTAAGGCAACGATGGTTCCACCACCAATACCGCCTTCTGGACCAAGGTCAATAATGTGGTCCGCAGTTTTGATAACATCAAGGTTATGTTCAATAACCAGAACAGTATTACCATCTTCTACAAATCGTTCTAAGACTTTGAGAAGACGGGCAATGTCATCTGTATGGAGTCCTGTTGTCGGTTCATCCAGAATATAGAGACTCTTACCAGTTGAGCGCTTATGAAGTTCAGAAGCCAGTTTCATACGCTGAGCTTCACCACCAGAAAGCGTGGTAGCTGGCTGACCTAGGGTCACATAGCCAAGACCAACATCCTTGATGGTCTGCATTTTGCGGGCAATCTTGGGAATGGGTGCAAAGAAGTCTACGGCATCGTTAACCGTCATATCAAGAATCTCTGCAATGTTCTTTTCCTTATAATGAACTTCTAAGGTCTCTGAATTATAGCGAGTTCCATGGCAGACTTCACAAGGGACATAGACATCTGGTAGGAAGTGCATTTCAATTTTGATGATACCATCACCTGAGCAGGCTTCACAACGCCCCCCTTTGACATTGAAAGAGAAACGTCCCTTCTTATAGCCGCGAATTTTAGCCTCATTAGTCTGAGCAAAAAGGTCACGAATGTCATCAAAGACTCCTGTATAGGTTGCAGGATTTGAGCGCGGTGTACGTCCAATCGGGCTTTGGTCAATATCAATCAGGCGGTCAATATGTTCAATACCCAACAAGGCTTTGTGTTTACCAGGTTTAGCTGAATTGCGGTTAAGTTTTTGAGCGACAGCCTTTTTCAGGATGCTATTGATAAGAGTTGATTTACCAGAACCAGAAACACCTGTGACAGCGATAAACTTACCAAGTGGGAATTTGACATCTAAGTTTCGGAGATTATTTTCAGAAGCCCCCTTAATTTCTAGAAAACGCCCATTGCCTGTGCGACGTTCCAGTGGTACAGGGATAGATTTTTTCCCAGACAAGTACTGTCCCGTGATGGATTTCTTATTCTTAGCCACCTGAGCAGGTGTTCCTGAGGCAACAATTTCTCCACCAAATTGGCCAGCTCCCGGTCCCACATCAATAAGCCAGTCGGCCTGCATCATGGTATCTTCATCGTGCTCAACAACAATGAGGGTATTACCCAAATCGCGCATCTTCTTAAGGCTGGCAATCAGACGATCATTGTCACGCTGATGCAATCCGATAGAAGGTTCATCCAAGATGTAGAGGACACCAGACAAGTTAGATCCAATCTGGGTTGCCAGGCGAATACGCTGGCTCTCACCACCTGAAAGGGTGCCGGCAGAGCGAGATAGAGTCAGGTAATTAAGACCAACGTTATTAAGGAAGGTCAAACGATCCTTGATTTCCTTGAGGATTGGTGTTGCAATCGTTTTTGCATTGTCGGTGAGTTCAATCTGATTGAGCAATTCTAAGTGGTCAGCGATGGACAGGTCAGAAATCTGTCCGATGTTCATGCCTTGCTCGCCACCCACACGTACGCAAAGTGCCTGGTCATTGAGGCGATAGCCGTGGCAGGTTGGACAAGGCAACTCATTCATGTAACCTCGCATAACATTACGGGTAAAGTCACTGTTAGTCTCGTGGTAACGGCGATCGACGTTGGTAGCCACCCCTTCAAAGGGAATATCAATGTTGCGCTCACCGCCAAAATCATTGACATAGTGGAAGTGGAACTCGCGGTCGCCAGAACCATAAAGAACCAGATTCTGCTCTTCTTCCGTCAAGTTTTCGAAAGGTGTGTCTAAGTCCACCCCAAATTCAGTCATGGCCTGCTCAAGCATGGCAGGATAATAGTTGGATGAAATAGGATTCCATGGAGCAAGCGCACCTTCACGAAGTGTTTTAGTCTTGTCAGGAATGACCAAATCCATATCAACTTCCAATTTGTTGCCCAAGCCATCACAGGTTGAACAAGACCCAAAAGGCGCATTGAAAGAAAAGAGACGAGGCTCCAGTTCTGGAACCGTAAAGCCACATTCTGGACAAGAATAGTGTTCTGAAAAGAGCAATTCATTGCCATCCATGGTGTCGATGATGACATAACCATCCCCAAGACGCAAAGCAGCTTCCACCGAATCAAAGAGACGAGAACGAATCCCCTCCTTATTAATCAGACGGTCAACCACAATCTCGATATTGTGCATCTTGGTCTTAGAAAGTTCGGGAACTTCGGACACATCATAGATGTCCCCATCCACGCGCACCCGAACATAACCATCCTTTTGCACCTTATCAAAAATAGTCTTGTGCTGCCCCTTCTTACGACGAACAATTGGCGCCAAAATCTGCATGCGGGTTCTCTCAGGTAAGTCCAGCACTTGGTCAACAATTTGCTCAACAGAAGACGCCGTGATAGCCCCATGGCCATTAATACAATATGGCGTCCCCACACGAGCATAGAGCAGACGCAGGTAATCATTGATTTCCGTCGTTGTCCCCACGGTAGAGCGAGGATTCTTGCTAGTGGTTTTTTGGTCTATGGAAATAGCAGGGCTGAGACCATCAATAGAATCCACATCAGGCTTTTCCATATTTCCCAAAAACATACGAGCATAGGCCGACAAACTCTCAACATAACGCCTTTGCCCCTCTGCGTAAATCGTGTCAAAAGCTAAAGAAGACTTCCCAGAACCAGACAAACCAGTCACAACAACCAACTTATCACGAGGAATCTCCACATCAATATTTTTCAAATTATGGGCACGCGCCCCATGAATAACTAACTTATCTTGCATAATTAAGATACCAAGCCCGTAAAGGACAAAGCAAAAATAGGGAATCTGACCTAGGCACAAATACCTAGGAAGATTCATCTTTTTTGCACAGTCCTTAGGGCGGGTTCATTTCCTTTCTATGATACAAAGGGCGTTAAAAAGCCAAAGTGAAAATAAGCGGTAAGTCCAAAATCTCTGATTTTGTAGACGCACCCTCGTCAGGACGACTAGTATTTTCACAGGCGAAGCCGAAGAAAGTACAGACGTCTACGACGTAAGATTGACACCGAGTCCTAGAGACTCAAGGAAAGTTTATCTTTTTCACACCGGCTTTAGCCCGTGTTCTAATCCTTTCTAGGTTTAAAGAGAAGGGTGGTGACTTGACAGCCCGAACATTTTTTCTTCTCACATGTATTCAGGTCTAATTCAACTCCTTTTCGTAGTAAATAAGATAGTGATTCTTATTCTACCAAACGACTTTGTCTAATCTTCACTTTTTTTATAAAAAACTACCATCCTAGACCTCTTTTCTTCCCTTTATTATAACAAATTTTCTACGCTTACTTGTCCCCAAAGTCTGAGATTTATAGTATAATAGGTAAGTATGTAAAATTGCTGAGCAGATGTCACTTTTTAGCTCTGCTATTTTTAAAACAATAGTTATCAGAAGGAGGGTTTGCTATGAAACAAATGTTTCTATCAACGGCATTAGAATTCAAAGAAATTGAGACATTCGAGCCTGGCGCTTGGATCAATCTGGTAAACCCTTCCCAGGAAGAATCTGTTAAGCTTGCAGAAAAATTCAATATCGATATTACCGATTTACGTGCCCCACTCGACGTTGAAGAAACATCTCGTATAACAATTGAAGATGATTACACTCTGATTATCGTTGACGTTCCAACCTATGAAGAACGTAATAACAAAAGTTACTACATGACGATTCCTTTAGGAATTATTGTTACTGAAAATGCAGTTATCACGACGTGTTTACAAGAATTAACACTCTTTGATCATTTCTACAATCGTCGCATTAAGAACTTTTATACTTTTATGAAGACACGCTTTGTATTTCAACTTCTCTATCGAAATGCAGAGCTGTACCTAACCGCTCTACGTACTATTGACCGACAAAGTGATCGAATTGAAGCTCAACTTGAAAATGCAACCAGAAACGAACAACTGATTGACATGATGGAATTGGAAAAATCAATCGTCTACCTAAAAGCTTCTCTCAAACTTAATGAACGAATCGTTAAGAAACTTTCATCAAGTACTAGCTCTTTGAAAAAATACATCGAAGATGAGGACTTGCTTGAAGATACCCTGATTGAAACACAGCAGGCCATCGAAATGGCTGACATTTACGAAAATGTCCTTAATGCCATGACCGAAACTTCAGCAGCCATCATCGGAAATAATCAGAATACCATTATGAAAACTTTAGCTCTGATGACTATGGCCCTAGATATTCCAACCGTCATTTTCTCAGCCTATGGAATGAACTTCCAAAATAACTGGCTTCCTTTAAATGGCTTAGAGCATTCTTTTTGGTATATTGTATTCATAGCCGCTATCTTAAGTACTATTGTCGTCATTTACTTTATTAGAAAACGATGGTTCTAATTCGAGATAAGACTCATTTTAACCCTTGAAATTATTAAGAAATTGACCAAGTCACAGTATCTTAGCAAAAAGTTTCTGAACATTTTTTCATTCAATCCGTTACAACTTATTTATTCAATATAGGAGAATCTCATGGATTTACAAAACCTCACTAAAAAGAACCAAGAATTTATTCACATCGCTACAAACCAATTGATTCAGGATGGTAAAACAGACGCTGAAATTAAGACTATTCTTCAAGATGTTATTCCCTCTATTCTTGAAGCACAAAAAAAAGGTATCCCAGCAAGAACTTTACTTGGAGCACCAACTGTTTGGGCTAGTGCATTTACACCTAAAGAAGGACAAGATGATAAAAAAACACAGGAAGAAAAAAACACAAACCCTTGGTTAATGTGGCTTGATACTTCTCTCCTCTTCTTAGCTGTTGTCACACTACTTCAAGCTATCATGACCTTCTTCAATTCAAAAGCAAATGTTTCAGGAATTACATCAATCCTTGCACTTAGCTTCGCTGGAGGTGGGGCAATGTATGCTAGCTACCTAATGATTTATCGTCATATGGGTAAAGAAAAGAGTCAACGCCCTCGCTGGTATAAAGTCTTTGGTATATTGACTCTAGTTATGCTAGCATGGATTCTCGTTTATACCGCTGCTAGCCTTCTTCCAAGTTACTTAAATCCACAACTCCCTGCTTTAGTGATGCTTATCATTGCGGCTGCATCTTTCGGATTACGCTATTACCTACAAAAGAAATATAACATTCTTAACGCTATGACTCCTCAAGTACAACAATAACAAACTCTACAGACTGAAGAATTTATCTCACACGATATTCTCTTCGGTCTTTTTTTATCCATACAAATAGTACATTTTCTTACCTTTAAAAGAAGTGAAACAAAAAAAGCGACTCCCTAAGGAATCACTTGATTAATTCACGATTAAGTTCGTAACGAATTAGTCTTCGTTAACGAATGGCATAAGAGCCATAACGCGAGCACGTTTGATAGCTGTTGTTACTTTACGTTGGTTTTTAGCTGAAGTTCCAGTTACGCGACGTGGAAGAATTTTACCACGTTCTGAAACGAAACGGCTAAGAAGCTCAGTATCTTTGTAATCAACATATTCAATTTTGTTAGCTGCGATGTAATCAACTTTTTTACGGCGTTTGAATCCGCCACGACGTTGTTGAGCCATGTGTTTTCTCCTTTATATATTTAATTCGTTTAGTCCATTAAAATGGAAGATCGTCATCTGAGATGTCCATTGGGTTCGAATTGCCAAATGGGCTTTCATCTCTACCAAAGTTTGGTGTTTGTTGTGAAGGCTGTGATGAGAAACCACCACCAGTTGATGCCCCACCGCCAAATGAATTGTTGTTAAATCCACCAGCATTGTAAGAACCACCAGATTGTCCTTCACGTGTAGCACGACTTTCCAAAACTTGGAAGCTATCTGCAATCACTTCTGTTACATATACACGTTGACCCTGTTGGTTTTCATAATTACGAGTCTGAATACGACCTGTAATTCCAACAAGTGTTCCTTTTTTAGCCCAATTTGCCAAGTTTTCAGCTTGTTGGCGCCAAATAACACAGTTGATAAAGTCAGCTTCACGTTCACCAGACTGATTCTTGAAGTTACGATTTACAGCTAGTGTAAAGGTTGCAACTGCTTGATTAGATGGTGTGTAACGAAGTTCTGCATCGCGGGTCATACGACCGACAAGTACTACATTATTAATCATAAACTACCTTCTTAAGCGTCTACTTTAACGATCATGTGACGAAGAATGTCACCGTTGATTTTTGAAAGACGGTCAAACTCGCTAAGAGCTGCATCATCATTTGCTTCAACGTTAACGATGTGGTAAAGTCCTTCACGGAAATCGTTGATTTCGTATGCAAGACGACGTTTTTCCCAATCTTTTGATTCAACAACAGTTGCACCGTTGTCAGTCAAGATAGAGTCAAAGCGTGCTACCAAAGCATTTTTAGCTTCTTCTTCAATGTTTGGACGAATGATATAAAGAATTTCGTATTTAGCCATTGATATTTTCCTCCTTTTGGTCTAATGACCCGTGACCCTCGCCACGAGTAAGTGAGGTGCACTCACAAGAAACTATTATACAGTAATAATATTTAAGATGCAAGTATTTTAATTGAAATTACCATTATTTTTGTCTTGGCTTAAAAGATTCACCCTTCTTCATTTTCTCACAATTTACCTTGATAGTCTGAGACAAGTTTTCAGTGTGCTAGCAGTCTGATTATTTTATCAATAGCAAAGTTTATTTAAAAATCTAACTGTCTCTAGTAACTCAGCTAAGAACTCATAAAGTTTATGCAGACTTGTATTTTTCAAAAAAAGGCGAGCTTTCGCTCGCCTCTTTTAAAAAATATCTGTGTTTGTGCTCCCACAAACTTTCTCATAAGGAGTTAGTTTGCAGAATTGTCTCCGTTTTTGTAGCGACTTAAATTCATCTTTAACATAAGGTTACCTCACATTATCAATAATTCAAAATAATTCTCTACATTTTACATTGGATTCACCCCTTAGCCTATTTTGTGCGGCTAAGTACTGTGTCTCCGTTCTTATATCTTGCTACGTTCATAAGATACCTCCATTTATTTGAAAATACTCACACACGATAGCTATTATTGGCGATTGACTCATCACCAATAATTATACTCTTTGTAATTTACTCAGAGTATTTCGACATTCACCATTCTCCCCGCGGGAAGGTAGAATACGACAGACAACTCCTACTAAGTAACCTCATTATCAAAACAAACCCGTTTTTGTTTTGTCCTGAACCTACTTACCTCTAGTTGTCCAAACTAATGAGCTCATTATCGCCGTTCTTGTAACGGCTAACATTAATTGTTTTCATAACTCTTACAACTTTCTCACTTTAGAATGTATATTAAGTCTATAAAATCAATTAGATTAAAGCTCTTCAATAACTGTTGTACTAGTAACAAGCCAGGCTAGCTTTCTGGTTTCTCTTGCACTAGCTAATTCCTCTAATCTGTAACGATATAAATTTAAGAGTTCCTATGTAATCGGTATCACCCCTTCGTCACTATTTTATGCAACAGGTTCTGTGTCTCCGTTTTTAAAACGACTCATATTAAACATCAACATAAGACGTCACCTCTTTTACTTTTGCAAGATTTTGTTACCATTAGGAATCGAACGGCCGTTCTTCCTTGACGCAAAGTTACGTTTTGCCTACTGCTTTTTGGAGACTAGTCTCCATTCTTGTACCTCGAAACATTAAGATTTAGCATTTGATGTACCTCCTTAATATCTCTTACTTCTTTATATTTTTATTATAATGTAACCGTTTACTTTTTGCAAGAGAAAACTTTATTTTTGTTTTATTTTTTTATTTATCTTTGGGATTACCTATCAGTGAGTAAAATAGAGTTTCTGGTCTTTAAATTTTTTAAAAGCACGAAACTCTGTTACAATAGTAACATGTTAGATTTTAAAGATTACGGCATAGAAATGTGGGATGACAATAAAATTTCATCATTCCGTCGTACCTTGTTAGCATGGTACGATAATGAAAAACGAGATCTCCCATGGAGACGGACTAAAAACCCTTATCACATCTGGGTATCTGAAATAATGTTGCAGCAAACTCAAGTTGTGACAGTTATCCCCTACTACGAGCGCTTCTTAGATTGGTTTCCTACTATTGAGAAATTAGCTAACGCCCCTGAACAACAATTATTAAAGGCTTGGGAAGGATTGGGCTACTACTCAAGAGTCCGTAATATGCAGAAAGCAGCGCAGCAAATCATGACTGATTTCGATGGGACATTCCCATCGACTCACTCCGATATTTCAAAATTGAAAGGGATTGGCCCTTATACTGCTGGTGCTATAGCATCAATTGCCTTTAACCTTCCTGAACCTGCAGTTGATGGAAATGTGATGCGTGTCATGGCGCGCTTATTTGAAATTAACTATGATGTTGGTGAACCCAAGAATCGCAAGATCTTCCAAGCTGTCATGGAAAAACTCATTGATCCAGACCGCCCCGGAGATTTTAATCAAGCATTGATGGATTTAGGAACTGATATTGAATCAGCAAAGAATCCGAGACCAGATGAGAGTCCAATTCGCTTTTTTTGCGCTGCCTATTTAAATGGGACATATGATAAGTACCCTATTAAGGCTCCTAAAAAGAAACCTAAACCTATACAAATTCAGGCATTTATTATACAAAATGAAGACGGTGAGTTTCTTATCGATAAAAATAATGACGGTCGACTTCTAGGTGGATTTTGGTCTTTTCCTATTATGGAAACTGACTTCCTTGGACAACAACTTGATTTATTCGAAAATGATAGCTCCGTGCTTGAAACCCTTTCGAAAAAAACAATTTTCGAGCAAGAGTACAATCTCAAACCAGTTTGGTCTGAGCAATACTTTACTCCTGTAAAACACACTTTTAGTCATCAAAAATGGACAATTGAGATGGTGGAAGGACTTTCTAAAAAAGCTCCGCTATTGCCCTCAAAAGATCTCCTATGGGTTACACCTCAAGATTTTGATAAATTCCCTATGGCTACACCACAAAAGAAAATGGTTCAGGAACTTTTCAAAAATAAAAAATAAATTAAAAAATGATATAATAAAATAAAAAGTGGAGGTAATTTTATGAAAAAAATGTCACTGTTAAGTGTTTCTTTACTTGCTTTGCTTCTCCTTAGCGCTTGTAAACCAACGGAGAAAGAAAGTAAACAAGACTCCAGTAGCTCTCAAACTAGTCAAATTTCTACTAGCCAGACTGACTCAACTGATGCAGATGTAGAAACAAATAGCAGCAATGAGACTAGTAATCAAGAAGTGCCTTCAGCTAGTTTAGATCTTCAAGCAATTGCAAATCAAGACTTTTCTAGCATTGCTGGTTCATATGAGGCTAGCGGTGGCAACTACATCATCAATACTGATGGAAGTTTTACCTATAGCAAATCTGATGGAGATTTAACCTTCCCTATTACAGACGGGAAGGTGGAAAATGGTATGGCTGTGCTATCTTCCAACAACTTTACATTTTATGTCATACCGGCTGGTGTGGACTCACCCGTATCAGTACCAGACTTTTTAGGCACTGATGATAACACAAGAGATCGTGTCATAATTGATGGTGAAGGTATGAACCTTTTCTTTCTTAATTAAATTAATAAGGGACTGAATATTTTCAGCCCCTTATTTTATGCCATCTTATTTTTAATCTGAAACAACTAACATTGATTTAATAGTTTTGCGGTCTGCCATATCTTGGTAGGCTTGGTTGATATCAGCAAGGTCGTAGGTATCCGTAAAGACGCGACCTGGATTGATGTCCCCGTCAAGCACAGCTTTTAGCAAGGTTTGTTTGACATAGGTCGTTACTGATGCTGGACCGCCACCGATAGTGGTGTTTTGTCCGAATGTTGAACCGATAGCGCGATTGCCATAGTGTGGTACCCCAACGAAACCAACACGTCCGCCATTATGAAGAACTCCGAGAGCTTGCTCAATGGCTGCTTCTGTTCCTACGCATTCAAGCGCAGCATCCGCTCCTCCGCCGAGGATTTCACGAACCTTGGCAATCCCTTCTTCACCGCGTTCTGCTACGACAGCGGTAGCTCCTGAAGAAAGAGCCATTTGCTGACGGTCTTCATGACGGCTCATGAGCACAATCTGAGAAGCTCCGCGCATTTTTGCCGCAATAACCGCGCATTGACCAACGGCACCATCACCGATAACAACAACCTTATCACCAACTTGGACATTTGCAGTTCGCGCAGCATGGTAGCCTGTTGGCATAACATCAGCAAGGGTAAGGAGTGATTTAATCATACCTTCTGAATAATCTGATGGTTGGCCCGGAACTTTAATTAAAGCCCAGTCAGCATAGTGGAAACGGATATACTCAGATTGGTAACCATTACCAAAGTTGCTGCCAATATGATTATCACAAGAACCATCAAAACCAGCACGACAAGCGTCACATTGGCCACAGCCATGAGTGAATGGCACGATAACAAAGTCACCAGGTTTCACTGTATTAATAGCAGAGCCTACTTCTTCGACGATACCAAGCGCTTCATGCCCTGAATTGGTTGAATGCTCAGCCTTGTTGTCACCGTGAGAATAAGACCAAAGGTCAGAACCACATACACAAGCACGAACGACTTTTACGACAACATCGTCATCCGCTTGAAGACTTGGTTTAGCAACTTCTTCGATAATCATAGAACCAGCTTTTTCAAAAATAGCAGTTTTCATTTATTTTCCTCCGTATTTAAAGTTAGCATTAATTATTCTTATTATACTACTTGTAGTCAACTATAAGTCAAGAAAAAATATTCTAGGCTATCTACATACTAGGCTATCTCGGTAGTTATATCAGCAAACTCGAAAATAGATAATTTAAAACAATAGAGATTAATTGCAAAAAGCCTAGCTTTAAAAAAGCTAAGCTTCTAAATCATTATTAGCTTAATTCTTCAACAATTGCTTTAAGCTGAGCTTTAGTGTGAACACCTGCAACTTGTTTTACAACTTCTCCATCTTTTTTGAAAAGAAGTGTTGGAATAGACATAATGCCAAATTTTTGAGCAGTTTCAGGGTTTTCATCCACATCAATCTTAACGATTTTAAGTTCATCTTCGCTCAATTCTCCTGCCAATTGATCAAGAATAGGTGCTTGCATCAAACATGGACCACACCAAGTTGCCCAAAAGTCAACAAGGACAAGTCCTTCTGCTGTTTCTGCTTCAAAAGTTTTATCAGTCACGATATGTGCCATAAGATTTCTCCGTTTCATCTAGTTTATAAAGATATTTTACGCGAAAAGAGTCTTTTAGGCAAATAATTGCTACGTGTTTTAAATTACCAAAGAACTATGACCAAAACACTTTATTAATCTTTACATCTGATATCAAAAAAATGCACATAAAGTCAAATGCATTCTGTAACCTGATTATTTCCTATATAATTTCAAAAAACCTTGTCTATCTCAATAAACATTGATTCGACAAGGTTTTGTTCAATTATTTAAGTACTTCTTGTGTTTTTGCGTAGTTAGCTTCAACAGCTTCTTTTTCAGCTTTCCACCAGTCTTGGTTGTCTGTGTACCATTTAATGGTTTCTTCCAAGCCTTGTGAGAAGTCTGTGAATTGTGGTTCCCAACCGAGTTCTTCACGCAATTTGCTTGAATCAATAGCATAACGAAGGTCATGACCTGCACGATCTGTTACATGGTCATAGGCATCTTTGGGTTGACCCATTTTTTCAAGGATGAGTTCCAAAACTTCTTTGTTGTTCTTTTCACCATCTGCACCGATGAGGTAAGTTTCACCGATACGGCCCTTAGTCAAGATAGCCCAAACACCTGTTGAGTGGTCATTAGTATGAATCCAGTCACGAACGTTTTTACCCTCACCGTAAAGTTTTGGTTTAATCCCTGACAAGATGTTGGTAATTTGACGTGGAATGAATTTTTCGATGTGTTGATAAGGACCGTAGTTATTTGAACAGTTTGAAATGGTCGCTTTGACACCAAATGAACGCACCCAAGCCTTAACAATAAGGTCTGAAGCGGCCTTAGTTGATGAGTAAGGTGATGATGGGTTGTATTTAGTTTCTGCAGTGAATTTCTCACCTGGTCCTTCACCGTGTCCTGGCAAATCTTCACGCAATGGAAGATCTCCATAAACTTCATCCGTTGATACGTGATGGAAACGGATGTCGTATTTACGAGCTGCTTCCAAAAGGGTATAGGTTCCAATAAAGTTAGTGTGGATAAATGGTGATGGGTCATTAAGTGAGTTGTCATTGTGGCTTTCAGCCGCATAGTGAACAATAGCATCCGCTTTGGCAGCCAATTGGTCCACCAATGCAGCGTCAGCAATGTCACCGACAACCAATTCAACTCGATCACCAAGGATTGACTCGATGTTAGCCTTGTTACCAGCGTATGTGAGTTTGTCAAGGACAGTCACATGGACATCAGGGTGGTTGTTATAGACATAGTGGACGAAGTTTGAACCGATGAAACCAGCGCCACCGGTAACGATAATGTTTTTAAATTCAGACATGTTTTCTTTTTCTCCGAAATTTCTTTGGTTTTTGTTGTTCGACTAAGGTGGTGCGGACGGCAGCGACTTCCATCGGAATTCCATGCCTAAATTTTGAGCCAAGAGTCTCAAAATTTCCGAGATATCTAGCAATCTTGCAAGATATCTTTTCACCACTGCGTCAAACATCCCTCTTAGGCTCGCTTCACTCGCCTTTTAGAATCTTAATGTTGGGTTTTAAGAAGCTGATTTTTTGTAGTTTAGATATTTTTTACGGATCTTTACAAATCTTCTTTTTTCAGTGGTTTCACATCTTTAAGCAACGGGTGATTCTTGTCAGCTTCTGAGACTTCTGCTTCAGCCAAGTTTTCCCATTCAATACCTAGGCTTGGGTCTGCATAGTTAACAAAGGCATATTTAGGTTTGAGCTCTAATGCCCAATAGTCATTAACCAAGTAGCTATAGGCTACTTTATCGGACAAGACTTGGAAACCATTAGCAACACCGCGGGGCACAAAGATGCCTTTAGAAGCGTCAATGATGGTTTGGTAGGTTTTACCAAAACTTTCTCCTTCACGAAGGTCAACCCAAGTACCGAGAACTTTCCCTTCATCCGCTACTGAGATGTATTTGTCCCAAGGTTCAGCGTGGAGACCGCGAAGGACATTTTTACGTGAGAAGGAAACATTATTTTGAAGTTTCCCTTCCGAAAAGAAGCTTTCAGGAAAACCGAGTGGCACCATCTTTTCTTTCTGGAAGTTTTCTTTAAACCAGCCACGGTTATCGCCGTGAACTGGAATGTCAAACTCTAAGAGACCTGGGATAGCTTCAATTTGGCGAGCTGCCAGTTCTTTACCGAAAAATTGTTCTGTCATTAAGCTTCTCCAATCAAACGGAGCAAGTATTGTCCGTATTCATTTTTCTTAAGTGGCTGTGCCAATTCAAAGACTTGTTCTTTGGTGATATAACCCATACGATAGGCAATTTCTTCCAAGTTAGCGATTTGAACATTTTGTAGACGTTGAACGGTTTCAATATATTGAGAGGCTTCTAAGAGACTTTCGTGTGTTCCCGTATCCAACCAAGCAAATCCACGTCCCATAAGTTCAACAGACAAGTCTCCTCGATCAAGATAAGCTTTGTTAACGTCGGTGATTTCCAATTCACCACGAGGAGATGGTTTGATATTTTTGGCAATGTTAACCACATCATTATCATAGAAATAAAGACCAGTAACTGCGAAGTTTGATTTAGGCACTTCTGGTTTTTCTTCGATAGAAATGGCATTCATGTCCTCATCAAATTCAACCACACCAAAGCGTTCTGGGTCTTTAACTTGATAACCAAAGACAGTGGCACCCTTTTCTTTAGCTGCTGCACGTTGCAACATTTTAGTCATTCCAGCACCGTGATAGATATTGTCACCAAGAATAAGGGCAACATGGTCATTACCAATGAAGTCTTCACCGATAATAAAGGCTTGAGCCAATCCATCTGGACTTGGTTGCTCTGCATATGACAAAGAAATGCCGAGCTCAGATCCATCGCCAAGCAAATCCTTAAAGCGAGGGAGATCCTGAGGCGTTGAAATAATCAAAATTTCTTTAATCCCAGCCAACATGAGAGTTGATAGGGGATAATAGATCATAGGCTTGTCATAGATGGGCATGAGCTGTTTGGAAGCGGCGCGAGTCAAGGGATAGAGACGCGTTCCAGAACCTCCTGCTAGAATAATACCTTTCATATGTGATTCTCCTTTTAAAAAGATATAAAGGGCATTTTAAGCACTAAGCAAAATAGTATTTTTACAATAGAAAAAATTCTCTTGCTAGTCCTAGCCCGTGTTCAATTTTAATAGTCGCTACCATTTTACCATTTTTTGCAACCACTGTCATTATTTACTGAATTTTGTTTCTCATTGCGGTCAATAGTTCCCTCCTTATTAAAATTTTATCAGTTTTTTTCAAGACAAAAACAAAAGAAATGCCACCAGGACATTTCTATATTAATTTTAAATAATAGTAGGTAACTCGTCATCGTCATCAAAGTCTTCAACCTTATCTTCTCCAGGAAGTGGTTTTTGAATGTGACCTAAGATAAAACGAGAAATTGGACCAACGATTAAGAAGTTTAATGGCAAAGCTGCGACAAAGTTGGTAATCCAAGCACGACCATAGACTGGCAATGACAGTGGCACGCGGTTAAACAAGAGTCCATATAGAGACATAAAAGTAACCATAAAAAGTACCATTGTTCCTGAGATTGCTCCAATTTTCATCCAGCGTTTATCATGTGGGTTGATATGGCTTAAGATAGCAAAAGCAATCTTTTTAGCAATTGGACCAACGATAACAACATCAAGCAAGAAGGCAACAATAAACCCAGGGATAAAACCTAAAGCGACGTGTGCCCAAGAAAACTGCCCAGCTACAATTAGGTTCCAGATACTCATCCCCAAAACCATCATGCTGCACATAAGACAGGTGAAAATTATTGCTTCTTTAAAATTACGAGGCATTTACTTACTCCATTCTAATATATAGATGCTATTTAAAAGTTTTTTTAAACAACAACAGGAGTTATTCTAGCACAAAAAAAATTTTCGTGTAAGTGAATTTTTTAAAAAATTTCAAAGAAAACGTTTTCTTCTTCCCTTTTATTTCATCTACAAAATCTGCTCCATGCGTGTTTCTTGGGGCTTTAGCCCCTGTCTTTGGTAAAATCGCAGAGCGCCTAGGTTATCATTCCAGACATTAAGCGTTAGGTTATAGCAGCCAATTTCTCTAGCGTAATCAAGAGCAAAGCAATAAAGCTCCTCACCAATCTTCTGGCCACGCGCCGCCTCATCCACACAAAGATCATCAATAAAAAGCGTCTTATGGACTACTTGAGGAGCTTTTGATTCTTCAATAATTGTAAAGAGATGTCCCAAAACCTGACCTTGATCATTTTCATAAACAAAAATAGGACGTTGATCATTTTTCACGAGTTCTTCTAGTTCCTGGCGTGTAAATTTACTGCCCTGAGCCTGAAACAAATCAGGTCTAACCTTATGGTGAACCAATAGAATTTGTCCTAATAGGTTTTCAAGCGCTGGAATATCAGCTGCTACTGCACGTCTAATCGTCATCATCAGATACCTTATGTCACAACCTTTGGCTGTGTACAATCCCTTTCTTTTTTCTTGGGGCAATGGCTAGCGCTGGCCATCCCATTCCGCGTAAAACTCACTTAAAAAATCTTCCAAATAAGCATGGCGCTGCTCTGCCATTTTCCGACCATAGTCAGTGTTCATCAAATCCTTAAGTTTCAATAGTTTTTCATAAAAGTGCATGATGGCAGTATCATCACCCTTACGATAGTCTTCTGCTGTCAGGTTCTCGCGAGCCTGCTTATTGGGATCATGAATCAGTCTTCCCTTGCTGCCAGAATAGGCCATGCAACGTGCAATACCGATGGCACCAATGGCGTCCAGCCTATCTGCATCCTGAACAATAAGCCCCTCTAGTGTAGACGGTTTACTTGAACCAGAACCTTTGAAAGACATGGTGCTAATGATGTCGAGAACCTGCTTGATAGCAATAGCTGTCATTCCATGTTCTGCCATCCAAGTTTGTAAGTTACCCAATTCTTGGTCAGGATTGTCGGACAATTTCTCATCAGCCATATCATGCAAAAGAGCAGCCAGTTCACAGATAAAAACATCTGCTCCTTCTACTTGTGCTATGCTGCGAGCAGTGTTGCGAACCCTAACAATATGCCACCAGTCATGACCACTTGCCTCACCAGACAACCTTGCGGAAACCAGTTCTTCCGCCGCATTTAAAATATCAATCTCTTTATCTAACATGCCTTTATTATAGCAAAAAACGGCAGGATTTCCTCCCGCCGTCTGCATCAAATTATTATTTTTCCAAATTTCCTGTCCATGCCACAGTTCCGCCATCAACATTTGTAACATCGTAGCCTTGGGCATCCAAGAAGGCGCAAGCTTGGGCCGAACGTCCGCCCATTTGGCAGATAATGTGATAAGGCTTATCTGCTGCCAATTCTGTGTAGCGTCCAGCAAATTCGCTCAAGGGCAGGTTGACTGCACCTGGAACATGACCCGCAGCAAACTCGTCAGCTTCGCGGACATCTACCAAATTAACCCCACCTTGATCCAAAAGTCCTTGCAAGTCTGCGATTGAAATGTTTTTAGTCATGAATAATCTCCTCTGGTCTAACCGTATTATAAAGTGAGTAGGCTCCGTCAAGATTTGCAACCTTGAAGCCTTTTTGTTTGAGAATACGCTCCGCTAAGTAAGAACGTAAGCCACTGTGACAGCTGACGATGTATTCTTTATCAGCATCCAGCTCGGCTAGGCGCGAGCGCAGGTCATCAAGTGGAATAGTAACAGCATCTGGGAAACGCCCATTAGCCACTTCAGCAGCTGTGCGAACATCCAGCAAGACCTTGCCCTTGGCCAACTCATCCTTGAGCTCATACCATTGAACACTATCACTGAGTCCTTCAGCCAGGTTAATAGCTGCATAGCCAATCATATTAACTGGGTCTTTGGCAGAACCAAATGGAGGTGCATAAGTGAATTCCAACTCTGGTAAATCAAAGATAGTAAGACCAGCCTTGATAGCTGTAGCAAGGATATCGATACGTTTATCCACACCTTTTTGACCGACAGCTTGAGCACCGTAGATGGCACCTGTCTTAGGGTTAAAGACCAATTTCATGGTGATGCCAGTTGCACCTGGGTAGTAGCCAGCATGGTCGTTACCTGTCGTATGAACAACAGCTACATCATCAAAACTTTGACGAGCCACACGTTCACTAAGACCTGCTGACGCAGCTGCCATATTGAAGACTCGGACAATAGCTGTGCCGATTGAGCCCTTGTTTTCACGAGCTTGACCAGCAATGACATCGGCAACCTGACGACCCTGACGGTTGGCCGGGTTGGCTAGGGAAATCAGGGCATCTTGACCTGTAATCTGGTTCTTAACCACAATGGCATCACCGACAGCATAGATATCAGCTTGGTTCGTTTGGTAATTCTCATCGACCAAGATACCTCCACGAAGTCCCAAATCCACACCAGCTGACTTAGCCAAGTCGTTTTCAGGCTGAACTCCAACTGAAAGGATGGTGATGTCTGATTCAAGGACTGTACCATCTTCCAAAACGATAGATTGTCCTTGGTCTTTAAAGACTTGAGCAGATTGACCAGTGATGACACGGATGCCATTCGCAACTAATTCAGCCTGGACAAAGGCAGCCATCTCTTCATCCAATGGTGGCAAGACATGCGGAGCTTTCTCCACAATTGTAACTGATAAGCCTTTCTTGGCAAGGGCTTCTGCCATTTCAAGGCCGATGAAACCAGCTCCGATAACTGTAGCATTGCCACTAGCGACACCAGCAAGCTTGGCCATGATTTTATCCAAATCAGGAATGTTGCGGAGAGTGAAGACATTGTTTGCTTCCTCTAACCCTTCCATTGGCGGTACAAACGGCTTTGCTCCTGGTGACAAGATGAGTTTGTCATAGCTTTCGCTGTAAGTCTTGTCTTGGTGGCGAACAGTCACTTCTTTCTTAACAGGATCGATTGCCAGAATTTCTGTTTCTGGACGAACATCCAATTCAAAACGAGCCTTGAGACGCTCTGGTGTTTGAACTAATAGGCTAGAACGCTCTGCTATTTCCCCAGAAACGTGGAAAGGCAAACCACAATTGGCAAAGGAAACGAATGGTCCCTTGTCAAAAACAATAATTTCCGCATCTTCCATGAGACGGCGAAGACGAGTTGCTGCCGACATACCACCAGCAACACCACCAACGATAATGATTTTCATCTTATTTTCCTCCAATAATTTTTCCTGTGTAGGCTGACATGCCACCTCTTACATTGATGACCTGGTAGCCTTTTTTACTTAGTAGGCTAGCTGCGCGTTTACTGCGCATACCTGATTGGCAGATGACATAAAGTGGCCCAACTTTAGGCTCTTTGTAGGCTTCAAGTTGATCCAGCGGGAAATTTCTAGCTCCTTTAATATGCCCTCCCTGGTATTCTTGCTTTGTGCGTACATCTAATAATGTAATCTTTTCTTTTGCCAGAAGCTCTTCTAATTCCTTGCTAGAAATGCTTTTTATGGCTGAAGAAAAGAATCTTTTCAGAAAATTCACCAATATTTTCTCCTTCTTTCAAATACCCCTATAGGTATATTTAAATGATAGCACATTTCAAAGATAGCTGTCAAATAGAAAGATTGAGTCACTCTTAATTGACAATTATACCCCAGGTCGGTATAATAAAAGAAAAATGGAGGTAGCTATGAGAACAGAGAAAAAAGATATATTAAACCGCCTCAAACGTGCCGAAGGTCAGCTTCGTGGTATCCAAAAAATGATTGAGGACGAACAAGAGTGTATTGATATTGTTACCCAATTGACTGCGGTTCGTTCCAGCATTAACCGCACACTTGGTCTCGTTATCGGAAACAAGATTAACCAAGTCATGGAGAATCCTGTGGATAACCCGGAAGAGCAAGAAGCTAAAATTCAACAAGTTTTGGATATGATTGTTAAGAAGTAAAAAAATCCTGTAAACAGCCGTTTACAGGATTTTCTTGTTGATAGTCAAAGATAGAAGCTAATACTCAATGAAAATCAAAATTAGAGGAGGCAAGCCGACGCAGACATACCTAATGGTAGGCAAGAAGGCTTAACGAACTATCATTTTGATTTTCGAAGAGTATATTCTTCCTAGATTTCTAAAACCCAGACTATTTGTCATCTTTCTTGAGATGGCGCATAGCAAAGAAGACTAAATTAATGACAATTAGAGCTCCCCAAACACAAGCCATAATGACATTATTATTTTTGAGATTGACATAGACACCTAAGCCATAGAGTAGGACAAAGACAAGGGTCATTAAGTCTGAACTAGATACAAAGGGCATTTTTTTCATTTGTAATTACCTTTCATTTTAACAGAAAAAAACAAAATGAGCCAAAAAGATTTCTTGGCTCATCTTTTTTTGGAATTATCCAAGACTCTTATTTCTTCTTCTCGTCATCATCCATAGAAAGGACACTCAAGAAGGCTTCTTGCGGTACTTCTACAGAACCGATAGCTTTCATACGTTTCTTACCAGCTTTTTGTTTTTCAAGGAGTTTACGTTTACGAGAAACGTCACCACCATAACACTTAGCAAGAACGTTCTTGCGGAGGGCCTTGATATCTGAACGGGCAACGATTTTTTGACCGATAGCTGCTTGAATAGGCACTTCAAATTGTTGACGTGGAATGATTTTCTTGAGTTTTTCAACAATGAGTTTTCCACGTTCGTAAGCAAATTCTTTGTGGACAATGAAGCTGAGGGCATCAACCTTGTCACCATTAAGAAGGATGTCCATCTTAACCAATTTAGACTTACGGTATTCAGAGATTTCATAGTCAAATGAAGCATATCCACGGGTTGATGACTTGAGCTTATCAAAGAAGTCAAAGACAATCTCAGCCAATGGAATTTGGTAAATAACATTAACACGGTTATCATCAATGTAGTCCATAGTCACAAAGTCACCACGTTTACGTTGGGCCAAATCCATAACGGCTCCAACATAATCTTGTGGCACCATGATTTGAGCCTTAACGTATGGTTCTTCAATACTTTCAACCTTGGTTGGATCTGGGAACTCTGAAGGGTTAGATACTTCAATCATTTCTCCATCAGTGGTATTAACATGGTAAACTACGGATGGCGCCGTCATGATGAGGTCAATGTTGAACTCACGTTCCAAACGTTCTTGAATAACATCCATATGGAGAAGTCCCAAGAATCCACAACGGAAACCAAAACCAAGGGCTTGGGAAGTCTCAGGCTCAAATTGCAGGCTGGCATCGTTAAGTTGAAGTTTTTCAAGAGCCTCACGAAGGTCATTATACTTGTTAGACTCAATTGGATAAAGACCAGCAAAGACCATTGGGTTCATCTGTTTGTAACCCGCTAGCGCCTCTGAAGCAGGATTATCTGCCAGCGTTACGGTATCCCCCACACGGGTATCTGCAACAGTCTTGATAGAGGCAGCGATATAACCAACATCACCTGTCGCAAGAACATCACGACCCATAGCCTTAGGCGTGAAAATTCCTACTTCAGTAACATCAAAAGTCTTACCATTAGACATCATTTGGATGGTATCTCCAGGTTTAACCATACCATTGACGATACGAACTTGCAAGATTACCCCACGATAAGGGTCATAAACTGAGTCAAAGATAAGGGCTTGGAGAGGTGCTTCCACATCACCTGTTGGTGCAGGTACTTTCTCCACGATTTGCTCAAGGATTTCATCAATCCCAATACCAGCCTTAGCTGAAGCAAGTACAGCATCTGAAGCATCTAAACCAATAACATCCTCGATTTCTTGGCGAACACGCTCTGGATCTGCAGCAGGCAAGTCAATCTTGTTGATAACTGGCATGATTTCAAGGTCATTATCAAGAGCTAGATAGACATTAGCCAAAGTTTGGGCTTCAATACCCTGAGCCGCATCCACAACTAGGATAGCACCTTCACAGGCAGCCAAGGAGCGTGATACTTCATAGGTAAAGTCAACGTGTCCAGGGGTGTCAATCAAGTGGAAAATGTAAGTTTCCCCATCTTTAGCAGTGTAGTTTAATTGCACAGCGTTAAGCTTGATGGTAATCCCACGCTCACGCTCCAAGTCCATACTGTCAAGGAGCTGGGCCTGCATCTCACGACTCGAAACTGTCTCAGTTTGCTCCAAGATACGGTCAGCCAGCGTTGACTTCCCATGGTCAATGTGGGCAATAATGGAGAAGTTGCGAATCTTCTCCTGACGTTTTTTCAATTCTTCTATATTCATTTACAATTCCTATACTTTTTAGTCATTCCAATCTATTATATCAAAAAGATGGGTAGCGTGCGCATTTTATCACCTATTTTTATTTAAGATTATCTCATCTTACCATCTCAAAAATAGCTTGCTCTTGAGTTTCATCTTCAGCTCTTGATCTGATAATAATTAAGGCTGAGTGAAACGTTATAAAATCAATTTTCAATGAGAATCAATCAGCCACATACACATTAATTTTAAATATGGAAAACTAAAAAAGACAAACCTAAACATAAAGTCTGTCCTTTTAATAAAATCTAGTTTTTCAAGTTTAAGATTAATTATTTGATTGACCAAACCAAAGTGCAATTTCTCGTTGTGCTGCTTCTTTAGAATCCGAACCATGGACAACATTCTTAATATTGCCATCTACTGGCCCCATTGCAAAATCTCCACGGATGCTTCCTGGAACCGCATCAACTGGGTTGGTTGCCCCCATCATGATACGCCAACTCTTAACTACTTTTGGACCGGAAATAACGCCAATTAAAACGGGACCGCTAAGCATGTAGCCAAGAATATCTCCGAAAAACGGCTTATCAACTAAATGACTATAGTGCTGACGGAGGATGTCTTCAGTTGCCATCCTTAGCTCCAATCGTTCAATAGTAAAACCACGACGTTCAATTAAATGAATAATTTCACCAATTAGGCGACGCTCAACACCGTCAGGTTTAATCATGAAGAAAGTTTTTTCAGTCATAATTGCCTCTTTTCTAAGTCATAAAACGTTTATTTCTTATATTTTAACATAAAAGCGCTTTCTTTGATAGAGCTAATTGTTTTTTCTTACAAAATCATCATTAAATCAACTTGCAAAACCTTCACGCACTCTCGCAGATAAAGATTAACCTATATATAGTCTAATGAAGAACTTTCAGACAAGGAAATGAGGCGGGAAATTAAGGAAAGGTCTTTCACTCATCCAAGAGTATGGCAAGACGAAAGTGACGATGTATCAAAACTCTTCAAATGACTGTATCAAAAAACAAGAACTCCAGAGTTATGAATCTAGAGTTCTTGCTAAAGTTTTTTAAAGGGACTTATCTTTAGTTTGAGTGCCAAATATCCTCATTATATTGTTCGATTGTACGATCTGATGAGAAGAATCCAGCTTTGGCAATGTTTTTAACAACTTTTGTCATCCAAACATCTTGGTCCTCATAATCTGAAAGCATTTTTTCTTTGACTGCAATATATTCTTTCAAATCAATGAGTGTCATGAACCAGTCTTTGTTGATAAGTTCATTATAGAGACGTTCGAGACGTTGAGCATTTCCACGATTAATAAGTTCATCACTTACGATAAAATCAACTGCTTCTTTAATGGTTTCATCATTTTCGTAGTATTCTGCAGATACATAAGAACTATCAGCATAGAGGTCAATGATTGTATCAGAATCTTTACCAAATGTGTAGATGTTATCCATACCGGCAAGCTCTGCTATTTCCACATTAGCCCCATCCATTGTTCCTAGAGTTAGTGCCCCATTTAGCATGAACTTCATGTTACCTGTACCAGATGCTTCTTTAGATGCGAGGGAGATTTGCTCGGAGATATCTGTCGCAGGTATGAGGTGTTCAGCTACCGTCACATTGTAGTTTTCCACAAGGTGAACATTGAGGTATTGGCTAACTTGAGGATCGTTGTTGATAAGTTCAGAGAGACAAAGGATAAGGTGAATGATATCTTGGGCAATGGTATAAGCAGGTGCTGCTTTTCCTCCAAAGATAACTGTAATTTTACGTTGTGGAAGATTGCCACGTTTAATTTCCAAATACTTGTGGATAACATAAAGGGCATTCATCTGTTGACGTTTGTACTCATGGAAACGTTTAATCTGAGTATCAATGATTGAGTTTTCATCAAGATCGATACCTTTATTGTCCTTGAGGTAGCGTTTAAGTGCTAATTTGTTATTGTACTTGATTTGAGAAAGTTTAGCATGAACTGTTTCATTGTCTGCAAAAGCTAAAAGTTTTTCCAACTTAGTAGCATCAGTCAAGTAGTCATCACCAATCAACTCTTTGATACAATCAGCCAAGTCTTGGTTAGCAAATTCCAACCAACGACGGAAAGTAATACCATTTGTTTTGTTGTTGAATTTTTCAGGATAAAGTTCATAGAAACCTTTAAGTTCACTATTTTTAAGGATTTCAGTGTGAAGTGCAGCTACCCCGTTAACTGAAGTTGCAAAATGAATATCCATGTGCGCCATGTGAACACGACGACTGTCATCAATGATTTGGAGACTAGGGTCTTTTACTTGATCAGCCACCAAAGCATCCAATTTTTCAATGATTGTTACCAAGTGTGGTACAACTTCATTGAGGTAATCTAGCGGCCATTTTTCAAGCGCTTCCGCCAAGATTGTGTGATTAGTGTAACCAACCATATTTTTAACGATTGATACAGCTTGGTCAAAGTCAATTCCATGTTTTTCTGTCAAAAGACGAATCAATTCAGGAATAACCATTGATGGGTGAGTGTCGTTAATTTGAACATAAGCATAATCAGCCAAATCGTGGATATTTGACCCACGTTCAATGGCTTCGTCGATTAATAGCTGCGCTGCATTTGAAACCATGAAATATTGTTGGTAAATGCGAAGCAATTCACCATTTTTATTAGAATCATCTGGATAAAGGAAAAGTGTCAAATTGCGAACAATATTTGTTTTGTCAAAATCAATACCATCTTTGATTTGACCATAATCAATTCCTGTAATATCAAAAAGATTGAGATAATTTTTAGTGTCACGTTGGTAACCCAAAACATCAATACGGTCAAGACGTGATTTCAAAGTGAAATCTTTGAATGGGATATCATAGCTGATATCTGTTGGAACTAACCAACTATCTTCTTCAATCCAGTAGTTTGGCTCAGTCTCTTGTTCATTGTGTCGGAAAACTTGTTTGAAGAGACCACAGTGGTAATTTAGTCCTACACCTTCACCATTGATTCCTAAAGATGACATAGAATCAATAAAACATGATGCCAAGCGTCCAAGTCCTCCATTACCAAGTGAAGGTTCAAGTTCTACATCCTCAACTTGTGCAATGCTCTTACCAGCAATAGCTAATTCTTGTTTGATATCTTTATAAATACCAAGGTTAATCAAGTTGTTTGAGAGGAGTTTCCCAATCAAGAATTCTGCAGAGATATAGTAAACTTTGCGTTTAGCTGTATTTTTCTCTTTGCCAGCAGCAGCTTCTTTTACATAATGTAAAAGCGCTACATAGATTTCTTCATTACTAAGTTCGTTAAGTTTTTTGCCTTGTTTTTCAATATAGGTTGTAAAGTTAGTCATGTTTTCAGTCGTTCCTTTAGATGTTTATAGGGTTAGATCGAACTCGAATAATTTCTTATTAACGAATTCACCAATTAATAACTATTTGACAGATGAACTAGTCAAAGAAAAATTAGTTTTCATTGACTAAGCCTAAGTCATCTGTGCTTTTGTATTGTTTATTTTTTGAGCTCTTCTTTACTTTTTTTAAAGGTATTTTTACGAGCATAAAGAGCAGTAATTTCTTTTAAGAAAGCTTTTCGTTCAGCAGTCAGATCTTCAGCTAGCATACGCCACTGCCAGTTGCCGCCAAGCGTATTAGGAATATTCATTCGAGCATCAGCAGGTTTGTCCAATAAATCTTGCATGCAGACAATAGCAACATCAGAAACTGTTGCAAAAAGTGCGCGTAGCATTGCTTCATTAATTGGTTCGTCTTTTTGACGGCGAATGTAGGCATCTGTAAATGCTTTTTGCTCAGCTGTAAGATTTTCATACCAACCATTAATAACCTCATTATCATGGGTACCAGTGTAAGCCACAACATTTGAAGTATAATTGTGCGGGATATCAATACTTTGCCCTTCAGTGTCAAGCAAGCCAAATTCTAAGATTTTCATGCCAGGAAAAGCTGTATCTGTTAGCAGTTGCTCAGCTTTTTCATCAATATAACCTAGATTTTCAGCAATAATAGGCAGATCACCTAATTCAGCTTTTACTGTATCAAATAGAGCGCGTCCAGGTCCAGATTGCCATTCACCATTCTTAGCTGATGTATCTTCTCCAGGAATTTCCCAAAAATCTGAGAATCCCTTGAAGTGGTCTATACGAAGGAGGTCATATATTTTAAATCCTTCACGAATACGGTAAACCCACCAGGCAAATGATGTTTTTTCATGAGCATCCCAATCATAAATTGGATTTCCCCAAAGCTGACCTTCATCTGAGAAACTATCTGGTGGACAACCAGCAATATAGATTGGTTTTTTATCTTCATCGAGTTTAAAGAGTTCCGGCATGGTCCAAACTTCAACACTGTCAGCAGAGACATAGATTGGCATGTCTCCGATGATTTCAATTCCATTTTCATTAGCATATGCTTTAAGAGCTAGCCATTGTTTGAAGAAGAAGTATTGAGTTACTTTATGATAATTAATAACATCAGCTAATTCTTTGCGATATTTATCTAGAACTTCAGGTTCTCTTTGAATAAGGGCAACGTCGTCCCATTCTTGTAAAGCCTTATTTCCAAAATGTTCTTTGAAGGCCATAAATTCAGCAAAGTCTCTTAGCCAATCAGCTTCTTTTTCAAAATCAGCTAATTTTTTCAACCCCGACTTACTTGCAAGAAATCCTGCAACTGCTTTTTCCAAAACAGGTCTACGCATTTCAAAAATAAGTTCGTAATCGACTGATTCAGGATTAGGAGCAAAGTTTAAATTGACATAATCCGTTTCAGTAAGATAACCCTCTTTAGCAAGCAAGTCAAAATCGATTAGATGAGTATTACCTGCAACTGCTGAGAAAGATTGATAAGGTGAATCACCGTAACTTGTTGTGGTGAGAGGCAAGATTTGCCAATAACTTTGATCTGTTTCAACTAGGAAATCAACAAAATCGTAAGCTGATTTACCAAATGTTCCGATTCCAAATGAACCTGGAAGAGATGTGATGTGCATTAAGACACCGCTTGCGCGTTTTTCCATAACTTGCGCCTCATTTCTTTTTCATTTTATATTCCATAAGAATCAAGTCTATCAGGGATCAGTCCCCATAAGACTTCAAATAACACAAAATAATTAATTTCTATAATGCAATTTTAGCGCAATCGTTTGCGTAAGTCAATAGTTTTTTTAAAAAACTTCGATAACTATGTTACCGAAGTTCATATTTATTTATTTTCTGCTTTATCTTCTACTATTAATTGTCTTACACTTTCTCTCTCTTTTAGAATAAAAGGAACAATAATAGTCTCATGACTGACCTCATCAGGGCTCTTAATAATACTTAAAAGATGTCGAAGGCTTGTTCTGCCAAGATTCTCAATATTGACATCAAATGTTGTTAAATATGGATGAATTAATTTTGAATAGATAGAGTTATTGAAAGTAATCAATGAAATATCATCTGGTACCGACAAGTCATAGAAAGATAAAAATTGCATTAAGCGAATCGCAACAATATCACCAATAACGATTAGAGCAGTTGGTTTTTCTTCATCTATAGTATCAATAAGCTCTTGTAATACTTCTGGTTTTTTTCGGTCAAATAGCAGAGCTTCTCTACTTGGAATCCCTAATCTATCAGATCCTCGTACATAACCAAAATAGCGCTCAACTGCAACTTCAGATTCCTTATCATCTGTGATGAAAAGAATTTTCCGATGCCCTTTTCTATATAAGTAGTCTACAGCTGTTTTACCCATAAGCTGATTATCATTATTAACATAAGTTATGTCATTCTCAAATCCCTCTGGGGCTCCGACTACAACAAAAGGCATTTTATTATCCATAAGATACTTTCGTACAGGGTCATTAATATCTGAATATAGAATAATAAAACCATCCACCCTTTTCTGGCGGTGCATAAGTTTTACCTGGTCTTCAACCTCTTCTATAGAAAGACCAGTCGCAATAGAAACTGTGAAGTCATTTGCCTTAGCTTCATTAGTAATCGTAGACAAGATTCTCATAAAGAAAGGTTCACTTAAACGATCTGGAGTCACCAATGGTGGAAAAATCAAACCAATATTATAGGTTAAACCGCTAGCCAACATTTGTGCAGCAACATTGGGTACATATCCAAGTTCCTGCATTGCTTTTCTAACACGTTCCTTTGTCTTTTGAGAAATTGAGGTATTATCCTTCAAAACGCGACTAACCGTTGAAGGGTTAACACCAGCCTTAGCAGCCACATCTTTAATTGTAACCATGATCTACCTCCTTTATTCCATTTTATACTAGTTTATAAGCAGTGACAAGCTAAAATATAGGAATAAACCATATATTTTCTAATACTTGTTTCATATTTACTTCATTTTTTTATAACCTAAATAGGCCACAGTTTACAATACTGCTCCATCATACCTGTTTTGACAATCAAACGCAAGCGTTTTCTTAAAAAATACTTCCTCATTTATTTTAAAAACAAAAAAACTTTATAAATTTTTAAAAAAATTGGCAAAAAGTACTTGACAAAGATTGCAAACGGTTGCATAATATAGTGTGTAAACATCAAAACATTCTCTAGGAGGAGAAAAAAATGAAAAAGTCTACTTGGAAAACAATCGTTACTAGCGGTGTTGCTTTGGCATCAGTTGCTACTCTCGCTGCTTGTTCTTCGAACAAAACAGAAGATGCAAAGTCTTCATCAGACACTGTCAGTCTAAAACTTTGGGTCCCTACAGATGCTAAAGAATCTTATGAGGCTACAGTTAAAGCTTTTGAAGAAGCTGAAGGCGTTTCTGTAAAAATCGTAGAATCAAACGATTCTAAAGCTCAAGAAAATGTGAAGAAAGACCCAGAAAAAGCAGCTGATGTCTTCTCACTTCCACATGACCAACTCGGTCAATTAGTTGAGTCAGGTGTTATCCAAGAAATCCCTGAACAATATGCTACTGAAGTTGCAGAAAACAACGTTGAAAATGCTGTTGCTGGTGCACAATACCAAGGTAAAACATATGCTTTCCCATTCGGTGTAGAATCACAAGTTCTTTTCTACAACAAATCTAAACTTTCTGAAGATGATGTTAAAACTTACGAAGGTATCACTTCAAAAGCTACATTCGGTGCTTCGCTCAAAGAAGTTAATGCATATGCTATTGCTCCTTTGATGCTTTCAGTTGGTAACACTCTCTTTGGTGAAGATGGTGAAACTATCGATGGTACAAACTGGGGTAACGATAAAGGTGTTGCTGTCATGCAATGGTTGGCTGACCAAAAAGATAACAGTGGTTTTGTAAATGTCACTGATGCAGAAGCTGTTTCAAAATTTGGAGATGGTACAGTTGCTGCTATCGAAACAGGCCCTTGGAACTATGCTGCTGCCGAAGAAGCTATCGGTGCTGACAACCTAGGTGTTACTGTTTATCCAACTGTAACTATCGATGGTGAAACTGTACAACAACAAGCATTCATGGGTGTTAAACTTTACGCTGTTAACCAAGCTCCTGCTGGCGGAGATGCAAAACGTATTGCTGCTTCTTATAAATTGGCTGCATACCTCACTGAAGCTGAAAGCCAAAAGAACCAATTTGAAACACGTAACATCATTCCTTCAAACAAAGAAGTACAATCATCAGATGCTGTTGCTAACAACCAATTGGCTAAAGCTGTTTCAAGCATGACTGGTTCAGCTGAACACACTACAGTAATGCCTAAAGTTAACCAAATGGCTACTTTCTGGACTGAATCAGCGGCGCTTCTTAGCGGACCATATTCAGGTAAAATTGCTCCTGCTGACTTCCTAGCTAAATTGCAACAATTCGATAAAGACTTGGCTGCAACTGAGTAAGAAACTCGCAAATGCTTGAGAATGCTTATTTAAATCAGTTATTCTCAAATCATCGATTTTGAATAAACGGAAGGGGCTGGGACAGAAGTCTCGGCCCCTTAAATCTTATACTCAATGAAAATCAAAATTAGAGAAGGCAAGCCGTTACAGATATACCTAATGGTAGGTAAGAAGGCTTAACAATCTATTATTTTGATTTTCAAAGAGTATTAATTGAAATATGCCTTGTCAATATCATAGTAATCAGAAATAATGACTTGCTGAAACGATAGATTATCAATTGATTACTATGATATTGATAAGATTGTCTCTGCTTCTATAAGAGAGTCACCTATACTTCAATTGTATTTTACTTTTATTCATGAGCTACATATACTTATGGCTCGTTTGAGTACTGGTACCGTTCCAGTTTTATGACAAATAGGGAGGAATAATAATGAACGACTCTGTCTATTTTGAAAAGGTTTCAGTTCTTGAAGCCCTGAAAAAAGGCGGCACAGACATTAAATTATCAGCTTTGGTAATGGGCTTTGCCAATCTTGCCAACAAGCAAATTATCAAAGGATTACTTTTCTTATTCAGTGAAATTCTTTTCTTGATTACCTTTGTTTTACAAGTAATCCCAGCTATGGGTGGCCTCATTACCTTGGGAACACAAGCTCAAGGTCAGCAGGTTGTTGAAATTGATGGTATAAAAATCACCCAAGCTGTTGATGGCGACAACTCTATGTTGATGCTGATTTTTGGTTTAGCTTCACTAATCTTCTGTCTTGTCTTTGCCTATATTTATTGGTGTAACCTTAAAAGTGCTCGAAAACTTTATGTTTTAAAGGCTGAGAATAAAAAGATTCCAAGCTTCATGGAGGATTTCCATACGCTGACAGACGGTCGTTTCCACATGACCCTCATGTCAATCCCTTTGTTGGGTGTCCTTCTCTTCACTATTGTGCCCCTAGTTTATATGATCTGTCTAGCCTTCACTAGCTATGATCATAATCATTTACCACCAAAATCCCTCTTTGATTGGGTTGGTTTGGCAAACTTTGGAAATGTCCTTACAGGTCGTATGGCAGGAACATTCTTCCCAGTCTTGACCTGGACTCTAATTTGGGCGGTTGCCGCTACAGCTACCAACTTCTTCTTTGGTATCGTTTTGGCTTTAATTATCAATACCAAAGGTCTGAAGCTTAAGAAGATGTGGCGAACAATCTTCGTCATCACAATTGCCGTACCTCAGTTTATCTCCCTGCTCATCATGCGCAATCTCTTAACTGATGGCGGTCCACTCAATTCAATGCTGATTAAAATCGGCCTGGTTTCAGCTAAAAATCCACTGCCATTTTTGACAGATCCAGTTTGGGCAAAATTCTCAATTATCTTTGTTAATATGTGGGTTGGTATTCCATTTACTATGTTATTGGCAACATCTATCATTATGAACTTGCCACAAGAACAATTGGAAGCTGCTGAAATTGACGGGGCTAATAAGTTCCAAATCTTCCGTAGCATTACTTTCCCTCAAATTCTCTTGATTATGACACCAAACCTCATTCAACAGTTCATTGGTAACATTAATAACTTCAATGTTATCTACTTGTTGACTGGTGGTAATCCAACCAATCCGAACTACTACCAAGCAGGTTCAACCGACCTTTTGGTAACTTGGCTTTACAAACTGACCGTATCAGCAGCTGACTACAATTTAGCTTCTGTTATTGGTATCCTCATCTTTGCTATTTCAGCTATCTTTAGCTTGCTAGCTTACACAAGAACCAACTCTTACAAGGAAGGAGCTGTTAAATAATGAAAAATAAACGACGTCTACAGTTAACTTTAACTTATATCTTATTGACAGTTTTGTCACTTATTTGGCTCTTTCCAATTTTTTGGGTCGTTCTGACAAGCTTCCGTGGTGAAACTGGTGCTTACGTACCTTATATTATCCCAAAAACCTTCACCTTGGATAACTACGCTAAACTCTTTAGCAACTCATCATTCCCCTTTGCTCAATGGTTCTTTAATACCTTGATTGTAGCAACAGCAACCTGTATCATTTCAACCTTTATCACTGTTGCCATGGCTTACTCACTCAGCCGTATTAAATTCAAACACCGCAATGGTTTCTTGAAACTAGCCCTTGTCCTTAACATGTTCCCTGGTTTCATGTCAATGATTGCTGTTTACTACATCTTGAAAGCATTCAATTTGACTCAAACACTGTTTGCCTTAGTTTTAGTTTATTCGGCAGGAGCTGCTCTTGGTTTCTACATTGCCAAAGGCTTCTTTGATACCATTCCTTATTCTCTAGATGAATCAGCTATGATTGATGGAGCAACCCGCAAGGATATCTTCTTTAAAATTACCTTACCTTTGTCAAAACCAATCATTGTCTATACCGCTCTCACAGCCTTTATCGGGCCATGGGTAGACTTCATCTTTGCCAAAGTTATCCTAGGTGATGCCACTCACAAATATACAGTGGCCATCGGACTCTTTGCCATGTTGGAACAAGATACCATCAACGAATGGTTCCGCTCCTTTGCAGCGGCATCCGTTATTATAGCTATCCCAATCACACTCCTCTTCATCTACATGCAGAAATACTATGTTGAGGGTGTCACAAGTGGATCAGTTAAATAACCTTATACTCTTCGAAAATCAAAATGATAGATCGTTTAGCCTTCTCTAATTTTGATTTTCATTGAGTATTAATCACCGTATATCAAAATAATTTGATAAGACCTGAAAAGGTAGCGCCAGATGGCGCTACCTTTTTGGTATATTCTGAATGAATGCGGAGCTTATTCCTCTAACAACTTATAGAATACTTGAAGTTATAGTCTAAGCCAATATTTTCTCACCAAAACTCTCTGACAAAATCATCTTCAAGACGTTCGCGATAAAAGAGTTCTGATAACTCTTCTTCCTCAAACACGCGCAGCAGATTGAGCATGTCATAGGCTAAGCCCATCTCGGGAAGTTCTTTACGGGGCACCCATTTGATTTCTCCTTCATCAGTTGAGCGGATTATTCCTATGACAAAAGAAGCGTCTCAAAAATATTATTTTCCTTACAATACCTATTTTCCATTTTAAATTCGAATTAATAAGTGTAGGAAAGTTCCAAAGGAGCGGGATGGAAATCTATCCAGGGAGGTGGTGCCTATGACACTATCCACCTTAGAAAGGTAACCATCTATGTCTGTTTACGAGGCTTTGTCCTTGATAATAAACTCAGGCATATTGCTACTGGCTTTATTAGCTTATCTTGATAAGAAAAAATAAAACAGTAAAACCGCTACCTCTCAAACTTTGACCAGCTTGAAGTAGCGGTTTTGCTATTTCCATCTGTCCCGTCTTTAAAACGGTCCTACATAGGAGGCAAGTTGGCGCTTGTCTCCTTTTGTACTTCTAGGATAACAAACTTGTATAGACTTGTCAAAACTTTACACATGTGAAATATCTCATCAGACTTTTTGAAAAAGTATCCAGCTTGACGAAATTCTGCTATTCATCCAATAATCATAAAAGAGATAGTCAAATAACTGTTTTCACCAAAACTCTCTGACAAAATCATCTTCAAGGCGTTCGCGATAAAAGAGTTCTGATAACTCTTCTTCCTCAAACACGCGCAGCAGATTGAGCATGTCGTAAGCCAAATCCATTTGAGCAAAATCTTTACGAGCTACCCATTTGATTTCTCCTTCTTCTGTTGAATGAATTTCTCCTGTAAATTCATTTGTTCGATAGAGGAATACTAGGTAACGTTCATCTTCTTTGGTGTACCAATGCTTCATTCCAACTAAGCTGGGATTTTTAATGGTTAAACCTGTTTCTTCCTTAACTTCACGAATAACAGACTCAACCAAGCCTTCATGCGGCTCAATATGCCCACCAGGCAATGCTGCCCCTGACCAAGAATAGCGCTTTGGATTACGAATTTGCATAACAATATTTCCCTGACCATCCTCAATCAGACACATGTTGGTGAGAATGGTAGCTTGCGAACGTGACATAGTGTACTCCTATTCTATATTCTCTATATCATTTATAAAAAATGCTAGCAAAGATTTCTCTTTTACTTTTGAAACACCTAAATCTTTTCTCATTTCATTCATTAATTGCACAGAAATTTTCAAAAGTTGCATACCATCTGCACTTGTATTACTAACTCTTCTAAATTCCGTCAACTTTTCAACTACATTTTTTTAACCCCACATCGTTATCTCTTTGCTAAATTTCGTAAGATCTTTGATTTGTTCCTCCGAAGAATAACTCGATTGATCTTTACTTGATTGATTAATCTTATACACCATATCAATAAATTGATAATAGGCAGTTTCACGTTTCTGGGTTAAATATTGTAGTCTAGTTTGCTTTATATCAATAATAGTTTTTACAGCAGTTGTTGTAATTGTTACTAAACCTGTAATGATTGCAACTATTATAACTGCATCTAGTGTTTTAACTATAGATAGTAACTTCAAAAACCAATTAAAAAACATATAGATAATGCCAACAAAAAAAGCTAATGTAATCCACCCTAAAATCAAATTCTTTGTATCTTTTTCCATAACTCCCCTAATCCATGGCCTTCAATTCCAGCACCATATCACGGATTTGGGCTGCCAACTCAAAGTCAAGCAGTTCGGCTGCTTCCTGCATTTGTTTTTGCAGTTTTTTGATGGCCTCTTGACGCTCTTTATTGTTCATGGCACTGTAGTCCACGGTGTCTTCTGCCACGTCGGTCTCGTTGGCTTTAGAAATAGCGATAAGGTCACGGATTTCTTTCTTGATGGTTTGTGGGACAATGCCGTGCTCCTCATTGTAGGCCATCTGGATTTCACGACGGCGGGCCGTCTCGTCCATGGCTCTCTGCATGGAGTCCGTGATTTTATCGGCATACATGATAACATGCCCTTCGGAGTTACGAGCAGCCCGACCGATGGTCTGAACCAGTCCGCGTTCATTGCGGAGGAATCCTTCCTTGTCCGCATCCAAGATGGCAACCAAGCTCACTTCTGGCACGTCAATACCTTCGCGCAGCAAATTGATCCCAATCAAAACATCAAAGACACCCAAGCGCAAGTCACGAATAATCTCAGTACGCTCCAAGGTCTTGATATCAGAGTGCATGTACTTGACCTTGACACCCATCTCCTTGAAATAATCGGTCAAGTCCTCGGCCATCTTCTTGGTCAAGGTTGTGACAAAGGTACGCTCACCTTTTTCAGCACGAAGGTTGATTTCACCCAGGAGGTCATCCATCTGCCCCATAGTCGGACGTACTTCAACTTCTGGGTCCAAAAGACCTGTCGGACGAATAATTTGCTCAATGACGGTATCTGTTTGTTCTTTTTCGTAGTCGCCCGGTGTCGCTGACACATAGACAATCTGGTGAACATGGCTCTCAAATTCTTCTCGGCGCAGCGGACGGTTGTCCAGTGCAGATGGGAGGCGGAAACCATAATTAACCAACATCTCCTTACGAGAGCGGTCTCCATTATACATCCCCTTAATCTGACCCATGGTCATATGACTCTCATCAATCATGATGAGGAAATCCTCAGGGAAGAAGTCCAGCAAGGTGAAAGGCGGTTCCCCTTCAGAACGGCCATCCATATGACGAGAATAGTTTTCGACACCGTTGGTGTAGCCCATCTCTCGCAGCATTTCCACGTCGTATTCCGTTCTCTGGCGAATGCGCTGAGCTTCTATCAGCTTTCCTTCAGATTCAAAGAGCTTGACCTGCTCTTCCATCTCGTCCATGATATTTTGGATGGCATGCTCCATGTGCTCATCATTGGTCATGAAGTGGGTGGCTGGGAAAATAGCCAAGTGATCAACTTCACCCAATACACGACCAGTCAGGCTTTCAATCTCACGAATGCGGTCAATTTCATCCCCGAAGAATTCCACACGAAAGGCGTGCTCGTCACGGCTGGCTGGGAAGATTTCCACGACATCCCCACGAACACGAAAGCGCCCACGCTGAAAATCGATATCATTGCGCTCAAACTGGATATCCACCAAGTCATTAAGCAATTGGTCTCGGGAAATATCCTGACCAGGACGCAGACTGACCACGCTATCGGCGTATTCCTTAGGTGAACCCAAACCGTAGATACAAGACACAGAAGCTACCACGATGACATCATTGCGCTCTAGTAGGGCTGAAGTGGCAGAATGGCGGAGCTTATCAATTTCATCATTGACTGAGCTGTCTTTTTCGATATAGGTATCAGATGAAGGGACATAGGCCTCGGGCTGATAATAATCATAGTAGGATACAAAGTATTCCACAGCATTGTCTGGGAAGAATTCTTTGAATTCCCCATAAAGCTGACCCGCCAAGGTCTTGTTGTGGGCGATGACCAGCGTTGGCTTGTTTACTCTCTGAATAACCTGACTCATGGTATAGGTCTTACCAGTCCCTGTTGCCCCCATGAGAATTTGCGCTTTTTCACCACCTTCGATGTTATCAACCAAGGCTTCTATAGCCTGAGGCTGATCTCCAGATGGCTCATATTTTGATACTAATTTAAAGTGATTATTTTCTTGTCTGTCTATCATAATTTACCTCATTTCCTACTATTTTATCACAAGTAAAAAGAAGACTGAGCTTTGAAACTCAGTCTTCTGTATTTTCTTTTTTCAATTGCAGAGCTAGGTAGATAATTCCTAAAAGCAAGGCTATGCTTGCCATTAGACTGCCTTCGGTTCCAAAGGCTCCACCAGAAATCCAATCTGCAGCGCCAGCCTTATTTCCAAAGTAGAACAGAGAAGAACCTGCACCTGAACCACTGACGGCAACACCGAAAACATTGCCCTGAGTGAAATTCCAAGCGCCGTGCAGACCAGCAACACCCCAGATATTGTCAGTCTTAAGCATGTAGAGGGCCATGAAAACACCCGACAGGATGATACTTAAAATTGATAAAAATGTGACATTAGCATTAGCTAAATGCATAAGCCCGAATAGACTGCTTGAAATAGCAACTGCAATAGCCAAATTAGAACGCTTATTAATGATAGGCAGGAGCCAGGCGCGTGTTAAAAGCTCCTCAGTGCCGCCCTGGATAAACCAAAATGGTATTGTTGTCAACACATAAAGAAGGCTAGCACCTGAAAAATCGACAGCAGTCAATTCAACACCACCAAAGATATAAGTCAATAAAAAGGCAAGGCTGAAAATGAGCATCCCTACTCCCCAACCTTTAAGAATCTCAAAAAACCATTTTTTCCTGAAAAATCCAAGACTAGAAATTGGACGCTTCTCGTACCACTTAACCCATGCAAAAAGAGTCAGAGCAACAAAGGCAAATAGACCAAGTTCAAGATGCAAAAGGTTAAAAATATCAGCTACAGCATCAAGATTAGTTATATTCATCATATAGTAAGGTATGGCAAGAATACCAACTACTATCCCACCAAGAAAAGAACCACCAAAAAAGAAAATCTCTACCATCAAACATGCGAGAATAATCATCAACCATGCTGGCAGTTTTTCATACCGTGTAGTCGTGTTTTCCAACATTCTTTTTTTCATCCTATAATTACTCCTCTTCTATTAACTTTTGATAAAAAATGTTACTCTTCAATAAAAATATGTTAGCTTAAATTACAAGTCACAGACAGTTTTAGAATCTCAAAAAGAATCTATAATAATGTTCCATTGAATTATGAAGCATGGTGAGAAGGGGCGGGCCTCCGATTACAGCAGTTATTTCTTTAATTGTTTCCGTACTATAACATTAATACAACTATTGTACTTCTTTTCATCATCAAATTCAACTATTAACTTCCTAACTTTAAATGTTATATAACCTGACACCGAAATATCGTATTTCTTGCTAAAATTACTGAATTTTGCTATAATTTTATCTAATAATATTAAAGGAGACTATCATGCAGCACAAATTTAAAGCTCTAATGCTAGCAATGCTCTCAGTATTCTTTGTGTTTGGTGCTAAAGTTAGCGCAGATACTATTAACATTGTATCTGATACAGCTTATGCCCCATTCGAATTTAAAGACTCTGACCAAATTTATAAAGGAATTGATGTTGACATTATCAACGAAGTTGCTTCACGTCAAGGATGGGACATTAATATGACCTACCCTGGTTTCGATGCCGCTGTCAATGCTGTTCAAGCTGGACAAGCTGATGCTCTTATGGCAGGAACTACTATCACTGAAGCTCGCCAGAAAGTTTTCACTTTCTCTGATCCCTACTATGATACAAAAATTGTTGTCTATACACGAGATAGCTCCAGCATCTCAAAATATAGCCAGCTCAAAGGTAAAGTAGTTGGTGTCAAAAACGGCACAGCTGCCCAAACTTTCTTAGAAGAGAACAAGGATAAGTATGGGTATAGCATTAAAACATTCGACACCGGTGATTTAATGAATAATAGTCTTGATACTGGTTCCATTGATGCCGCTATGGATGACATGCCCGTTGTTCAATATGCTATCAGCCAAGGCAAAAAATATGCTGTTAATATGTCTGGTGAATCCATTGGAAGCTTTGGTTTTGCAGTTAAAAAAGGCTCAGCCTATGAACACCTTATCCCTGAATTCAACGAAGCCCTAGCTGCTATGAAGGCTGATGGTACTTATGAAAGTATTATGACAAAATGGTTGGGAGCAGCAAGTACCCAAACTGGTGAAACAACTGGAGATGCTTCAGCCAAAGCGACACCTGTAAAATCTACATACAAAATCGTTATGGATTCCTCTTTTGCTCCTTTCGAGTATCAGAATGATGGAGGTAAATACGTTGGTATTGATATTGACCTCATTAAAGCAATTGCTGATCAACAAGGTTTCACAATCGAGCTCTCTAATCCTGGATTCGATGCTGCGCTGAATGCAGTACAAGCCGGACAAGCTGATGCTGTAATGGCCGGTATGTCTATTACAGATGCCCGTAAAGAAATCTTTGATTTCTCTGATAGCTACTACACTTCAAACATTCTTCTTGCTGTTAAAGCTGGAAGCACTGTTCAGTCATATGAAGACTTGAGTGGAAAAACAGTTGGTTCCAAAAATGGTACAGCTTCTTATTCTTTCCTTGAAAGTAATGCAAGCAAATATGGATACTCACTCAAAGCCTTTGATGAAGCATCTTCAATGTATGACAGTTTAAACTCTGGCTCTATTGATGCTTTAATGGATGATGAAGCTGTTCTTAAATATGCTATCCAACAGGGACGTAACTTTGAAACACCTATTAAGGGAGAACCATCTGGTGAATATGGTTTTGCAGTTAAAAAAGGCAATAATCCTGAATTAATTGAAATGTTCAACAATGGTCTTGCTGCTCTCAAAAAATCAGGTGAGTATGATACTATTATTGAAAAATATCTCGGCTCTGAGGAAACTACAACAACATCTACAGTAGATGAAACAACTATCCCGGGTCTCATCTCTAACAACTACAAACAACTCCTCTCTGGTTTAGGTACAACTCTAAGTTTGACATTGATTTCCTTTGCCATCGCTATGATTATCGGTATCATCTTTGGTATGATGGCAGTATCACCTAGCCGTGCTCTTAGAACTATCGCTGCTATCTTCGTTGACGTTGTTCGTGGTATCCCACTTATGATTGTTGCAGCCTTCATTTTCTGGGGTATTCCTAACCTCTTTGAATCACTAACTGGACGCCAAAGCCCAATCAATGACTTTGTTGCGGCTACTATTGCTCTTTCCTTAAATGGCGGAGCTTATATTGCTGAAATCGTTCGTGGTGGTATTGAAGCCGTTCCTGGTGGACAAATGGAAGCCAGTCGAAGTCTTGGTATTTCATATGGTAAGACCATGCAAAAAGTTATCTTGCCACAAGCTGTTCGACTCATGTTGCCAAACTTCATTAACCAATTTGTTATCTCATTGAAAGATACTACTATCGTATCTGCTATCGGTTTGATTGAACTTTTCCAAACTGGTAAAATCATCATTGCTCGTAACTACCAATCATTCCGTATGTATGCTATCTTAGCAGTCATCTATTTGGTTATGATTACTCTATTGACACGCCTAGCAAAACGTTTAGAAAAGAGGCTTAAATAATGACAGAATTGAAAATTGACGTCCAAGACTTGCACAAGTCTTACGGAAAAAATGAAGTTCTCAAAGGTATTGATGCCAAATTCTATGAAGGGGATGTGGTCTGCATCATCGGACCTTCCGGTTCTGGTAAATCAACCTTTCTTCGTACCCTTAACCTTCTCGAAAGTGTTACAAGTGGTAAAGTTGTCGTCGACGGTTATGAACTCTCAGACCCTAAAACAAATGTTGACAAGGCTCGTGAAAATATCGGTATGGTCTTCCAACATTTTAATCTTTTCCCACATATGACAGTCCTTGAAAACATTACCTTTGCTCCAGTTGAATTGGGTAAAGAAAGTAAAGAAGAGGCTGAAAAGCATGCTATGGAATTACTTGAAAAAGTTGGACTAGCAGATAAAGCAGATGCTAAACCAGATAGTCTCTCAGGTGGACAAAAACAACGTGTTGCCATCGCTCGAAGCTTGGCTATGAATCCAGATATCATGCTCTTTGACGAACCAACTTCTGCCCTTGACCCTGAAATGGTCGGTGACGTTCTTAATGTTATGAAAGACTTGGCAGAACAAGGTATGACCATGCTTATCGTAACCCATGAAATGGGCTTCGCCCGCAAGGTTGCTAATCGTGTTATCTTTACCGACGGAGGCCAATTCCTTGAAGATGGCACTCCAGAACAAATTTTTGATAGCCCACAACACCCACGACTTATTGAATTCCTAGATAAAGTCTTGAATGTTTAACTAATTTATAAGAGAGCCAGATTTAATCTGACTCTCTTTCTTAATTCTTCACGCTATCTAGTTGCTTGGTTTTTAAAATAATCATAGAATATCCTGACAATCAGCTAACCCTTCCAAGAATACATCTGCCTCATGTCTATTCTTAAAAATATAAACCTTCTTATCTGGAAATTGATCAATTAAACTAATAATCTGCTCTCTGCCAGTCTCAGGAAACGCCTTAACAAAATCGATAAATTCTTGGTCAATCTCATCTTCAACCCAAGGCATATCAGGTCTTGCTTTCCCTCTTCTATTATCAATGCCTGTCAGACAAACTTGCAGAGGATAATCAAGAAACATGACAGTATCACAAGCTTGAAAACGACTGTCCATGCTAGCTCCATAATTGCCATCAATAATCCAGGATTCTTTTTTTAAGTTAGTTTTCTGTCTTTCTAAAAAGACTTCTCTATCAACCGTTGTCCCATCAGAATTCCAGTTCAATAAATCCAAATGAACTAAAGGTAAACCTGTCAAATCTGCAAGTTTTATTGAAAAAGTGGATTTTCCACTGCCTGGGCAACCAATTACAATAACTTTATCTTTAAAACACTTGGAGGACTAGGAGACATGAAAATCTAAAAACATTTACAGTGATAAACCTTATCAAGTAATGTTTTTAGTGCGCTCCAAAACCATCTAGCTATCCTGTTTTTTCTCTTTACAAACAGATTCTTTGTTTGATTTGATGCAAAAACTCTGGCTAGAATCAAGGTATTTTGCTTATCATTTTAGCTCACTTTTAACTCTTTACCTGATAAGGTAGAGAGTTTTTTAACTGTTGAATTGACGAAAGTTAAGCCTAAAATAGAAGGAGTTTATATGTTAACTATTAATCACCTGACAATCACTCACCAAAAAGACCTCCAGACACTTATTGATGACTTGTCCTTAGTTGTTAATGGGGGTGATAAATTAGCTTTAATTGGAGAGGAAGGTACTGGCAAGTCAACTCTCATCAAGGCTATCTATGATACCGGGCTGATTGCAGATTACTGCCAGCAAGAAGGCAGCATCACTAATCACTTCAACCGCATGGGTTACCTTCCTCAAAACATGACCTCGTCTGACCTGGATCGAGATCTCAATGACTACCTCTACCATAACATTGATTACGATAGCTTTGATTTTAACCTTTTTTATAAAATAGCAGAGCAGTTTGGTTTTGATAGCTTTAAATTTGATGATAGCCAACAGACTGTCAGATCTCTATCTGGTGGTGAGAAAATCAAGCTCCAGCTGCTAAAATTATTAGCCAATGACCCTGATTTACTGCTCTTTGATGAGCCATCCAGTGATTTAGATTTAGAGAGTTTAGAATGGCTAGGCTCATTCATCGAGAGAACAGACAAGACAGTCATCTTCATCTCCCATGACGAAGCTCTGCTAACTAGGGCAGCTTCTGCTATCCTCCACCTTGAGCTGGTCAAGAAGCGTCAGCAAGCACGCGCCAGCTATTTTCAAGGAAATTATGAGGAATATAAAACCAATCGGAGCAATCGTTTTGAGAAGCAACTTCAGATTGCTAACAAGGAGCGAGAGGAGCATGCTAAAAAGATGGACAAGCATCACCGCGTCCACCAAAGTGTAGAGCATGTCTTGCGTAACACACATGATAGCACTGCAGGACGTTTGTTAGCTAAGAGGATGAAGGTCGTTTTGGGACAAGAAAAAAGATTGGAGAAAGAAGCCGAGAATTTCACAGAAATTCAGCAAGAGATGGATGCAATCCAGCTCTTCTTCTCTGACATCAAACCTTTACCAGCCAGTAAGCTCCTCTTGTCCTGGGAAAACAAGGTTTTAGACACTGGTCAAAAGGTTGATTTACTGGTTCGAGGGCAAGATAAAATGGTCATTACAGGTAAGAATGGAATGGGAAAGACTCGCCTGCTTAATCAAATCTTTAGTGAATTGTCTGCTGAGCAAGGTCTGTCTGTTGGCTATATGCCCCAGAACTATGAGGATCAGCTGGACATGAGTCAATCTGCTCTGCACTTTCTGCAAGACTCTGCCAGCCAAGAAAAAATTAGGAGCCTCTTAGCCAGTCTGCAGTTCACCAGACAAGAAATCAATCACCCTGTTTCAGACCTTTCTGGCGGTCAAAAGGCCAAGCTTTTCCTAGCCAAAATGGTTTTGGAAGGAAACAATGTGCTTATCTTGGATGAGCCAACCCGCCACTTCTCACCAATCAGTCAGCCACTCCTGCGACAAATGCTGCAGGACTTCGCGGGAGCCATTATCAGTGTATCACATGATAGGAAGTATATTGAAGAAGTCCCAGCTTTACGGTACCATTTAATCGATAAAAGTTTAATCAATATAGACTAAGGCAACATAATCTCATATTAAAGACTCTCGAAAACAAACAGCCGAGAGTCTTTTTGTTTAAAAAGAAAAAATTGAGGAATTCTTCCGATGTCATTTTCTTCAAACATCACAATCTATTACACCAATCACTGCTATGCAATATGTATGCTACTCTTTAACCAATAATTCTCAGTCCTCAAGACCATATATTCTAAGACCACTTTCTGTGTCTTCTACCAAAATTTTTTGATTGGTAAATTTGCAAGTAAGGAGATAGGTATAATAGAAATCACCCGTACATCCAGCAGCATGCATAGCTGCTAGCAGGGTATAGCCCATGAGTGACATAAGATTTAAAGCGTAAATCAGAGTTAAAAAAGATGTCAAGCAGACAAAGGGAGCTAGGGTTATGACGAGCATCTGTACTCTAGTATAGTGAGAGCCTGGGCTGGTAGCATAGGCCATACCCGATTTCCACACAATCCCAAAAGTTACCTTATTCTCTGGTTTAAAGATTTTGAAAAAAAGCCCGTGTATTAATTCATGGACGACTAGAATGACCAGGAAGCATAGCAGAGCTAGAAAGGGATCTAATGGATTAATGACCAGCGTTCTACCACTACTTTCCTGAATTACCAAGCCCAACCTATAGAAAAGTGGCAAAAAGGCAAGGAATAAAATTAGAGCAACAAGATTCAAAACTATAACTAACTTCTTATTATGTAGAATATCTGTCTCTTTTAATAATTTCATAGGACCACCTCTATTTTCTAAAAAAATTAGCTTTCCTGCTGAACACCCTGATAACAATAATAAATCATGAAATTTTTCCCTTAACTTGATTATATTGTAACACTTCTTTTTCTTTTTAATAAATATCTTAGTCAAAAATATGATGATTTTTGTCATTTTTTAACACTCAATGAAATTCAAAATCTGAATAAATCTAACCCGTTCCACCAATTACGACTTCATGTCTTTAAGTAAGAGACTCATTCTTGCTTTTCTCAAGTGGAGTTTTAGAGGTTGGGGACTGGATCATCGCCAAACGTTTTCCTTTGAACTGTACAGCTCTTCAGATTTTGAATTTGTATGAGTATAAATTCTTGTCAGAATCTGTTTGAGAACAACAAAAAGCCTGAAATCATATTTTAAATGACTTCAGACTCTAATTTTTGTGGCTTATTGCTCTGAATGAACTTTAATCAAGTCCTGATACCAATAGAAACTATCTTTCTTGAGACGTTCAAGTGTTCCTTCTTCCACTTCATGTTTATCAACATAGACAAAGCCGTAGCGTTTTTGATAGCCATTTAGCCATGACAGGAGATCTGTGAAAGACCACGTACAGTATCCTAAAACAGTTGCACCATTTTCGACTGCTTGATTTACGGCTGCAACGTGTGATTCTAAATAGTCAATACGATAAGTGTCATGAACCTTGCCATCTTCATCTACCTTATCATACTCACCTAGGCCATTTTCTGTAATGAGGATTGGAATGTCATAGCGACTAGTAAGGCGATTTAAGGCAATTGATAGGCCTGTGGGATCAATTTCCCAATCCCAATTCGTTCTTTCGACAAAAGGATTTTCAATACGCTTATAAAGACCAGGAATTCCAGATTCACCTGAAGAACCTTTCTTACCTGTCGTATTCATTTCCCCTCTACCTACTCCATCAATCGGGTTATAGGCTGCAGTGTTTGATTGATAATAATTAATTCCTAGGAAATCAGGTTTTGCTGATTTCAAAAGAGCCAAATCACCTTCCTGAATATCTAAGTCAATCCCTTGCTGCGTGAGGTGTTTTAAAGCAAATTTTGGATAGCGTCCATATAAATAAACATCTAACCAAAAATGAGACTGCAAATCTTCAGCTTTTTCTGCAGCTAAAACATTAATAGGATTAGAATCTTTAGCATAAACTGGCGAATAGGCAAAGCTAGGACCAATCTTGCCATCTGGTACCATATCATGGAAAGTATTGATGACCCTAGCATTAGCAAGATTAGCGATGTGATTGACACGGTACATGCGCTTATCATCACTAACTCCTGGTGGATGAAGAGCAAGTTGGTAGCCCAAGCTAACAAAAACATTTTGCTCATTTAAACTAATCCAGTATTTAACTCTATCACCAAATGCTTTAAATAAGACACTTGCATATTCATTAAAATCATCAATGATTTGACGTGACTCCCAACCACCATACTCATCCATAAGACACTGAGGCAAGTCCCAATGATAGAGAGTAATTAATGGCTCAATATCATGAGCTAGCAATTCATCAATCAGGTCAGAGTAGAATTTAATCCCTGCTTCATTGACAGTCCCACGCCCCTCTGGCAAAATACGAGTCCAGGCAACTGAAAAACGGTAAGCTTTCAATCCCATTTCTGCCATCAGTGCAACATCTTCTTTGTAACGGTGGTAATGATCAACAGCAATATCACCAGTTGTCCCCTTAAACGTAGTTCCAGGGATATGCACATACTTATCCCAAACCGATGGGGATTTACCATCAGCATCCCATGCCCCTTCAACCTGATAAGCTGCAGAAGCTGATCCCCAAAGAAAATCAGGTGACAGATTCTTAGTAATTTCTTTCATTTTAAAATTCCTTTCCAAGTATCTACTTATCCCTAACTATATCAAAAGACTAGTCTTTTAGAAATCATAAATCTGTCATTTTTAATAGAAATCTGTACAAAATAAAAGCAGTGCAGCCTGTCCGATTTTGATAGTCTACTTTGCTATCAAATCATCCTAACTACACCACTTAACAAAAATGATATAACATAGTAAAAGTAATCTGTTTTATTCACTCTTTTCAATATCTTTTTTTAATTCATCCATATTGAACTTTGCAAAAAGGTATTGACGATCTTGAACTGGGAAACGCTGATCCAATTGATCGACTGGACCAACTTCAATCATCCCCTCAGTGATCACATAGTCCATCACGTGCCCACCAAAGCTATGATCATCAGAAATAAAATGCAGATGATACCCCGCTACGCTAACACCATGGAACATTTGAGGAGTCCAAATACCTACAATTGTACCTGAAACATCTTCTCTTGTATATTCTGGTTGACGTGTAGCAACATCAGCAAACTTAGTATCTGGAGTGGACTTTGGAATCATTCGGACATGCATTTTAGAAAAATGCCCCTTAATCTTGATAGACCTAAACAGATTGACACCATCATAATAAGACTCAATTCGTTTTTCTAGCTCATTGCCACTCATTTCAAAACGTTGTTTAAAAATGACCTCAGCTTGATGCGGAACCACCGCTGCATATGGAACCATAACATCGTTAGATACCTCCACGACTTCTGGCTTTCCGCTAGAACCTTTAGCCTGATATGCCTTACCATCTAAGATAATGAGCTCACCATCAATTGAATCAAGCGTACCAATGCCTAAATCTCCATGTTCTAAGAGTTCGCCAATGGTCAAACTTCCGCCATACAAACCTGCCATAAGAGCACCTAATGTATTATATTGAAAAAGTTTAATTGGTTCCGACATTCTTCTCTTCCTCTTTGCTTCGTCAAGTAAAATCAAAAGTAAAACAAGTAAATTCTTTGACTACACTCACCTGTTCTGAAATGATTTTAATTTCTAATCGTATTGTTCTTTCTCAATTATATCACAGTTTTTTCCTAATCTTTGCCGAAACAACTTAAAAACGACAGACTGGTCAAATCTATCGCTTATTCAATTTATTATAAAATATAAGTGACATTAATCCTCTAAAAAGGCTAACATATTAACATCATCAGGAACTAATTTCAGATATTGCTCTGCTATTTTTCTTGCCTTCGGACGATAACCAAACTCACGTAAAATATAAGCATAATCTTGCAAGAATTCTGGATTATCAGCCAAGTCGCCAGCTAAATTTTCATAGATAGCAAATGCCGCTTCTTCATCTTCCAGAGCTTGATAGGCTTTAGCAATGTTCCATTTTGTCAAAACATTGTCAATATCTTCGCGGTCTAATGAGACAACCTGATCATAACGTTCTTCTTCCAAATAAAGGTTTGATAAACGCATGAGTACTTCCTCATCATCTTCAGCAACTGATTTTGCTTTTAGTAAGTAGGACTCTGCCTGCTCACTGTCATGAAGTTCATAAGAAAATTGAGATGCTGCCAAAAGTAAATTAGCATCAAAATCATTTTTGGTTAATCCTTGTTGGATCAATCGCAAAGCTTCCTCAGTCTTGTGTTCTTCTCGTAAGGATAAACCGTAGACATACTCATAACCTGAGAAATCAGGGTTCATAGTATCCAATTGTTTAAAGTAAAGATTTGCTTTTTGGTACTCTTCTTGATCGTAAAGCAATGTTGCTAGTTCAAAAACAGCCTGATCTTCGTACTCAATTTCAACAGCTTTTTCTAAAAATTCAATAGCAGCTTCAAATTTTCCAAGACTAGCGTAGGCACGACCAATTCTTTGATAAGTAGAAAGACCGGTTAATTCTAATATTTCACGATTATCTAATTTAGCATAGGTCTTAATAGCTTGTTCATAGTTCTCCAATTCAAACTCAATTTCAGCCAAACCAAAGATAACTAGTGGATCTTGACTAATCTGATTAGCTTCTAGGAGTTTCTCTCTGGCCACATCTGTCAATCCTTCCATATCATAGAGATCTGCCATGACTAGCAAAGCAGATAGATAATCTTCACTATCTGGAGAGACAGCATCTAAATAAAGAAAGGCCTCCTCGATGTCACCATCTTCTGAGGCAATCTGAGCCAAATTAATATTAACCTCAGGAAACTCATCTCGTTCCTGTAAATAAATACGTTTAGCTTGGGGTAAAAAGCCAATTGATTCCAAATACTCAGCTAACTCCAAAAGGACTTCACTGCCATCTTCTCTTAAGGCACGTTCAAAATATTTATCAGCATGCGCCAAATCCTGATTTTGGATTGAGGCTAGCATTTTTTCACTATTTAGCATCTTCCGATTCTTTTTCTCCTTTTACATGTAAATCTTCTTCATAAAGGCCACTGACAGCCTTATACCAATCAAAAATTTCTTTAACAATAACCTTTGCAGAGGCATAAATTGGAATCCCCAAAAAGACTCCCCAAACACCAAACATTGATCCAGCTGTTAACAAAATAAACATTATTGTCAAAGGGTGGATGCTAAGTTTGCTTCCTAGAACTAATGGTGAGACAAAACGTCCTTCAATCGTTTGTTCAATGACAAAGACAATAGCAATCTTGACAACCATAAGGGGACCTTGAACCATCGCCAGAATAATAACTGGCAGTTGGGCAAGAAAACTTCCCAAATATGGGACCATATTAAGAAAACCAGCTAATATACCAAAGGTCACTGCATAGCGTAAACCAACGATACTGTACATAACAGCAAACATCAAGCCGACAATAATAGCAACCGTTACCTGACCTTGAACATAACCAGATAATTGCTTGTTAATATCACCCAATACACGCGCTGTGGGACGACGAATCTTAGTTGGAAAAATCTGTAACAGACCATTTTTCATCTTACCACTATCTCTCAAGAAGTAAAATAGTATAAATGGTGAAATTAGGATAGCAACTGTGACACGAGCAATTGCTCCAGCAAAATTGGATGCCCAATCAAGTGCATTTTTCGAAAAGCTCTCAGCATAGTCAACAGCTTTGCTAGTGATATTGGCTAGCATTTCTTGCAACTCTGCCTGATAACTTGTCAGCCAAGGATTTTGTAATAGCTTGTCAGCTTCGCTATTGACCACACGGATATAACCAGGTAAATTTTCAACAAAGGACAGCACCTGAGTTCGAATCATAGGGAAAAATCCTGATCCTGCCCAAATCAAAAGAATTACAATAATTGTAAATACTGTAAAAATGGCACTTACCCTGCTAAGTCCGACGCGTTTCTCCAAAAAATCTACCAAAGGCTTAATTAGGTAGTAAAGAAGAGCCGAAATGACTATAGGCAACATAATAACAGTCAAAAATGACACAACTGGGGCGAAAACAAATGAAATTTTGGTAAATAAAAAGACTGTTAGAAACACTAATAGTGTGATTAAAATCGCGATAACCGCCTGATTATTTAAAAACCATTTATAAAATAATGAATCTGAAAATCTTTTGTTTTTTTGAGATTCCATTATAGTCTCCTTACTTTATTACTGTCAATTCTTTTCTAAACTCTTGTCATTATATCATTTTCCACAAGAATAAACCGTTCCCAACTATACCCTTTTGATTAAATCTAGTGAGTATAAAAAGTGACATCTTTCTCAAGCAAAACTTGATTTTGATCATATGTAAATTTTGCAGAGAAAAACGGCACATCATCTAAAATCCATTTGAAAATTTCGTAATCACCTTCCCAAGTTGGCTTACTGAGCACTTGATCATAAGGAACCCACTCAAGTGTTCCTTCACGAGACTCCTCATCAGAGATAAGTTCCCCTTCAAATTCAGTAACCTTAAAAACATAGGTATACCAATCATGTCCTGGAGTGAATTCAGGAAAAGTTATGACTCCCTTAAAATCCATTTGCTTAACTGTTAGATGAGTCTCTTCCATGATTTCACGTTTGGCACATTCATCCGGTGTTTCTCCCGCTTCCAATTTTCCACCAACTGAAATCCATTTACCTTCATGAACATCATTTGGTTTTTTATTGCGATGCAGGAGCAAGAGCTCCTTACCGTTATCAATATAACAAATGGTTGCTAGCTTTGTCATTTCATACTTCCTTACAAATCTTTTCTTTTAATTATATCAAGAAATCATAAAACTTGCTCAATCCGAATCAGGGAATTTAAGAAATTTCACCTCATTTCCCAGACCAGTAAGTTACAGAAAAAATGTCTGTTCATTTCAAAAATATGCTATAATTTTGACATAAGACCAAGGAGAAAAGTATGATAGAAACAATCTATTTTGGAACCTACACGAAAAAAACATCACAAGGAATTTATTGTGCTGATTTTGATTCATCAAATGGTGAAATCAGTAATCTTCAACTGGTTGCTAAAGAAGATAATCCAACTTATCTCTCGTTTTCAACTGAAGGTAATCTATATACTGTAACAAATGGTAAAGAAAAAGGTGGCATTGCTAGCTACGACTCAGATTTCCAACTTCTTAACAAGGTTGTCGAAGATGGGCCTGGTCTCTGCTATATTGCTGTGGATAACAAAAGAGGGCTTGTCTACGGAGCAAATTATCACAAAGGACAACTTAATATCTATAAATGCGAAGAAAATGGTAGCCTAACTTTACTTAACACCTTACAACACCATGGTTCAGGGCCACATCCAAACCAAGCAAGAGCACATGTCCATTTTTCAGATTTGACTCCAGACAAGTATCTCATTACCTGTGACTTGGGAACAGATGAAGTCACAACGCATATGATTAGTCCTCAAGGTCAGCTGATAGAAATCGGAAAATATAAGGCAGCTTCAGGTTCTGGGCCCCGTCATCTTGTTTTCCATAAAGAGTTCAAAATTGCATATTTAGTCTGTGAATTAAATGCTACTATTAAAGTTTTAATTTATGATGGCTATGGTCAATTTGAGCATTATCAGACAGTCAGCACCTTACCTGATAACTATGACGGTTTCAATGCCTGCGCTGCTATTCGCATCAGCCATGACAGTCGATTTGTCTACGTCAGTAACCGTGGACACGACTCTATTGCTGTTTTTGAAGTTATCGGAGATGGGGTTTTAGAACGCCGTCAAATTATCCCAAGTGCAGGACGTTCACCGAGGGACTTCAACCTCTCACCGGATGATAATTTTCTAATCGCTGTTCATCAAGACTCTGACAATGCAACAGTTTTTAAACGTGATCCAAAGTCAGGCTTACTTACTGAAATTAGCCATGATTTTAAAGTCCCAGAAGCCGTCTGTCTTGTTTTCAAATAAGTTTTCTCACGAAAATCTGCTTGTACTATTTTCAAATCAAATAAGTTTGAAATCCTTTCCATTTATGGTTTAATAAAGAAAAAAAACAAAGTGAGGATATCCCATGAACCCAAATGAACTTTTAAACCAAGTCAAAGAGCTTATCGAAAAGAAAGATTTCTCAGCAGCTCAAAAATTTATCAATGACAATAAAGACCAACTCGGTGACTATTTTGAACAAGCTAAAAAACTTGTAGAAGGTGCTGGGGGTGTCGACGGCGTTCTTGATAAAGTTAAAGGATTCTTCGGCGATAAATAAGCTATTTTCTATAGTCGCATGAAAGTCTTTCAGATAGGAACGTAAAGAACAGAATCTTGGAAGTTAGAAATCGAAAGAAACTTCTTGCTCTCAATTAGAGTACAGCAAGATGGAAGTGACAGCCTATCAGAGTTAATTCAAATGACTATAAAATACGACTAAGTAGTCTTAAACGAATGCTTAGTCGTATTTTTTATTTCAAGATTACTCAGAAGCCTTAGAAACTAGAATATCTCCAGACAGTTGCTGGAGCTCCTTTTCAAGGACCAAGTCTGCAGATCTACTGATGTAGTCTTTGAAGTGTGCTGTCAGGCAATGACTGTCATAGGCTGCTTGGTTGGCATAGATTTCATAAAAATACCAATGATCTGGCTGGCTGACATCTTGTCCAGCAAACATGAGAAGGACACCCTCTTCTAGGTCTATGCTGGTCTTCATTTCAGGGAGAACAATGTCCGCAAAAGCCTGACTATCCTTAACTTGGACATGGGCCAAGCGTATGGCCAAATCATTTGCCTCTGTCACCTTTATGGCAGGGGCCTTTTTGTAGAGGGCTTTTGCTTCAAGGCTGATAACCTCACGACTGGTCAGAGCCTTGCCCGCCAAGCCTGCAAAAGCCTTGAAGTGAGCTGAGGCTATGTGTTCTTGATAAGCTGCCTCATCCTTATAAACTTCCACGACAACTTGTTGGGACTTGTCACCTTGCAAGTGGTTGGCAAACATGGCCATGGTACCAGCTTCCATGTCTATGGACTTTGTCAGATTATCATAGCCCACTTGATCATAGTCTGCTTCATAGGCCAAGTCCATTCCCAGCTTGAATATACGAAAAATTGGTTTTGTCATCTCACAGTCCTCCAAAAAGGTTTTGCGCATTGCCATAGAAGATTTGATTTTTTCGGCCTTGGGTCAATGGCAGAGCGTCAATAGCTTGCGAAATCTCTTCAGTCGCGCCAGCTGGCAGGATTCCAAGAGGGGCATCTGTGCCAAAGAGGACTCTGTCCAAACCGAAGAAATCTAGACAAAGTTCCAAAGCTTTGCTATTGCCCAAAAGAGCCGTATCAACATAAAACTTACGGAAATCTGCCGCTTGATTTTCAGGTAGGATGCGGTCAATCCGCCCCGCAAAATAGGGAGCCATGGCACCAGCATGGTGGACAATAATCTTAAGATTTGGAAAATCCTGGAAATAGCCGGCCTGAACGAGATCAAGCATGGCCTGGGTCTGTTCGTACTCCCAGCTGAAAATGATGTTGTTGTCAGGCTTGCGCGAATCAAAAACAGGGTGGAGCCAGATAGGGATATCATGCAAGGCCAGGTATTCAAAGATGGGACGAAAATCTGGGTCAGCTAGGGACTTGCCCAGATGGCGGCTAAAGACCTGAACACCCAGCACTTCCTTGTTTGTCAGAACAAAGTCGTCGATCATTCGGATTGATTCTGGAATGTTATTAAAGACAAGCATGGCTACTGCGCCAGCAAAGAGGTCTCTATTTTCTTGAACCGCAGCCAATAATTCCTCATTGGCCTTTCTTACCAAGAGCGCAGCCATTTTCCCAGGTAAATAATCCTCTGGATTGGTGTTGACATAGCTGATAATTTGACGAGTGTCCGCTGGCATGGTCTCACGGCGCTTGGCCATATCGGTCAGGACTGGGTTGAGGATAAAGGGCATCTTAGTGGGTAATTCCTTGTCCAGCATGAGCATTTTCTCATAAAAATCAGGCATGAGGACATGGGCAAAAACGTCAATTTTAGTCATTAGACTTCTCCTTTCCATCAGTATCAATGCCATATTCTCGGTAGTAAGATTCTTCTTTGGCAATAGCTCCGGACTCGTAAAGTCCGATTTTATGGTCAAGTCGGTCAATGCTGCGCTGTAGATTGGCCTGTTTTTCTAGGAGAAGGTCACGTTGTTGACGTAACAATTTCTCACGCGCCGCAAGCGTTGCTTCCCCTTCCAGAACCATCTGGCTGTATTCAATAAGGGCCTCAATAGGAACACCCGAATGACGCAGACAAATAATCATCTCCAGCCACTTATTAAGGTCATCAGTGAAATAACGATTGCCATTGGGCTGCCGCGGTATAGGAGGCAAGAGTCCAATTCTTTCATAATAACGTAAAGTCGTAGGGTTAATCTTATAGATTTCAGCTACTTGAGAGATGGTGTATGTTTTAGAGTCAGACATAGTCTCTCCTTTCTTAGAGTTCTTCTCACTCTATTCTACCACTTATAGCTGACTATAAGTCAATAAAATATGATATATAGGGCAATCTGTATCATTTCTTTACAATTAGTTTACATCACTTGTCTTTCTTTCAAAAAGCATCTCTGACTGATAATATTGGGAAAAATCTGATAAACATCTTTCCATGGCACACATCTCTCTTCACTATTCAAAGATGAATGAGATACTCAGTTGTAATAAACGATACTTTCTCTTAACAGTCAAATGATATACTGACACTAATCATTGTTTTTGATTATACCAAAGGAGGACTTATGTTTAAGAAAATAATGTCTGTAGCCTTAGCCTACGTTGGAATTATTGTAGGCGCGGGTCTTTCTTCAGGGCAAGATTTAATGCAATATTTTATTAGTTTCGGTAAATGGGGCTTAATTGGGGTCATAGTTTTAGGTATTTTAAATGCCATTTTTGGGCGCATCATTGTTACTCTTGGAAGTTATTACCGTTCTAATGATCATTCGGAAGTGCTTTCGAAGATATCTCATCCAATCACTAATTGGATTTTAGATATTTCTCTGGTTATTTCTTGTTTTGTCATAGGTTTCGTCATGATTGCTGGAGCTGGTTCTAATCTCAATCAACAATTTGGATTACCTATATGGATTGGAGCATTAATCTGTGCACTTTTAGTTATATCTGTAAGTTTTCTGGATTTTGAAAAAATAACCAATATCATCGGAATCTTTACACCTATAGTTATTGTCATGATTGTCATTATTGCTGGACATACTCTTCTTGGACAAAATTTTGATTTGAATCAGTTGCATCATTCGGCAGTAGCTATGGAATCTCCAATGCCTAATATTTGGATGTCTGTCATTAACTACTTTGCTCTTTGCGTCATGACAGGGGTGTCTATGGCATTCGTCTTAGGCGGTTCCATTATCCGTATCGGCGTTGCTGAAAAAGGTGGGACTATCGGTGGAAGTATCGTTGGCTTTATCATCGCTCTAGCTTCCTTTGTTCTATTTACCAGAGTTGACCAGTTATCTGGTGTAGATATTCCTATGCTAGTTTTAGCAAATGAAGTTCACCCTTGGTTTGCCTTTTTATACGCTATTGTTGTATTCGGACTTATATTTAATACAGCTTTTAGTCTATACTACGCCTTAGCCAAACGCTTAGCCGGTGAAAGTGAGCCTCGTTTTAAATTATACCTTATTATTTCCGTTACTATTGGCTTTGCTTTGTCATTTCTAGGTTTCAGGGAACTTGTTGGACTCATGTATCCTGCTTTGGGTTATATCGGACTCGTTATGCTTCTAGTTTTATCTTCTGCCTGGATTCGTGAAAAAAATAATGTTCAGGAAGAAAAACAGTTAAGACGTCGTATGATTAAACTTATATCAAAGAAACATAAAAAAGATCAAATCTTCACTATTGCTGATAAAAAAGAATACCAAAACCTTAGCGAAGAGTCGAACGTCCAAACGGAGACAATTAAAATAGATATTCATGATTTTGTCCAGCAAGAACTGAGCAGTATCTAAACAATATAAAAAGGAACTCATCTGAGCTCCTTTTTATATTTGACTTAATCTAGCCATTCAAATCACTCTTTATGATACTTTCAAATTTATCTCTCGGAAAAGATTTAAGATCAACATTTATAGCTTCCCAGAATCCGTCATTAGCATACCTAGGAATCAGGTGGCTATGAAAGTGCGTTCCATCATCCATTACTTTTCCATTATTACTTGCTATCGTAATTCCAAGTATTTCAGAATATAACTCCATTTTTTCAATCAATTTTGATTGAAAATTGATTAAATCTAGCTTTTCCATGTTGCTAAGTTCACTGATTGACATACAGTGACGTTTTGAAATGACCAATAGGTGGCCTTCTTGAATAGGGTCTATATCCCAAACTGCGAAAAAATAATCTGAGCTTGCTATCTGATCACTATCTAATAAAGAACAGAATATACAGGTCATTACAATCTCCTTAAAAAATTTAATAGCTTATAAGAAAAAGTCTGGGTAAAAACTCAGACTTTACTTTTTTTATCACAAATATTATTTTACGTAAGCTGCCGCTTGAGTACCTGCTTGACGTCCAAAGATAACAATATCCGCTACGGCATTACCACCCATACGGTTGCTTCCGTGAACACCACCAGTTACTTCACCTGCTGCGAAAAGACCTGGAATTGCTGAACCATCTTCTTTCAAGACTTCAGTGTTTGTGTTGATCTTAAGACCACCCATTGTGTGGTGGATACCAGGTGAAACTTTGATTGCATAGTATGGCGCTTTAGACATATCACGGTCCATACCAGTGTTACGTCCAAACTCTGTATCATTCTTATCTGCAACATATTTGTTCCAAGATTCTACAGTAGCTTTCAAGTTCTCTTCAGAAACACCGATTTCTTTTGCCAATTCTTCAATAGTATCAGCTTTAACAGTCATACCTTTTTCTTCGTAAGTATCAATTGATTTAGAATGTTCACGAAGGTCTTGGTCGAAGACTACATAAGCGTATCCTTCTGGAAGAGCATTAATTGCTGCAGATACGTTATCACGTGTTTCCATTTCGTTGTAGAAACGTTTACCTTGAGCATTAACAAGGATAGCACCCTCACCACGGATTGCTTCAGAAACAAGGAATGGTTCCTTTCCTTTTTCTTGATAAACAGTTGGGTGAATTTGAATTTGATCAAGTTGAACTGTCGCTGCACCTAATTTTTGTGCAAGGGCAATACCATCACCTGTTGCACCTTCTTGGTTAGTTGTTACATAACCATCCAACTCAGGTTTCAACTTAGTAATCATTTCCATATTAGCACCGAAACCACCAGCAGCATCTACAACAGCTTTGGCAGAAACAGTTTTCTTCTTACTTTCAACAGTCACTTTTACACCAGCAGCTGCACCGTCTTTTTCAATGATTTCTGTAACATCAGAATTTACAAAAATTGGAATTTCATTTTCCATCAAGTTATTGTAAAGACCATCAACAAGGTAACCACCTACGGCAGAACCATCAGCTGGACGATGGATACGAGCTACAGAGAAACCACCTGAGAAACTGATATCGCTTAGAGTGATACCAATGCTATCCAACCAGTCAATAGCTTCAGCTGAATTATCAACCATGTAACGAAGCAATTCTGGATCGTTAGTTCCTTTACCACCTTTAAGACTTTCTTCATAGAAAAGGTCGTTTGTATCTTCGATACCTTGTTCTTTTTGGAACTTAGTTTCTGAAGCATTCATACCACCTGAAGATTTAGTAGTATTCCCGCCGATAACTGGCATTTTTTCAAAAATAGCTACGCTTGCACCTGCTTGTTTTGCAGCAATTGCAGCTGTCATCCCTGCACCACCAGAACCAATCACGACAACATCATAGCTATCTTTTAATTCTTTTGGATCTGTGTATTCTTTTACAGAAGCACCAGATACAACTTCTTCACTTGAACTAGATGTACTTGATGTTTCTGATTCTTTGGCTGTTTTAGAACCACAAGCTACCAACAAAACGGTAAACATGGCTGCTAAAAACGCTAACCAAATGCTCTTTTTCTTCATCTTAAATCTCCTTTTTTTAATTATTGTGATAAAAAGATCTGAAACTATTATACCTTAATTTATCGATTTTTGCATCCCCTTTCATAAAAAAACGTTCAGTTTTTTAATATTTTTATAAAATATATTGTTTACTTTTAACCTGATATCGACAAATAACTCATACCTTTTATTCAAAAAATGAGTGCTAATGAAGTTAATATTAAGTCTATTTTATATTCAATTTAATAAAAAAATTGATTGCAATCAAATTTTAATGAAATGAGGATTTTGATAAAAGGGAATAAAAATAAGGAATTGCAAAATTCAATTCCTTATTTTTTTCTAAATATTTTATGCTTTAAGATATCCTACATCTTTTCTTCTAGACTAACATCAGGATACTTATCCGCAAACCAGCGTAGGGCAAAATCATTTTCAAAGAGGAAGACTGGTTGGTCAAAGCGGTCTTTAGCCAGAATATTACGGCTTGAAGACATACGTTCGTCCAAATCTTCTGGCTTAATCCAGCGTACAGTCTTTTTACCCATAGGTGTCATAACTACTTCAGCATTATATTCACCTTCCATACGATGTTTGAAAACTTCAAACTGAAGTTGACCAACAGCACCAAGCATGTACTCGCCAGTTTGATAGTTTTTATAGAGCTGGATGGCACCTTCTTGCACCAATTGCTCAATACCCTTATGGAATGATTTTTGCTTCATGACATTTTTAGCAGAAACCTTCATGAAGAGCTCAGGTGTAAAGGTTGGCAGTGGTTCGAATTCAAATTTATTCTTACCAACAGTCAGAGTATCACCAACTTGATAAGTTCCTGTATCATAAACCCCGATGATATCACCAGCGACAGCATTTTCTACGTTTTCACGAGATTCAGCCATGAATTGAGTTACATTTGATAGTTTAGCACCTTTTCCAGTACGTGTTAAATTAACACTCATACCGCGTTCAAATTCACCTGAAACAATACGTACAAAAGCAATACGGTCGCGGTGACGAGGGTCCATGTTGGCTTGGATTTTAAAGACAAAACCTGAGAAGTCCTTGTTATGAGGGGCAATCATCTCACCATCAGTCGTCTTGTGCCCGTGTGGTTCTGGTGCAAATTCTAAGAAAGTATCCAAGAAAGTTTGCACACCAAAGTTAGTAAGAGCTGATCCAAAGAAGACCGGCGTCAGTTCACCGGCAAGAATAGCTTCTTCTGAGAATTCATTCCCAGCCTCTTGAAGCAATTCAATATCTTCCAAAACTTGTTCATAGAAAGGATTGTTAGCAAAAAGCTCCGCCCCTTTTTCAAGGTCTGCAAAACGCTCATCACCCTTGTAGAGTTCTAGTCGTTGATTGTGTAAATCATAGAGCCCTTCAAAAGCTTTCCCCATACCAATTGGCCAGTTCATTGGATAACTAGCAATACCGAGAACCTCTTCCAACTCTTCCAAGAGATCAAGCGGTTCACGCCCATCACGGTCCAATTTATTGATAAAGGTAAAAACAGGGATGTTACGGTGTTTAACAACCTCAAAAAGCTTTTTAGTTTGAGCCTCAATACCCTTAGCAGAGTCTACTACCATGACAGCAGCATCCACGGCCATAAGGGTACGGTAAGTATCTTCAGAGAAGTCCTCGTGCCCAGGCGTATCAAGGATATTGACGCGCTTACCAGCATAATCAAATTGCATAACTGATGATGTTACAGAGATACCACGCTGTTTCTCAATATCCATCCAGTCAGACTTAGCAAAATTCCCTGTCTTTTTCCCCTTAACAGTACCTGCTTCACGAATTTCACCACCAAAATAAAGCAATTGCTCAGTTATAGTCGTTTTACCAGCATCCGGGTGACTGATGATGGCAAAAGTACGGCGCTTTTTAATATCGTCTTGAATTGTCATTTTTCTTCCTTTACTTGATTTCTATATTTCTTGGTCAATAGCAGAGCTGAACTCTGGTTTACATTTCTACATAGGACTTACTTCCCTTGTTCATTTTGAGCGCATACAAAAAGAGCTGCGCTTTGCAGCTCTTTTATTATAACGAAAAATCGCTCTACTGGCAATGATTACCAACCAGTCTAGTCAAAAATAGTCATATTTATATCTAGTCTTCAATAACCTAAATTATAATTTATTTTGAAAAATACCTAGAGAATCACCATTCAATCTTAAACAAAGATTATCAACTAGGAGCATCAAACTTGAGAGCCCAACTGTTACTAAGAAAATATTAAGAATTGGCTGTCTACTTTGAATCACAGGAAAATCCATAATAAAACCATAATTTGCCCTTAGAAGCATATTGACAACAGCCAAAAAGCTATTCAAACTTAGATTATAGAGAAAAACAGATTTAGCAGTTAAATTTCCCATCTCATAATAGGTCAGCAAATATGCTATGCTATTGACCAAAAGAGCTAAATGACCTATTACATATGAAAAATTAGTCACATGTGGGAATCCAAATGGGTCGAAAACAGGAAATGCCAAAGCCATAAATGAACCTATCGGAGCCATAATCATGAGAAACTGCTTAAATCGATGTCGATTAGGTAATAGAAAAAAACCAAACATGGCAATGCGACAATGATAAAATGGCAGAGCTTCCTTTAACGGACCTCCTGCACTCAAATACCAAGAATAGAGCACTATCATCTGAACTAGCTGAATTAACTTAAAAGTTTTCTTGAAGTCCTCATTTTGATAGTACTTAAAAGTTAGATATAAGAGCAAAACCACTAATATCGTACCCAAGCTATACCAATTCGCATCTAGTTTTGGGGGGCTTGAGGGAAAGATTGCAAAAAATTTCATAATAATTTATCCACTTTTTCTTTCTACTTCAATTATATTACACATGAATTTTAATCACAAATAAGCGTTAAAACGAAAAATCTCCACTTCAGCATGGAGATTTCAGTTCATTTAGTTTTCCAATGCTTCAACAACCTTAGCCAAATTCATTGAATTCGATCCTTTTAGAAGGATTTGATCTCTTGATTCTATGACTTCCTTCATTTTAGAAACCAATTGCTCAAATTGATCTTCTTCAGCTGTTTTCTTAAAGAAATAAACTTTTCCAATAGGAAACATCTGACTAGCTAATTGAGCTAATTCAGCAATATCTTCACCATAAAAGACTAGAGTATCCAAAACATCTGGAGCTAAGCTAGTTATCATTTGAGTATGCATTGCAACAGACTCTTCTCCTAATTCTTTCATGTCTGCCAGTACAGCAATTTTCTTACCACCTTCGTTAGCTGGAATGGAAGAAAATGTTTCTAAAATCAAACGCATAGCAGTCGGATTCGCGTTATAAACATCAGAAAGAATATCAGCCCCATTTGCCGCTTTCTTCCACTCTGTACGATTACGGGTCAATTCCAATTGCTCAAGTGCATCAACAATATCTTCATCTGCAACAGCCAAAAGTTTACCGACATAAGCAGCTACCATAGCATTTGTCGCATTGTATTTCCCAGGAACTGGCAAAGTCACTGCTTGCTCCAAAACATTTGTAGTAAATGTTAGGGATTCCTTCCGCTCCTCAAGATCTTTCACGTAGATTTCAGCTCCTTGACCAAAGCGAATAACCATTTGATTATCAGGAAGATAAGGGTTGATAATATCATCTTGAGGAACAATCAAAATCCCATCAGAATCCATTCCTGATGTTATCTGCATTTTACCTTTTGCAATTTTATCTCTGCTGCCAAAATATTCTAAATGCGCCTCACCGATAAGGGTCACTACAGCAATACGTGGCTTAGCAATATCAGATAAAAGCTTAATGTCACCCATGTGATCCTGTCCCATTTCCAAGACAATTTTTTCCGTATCCTCTGGCATGTGAAGAACAGTATATGGAAGACCAATTTCGTTATTGTAATTTCCTTGAGTTTTATAGGTTTTATAGGTAGATGAAAGCACTGCTGCAATCATGTCCTTAGTGCTGGTTTTACCATTAGATCCTGTAACTGCAATGACATCAACACGCATTTTTTCTAAATAAAAGGCTGCTAATTTTTGTAGCGCAGCTAAGCAATCATCAACTAGAATGTAAGGATAGCCAACAATCTCTTTTTCTGAAAGAGTAGCGACAGCTCCATTTTCAAAAGCTATATTGATAAAGTCATGACCATCTCTGACTCCCTTAAGTGGGAGAAAGATATCTCCTGGTCCAATTTTACGACTATCAAATTCAATACTATTCAGTGGGACGTCATCAAAATCTGTGATAGTGTTTTTAGCATCAACTGCTTTGGCCACTTCATGTAATGTTAATTTCATATTTTTTCCTTTGCAATAATAAAGCCTCTTGATAAAGATTTAAACCCATCTCATAGGCTAGAATAAGAATATTATAGCACAAGTTTTCATAGAAACCCAATTTCATAAAAAGAAGGTATCTTACCTCAAAAAATATATCAAAAGAAATCTATTATCAAACAAGTCTTTACTTTTCGAATGAGTTCCTAAAAATCACTATAAACTTACTTACATAAGATATTTTTCATGCTCATAACATAAAAAATCAAAAACAGCCGTGGAAGTGAGACAAAGGCAGTCTAGTCGCATGAAGAGCTTCCAGACAAGGAATTGAGTGTCGGAAGCTCCAAGAGTCTGTGGATAGACTCTTGGAGACGGTAAATTAAGAAAAGGTCTTTCAGTCAGTTCAGAGTACAGCAAGACCAAGGTGACGATGTATCAAAGCTCTTCAAATGGCAATAATAGAATAGGTCAAATTAAAACTACCGTCTACCATTTTGGTTTTAAAAGAGTATAAACAACAAGAAGGGCTAGAACAATAATATCCCAGCCCTCTTAATTATTATAAAATTATCAATTACAAACAGCGAAGTAAAGGAATCAATTCCCCTATTCTTCGACTAAATCAAATGACTTTCACGTTTCTCAAACATCTTCACAGCCAGACTAACCAACTCTTCAATTAAATCAGAATAAGCTAAGCCCATGTTTTCCCATAGAAGAGGATACATTGACCACTGTGTGAAACCTGGCATAGTATTTAATTCGTTAAGGTAAATATTACCATCCTCAGTCAAAAAGAAGTCACATCGTGAAAGACCACAACCTCCAATCGCTCTAAAAGCGATGCCTGCATATGATCTCATTTGCTCTACTATTTGAGCATCGATTTTTGCTGGAATAGCCATAGTGATCTTGTTATCAATATACTTAGCATCATAGTCATAAAAAGCTACATCTTTAACAACTTCTCCTGGAAGTGTTGTCTTCACCTCTTCATTACCAAGCAAACCAACTTCAATTTCACGAGCAACAACTCCTTGCTCAATTAAGATACGGCTATCGTATTTTAATGCCAATGTAATAGCCGAACGTAATTCAAGTTCATCATTTGCTTTTGAAATACCAACAGAGGAACCCATATTAGCAGGTTTAACAAAAACAGGATACTCCAAATTACTATTAACTTGAGCAATTGCAGATTCAAGATCTGATCCTTCAAAATAAGTAACATAAGCTACTTGAGGCACTCCAGCAGATGCTAAAACTTGTTTTGTTGTAATTTTATCCATAGCTACACTAGAAGATAAAATATTTGTACCAACATAAGGCATTCTCAAAACTTCCAAAAATCCTTGAATAGAACCATCTTCACCCATAGGACCGTGAAGCACTGGAAAAACAACAGCCCCTTCTTCATAAATATCGCTAGGCTTAACCTTTTGACTATCTACAATTGAATTATTAGTCATCAACTTTACATCTGAAGATGGGCAAGAATCAAATTCTTGAGTCTTAATAAAATCCCCATTTTGACTAATAAAGAAAGTTTTTACAAAAAATTTATCATAATTAATGGCACGCATAACACTTTCAGCAGAAAGTACTGAAACCTCCCTCTCAGCTGAACGCCCACCATACAAAATCACTAATGTTTGTTTAGACATAATCTCTCTTCCATTCAAAAAATTCAGAAATAACCAAGTTCTATCTTACCACAAAGCATACACAATGAAAAGTAAATAATAATCAAAAAACAATGAAACTAGCTGATAAAATAGAACGGAAATTTAAAAGCTACATTCTACCTCTAGAAGATGCAGAATATAGCCTGAAATAGCCTGATAAAAATCAACCAAATCATTAAATTGAAGTTTGCTTATCAAAAATACTTATATTTTGAAGTAAAAGTCAACAAAAAAAGATACCCAAAGGTATCTAAATATAGTCCGTACGGGATTCGAACCCGTGTTACCGCCGTGAAAAGGCGGTGTCTTAACCCCTTGACCAACGGACCATATAATGCCGGCTACATGACTTGAACACGCGACCCTCTGATTACAAATCAGATGCTCTACCAACTGAGCTAAGCCGGCTCATCTCTTAATGCGGGTTAAGGGACTTGAACCCCCACGCCCTTCGGCGCCAGATCCTAAATCTGGTGCGTCTGCCAATTCCGCCAAACCCGCAAATTTATGACCCGTGCTGGGCTCGAACCAGCGACCCTTTGATTAAAAGTCAAATGCTCTACCGACTGAGCTAACGAGTCTTC
>NZ_AQYA01000037.1 GCF_000376985.1 Streptococcus henryi DSM 19005
TTCTTTAACTCTGATGAGTACTTCTTCCAAGTATGACTTCCCTTAAGACCTTCAATGCCATTGGTTTGGTATTTCCTTATCCAATCTCTAACAGAATATTTTGAGATACCATATTCTCTGGCTAACTGGTCTGCAGATTTCCCTTCTCTTTGATATCTTAAGACAACCTCTAATTTTTCTTCTACACTTTTTGGACTTCTTTTGGACATACGAAAACCCCTCATAGTTTCCAGTGAAATGTTTTTGTTATTTCACTGGAAACTATAAGGGGAGTATATCAGATAGAAGGTCTTTGACTTTTTCTTTTTTTAAAGTCTGAAAGATGTTATAATGAATTGATTATTTCATAATGACATAATATTATAAATGAACGATAGGTGATTAAATGAAAATTGATAAGAGGCATTTATTAAATTACTCAATATTATTGCCCTACCTAATTTTATCGGTTTTAGGATTGATTATGGTCTACTCAACGACCAGTGCAACTTTGATACAATATGGAGCTAACCCCTTTCTATCTGTAATCAACCAAGGTGCTTTTTGGGTCGTCAGTCTTCTTGTAATTCTTTTTATTTATAAACTAAAACTCAATTTCTTGAAAAATTCAAAAGTCTTAACATTAGTGATGTTAGTTGAGATTTTCATGCTAATCTATGCCAGACTTTTTACAGAATCTGTCAATGGCGCACATGGTTGGATTGTTATTTGGAAGTTGAGTTTCCAACCAGCTGAGTATTTAAAGATTATTATGGTATGGTTTCTTGCTTTTACTTTTGCTAGAAAGCAAAAAATGATTGCTACTTATGACTATCAGGCTTTAACTCGGAGACGCTGGTGGCCGCGCAACTGGGGTGACTTGCGTGATTGGCGCGTGTATTTCCTTGTATTTACGGGACTTGTTGCTATCCAACCTGATTTGGGAAATGCGGCCATCATTGTTTTAACTGGGCTAATCATGTTTAGTCTGAGTGGAGTAGCCTATCGTTGGTTTTCGGCAATTCTTGCGACTGTTACAGCCTTATCAACTGCTCTTCTTGGTACAATTGCGCTTGTTGGTGTTGAAAAGATGGCTAAAATCCCTATTTTTGGATATGTTGCAAAACGCTTCAGTGCCTTTTTCAATCCATTTAATGACCTCCAGGAATCAGGACATCAGTTGTCCAATTCCTACTACGCTATGAGTAATGGTGGCTGGTTTGGAATGGGCTTAGGAAACTCAATTGAAAAACGCGGTTATCTACCAGAAGCTCAAACAGACTTTGTCTTTTCTATTGTTATCGAAGAACTTGGTTTAATTGGTGCTGGTTTAATTCTAGCCTTAGTTTTCTTCTTGATTCTTCGTATAATGAATGTCGGTTTAAAATCAAAAGATCCTTTTAACTCAATGATTGCTCTCGGTGTTGGCGGAATGATGCTAATGCAGGTTTTTGTAAATATTGGTGGTATTTCAGGTTTAATTCCATCAACAGGAGTTACTTTCCCATTCCTGTCTCAAGGGGGAAATAGTTTGCTAGTCCTTTCAGCGGCTGTAGGTTTTGTACTCAATATCGATGCCAGTGAGAAGCGAGATGATATTCTCCGTGAGGCAGAAGCAGAGTTACAATCAAAAGTAGAATCATATGATAATAAAATCATCAAATTTAATGATTTTCAGTAAAAATCTCCATTTTGGGGATTTTTTTTGTTAGAATACAGGAAAAGTTGTAACCAATTTCAATATTAATCGTTATATAAGTGAAGAAGGAGGTGAGGAGTATCAAACTGGATGATTTTGAAAAGGAATTGATAGGATTTGCTAAGGAGATTGCCTATTATTTGCGAAAGTCGGGTGCTAGCCCCGAAGAGGCAAATGATATCAGTCAAGATGTTCTGGTAAAAATGCTGGAATCTGAAATCATTCTTCCTTTTGAAAAAATGAGGGCTTGGATGTATCGCTCTGCTATCAGACTATACATAGACCATTATCGAAGAGATAAGAAGTATTTGGATATTTTGCAGAAAGAATTTTTCAAGAATAAGCAAAACAAATATGAAACTCCTGACTATTTACCTCTTTACCATGCCATCAAAAAGCTACCAAGAAAATACCGTATGGTCATTGATTTACATTATTTTCAAGACTTATCAGCCAAGGAAATAGCAGAGCTTTTACATATTTCTATTAGCAAGGTCAAAATCGACCTGATGCGTGGACGACAAAGACTAAAAAAACAATTAGAGAAAGAAGGTTATACTTATGAAGACTTTAACTGATTTTGAAAAAATCGCAAAGAAAAACAAGAGAAAACATCAAATAAAGACTATGCTATTAAGCACAGTTTTAGCCATCTTGACTATCGTTTTAGGCTATATGGGACTTGATAAATTGACCTCTAGCCATGGAGAGGCAATTAAAGATAGATACTTACTCTTGTCTGAAATTGCCTATCCCAATATTGATTACAGTAGTTGGGGATTTGATTCCACCTCACAATTTACAGGGACATTTCGCTCCCAAAGATTTAAGGACATTGATGGCATCAAGGTTCCGTTTGAATCTTATCAGGCTAATTATTCCCTCAGACCTGGAATTGGTGGAGGCAGTAATCAAGATAGTTTGACAGGAGGAGATGATGGAAAATCTCTCTATACTCGCCAAAATGGCTACAAAGTTCCTATGTTCTATAATATAAACTATGACTACAATGAGGAGTCACATGCTAAGGTTACCCAAGATATTTCTCTCCTCAGTCAAATGTCAGGACAAGCAGTAGAAGTAGCTGTGACCTTTGACAAACCCTATACTTTTGAGGAAATAGCAGAGCTGATACCAGATGATATTGCCATAAATTGGTATTGGATTGGAACAAAGAGTGACTATGACACTTCTTGGCTTCAACTAGGAGATCTTTTTGGTATGGCACATAGTACTGACCAGACTAATAGTTATAGCAAGGCCAAAGAATGGGAAGAGAAAGCTGAAAAAGCGATAAAGAAAAATAGAAATGCCGACTTGTCACAAATTGAGGCTGATTATCCAGAATCTGTAGACGAGCAGACTAGTCTTTTAAATAGTTATACTTTCTTTGAAGCAAACTTGAAGGAGGCCATTGAAAAAGATTATCTCGGTAGTAGCTATAGTTATACTGACAGTAATGGACAAGATACAGAATTAAATACAAAAAAAGAGGTAGAAAATTATTTGAAAGCAAACTCTGATGGGGCCACTGCTAAATTCGCTGGTGTTATTCTAACTGGCCGTGCTGAAAACTTTGCCCAATTGCAAAAAGCTGACTGGATTTATGCCTCTAATATAGGACAAAGTGTGCAGATTCAACCATATCACGTCTTGGATAAATAAAGAATTGACTAAAAAAGCATAAAATACTTGCATTTCCGTCATAATTTGTTAAAATAGTAAGGTAAAGTTAGACCGTATTGCCTACTGTCTATCTATAAAATATATTTTATTGGAGGCTTTTCCTAAAATGGCAAAAGAAAAATACGATCGTAGTAAACCACACGTTAACATTGGTACAATCGGACACGTTGACCATGGTAAAACTACTTTGACAGCAGCTATCACTACTGTATTGGCACGTCGCTTGCCTTCATCAGTAAACACACCTAAAGATTATGCGTCTATCGATGCTGCTCCTGAAGAACGCGAACGCGGTATCACAATCAATACTGCACACGTTGAGTATGAAACTGAAAAACGTCACTATGCTCACATCGACGCTCCAGGACACGCGGACTACGTTAAAAACATGATCACTGGTGCTGCCCAAATGGACGGTGCTATCCTTGTAGTAGCTTCAACTGACGGACCAATGCCACAAACTCGTGAGCACATCCTTCTTTCACGCCAAGTTGGTGTTAAACACCTTATCGTCTTCATGAACAAAGTTGACTTGGTTGACGATGAAGAATTGCTTGAATTGGTTGAAATGGAAATCCGTGACCTTCTTTCAGAATACGATTTCCCAGGTGATGATCTTCCAGTTATCCAAGGTTCAGCTCTTAAAGCCCTTGAAGGTGACACTCACTACGAAGATATCGTTATGGAATTGATGAACACTGTTGATGAGTACATTCCAGAACCAGAACGCGACACTGACAAACCATTGTTGCTTCCAGTCGAAGACGTATTCTCAATCACTGGTCGTGGTACTGTAGCATCAGGTCGTATCGACCGTGGTACAGTTCGTGTCAACGACGAAATCGAAATCGTTGGTATCAAAGAAGAAATCCGTAAAGCAGTTGTTACTGGTGTTGAAATGTTCCGTAAACAACTTGACGAAGGTCTTGCTGGAGATAACGTTGGTGTGCTTCTTCGTGGTGTACAACGTGACGAAATCGAACGTGGTCAAGTTATTGCTAAACCAGGTTCAATCAACCCACACACTAAATTTAAAGGTGAAGTTTACATCCTTTCTAAAGAAGAAGGTGGACGTCATACTCCATTCTTCAACAACTACCGTCCACAGTTCTACTTCCGTACAACTGACGTAACTGGTTCAATCGAATTGCCAGCAGGTATCGAAATGGTAATGCCTGGTGATAACGTTACTATCGACGTTGAATTGATCCACCCAATCGCCGTTGAACAAGGTACTACTTTCTCTATCCGTGAAGGTGGACGTACTGTTGGTTCAGGTATCGTTTCAGAAATCGAAGCTTAATCTAATTAAGTTCCCATAGACAATTAAAGCCAGACACTTTATTTGTAGAGCCTCCTTCGGGAGGCTCTTTTGGTTTTATAGTCATTTGAATTTGCTTTGATACATCGTCACTATCGGCTAGCCATACTCTCGGTCGAGAGAAAGAAGTTTCTTCGAGACCAAGCTCAAAGAGTCTATCCCCAGACTTTTTTGTAAACCGACTTAGGTCAGTTATCATTTTCAACCTTAAATAGTCACTTCCCTGACTGTTTGAGCTACCTGTGCCTTACATTTCTTGTCTGAAAGCTAATTCATTCAACTATACTGAAAGAATTGGATGAGATTATCTGATATATTTAACTAGATCGACTCCAGCGACTAGTAATAGCTAGTTAAGGACAATAAAAAGTATATTATTAACTTCATTAAGTATAAGATTAGAAAACTGTAAACAGAATATTTAGAAAAGTGACTAAATAGACTTCTTTACCTTTAAATGAAAGTCAAAATGTGGTAAAATAGTACAGTAAATAAAAAAAGAAGAGGTATGTGAAATGTCACGTAAACCAATTATTGCTGGTAACTGGAAAATGAACAAAACTGCGTCAGAAGCACGCGAATTTGTTGATGCTGTTAAAAATGCTATTCCATCAAACGAACTTGTTGATACTGTCATCGGTTCACCTGCAATCTTCCTTGAAGGAATGAAAAAAGGTGTTAAAGGTACTGAATTGCAAGTTGCAGCACAAAACTGCTACTTTGAAAATGCAGGTGCTTTCACTGGTGAAAACAGTCCAGCTACAATCGCTGACCTTGGTGTTGAATATGTTATCATCGGTCACTCAGAACGTCGTGATTACTTCCACGAAACTGATGAAGACATCAACAAAAAAGCTCATGCAATCTTCGCTAACGGCATGACTCCAATCATCTGTTGTGGTGAGTCACTTGAAACTTACGAAGCAGGTAAAGCAGTAGAATTCGTTGGTGCTCAAGTATCAGCTGCTCTTAAAGGTTTGACTGCAGAGCAAGTTGCTTCATCAGTTATCGCTTATGAACCAATCTGGGCTATCGGTACTGGTAAATCAGCTACTTCAGCAGACGCACAAAACATGTGTAAAGCTGTTCGTGACGTTGTTGCTGCTGACTTCGGTCAAGAAGTTGCTGACAAAGTTCGCGTTCAATACGGTGGTTCTGTAAACCCTTCAAACGTTGCTGAATACATGGCTTGTCCAGACGTTGACGGTGCGCTTGTTGGTGGTGCTTCATTGCAACCAGATAGCTTCCTTGCACTTTTGGACTTCGTGAAATAAGTTCAACTAATTCTTTAGAATAAAGGGCTCTAGCTTTTAGCTAGGGCTTTTTTGTTGAACTTATTATACTCGAATGATATCAAAAGTTGATGAGAATATATGGCGTAAATATTCTAGGGGAGGATAAGTTGAAACTGGTACCTCTTGTTTTGAGTATAATGGTGCATAATACAAAATAAAAGCTCCTCAAACGTGAGGAGTTTAAAGGTTATTGACGTCCAAGAATCTTTTTGATTCCTTGGATTGCTTTATATTTTAATGGTTTAGGATAATAGCGGAAGGTTCCAGCTTTGCGAACGATGTAGCCATTGAAGTTTTGTTTGAAACGAAGTACGCCATCGGAACCATCGAATTCTCCCATGATTCCAAGGAAGTTGTAGAAATTAATCCCACGTTTGATTGCTTCTAGCATGACATGTTCTTGTAAGAGGGCAGGAGCATAGAACTTGTTAAATTCAGGATAAGAACCTGAGAAGAGATAAACAGCTTCTTGAGGGGTATAGACAAAGAGGCTTCCAGCAAGAATGACATCTTTTGTACCATATTTAGAAATAAATTCATTAGCTTCATCCATACGAACTGTGAAGGTATCGAACTGGCTTGATAGTTCTCTGACTTGATTTTGTTTTTTTTCAGAATTTGGATTTTTTTCTAAATCAAGCTTCAATTTATCAATTCGTTGTCCTAATTTATCCTGATCTTTTTGGAGATTTTCTAAGTAATCTTTGAAATTCAAACTTGCAACCATGAATTCACAGGAATCGCCAAAGCTGTCATAGAAATCTTGATAGTAGTCCAATGACTTATCAACGTAATCACGTCGGTCAGAAGTTGAAGATGTAATTTCTTTGAAAAGAGGCAGTTCATCTCGACTTAATTTTTTTAGTTTTATACCAAAAGTTTTAGATTTTTTAACAAGGGGTTTCCCTTTTTTGCTAAATGACTTAAATAAATTATTCTCATCAAGGCCATCCAAATCTTTGACATAAAGCCAATCTGGTTCACCTCCAGGGTAACCTGTTTGTAGACCGTCATGAGTGAATCCTAAATCTAAAAAAGTGTTAATAAGCTCATTATTAGGATCGCTTGTTGGCTGACCATTACTCTCAAAGATTTGATAAGTGTCATAGGGCTTAATAATGAGTTCAAGGGCACCGTTTTCTTTAGCATAGATTTTTACAGCTTCGTAAAAAGCAGGTAGATATTTAGAGTCAAGTGCAGTTGGACCGCAGTTGATTTCCATATGAAGTCCGCCAGTCATTGGAATGGAATAAAGAAGTGAAGCAACTTGTAATTGCTCGTCTTCTTTAAGACCAATGAACTCAACATGACAACCGCGCTTGCTTAAAAGCTCCGCCATTTCCAAGGTTTGCATGAAAGATTTAGAGCTAGCTTGGCTGTAAAAATCTGCAAAAGTCTGAGCTGTTAATTTTTCGAGAACCATTAGTGCTTGCTCCTTAATTTTTTACGAATGCTGTAGGCGAGATTTGATAATCGGTAGAGAATCGGGTTGACAGGAATGTTAAATTCTCCGATAAACTCTTCTATTGTTGGGTTGAATTTAGATTTGAAGTTGTAGAGGCCACCTGATAGGTCGTTTTCAACTCCTCCCATATTTTGCCATTCAATTCCTTTTTCAAATGCATGGTTTGCTGTTTCATACCAGACGTTAATTGCCGGAAGGTAGCGCTTGAAGTCATCATCCATACCAGCATAGATATTTTCGGAGGTATTACCAAAATTAAGGGAAATTGTAGCAGCTAGAGGAACTTTGTCACCCTTTTGGCTCAGCTTGCTAGTCAAAAAGGCAATTTCTTCTTCTAAGCGTTCTAACTCTTTAGCGTTGTTATCGACTTTTGATTGTCGTGTTTTTTCGGTAAAACTTGCCTTTTCAGTTAAGCATTTATCCTTTTGAGTTTCTAATTTGGCAATTCGTTCTGAAAGATTTAAAAATGCCATTGTCACGTAAGAGTCATCGGGATAGGTAGCCAAAAGTTTTTGATAATAGTCCAGTCCTCGTAAATGGATGCCTTTGCGAGATTCTGTTTTTTTCATTAGTTCAGCAAAGTCTGGCAAAAATTCGGCTCCGCCAAATTCAACCACAACCCCTCTATTGCGAGATTGTTTAATGCTTTGCTTAGTTTTTTTAGGTAAGCGATCGAAATCAAAATCTTTTGAATAAATGTTGGCTTGGTAACGCGGTTGGATATTTTCAGCAATATCTGTTGTTCGTCCCACCCATTGAGCTCCTACTTGAGTAAGTGTCTCGATAATAGATAGTGTTTCAAAATTATCATCAGATTTTGCTTCCTTATCACTAAGATTGGTTTGTTTTAGGAAGAGTGATGGATCAAATTTTATAAAAAGTGCACGTTTTGTTTTACCGTATTTTTTTAGAGATTTAATAACAAAGTTAACGAGATCTTTATCATTATAATCCATAATTGGCCCTCTTGGGATGTAAATCAAGGTGAATCCTAGAGGAAGCGGTTGTACCAGGGCACTTGCAACGGCAAGGAGTTTGCCATCTTTATAAAATCCTAGTCGATCATTGCCCCAATTGTCTTTGATTTTTGCCCAATTGCTGCTTTGTAGTAAGTTAGTTTGGTTGCTTTCTTTGACAAAGGCATCATGTTCTTGGGCTGAAATTCCAACTTGATAGGTGTACATTATTTTAATACCCACTCTCTAAGGGCGTGAGCGACGCCGCTTTCTTCATTTGATTTTGTAATGTATTTGGCGATTTTTTTCAATTCAGGAACACCATTTTCCATTACAACAGGATTTCCAACGACTTCAAGCATTGGACGGTCATTTTCAGCATCGCCAATTGCCATTGTTTGGCTCATGTCTAAGCCCATTTTCTCAGCTAAGTGGATGATGGCATTCCCTTTACTTGTTTCTTTGCTCATGAATTCAAGATAGAAGGGTGTTGATTTGACGATGTTATATTTGTCATGAAATTCCTGCGGAATTTTAGCGATAGCAGCATCGAGAATTTCAGGTTCATCAATCATCATCATTTTCACTATTTCTTTACCTGTCATTTCTTCAGGTGTACGGTAGAAGATTGGCATATTAACCAGCGTTGACTCATGAACGGTATACTTTCCAATATTGCGGTTAGCTGTAAAAATACCTTCTTTAGTGATAGCATGCATGTGGACATTTAATTTACGACTGAGATATTCGATATCACGATAATCATCATAAGTCATTGTTTCTTTAACAATTTCTTGTCCTGTGGCAGTATCTTGAACTAATCCACCATTGAATGTGATAACGTAATCGCCTGCATCACGTAAGTTGAGTTCTTCAAGAAGATTTTGAACTCCGGCAATGGGACGACCAGTAGCGATAACAACTTTGACACCTTGTGCCTTAGCTTCTTGGACAGCATGAAAGACTTCGGTTGTAATTTTACGATCATTTGTAATTAATGTACCGTCGATATCAACGGCAACAAGTTTGATAGACATTTATTTCTCCAATTATATGTATAAATTCTCTAACTACTATCTTACTAAAAATCCCTATTTTTGTCATTGTTGACGTCAAAACAAAAAGCTTGATAGCGCTATAATCTTATGTTAAGCTAGAAAAAAATGGAGGTTACCTATGGAGTGGAAAGATTCAGCTATATTAGCTTTAGCGCATCACCCAATATTAGACACAAAACGTTTACGTCTACGCCCGATGACTTTAGAAGATTTATCTGATTATCATGAGTACACTTCCGATCAAGAGGTGCTTAAATATGATTATTATCCTCACCAATCGCTTGCTGAAAGTGAATTGTCATTGGTCAAGTGGAACCTTTCGCACCCCCTAGGACGATTTGGTATTGAGTTGAGAGAAAATGGAAAGCTCATTGGGAATGCTAGTATAACCTTGCAAGATGCTGAAATTGTAGTAATCGGTTATACTTTGAACAAGGATTATTGGAGACAAGGTTTTGGTACTGAACTTGTCAATGCACTCTGTGATTTAGCTTTTGGAAAAATAGCTGCGCAGGCTGTACAGGCGAGGGTTGTATCAGAAAACATAGCCTCCATTGCTTTACTTGAAAAGTGTCACTTTAAGAGAATTTCAGAAAATCTAAAGGCGGCAAATAGTAGGGGTGAGAGCTGTGTATCTTATGATTATGAACGACGCTCAAATCATATATAGTCATTCGACAATACAATAGGTGTCGAACAGAAGTTGATATTAACAAAAGTAGGAGCCTTCTTCTTTTCAGATGTAAGCTCCTGCTTTTTTGTGATTAGTAGTAAATCGTTTTTAATGTTTAAAATGCTCGTTGGAAATATGAGACATAAAGGACTCTTTTACAGAAGAAAAGAGGTCATCTGAGATGAGCATTTCTTTAGGGAAATAGAAACGTCTGTCACCAAAGATTGTTCCAGTAAGAGTCTTAACGAGGGCTGATAGATTGGAGAGCTCAATGATACTGCCGTCTTTTTGAATCATATTAATTTCGGTACGTGGATTGGTTTTTTCTGGACGATAAATATCATATGGCAAATCAAAATTAACATGGATTCCTGTATAATAGTCTGGATCAAAACCAATAGATTGAATTAATTCGATCAAACGATTTAGCTCTTTTTCTGAGTGGCTGTCAAATGTGATAGATTTAAACATTTTGCGGTTGATAAATCTGCTAGCTAAGTCAGATAAAATATCATCCTCAGAGGACATCCAGCTTTGGAAATAGGTATTCATGACACCATCATCAAGAGCTAAATAGTCAGCAAGCTCTGCCTTATTTTCAAAAAATGGTAAAAGGTTTGGAGCAGTTTGTTTAAAGTAATCACTGTCGCTTAGATAGAGAACCTTTGCGCGTTTGAGAAGATTTTGCAGAAGGACCTCCATTGAGCGGCTAGCTGGGTGGAAGTAAACCTGCATGTACATTTGATAGCGGCTGACCAAATAGTCCTCGACTGCGTGCATACCGCTAGCGCTAAATACAATCCCGTCTTTAACAGGACGGATAACGCGTAAGATACGTGTTAGGTCAAATTGACCATAGCTTACCCCACTGTAATAAGAATCCCTCAATAAATAGTCCATACGGTCACAGTCAATCTGACTGGAAATGAGTTGGACAACCTGTTTATTAGGATAGGTGTGGTTGATAACACTGGCCACCTTATCAGGAAAATCAGGTGAAACTCGTCTTAAAATAGCATTGATTTCAGTCTCAGGACTTGTGATTATCTCTTGCGTATAAGCCTCATGGTCCGTATCAAATAGTCGTTCAAAAGTATGGGAATATGCGCCGTGTCCGACATCGTGAAGAAGTGCGGCAGCCATGGTTAAGAGTGATTCATCGGGATTCCAGATATCTGCGTACTTGTTGTCGAAAATATCAGTAACTCTTCGAGCGATTTCATAAACCCCTAAACAATGTGTGAAGCGGCTATGTTCAGCTCCATGGAAAGTGATAGCCGTAGTTGGGACTTGTTTAACACGACGCAGACGTTGGAATTCTTTACTATTGATGAGGTCATAGATGACTTCGTGATTTACGTTGATATAATTGTGAACAGGGTCACGGAATACTTTTTCATTCATATTATCATTATAGCAAAAAGACTTGAAAATGCCTTAATAGTGATGAATACTGGACTAAAAATCTTTACAAAGTTTCATTTTTACATTACAATGAAACAATGACTAGTAACTTTATTTTACACGCGATACAACTACTTTTAGTTGGCCTGATAATTTGGATTTTAGCAACTATTTTAAGTCATGCTAAGAAAAATAAGATTAAACTGACTGAAAAATTTTTCACTGGTCTCTGGATAGGCTACGTTACTGATTTATTAGACACATTAGGGATTGGAACTTTTGCGACTACGACCAGTCTTTTTAAGGTGACTAAACTGGTCGACGATGACCGTAAGATTCCCGCGACTTTAACAACGGCTCATGTGATTCCAGTAATGGTAGAGGCACTCTGCTTTATTACTATTGTGCAGGTTGATATTGGAACATTGGTTTGTATGGCCCTATCATCATTCTCAGGAGCTTTTGTAGGAGCCCGTATCACTAAGAATTGGAATACACGTCAAGTTCAGCGCATCTTGGGAATCCTTCTGATTATCGCTGCCTTTGTCATGGTTTATCGGATGATAACCAATCCAGGCGCAGGCATTTCAGATGATGTCAAGGGACTTTATGGTATCTGGTTATTGGTTGGTATGGTCTTTGACTTTATCGTTGGGCTGCTTATGACAATGGGGCTTGGCAATTATGCTCCAGAATTGATTTTCTTCTCACTTATGGGGATTAATCCAGCGGTAGCTCTCCCAGTAATGATGCTTGATGCTGCTATGATTATGGTAGCGGGATCTAATGAGTTTATCAAATCAGACCGTGTTAATTGGCCAGGTGTTTTTGGGATAATAGTTGGAGGCGTCTTTGGTGTTTTAACTGCTGCCTTTTTCCTAAGTAGTTTAGACATTAATAACCTTAAAATTTTAGTGGTCTTCATTGCCATCTACACAGGAGCAACCCTCCTACGATCTTCCATTATTAGGCGATAATAGCAGAGCTAGACTACTGAAGGAGAAATCATGAATATTACTATCAAAAATCAGATTCAACTGGATGGAGAGACTGAGCTAATCAAGCAAGTGTACCCTGTTCAAGTGACTGAAAAAAACGATCAAATTTATCTTGTTTATCAGAATGAAGAAAATGAAAAAGTCATTATTAAGTGTGGCATAGAAGAGTTAGTAATGACCCGCTATTCAACTCCAAAATCCATCATGCGTTTTCACAAAGACAACCCTGCATTGGTTGCAATACCAACACCAATTGGTACGCAACATTTAATGACTGAAACAGACCTTTATCATTTTGACATTGAAAATAACCGCGTTCGTATAAATTACCAATTGAAACAGATTGAAACAGAAGCTGTATTTGCTGACTATCAACTGGAAATTCAGTGGTGATTCCTTGAAATAAACTTGGTCAAAAAGATTGATAATTCTTGCAAAATCATGAGATTTTGATATAATTATCCAGTACACCAAGGGAGTAGCAGACGGATTATTCCGTGATAATGTCGTCATTACGAAATCATTGATTTCCGGCATTGTCTTAAACAGCGAGACTTGTTTTTAGCAAACAAGTCTCTTTTTCTATTTTAAAGAGACTTGTGCCCCATTTTTAGAAGGAGGAAGCATTTTGTCTAAAGAACAAAAGAAAGAAGCATTCTACACGCAAGACACGGAAACTGTTTTTGCTAGTTTAGAATCCACTAAAAAAGGCTTGTCGTCAGATCAAGCTAAGCAACGTTTAGAGACCTACGGTCCAAATGAATTGGATGAAGGTGAAAAACGTACCATGTTCCAAAAATTCTTGGATCAATTCAAGGATTTGATGATTATCATTCTCTTGGTAGCGGCAGCTCTGTCTGTTATCACTGAAGGTATGGAAGGTCTAACTGATGCCATTATCATCTTGGTTGTAGTTGTCCTTAATGCAGCTTTTGGTGTTTATCAAGAAGGACAAGCAGAAGCAGCTATTGAAGCCCTTAAATCGATGTCAAGTCCACTGGCGCGCGTGCGTCGTGATGGTCACGTTAAGGAAGTTGATTCGAAAGAATTGGTTCCAGGTGATGTAGTTATGCTAGAAGCTGGTGACGTGGTTCCAGCAGACATGCGACTAATTGAAGCAGCTTCGCTTAAAATTGAAGAGGCAGCCCTTACAGGTGAGTCAGTTCCAGTTGAAAAAGACCTCAGTGCAGTTGTAGCTGAAGATGCTGGTATCGGGGACCGTGTAAATATGGCCTACCAAAACTCAAACGTCACATACGGACGTGGTATGGGTGTTATTACTAATACGGGTATGTATACTGAGGTTGGTCACATTGCTGGTATGTTGGCTAACGCTGATGAAACGGATACACCACTTAAACAAAATCTTAACCAATTGTCTAAGGTCTTGACTTACCTAGTGCTTATCATCGCTGCAGTAACATTTGCTGTGGGTGTATTTGTACGTGGACAAGCTCCCTTGAACGGTCTCATGACTGCGGTTGCTCTTGCAGTTGCGGCTATTCCAGAAGGTTTGCCAGCCATTGTTACCGTTGTGCTTTCCCTAGGTACTCAAACCCTTGCTAAACGTAACTCTATTGTCCGTAAGTTGCCAGCGGTTGAAACGCTTGGTTCAACAGAAATCATCGCTTCAGATAAAACTGGTACTCTGACAATGAACCAGATGACTGTTGAGAAACTCTACTACAAAGGTCAACTGCTTGATGCTAACGATGATTTAGCTTTGGATAATATGGCCCTTCGTGTCATGAACTTTGCTAATGATACAAAAGTTGACCGCAAAGGAAAACTTATCGGGGATCCAACAGAAACAGCTCTTGTACAATATGGTCTAGATCATAATTTTGATGTTACTGAAGTACTTAAATCAGAGCCACGTGTTGGTGAGCTACCATTTGACTCAGATCGTAAGCTCATGTCTACTATCCATAAATTAGCAGATGGTAAATTCTTGGTTGCGGTTAAAGGTGCGCCAGATCAACTGCTTAAACGTGTCACTCACATTGAAGATGCTGATGGTGTCCGTGAAATTACTGATACTGATAAAGAAACTATTCTAGCGACTAATAAGGCCATGGCTAAACAAGCTCTTCGTATTCTGATGATGGCTTACAAGTATGAAGATACTGTACCTGAATTGGAATCTGAAGTGGTTGAAAATGGACTTATCTTCGCAGGTCTTGTCGGTATGATTGACCCTGAACGTCCAGAAGCAGCAGAAGCTGTTCGAGTGGCTAAAGAAGCTGGTATCCGTCCAATCATGATTACGGGTGACCATCAGGACACTGCGGAAGCTATTGCCAAACGTCTAGGAATTATCGATGAGGGTGATACAGAAGATCACGTCTTTACTGGTGCTGAACTCAATGAATTGTCAGATGAAGAATTCCAAAAAGTCTTCAAACAATATTCAGTTTATGCTCGTGTTTCTCCTGAACACAAGGTTCGTATCGTTAAAGCTTGGCAAAATGAAGGTAAAGTCGTTGCCATGACAGGTGATGGTGTTAATGATGCCCCATCGCTTAAGACTGCCGATATCGGTATTGGTATGGGTATCACTGGTACAGAAGTTTCTAAAGGTGCTTCTGATATGGTCCTTGCTGATGATAATTTCGCTACTATTATTGTGGCGGTTGAAGAAGGGCGTAAGGTCTTCTCAAACATCCAAAAATCAATTCAATACCTTCTTTCAGCTAACATGGCTGAGGTATTCACTATCTTTTTTGCAACCCTCTTTGGTTGGGATGTGTTGGAACCAGTTCACCTTCTTTGGATTAACCTGGTAACAGATACACTTCCAGCTATCGCTCTTGGTGTTGAACCTGCAGAACCTGGCGTTATGACTCACAAACCTCGCGGACGTAAATCAAGTTTCTTCTCAGGCGGTGTTATGGGAGCAATTATCTATCAAGGTATTTTCCAAACTCTTCTTGTACTTGGTGTTTACGGCTGGGCTATCTTTAACCCAGAACATGCGACAAATGCTGAAATTCATGCGGATGCCCTTACAATGGCCTTTGCCACTCTTGGTCTTATCCAATTGGTACATGCCTACAATGTTAAATCAGTTTACCAGTCTGTCTTTACAGTTGGACTCTTCAAAAATAAACTCTTTAACTGGTCAATCCCGCTTGCCTTTCTTATCTTGATGGCAACCATTGTTATTCCAGGATTTAACCAATTCTTCCACGTTTCTCATTTGAGCGTCAGCCAGTGGGCAGTTGTTGTTATTGGTAGTTTCCTAATGTTAGTTCTTGTTGAGATTGTCAAAGCTGTGCAACGTGCCATGGGACAAGATCAAAAAGCTATTTAAATTTACTAAGTCATTGGACCTTATGTCTGGTGACTTTTTTATAAATAAGAGAAAGATGAAAATATTAGTCAAAATCTTTGCAATCGCTCTTAAAGGAGTCTAGAATATAATAGAAAGGTGGTAATATCATGAAAAAATTCTTTGCTGAATTAATCGGCACGTTTATTCTTGTCTTTGCAGGTACAGGGACTGTTGTTTTTGGTAATGGTGTAGAAGGTGTTGGACATCTTGGAATCGCACTTGCCTTTGGTTTGTCAATCGTAGCGGCAGCTTATTCAATCGGTGCAGTATCAGGAGCTCACTTGAACCCAGCTGTTTCAATTGCTATGTTTGTTAACAAACGTTTGGATGCTAAAGATCTTGGGACTTACATTGTAGCTCAAGTTGTGGGTGCCATCCTAGCTTCTGCGACAGTTTTGTTCTTGGCTTCAAATGCTGGTCTTGATACTTCTAGTCTTGGTGAGAATGGCTTCTCAACTGTAAATGCAGCTGGCGCTTTTATCTTTGAAACAATCGCTTCATTTATTTTTATCTTAGTTATTGTAACTGTTACATCAGCAACTAAAGGTAACGGTAAAATTGCTGGTCTTGTTATCGGTTTGACTTTGACTCTTATGATTCTCGTTGGTCTTAATGTAACTGGTCTTTCAGTTAACCCAGCACGTAGTCTTGCTCCAGCAATCTTCGTTGGTGGTCAAGCCCTCACCAAGTTTGGGTATTTATTCTTGCGCCAATCGTAGGAGGAGTTCTTGCAGCTCTTGTTGGTAAGAATCTTATTGGTACAGAAGATTAAATTGTAGTCATTTAAAAATTGACGAATACATTAAAAAAAATCAGGTTCAAGTTTGAATCTGATTTTTTTAGTTATTTGAAATTAAGAGTTTTTAGCATTTGTCTTAACAAGATTGACGCGGGGTACCAAAGTTGATATCAGGAGAAGAAGCGACCAAGCAATGCGTAACATTTGATCATTTCTTGAAGAGAAGTTGTCCAATGACCAAAAAAAGACTGGGAATATTGTTATGATAAGGAATATATCGAGAGAAATCCAAAGACGGCTGTTTCTTATCATAATTTGATCGCCATCTTGAACCATCATTCTTGGAAGATGTATCCAATTGATGCTAAGTGAAGAACTCTCTGTAGGTAAGTCAAGAATGACAGTTTCCTTATTGTCAATATCTCTTACATATTTCTTATTCAATCTTAGCGGAATTGCTAGATAACCTGTAAACCAGCTTGTTTTTCGAGTAACTGTAATCGCCATACACACACCTTCTTTCTATCATCTATAGTTTTAGTATAACGCTTACAAAAAAATAATCAAGAAAAAGCGCTAGCGAAGCGCCCTAAAGGTCAAATATAGACATGGAGTTGAGAAATTCTCTTTCTAGATTTTCCTTTTTATAGTTTTGAAAATGGCTGAGCTTCTTAACCAAATTGTAGCGTTTTGATAAATTCCAAGTGCCAGTTGGATTGAGCTCAGGATGTTTCTGAACATAATCAATGGTCAAATCCCATTCTCGTACATAACCAAGCGGACGTGAATGATAGCGGATGCCATTAAAATCAACTTGTCCAAATGAACGATGGGCATGACCAAAGACAACATCATTGACACCATGCTTTTGAAAAATATCATGAAAAATTTGGCTCCCTAGAAAAGCATTGAAGGGTCTAAAAGTCTCATGAGTCATGGTGAAATGGCTGTGGGGAACAAAATGCATGCTGACGATGACATCATTATCAATTCTGGCTAAGGTCTTGTCCAGTTGCTGGGCGGTTTGAAGGGTCAACTCCTTATCAGATAAACCGCGATTAAGTCTCCTGTCAAACCAAAATCTATTTTTAAAATTAAGATTGTCTAAATCAGATTTTTCTGGATAAAAGGAGTAGTCATACCAACCGTGGAAGGCTAGAAGTGTCTTGTTTTCGAAAGGAATGATTTGAAAATCCTGAGCTTTTATCTCGGATTCTTTTAAATCCAACATATCATGATTTCCAAAATTATAAGTCACCTTAAAATGCTCAGCCATTTTTTCAAGAAAAGGGAGAGAAATTTCCTGATGATGATTGGATATATCACCAGCTAAATGCAAGTGAGCAGTATCTTGGCTTTTAAGTGTCTGGATGAGTGTCTCCGTTTCAAAATCTCCAAAACCATTGAGATCAATGTGCAAGTCACTCATAACTGTTAGTTTAGTCATAGCATCATTTTAGCAAAAAGATGAGGAAAAGTATGAGAAAATGTTTTATAAATTACTGTAAGAGGTTGATAAATCAGAGTAGTAAGCAATCAGGACTTAATGACTCATTCATAGCTTTATGGTACAATTGATAACAGAAATGAGGTAGCAATGGTTAAAGCAATTATTTTTGATATGGATGGCGTCTTGTTTGATACTGAAAATTTCTATTTGAAACGCCGCGAGATTTTCTTAGGAACAAAAGGAATTTCAATCTCACATATTGATGCTAAGGAGTTTATCGGTGGACGCTTAGAAGAAGTTTGGAAAAAGTTTTTAAAGCGTTATCACCTAGATTTTGATGTTAAGGAATTAAGAGCAGAGTACTCTGATTACAAACGCCAACACAAGGCACCTTATGCTGACTTAATTTTTCCAGAAGTCAAAAAAGTTCTAGCTCAACTTGCTGATATGGGCATTGTCATGGGGCTGGCTTCCAATTCAGAATTATCTGATATTGAACTCGCTCTGGAAAGTTCAGGAATAGATTCTTATTTTTCAGTGGTCTTGTCTGGCGGTGATTTTGTTAAGGCTAAACCAGACCCTGCTATCTACAATACTGCCTATGAGAAACTAGGATTCGATAAATCTGAAATTCTCATTGTTGAAGACAGTGAAAAAGGGATTGCTGCCGGTAAAGCATCAGGAATGCAAGTAATCGCTATTAAAGATAATATCTTTGGCATTGATCAGTCCCAGGCTGATAAGATTGTTGATGACTTGAGAGATGTAGTTGACTTAATTAAAGAATAATCAATGACAGGACTGGAGATTTTCTCACAGTCTTTTGTCATGTTTGATACCAAATGTCATAGTCTGTAACAGCAATGACTTGCGGCTTTTACAAAATTTCCGTAAAATAGCAATATGGATATTAAGGCAGAAATTCAGCAACTTGCCAAAGAAATTGGCATTTCAAAAATTGGTTTTACCACAGCCGACGACTTTTCTTATTTGGAAAAATCGCTTCGCTTAGGTGTTGAAGAAGGCAGAACAACAGGTTTTGAACACAAGGTTATTGAGGAAAGAATCCATCCAAAATTATCCTTGGAATCCGCTAAAACCATCATTTCTATCGCTGTAGCCTATCCGCATAAATTACCCGTCAAAGCACCCAAAACAAATTATAAAAGAGGGAAAATCACTCCCAATTCTTGGGGACTTGATTACCACCATGTCTTGCAAGATAAGCTAAATCGCCTAGCCCAAGGCATTGAAAAATTAACTGAGAACTTTGAGTATAAGGGCATGGTTGATACAGGTGCTCTTGTTGACACAGCAGTTGCTAGACGAGCAGGTATCGGCTTTATCGGCAAGAATGGCTTGGTCATTTCTAAGGAATTTGGTTCTTACATGTTCTTGGGTGAGTTGATTACTAATTTAGACATTGAACCTGATCAGCCGGTTGATTATGATTGCGGGGACTGTCGCAGGTGTTTAGATGCTTGCCCAACCTCATGTTTGATTGGTGATGGTACCATGAATGCAAGACGTTGCCTGTCCTTCCAAACCCAAGACAAGGGCATGATGGACATGGAGTTCCGCAAGAAAATCAAGACCGTCATCTATGGCTGTGATATCTGCCAGATTTCTTGTCCTTACAATAAGGGAATAAACAATCCTTTGGCTACAGACATTGACCCAGAATTGGCTGAGCCAGAACTGATTCCTTTTCTTGAATTATCTAACAAATCCTTCAAGGAACAGTTTGGTATGATTGCAGGATCTTGGCGCGGAAAAAATATCTTACAGCGCAATGCCATTATCGCACTAGCAAACAGTCATGATAGAAGTGCAGTGGTAAAACTCATGGAAATCATTGATAAGAATAACAATCCCATTCATACAGCGACAGCTATCTGGGCGCTGGGTGAGATTGTCAAAAAGCCTGAAGAAACGATGCTAGACTTTATGCGCAGCCTTAATCCAAAAGAGGAAGAAAGTCAAAAAGAACTTGCTCTAGTACGCGCAAAATGGCAAATTTAAGGGCTTTGTGGTAGAATAAGACGAAACTAGATTTTAAGATTGGAGTAATCTCATGGAAGTGGCTGAAATCCGCCAAAAAATAGTAGAAAATCAAGAGAAGTTGACTAGCTTCAGGAGGTCTCTTTGACTTAGATCGTTTGGAGGAGGAGATTGCTCTTCTCGAAAACCGAATGACTGAGCCAGATTTCTGGAATGATAACATTGCGGCCCAGAAAACGTCGCAAGAATTGAACGAACTTAAACAAAAATTTGAAACCTTCCATAACATGCAGGAGCTGTCTGAAGAGACGGAGCTTTATTTGGAAATGTTAGAGGAAGATGAATCGGTTCACGATGACTTGGTTGAGAGTCTTGAAAAACTTGATAAGATCATGACAAGTTATGAAATGACTCTGCTCTTGTCAGAACCTTATGACCACAACAATGCGATTTTGGAAATTCACCCAGGATCGGGTGGTACTGAAGCTCAAGACTGGGCAGATATGCTTTTCCGTATGTATACACGTTACGGAAATGCCAAAGGTTTCAAAGTTGAAACCCTTGATTATCAAGCAGGTGATGAAGCAGGTATAAAATCTGTTACCCTTTCTTTTGAAGGACCAAATGCATACGGTCTTCTCAAATCAGAAATGGGTGTTCACCGCTTGGTGCGTATCTCGCCGTTTGACTCAGCTAAACGTCGTCATACCTCATTCACATCAGTTGAGGTCATGCCAGAATTGGATGATACCATTGAAGTAGATATCCGTGATGATGATATTAAAATGGACACCTTCCGTTCAGGTGGTGCCGGTGGACAGAACGTCAACAAGGTGTCAACCGGTGTGCGTTTGACCCACATTCCAACAGGAATTGTTGTTGCGTCCACTGTTGACCGTACACAGTATGGTAACCGTGACCGCGCTATGAAGATGTTGCAGGCTAAGCTCTACCAAATGGAACAAGAGAAAAAAGCAGAAGAAGTTAATGCTCTCAAAGGTGATAAGAAAGAAATCACTTGGGGAAGTCAAATTCGTTCTTACGTCTTCACACCTTATACAATGGTAAAAGATCATCGCACTAGCTATGAAGTAGCCCAAGTTGATAAGGTCATGGATGGGGATATTGATGGCTTCATCGATGCTTATCTCAAATGGCGTATTGACTAAAATTCTAGTATTGTGACCAAAAGTCACACCTAGTAAAAAACATCAAGAAGAACTCAAGTACATAGACTGGGGTCTTCTTTCAAACTAAAGAGAGGATTAGAGCAGAGAGTTCGAATAGGAATAGAACTCGAGCTAAAGGCTGCTTTAAACTTTTGTGCTCAAGAAACATGGTTAGAATTATTGTGTTTCTTTCAAACTAAAGAGAGGATTAGAGCACGGGCTAAATGCTTGGAATTTAGATAGGACACTGTCGAAATCAAGATTTCGAGTGTCCTCCTAAAATTCAGTCGCATTTAAACGCCCTTTGCATCATAAATTATGGCTTTAATTGAAATGAAGGATGGTACGAAGAAGTATCGTCGATCTACGACTGCCTTGAGGGATATGACAGTTTCTGTTAATCAAGGTGAGTTTGTTTATCTTGTTGGTCCTTCTGGGGCTGGTAAGTCTACTTTTATCAAATTACTCTATCGTGAAGAAAAACTCTCAAGTGGTAGCTTGCGTGTTGGTGAGTATGATTTGAATAAACTAAAGAAGCGTGAAGTTCCGCTTTTACGCCGTTCAGTAGGTGTTGTTTTCCAAGACTATAAATTGCTTCCTCGCAAAACTGTTTTTGAAAATGTAGCCTATGCCATGGAAGTTATTGGTGAAAAACGTCGTAATATTAAAAAACGTGTACCAGAAGTGCTAGATCTTGTTGGTCTTAAACATAAAATGCGTTCATTCCCAGATCAACTATCTGGTGGTGAACAGCAACGTGTTGCAATTGCGCGTGCTATTGTCAATAGTCCGAAATTACTTATTGCGGATGAACCGACAGGAAACCTTGACCCAGAAAACTCTTGGGAAATCATGCATTTATTGGAACGTATTAACCTTCAAGGGACAACTGTCCTAATGGCGACACATAACAGTCAAATCGTTAATGTCTTGCGCCATCGCGTTATTGCCATTGAAGATGGGCGTATTGTCCGAGATGAAGAGAAAGGAGAATACGGATACGATGATTAGATATTTTTTCCGTCATCAATGGGAAGCAATGAAAAGTCTGAAACGTAATTTTTGGATGACATTTGCTTCAATCAGTACGGTGACATTGACCTTAACACTACTAGGAATCTTTGCTGCAGTTCTTTTAAATACAGAACGCCTTGCAGCTGGTATTGAAAATAACATTCGTATTAATGTTTATCTTGATGTCGATTCTACTGATAATCAGGAAACTGTTAAAGACGAATCTGGTAAAGAGATTCCAAATGAAAAGTATCAGCTAGTTAAGAAATCTATTGAAGAGTTAAAAGGTGTTTCATCAGTTACCTTTTCAAGCAAAGATGAGCAGTTAACGAAATTGCAAGAAACTGCGGGTGATGAATGGAAGCTATTTGATGGCGATTCAAATCCCTTGCAAGATGTTTACGTTGTAGAAGCTGACACACCAAGTGATGTTAAGAAAGCTGCTAAAGCTATTGAAAAATTGGATGGTGTAGAATCTGTCAATTATGGTGGTTCTGACTCAGATAACTTATTCAAAATGGCAAAAATTATTCGAACTTGGGGTCTTATCGGGACTGCAATGTTGATTTTTGTGGCGATTTTCTTGATTTCAAATACTATTCGTATCACCATCATTTCTCGTCGACGTGACATTGAAATCATGCGTTTGGTTGGAGCGAAAAATTCCTATATCCGCGGACCATTTTTCTATGAAGGATCTTGGGTTGGATTGTTAGGTTCGCTTGTTCCAGCAGCTCTTGTTTATATTATCTATACCTATGTATATTCAGAATTTAACATGCAGCTTGAGGTACAAGGCTTATCATTATATCCAGATAAAGTATTTGTACCAGCTATGATTGGTGGACTGCTCGTCATTGGTGTCGTTATTGGTTCAATTGGATCAGTACTGTCAATGAGACGTTATTTGAAATTTTAAATACTAAACTAACTTAAGGCTAAAATTTCTGTGGTTAATAGAAATTTTGGTCTTTTTTTTGTTGAAAAAAATCCTAAGTTATTGCAGTAGATGCAAAACACTTAGGATTTCTTTTATTCTTATGCTTGACCATTTAGAAAATTGAGCACTATCTGGCTAATTTCCTGATTTTGTTCATGACTTGTTAGACTAGCTTTGCCGTCGTGTGATTGTTGTCCATAATCACCGAAGCCACCATGATTTCCACCTTCAATCGAACGGTATTGCGTTGATTCAGGTAATCTTTTTTTGGCATTCTCATAATTTCGCCACTTTAATACTTTGTCATTGGTAGCAGTAATAGAAAGTACTCTCAGTTTGTCTGAGGATAAGTCTGTCTTTTCAGAAGGATAGCTTGCCAAAAGGATAAGTCCTTGGATTTTTGAAGATTTTTCAGCATTTAGACTGGCAACCACCCCACCAAGAGAATGACCAGCAAGATAAACATTGTCAAGATTCTCTTTCTCAATGATATTAAGAGCTTTTTGTTGAGCCAAGATTGGCAAATTCAATGGAGCTTTAAGGATATACACATCGTAGCCATCTTGAGAAAGGTTGGAAGCTATGGAAGCATAGCTACTTTCCTCAACTAGAGCCCCTTGATAAAAGAGGATGTTACCTTTCCTTTCTCCATAGGCTTTGAAATAGAGGTAATCTTTTGTTTGATTTGCTGTTTGGGAAATAGCTTGCGCTTGTTCGCTAGCTTGGTATGTCTTGGTGTGAAGAACTGTTCCAATTATCAGAATCAGTGCAAGGCAGAGCGTTAGAAAATAGCGACCTATTTTTTTAATTTTATTTGTCATATTAATGGAAGAATGGATTGAAATTTTTCTCATGACCAATAGTTGTTGACCAACCATGGCCTGGATAGACTGTATAGTGATTTGGCAGAGTAAAGAGATTCTCGCGAATGCCAGAAATCAAATCATCAAAATTGCTTGTTGGCAGGTCTGTGCGCCCAACGCTTTCTCTAAAGAGAGCATCTCCTGTGATAACTAACTCTTCTGACGGAAAGATGAATGAAACTCCACCCCAAGAATGACCGGGAGTTTTAACTACTTTAAACTGAAAACCGTCTAAATCATAGGCTTCATCATATTGAAAAACTTCTTCGGCGGGTTTCATAATGACATCATCCATGTCATCATGACGAGATAGACCAGATAGATTCATCTCAGGTGTATATAACCAAGATGCTTCTTTATCTGATACATAGACAGGAGGGTTGTTAAAACGAGCTCGAACCAAATCCAAACTCATGATGTGATCGTAGTGTGTATGTGTCAAAAGGATAGCCACAACAGGTTTATTCAATTCCTTTATTTTAGCTACAATTGCATCTCCCTCACTTCCAGGGTCCACGACAATAATGCCATTATCCTTGATTAACAAGTATGTGTTTTCACGTGCAACGTGATTTAATAAACGTAATATTTCCATAGAACTAGTTTATCAAATTTTTAGGATAATGGTAATCATAAACTATCTGCTTTTAAAATATAAAGAAAACATGAATAAGAAAGAAATTTTCAGAATTAATCATTATTTTCAGAATATTATGCTAGAAATTAGAAGTTTTTTATGCTAAACTGTAAGAAATAGAAGGAATGAGGAGACAATTATGTCTAGAAAAATGAATTTTGTAATGATTTCACCGCATTTCCCAGCCAACTTTGAAACATTTGCTGTTCGTTTACATGAAGCAGGTTTTAACACATTGGGAATTGCAGATACACCATATCATGAACTATCTGAAGGCTTGCGCAACAATTTAACAGAATACTATAAAGTAGATGATATGGAAGATTACGATCAAGTCTATCGTGCGGTAGCTTACTTTGCCCACAAGTATGGTCGTATCGACCGCATCGAGTCACACAATGAATACTGGTTGGAGTTGGATGCTAAATTACGTACGGACTTTAATGTCTTTGGTTATAAAAATGAAGACATGCTCTCTATCAAGACAAAACGTCAAATGAAGGAAATCTTCCGTGACCATGGCTTGAAAGTAGCAGCGGGGGATGTTTTCCATTCTGACGATGAAGCTCGTAAATTAGCTAAAAAACTTAAATTCCCAGTAATCATTAAACCAAACTCAGGTGTTGGTGCTTCTGATACTTATAAAATCAAGTCTAAAGAAGAGCTCGAAGACTTCTTTGGATATAAAACTGAAGGTGTTGAGTACATCATGGAAGAGTTTATTGATGGCGATATTGTCACTTTTGACGGTTTAACTGACCATGAAGGAAACATCGTCTTCTACTCAAGTCTTGAATACTCAGAAGCTGTCCTTGATACTGTTGAAAAAGACGGGGATATGTTCTACTATGTTCCTCGTGAAATTTCAGATGAATTGGTTAAACTTGGTAAAGTCTGTGTTGAGGCCTTCAATGTTAAAGAACGTTTCTTCCACTTTGAATTCTTCCGTGTTAAAAAGACTAAAGAACTCATGGCCCTTGAAGTTAACTGCCGTCCGCCAGGTGGTTTGACAATTGATATGTGGAATTATTCAAACGACTTTGATGTCTTCCGTGAGTATGCAAACATCGTTAGAGATAACCTTTTTGAAGCAGAAATTTTGCGCCCCTACAATGTTGTCTATATTTCACGTAAAGCTAACCAAAATTATGTTAATAGCCTTGATGCAGTTTGGGAACATTTTGGAGATAAAATTATTTCTATCCAATCTGTACCTGGTGTATTTGCTAAAATCATGGGTGAAAATGGTATCCTCGCACGTACACAGACAATGGAAGAAATGCGTGAGCTAGTTAAATTTGCTCAGGCAAAGAACTAAAGAGTGTTATAGTCAATGAATTAGCTTTGAGACAAGGAACAGAGGCGAAGACAGTACTGGAGTACGGCAAGCCGATAGTGACGATATATCAAAGCTAATTCAAATGACTAAAGTAGCCTTGTTTTCATTGATACTAGTCACAGATTTAGGAAGATTTTAGAGAAAGGTTAGGAAGGTTTAAAGAGAGATAGGAACTTCGTTCTTACTATCGCAGATTGAAGTCTCTTGATAAACTTGAAAAAAATAAGATATGAAATTTGAAAGAAGAAGTCACTGGTCAGGCGAGCTTGGTCAGGAAATGTATTTTAATGTTTACGGTCATGCTGGTAAGCCAGTAATTGTTTTTCCATCTTCAGGTGGTAGCCAAAATGAATATGGTGATTTTGGTATGATTGAGGCCTGTAAAGACTTTATCGACCGTGGTATGGTAAAATTTTATACACCAGATTCTTATGATAAAGAGTCTTGGTTGAGCGAGTGGAAGAGTGGTCATGATATGGCGCTTGCTCACGAGGCATATGATCGCTACATTGTTAACGAGCTCGTACCTCTTATTCGTTATGAATCAAACTGGCAAGGTGGCATGATGGCTACAGGATGTTCAATGGGAGCTTTCCACACGGTTAATTTTGCTCTTCGCCATCCAGATTTATTTGATGTATCAGTCGCACTTTCAGGTGTTTATGATGCTCGTTTCTTTACTGGTGATTATTATGGTGATCCCGTTGTTTACTACAATTCTCCAATTGATTTTCTTTGGAACCAAGGGGATTCATGGTTCTTGGATCGCTATCGTCAAAACCGCTTTATCGTGGCTGTTGGTCAAGGTGCCTGGGAAGGTCCCCACATTGCGGATACTATTCGCTTGAAAGAAGCTTTTGAAGCGAAATCAATCCCAGGATGGTTTGATTTCTGGGGTGATGATGTTGCACATGATTGGGATTGGTGGCGTGTCCAAATGCCATTCTTCCTCGGTAAACTGGAAGAAGAAGGTCGTATCTAAGACTGTCATATTTAAGGAGTCAGGTATTATACTTGACTCTTTTTTCTGTGAGCCCTATTTCAAAGTATTCAGTAGTAAATGGTAGGTATATAAAAGTAGTACAGTTGTGGCGAATTGAAATTCTGTTTCATAAAATTCTCTTTTCTGTGATATAATAGTGTTATGGATATTTGGGTAGCCTTTGGTCGCTATGCTAAAGTTGAAACAGAATGTATGTTATTGCGCCCTTTTTCATTTGATGATAGCGATGATTTTTATGAGATAACTTCTAATCCTGATAACTTGACTTATATTTTTCCAAGTCAGGCTAGTCAGGAGGAAAGTGATTTTCTTTTAGTGCATTATTTTTTAAAGGAACCACTAGGTGTTTGGGCTATTGAAGATAAGAATAGCGGAAAGATGATTGGTTCAATTCGCTTTGAGAATATTGACTTATCTGCTAAAACGGCTGAAATTGGATATTTTTTACATCGTTCATTTTGGCAGCAGGGCTTGATGACAGAATGTCTAAAAACAATCACTTTTATGGCATTTCAAGTTTTTGGTTTCAAACAGCTCAGCATTATTGCTCATAAGGAAAATGTGGCAAGTCAGAAAGTAGCTATGAAGTCTGGTTATAGCTTGAAGCGCCGATTTAAAGGGAGCGACCGTTATACCCGAAAAATGAGAGAATATGTGGCCTATCAGATGACAGTCATGGAGTATCGTTATGAGTAAGCATCAGGAAATTTTAAATTATTTGGAAAATTTAGCGGTTGGAAAACGCGTCAGTGTTCGCAGTATTTCTAATCATTTAAAAGTCAGCGATGGGACGGCCTATCGTGCCATTAAGGAAGCTGAGAATCGTGGGATTGTTGAGACTCGACCTCGTAGCGGTACTGTTCGCGTAGAGCAAAAAGCTAAGGTGCGTATTGATAAGCTTACTTATGCTGAAATTGCACGTATCAGTGATTCTGAGGTGTTAGCTGGTCAAGCTGGTTTGGGACATGAATTCAGTAAATTTTCTATCGGAGCCATGACGCGTCAGAATATCAGCCGTTATCTGGTTAAAGGTGGCTTGCTGATTGTCGGTGACCGTGAAAATATTCAGTTATTGGCTTTGGAAAATCATAATGCTATCTTGGTGACAGGTGGTTTTCCTGTGTCAAACCGGGTGATTAGAATGGCTGATAGTCAAGGAATACCGGTTATGGTTACTCATTATGATACCTTTACAGTTGCGACTATGATTAACCATGCCCTCTCAAATGTCCGCATTAAAACAGATTTGAAGACTGTTGATCAAGTTTACCAAAATCTGTTTGATTATGGTTTTTTACGAGATGTGGCTACGGTAAAAGATTTTCATAATCTGATTAAGCAAAGTAAAAATGTTCGTTTCCCAGTCATTGATGGGGAAAACAAGTTGGTCGGGTTGGTCAGTATGCGTGATGTCGTCGGACACGAAGCACACACTGTACTCAAAGATGTCATGACGGTAAATCCCATCATTGCCAAACCTAATATGAGTCTTGCTAATATCAGTCAAAAAATGATTTTTGAAGACTTAAACATGCTACCTGTTGTTAATGACGATCTGACAGTGGTGGGTGTCATCACCCGTCGACAAGCTATGGAAAATATGCCAAACTTCCAGCACAATAATCTTTATACTTATAGTGACCAAATGCTGTCGAATTTGAGGGTAGAAGATGGTCAGTTTCAATTCATCGTGGAACCAGCTATGATTGATCAGGCAGGGAGTCTTGCACAGGGTGTACTAACTGAGTTTCTTAAGGAAATCTGTCTACGTGTCTTGACGAAAAAGAACCAAAAGAATATCATAATAGAACAGATGATGATATACTTTTTGCAGGCTGTCCAAATTGATGATTGCCTGACAATTAAACCTAAAATCATCACAGAGAGCCGAAAGAGCTCAACATTAGACTTTGAAGTCTATTTAGAAAATCAAATTGTTGCAAAAGCAATTGTGACAACAAAAATTAATTAATGGGGCATTGCCCATCGAAGGAGAAATTTAGATACATGATTACTTTAAAATCAGCGCGTGAAATTGAAGCTATGGATCGTGCAGGAGATTTCCTTGCAAGCATTCATATTGGTTTACGTGACCTTATTAAACCAGGTGTTGACATGTGGGAGGTTGAAGAATACGTTCGCCGTCGTTGTAAAGAAGCAAACGTTCTCCCTTTGCAAATTGGTGTGGATGGGCATATTATGGACTATCCCTATGCAACTTGTTGTGGTTTGAATGATGAAGTAGCGCATGCTTTTCCGCGTCATTATATTTTAAAAGAAGGCGATTTGCTAAAAGTTGATATGGTTTTGTCTGAGCCACTTGATAAATCAGTGGTTGATGTATCAAAATTAGACTTTAACAATGTTGCTTTGATGAAAAAATATACAGAACCTTACCAAGGTGGCCTTGCTGATTCATGTTGGGCTTATGCAGTTGGTGAAGTTTCAGAAGAAGTTAAAAACCTTATGGACGTCACAAAAGAAGCTATGTATATTGGTATTGAGAAAGCTGTCATTGGTAACCGTATTGGTGACATTGGTGCAGCAATTCAAGAATATGCTGAAAGTCGCGGATATGGTGTCGTTCGTGATTTAGTAGGACACGGCGTTGGTCCAACAATGCATGAAGAACCAATGGTTCCTAACTATGGTACAGCAGGACGTGGTTTGCGTCTTCGTGAAGGAATGGTTCTTACTATTGAACCAATGATTAATACAGGAACATGGGAAATTGATACAGACATGAAAACTGGCTGGGCACATAAAACCCTTGACGGTGGACTTTCTTGTCAATATGAACATCAATTTGTCATCACCAAAGATGGTCCAGTTATCTTGACCAGCCAAGGAGAAGAAAGAACATATTAAGATGAATCGTAAGCGACTGCTAGATAAGCTCTGGGAAAAATTAGAATGGCCGCCATTGCAGGTCTACCTCAAACATTATCGCAGTGCGGAGGTGGATTTATCTGCCATAGCGGTCGCCTATTACCTCTTATTGACCGCCTTTCCTTTAATTGTTATCGCGGCAAATATCTTTCCCTACTTTAATATCAACATTACAGATTTACTAGCATTAATGAAGCAAAATCTGCCTTCGAATATCTATAAATCGGTATCCGCAATCACAATAAATATTTTCTCCAAACCCTCAAGTTCGATATTGGGAGTGGCTACATTGACAGGGCTGTGGACAATGACTAAATCATTGACCTCCCTTCAAAAAGCTATTAATAAAGCATATGGTGTTTCACAACATAGGGATTTTGTGATTGGTCGCTTGGTTGGAGTTCTGGCTAGCCTCCTAATCCTCTTCCTTTTGACCTTTGTTTTGCTCTTTTCGACTTTTTCAAAAGCTGCGCTACAAGTTCTCAATGCTCGTTATGATTTGAGTGATACCATTTCAGATATTGTCCTGAATCTCGCTCAACCAGTAACGATACTTACCATTGTTGGCGGTTTGATGGTACTTTACTTTATTCTGCCAAATGTTCGTATAAAAAGGCTGCGCTATATTTTGCCAGGTACTATCTTTACTGCAGTAGTCATCGTCTTTTTAAATAGCATGTTTAGCAATTACATTATGCGAAATTTTGAACGCATGGTTGACTTGAAAACCTTTGGTTCGGTGGTCATCTTTGTACTGATGGTTTGGTTTATTTTCCTTGCACACATTTTGATTTTCGGTGCTGTTTTCAATGCAACATATCAAGAATTAAAACTTGGAAAATTAGAAAGTCGACGAGGAGATGTCCTTTCGATTATTCAAAATCGTAAACAACACAGTCATACACATCATAAAACAAAAAAATGAGCGTTATTTTCTAAGCGTTCATTTTTTGTGATACTCTTTTAAAATCAAAATGATAGACGTCAGTTTCGACTTGCCCTACCCTAGTACTGCCTTGGTCTCGCTTCCTCATCTGACTTTGATTTTATTTGAGTTTGACTTGGAAAGTGTTGATATTTTTGCTATAATAGGAAAGTTGTTTCGAGCAACCCTTGGTACTTGTATTCTTGAGAGGATGAAAAACTTTTAAGGATAAATTCCCCTTTGACCAAGCATATTATAGGTGATAACAATCACTAAAGAGGAGTCTAAATGAAAAATTTTACTGTACGCGACTTTGTTCAAGTTGCACTAGTTGCAGCACTCTACATTGTTTTGACAATTACACCACCACTTAATGCAATAAGTTATGGTGCTTATCAATTTCGAGTGTCTGAAATGCTTAACTTCACCGCCTTCTACAACCGTAAGTATATCATTGGTTTAACACTGGGCTGTATGATTTCTAATTTCTACAGTTTTGGTTTGGTGGATGTTATCGTTGGTGGCGGATCAACCTTGGTCTTCGTAACGCTAGGTGTTATCCTGTTTGACTGTTTCAAGAAAGATTATTTGTTTAATGGTTTGTTTAACAAAGCATTCTTTTATTTCTCTTTCTTCTTTGCAGCATCAATGGTAACCGTTGCTATCGAATTGTATTTCTTTGGTTCACCATTCTGGCTCACATGGTTCACAACAGCAGTTGGCGAATTAGCTTCACTTTTAATCGGTGCCCTTATTATGGATAAGTTGGGCAAGCGTATTGATTTGACCAAATAAAAAAACAAAAGTTGAGTTCAATAGATAAAAACTCCTAACCCTGAAAGCATCATTGATGCAAAGGCTAGGAGTTTTTGTGTACTTGTTGACGAAAGGTGATTAATCTTCTAGAGAGAATCATACTCTGCAAATTTTTCTATTTAAATGGAAGTTATTTACAATTTAAATAATTAAACTCTTAGTAAGAGAGGGTTTAATTAAAGTATTTGCATCAGTCAAGTTGCTAGTCTTGTACCATTTTTTAAACTTCTCGTCATTGAAAACATTTACACTAGTTTCAGCTCTGCCTTTTTCAAAAAAATGTGGTATAATTCAAAAGTTAGAAACAAATTTTTATATAAACGAGGAAACAATGACAAATTTAAGAAATGATATCCGCAACGTAGCCATCATCGCCCACGTTGACCACGGTAAAACAACCCTTGTTGACGAACTCTTGAAACAATCTCATACACTTGATGAACGTAAAGAGCTTCAAGAGCGCGCTATGGACTCGAACGATATTGAAAAAGAGCGTGGGATTACTATCCTTGCTAAAAATACTGCGGTTGCCTACAATGGTACTCGTATCAATATCATGGACACACCAGGTCACGCGGACTTCGGTGGAGAAGTAGAACGTATCATGAAAATGGTTGATGGGGTTGTCCTTGTCGTAGATGCTTACGAAGGAACAATGCCACAAACACGTTTCGTATTGAAAAAAGCTTTGGAACAAAACTTAGTTCCAATCGTAGTTGTTAATAAAATTGACAAACCTTCAGCGCGTCCAGAAGAAGTTGTGGATGAAGTTCTTGAACTTTTCATCGAACTTGGTGCTGACGATGATCAATTGGAATTCCCAGTAGTTTATGCATCAGCTATCAACGGAACATCTTCACTTTCAGATGATCCAGCTGATCAAGAACACACAATGGCCCCAATCTTCGATACAATCATCGAGCATATTCCAGCACCAGTTGATAATTCAGATGAGCCTCTTCAATTCCAAGTGTCACTTCTTGACTACAATGATTTCGTTGGACGTATTGGTATCGGGCGTGTCTTCCGCGGAACGGTTAAAGTTGGTGACCAAGTTACACTTTCAAAACTTGATGGCACAACTAAAAACTTCCGTGTTACAAAACTTTTCGGTTTCTTTGGTCTTGAACGTAAAGAAATCCAAGAAGCTAAAGCTGGTGACTTGATCGCTGTTTCAGGTATGGAAGATATCTTCGTTGGTGAAACAATCACACCAACTGATTGTATCGAACCATTACCAATTCTTCGTATTGATGAGCCTACACTTCAAATGACTTTCTTGGCTAACAATTCACCATTTGCAGGTCGTGAAGGGAAACACGTAACATCACGTAAAGTTGAAGAGCGTTTGCTTACTGAACTTCAAACTGACGTATCTCTTCGTGTTGAAGCAACTGATTCACCAGATAAATGGACTGTTTCAGGTCGTGGTGAACTTCACTTGTCAATCCTTATCGAAACAATGCGTCGTGAAGGATATGAGCTCCAAGTATCTCGTCCAGAAGTTATCATCAAAGAAATTGATGGCGTGAAAATGGAACCATTCGAACGTGTTCAAATCGATACACCAGAAGAATACCAAGGTGCTGTTATCCAATCCCTTTCAGAACGTAAAGGTGAAATACTTGATATGCAAGCAACTGGTAACGGACAAACACGTCTTATCTTCTTGGCTCCAGCCCGTGGTCTTATCGGATACCCAACTGAGTTCCTTTCAATGACACGTGGTTACGGTATCATGAACCATACCTTCGACCAATACCTTCCAGTTATCAATGCTGAAATCGGCGGACGTCACCGTGGTGCCCTTGTATCAATCGATACTGGTAAGGCAACAACTTATTCAATCATGTCAATTGAAGAACGTGGTACAATCTTCGTTAACCCAGGTACTGAAGTTTATGAAGGAATGATTATCGGTGAAAACTCACGTGAAAATGACTTGACAGTTAACATCACTAAAGCTAAACAAATGACAAACGTTCGTTCAGCTACTAAAGACCAAACTGCAGTTATCAAAACACCGCGTATTTTGACACTTGAAGAATCACTTGAATTCCTTAATGATGATGAGTACATGGAAGTAACACCAGAATCAATTCGCTTGCGTAAACAAATTCTTGATAAGAATCAACGTGCTAAAGCAGCTAAGAAGAAAAAACTTGGTGATGCTTAAACAGCATACTTAAAAGTGGTGCAATCAGGCCATGCAGAGAGTATCTAATTAAATTCAAGAGAAAGGAGTGCCATGTTTTATTTAATCATAGCCATCTTATTAGCCTTGTATTATTTCTTTATGGCACCTAAAACGGTTAGAAATACTCTAAATGCTATTGTTTTAGTAGGAGTAGTAGCAGTTCTCTTGGTTTTAGCAGCAATGAGCTTTATAAAAATCATGCAATCTCCACCTGAAATTTTTGTGGTGATAGGAATGATTATTTTGGCTTACTTTGCTATACGGGACATTCTCAATATGCCTGATAGACCCTCAAAAAAATAAGTAGTGAAGCCAGACTAGATTATAGTCTGGTTTTTAAATTTCTTATTGTACTCAAAAAATTAAAATCAGACAAGGTAAGCTAAAAAAGCATAACTGGAGGTTGGCAAGGAGGCTTAACAATGTATCATAATATGAGTCATTATCTTACCGCATTGTCCTATCATTCAAAAATAGAAAGATTATAAGCTCTACAAAAAGTGAAAGTGCAGCAAAATGGCTCCAACCTTGAAAAAGGGGGTGAATAAATGTACAATAGAAGCAAGCTAGAAAATTAGAAAATGGACTTGTTATGAAATCAATAAAACAATTTGAAAATAAAAAAGTTTTGGTACTTGGTTTAGCTCGTTCAGGCGAGGCAGCAGCCCGTCTGTTGGTGAAATTAGGTGCCATTGTAACTGTAAATGATGGTAAACCTTTTGATGAGAATCCAGCTGCACAAGCTCTACTTGAAGAGGGCGTGAAAGTTGTTTGCGGCAGTCACCCAATTGAACTTTTAGATGAAAATTTTGAATTAATGGTAAAAAATCCAGGGATTCGTTATGATAACCCAATGGTAGCCAAAGCACTTGAAAAAGGGATTCCAGTCTTAACAGAAGTTGAATTAGCTTATCTAGTTTCTGATGCTCCAATTATTGGTATCACAGGATCAAATGGTAAAACAACAACTACAACAATGATTGCGGATGTCTTTAATAATAGCGGTAAATCGGGTCTCTTATCTGGTAATATTGGTTTTCCAGCTTCAGAAGTCGTTCAAACTGCAACTGACAAAGATGTTCTAGTCATGGAATTATCCTCATTTCAATTGATGGGAGTTGATCAATTCTGCCCTCGCATTGCAGTTATAACTAACCTCATGCCAACTCACATTGATTATCATGGTTCATTTGAAGAATATGTTGCAGCGAAATGGAATATCCAAAACAAAATGACTGCAGAAGACTTTGTTGTTCTTAACTACAATCAAGACATCTCAAAAGAACTCTCAGAAAAAACTAATGCGACGGTTGTTCCATTTTCGACAAGTGAAAAAGTAGATGGCGCTTATCTTGATAATAATGTTCTCTACTTTAAAGAAGAAGCTATCATGGCTGCTGATGAAATTGGTGTTCCTGGGACACATAATGTTGAGAATGCTCTGGCAACTATTGCTGTTGCTAAGTTATCAGGAATTTCAAATACTGTAATCAAAGAAACCCTTTCTCACTTTGGAGGAGTAAAGTACCGCCTGCAATCTCTTGGTGAAGTTAATGGTGTTAAGTTTTACAACGACTCAAAATCAACCAATATCTTGGCTACTCAAAAAGCATTATCAGGTTTTGACAATAGCAAAGTGACCCTAATTGCCGGCGGTCTTGACCGAGGAAATGAGTTTGATGAACTTGTACCGGATATTCAAGGTCTAAAAGCTATGGTTATTCTTGGAGAATCAGCTCCGCGTGTTATTCGTGCAGCAGAGAAAGCTGGAGTACCTTACATAGAAGCTGAAGACGTTGCGGATGCAACCCGTTTGGCTTTTGAGAATAGCACAGCAGGAGATGTTGTTCTTCTCAGCCCAGCCAATGCTAGCTGGGACATGTATAAGAACTTTGAAGTGCGTGGCGATGAATTTATTGCTACATTTGAAGCATTGAGAGGGTAACTATGGCTACTAAAAAGAAAAGAATTGTCTTTACAGGTGGCGGTACAGTAGGACATGTGACACTTAATCTCATTTTGATTCCACGTTTTATCAAAGATGGCTGGGAAGTTCACTATATTGGTGATAAACACGGTATTGAGCATGAACAAATTGAAAAGTTAGGACTAGACGTTTCTTTCCATTCAATTGCAACAGGTAAGCTACGTCGATATTTCTCATGGCAGAACATGCTGGATGTTTTTAAAGTTGGTTTTGGTATCCTCCAATCTATGGTAATCATAGCAAAAATCCGTCCTCAAGCCCTCTTTTCCAAAGGAGGTTTTGTGTCGGTACCGCCAGTTATTGCTGCAAAAACACTTGGCGTTCCTGTTTTTGTTCATGAGTCAGATTTATCAATGGGATTAGCCAATAAAATTGCCTATAAGTTTGCAACTACCATGTACACGACTTTTGAGCAAGCTCACGGTCTTGTAAAAGCGAAACATATCGGGGCCATTACTAAAGTTGGTAGTCCATCGGATTTTGATCAAAATCAAATTGATAAGATAAAAGAAGCGTTTGACCCTGAATTAAAAACTCTCCTTTTTATTGGTGGATCAGCAGGCGCGCGTGTTTTCAATGATTTTATTAGCAATTCTTCTGAATTAGTCCAACATTTCAACGTTATTAATATCTCTGGTGATAAGTCACTTAATACGCTTTCTAAAAATTTGTACCGCGTTGACTATGTGACAGACCTTTATCAGCCTCTTTTGGATATGACAGATGTTGTCATCACGCGTGGTGGATCAAATACGATTTTTGAGTTGTTAGCCATGCACAAATTGCACTTGATTGTTCCACTTGGCAAAGAAGCAAGTCGTGGAGATCAGTTGGAAAATGCGGATTACTTTGAGAAGAAGGGCTATGCTCGACAGTTACAGGAACCTGATTTAACTTTTGAAAACTTAACTAGAGAAGTCGCTCTGCTATTGTCCCAAAAAGAACAATATGAAGGGGCTATGGCAAATTCAACTGAAATCAAGTCGCAAGACGAATTCTATGACTTGTTGACTGCAGAAATTGCCAGAGTGGTAAAAGGAAAGTAGATGGCAAAACAAAAAGATAAAGAAAAACATGAAACTGCTGAACTGACAGAATGGCAGAAGCGAAATATTGAATTTCTGAAAAAGAAAAAAGAGGAAGAAGCGGAGAAGCAACGACAACAAGCAAAGCTAAAGGCAGAGCGCAAGGAACAAATGAAAGCCCAGCCAGAAAAAGATAATGAAGATACTGCTGAAGCCGAAAGTTCTGAAGAAGTTGCAGAAGTGGTTACAGAAAGCTCACTAAAGAATGAGGACTTGAAAGAAGATAAGCCAGATAAAAAGTTGCTTAAAAAAGAAAAGTCGAAGAAACTCAGCCCTCATCAGAAAGTTATTAGACGTGCAACCCCTATTTTGGTTATTTCTAGCCTTGTTCTTTTAGTGTCATTGTTTGTTGTATCCCCTCTCAGCAAAAGGAAACAGGTGACTGTTACAGGTTATAAAAATGCTTTGGAATATGACCTTCTAACACAATCAGAAATAAAAGATTCAGACTATATATTTAGTTTAATTTTCAATCATGGCGATTATGAAAAAGCTGTTACAGATGCCAATGTTTGGGTGAAAAATGCAAGGCTCTTGTATGAATTTCCGAATCATTTTACTTTGAAAGTCACGGAATATGACATTGTTGCTTATGCACAATCTGCTAATGGTTACCAACCAATTCTTGCTAATGGTCAGCGAGTTGAAACAGTCAACGCTTCTGAGTTACCAGAACATTTCATTTCTGTTAATTTATCTGATGAAAAGATGCAAAAAACCTTTATAGACAGTCTTTCTAAATTGGATAAAGATTTGGTTGCACAAATTCAAACTGTCAGTTTGGCCGACTCTTCAACAACGGCAGATCTCTTACTTTTGTCAATGATTAATGGACATACGGTGCGAGTTCCTTTGTCAGAGATTGAGAAAAAATTACCTTATTATATGAAAATTAAAGATAATTTAGCAGAGGATAGTATTGTTGACATGGAGGTGGGTATATATACAACTACACCAACTATTGAAGCAGAGATCCAAGAGGAAAAGTCAGAAGCTAAAAAAGCAGAAGAAGCCAACAAAAAGAATGCTGAGGAAGATGATACAGATGTCGATTCAACCGAAGACCAGACTGAGGCTGAAAATAACCAAACTGTCTCTGAAAATGCTGACATAGCCCCGGCTGAGGAAGGAACGGAAGAGGTCTCTTCTGAAGTGACAACAACAGACCAATAACAGACTTAATTAGTGTTCGGAAATGAGAGAAATTAAGATTAAGTTTCTATAACAAAAAACGTAAAATGATAACATTTTACGTTTTTTTATGATATAATATTTTCTGAATAATTCTGTCTTGAGGCAGATGTTAGTATAGTAAATGATTGGAAAGATAGTGAGGTCGAGTGAATGGCTAGAAATGGCTTTTTTACAGGATTAGATATAGGAACTAGCTCGATTAAGGTTCTAGTTGCAGAGTTTGTTTCAGGTGAGATGAACGTTATTGGTGTCAGTAATGTCCCAAGTACAGGAGTGAAAGACGGGATTATTGTTGATATCGAAGCTGCTGCAGAAGCGATTAAATCAGCAGTAAAGCAGGCTGAAGAAAAAGCCGGAATTACGATTGATAAAGTAAATGTAGGATTACCAGCTAACCTACTTCAAATTGAACCAACACAAGGAATGATACCAGTTCCAAGTGAATCAAAAGAAATTAAGGATGAGGATGTTGATAGTGTTGTCAAGTCTGCTTTGACAAAGAGTATCACACCTGAACGTGAAGTTATTTCATTGGTACCAGAAGAATTCATCGTAGATGGTTTTCAAGGTATTCGCGATCCTCGCGGAATGATGGGGATTCGTTTGGAAATGCGTGGCTTGATTTACACAGGCCCAAGCACAATCCTCCACAACCTACGTAAAACAGTTGAACGTGCAGGTATCGTCGTTGAAAACATCGTAATCTCACCATTGGCAATGACAAAATCAGTTCTTAATGAAGGTGAACGTGAATTTGGTGCTACTGTCATTGATATGGGTGGCGGTCAAACTACCGTTGCTTCAATGCGAGCACAGGAGTTACAGTACACTAATATTTATCCAGAAGGTGGAGAATACATCACTAAGGATATTTCAAAAGTATTGAAAACGTCAATGCAAATTGCAGAGGCTTTGAAGTTTAACTTCGGACGTGCTGATTTGGAAGAAGCAAGCCGTTCTGAAACTGTTAAAGTTGATGTAGTCGGCAGCGATCAGCCAATTGATGTTTCAGAATATTATTTAGCTGAAATTATTTCAGCTCGTATTAAACACATTTTAGAACGTGTGAAACAAGATTTAGAACGTGGCCGCTTGCTTGATTTACCTGGTGGTATCATTCTAATTGGTGGTGGTGCAATCATGCCAGGTGTGGTAGAACTTGCACAAGAAATCTTTGGCACTAAAGTTAAACTTTACGTTCCAAATCAGGTCGGTATCCGCAATCCAATGTTTGCTAATGTTATCAGTATTGTTGAATACGTAGGAATGATGTCTGAAGTAGATGTGATTTCACAACGTGCAGTTTCTGGTGAGGAATTGCTAAGACGCAAACCAGTTGAATTTGGTATGGTTAAGGAACGTGTAGTGCCAATGTTTAACGAAAAAGTTGAACAGCCTGTGGTACCAGCACAAAACTTCCAAGAGCAAAATCAACCAGTTTACAATCCAGAACCAAAAGAACAAAAGCCAAAATTAGGTGAACGTGTTCGTGGTATTTTAGGAAGTATGTTTGACTAAAAATAAGTGAGGAATTAAAATGGTATTTTCATTTGATGCAGCATCAGTTTCAGGTGCAGTGATTAAAGTTATCGGTGTCGGTGGAGGCGGCGGTAATGCCATCAATCGTATGATTGATGAAGGTGTTTCAGGCGTTGAATTTATTGCTGCAAACACAGATATTCAGGCTTTAAGCTCTTCAAAAGCAGAAACTGTTATTCAACTTGGTCCAAAATTGACTCGTGGACTTGGTGCCGGAGGTCAGCCTGAGGTTGGTCGTAAGGCTGCTGAAGAGAGTGAAGAAGTCCTTACAGAAGCTCTTGAAGGTGCAGATATGGTCTTCATTACTGCCGGTATGGGAGGAGGATCAGGTACTGGTGCTGCTCCAGTTATTGCTCGAATTGCTAAAAGCCTAGGTGCTTTAACAGTTGCAGTAGTTACTCGCCCATTTGGTTTTGAAGGTAACAAACGTGGCAACTTTGCCGCAGAAGGTATCCAAGAACTTCGTGAACAAGTTGATACCTTGTTGATTATTTCAAATAATAATCTTCTTGAAATTGTTGATAAAAAGACTCCGCTTCTTGAAGCACTTAGTGAAGCAGATAATGTACTTCGCCAAGGTGTTCAAGGGATTACAGATCTTATCACTAGCCCAGGACTTATCAACCTTGACTTTGCTGATGTGAAAACAGTTATGGCCAATAAGGGTAATGCTCTTATGGGAATTGGTATTGGATCTGGTGAAGAGCGTATTGTTGAAGCAGCTCGTAAAGCAATTTACTCTCCACTTCTTGAAACTACAATTGATGGTGCAGAAGATGTTATCGTCAACGTAACTGGTGGTATGGATATGACTTTGACAGAGGCAGAAGAAGCATCATCTATCGTTGCACAAGCTGCAGGTCAAGGTGTAAACATCTGGCTTGGTACATCTATTGATATGGACATGAAGGATGAAATTCGTGTAACAGTTGTTGCTACAGGTGTTCGTCAAGACCGTTCTGATCAAGTTGCAGGATTTACATCAAGCCAACGTACATATACACAATCAAATGCACAACAAGCTGCAGGTGCACAGTATGCACAGTTTGCTTCTCAACAGCCTGCTCAAGCTGGCTTTGATCGTCGCCAAAACTTTGATATGGCAGAAAACCATGAAATGCCAACAACTCAACCAACACAACCACAACGTGGTCAACAAGGTAATGCATTTGGCAACTGGGACTTGCGTCGTGACAATATTGCTCGACCAGCAGAAGGTGAGTTGGATAGCAAATTGACAATGTCAACATTCTCTGGAACAGATGAAGTTGATGATGAATTAGAAACACCACCATTCTTTAAAAATCGTTAAAATTTAAAATGGATTTACAAAAAAATAAAGATCAGGTTTTTGCGGAAGTTGAAAAAGCAACTTCCCTAGCTGGTCGACCACAAGAAAGTGTTACTATTTTAGCGGTAACAAAATATGCTGATGCAGATATTGCTGGAAAACTAGTTGAAACCGGTATTAAGCACATTGCTGAAAATAGAGTGGATAAGTTTCTTGATAAATATCAAAGATTAAAAGATAGGAATTTAACCTGGCACTTAATTGGAAGCTTGCAGCGACGCAAAGTCAAGGATGTTATTAACTTTGTTGATTATTTCCATGCATTAGACTCAGTCAAGTTAGCTTCAGAAATTCAAAAACGCGCTGAACATCCGATTAAATGTTTCCTTCAAGTTAACATTTCGGGTGAAGAAAGTAAGCATGGCTTTACAGCCGAAGAAGCTTTTGAAGCGATTGAGCAGATACGCGAATTTGATAAGATTGAACTTGTTGGTTTGATGACAATGGCTCCGCTTCACGCTGATGATGAAGAGTTGACTACTGTTTTCAGAAAGACAAACGAACTAAGACATCAGTTGCAAGCAAAAGAATATCCCAATATGCCGATGACAGAATTAAGCATGGGAATGAGTGGTGATTTTAAAATCGCTATCAATGAAGGTGCCACTTTCGTCAGAATTGGCTCATCATTCTTCATAGATTAGGAGGAACAAATGGCCTTTAAAGATAAATTTGAAAAATTGGTTTCATATTTTGATACAGATGAAGTTAGCGATGTTGAAGAAACTGAGTTAGACCAATCACCTGTGAAACCACAACCTGCTTCTCAGCAAGCTCCTTTGCAGCCAAAACGCCCTAACAATCCGGTTTCACAACCAGTAAGACCAAGTCAACAACCAGCTCAAAGACAACAAGCTCCGATACATGCAGTAAAACCGACTGATGAACCTGCACCTGTACGACCTACAAATCAGGCAAATCTACGTAGAGATAATTATCAACCTGCTGCACGTACAGAGCAAACAACCATTGCCTTGAAATATCCTCGTAAATATGAAGATGCTCAAGAAATTGTTGACCTGCTCATTGTCAATGAATGTGTTTTGATTGATTTTCAATATATGTTAGACGCACAAGCAAGACGTTGTCTGGATTTCATTGATGGTGCAAGTAAAGTTTTGTATGGAAAATTACAAAAAGTTGGTACCTCTATGTTCCTTTTGACACCATCTAATGTGACTGTTGATATTGAGGAATTAAATCATCAGCATTCAAGACAAGACCTTGGTTTTGATTTTGATATGAAGAGACGTTAAATCATGAATTATTTAATTCTAAGCATCTTACTAAAAGTGATAGATGTTTACACTTATCTACTGATTGCTTATGCCTTGCTATCATGGTTTCCAGGGGCTTATGACACTACAATTGGTCGTTTCATTATTGGCGTTGTTGAACCTGTTATTGCTCCATTTCGAAAATTGAAATTACAATTCTTTGGATTAGATTTCACTATCTGGATTGTCATGATTGCTTTCAATATTTTAGCACGTTTCCTCGTGTACCTATTGATTTGATTATGGTTCAAAATAGCCTATATCAACACTATAGGAAAGAAGAATATGACTTTGTTGATAAAGTGAGAGACCTTATTAACAAAGTAGAGTCAACTTACACGATGGATGTGACTGAATTTTTCAATCCTAGGCAGGTTGAAATTGTAAAAAGTCTCTGCCATTATTACGGTGTACAAGTCTTTGCATCTAGCGATTACTATGACATGGAATATGCTAAAGTTATTATTGCACCTGAATACTATGTCTTTGATTTTTTAGATTTTAATATAGCTTTAGTCGAAATTTCTTATAATGCTAAGTTCAATCAGCTTACTCATAGTCAGATTATGGGTACCTTAATTAATCAACTGGGTATTAAACGAACTGTTTTTGGAGATATTCTTGTTCAATCAGATCGTGCTCAGCTGCTTGTCGATAGATCTATATTATCCTATTTTACATCTCATATTGCTAAAATAGGAAGAGCAAGTGTGACACTAAAAGAAATTGATTTTTCAAAGCTCTTGGTTCCAGAAAGTCAATCTCAATCTATTGAAATTCTTGTTTCCAGCATGAGATTAGACAAGGTTCTAGCGGCTGTTTTAAAAATCTCAAGAAGTCAGTCGACAAAGCTAATTGAGGCAGATAAGGTAAAAGTAAACTATCGACAATCGAATAAGATTTCAGAAATGCTCCAAATTGGAGATAAACTCAGTATTCGAGGTTTTGGTCGATTTTCTATTGTTTCAGATAATGGATTATCTAAAAACGGAAAGTACAAGTTAACAATAGATAAAATGATACACAAATAAGGAGAAGTTGAATGGCACTTACAGCACTTGAAATTAAAGATAAAACATTTTCAACAAAATTTCGCGGATACAGTGAAGAAGAAGTTAATGAATTTCTTGATATTGTTGTAGATGATTACGAAGACTTGGTTCGTCGTAACCATGATCAAGAAAATAAGATTAAAGACTTGGAAGAAAAATTGGCTTATTTTAATGATATGAAAGAATCATTGAGTCAGTCAGTTATTTTGGCACAAGAAACTGCAGAAAAAGTTAAAGCATCAGCTAACACTGAAGCTTCTAATCTTGTAAGTAAAGCTAATTACGATGCACAACATTTGTTAGATGAAGCAAAATCAAAAGCAAATGAAATTTTACGTGGTGCAGCTGATGAAGCTAAACGTGTAGCAGTGGAAACTGAAGACTTAAAACGTCAAACTCGTGTTTTCCACCAACGTCTAGTTGCTTCAATCGAAGCACAGCTTGGTTTGGTACAATCTCCTGAGTGGGATGAATTATTACAACCAACGGCTACTTACCTTCAAGGTTCTGATTCAGCTTTTAGAGAAGTTGTTGAAAAAGTCTTGGATGAAAAACTTCCTGAAACAACTGATGAAGCTTCAATTGATGCAACACGTCAATTTTCAGCAGAAGAAATGGAAGAATTGCAACGTCGAGTAGATGCTGGCAATAAGCAATTGGAAGAAACTCAGCAATTTGAGGTTTTCCAAGAAAATCCAGAGCTTAACCTCAGTGAAACACAAACCTTTAAATTAAATATTGAAGAATAAGAAAAACAGTATTTAAATCTAATATTACCAGCGAGTAAGTGATGGTGCGAGACTTACAATCCCTTAGATTTATAATCATCCTTTTCTTTCTTTCTGTCTGAATAAGATTAAGACAGAAGGTCTCATTCACCTTACGAATGAAAGAGGGAGTAGATTGATTTTGCTTGTTTTTGAACATAGCAGAGCATCTATTCTGAAAAAAGGTGGTACCACGAACTTTCGTCCTTTACAGGCGGAAGTTTTTTTGTACCCTGCAATTAATGATAATAATTTATAAAATGTTAGAGGAGATGTAATGAAATTAAAAGAAACCCTTAATTTGGGAAAAACTGCTTTTCCAATGCGTGCTGGTCTTCCAAATAAGGAACCACAATGGCAGAAAGAATGGGAAGAGGCAAATATTTATGACAAGCGTCAACAGTTAAACGCTGGTAAACCTGCCTTCCACCTTCATGATGGACCTCCATATGCCAACGGTAACATCCACGTTGGACATGCTCTTAATAAGATTTCTAAAGATATCATTGTTCGTTCAAAATCAATGTCAGGTTTCCGTGCACCTTACGTACCTGGTTGGGATACTCACGGGCTTCCAATTGAGCAAGTATTGGCTAAGCAAGGGGTTAAACGTAAAGAATTAAATCGAGCAACATACCTCAAGATGTGTCGTGACTATGCTCTTTCACAAGTTGATAAACAACGCGATGATTTTAAACGTTTGGGTGTTTCAGCAGATTGGGAAAATCCATATGTAACACTTTTCCCTGAATATGAAGCAGCACAAATTCGTGTCTTTGGAGCTATGGCAGATAAAGGTTACATCTATCGTGGTGCTAAACCAGTTTACTGGTCATGGTCATCTGAATCTGCACTTGCTGAAGCAGAAATTGAATACCACGATATTGATTCAACATCACTTTACTATGCCAATAAAGTTAAGGATGGTAAAGGTGTCCTTGAAAATGGTACATATATCGTTGTTTGGACAACAACGCCATTTACAATCACAGCTTCACGTGGTTTGACAGTTGGACCTGATATGGACTATGTTCTTGTTCAACCTGCCGGAGATAGCCGTCAATTTCTTGTAGCTGAAGTCTTGGTTGACACTTTGGCTGAAAAGTTTGGCTGGGAATCTTTTGAGCTTGTTTCTAAGCATAAAGGTGCTGAACTTGAGTACATTGTTACTGAACACCCTTGGGATGCTGAAGTTGAAGAACTCGTAATCCTTGGGGACCATGTTACAACAGATTCAGGTACAGGTATCGTCCATACTGCACCATCATTTGGTGAAGACGACTACAATGTTGGTATGAAATACGGTTTGGAAGTTTATGTGACAGTTAACGAACGCGGTCTCATGAATGAATTAGCTGGTCCTGATTTTGAAGGACAATTCTATGACAAAGTTGTTCCTACTGTTCTTGAAAAATTAGGTGATTTGCTACTTGCCAAAGAAGTCATCAACCACTCATACCCATTCGACTGGCGTACTAAGAAGCCAATCATCTGGCGTGCTGTACCACAATGGTTTGCCTCAGTTTCTAAATTCCGTCAAGATATTCTTGATGAAATTGATAATACTAAGTTCTACCCATCATGGGGTCACACTCGTCTCTTTAACATGATTCGTGACCGTGGCGACTGGGTTATCTCACGTCAACGTGCCTGGGGCGTTCCGCTTCCAATCTTCTATGCTGAAGATGGCACAGCTATCATGATAAAAGAAGTAACTGACCATATTGCTAATCTCTTTGAAAACGAAGGATCAATCATCTGGTGGGAACGTGATGCTAAAGACTTGCTTCCAGAAGGTTTCACTCACCCAGGCTCACCAAACGGTATCTTTGAAAAAGAAACGGATATCATGGACGTTTGGTTTGACTCAGGTTCATCATGGAACGGTGTTATGAATGCCCGTGAAGAACTTGCTTACCCTGCTGACCTTTATCTTGAAGGATCTGACCAATACCGTGGTTGGTTTAACTCTTCATTGATTACATCTGTTGCAGTTAATGGCCATGCACCATATAAATCAGTCTTGTCACAAGGTTTTGTTTTGGATGGTAAAGGTGAAAAAATGTCTAAATCTAAAGGCAATATCATCTCACCTAACGATGTAGCAAAACAATACGGTGCTGAAATCCTTCGTCTCTGGGTGGCTTCTGTTGATACTGACAATGACGTTCGTGTATCTATGGAAATTCTTGGACAAGTTTCTGAAACCTATCGTAAAATCCGTAATACCCTTCGTTTCTTGATTGCTAACACTGCAGATTTCAATCCAGCAAGCGATAAAGTTGCTTTTGAAGACTTACGTGCAGTTGATAAATATATGACAATCAAGTTCAATGGTCTTGTTAAGACTATCCGTGATGCTTACGAAAACTATGATTTTTTGGCAATTTACAAGTCTGTTGTAAACTTCATCACAGTTGATTTGTCTGCCTTCTATCTTGATTTTGCCAAAGATGTTGTCTACATTGAGGCTGCTGAATCTCAAGCACGTCGTCAAATGCAAACAGTCTTCTATGACATTTTGGTCAAAATCACTAAACTATTGACACCAATCTTGCCACACACAGCAGAAGAAATCTGGTCTTACCTTGAGCATGAAGCAGAAGAATTTGTTCAACTGGCTGAAATGCCAGAAGTTGTAAACTTCTCTAACCAAGAAGCTATCTTGGAAGAATGGGATGCCTTCATGACTTTCCGTACACAAGCCCAAAAAGCACTTGAAGAAGCTCGTAATGAAAAAGTTATCGGTAAATCATTGGAAGCTCATTTGACAGTTTACGCAAGCCAAGAAGTGAAAACTCTGCTCACAGCACTTGACAGTGACATTGCTCAATTGCTCATTGTTTCACAATTGACTGTAACTGAAGACGCAGCTCCAGAATCAGCAGTTACCTTTGATGATGTTGCCTTCACAGTTGAACATGCACATGGTGAGGTTTGTGACCGTTGCCGCCGCGTGGATGAAACTGTAAAAGAACGCAGCTATAATGCACTTGTTTGTGATCACTGTGCTCAAATCATTGAAGAAAACTTCACTGATGCAGTAGCGCAAGGATTTGAAACAAAATAAGATTCAGACCTGATTAGTACATAGAATCTTGACATATAATAAAAACCTGCAGGAATCAATATTTTTCTTGTAGGTTTTTTGGGGTTTTAGGGATTTTCGAAAATTGTCTATGGTCAATACTCTTCGAAAATTAAAATGATACTTTGTTTACTTCACCTTGCCGTACTTTAGTACTGCCTACGTCTTGTCGCCTCGTCTGACTTTGATTTTCAGTGAGTATGAGTAGAATAATATTCAAAAAATAAGATTATATGAGGAAATGAGATGAAATCAGTACTAGGGTAAGGCAAATTGAGTCAATTAAGGTATAGTAAATTTCTTTATTTTGGTAATAAAAAAAGCAAGTCAGGGATGACTTGTCTTAATTACTAATTGGAAATGAAATTTCAATTAATTTTGGTGTGTGAATAGTTTGTAATTGATCCATTTTGACAATTTTACTGTCGATTTTACGCTTGAGGAAGAAATCACGGATAGCCTCTAGTTCATTATCTTTGATAGCACGGTGCTTATTTGTAATCAACAACTCATAATGTTTAGGTGCTTGGGTAAAAATGACATCAGTATTGCCAGCTGAATAGATTTCAACTAATTTTGCATCTGTATTCCGGAGCTGATTTCTAACTAAATCTGCATGGCTGTCTGTCGTGTTGATAAGTCTCATTATTTTCCTCCTTTGATTCTCATAGTTTTATTATAGCACGATTTGAATGATTGGGCTTAATTTTTATAAAGTTTTTGCCATTCTGTGATGCCCCACTTATGGCTTCCACGTTTTAGTTTTTCAATAGCTTCGCTTATATCAAACCATGCAAGGTTATTAAAATCTTCCAGTGGTTTGTCAACTTGCTTGAATCCAGTCACTTCATAAATATATGCTGGATTGTAGTAGTGAGTATCGCGATGACTTGAATAAAAGTACTCATCAGCTTGTCCGAAATATTTTCCGATTTCAGCCGTAAATCCAAGTTCTTCAATTAATTCGCGTTCAAGAGCTGTCATATGATTTTCTCCAGCTTCAATTTCCCCTCCTGGCAGAAACCATGCACCGTTTGGAGCTTGAACTAGAATAATTTGTGTTTTGTCAAGATTGGGAATAACAGCGTAGACTCCGTAACGTGCTTTGTAGTCAACACCATCAATTTTTTTACCGAAAGTTGGATTGGTCATAATATTTCTCCTTTGTGATTATTATACTAAAAATCATTACACTTGCCCATCGAAAGTGTTCCGTGATTTAGAGAAAATTTTACCCCTTATTCTAGGATTTAGGATAAGGGGTAAGTTATTATGAATACCTCATTTTAATGAGCATCTTTAACTACTTATTCGGCTACAATTGTTTCTTCTGCTTTTTTAACTTTTTGAGCTGACTTAATGACTATTTTTCCATTACTTGTCATAATAGCTTTAAGGTCTTTTTCAGTTGGATTTTCAAGGTAGAAGTCGGTAATGGCATCTTCGATGTAGTCTTGGATGGTACGACGGAGTGGGCGGGCACCCATTTTTGGATCGTAACCCAGTTCTACCAATTTTTCCTTAACCTTAGCAGTTACTTCAAGATGGATACCATTATTAGATAGGCGCTCATTGACATCATTAAGCATAAGATCAACGATGTGGAGGAGATTATCCTTGCTGAGGGCTTGGAACTCAATGATACCATCAAAGCGGTTCATGAATTCTGGGCTGAAGTAGTTGCTGAGTTCACCAAGAACAGAGTTTGTACGTCCTTCGCGTGCAGCTCCAAAGCCAACTGAAGCTTCAACTTTTCCTGTCCCAGCATTTGATGTCATGATAATGATAGTGTCCTTAAAGCTGACTGTACGACCTTGTCCGTCAGTCAATCGACCATCATCTAATACTTGAAGGAACATATGCATCACATCTGGGTGAGCTTTTTCGACCTCATCCAAGAGGATAAGAGAGTAGGGGTTACGGCGAACTTTTTCTGTCAATTGGCCAGCTTCTTCATAGCCAACATAGCCTGGAGGGGCACCGACAAGTTTAGCCACACTGTGTTTTTCCATGTATTCTGACATGTCGAAGCGGATCATACTGTCAGCAGAACCAAAGAGTTCAATAGCTAATTGCTTAGATAATTCAGTCTTACCAACACCAGTTGGACCAACAAAGAGGAAGGATCCGATTGGACGGTTTGGAGTACCTAGTCCAACACGATTGCGTCGGATAGCTTTAGCAATTTTATCTACGGCATCATCTTGACCAATAACGTGAGATTTCAAATCTTCGGCTAAGTGAATGAGCTGAGATTGTTCTTTTTCTTTCAAATCACCAACTGGAATGTTAGTTTTCTCTTCAATGATAGCTTCGATTGTTTTTTCAGTAATAAGAGGAATATCCTGGTCTGTGACAGTCTGCTGCTGCATTTCCTTGAATTTGGCGATTTGGTCGCGGTAATAGGCTGCGCGTTCATAGTCTTCATCGCGTGTAGCTTGCGCTTTCATGTTTTCAGCTTCAATCAAACGTTGATCAATTTCCTTAGGATCGACGAAGTTGAGGGTTAGATTCATCTTAGAACCTGCTTCATCTAAAAGGTCAATGGCCTTGTCAGGTAAGAAGCGGTCTTGTATGTAGCGATTAGAGAGAATGGCAGCCGATTCGATAGCATCTTCACTGTATTTAACGTGGTGGTAGTCTTCGTATTTCTTTTGAATACCTTTAAGAATAGTGATGGTTTCTTCAACTGAAGGTTCATCAACTTTTACTGGTTGCATACGTCGTTCAAGAGCTGCATCCTTTTCAATAATGCGGTATTCGTTAAGAGTAGTTGCACCGACTAATTGGAGCTCTCCACGTGCAAGGGCTGGTTTGAGGATGTTTCCAGCATCCATGTTACCATCGCCTGCTGAACCAGCACCAACAATTTCATGGATTTCATCGATGAAGAGGATAACATCATTACGGTTGCGAATCTCTTCCATGAGTTTTTGCATACGCTCTTCAAATTGGCCACGTATGCCAGTTCCTTGAACAAGGCTAACCACATCTAATCGGATAACTTGTTTGCCCTGAAGTTTTTGTGGGACATTGCCGTCAACAATTTTCTGAGCAAGTCCTTCAACAACAGCTGTTTTACCAACACCAGGTTCCCCAATTAATACTGGGTTATTTTTAGTACGGCGGTTTAGGATTTCAATAACACGAATGATTTCAGCGTCACGTCCAATAACTGGATCGATGTCCCCACGTCGGGCAATGTCAGTTACGTTGATACCAAATTCTTCAAGCAAGCCATTTGGTTTTTGGTTAGCTTGTTGTTGACCTGGTCCACTTGGACGACGGTTGTTGCCTGCTCCGCCATTGCCCCCATTACCGCCAGCTTGAGTAGGAGGGGTATTTGGGAGGTTATCGCTGAAAGCGCGGAAGTTATTGAGGTCACCAAAGAAATCCTCAAAGAATGGATTAAGGGAACTTGACTGTCCTTGATTAGAACTTTTAGGTGTGTTACCTAGACCACCTAAAATTGAATTATTAGGATCTGTTTTCATAATTTGATAACAATTTTGGCAAAGGTCAACTTGGCGTTGTTGACCGTTTACGTTTGTGTAGAGATGTATAGTTGATTCGTTTAATTTACAGTTTTGACAGAGCATAAACGTGCCCCCTTTCGTGATTTGTTGCCTCTTTGATCTTTAGTCAAAGATGGTCAAACTTTATGCTTCTATTATAGCACTAGCAAGATAGAAAGCAAGTAAAAAGTTTCAAAAATTAGCACTTTCTTATATAGAGTGCTAACAACCTATTTGGATCTCTACAGACCTGATTTTGAAGATAAGCTACTGGGACGATTATTTTTGACAGGAAGATATAAAGTACTGATCCCTACTATTTTCCTGTTAACCTTTGAATACTTATGACTTTTTCTTGACAGAATGAATAATTATGCTAAAATAAAGTATATTATGTAGAAAGAATTGGATAAGACTATGGTTAGGAATAATTCATTTTTAAAAGAGATTGATTTTACTAAGGAAGAACTTAATGATTTGATTGATTTGGGTCTTAAATTTAAAGAACTCAAGAAGGCTAGAATTCCGCATAAATATTTAGAAGGTCTTAATATTGCCTTGATTTTTGAGAAAGCCAGTACGAGGACTCGATCAGCCTTTACAGTAGCTGGTCAAGATTTGGGGATGAATGTTACTTACCTTGGTTCAGGTGAAATCCAGCTTGGTAAGAAGGAGTCTGTTATTGATACAGCCAAGGTTTTAGGTTCTATGTTTGATGGGATTGAATACCGTGGCTTTAAACAAGAAGATGTTGAAGCTTTGGCTGAATATTCTGGTGTGCCTGTCTGGAATGGCTTAACAGATACTTGGCATCCAACTCAGATGATTGCTGACTTTATGACCCTTAAAGAGCATTTTGGGAAATTGGAAGGTCTGACTATTGCCTATATCGGTGATGGCCGTAATAACATGGCGAATTCACTTTTGGTAACATCAGCTATCTTGGGAGTTAACGTTAAGATTATTGCTCCAGCTGATTTGCAACCTGAGGCTGAAATTGTGGCAATAGCAGAGCAGTATAACAATGGAGCTGAATTGACTATCACAGATGATGTTGCTGCAGTCAAAGGTGTTGATATGCTCTACACTGATGTTTGGGTTTCAATGGGTGAGGAAGTTGATTTTAAAGAAAGGATTGATTTGCTCTTGCCATACCAAATTAATGCAGACTTGCTTGCTAAAGCTGAAAATCCAAATCTTGTTGTTATGCATTGTCTGCCTGCTTTCCATGATCTCAACACAGAGATTGGTAAGGAAATCTATGAGACTTACGGACTTGCTGAACTTGAAATCACAGATGAAGTCTTTCAAGAGCACAGTTCTACTATTTTCCAAGAGGCTGAAAATCGCATGCACTCAATCAAAGCGATTATGTATCAATCGCTAAAATCGCTCTAAAGTGGTGACGAATAGACCTATTTGTGTTAAAATAGAGAAGACAAAAAACGAATAGGAGAATAACATGGAATCACATTTGGTGAGAATCATCAACCGTCTCGAGTTGATGACTACTGATGGTAGCAATCTCAAACGTAATTTTGAACGTGATGGTGTTGTTGTAGCAGAAGTTTCTTTCAGCAACGACCCTGAAAATGGTCCAGTTTTCACATTGCGTGATGTTGAAGCACGTGAGTCTTACTCATTTGATAGCATTGACCTTATTGCAATGGAAATCTATGATTTGCTTTATTAAGAAGTTAAAACTCGCTGAGCGGGTTTTTTTCTTTGGGAGATTGGTATTTTTATGCAATTTGTGTTATAATTAGCTGATTACTAGTTTGAGGTATTTACTATGAATTTTTCATTCCTGCCCACTTATTGGGGCTACTTTAACTATGGGGTTCTTGTAACCATCATGATATCAGCCTGTGTCGTATTCTTTGGGACAATTCTAGGGATTTTTGTTGCCCTAATGAAGCGCACTAATATAAAAGTGTTGGACTGGTTGGTAAGTTTTTACGTTTGGGTTTTCCGTGGTACACCTATGGTGGTACAAATCATGATTGCCTTCGCTTGGATGCACTTTAACAATGCTCCTATTGTTGGATTTGGTGTTCTTGACCTTGACTTCTCTCGACTCTTGCCTGGTATTATTATTCTTTCTTTAAATAGCGGAGCTTATATTTCTGAAATTGTCAGAGCAGGTATCGAGGCAGTTCCAAAAGGACAACTTGAAGCAGCATACTCACTAGGTATTCGTCCAGTTAATGCAATGCGTTATGTTATCTTGCCACAGGCATTTAAAAATATCTTACCCGCGCTTGGTAATGAGTTTATTACTATTATCAAGGACTCTTCACTCTTGCAAACAATTGGTGTTATGGAACTCTGGAATGGTGCACAGTCAGTTGCGACAGCAACTTATTCAACTGTAGCTCCGCTCTTGTTTGCGGCATTTTACTATTTAATGGTAACAACAATTTTGTCTGCTGGACTTAAAGTTGTTGAAAAACGTATGGCTCAAGGAGGGAACCACTAATGGCTGAGTCACTTATCTCCATCAAAGACCTTCATAAATACTTTGGTAAGAATGAAGTTCTAAAGGGTATTGATCTTGATATCAAAAAAGGAGAAGTTGTGGTTATCATTGGACCATCAGGTTCAGGGAAATCAACCTTTCTTCGTACCATGAATCTTCTTGAAGTTCCGACTAAGGGTCTTATCGAGTTTGAAGGTGTTGATATCACTGATAAGAAAAATGATATCTTCAAAATGCGTGAAAAAATGGGCATGGTTTTCCAACAGTTTAACCTTTTCCCAAATATGACTGTTTTGGAAAACATTACACTTTCACCAATTAAGACAAAAGGGATTGCTAAGGCTGAAGCTGAAGCAAAAGCTTATGATTTACTTGAAAAAGTTGGTCTTAAAGATAAAGCAAATGCCTATCCACCAAGTCTTTCAGGTGGTCAGCAACAACGTATCGCCATCGCGCGTGGTTTGGCCATGGATCCAGATGTATTGCTCTTTGATGAACCGACATCAGCCCTCGACCCAGAAATGGTTGGTGAGGTACTGAGTGTTATGCAGGACTTGGCAAAATCAGGAATGACCATGGCCATTGTAACCCATGAAATGGGCTTTGCTCGTGAAGTTGCAGATCGTGTTATTTTCATGGATGGCGGAGTCATCGTAGAAGAAGGAACACCACAACAAGTCTTTGAAAATACCCAAGAAGAACGTACCAAAGATTTCTTGAGTAAAGTTTTATAATTCTTTTAAGAGGCTGAGCTTATGCTCGGCTTTTTCATTTTGTTTATTATTTATAATTATTCTAAATAGTGCTCTGTTTTATTTAGAATAGCTCTAAATAGTGTATAAAATACAGAAAAATATTCATTTTTGCTTAAAAATGAGTCTTTTTTATGTTATAATGATTCAAATGCTTTGAGCTACTCAAACAAATCAATTGAATATTTTAATTAAGGAGGTCAGTCTCTTGCATATGTTACAAGCTAAGATAGGAGTGTCTTATAAAATTGTCAGTATTCATTTACCAGCAGAAAGTCAGCGTCATCTTTCCAATCTTGGTGTCAAGGTGGGTACGTCTTTCAAATTAGTTTCTAAGACCACTTCAAGTGCGATTTTGATGCTTAAATCTAGTCGCTTGGCTTTTGACAAATCCATCTTGGAAAAAATTGATGTGGTTGAGGAGACAGTAGATAGACAAGCTCTGCCATTGTCAGAGCTAAAGGTTGGGGAGTTTGCTTATGTTGATGGGATTTTTGCCCTTGCTGAGACTAAACGCCGCCTCATGGACATGGGGCTGACGCGTCATACCAAAATTTATCTGCGGAAAGTTGCTCCTCTAGGGGATCCCATTGAGATTAGCCTGCGCGGTTATGAATTGACCCTACGTAAGTCAGAGGCCCAGATGATCAGTGTGGTAAAAGTGAGTGAGGAGGAAGGACATGACTGAAATTGCTTTAATCGGAAACCCCAATAGTGGTAAGACTAGTCTCTTTAACTTATTAACCGGCACCAATCAGCGAGTTGGAAACTGGCCGGGGGTGACGGTTGAACGTAAAAGTGGGACGGTCAAGAAAGATAAAACTATCCAGGTTCAGGATCTTCCCGGAATCTACTCCATGTCTCCTTACACGCCAGAGGAGAAGGTGGCCCGTGATTACCTTCTTAGCAATCATGCTGACTCAATTCTCAATGTTGTGGATGCTACAAATCTGGAACGTAATCTCTATCTGACAACTCAGCTCATCGAAACTGGGATTCCAGTAACATTGGCCCTTAATATGAGTGATGTCCTTAAACAAGCTGGAAAATCCATCAGCACTTCAAAGCTATCTTATCAGCTTGGAATTCCTGTCGTTGCTACTAGTGCGGTTAAAGGCTTTGGGGTTGATAAGGCTGTCAAAATAGCTGCGCAGACTACTAAAGAAAGTGTCAGTCAGATTCAATATCCTCTATATGATGACAAGTTTGAAGCAGCGTTGGCCGAAATTATTGACATCCTTGGTAATTCTGTTCCTGAGCGGTCAGCACGTTTTTATGCTATCAAGCTTTTTGAAGGCGATGCCTTGGTTGAAGAAGATTTGAACTTATCAGATTTTCAAAAAGCAGAAATCAAAGATATCATCACCATTACTGAGGAAATTTTCACGGAAGATGCCGAATCTATTGTCATCAATCAGCGTTATGATTTTATTGAGCGCGTGGCTAAGATGGCTCAGAGTCAGGATAGTGATTTTAAATTGACCCTTTCAGATAAGATTGACAGGCTTGTGACTAATCGCATTTTGGCCATGCCAATCTTTGCCTTGGTTATGTTCTTGGTTTATTTTCTATCGATTCAGACGGTTGGGACCATGTGGACTGATTGGGTTAATGAAGTCCTCTTTGGTGAATTGGTTCCAGGCTGGGTTCAGGCTGGTCTGGACTATCTTCAAGTAGCAGACTGGCTGGAATCCCTCATTATTGATGGTATTGTGGCTGGTGTCGGAGCAGTCCTTGGTTTCCTGCCTCAGATTTTTGTTCTCTTTGTCTGTCTGGGGATTTTGGAAGACATAGGGTATATGAGTCGGATTGCCTTTGTCATGGATAGGATTTTCAGACGCTTTGGCTTGTCTGGTAAATCGTTCATTCCGATGTTGATTGCCACAGGTTGTGGTGTTCCGGCTATCATGGCCAGTCGGACCATTGAGAATGAACGTGACCGTCGTATTACCATTATGACGTCAACCTTCATGCCTTGTTCGGCTAAGTTGGAAATTATTGCCCTTATTGCTGGGGCCTTTTTCCCTGACAATCCTTTCGTTGCACCGTCGACTTATTTCCTTGGCCTTTTAGCCATTGTCCTGTCAGGAATTGCGCTTAAGAAGACCCGTGTCTTGGGTGGCTATGCTAGTCCCTTTATCATGGAATTGCCTAGTTATCATTTGCCAAAGATAATGACGGTGCTTCGCTATGGTTTTACCAAGGCCTTGAGTTTTATGAAGAGAGCCGGAACCATTATTTTCAGTTTGACGGTCATGATTTGGTTCCTCTCATCTTATAATATGTCCTTTGAAGCGGTAGAGACAGACCAGTCCATTTTAGCCAGTCTTGGTCAGTCAGTCGCTTGGATTTTCCAACCGCTTGGTTTTGGCAACTGGAAGGCTGCTGTGGCTGCCTTTACAGGTCTGGCTGCCAAGGAGACTGTGGTTGCAACCTTTGGTATTCTCTATCATGATAGTTCTCAAACAGGTTTAGCTCAAGCGCTCTTAGGTGATTACTCAGCCTTAGCAGCTTATTCATTCTTGGTCTTCAATTTGCTTTGTGCCCCTTGTTTTGCGGCTATCGGAGCTATCAAGCGTGAGATGAATGACCTCAAATGGACCCTTGCTGCTATTGTTTTTCAAACGGGGCTTGCTTATGTGGTCAGTCTTATGATTTATCAGTTTGGACTAGTTTTGCTATACGGACAAAAAGTGTCCCTTTGGACATTTGTGGCTCTAGCTCTGCTATTTACCCTAGGATACTTTATTTTGAGAAAACCAAGGCAAGTAGAAGAAGTCATTAGCTTGGAAACACTTGGCATGGTGCAGGAATAGGAGGAAAATATGGCAACAGTTATTATTACTGGATTGATTGGTATTGCTGTTATTTGGGGCTTTCGCTCTTTTATCAAGGGCAAGGGCTCCTGCGGTGACTGCAACTGTGGCTGTCCTGTTAAAGCAGAAATGCAAAAGACAGGAAAGATGAAATAAAGAAAAGAGGCTTGTCCGATTGGGCAAGTCCTTTTAAGTGTTGAAAATTCATCTCATATTTACTTCAGTGGTAGTTGGATAGTCACCAACAAGCCTGGTTTGTTGTCCTCGAATGTTATGCCTCCCTTGTGAAGAGAGATGATTTGCTTGGTAATGACGGTTCCCATGCCATGGGTATCATAGTTGCGAGATTTCTGGTTGAGTTCCAAAATTTTGTCAGGAGAGATTATCCCATTATCAGCAATCTTAAGGATAGCCCACTCTCCCTCTTGGACAAGTGACAACTGAATTTTGCTGTCCTGATTGTGAGTCAGGCTATTGAGCAAGAGGTTGTTGATGGCTCGCGTCAGCAAGGTTTTATTTCCAGATAGGACTGTGGCATCATGAGGCAGGTCAAAGCTTAAATCTAAATCCTCATAATTATTGTAGAAATCAGCAATGATTTGTCTGAGTAAGCTGTTGAAATCAAACTCAGTCATTTCCTGATCAATGTCATGGTTCTCAAGGAGATAGCTCATGTTGAGGTTGGAAATGATGCCTTCCATCTTGTGGATATTAGCCTCAATTTGCTGGGTTTGTTTATTACTGCCCTGGGCTGATTCCAGCTGATTGATGTAGCCCAGAATGAGAGTCAAAGGATTTCTGAGGTCATGGCTGATGCCACGTATCCAATGGCTGCGCAGGTCCTTGTTTTCAATGAGGAGCTGGGAAGTCTGGTTGAGAGCAGACTTGATTTCTGACAGGTTACCCTTCTCATCTAAAGCAACAGGCTGGTTGTCTGATAAGTCTGCCAATGCTTGAGTAATAGGCTTAAATTCCTTGCGAAGTTTCACCTGCGAACGGTAGTAAATCAAGAACAGTAAGACTAACAAAACAAGTCCAATCATCAAGGATAGTTTGATAAAACTGTAGAGGTCGCTGATGCGATAATAGTTTCCGGGCATCTTAGCATAAGTATCTTTGGGATAACCTAAGATGAGAAGTTTCTCGCCCACAACAAAATTGAAGACAGGATAATCATCTAAATACCAACGAGAGGCACGCGCGATATCAACAAGTGAATAGTGATGATTCAATTCATCAGGCAGCTGATAGGACTGTGAGATTTGTCCATCAGCTTCTAAAACCATAAGCCAAACATCCTCTTTTTCAAGGAATTCCTGATTTTTCTTTGAGACAAGGACTTGGTCATTTGAAATTAAGCTATTAGCAATATCTGAAGGGCTAGTCTCATTAAAGAGAGTCCCCTTGGTCATGGAAAAAGCACCAAAGATAAAGAGAGCCAGAGCGACCACAAAGACAAAAAGAAGGGTCAAAAAATAGCGTAACAGTGTCTTAGAAAAATACTTAAACGTTGTCATCTAGTCCACCCGTAACTGGTAACCCAGCCCCTTAATGGTAATGAGATGAACGGGCTTGGACGGATTAACCTCAATCTTCTGACGAATCTTTCTGATATGAGCCATGAGCGTATTTTCATAGCCCTGATACTGCTCACCCCAAACACTAGCCAGTAGATTGTCAAAAGTGACAATCTTATTTTTATGGTCATACAGGACCCGAAGCAGACTAAACTCCTTGGCAGTCAAGGGGATTTCTTGATTTTCTTTGATAATGGCTGCGCGCTCAAAGTTAATGAGACAGCCAGTCAGCTGGACCAGCTCATCTTGCTGGGGATAGCTGCGCTTGAGAATTGATAAGAGCCTTAATTCAAGCTCCTTGGGCCGAAAAGGCTTGACGATGTAATCATCCGCACCCAGTTCAAATCCCTGGTATTGTTTTTCAATATCAGACACCGCTGACAGGAAAAGTACAGGCATGGTTGATTTTTTTCGGATATGTCTGAGCACTTCAAAGCCTGAGCCATCTGGCAACATGATATCTAAGATTGCTAGATCAAAGGATTCTCTATTAAGCAGGTCTAGGGCTTGAGTTTGACAGTTTGCAGTTGTCAAATTAGTGAAGCCAGCAATAGCCAAGCTTTCTGTGATTACCTGTAAAATATCAGGATTATCATCTAAGATGAAAAGTTTTCTGTTTTTTATCTTCATAGGTCTTACCTCAAAAACTAGTATAGCATAATCAGTCCCGTCAGCTCTGCTATTTCCCAAAAATTAAGGAAGAATTAAGGAAGGGAAGATGGAGAGGTAAGGTGGGGGCGCTATACTAGAGGTGTCAAGAAGGAGGACATCAAATGACAACAATGATTGAACTTAAAAATGTTAAGCGTGTGTTTGGTAAGCAAGTAGCAGTTGATTTGAGCGATTTGCATATTGAGCAGGGAGAAATTTACGGGCTGATTGGTCCAAATGGTGCAGGAAAGTCAACCATTATGAAAATGATTTGTGGTCTCTTAGAACCCAGCTCTGGTCAGGTTAGTGTGGCGGGTGCTGCCATGTCAGAGGCTAATAGGATTGGCATATTAAAGCAAATTGGTTCCCTTATTGAAGAGCCAGCCTATTACGATAATCTGACTGGTTTTGAAAATATGCAAATTTTAAAGGAGCTCAAAGGTTTGACGAATCATGATGTGGCTGAAGCCTTAGCTATTGTTCGCTTGACTGACCATAAAGACAAACGTGTCAAACACTATTCGCTGGGCATGAAGCAAAGGCTCGGTATTGCCATGGCTATCATGGGGCGCCCAAAGTTGATTGTTTTGGATGAGCCGACAAATGGACTTGACCCACAGGCGCGTGAAGAGATTCGTAGGCTCATTCGTAGCTTACCTGAAAAATTTCACACAACGGTCATGATTTCTTCCCATGCCCTAGATGAAATTGAAAAAATGGTGACCCAGATTGGTATTATTGGCAAAGGAAAACTTCTTTATCAAGGAACTGTTGAACATTTTAAGAGTCAACACAGCGGTCATATCTGTCTTAAAACATCAGCTGATGATAGCGTTTTGACGCTTTTGGAACTTGATGATCGTCGAGTTCAGTTGACTGAGCAAGGTCTTATTATGCCACATGTTTCAGATAATCAGGTTGCTCAAATGGTTAGGACAATAGTTGAAGCAGATATAGCTGTCTATAGGATTGTTGAAATGACTAAGTCCTTGGAAGAACTCTTTATTGATTTTACAGCCAGCGATATCTTGTAGGAGGATGCCATGTTGAAATTGTTTAAGATTGAAGTGAGAAAATACCGTGGCCTACCAGTGCTGAGACTGTTAGTGGCTTCTATGGTTATATCACTTTTGTTTGCTAGTATGCAGATTTTTGACCCAAAAACTGTAGCAGATTTGGCTAATCAGGTAAAACTCTATCAAGTCTGGGATGCAGTTGCTCTTGTCAAAATTATCATTCAGCCTGTTATCCTAGCTAGTCTGGTTAGTCTTGCGGTGCAGTTGGAAAATCGTCACAAGATGTGGAAGGTTTTGACCAGTAGTGGGGTAGATTATAAGTCCATCTACACTGTCAAGTTCTGTTACATCTTTGGGGTTTATTCAGTGATGCAGATTTTAGAAATCCTAGCCATAACTGGTCTAATCAAGATGCGTGGCTACACTGCCAGTATCCCGATAGGAAGAGTAGTTTTGTATTGCTTGTCCATCCTAGCCATTTCAGGAGTCATTATGCTTATTCATTATATCCTGTCTCTCAAATGGTCCAATCAGTTGATTAGCTTGTCTCTTGCAGTCTTAGCATCCTTGGTCAGCATTATCATGATTTTTATTTCAAAGACTGTTATGTATGTTATTCCTTATACTTGGTATAGTTTTCTCATGGCAAGTCAGCCACAGTCGAAAGGGGATGGCTTTGTTTATCATATCCTAGATTTTGACTATTATCCTTTGATTGCTTCACTAGTCCTTGCTTTGGTCCTTTACCAAGCTGGTAAACATGTAAAGATTGGAGATTAAGATGACCTTATTTAAAGTTGAAGTGTTAAAATTACGTCGGGCAAGATTGTGGCTACCACTTTTAATCATGCCTCTCTTATCCATTCTATACGGAAGCCTAAACTATGCTGGCAACCAAGGAATTTTACAGAAAGAATGGTTGAGCCTGTGGACTCAAGTCTATCTCTTTTATGGTCTATTTTTCTTTCCATGTATAGTGGGAATTGTCTGTGCCTATATTTGGTATGGTGAACACAAGCATCATAATGTCAAACTATTGCTGACCTCAGCCTATTCTTTAAGAAAGATTATTTGGGCTAAAATGCTGGTTGCCTTTGTTTTGGTTATGCTATCGCAAGTTTATTTTTTAGGGCTCTATTCATTGAGTGGCCTATTCTTCCATTTTAAGATGGCTTTTCCGTTAGAATTGATTTTCTTGGCGCTTGTAGCTAGTTGTTTTTCTATAGGATTGGTTGCTATCCAGTCTTACCTTTCCTTGGTAGTTAAAAGCTTTGCACCGCCAATTGCCCTATCAATGTTAGTAGGTATTCTAGGCTTCCTCCTTTCTGTGCAAAATATCATCCCTGAGCTCAGCTATGTTCTAGCTTCATCAAAATTATCCAGTTTGATGAACCAGACTAATACGACTCACCTTGCCCTACCACTGAGTATGTGGATTCGCTTTATTATTTATACCACTGCAATAGTTACCATTTCTCTCTTCCTTCAAAAGAAACATTTGAAAGACTTGATGAAATAAGGCTTTAGAATCTTCAGAAAAGGAAGTGACATGACTTCCTTTTTTGGTTATAATAGGGTCATAGTATTGATTTTGAGGAGATGTAACGATGACGACGATTATTGATGGTAAAGCGTTGGCGCAGAAGATGCAGGCTGCCCTGGCTAAAAAAGTTGCAAAGATGAAAGCAGAAAAGGGAATTGTCCCTGGTCTTGTCGTGATTTTGGTGGGAGATAACCCAGCAAGCCAGGTCTATGTGCGTAATAAGGAGCGCTCTGCCATTGCCGCAGGCTTTAAGAGTGAAACAGTACGCCTTTCAGACAGCACAAGCGAGGAAGAACTGCTTGACCTGATTGCTAAATATAATGCGGACGACAGCTTCCATGGGATTCTGGTTCAGTTACCGCTTCCTGCTCATATCAATGATAAACGTATTCTCTTGGCTATCGATCCTAAAAAAGATGTGGATGGCTTCCACCCTATGAATACGGGACATCTTTGGAATGGCCGTCCTCAAATGGTTCCCTGTACACCAGCTGGTATCATGGAAATGCTGCGCGAATATGATGTTGAATTGGAAGGGAAAAATGCTGTTATTATCGGTCGTTCTAACATTGTTGGAAAGCCTATGGCTCAGCTTTTACTTGATAAGAATGCCACAGTAACTCTAACGCATTCTCGTACACGTCACTTAGCTGAAGTTTGTCGCCGTGCTGATGTCCTCATCGTTGCTATTGGTCAAGGCCACTTTGTTACTAAAGACTTTGTCAAAGAAGGCGCTGTTGTCATCGATGTTGGCATGAACCGCGACGATAATGGCAAACTCATCGGTGATGTTAAGTACGATGAAGTCGCACCGCTTGCCAGCATGATTACACCGGTTCCAGGTGGCGTTGGCCCAATGACCATCACCATGCTTATGGAACAAACCTACCAAGCTGCCCTCAGAAGTGTGACCAAATGATTATTGATGAAAACCTTGCTCGCCAAGTTGTTCAACCTCGTCAAAGTCAGAGCCACAAGGGATCCTATGGCCGTGTCCTCCTAATCGGTGGACTCTACCCATACGGAGGTGCCATCATCATGGCGGCCCTTGCTTGTGTCAATAGCGGAGCTGGCTTGGTGACAGTAGCCACAGACAAAGAAAACATCCCAGCTCTCCATGCCCATCTGCCTGAGGCCATGACCTTTGATCTAGCAGAAGAAGACAGATTGCGTGAGCAGATGAAATCGGCTGACCTCATCCTCATCGGCCCTGGCCTGGGAGAAGACCAGCTGGCGCAGAAGGCTTTTGATTTGATCTTGGAACAGATTTCAGCCCACCAGAAGCTAATTATCGATGGCTCTGCTCTAAACCTCTTGGCTAAAAAAGAACAAGTCAACTTTCTGACCAATCAATTAGTTCTGACACCTCATCAGAAAGAGTGGGAGAGACTATCGGGCCTAGCCATTTCTGAGCAGACTGATGCCAATAACCAAGCTGCGCTCCGCCATTTTCCAAAAGGAACTGTGCTAGTAGCTAAATCTCACCAGACTAAGGTCCTGCAGGGAGATTTGCTTGGAGAATTGCGAGTGGGTGGACCTTATCAAGCCACTGGGGGTATGGGAGATACCTTGGCCGGCATAATTGCAGGTTTTTTGGCCCAGTTTCAGTCTGGAAATTTTGAAACGGTAGCTGCAGCAACCTATCTTCATTCGGCAATTGCTGATGAACTTTCCAAGGAAGCCTATGTGGTATTACCCACTAAGATTAGTGCTGAGCTACCTAAGGTAATGGCCAAGCTAAGTAATACTCTTTTAAAATTAAAATGATGGACGTCGGTTTCGACTTGCCCTACCCTGCTCTGCCTTCGTCTCACATTCTCGTCTGATTTTGATTTTATTTGACTATAAGATGAATAATATAAAAACGACTGCTAGAAGCCTGATAACACAGGACAACTAGCAGCCGTTTTTATATGCGGTCTGTTTTTTATATCTAATCTGTAAACTTAGAATTTTTCAACTTCATTTAGTTGGCTAAAGAATGACATCAAATTACTAGCAACTGCCCTTGAAGGGCGGGGATTTTCTTCCATCAGCCAATTACAAACAATATTGAAGTAACCACCGATAATCAATTGACCAATATCTCTCTGAAGTTCATTTTTGTTTTCACGAGAAGTGATATGTAACGTGTTATAGATTTGATCAGTAGATTTATTAAAACTTAAGAGAAGAAGATGAAATTTTTGATTAAAAATAAGCAAACGTAAGTCTTCTCTGTGTTTTAGAAAAAAGTCTAGACTAGTGACAATTCTATCTTCCAAAGTTTCGTTTGTTGGAGTTTCCTTCTTCAAAGCAACATATCTAGCAATAAAGTAATCAAAGTAATCTTTTAAAATAGCATCTTTATTGTCAAAATAGCGATAAAAAGTGCGTCGTGAAAGTTCAGCTTCTTCAAGAAGATCACCAACAGTGATAGCATCAAAGTTTTTTTGAGTCAGCAACTTAAACATTGCAGCAATCACTCGGTCCTTAGTTTGTCGAATATGTCTCTCTTTCCTAGGCATGAAACCTCCTATATACCTTATTAATTTTTTGATATTAGTTAAGACTCAGCAGTTTCTATTTTTACTTCAGAATTATCTGTTGAGAAAAATATTTTTCTATTATAACATGTTTTGTGAGAAAATGAACATTTTTTGCTTGAGAAAATATTGCTCGTTTTAGAAACATAATATGTTGATATTTACAGGTTCATACTTACTTCCAAAGTAAGATTATTATCTGTTTTTCTCGATTTTTAAAGAGAAGTTTTGTTGAAATATTTGTCAATGTAGAGCATCTTGAGGATGATTGAAGTCATTTCTTCAGGGCTTTCCTGGGCACCATTCATTACCCAAAAAGAAATGAGGCTTTCAATACTTGCTAGATAGACCTCAATAGCGTACCTATAAGGGACCCCATAGTGATTTGAAATCGTATTTTTGGAGTCGGGGATATTAAGAAGAATGCGATAGGTAAAATCTTTGATTGTCTGAGGGAGATTGACATAACTTGATTGAGAAATTGCAAAGATAAAATCAAAGTCATTTTTGAGATAGGTTAAGGTCTCTATAAGAACTTTTTCAGTGTTGGTGTTAATAGCAGTATCATTTAAAATACACGACAGATTATCTAAAGTTTCATTTTTAAATTGATCCATCATGTCATACTTATCTTTGTAATGAAGATAGAATGTCCCGCGATTGATTCCAGCTGTCTTGGTCAAATCTGAGATGGTAATATCTTCAAATTTCTTTTGAGTTAAGAGTTTAGTCAGTGCTGTTTTGATATAAGCTTTTGTTTCAGTGTTACGTTTTTTTGCCATAATCCCTCGATTGCTATGGATCCTCATATTACAAATTAAATCAACATAATGTTCATTTTTGTACTTGTTAAATCAACACGATGATTATATAATAGGCTCTGAAAATTTGCAACACAATTTTATAATAGAGACAAAGAAAACTATTTTCATGAATACTGTCTCTGTTGATGTCTAAATTGTGTTTTAGATGGAGATATATTATGGCATATATAGAAGTTAAACATTCTTCTAAGCGTTATCAGATGGGTGACACTGTAATTTCTGCAAACGAAGATGTTAATTTTGAAATTGAAAAAGGAGAGCTGGTCATTATTCTAGGTTCTTCAGGTGCTGGCAAATCTACTCTCCTTAATATTTTAGGAGGAATGGATACTAACGATGAAGGTCAAGTTATCATTGACGGGGTAGACATTGCCCAGTTCAGTTCTCATCAACGAACCAACTATCGCCGAGATGATGTGGGCTTTGTTTTCCAGTTTTATAATCTTGTTGCTAATTTGACAGCCAAGGAAAATGTTGAACTGGCCTCAGAGATTGTTAAAGACGCCATGGATCCGGTTGAAATTTTGACTGAGGTTGGTTTGGCACAGCGTATCAATAATTTTCCAGCTCAGCTTTCGGGTGGTGAACAACAACGTGTGTCAATAGCGCGTGCGGTGGCAAAAAATCCTAAAATCCTGCTCTGCGATGAGCCAACAGGAGCCCTAGACTATAATACTGGTAAACAAGTGTTGCAAATCTTGCAGGACATGTCTCGTAATCAGGGGGCTACGGTTATCATCGTAACACATAATTCGGCGCTTGCACCAATAGCTGATCGGGTTATTCATATGCGTGATGCTACAGTTAAATCTGTCAAACTCAATCCTAATCCGCAAGATATTGCGACCTTAGAATACTAGGAGGGAGTTATGGCAAAGAAAGTTTATTGGAAAGATGTCCGACAGGCAGTCAGTTCTTCAAAGGGCCGTTTTTTGTCCATTTTTAGTCTCATGGCTATTGGAGCTCTTGCTTTGGTTGGACTTAAAGTAACATCGCCTAACATGGAAAGGACAGCTCAAACTTATATTGATCGCTATCAGACCATGGATTTGGCTGTTATGGCAGACTACGGTTTGAGTAAAGAGGATGGCACTGAACTCAAAGGTATCAAGGATGCTCAGGTTGAGTTTGGTTATCTTTCAGACGTCACAATCAAGAAGACAGACAAGGCTGTCCGTCTTTTCTCAGAAAGTGATAAAATTTCTCAGTATCAAGTCGTGTCTGGAAAACTCCCTAGTCAGGCTGATCAAATCGCCCTATCAAGTGAAATGTCATCTAACTACAAGATTGGAGATAAGATTTCTTTCACCCAGGCAGAAGGCGGTGCTCTCAAGAAAACTGAATTCAAAATTACTGGTTTTGTCAATTCCTCAGAAATTTGGGACATGAGCACAATGGGTAATGCTACGGTTGGTTATGGAGAAGTAACTGGGTACGGGGTCGTCAGCAAAGATGCCTTTGACTCAGATGTTTACATGATTGCCCGATTGCGCTATGATGACCTTAAAAATTTGAATTATTACGATAAGGTTTATAAGGAAAAAATAGCAGAGCATCAAAAAAATCTTGACGCCCTTTTGGCTGATAATGGAAATCAACGATTAGAGTCTCTGAAAGCTGACAACCAGAAAGAAATTGATAAAGGTCGGGCTGAAATTGCTGAGTCAGAAAAGAAATTGACGGATGGCGCGGCACAAATTAAGGACGCTGAAAATCAAACTAACAGTGGTCAAGCTGAACTAGATTCTGCACAAAGGGAAATAGCAAGTAATGAGGCGAACTTAAATCAGTCATCTAGTCAACTAGCTCAGGGTGAAAATGAATTAGCAGCAACCCAAGCAAGTTTGGCAGCAAGTAAGTCTCAACTGGATGCAGCAAAGGCAGAACTAGATGCTAACAAGGCTCAAATGGATGCCTCACAAGAAGAACTTAACACTCTCTGGGCTAACCTAGAAAATTCTCGTCTTCAACTGGAAAGTAAAAATGCGGAACTTGAACTTTCAAAGGCTGCATTGGACACAAGTAAAGCTGATTTAGATGCCTTAGCAGCGAAAATCATGTCTGGTGATGCAGAATATGCTCAGTTGCAAGCCACTCTCCAAGAGAAGAAAGACGCTTTAGCAACAGAAGAAGAACAAGAGGTACCTTCAGATAGTACAATACAAGATCTGGAAACCCAGTTAGCTCAGAAAGAATTTGAATTAGCTGCTTTGAGAAGTGAATACAATACTGATTTTAATCAGTATAATGATGATTTTTCAGCTTATCAAACTAATTCTGCAGCCTATGAGGCTATCAATTCTCAATATCAGGAAGGACTTGCTACTTATAATTCAAATAAAGCGGCTCTTGACGCGGGACAGGCTCAATATGAAGCAGGTTTAGCTGAATATCAGTCAGGTTTAGCGGCCTATGAGTCTGGAATGGCTCAATACCAAGCAGGTCTAGCTAGATTAGAAGCTTCAAAAACGCGATTTAGAGATGGTTTAGCAAAAATTGCAAGTGCTAAGTCAAGTATTTCTAGTAATCAAGCTGACATTAATCAGGCTCTAGAACAGTTAGATAGCTCAAAAGCTGACTATGCTAGTCAAAAAGCTGAAGCAGAGACAAAAATTGCCCAAGCCAAGGCAGACCTTGACAAGGCCCAAAAAGAAATAGATGATTTGGAAGAGCCGATCTATACTAGCTATAACCGTTCAAGTTTTCCAGGTGGTGATGGTTACACCACTTATGAGAATGCGACAAGCAGTATCTCCGCAGTAGGGAACATTTTCCCCGTTGTCCTTTACCTTGTTGCAGCTATGGTAACTTTTACAACAATGACACGCTTTGTCGATGAGGAACGTAGCAACGCCGGTATTTTTAAAGCCCTTGGCTACACTAATGGTCAGATTATCGCCAAGTTTGTCATTTACGGCTTTGTAGCCAGTATGCTAGGAACGTTGACAGGAATTATTGCTGGAAATCTGATTATCTCACCAATGATTGGCAGTATTATCACAGATGGAATGGTCATTGGTTCAGCCAAAACCTATTTCTATCCATCATGGACACTACTTGCCCTTGCTTTAGGACTTATATCTGCTGTCCTGCCTGCTTATTTGGTGGCTAGACGTGAATTAATTGAGAAACCTGCCCAGCTCCTACAAGCTAAACCACCTGTTTCAGGTTCAAAAATTATGTTGGAGCGTCTTACCTTTATTTGGAAACGCCTATCCTTTACCCATAAGGTAACAGCCCGTAACATTTTCCGTTACAAACAGCGCATGCTTATGACTATCTTTGGTGTAGCAGGCTCAGCGGCCCTCCTTTTTGCAGGGTTGGGAATCCAATCATCCATTTCAGGAGTGGCCGATAGTCAATTTGGTGACATCCTTAAATACGATATGATTGTTGCGGAAAATAGCAAAGCTACTGAAGAGGAAAAAGAAGAATTGACAGACTTGCTAGCTTCTAAGCAGGTTGCAAGTAGCCTTCCTGTTTCTTATCTTAATCTGACAGAGGATATTCCAAAAGTAAGCCAAGAACAAACAATCTCTCTCATTGTTAGCGACAGCTCTGACCTATCAGACTTTATTCAATTGCGCCAGCGCACAAGTAAGGAAGCTCTTAATCTGACGGACAGCGGAGCCATTATCACTGAAAAATTAGCCAAACTCTATAAGGTCAAGGCAGGAGACAGTATCAAGCTGACTATCAATGATAGAAAGGTGACTGTTAAGGTTGATGGAATCGCAGAAATGTATGCTGGACACTTCGTCTATATGACTTCAGCCTACTTTGAAAAAGTTACCAGTGACAAGTACGAGTCAAATGCCTATTTGGTTAGCATGAAAGATAAGTCGACTAAGAAGATTCAGGCTTTGGCTGCTGATTTCATGAGTCTAAAAGCAGTAGCTGCGGTTGTCCAAAATACTTCCTTGGTTAAGCTTATTCGTACAGTTGCCAATTCTCTGCAATCCATTATGATTATCCTTATTGTTTTATCAGTCATGTTGGGTATTGTCATTCTTTATAATTTGACTAATATCAATGTTGCTGAGCGGATTCGTGAATTGTCAACTATTAAAGTTCTAGGCTTCCATAACAAGGAAGTAACGCTCTATATCTACCGTGAAACCATTGCCTTATCACTTATTGGTATGATAGTTGGTCTTCTTGGTGGCTATGGACTTCATCAGCTTCTGCTTAACATGATTGGTTCTGACAATATCATGTTCAACCCAAGTGTTGAAGCCTATGTTTATATCGCACCAATTCTTGCCATCACTGGTATCCTGACAGTCCTTGGTTTCTTTGTCAATCACAGACTTCGTCATGTTGATATGCTTGAAGCCCTTAAAAGTGTTGAATAGGAATAGATTAAACTCGTCCAAAGGCGAGTTTTTTAGTGTATTTTTGGGCCTGCTTAATACTTTTCGAAAATCAAAATAATATGGCGCCACGGGTAACATGCTTCGTACATTAATTTCAGTTTAAGGAAATCTCAGCTTCTATTTTAAAAAAAGGAATTGTCCCAATCTAACTATAATATTTATTCAGGATTAGATGGATTCAGAGAATAATATTTTTGACTAAGAAAACGCTGCAAATCCCTTGACAAAGGGATTTCGGGGGGGGGGTATAATTGTGGTAGAAATGCGGAGGGATTACCATGACAGAATTATTTTTAAGCCAAGTTCTAAAATTTGATGAGACTATTTTGCCAAAAGTCAAAATTAGATTTCATGTATGGGAAAATAGTATTGATTATACCAAGTCTTACTATCTATCGGATAAGGAACAAGTTAATAACTGGAATATTTTTTATAATCCTGAAGGAAAAAATTATTTTCGTGTAGGAGAAATAGTTGTTAATTTTATCAAGATTGGTTATGATAAATGGTTATTGACTACAGTAAAAGAAGTAACCAAAAAATTAGATGTTAATTCAGGAAAAAGTTATGAGGGTACTGAGCTAAGAGAGTTTTCTCCTTATTTTGATAGACTAATTATCAAATTTAAACCAGGAATAAGCACAGTTCGATACTTTGAACGCTCGGCTGATAAAATAGAAGTAACAGAGTTACTTGCTGAACCTTTTACAGATGATGCCTTTCCTGGATATGATAATATTCGATTATCCTATCTTCAACTTGAAAGTATTTTTAGATTAGAAAAACGAGATTGGTTAACAGCCCTCAGTAATCAAAAAGCAGTTTACCTAATTACTGACACAAAAACTGGTAAACTCTATGTAGGTTCAGCTACTAGTAACAACGGTATGTTACTATCTCGTTGGGCTGATTATACAAAAAATGGCCATGGCGGAAATAAAGAACTCCGTGCTTTGATAAAAGAAAATAGTTTTGATTATGTCAAGGAAAATTTTCAATACGCTGTACTAGAAAACTATAATGCAAAAGTTGATGATCACTTTGTTTTGTCACGAGAATCATGGTGGAAGGAAGCGTTACAAACTAGAAAGTTTGGTTATAATGATAATTAAAACAAGGAGAGGGAATGGAAGATTGGGAAAAACGGAATTTTTTAGATAGACAGAATCAAGAAATTAGTCGTCAGAATGACTTATTAGAGGAAAAGAATCGCTTAGCAAAGGAACAAAATGAAGCGTTGAGACAATCAAACCTTGATGCTAAGTGGAGAGAAGAACAGTATCGCCGTGAGCAAAGAGAAATAGAAGATATAAAACGTATCGAGCGTTTTGAAAAAGACATGGATGACCGTATCTACAAACTTAAGTTAGATATTGCTAAAACGAAAGATGAAACGATAAGATATGCATTACAAGGGATTTTAGATGAAGAAATCCAAAAACGCAATAAATACTATCAAGAGAGAGAAGCACATCAACTCGAAAAAAGAAGACAAGTTCGACGCTATAAAACTATTTCTCTTATAAAAAATATTATTTTCACAGTGCTTGGCCTGACAATTTTATTCGCCATTTTAACTGTCTATTTATCTTCAAGTAACAATGATTCTGCTAGAGAGTCATTTGGAACTAAATTAGCTATGTCTGGTACAGTTAAAAAAGATATAGATGAAGATAGCAATCTAAGTACTTCGGTTAGTAGCAAGACAAACAAGGAAGTTCGTCATTCAATTAAACAGGAAAATGAAAAATCCAGCAGTTTGGTAAGCGAGAGGTTACAAGTTGATGTAACTGCTGATGATATAAGTATAAGAGAATCCGCAAGTTTAAGTGCAAAAGTTGTAGGAGTTTGTCCAAAAGGAGTTTATACTATTGTTGAAACGACATCTGGTGATGGCTATACATGGGGAAGACTGAAATCAGGGAAAGGGTGGATAGCCTTGGATAGCACAGAAAAAATGAATAGTGAATCTATAACGGAAGGTAGCGATACAAGTGCTGAATGGGAGAGACCTTATCACAATTATTACGTAGCTTCGTCATCTTCCACATTGATGATGGCTGGATTTAAATTGGAGTCTAATGGAAAAGTAACACTATACAGGTCTGGTGCAGAGATACTGTTGGCAAACTCTGGAAATCCAGTTGAAGGAAGATATACAATCGAATCTTATAACTCAACTGAACAAGTCACTTCCTTTGAAATTACACAAAGAACAATAGTTAATGGGGATATCCCAAATACGAAGAAGATATTACCTAATGTTATTATTCGAATTTATGTCTCCGCTGAAGAACTCCAAAAAGCTGGAGAATCAGTTTCAGAGGAACATAATTTAATCTATTATGGTTATTATAGTTATCTCGGTCAACATATTTTAACTGATGGAAATTCATCAGCTACACCACAGGTATTCTTCCAGGTTGGTGAGTAAGATAACTGTTTTACAAAAAGTGCCAAATAAGAATCTACTTGGCACTTTTTTCTGTCCATTTTTCTGAAAAACTTAGTGATTTTTGGTATAATTGTATTACTATACAGAAATGAACTTGGGCTCGGGTCCATGCAAAGAGAAGACTTTTTGCATTGACCCTTTAGCCCATAGTCTCTTATGGAAAGGAGTACTTGGTGCCAGATTATTTATCGGTCACTTCTTTGACCAAGTATCTTAAATTGAAATTTGACCGTGATCCTTATTTGGAGCGGGTCTATTTGACTGGTCAGGTCTCCAATTTTAGGAAGCGTCCTAGCCACCAGTATTTCTCACTCAAGGACGAAAAAGCCGTTATTCAGGCTACCATGTGGGCTGGTGTTTACAAAAAGTTAGGTTTTGAGCTAGAAGAAGGCATGAAAATTAATGTCATTGGCCGTGTTCAGCTCTATGAACCAAGCGGATCTTATTCGATTGTCATTGAAAAAGCAGAGCCGGACGGTATTGGTGCTCTTGCCCTCCAGTTTGAGCAACTCAAGAAAAAGTTAGCAGAAGCTGGCTATTTTGATGACCGTCATAAGCAGCCCCTGCCCCAATTTGCTAAAAAAATCGGGGTTATCACCAGTCCCAGCGGGGCGGTTATTCGTGATATTATCACAACTGTCAGTCGCCGGTTTCCTGGGATAGAAATTCTCCTCTTTCCGACTAAGGTGCAGGGGGAAGGCAGTGCTCAGGAAGTCGCTGCTAACATAGCAGCTGCCAACCAGCGCGGAGACCTAGACTTGCTCATTGTTGGGCGTGGTGGAGGTTCCATCGAGGACCTCTGGGCCTTTAATGAAGAAATTGTGGTTCAGGCTATTTTCGAGAGCCGTCTCCCAGTCATTTCCAGCGTTGGACATGAAACGGATACGACCTTGGCTGATTTTGTGGCCGATCGCAGAGCAGCAACGCCAACAGCAGCAGCTGAATTAGCAACCCCTGTAACCAAGGTGGACATTGTTGCCTGGATTGCAGAGCGACAAAGTCGTGCCTACCAAGCTTTGCAACGCACTATCAGCTATAGACAGGAAAGGCTGGACAAGCTCCGCTCATCTGTCATCTTCAGACAACCTGAAAGACTTTATGACGGCTATGTTCAGAAATTAGACCGCTTGACCACAAGTATGGTGACGAGATTGGAGAGCCAATTATCAGGAGCCAAACAAGCTCAAGCTCTCCTAAATCAGCGCTTATGGGCGGTGGATTTAAAAGCTAAGATTGGTCATTATCAAGAGCGCTTGGCAGTGCAGGAACGCCTGCTCAAGTCCAATATGACCAGTCAATACGACAGTAAGGTGTCCAGATTTGAAAAGGCTCAAGATGCGCTTTTGTCTCTTGATACCAGTCGTATTATCAAACGGGGCTATGCTATGGTCCAAAAAAATGACAAAGTGGTGGCCAGCACTAAGGATATAGAAAAAGGCGATAAAATCAGTGTGTTTATGCGCGATGGTCGCCTAGAAGTTGAGGTAAATGATGTCAGACAAGAAAACATTTGAGGAAAATCTCCAGGATTTGGAGGCTATTGTAGCTAAATTGGAAAATGGCGATGTGGCTTTGGAAGATGCCATTGCTGAATTCCAAAAAGGCATGTTGCTATCTAAAGATTTGCAAAAGACCCTTCAAGAAGCTGAACAGACCTTGGTTAAGGTGATGCAGGCCGATGGCAGTGAAAAAGAGATGGATGCCTAATGGATAAACTAGTAGGAATTGATGAGGCCATCCGTCGTTATTATAGTCAGAAGGCTGTTTCAGAGAATTTAATTCAAGCTATCTTGTATTCTGTAGATGCAGGCGGTAAGAGGATTCGTCCCCTTATCTTACTCGAAATTCTAGAGGGATTTGGACTCCAATTGACAGATGCCCATTTCGACGTAGCTGCGGCCTTGGAGATGATTCACACAGGTAGCCTTATTCACGATGATTTACCGGCTATGGATAATGATGATTATCGCCGTGGGCGTTTGACCAATCATAAAAAATTCAATGAGGCAACAGCTATTTTAGCTGGGGATTCCCTTTTTTTGGATCCTTATGGACTTATTGCCGAAGCAGACTTGTCGGCAACTATTAAGCTGGATTTGGTACGTGAGCTTTCTTATGCTTCTGGTACTTTTGGCATGGTTGGCGGACAGCTTTTGGATATGGAAGGTGAAGAGCATCAGCTGACCCTAGCTGAACTTGAGCTCATTCATGCTAACAAAACAGGTAAGCTTTTGGCTTTTCCTTTTGTAGCGGCTGGAATCATAGCAGAGCTGGAAGTAGACCAGATTGCTGCCTTAGGTAAGGCAGGTCAATTAGTTGGTTTAGCTTTCCAAGTGCGAGATGACATTCTAGATGTGACTGCGACCTTTGAGGAAATTGGCAAGACGCCACAGAAGGATTTGTTAGCTGAGAAGTCAACTTATCCAAGTCTTCTAGGTTTAGAAAAATCTTATGAAATCTTAGAGGATTCTCTTAATCAAGCGCAGGCCATTTTCCAAAAACTTCAAGAAAATCAAGGATTTGATCCTCAAAGAATTAATCAAGTCATAGAAAGGTTACGACTCAATGGCTAAGGAACGTGTGGATGTTTTAGCATATAAGCAAGGTCTGTTTGAAACGCGTGAGCAGGCTAAACGTGGTGTTATGGCGGGGCTGGTGGTCAATGTTATCAATGGTCAACGTTATGATAAGCCAGGCGAGAAAATTGCTGATGATACCGAGCTCAAACTAAAGGGTGAAAAGCTCAAGTATGTCAGCCGAGGCGGATTGAAACTTGAAAAAGCCTTGAAAGTCTTCGAGCTTTCAGTAGACGGTCTGACTACCATTGACATTGGTGCTTCAACAGGTGGTTTTACAGACGTTATGCTGCAAAACGGTGCTAAACTGGTTTATGCCGTTGATGTTGGTACCAATCAGCTGGTTTGGAAGCTTCGTCAGGATGAGCGCGTGCGTTCTATGGAACAGTATAATTTTCGTTATGCTCAAGCCGAGGATTTTACGGAAGGTCTGCCTGCATTTGCTAGCATTGATGTTAGCTTTATTTCCCTAAACCTGATTTTGCCCGCGCTAGCTGATATTTTGCTGGATGGTGGTCAGGTTGTGGCTCTTGTTAAACCTCAATTTGAAGCAGGGCGTGAGCAAATTGGCAAGAATGGTATTGTTCGTGATAAAGCCGTACATGAAAAAGTTTTAGAAAAAGTGACAGATTTCGCAGTGGATTTCGGATTTACAGTTAAGGGACTTGATTTTTCACCTATTCAAGGGGGACATGGAAATATTGAGTTTTTGATGTTATTAGAGAAATCTGATTTTCCAGAAAATCAAGTAGAGTCACAAATTGAAGAGATTACAGAAAAAGCACATAAGGAATTTAAGAAGAATGAAGAAGAATGAACGTTTAGCACTTATCAAAATGCTAGTCTTGGAAAATGAAATATCAACACAGCATGACTTGTTGAAAATGTTGGAAGCAGAAGGTTTAACCCTTACTCAGGCTACTATTTCTAGAGACATGAACGAAATCGGTATTGTCAAAGTACCATCTCCTTCAGGACGTTATGTTTATGGCATCAAAAAAGAAACAAAGAAAGTTTCAACTCAGCCTAGACCGATTAAAAGTACTGTTTTGGCTATTTCTGAACCAGTTGTTGGTTTGGAAAATATGCTCCACTTGGATGTCATTCCTGGGAATACGCGTCTCATTAAAAAATTCATTATTGAAGATTTTAAAGATGATATTTTTAGTGTCATCTCAGATGATGACAGTCTCTTGGTAGTAACTAAGACAGCTGAGGGAGCCGAGGCTGTTCGAAATGAAGTTGAAAAGTGGATGACTATCAAAAATTAAGAAGAGGTAGCTATGCTATTAGAAATTTCCATAAAAAACTTTGCCATTATTGAGGAAATTTCCCTCACATTTGACAATGGTATGACTGTTTTAACCGGTGAGACTGGTGCAGGGAAATCGATTATTATTGATGCCATGAATCTCATGTTAGGAGCTCGATCTAGTGTCGAAGTTATACGACATGGTGCTCAGAAAGCTGAGATTGAAGGCTTTTTCTCGATTGAAAAGGATAATGCTGCGCTTAAAGCGATTTTAGAAGACAATGGTATTCTTGCTTCAGATGAGTTGATTATTCGCAGAGAAATTCTTCAAAATGGAAGAAGTGTCAGTCGTATCAATGGTCATATGGTAAATCTAGCGACATTACGGTCAGTAGGGCAATTTCTTGTTGATATTCATGGGCAACATGATCAGGAAGAGCTAATGAAACCCAATAGACATATCAATATGTTGGATGCTTTTGGCAACGAAACTTTCTGGGAAGTTAAAAAGCAGTACCAAGATTGCTTTGACCAGTATCGCAGTTTAAGAAAACGTGTTCTAGATAAGCAGAAAAATGAGCTTGAACATAAGTCACGTATCGAGATGTTGGAATTTCAAATAGCAGAAATTGAATCTGTTGCTTTGAAATCAGGTGAGGACAAGGAACTTCAGCTACAACGTGAAAAATTGCTCAATCATAAACAGATTGCTGATACCTTAACGAATGCCTATGTCATGTTGGATAATGATGATTTTTCTAGTTTATCAAATATTCGTTCGGCAATGAATGACCTGCTAACGCTTGAGGATTTTGATCCAGAATACAAGGAAATGTCCACAAGCCTATCAGAGTCATATTATGTTCTGGAAGAAGTCACGAAACGTTTAGGTGATGTGATTGATGATTTAGATTTTGATGGAGCTTTATTGCAGCAAATTGAAGCTAGATTGGATGTCATAAACAGTATCACTCGTAAATATGGAGGCAGTGTTGATGATGTCCTAGATTACTTTGATAATATCAGTAAAGAATACGGTCTTTTGACTGGAAATGAAGAATCAACTGATGATATGGAAAAAGAGTTAAAACTCTTAGAAAAAGAGCTGGTTCTAGCGGCAACTAATCTCAGTCAGGGTCGTCATGAATTGGCAAAGATTTTAGAAACTGATATCAAGCAAGAGTTGTCAGACCTCTATATGGAAAAAGCAGACTTCCAAGTTCACTTTGAAAAGAGCAAATTCAATCGTGAAGGAAATGAGGCTGTTACCTTTAATATCTCAACTAACCCTGGAGAAGGATTTAAACCATTGGTCAAAGTTGCATCTGGCGGAGAGTTGTCACGTCTAATGCTAGCAATAAAATCAGCTTTTTCACGCAGAGAAGATAAGACTAGTATTGTTTTTGACGAAGTGGATACCGGAGTTTCGGGTAGAGTCGCGCAAGCAATTGCCCAAAAAATTTATAAAATCGGAAGCCATGGTCAAGTATTGGCAATCTCCCATTTGCCTCAAGTTATTGCAATTGCTGATTATCAATTTTTTATTGAAAAGAGAAGCAGTGAAACTTCAACAGTTTCGACAGTTCGATTGCTTACTGATGAAGAGAGAATTGAAGAAATTGCCAAGATGTTGGCGGGTTCAGATGTGACTAATACTGCAAGGCAACAAGCAAAAGAACTATTATCTGGTTTGAAATCTTAAGACATACTTTTCTTATATGGATTGGAATAAAATCTAAGTTTTAAAAATTAGATTTACTCCAATCTTTTTTTGTAAGAAAAAGTTCGTGTTCTACTTGCTGAAATTCAATTCATTACCCAATTTTATATATTTTTATGAACAAAAAGTCAATTTGTCGTAAAAAAGTCAATTATTTTATCGTGTCACCTTTAAAATATGATAGAATAGTTACTAAAGAAAATCCATATTTCTGAATAAAAATCTTGGCAGGGTATTTTTTGTGAATCAACCGCTGAAGCCAAATAAATAAAAAATATAAAGGAGAACTTGTAGAACTAAAAAGACGATGCTTATGATTTATATAAAAAGACTTAATAATTACTTGTCACGTTATCGCTTTGATCCAAAAAAATTTAAACTGGGTTTTCGAACGCTAAAAACTGGTTTAGCTGTATTTACTGTCCTGTTACTCTTTCACTTTTTTGGTTGGCAAGGAACTCAAATTGGTACATTGACAGCAGTTTTCAGTCTACGAGAAGACTTTGATAAAACAGTTCATTTTGGTATTTCTCGTGTAATTGGTAACAGTGTTGGTGGCTTTTTATCGCTTGTTTTTTTCTTGCTCAATCAATTTTTTGGATATGAATTTTGGGTAACTCTCATTTTTGTCCCAATTTTTACCATGTTGGGTATTATGATTAATGTAGCTATTGATAATAAGGCTGGAATTATTGGAGGGACATCAGCTCTGCTAATCATCACGCTGTCCATTCCGTCTCATGAAACAATTGTTTATGTCTTTGCAAGAATCTTTGAAACGTTTTGCGGTGTCTTTATTGCTACCTTAATAAATACTGATGTTGATAAGATAAGGAAGAAAATACACAGTCGATTGTAAAAAATTTAAAATGATGTCAGAAAATCTAACATTATCTATTGACAAGGTTATTTTTTCAGACTATAATATGAAAGTGAAAGGAGGGAGTCATGAAAGAAAAAGAACTCAGACGTTCAATGGCTGTATTTCCGATTGGTACAGTAATGAAGTTGACGGATTTAACCGCTCGTCAGATTCGCTACTACGAAGATCAGGGATTAATCCAACCAGAAAGGACGGAAGGCAATCGCCGTATGTATTCACTAAATGACATGGATAGATTATTGGAAATCAAGGATTTTCTCAATGAAGGTCTAAACATTGCAGCTATAAAACGTGAATATGCGGATAGACAAGAAAAAGCTGTTCAGAAACAAAAGGCTTTGACTGATGCTGATGTTCGTCGAATCTTACAAGATGAACTCCGTAATCAAGGACGTTTTGCAAGTCCTACCCCATTTAGTAATTGGCGTGTTTAATACACTATTGACACCTCTCTATTTGGAAATCTCCAAATAGAGACGAAAATATCATATTCTTTTAGGTAAGAAGGAGACCTAACCATATGGCAATCACAGCAGCTGACATTCGTCGCGAAGTTAAAGAAAAAAATGTCACATTCCTACGTTTGATGTTCACTGATATTCTTGGTGTTATGAAAAACGTTGAAATTCCTGCAACAGATGAACAGGTTGAAAAAGTTTTATCAAACAAAGCTATGTTTGATGGCTCTTCAATTGAAGGTTTCGTTCGTATCAACGAATCTGATATGTATCTCTATCCAGACTTAGACACTTGGACAGTATTCCCTTGGGGTGATGAAAACGGTGCGGTCGCCGGTTTGATTTGTGATATTTATACTTCAGCTGGTGAACCTTTTGCAGGTGATCCTCGAGGTAATTTGAAAAAAGCACTTCGCCATATGGAGAAAGCTGGTTTTAAATCTTTCAACTTAGGACCAGAACCAGAATTCTTCTTGTTGAAAATGGATGAGCTTGGAAATCCAACTCTTGAAGTAAATGACCACGGTGGTTATTTCGACCTTGCACCAACAGACTTAGCAGATAATACACGTCGTGAAATTGTGAATGTTTTGACTCAAATGGGATTTGAAGTTGAAGCCAGTCACCATGAAGTAGCGGTTGGTCAGCATGAAATTGACTTTAAGTATGCGGATGTTTTGAAAGCTTGTGATAATATCCAAATCTTCAAACTTGTTGTTAAGACAATTGCACGTAAGCATGGACTTTATGCAACTTTCATGGCAAAACCTAAGTACGGCATCGCCGGTTCAGGTATGCACTGTAATATGTCTCTATTTGATGAAAATGGTAATGCTTTCTTTGATCCTAATGATCCAAGAGGTATGCAATTGTCAGAGATTGCTTACTATTTCTTAGGTGGTTTGATGAAACATGCGTATAGCTACACTGCTATCATGAATCCAACTGTTAACTCTTATAAACGTTTGGTTCCTGGTTTTGAAGCACCAGTTTATATCGCTTGGGCTGGTAGCAACCGTTCGCCATTGATTCGCGTTCCAGCTTCACGTGGTATGGGGACTCGTTTGGAACTCCGTTCAGTCGATCCAACTGCAAATCCCTACCTTGCCCTCACTGTTCTTCTCGAATCTGGACTTGATGGTATTGAGAATAAAATCGAAGCACCAGCACCAGTTGAATCTAACATCTATGTTATGACTGCTGCTGAGCGTAAAGAGGCTGGTATTATTGACCTTCCATCGACACTTCACAATGCTCTTAAAGCACTAGAAGAAGACGATGTGGTTAAAGCTGCACTTGGTGAACATATCACAACAAACTTCCTTGAAGCTAAACGTATTGAATGGGCGTCTTATGCCACATTCGTCTCACAATGGGAAGTAGATAGCTACCTCCATCTTTACTAAAAATAGGTATTTAAGGTAAAATATTGTTCTTTTAAAGATTATTATTGCTGATAAATTAAAAATTAAGGAGCTATTTGGCTCCTTTTTGTTTGGACTTTTTGGACAATTTGAGGCTATTAAACAATTTTTTCAAAGAAGTAAGCCTCATTTTTAAATTTTTGGTATAATAACAGTTAGAATAAAAATGAAGCTATCTATCTTATGATAATTCTTCAAAATCATATCAGCAGACCTTAGCCCTTGTGGATGTGTTTATTATCTGTATATTATAGGTAGTAAAACATCTGGGAGTAGGCAGGCTATCTGTCAAGTAAACTATTTGAAAAAGTAGTTATTTTTGTGAGGTCTTAGTGCATTTATGTTAAGTGACCCATGAAAATGATATGTCGCTGAGTTTAATGCTTTTTATATAATAATTGATTTTGTTGAATAATAGCGATTTTTTTAGATACTAGATATTATCAAGAATAGGAAAGAAAATGAGTAAAATTAAAATTGTAACAGACTCTTCATTAACAATCGAGCCTGAACTAGTTGAAAAATATGATATTACAGTCGTGCCATTGACTGTTATGGTTGATGGAGAACTTTACTCTGATAATGATTTAAAAGAAGAGGGCAAATTCCTGAATATGATGCGTAATAGTAAGGAATTACCTAAAACAAGTCAGCCACCTGTTGGTGTATTTGCTGAAGTGTATGAGAACCTAGTTAAAGAGGGTGCAGAACACATCGTATCAATCCATATTACTCATACCTTGTCAGGAACTGTGGAAGCTGCGCGTCAAGGTGCCAATATTGCTAATGCACCTGTTACTATTATTGATTCAACCTTTACGGACCAATGTCAGAAGTTTCAAGTCGTTCAAGCTGCTAAATTAGCACAAGAAGGTGGAGATTTAGAAGCAGTTCTGGCTCGTGTTGAGGAAGTTCGTCAAAAATCAGAATTGTTTATCGGGGTATCAACACTTGAAAATCTGGTAAAAGGTGGCCGTATTGGTCGTGTGACTGGATTACTCAGTTCCCTACTTAATATTCGTGTTGTGATGGAACTGAAAGATCATATCTTAAATCCTGTTATTAAAGGTCGTGGAGCAAAGACATTTAATAAATGGCTTGATAGCTTTATTGAGCACGCTAAAGAAAGAAAAGTAGCAGAAATTGGTATTTCTTATTGCGGTAGTATTGATATGGCCAATGGTTTTAAAGAAAAATTAGAAGTGCTCGGCGCACCGATTGCTGTTCTTGAAACTGGTTCAATCATTCAAACCCACACAGGAGAAGATGCCTTTGCTGTGATGGTACGCTATGAATAAAAAAGGATTTTTAGCTGGGCTTACTTTCTTTCTAGTAAGCCTTTTGCTGTTTGTATCAATTTTGAATGCTGTTATCCCAAAGTCAAATACAGAGTTGACAAAACAAGATTTTTTATCGCAAAAACAAGTTAAGTTTTCCTATATTGCAATTGGTGATTCTTTAACTGAAGGAGTGGGAGATACCACTGATCAGGGAGGATTTATTCCACTTTTATCTCAAGAACTGACAAGTACATATCAATATAAGGTTGAATATAGTAATTATGGCGTTTCGGGTAATACGAGCAAACAAATTTTGAAGCGCATGAAAACAGAGTCGGAGATTGAGCAGGATTTAAAGAAGGCTGATTTAATGACTTTAACTGTTGGTGGTAATGATGTAATGGCTGTCATTAGAAAAAATTTGACCAAGCTTGAGGTTTCAAGTTTTGTAAAACCTGCCAGTGAATATCAAAGTCGATTAAGACAAATCATTAATTTAGCACGAAAAGAAAATGCTAATCTTCCTATTTATGTTTTGGGAATCTATAATCCTTTTTATCTAAATTTTCCCGAAATGACTGAAATGCAGGGAATTATTGATAATTGGAATAAAGCGACTGAAGCTATTGTTAAAGAGTATGACAACGTTTATTTTGTACCGATCAATGATTTAATTTACAAAGGAATTGAAGGAGAGGAATCTGAGGAGCAGGCATCAAGTAGTCAAACTACGGTTATTAATGACGCCTTATTTACAGGTGACCACTTTCATCCAAATAATGTAGGTTATCAAATCATGGCAAATGCTGTAATGGAGGAAATCAGTGAAACAAAAGACAAGTGGAAAAAAGATTAATGGCTGGAAGTGGCTTTGTCTGCTGATTATTGCCTTAAATATCGCCTTTGTAGGTGTGATTACTAGTAGATTGGTTCAAGTAAGGGAACCTGAGACGAAAAAAATTGTTGAAACAACAAAAAAGAGTGTCAAAATTGGGACCTTTACAACTACTAAAGAGCAGTTGAATGATACTGTTGTTACATACCTGAAACCATATCAAAAAAAAGGTATGACCTACAAACTTTATGCAGCTTCAACACAAATTCTATTTGAGGGAACCTATACTTTATTGGGATATGAAATTCCGTTATATGTGTATTTCCAGCCAAATCGTTTAGAAAATGGTGCTGTGCAATTAGAAGTCACTTCCTTTTCAGTTGGGACCTTACCTCTTCCTGAGGAGCAGGTCCTGAAATACATTAAATCAAGTTACAATTTGCCTGAGATTATTCAAGTTGAGCCAAAAGAGTCTGCAATTACCATCAATGTACAAGAATTGGATAATAGTGAGGGCGTATACTTAGAGGCTACTTCGCTCAATCTTGTTAATGATAATATCAGCTTTGATATTTATAAGAAAACCAATAAATAGGCGTTAAATACTTGACCTAATGCCCTTTTTTCGATATGATAATACATGTTAAAGCGTTATCGCTTAAAAAATATTGGAGGATTTGTTAAATGGCTAACAAACAAGATTTGATTGCAAAAGTTGCTGAAGCAACTGAATTGACTAAGAAAGACTCAGCAGCTGCTGTTGATGCTGTATTTGCAGCTATCGAAGGCTTCCTTGCTGAAGGAGATAAAGTACAATTGATCGGTTTTGGTAACTTTGAAGTTCGTGAACGTGCAGCTCGTAAAGGTCGCAACCCACAAACTGGTGAAGAAATTGAAATTGCAGCTTCAAAAGTTCCAGCATTCAAAGCTGGTAAAGCTCTTAAAGACGCTGTAAAATAATTCAGCTCTAAAAAGCCTATTGTATCAACGTTTCTACGTTGTGCAATAGGCTTTTTGCTATGTTTTGGGGCATTTTTGGGGCATAAAATCAGTAATTTTCCATGATTTCGGCTACATTTGCCTTAAGTTTTTTAGTTATGTGGGTATAAATTTGGGTAGTTGTCTTTGCATCTGCATGGCCTACACGGTCCATGATTGCTTTTAGGGGAACCCTATTTTCTGCAAGGCGACTTACTAGAGTATGTCGGAAGATGTGACTGGTCAGATTTTTCTGAATCGGTTTATCTAACCTTTCATTTGCTTTCTTGAGTGCCAGGTTGAAGGCATTGGTCTGGATTGGGACACCGTTCTTTGTTGTAAATATGTATCCCATATCCCTATACCGTGGGTTGGTATTCTTTTCTAGCTCATTCATGAACTCAAGCTCTTGAATGATTTCCATTTCCCTAGTTGTCATGATGGTTTCACGATAAGAGGCTAGTGTTTTGGGGTCTGTCTTCTCACCATTACGATAGCCCTCAGTGTGGTCAAATGTCCCATGGAGTTGTAGCACCTTGGTTTCAAAATCATAGTTATGGGGTTCAATGCAAACCGCTTCACCAATACGACATCCGTTTAGGCTCATAAATTCTGCAAGTAAAGCTGAACGGTAGGTGCTAGGTCGTCGGGCAAATTCTTTTAGTAGAGGCTTGATTTCATCTTCCTCAAGATATTTTTCCTCAACTTTTTTCCAATCTTCCAAAGTCTTCTTGATCCTTGGAAGTTTAGCCTTTCTTGATGGATTGTCTTTGATGATGTCCAGGTCGACTGCATAATCAAAGGCAAGGTTCAACATGGATTTGTTACGCTCTTTTTTGTTCCTGGAACAATCTAAGTTATCCAAGTAGGTTTGGACATATTTAGGGTTGATATTGACAACCTTAATATCAATTCCAAAGCTTTCTCTAATATCCCTTATATTGCCTCTCAGAGAGGCTATAGAGGAGCGTTTTATCTCTTGCTGGTAAAATCCCCACCATTGGTCAAGAAGATCTGTAAAGAGCATTTCAGAGCTTCTGAGAGTACTTAAGATTTTAGCAATTTTTTCATCAAGTATCTTTTGAGCTTCTTTTCTAATTCGTGGTGTGTCTTTTTCCATGAGTACGGATGTTCTTTTCCACTTGTCTGTGTATGGATCTTTATATCTTTCAATAAAATTTACTTTTCCGCTTTTATGTTGTTCTGTCCACATTGATTTTTACCTCATTTCTTGATAAAATGGGTACAGTAAAAGGCCAGATTTTTACTCTGGATAATTACTATATCTGCTAGCCTTACGCTCTCCTCGACCAAAATTTGAGCGTAGGGCTTTTTTGTGTTATTTCAAACCACTTGAATATTTGTAAGACAATAGCCAGCTTTCATCTGCTTGTTTAACAAACTCAAGCGAAACACTTTTATATTCTGAACCGCCGAACGTATCATAATCGACGTACTTCGAAGTATAGTCGCCAGATGTTGACTCTGTCTCGCTTTGGGGCTCTCCGTATTTCGCAATAACATCGTTATAGTTAGCTCCACCAGTTCCTTCCAAAGAATCCCCAACAACTAAAGCGTCGAAATCAGCTTTTGTCCATGTGAAATTATCATCTACTTCTTGTTGTGATGATTCAATTTCTTTTTCTACTTTCGATACAGACTCATCAACAGCTTTACTAGCTTCGTCGAGAGCTTTCCCATACATTGACTGCGTCATCAAAACTACAACCATCGCAACTACAGAAAGAACAGTTCCGATGATAGCTAGAGTTTTCTTATTTTTTCGATTGACTACCAAACCAATAATACCCAAGATTACCGCAGGAATTGCAATAACGAAAGATACATTGTTTAAAATTGGTATCCACGACCCAAGAAGGGCGATAGCGCCGAAAACAATGGCTAAAATCCCAAGGACTTTCTTTTCGTCATTTTTCATATATTTTCTCCTTCAGCTTTTAATGTGGTTCAGTTTTTGCACATATTTTTATTTTTCTCTATAAACGTCTACAACTTCTCCAATGATTCGGAAGTCGCTATCTCTGTCGATTTTTATATCTTTGTATTCTGAGTTTAGACTGTGTAGGAATGCTCCATCTTGATTAATGTGAAGTTGTTTGATATATGCATCGCCATAATACTCAAACACTCCTATATCACCGTCAGATAAGTTAACAGATAACTTCACAAAGATATAATCACCAGAATGATAGTCTGGTTCCATGGAGTCTCCGTAGATTGGAACGACAAAATCAGCATCTACTTTGACTGGTAATTCGATCTGTTCGACTTGAACATCGTTTAGATACTGACCTGTGCCTGCTGAAGCTGGTTGATCGTAGTAGTTGTATGTATAGTATATGGATAGAGGTTCGTTTACTGTATTCTTACTATCTTCTACTGTATTTTGTCCATCCAAGAGCTTATTTCCATACCGTATCCAGTTTTTGTGATTATTCTGATTCAAATCCATATCTAATCTTAAAACTTCGTCAGAGACGATCTTAGGGGCTTCTGCGGGGACAGTAGTTTTATCAATAGGCGGAAACAGGTCGTCTATTGAAATATCAAATGCATTCGCTAATTTAAATAAAGTATTCTTTTTAGGTGTTCGAAATCCTTTTTCGTAGTTAGCAATAGTTGTATCTCCCATATCAATCTTTTGGGCTAATTCTTTTTGTGTTAACCCTTTTAGTTTCCTGAATTCTTTAATTTTGGAACCAATATAGAGAGCTAGTTCTTCATCAGTCATAAGCTTACCTCCTTTTACATAAGAGTATACCACAAAAATTCACGGATTGAAAAGTTTTTTGTATTTTTCTTAAAAAAACTGTTGACACTTCACGTAAAGTGAAGTATAATATAATCAAGGTCAAGGAAATGACCGAGAAAGGAGGCAAGTCCAATGAACGACTTAGATACTTGGCTCGCAAGAGTTGTAACTGGTGTCGGGATTGCAGTAGCAATCTCAAAGGAAGCTCGCTCTTGGTACGTTAGTATTAAAGAGCAACAAAAAAAGCGTCAACCGAAACCCCGCAAGTGGAAAAGGTAAACGCTAGATAGTTGAGAGGAGGGGCAACTCCTCTTGGCTATTATTATAAATAAAAAAGGAGGAAAAAGCAATGTTTTGTATTCTTGTTGTAGCAGCTGTCGCTGTCTTGGTTGCCATTTATGCAGGGGATAAGAAGAAATAAGAGTAAAAAGGAAGATGTAATGAATAAAATTGAGCGATTAAAATTTGAGAACAAAGAACTTAGAAACGAGTGTAAGTTCTTGAGAAAAATGCTTACTGATGAGCGTAAGTTTTTCTTGGAAGCACTGAAGTACGGTTCCGTTGAGGAGTATAGAAAAATGGTTCACATAAATCGTGAACACGTAAAAGAGTTGCATAGAGCAACTCAGGATATTAACTAGTATGATAGATAGGCATGCAGTAGGCGCAACCATCAAACGACCAAAGAGGGCGTTCTCGGCGAGCAGCTTCCATAGCTTGAAAGTCATAATCATATTCACCTAGATAAGTACGATTATGTGGGTCAGGAAGATGATTGCAAGAATATTTGTGAACTTCATGATTTCCATAAAAATCCGAATTGTCATTGTAACAATATGTAGCCATAATGATTCTCCTTTCTATAATATTTGACTAGCGATTTTCATAAGGAGTTAAGAGGTCTTATTCAATCGAATTGTCATACACACAATTATAACAGAAAGGAGATAGAAACACAATATCTTGTGTCATAATAGAAAGTAAACCGCAAGATGTTGATTTTTCAACATAATATGAAAAAAACATTAAGTAAACTTCTCATTGATAGAGGAATGAGTAAAACAGAACTAGCTAAAAAAACAGGAATTAGCTACAACACAATCATGAACATCGGGAAGAAAGATATTTCTTTTAATAAGATGGTTAAAATCGCTGACGCATTAGATGTCAGCCTAGATGAATTTAGATGAAAGGGGTGATAGAATGCAAATCAAACTGTATGAATTACGAAAAAAAGCAGGACTGACACAAGCTCAGATGGCAAAAAAGCTGGATATCTCTGAAAACAGCTATCGTATGAAAGAGCTGGGACGTACAGATTTTAAATTGACAGAGATGTATAGAATCGCCAATCTTTTCAATAAAGATATAGGCGATATTTTTACAGATTCAACTTCACGAAACGTGAAATACGTAAGGTGCTAGATAAGAAGAAATGAAAGGAGGAGAGGATGAACGAACAGACTTTATTAGTGTTGCTTATATCTACAATAGCATCCGTATTATTTTCATTGTTTGCATACTTGTTATCGAGCTATCTTTCAAAAAAAGACCGCGACGCAATGTATAAGCGAGTCATGGAAGATTATAAAAAAAGAAGTGGCAAATAGCCTACTTCTGTGGTTGGTTGAATATATCAGTATTTTCAAGATGTTTAGATAAAGCAGGAGCCATAGCAGTTCCTAAAATAGACATGAATTCTTTTGTGACCGTATTTGTTAGCTCAGCCTCTGAATGTTTTTGAATGTTTTCTAGTTCTAGTTTGTGAGCTTCCTTCATTTTTTCAATTTCTTGTAAATGATTTTTTTCAATAGCATCGAAATCATGCTTATATTGCTTCTCAAGTTTTTCTAGGTCATTCTGGTGTTTTTTCTCTATCTGTTTTATTTCAGAGCGATTCTTCATCCATGATGCGAAGAAACTTAGTGAACCCGTTATTGCAGCTGGAATTGTTGCAGTTCCTAAAGTGAGCCAAAATTGAAAATCTTCCATGAGATTTATTCTCCAATCGTTTTTAAGACTATTATATCAAATTAGAAAGGAATTTTATGAACGAATTAGAAAGAACAGCCCTCAATGAAATACTGAGAACTGTAACTTATATAGCTAAAAAAGTCGATGAAATTGATTCTAAGATTTCTTCGAACGGTTTACAAGTTCTTGAGCATCAAGAAAATTGAGTTTCATTTCCATGTAGTGAATAACTCCGTGAAGGTAATTTTTAAGATGAGAAAAATCTTTATCAGGATTATTTCTATAGTAATGACCTTCATCATTGCCAATATAAGCAGATGCTAGTGCAAATGTTTTAAGATCATCATCCTTGATATATTTTTCAATAACCTGTTTTAATGGCATTTTAATGATTTTATCTTCATCATCAGGATTTGTGACAATAGAGAAATCTTTAACAAAAAACTCAAGTGCCTTTCGATAGCCGATTCCTGCGATGTGGTCGAGTTGTTCATGTTCTGCTTTTAGGGCTTGAACATAAATTTGTTTTCCAATTGGAGAAACTATCTCTACATCATCAGATATAGGTATATCGCTAGGGAGATTAGGAGTGACTTTAAGATGTTCGATTTCGTATTTATCGGTGTAGGGATTAATTTGATACCTTGTTGCTATAAATTCCTCTGTCCAGAAGTGCTTACAACCTAAACATCGAAATGTTAAAACCAAGCTTGTTTTTTCTTCACCGAGAGAAAAATAAGAAGAGTTCACAAGATCTGGATTTGTTGGTTTTTTACAATTTGGACAGCTATCATCGATAGTTACAGGTCTAGAAACAGAAGAAGTTATTTTTGCTTGAAATATCATAATATTTCTCCAATCGTTTTATTTAATTATACCATTTTAGAAAGGGGTGAGAGTATGGATAACTTGGATTCGATAATAAAAAAACTCCAAACTATTGAAAATTTGGAGAAAAATAAAGATATTTTATTAGAGAGTTCGGCAGAACTTATCTCGTTATTTAATCATCAGTCATGTCAATGACATTTGAATTTGGAGAAATACTGTTTTTGATTGAATCAATTGTGCGTTCGGCTGTTGATTTATAGTAATATGTTTCACTTGTGGCAACAACTTCTCGATTAGCACCTTTTATCACAAAATAGTATTGATCGTTTTTTGATTTATATATAACGAAATACATATCGTTCTCCTTTCTTTGGAATTTGACGCACAGGAGGAAATCACTAGATTTGGTAGTTAAAGTTGGATTTATTTTCCTGGTTGTCATGGGCAAATTATATATCAAAAATACATTATTGTCAATATATAGTGTACGAAAACAAAATATACACTATATGTAGTGTATAAGTCTGTATAAGCGTTAAAACTAATTTTATAAATATTGGTAAGGAGTAAAACAATATGTTGTGGAAAAATATCGAACGAATTTTAGCTGGAAAAAATTTAACAGTCTATAAACTTTGTATGCTTGCTGGGGTCGGCACAGCTCAGATTTACAATCTTCGTGACGGCAGGGTCAAAGATTTGCACTTTGAAACAGTAAAAAAAATCGCCAAGGCTCTTGATGTGAGCCTGGACGAATTAGCAAAAAGCTAATAAAAATAGCCCCATGACGAGGTCAGGGGCACAATAAAATTAACTAAGAAAATTATATCACAGAAAGGGATGAATTGTTATGCCAAAAGCGGAAATAAACTTTATGCCTGTTAAGAGTCATGAAAAGGCAGAGTGGGGATTAGCTGAACAAATTTCAGATAAATATGCTGGTATGACTAAGCATATGGCAAATAAACTTATCGATGAAATGGCACAAACTACTGATTTTGCACGTTTTGTTGATAATCCATACTCGAATATGAGATTTGTACATTTTGAAGCTTTTGAAATTTTTATGAAATGGAAAAGCAATCCAGAAGACAAAAACCTTATGAAGGGTTTGTCAAAAATCAAAATACAAGAATGGAAAACTTTTTGGCCAATTGAAGTGCCATTAGATGCAGAATATTGTAGTTATAAGTCAATCGAGAAATATTGGGTTGATTTTAAGAAAGGCTTTGCCAAACAAATTGCTACAGAAATGCGAGAAAATCGTGATTTTTCACAGTATATCTTAAATCCTACGTATAAAACAGCATTTTTTAATTTGCTAGGTTTACGTTATTTTATGATTTGGAAATCTCGCAATCGATACAAGCCTAAAAAAGAAACGCTGGCAGAAATGCTGGAAAATATCAAATTTGAAAATCAAATAGGAGCATAATAATGTTTAACAAAAAGAAAAAAGTACAAGAGTCGTTTAAAACGATCAACAAGCACATTGATGGTCTGACATTGTCTGACCAAGAAAAGCGAAACCTCAAAGGATTATTGCTCAATGTCAAAATTAGAACTGGGGTGGCCTGATGAAAGAAACAGTTGAAATCTCGATGGAAGAGTATGTCTTACTCAGAAATAAAGTTAATAAGCTGCAAAGTGAAATTCATAGACTACAAACTATTGTAGATTCCATTAATTTGGCATTGCAAAACGGAGGTGTCAAATGAGTAAAGAAATGCAGGAGCATTACTTTAGTATCGTTGCTAAAGCGAACTTACTGGATGTGGTTATCGAAAAAGGCTTTATCTTACCTGCAACGCTGGAAAAGTGTATCGCAGAATTAGATGATATTGATCAGATGGAAATTAGAAAGGCATACAAGAATGGTAACGATTAATAAGTTAGAAATTGAAAACGTCAAACGTATCAAAGCCGTTAAAATTGAACCGTCACCAGCAGGTTTAACGGTGATTGGTGGTAACAATAACCAAGGTAAAACAAGCGTCCTTGATAGTATTGCTTGGGCTCTTGGCGGTAACAAGTACAAGCCTAGTCAAGCAGCGCGTGAAGGCTCTATGGTACCCCCAACGTTAAGAGTGACTATGTCGAACGGGCTCATTGTGGAACGCAAGGGCAAAAATAGCGCTCTGAAAGTCATTGACCCAGCAGGAAATAAAGCAGGTCAGCAATTGCTTGACAGCTTTGTGGAAGAGCTCGCCATCAATCTACCTAAATTTATGGAAAGCACGCCAAAAGAAAAATCTCAGACGCTTTTAAAAATTATTGGTGTCGGTGACAAACTAGCGGAACTAGAACGACAGGAGCAAGAGTATTACAGCCAACGTCACGCGATTGGCGTCATCGCTGACCAAAAAGAAAAGTTCGCAAAAGAAATCCCTTACTACCCTGATGCTCCAAAAGAAATGGTCAGCATTTCGGAACTTATCCAACAACAACAAGAAATCTTTGCGATTAACGGAGAGAATGCTCGTAAACGTCAAAACGTGGACAGAATCCGTCAGGAGTACGACCAATCCATCTTGGAAGTTGACCGCTTACGCAAATTACTAGCTGAAGCCGAAGCTAAGACTAATCAGCTTAGCGAAGACTTGAAAGTGGCTAATATGGACGCTGTGGATCTGCATGACCAATCGACTGCAGAGATTGAAGAAAATATTGCCAACATTGAACAAATCAACCTCAAAGTCAGAACCAATCTGGACAAAGATAAAGCTGAAGAGGACGCTAAGCAACAGCGCGAGCAATACAATGCACTATCTGCCAAAGTAGAAGAAATGCGTCAGGCTCAACGTGACTTGTTAGCTAATGCAGACTTACCACTAGAGGGATTGACGGTCTCAGATGGTAACTTGTTATACCAAGGGCAAGAATGGGATAACATGTCAGGCTCTCAACAACTCATGGTAGCGACCGCGATTGTCCGAAAACTAAAACCTGACTGTGGCTTTGTTTTGATTGATAAGCTAGAGCAGATGGATACTATCACGCTTGAACAGTTTGGGAAATGGCTTGAGCAAGAAGGCTTACAAGCTATCGCTACCCGAGTGTCAACTGGCGACGAATGTTCTATCTTGATTGAAGACGGCTACTCAATCATTAATGAAGCACATCAGGCAACTCAAAAACCATCATTCCAAGCTGGCACATTTTAGAAAGGAATACTCATGCAAATTACAAGAGGAAAACGAGCACGAGCTCAAAAAGTAGTTATCTATGGACCTGAAGGCATCGGGAAGTCAAGCTTTGCAGCACAATTTCCCGAACCGCTCTTCATCGACACAGAAGGCTCAACGGACAACATGGACGTGGCACGCATGGATAAACCATCAAGCTATACCATGCTTAAAAATCAAATCGCTTTTATCAAAGCAAATCCAACCGTTTGCAGAACACTAGTCGTTGACACCATCGACTGGGCGGAAGCACTGATTATTGATGATGTCTGTGCTCAACACGGCAAGAAAGGTATTGAAGATTTTGGCTGGGGCAATGGCTATACCTACACCAAAGAAGAGATGGGGCGTTTCCTGAACCTGCTTGGTGAATTAGTAGACCTTGGTATCAATGTGGTGCTGACTGCACACGCTCAAATGCGCAAATTTGAGCAGCCTGACGAGATGGGAGCTTATGACCGTTGGGAGCTTAAGCTAGGCAAGAAAACAAGCTCACAGACAGCACCACTGGTCAAAGAATGGGCGGACATGGTTCTCTTTGCCAATTACAAGACGACAGTGATGACGGCTGACAACGGCAAGAAGAAAGCGACAGGCGGAGCGCGTGTCCTCTATACGGAGCATCACCCAGCTTGGGACGCTAAGAACCGTCACGGCTTACCACCAGAATTACCTTTGGATTTTGGATCTATCGCACATATCTTTGCACAACCTCAAGTATCGCAACCTGACCGCTTACCAGAACAACCTACACAAGCACCACAGCAACCGACAGAAATGCCGGTACCAAAACCAGAACCACAACCACAGACACAACCACAGGAAGAACTTGGGAAAGCTCCAGATGCTCTAACAAGTCCTGCACCTGAACGTCAACCATACCAAGAACCACATTTAGCCCTACCAACTGCCCTACGTGATTTAATGATTCAGAACCAAGTCACAGAATTGGAAATTCAAAAGGCAGTGGCTCAGAAAGGTTACTATCCAGTAGATACTCCAGTTATCATGTACGACCCTGAATTTATTAACGGTGTCTTAGTATCTGCATGGGCACAAGTCTTTGAACTGATTAAAGAAAATCGTATTTTGCCATTTTAGAAGCGATTAATAACATTGCTGACTATTTAAAAGCACAACTTAAAGAACAAGACAATATCACAATTTTAGCTTAAGAGGAGAAACAAGATGACACAACAACAATATAACCAAAACTTTGACCGAGAACTTGGATGGGAAGACGAAATTACAAATGATGGCGGTGGTTTCGTCACACTCGTACCCGGTGACTATGAATTTACAGTTACCAACCTTGAACGTGGCAGACACACGCCAAACCCAAACAATCCAGGAAAATTACCAGCTTGCCCAAAAGCAACCGTAACAATTGAAATTGAAACAGCAGAAGGCTCAACTACTCTTAAGCACAACCTTTTCCTACACACGACTACAGAAGGTATGCTCTCAGCATTCTTTGGGTCAATCGGTCAGAAGAAACACGGCGAGCCACTACGCATGAATTGGAACATTATCGGTGCTAAAGGTGTGGCACGAATTAATAAACGTAAAGGCTCTGGACAATATGCTGATAACGAGTATGACAATATTAAGGCTATGATTTACGCGGACGAAGTCGACTGGACTAAAGTCTTGAATCATGGTATCAGCCAACAACCGACAGGCTATCAAGCAGCTCAATACCAGCAACCTGCACAGACTAACTACCAACAGCCTACACAACAGCCACAACAATATCCAAAACAATATCCAACACAACCTCAAACACCGCAACAACCGACAGGCTATCAAGCAGGTATGTTTTAAGAGGTGATTAGATGGAGCTTAGAAAATATCAAGAAGAAGCGCGTGTAGCTGTCCAAGAAGAATGGGCTAACGGCCGACGCAAGACCTTGCTTGTTCTCCCAACTGGCTGTGGTAAGACTATCGTATTTTCTAAGATTATTGAAGACCGTGTGAAAATGGGCGAGCGTGTGCTCGTCCTAGCGCACAGGTCGGAACTCTTAGAACAAGCTAGTGATAAGTTAAAGACTGCTACAGGCTTAGGGACAGCGCTAGAGAAAGCAGAAAATACATCTATTGGTTCCTGGTATCGTGTTGTTGTTGGGTCAGTCCAGACCTTGCAGCGTGAGAAACGATTGAACCGATTTCCCAAAGATTACTTTGACACGATTATCATCGATGAAGCCCATCATGCGCTATCGACTGGCTATCAGAATGTACTGGATTATTTCGACCAAGCACAAGTTTTGGGAGTTACAGCAACGCCAGATCGCGGTGATAAACAAAATCTTGGTAAGGTCTTTGACAGCCTAGCTTATGAGTATTCACTCATTGATGCAATTAAGTCTGGTTACTTGTCCAAAATCAGCGCTATCACAATTCCGCTCACGTTGGACCTATCGTCCGTTAGCCAACAAGCAGGGGATTTTAAAGCTAGTGAAGTCGGGTCGGCATTAGATCCATATCTTGACCAAATTGCTGACGAGATGGTTAAGCAGTGCTCAGACCGTAAGACTGTTGTTTTCTTGCCACTGGTAAAGACCTCACAGAAATTTTGCGAGATTCTAAACGCTAAAGGTTTTAAAGCAGCCGAAGTCAACGGGACCAGTGAAGACCGTGCAGAAATTTTAGATGATTTTGACAAAGGCAAGTACAACGTATTATGTAACTCAATGCTACTGACTGAAGGCTGGGACTGTCCGACAGTTGATTGTGTGGTAGTGCTTAGACCGACTAAGGTTAGAGCTCTCTATAGCCAAATGGTGGGGCGCGGGACACGTCTCGCACCAGATAAAGAAGATGTTCTTCTTTTAGATTTCCTTTGGCACACAGAACGTCATGAGCTCTGTAGACCAGCGCACCTAATCACAGACAGCCCAGAGATAGCCAAGAAGATGATTGAGAATATGGCAGATGATGCAGACCAACAATTTGAGCTCTTAGAAGCCGAAGAAGTAGCTGCTAAAGATGTCGTAGCTGAACGCGAAGAAGCTTTGGCTAAGCAATTAGCTGAAATGCGTAAGCGTAAACGTGCCTTAGTTGATCCCTTGCAGTTTGAAATGTCTATCAACGCTGAAGATCTTGCTGACTATGTACCGAGCTTCGGTTGGGAAATGAGCCCAGCTAGTGATAAACAACTAAAGGCATTAGAGAAATTCGGTATCTTTACTGATGATATTGGCAATGCTGGAAAAGCTGGCAAGTTGCTTGATAGATTGCAGAAACGTCAAATCGAAGGACTAACTACACCAAAACAGATTCGACTACTTGAACGTTATGGCTTCCACAGCGTCGGTATGTGGAAATTTGATGAAGCAAGTTCAATGATTAACCGTATTTCTGCTAACGGTTGGAGAGTCCCTAGAGGAATTTCTCCTAAAGAATACCAACCAGGATAGAAAGGATAATGAATGGCAGAGAATGATTTTGATTTGCTACCGTTGCTGGATTATATCAATCCTGCCATGGTAGATTATCAAACTTGGATAAATGTGGGGATGGCCCTTAAACAAGAAGGCTATACTGCGATGGATTGGGATAACTGGTCTCAGTCTGACACAAGATACAAAAAAGGTGAGTGTTTCGCTAAATGGGACACCTTCCAAGGCAACGGACTTGGTACAGTGACTGGAGCGACTATCACACAGCTGGCTAAAGAAAACGGCTGGCAACCCGCTTCTAGTGGGCGTGATAGTCATGAATTAAGCTGGGACGATGAAATCGACCGTGATTATAAAGTTGTTGATAAAGATTGGATTGAAGGCCAAGAAATCCATGAGCCAATCAATTGGAACCCTACACATGAGATCATCAAGTACATTGAAACGCTTTTTGAAGCGTCGGAAAATGTGGGTTATGTAACTGAAAGTTGGCCAAAGACTAACGATGAAACAGGAGAGATTGAAAAGTGGCTGCCAACCAAAGGAGCTTACGACCGTACAGCTGGCAAGTTGATTGAAGAACTCAGCAAGTGTAACGGTGACATTGGGTCAGTGCTCGGTGATTATCACGAAGAAGCTGGTGCCTGGATTCGTTTCAATCCCCTTGATGGTAAAGGTGCCAAGAATGAGAACGTGACGGATTTCCGATACTCACTCGTTGAGTCTGATAGCATGCCAGTAGATAAGCAGTACGCTATCTATAAAGAACTGGACTTGCCAATAGCAGCTCTTGTTTATTCTGGAAATAAATCATTACATGCCATTGTTAAAGTCGACGCAGGCAGTTATGAAGAATATCGTAAACGCGTGGATTATCTTTATAAGGTCTGTCAGAAGAACGGCATTATTGTAGATACCCAAAACCGTAATCCTAGCCGTCTCAGTCGTTTCCCTGGGTTTATCCGAAACGGTCAAAAGCAATTTCTAGTAGATACCAATATCGGTAAAGCTAACTGGGAAGAGTGGTACCAGTGGATTGAAGACCTTAACGATGATTTGCCTGACCCTGAAGGTCTTGCGGACAGTTGGGACGATATGCCTGACTTAGCGCCTGAATTGATTCATGGCGTGTTACGTCAAGGACATAAGATGCTGATTGCAGGACCGTCAAAAGCTGGTAAGTCGTTCGCGCTCATTGAGATGTCAATAGCCATCGCTGAAGGTAGCAAGTGGTTAGGTTGGCAGTGTGAGAAAGGACGTGTCCTATACGTCAATCTGGAACTTGACCGGCCGTCTGCCTTACATCGTTTCAAAGACGTTTACCAAGCGATGGGGTTAGCTGCTAACAATATTTCTAATATTGACATCTGGAATTTGCGTGGTAAGACTGTGCCGATGGATAAGCTAGCGCCTAAGCTCATTCGCAGGTCTATCAAGAAGAACTACACAGCGGTTATCATCGACCCGATTTATAAAGTTTTGACTGGTGACGAAAACTCAGCGGATCAAATGGCACACTTTACCAATCAATTTGATAAGGTGGCAACTGAACTAGGCTGCAGCGTGATTTACTGCCATCACCACTCTAAAGGTAGCCAAGGCGGGAAGAAATCCATGGACCGCGCAAGTGGATCTGGAGTATTTGCTCGCGACCCTGATGCACTCATTGATTTAGTAGAGCTTGAGCTTAACGATGACTTAATCAAACAACGTACTAATAAGGTGCGCTGTCAAATCTTCAAATGTGCTATCCAGGAGCGTAACCTTGATTACTATCAACACGAAATAACACTTGATGACTTGGAAAGCGCTAGTCAAATGAGTAAGCATTTTGATACAGCATTGCCGGATATACTAACACGAAAGCCATACCTTGACGAGATCGCAACAGAAGTCGAAAAAGTTAAGATTGCTACAGGTTGGCGAGTGGAAGGAACGCTGCGTGAGTTCGCTAAATTTAATCCAGTCAATATGTGGTTCAGCTATCCAGTGCATAGTGTTGATGATACAGGGGTGCTGGCTGATATACAGTTGGAAGACAATAAACCTCTTTGGCAAAAAGCAAAAGAGTCACGAAAAAGCAAAGAACAAAACTTAAAAGAACGAAACCAAAAATTAGAGACGGCATACAGTGCTTTATTTGATGGTTCGGCACCGGTTACAGTCCAAGAAATTCGCGAGTACTTAGATTTAAAGTCAAACAAAAGCGTAGAAAATTACATCAAAGAGCATGATGGTTTTGATGTTAAAAAAGGAATTGTATTCCAAATTTCTGCAAATCAAGAAACGGAAAAGAAAGAAAATAACTAGAAGAATTCTAAAGAAAAATCACGTTATTTTCTTTTCTCAAACTAGAAAAATACAAGAAATTTTCTTTTCTTGAATATTTTAGAAAAACTAGAAAAATACAAGAAATTTTCCGAAAAAATTACCCTATAACTCTTACCAGAGTTATTAAAGTGTTTTTCCTTCGTCAAAAGTCAAAGAGAAAAGGAAAAGGGGCTGTAAGCTCTGCCCCTTTATCCTTTGTCTCATCTTTGACAAAGGCGCACATGGAAAAGAAAAATGAAAGGTTTTAAAAAATGGCTGATAAAAATTTAAAGGTTGTTTTATTCGTTTCGCGGAACAAAGACAACAAAATATTAGTTGGATTTAAAGAACGTAAAAAGAATTTTTTGACAACTAAAGAACCTGAAGAATTGCAAAAAGAATTTAATGCATTTGTTGATGATGGGTTGATTGGCGAAGTTAGCAGATTTTATATGTCTGTCAACAGTAGAGATAACGAAAAAATCCAACAAAGCTTACAGCATTATCTTTTGGATAATAACGTTGATATGTCCAAACTTGATTCAAAAGTTGCTAGTATTGCTGCTAAGCCAGAGAACGCCTTAGAACATAAATGGCTGTTTGACTGTGATTTCAATGACATGCTAAAAATGGACCGTTTTAAGTTGGAGATCATTAGAAAATATCTTCCAGAAGGTAATTTCGTTATAAAAGAAACTTTAAATGGTTTTGCCTTGGTTGTGCATCATGGGTTTGATACCAGAGAATTGTTGGCTAAATATCCAGATGTTGAATTGAAACGTGATGCAATGCTATTAGTTGATTGGAAGGTTAAAGATGATTGAATTTTTTATCCCAATGAAAAAAATCCCAACGACCACCCATCAGCAGAAGAAGTGGACAGCCAGAAACGGAAAGCCACAATCATACGAGCCTGAAAACTTGAAAGAAGCGCGTGAACTGTTTATGGCTCTGCTATTGCCACATAAACCACAAGAACCACTAGATGGACCGTTGCGACTAACGACTAAATGGCTGTTTCCAAAAATCAAAGGAACAGTGGACGGGCAGTACAAGCATACTAAACCCGATACCGATAACTTAGTTAAGCTGCTAAAAGACTGCATGGAAAGAACAGGATTCTATGTCAATGATAGCAGGGTGGCCAGCGAGATTGCCGAAAAGTTTTGGGCTGATACTGTCGGGATCTATGTGAAACTGGAGGAGTTATGAGTAGAGGTAGTAATAAGCTAAGAAGTAAGTACGCAGTTACTTTTGTACCCAGAGAAACAACGCAACCGCTAGATGAACTAGACAGGTTCATTGCATGGACACATGAGCAGAACTTGAAAAGTTACATCGTAATTGGTGAGCTGCTAGGCATTACGCCAAACAAAGCAAATCGGCTGTTGTGTCGCTCGATTTTGCCTGATGACAAAATATTAAAACGCATGAGAGAGCTAATGACATGAAGATTAACTATATCGAATTCTTTCAAACAGAAGTCCCGAACTGGATGATGGCCAGTAATCAGAAAGCGCAAGAGGTTGGTTTTAACACCGAAGCATACTGGACCTGGGCTAATCAATCCATTGTGGCAATCTGTGAGAAATATGGAAATGACAGTCTAGTGAATGGGCAATTCCATCTCATATGGGAATGGCTAGAGAAACAAGCGAAAGGAAAGTAAGATGGCTTATACAGTAACAGTCTATTTTGACAACATGGTTGACGAAACCCACTACTTTGAGAAAGAGGGCGACGCTGCTAAGATGAACAATCAGCTGAAACGTAAGTACAGTGGTCAGCGTCTGTATCGTGTGAAAATGGAGCACGTGGAGGAAGATTCATGACAAAAGAAAAGATATATGCGCTTTACAAAGGCGATAATTTTATCGCTGACGGTACCGTTAAGGAAATTGCGCAAGCAATAGGTGTTAAGCCATCGACAGTACAATTTTACGCAAGTCCTTGCTATGCAAGACGAACAAGCGAAAAGAAAGGATTGAGGTTGATTAAAATTGAAGAATGATAAGTTAATTGTATTGAATTTTATCTTTCTCTCGATAGCTATAATTGCTTTGGCTTTTGGAATGAATGTACAAGGTCAACGAATAGCAGAGCTTGAAAAGGCGGTACAACAGTACGAAGAACGTCAGCAAGCTCTCATTAGTCGTGATAAGGCTTTGCAGATTGAACTTTCCGACCTGAAGAAGCATGTGCAGGAGCAGAAAGGAGGTGCAGGGGGATAGGTGACATTAACAAGTAAATTTATCAACGCAGATTGTCTTGAAGTGATGCGCCAATATCCAGATGATTATTTTGACCTTGCAATTGTAGATCCACCGTATTTTTCGGGGCCTGAAAAAAGAAAATACTATGGTCGAAAAATCAGTCCAATTGGTGTTCGAAGATTATACGGTAAAACATCTGAGTGGAAAGTGCCTGATAAAGATTATTTCGATGAATTGTTTAGAGTTTCAAAAAATCAAATCATTTGGGGCGTTAACTACTTTGATTATTCATTTGGTGCTGGTCGCATCGTTTGGGATAAAGTCAATGGACAGTCTAGCTTTTCTGATTGCGAACTAGCTTACTGCAGTTTGCACGATAGCGTGAGGATGTTCCGCTATATGTGGAATGGTATGATGCAAGGAAAATCAATATCTGAGGGGCATATCCAGCAAGGAAACAAAACTCTTAACGAAGTAAGGATACACCCGACACAGAAACCAGTCAATCTCTATCTATGGTTACTCCAAACATATGCTAAAGAGGGAGATAAAATCCTAGATACTCACGTTGGTTCAGCAAGTAGCCTTATTGCTTGTAAAGAACTTGGGTTTGAGTACACTGGCTGTGAATTAGATACGGAAATTTTTAATAAGGCTAAACAACGTCTTGAAACCTATGAAATGCAAGTGAAATTATTTTAGGAGGCAGAAAATGAATATAGAAGAAATCAAAAAAATCAAGCTGGAGACAGTTGACGAAATGCTGAAAATCACTAATAACACGATTGATGTAATGGAAATCATGTCAAGTGGAATGCCAGAAGAAATAAAAAGAGACTCAGAAAGCTTTATCGCAGGAGCGAGAAGCGTGATTACAGGATTTGAAGAATTTAAACAAGGGATTGAAGATGAATAATCGAGAACTATTTAAGAAAATCAGTGATTTGGATGAAATCACGGTTCACATTCCAACCAAAAGTGAATTAACCAGCTTAAATGGTGTGGCATCTAGTAGAATGAACCTTAGGCCGATTAATTACTTGCGAAAATCAGAAGTCCTTGAATTGGTTGAACAGCTGGACGAACCGAAGAAACCAGTCATTCCAAAGTTTGTAGCTGAGTATATAGAAAGCGAACTATATTCGTGTTCCACACTTTCAGAAGCAATAGATGATATGGATGATGAAAGTCAGATCTTGAATTGGTTTTACTATAACAGCGAACTATTTGCCAGAGCTTGGCTGGCTGGCTACGAGGTCGAGAAAGAGAAGCTGTACACAGTTGAGATACCGAATCCGAATGCAAAATATTCAAGAATAGTTTTACAAAGACTTAGAGAGAATGCGTTACATCTGAAAGAGTACACTGGCGAAGACTGGAAAGGATACATGATGAACCAACTCACCGAAGCCGAAATCAAACAGGATTTTGAGTGGGCGTGGCAGTGGGCTAAGCCTGTGGAGGCGATGTTATGAGAATTAGATTACCTTATATTGAATCAATTGAAACAGAACAACTACCTAATAACTTTGAAGAATTAGTGAAAATAAGTTTCACTAAATTTACTGAAGGGACCAATAAAGATTATACCTTCGAGGACAAGCTGTTGTACTTGGACAACATGCGAAAATATTATCTTCGAGGTCATACTGATACGAATTTTGAGATTACAAAATTGTTAGGCGAAAACTACCGTTATCAGCTGGATGAATATGGCACCACTTTGGAAAAAGAGGAAGTTTTATCTACTGAATTTATGGAACATTGTTTTGATAAAGGGTTTATGCCGTTTAGAGACTCATGGGATAAGTGGTCTAGTAGTCGTAATGATAACATTCATAAAGTTATTCTTAAAATCATTGAGATTGTCGTTAATTTTGAGTGGGCGAAGGGGGTTGCTGATGATTGAAATGATGATTGGCTGGCTTGACGAAAAGATTGAGTTAAACAACAGAATGATTGCAGCAGATGAAAAACTTTCTGATTTTGATATTTTTCTAATGGCAGACAATGAAATGATGGAGAAAATCAAAAGTGAATTGCTAAAGCACAAAGAGGTGACTGATGATTAAAGCGCTAGTATGCGGGTTGTGTGGACACATGTACAGATTTAAAAAAGCCAAAGGCCTTACTACAACTCTTGAGTGTGTAAGATGTGGCTATACGTACGAACACGAACTAAACGTGGAAGATTTTTTTGAGTAATAAAAAGACCCGCTCGCTCGCAGGTCTCCATAAAGTTTCGATAGTTTTATTTTACCATAAAGGAGACTAAAAGAGTGAGTAAAGAAAAGAATTCCGCCGAAGAATTGCTCGAAGAATTGCGCGTGATACCAAAGTTTATTGAACAGTTAAAACTTGATATAGAGGCTACCAGAAGTTCTATGCTTACATCTCCGCAATGGTCTGACATGCGTGTGCAAGGTGGTCTCAAGAAATCGCAAGAAGACAAGAATATAGCTATTATCGACGTTTCGGATTATAATGTTGCAGAAATCGAAAAGCTGATTGAACGCAAGAAATACATTATTGAACTGATCATGCAGATTCCAGACATGGCACAGAGACATATTTTAATTACGACTTATGCACGCTGCGAGTCATTCGACGAAGCCATGGACGTTCTCCAGCTAACCGGAAACCGAAACAAATACTATACTATTAAGCGCAAAGCAGTTCAAAGCTTGGAAAACATACTAAAACATACTGATTTATACTAAATACATACAAACTTATACTCAAATATACTGGTTGAAGTGGTATTATAGTATCATCAAGAAATAAAGAGAGAGGTCTCAGAATCGGTAGATGGTTACCTGAAAACAGGGGGCGTAAAGCCTTGGAGGTTCGAGTCCTCCCCTCTCTTTTGGAAACATAAGGATAGACTCCTCTATTTCGTTGAAAGTCCTAGGTCTGAGATAGTTTAGTCGCAGGTTCGATTCCTGCTGTTTCCGTTGGTTTTCATAAGGGGGAAACTACTCAGAGTCACACAATCGTGTGGCTTTTTATTTTGATTGGAGGTGGTGGTCATTGATAGACAAGCAGAAATGATTAAAGAATTGACAGAACAAGCTATTGAAATGATGTCTGACTGGCCATCATCGCGAGAAAAGCAGAGACAGTTCGTTTTAGCTTACATGGCTAGCGGATTCAAGAATGCTACAGAAGCGGCTAGACAAGCTGGATATTCTATAAAAACGTGCAATAGCATCGCTAATCAACTCTTGACAAAAATTGACTTTTTCCACGTTCAAGAAGTCATCTCAAAGCTCAAGCAGGTATTTGACGAGCGGTCTACTGAGATGTCCGTGGCTAGTCTGCTGGAAATCAAGCAATTCCACACAAGGGTGTTGAGAGGCGAAGAGAAGGACTATCAGCTTGTCGGTATTGGTATGGGCGAACAGGTCGTTAAAGAAGTCCCAGCCAGTCTTAGAGAGCGTCAGAAGTCAGCAGATAGTCTTGCTCGAATGGTTGACCCAGTCGCAAATGAACGCGCTCTAGCAGAAGTCGAGAACTTGAAAGCTAAGAATGCAGGCAATGACACGACTGAATCAGTTGTTGAGGATTATTTAAACAAGTTGGAGGATACAATAGATGGGCTTGAATAGACTGTATCATGATAAGCAAATCAGCATCCTAAAACGTGCCCTACGTAACGACTGGTACATGATGATTAATACGGGGGCAGTTCGTGCCGGTAAGACCCAACTAGATAATGACTTGTTTCTGATGGAGCTTCGCAGGGCTAAGAAGAACGCTGCGCTGGACGGCGTAAAGAATCCAATGTATATTCTCGGGGCGACTAGTGCAGGAACGCTTCAAACTAACATCTTGAAAGAGCTAACGGATAAGTATGGCTTTGATTTCAAATTTGACAAGCACGGGAACTTCACGCTTTTTGGCGTTTATGTCGTTACGACATTCACAGGATCGATCGCAGGGCTTCGGTCCATTCGTGGTATGACTGCTTACGGCGCTTATATCAACGAGGCGACATTGGCCAACAAAGAGGTATTTGACGAAATCCGTAAGCGTTGTTCAGGTCGAGGTGCACGTATCATTTGCGATACTAACCCAGACCATCCAAACCATTGGTTGAAGGTCGACTACATCGATAAAGCTGATGGGAAATCAATCATTGTCAATCACTTTACAGTATTTGATAACACGTTTCTTAATCAACGTTACATCGATAATCTGATCGCAACGACACCAAGCGGTATGTTTACCGAGCGCGGTATCTATGGCCGTTGGGTAAGCGGTGAGGGCGCTGTGTATCGTGATTTTAAAGAGGATATGTTTATCGACCATCCACCGGATCAAATAACCAAAGTTTTCGCCGGGGTCGACTGGGGATATGAACACTATGGCTCTATTGTCGTATGTGGCCAGAGTGCAGACGGTACGACTTATCTCTTAGAGGAACACGCAGAGCAATACAAGGAAATTGATTACTGGGTAGATGTTGCGAAAGACATCAAATCAAGGTACGGCAATATCAAGTTCTATGCTGATAGCGCACGACCGGAACACGTTGCTAGATTTGTACGCGAGAATATCAAATGCTTTAACGCTAACAAGTCTGTTTTATCCGGAATAGAAGAAGTGGCCAAGCTTATGAAGAATGGTCGCTTTTTTGTGGTCGAATCTAAGGTTAAGAAATTTAAAGATGAAGTTTATCAGTACGTCTGGAACGAAAAGACAGGCGAACCAGTCAAAACTAATGACGATGTGTTAGATGCGCTTAGATATGCCATCTACAGCCAACTATCAGAGCCAAAAGCCAAAGTCAAACGCAAGTCGACTTATGGGCTATAGGAAGGAGCAACATGCAAATTGAACTAAACTATCCAAGAGAGTTGTTCGATGAGAGCAGTTTAAAAAAAGAGTTGATTTATAAATTGATCACGAAGCACCAAAAGCATGCGCGAGAACTTAAAAAGTTAAAAGAATATTATCTTGGAAAACACGACATTTTAAAGCATCAGCGCAGAAGTGGAAAGCCAAACTTCAAAACAGTCTGTAACCACGCTAAAGACATCGCAGACACGTCCACAGGCTATTTCATGGGCAATACTATTAAGTACAACAACACGGTAAAAGGCGACATTGACAGCTTGTTGATGGCTTTCGATAATGCTGACGTTGATGAAGCTGACAGCGAGAACGCCATTAATATGGCTGTCTATGGACGCAGCTATGAATACATCTATGTCAAAGAAGGCGAGAATGAATTGGGTGTTCGTACGCTTGAACCTGAGCATACTTTCATCGTACTTGATGACTCAATCGAAAAGAATCCACTCTTCGCAGTTTATTACTACCAAATCAAGAACGCCGAAAACGACCAGGTTACTTACCGCGCTGAAATCCTGACAGAGAACTTGCACTACAGCGTAATTTTCAAAGGTGACAACGCTGACAAGATTATGCCTGATCCGGAAGAGCACAACTTAGGAGCAATTCCAATTATTGAGTATCGTAATAACATCTTCTCAATCGGTGACTTTGAACAGCAAATCAATTTAATCGATGCCTATAATTCGCTTATGGGGAACCGCGTGAACGACAAAGAACAGGCTATTGAATCTATCTTGACTATCTACGGGGCATCGCTTGCAGACACGCCGGAAGAGGCAAAAGAAGCTATGCAAATCTTATGTGAAGAAGGCTTGCTCGAATTGCCAGCGGACGCCAAAGCTGAATTTCTCAAGAATATGTTAGAAGAGGCATCGGTGGAAGTCTTGCGTAAAGCCTTGAAAGAGGATATCTACACGTTTAGTCACGTTCCAAACCTGACTGACAAAGAGTTCGCAGGTAACACTTCAGGGGTGGCTATGGAATTCAAGCTATTAGGCCTTGAAATGATTACCAAGACGAAAGAAAAGCATTACGTTAAAGCACTACGCCAACGCATCAAAATTTTCGCTTATTACTACAATCTGACACAGATTTACGATAACGCCAAGTCAATTGTGCCACAGTTTAGTCGTGGATTGCCTAAGAACTTGTTAGAGTTGTCTCAAATCATTGCCAACTTGAAAGACAAGGTCAGCTTGCGTCAATTGATTTCACTTTTGCCGTTTGTTGAAGATCCTGACGCAGAAATTGAAGCTTTGGAAGAAGAACGGAGGGAACAAGAACCGATGTTCTCCCAAAATACGGCATACAAGGAGCCAGTAGATGAAGAAGAAGGACTATTGGACGAAACGTAAGGCCCAGCGTATGGTCGATGAGATGGATCAAGCGGAGCAGGTTTCCAAGCAATTCGATGAAATCTATAACTTGGCCAGTCGTCAAATAACATCCAAGATCGACCAAATCTTTGAATCTTACCGTCGTAGTCACGGCTTGACAGAAACTGAAGCAAAACAGATTCTCTCACAAGCTGACAGTTTAAATATTCAAGACTTAAAACGAGCTCTTCAAAACACAACTGACAGCGAAGAAGTTCAACAGATATTAACTTTACTTGATTCTGCGCCATACGTCTCCAGAATTGAGCGCTACGAGAGTTTAAGAAAGCAAGTGGATGATTTACCATCCCAGCTTTTCAAAGACGAACAGAGGGCTTCTAGGGGCTTTTACAGCGATTTGATTTCAGATGCCTATTATCATTCCATTTTTGATTTGCAGCAACAGTCTGGTATAGGTTTTAGCTTTAATCCGATAGATGCAAAAGAAATCAAGGAAGTTATGACTAAACCGTGGCTAGGGGCTAACTATTCGCAACGCATTTGGGGCAATACACAGCAGCTTGCTAACGAGTTGCAAAGAGAGTTAGCTGTCAGTTTGCTAACTGGACGATCTGCTGATGAAACGGCTGATTTTATCAACGCTAAGTTTAACAGGGGCAAAAGTAACGCACGTAGGTTAGTCAGAACCGAAGCTAACCATTTCCACGCTGAAATGGAAGGCAAGGCTTACGAAGAGGCCGAGGTTGAACGTTATCAATTCTTAGCTACGTTGGACATGCGGACATCAAGTATCTGCCGAGAACACGATGGCAGTATATACAGCGTTAAAGAGCGTAGAACAGGCGTTAATTATCCGCCACTGCATCCCTGGTGTCGGTCTGATACTATTGCAGTCGAGGATGAAGATTGGCTCAAAACGCTAAAACGTAGTGCTAGAGATCCCAAGACAGGCAAAACTATACAAGTGCCTGCAGACATGACTTACGATGATTGGTATGATAAGCATGTTAAGCCGTTATATAAAGTTGACGGCCTGAAACAGTCTGATATCTACAGAGCTAGCCAGCAGTACGACGAGTTTAAAGCTGTTTTAGAAGCTGAAAAAATGCCTAAAACATTAGCAGATTTTGTTGATTTAAAGTATAATAAACCTGTAGAATATGAACGTTTTAAAGATAAAGCGTATATTCAAAAACATTTCAACAATGGGACTTGGTCGGATAAAATTAATCCAGAAAAACAAGGGCGTCATATTAAGGCAACTGCTGGAGTTGGCAAAAGTTATTTCTTTGATGATGTTGATGTGAATGCTTTGTACGAAAAATATAAGATGACAGGGCGAATGTTGAAAAATAAAAAGGGTCGCACTCATAAAGAAATTGTCGATTTACCAAGTAGTTTACAGATTGGGATTGACGTATATTCGGGTAAAGTTGCTAACGGTTTGACTATTCATTATGGAAAAACCGGGTCACATATCATTCCGACATATTATGAGGAGGAATAATAATGGAACTTTTAAAGTATAATAATAAAAGAGTCAAACTTATTGATACAGATGAAAAGATTTGGCTGGGAATGGCTTATTATAGTGATGCGGATTCAAATGAAACAGATGAAGATGTATTGATTGTGAAAACAAAAACAGGATATACAGAAATACTTGAATCTGACATCAAATCAATTGAGGTACTCTAATGGCAAAAGATGATTATCATGTTATTATTTACCAAATTTTAGCCTACCTTTATCAGCAATTGAAGAGAGGGAAAACAATTGATACCCGAATGCTGCTGGCGGACGGAAAGTTATTTCAAATAAACGAAAGCTATTACATTTTTATCATCGAGTCTCTTTTGTTAGAGGGTTTGATAACCGGTCCCGTGGTTGATGAAACGATGGCTGGTAAATTCGTTGATGGGTTAGAGTATACTCAGATTACTGTTAAAGGGATCGAGTATTTGATGGATAACGCATTTTTGAATAAGGCTAAGAGATTTTTAAAAGATGTTAAAGAAGTAACACCATTTATTTAAGCACCTAGAGAAATCTAAGTGCTTTTTTGTACCCAAAAACAGGAGGAGAACAATGTTAAAATTTGCTTGGTTGATTTGGCAGTTCGCTATCGTGTTATTTAGCTTACTTGTCGTTGCCTTGCTGCTCTTATTCGTAGGAGTAGCCATCTATAACTCGATTACTGGAGTTATGAAGGAGCTTAAAAAATGAAGAAACGACTGAAAAAGAAACGTAACCTTGAAACCAAAGTAGCTGAGTTAGCAGCAGAAAATGCATTACTTAGAGATGTTGTTGGACAACAAGCAGTAGCTATTGCTGACTTGCAATCCAAAGTATCGGCTACAGCTGTTAAGTTTGATGAAATCGAAACAACTCAAAATGTGTTAATGGACGATATGGTTAATATCAGACTTGATATTAAACGGAACAATAAACCGTTCTGGAAACGGTAAGGAGGATATTATGCACTATCGAAAAAGACCAGTAACAATCAAAGCCGTTCAATTTTTTGACGCCCCCGAAACGTTGGTGGAACTATCAAAATTGGGATTAGACCCGGTAAATGTTGATTATTCTGTGCAACATAAGCCTATTCTCAAAATCCAAACTTTAGAAGGTGTGATGACAGCAAATGTAGGTGACTACATCATCAAAGGGGTTAAAGGTGAGTTTTACCCTTGCAAGCCTGATATTTTTGAAGATACTTATGAAGAGGTTAAGTACCTCAATGTTTTGGATTCTATCTGAGGAGGTGATCATTCATCTTGACAGCAGGAAAGACTGCTATAAATTGCTTTAAATTACTCTAAACTGGTTGAAACTGACCAGTTTTCTTTTTTTCAGGAGGGATAAAAATGAAGCCACATCAAGAACGATTCGTAAACGAGTACCGCGAATTAAAAGAAAAACGTGACAAATTACATGCTATGAACGTGAAGTATGAAGCAGGTAAGCTGGATTTTAAACCTGACTGTCCACTTGAGATTTTGCAGAAACAAGAATCAGTCATGAATCAATACTTGACTGTTTTAGAAGCGCGAGCATTGATTGAAAATGTAACACTTTAATAATTCTAACCGTGTCGAATCGATGCGGTTTTTATTTTGTCCAAGCATTGATGACATAAAAAGCTATGGAAATGACAGTCAGGGATGACTTTAAATATAGGAGGTTCGCAATGAACGAAGGAACACAAACAGTTGCATCAGTTGAAGGAAATGACGGACAAGTACAGGTACCTGCAGAACCAAAACTTGAGGGTCAACAACAACCTGAAACGCAACCGCAAGATGAAAAGAAGTACACTGACGCAGATGTCAATAAAATTATCGACAAGAAGTTTGCCAAGTGGAAAGCTGAACAAGAAGCCAAAGAGTCTGAAGCGAAGAAATTGGCCAAAATGAACGCTGACGACAAACAAGCTTATCAACTAAAAAAACGTGAGCAAGAATTGGCTGAACGTGAAGCTGAAATTAACAAGCGTGAATTGACTGCTGAAGCTAAAACGATTTTAAGTGAACGTGGCTTGCCGATCGAAATGGTAAGCGTGGTCGATCTCACAGATGCTGAAAGCGTGCGTGATTCAATCGATGCCCTGCAGAAGTCTTGGGAAGAAGCTGTACAGAAAGGCATTGCTGACAAGACTAAAGGCGGAGCACCGATGAAGAAAGCACCACAGGAACAAGAAACCGTATCAAAATGGGAACGTGATTTCTTGAAATAGAAAGGAAACTAAATTATGCCATTTGAAGATATTAACACAGCAACCTCTCGTGAAAAATTCTTAGGAATTATCGAGAAAGTTATCGAAAAGAAAACTTATTCTGCACCATTGCTGCTAAACAACGATTCAATTGAAATGAATGGACGTTCATTCACTGCGACGAAAACAAACACAGCAGCGTTGAAAGATTACAAACGTAATGAAGCTAACGAGTTTGACCACTCTCAAACAGAAGAAATGACTTACACGCTTGAAGAAGAAAAATATTGGGGTCGTTTCGTTGATAAACTCGATGAACGTGACTCTAATGGTCAAGTTAATGTCGATTACGTAGTTGCACGTCAAGCTGCAGAAGTTGTAGCGCCATATCTCGATATTTTGCGCTTTGAGGCTGCAATCGGAAATGTCAGCGACAATATTGTACCAGGTAAAACCAAAGGTGCTAACAACGCTTATAACGCAATTTTGGACGCATCTGAGAAATTGGATGAACTTGGCGTTACTAAAGAACGTTTGCTCTTTGTTAATCCAGCGTTTTACAAACAAATCAAATCTGAAATTGTTGCATTGCCGCAAGGTGACACTAACCAAACAGTGCTTTACCGCGGCTATGTTGGTCAATTGGACGATTTCACAGTATACAAAGTACCATCTAAATTCTTGCCAGGCGTACAAGCTCTTGTAACAGCTCCAGAAGTTGTCGTATCACCATTGCAAGTTGACGAAACGAAATACAACAACAATATTCCTGGACGTTTTGGTGAATTGGTTGAGCAATTGCTCTACACTGGTGCATTCGTCTTTGAATTTGACCAAAAATACATTATCAGTATTGCAGATGAAAAACCAGCAGCTAAGAAAGAAGCTCAAGGCACAATCAATCTCCGTGCAGATCACTGGGCAACTGGTACAACTTATGAAGCAGGTGCACTTGTTCAGCATGGTGGCAAATTGTATGTAGCGACTAAGAAAGTGACTGAATCAGCTCTTGCACCATCTGACGATTCGTCTAACTGGTCTGAAAAGGAGTAACCTATGAAACTTAAAGTTAAACAAGATTTTAACAACGATGACACTGGTTACCGCTACGAGGCTGGGGACGTTGTCGAAGTCGAACAAGAACGCTATGACAAGATGACTAAACGTGCAAAGGCGCAAGGCCTTGATTTGTCTGATTACGTTGAAGTCATCAAAGAACCAAAGTCTAAAGCTGCAGGAGACACTCCTGCGAAATAGGAGGTCCCCATGAAAGATATTTCAGAGACATTTAAATCACTTACAGCCGAGACTGAAGACAATCTAATCTCGGCTCTTTTATTGCGGGCAAAAAACATCATTTTAACCGAAACTAACCGAACTGAACTACCAAAGTCTTTGGAGGGGATATGGCTAGAAGTAGCTTTGGAACTCTACAATCGGCAAGGCAGTGAAGCGGAAAAATCACGAAGCGAAGGGGGCGTGTCAGTTGTCTATTATGACAGCCTATCTAAAACCACTTTAAACGGTTTGAGACGGCACAGACTCGCACGGGTGGCAGGACATGCGTTTGAAAAGAAACAGACTGAAACTGTGCAAGCACCGTAAAGCTGAAGTGAAAAGTAACGATGAGGGTGGTAAACGCACTGTCTACAGTGAACAGGCAAGAGAGATTAAGGCAGAGGTGTGGCCAGCAGGCGGGAAACTACAAGCTGAAATCTATGGTCAACGCCTGCCTTATATCTTTAACTGTCTTATGAACCTAGATAGCGAGATCAAAGAAAAAGATGGTTTCTGTATCGGCAAAGATGAAGTCACTCACACAGTGGAATCTATCAAGCGTTACAGCGACCATCAATTTTTAGAGTTGGAATTATGCCGAAAATAATCGGATCTGACCGACTGATCGCCAAATTTAATAAGTTATCTAGTCAGCGACAGGATGAGATAATCGGCACCGCAACTCACAACGCTGCAAAGAATGTTGTACAAGCAGATGCCAAGCTAAGGGCACCGGCCAATAAAGGAGACCTTAGACGAGGTATTAAAGCCCGAAAAGGACAGCCAAAGAAAATATCTGCAGAAGTGGTTAGTACGTCTGACCACGGTGGATTCGTTGAATTTGGTGCAGGTCCAAAAGGGTCTGAAAGTCATGATGGTATCTCGCCAAACGTTAGCGTCAGCTACCGTAATTCGCCCTGGTATGTCCATGAGTCACAAATCGACGTAGGACCTTACAACTTTCCTAAACGTGGCGAATTTTACAAGATGTACGGTCAAGCAGCACAACCTTATCTCTACCCCGCACTCGCTGATAATACAGATAGAGTGACTGCAAACATTCAACGTTACGTTAAGCGAAAACTCATTGAAGAGGTTGGAAAATGATTAATATTAAACCCACAATTTACAGCAAATTAAAGGAAGTCACAGATAACGTTTCAGACGTTTACCCACAAGACTGGGAAGATTTCCCAGTTGTGATTTACCTGGAAGAAGAAAATAAACCCTATGAATACACTGACGATACGGAACAGAAGTCATTCCTGCGTTATAAAGTCGATATTTTCGACAAAGATTCAACGTCGGAATTAGCTATCAAGGTTAACGATGTCTTTGACTCAGTCGGATTAAGACGAACATCAAGCATTGACCTAGCAGACTCGTATCTTCGTCATAAAGTCATGCGGTTTGAAGGTGTCTTGGACCTAAAATCAAGAATTGTTTATCAATCAAGAATGGAAGGATAACTAATCTATGTTAGCAAACGGAATCACCCTTGGAATGGGTGCTGAAAAAAGCTCTTATGAAATCTTAGCAGGGCTGAAAGAAGTCCCTGAACTAGGTATTGAGCCTGAAAAAGTTGAAAACACAACCCTTGCCGATACTGTCAAACAGTATGAATTCGGTATTGGGGATGCTGGGGAACTTGAATATAAATTTAAGTACGAAAACAGCAAATCTACAGACTCTTACCGCGTTTTGCGCAAATTGGCTGACTCTAAAGCAGTACGTCATTTTGAGCAAACTTACCCAGATGGCACTAAAGTACACTTTAGCGGTCAAGTGTCTGTTAAATTAGGTGGCGGTGGCGTCAATGGCGTTATCGAATTTACTCTTAAAATTGGATTGCAATCTGACTTAGAATTTGTGGATCCAGTAGGACTTTAAAATTAGGAACAGGAGAATACAATGACTACGACACGTAAACCTTACACAACTTGGACAGTCAACGGTGAAGACTACAAACTTCGTCTGACAACTCGCCAAGTTTGCGACATTGAAGAAAAATTGGGTGTTAATTTGCTTAAAATCTTTATGCCTCGACCAGGAGAAGATTTTAACTTGCCAGCGCTTAAAGTCATGTTGATTATCGTCCACGGAGCTTTGCAGAAATATCATCATGGTTTGAAATTGGACGATGTCTATGATCTCTTTGATGACTACGTTTCTGATGGTTTTGGTCAGACAGAATTAATGATGGATGTTATCATGCCGCTCTTTGAAGTCTCTGGTTTCATCCCAAAGGACAAGACAGAGGAGAAAGCACCTACTCTGTCAGTAGTGGAGTAGTTGTTGAATCTCCTGTTACAATGTCGGAATACATCAGCGGATTTTATCCAACGGCTTTAGATGCTGGGATAAGTCCGCTTGATTTTTGGGATTATACTGTGTTGGAAATCGCGGACTTGATCGAAAGTTACAATCGAACCTTTATTTTTAAGCGAAAAGAGCAGGCTTTTCATCAGTACAAGTTAGCTCAAATGGTTGCTAGTTACGTTTCGTTAATGTTTTCCGGAGAAAGCGATAAGACACCCGAATTATGGGATTTTTACCCAGAACTTTTCGAAGACGAACGACAGCAAATCGAGCAAGCTACAATAGCTAGCCAGTTAGCTCTACATAAGGAACGTATGCGACTATTCGCCGAAAGGAACAAAGGAAGATTTAAAGGCACTGATTAGGTGCCTATTTTTTTGAATAAAAAGGAATAGAAAGGAGGAACTATGGCGACAACCTTAGAACAGCTTAGAGTTATCATCGATGGCGAAATCGCGCCGTTTAAGAAGAAGATGAAAGAAGCATCGGATACAGTTAAGCAGTCTCAAAGCAAGATTAAGCAATCTACTGACAACGTGTCAAATACTATCAAGCAGTCAACTAATGGTATAGGTCAGGCTTTTGGTAGACTAGCCAAGATTTTGAGTTTTGCTTATATTGGCAAGAAAATGCTTGATTTGGGCATGTATAGCACTCAAATGGCTCTTGAAGTTACTGCTGCTATGAATCAGCTCAACAGGCAAATGGGTGAGTCAACGCAGTCATTTCTTAAATGGATAGACAAGAACGCAAATGCCATGAACATGAGCATAGCCGATGCTACTAAATACGGTTCAGTCTATTCCAACTTATTCTCAAACTTCATCAAAGACAGTGAAAAACTAAGTGCCTACACTGGTAAGATGTTGCAGACCTCTGCAGTTATCGCGCAGGGGACTGGTAGAACGATGACGGACGTTATGGAACGTATCCGCTCTGGTCTGCTTGGTAATACCGAAGCAATTGAAGATTTAGGAATCAACGTCAATGTGGCTATGATTGAATCTACTGAAGCGTTCAGAAAATACGCTGGAGATTCGTCTTGGCAACAACTTGACTACAACACACAACAGCAGATTCGTCTGATGGCGATTTTGGAGCAAGCAAGCGCTAAATATGGTGATACTTTGCAATCGTCTGTAAATGGCCGGATTAGCTTGTTTAAATCACTCTTAAGCGACGCTGCTTTAAACATCGGTAACGCATTCTTGCCAATCCTTAACGCAGTCATGCCAGTGCTAAACTCGTTGGCTATGGCTCTTAAAAACGTTACTGCTAAACTCGCTGAATTTGTTGGGCTGATGTTTAACAAGAAAGCTAGCGTAAAAGACGGTGCTATGGGTCAGCTAGCAAGTGGTGCAGGCACTGCTAATGATGCAGTAGGCGACTTAGGCGATGCTATGGACGGCGTAGATGACGCGTCAGGCGGTACGGCTGACAACTTGGACGATACTGCCAAATCTGCTAAGAAAGCCGCTAAGGAGCTCTTAGGCCTTGCAGGATTTGACGAAATTACCACACTAAGCCTTAATAAGGACGATGGCTCTGGTAGCGGAGGGTCTGGAGGTAAAGGCGGTAAGGGTGGTAAAGGTGGTGGCTCTGGAAGTGGAGCTGATATCTTGCCAGAAATCGAATTGACTGACATGGATAACCAATTTAAGTCAATTTTTGACGGCTGGGACAAGAAACTCAAGCCTTTACTTGATTACCTCTCAAAACTAAAAGACCTCTTTAAAGACGGGTTTAATGCATCGTTTAGAACTGATAGCTTAGACCGCTTTAAGAAAGCTTTAGATGGCATCTGGAAGTCTCTCAAAGATATCTTTGAAGACGGCACAGTTTTGCAAGCTGCTGCTAGATTCGGCGAACGCTTAGCTTATGCACTGGGTCAAACGGCCGGAGCAATTGCTAACGTTGTTATGGGAATCGCGGTATTTATCGCAGAAAGTCTCAATAAGTCGCTTAATGAAACGAAACTTGACATCAAGGGTTGGCTGATTAGGCAATTTGATATAGCTGGAGATGTTATTTCTCATATCGGAAATATCGCGCAAACAGTTGGTCAAATCTTTTACGACACTATCACAAGCACGCCTGCGACGGATATCGGATCGCATATTATTTCGGCCTTTACCTATGTCGGAATGGGGATAGCGGAAGTAGGCTCTAAATACATACGTGATGCGTTTGGAAGTTTAGATACTATTTTGTCTGAAAATCAAGAAAAAATCACTGAAGCTTTAACTGGTATTCTTTCAGCAGCTGAACCTATTTTTAGGTCGATAAAAGACCTAATCAAAAATACGTTTGAAACGTTTAATAAGGTTTATGATGAACACATTAAACCTTTTATGGATTCGTTTGGCAAAGGAATATCCGACATTGTCGGGGCCTTTCTCGATAGTTGGAATACCAATATCAAACCTGTTTTAGATGACATTGGCAAGGCTGTAGCAGATATGTTTGATAACCATATTCAGCCGATGATAGACATGTTCCTTGAGGCGATGGGGTCAGTCATAGACGTCATTAAACTTGCTTGGGAAAATGTCATTCAACCGTTCGTAGAATGGTTTATGGCCAATATCTTACCCGTATTGATGCCAACCATCAAGCTTTTAATTGATTTTGTTGTTGAATCCATCAACATGCTAGCTGACTACATCAGTGGCTTGCTTGAAATTATCAAAGGGATAGCCGATTTCATTGTTGGGGTCTTTACTGGTGATTGGGAGTTAGCATGGACAGGTATTAAAGAAATCTTTAGTGGCTTCACAGATTCCATACTTGCGCTAGTCGAATATCTCTGGAATATGGGAGTTGCCGTATTTGAGTGGGCATGGGATACCATTATCGCTATAATTAAGGCTGGTTGGGACGGAATCGTTAGGATTTTCAGCCCTATAGGCCAATGGTTTAGCGATCGTTGGAATGACATTGTTAAAGCCTTTAAAGATGCAGGCCAATGGTTTAAACAGAAATTTGATGAATCCTATAAGAATGTCCAAAACGCATTCTCAGGCATCGGAGGTTGGTTTAAATCGCGTTACAACGATACGACTAACGCATTTTCAAATGTTGGGTCATGGTTTGGCAGTACCTTCCGTGGCGCTTGGTCAAACGTGACTAATGCATTCAGTGGTGTGGCTAACTTCTTCAAGGGGATCTACAACACTATCAAGAATTCATTTTCTAATATCGGTGTGGCTATTGGTTCGGCAGTGTCCGGAGCTTTCCGCTCTGCTATGAACGCAGCCTTTTATACGGTCGAAAATGCAGTCAATACTTTTATTGGCATGATCAATGGCGTTATTGGAGTCATCAATAAGTTGCCTGGTGTCAGTCTTGGTCATATCGGACGTGTCTATATTCCAAAACTTGCCAGAGGTGGTATCGTGGACAATCCAACACTTGCCATGATTGGGGAAGCTGGTAAAGAAGCGGTCGTTCCGCTTGAAAATACCGGATTCTTGCAAACTATGGGACGTGTCGTAAGTAGCGCAGTCGTTACTGCCCTTGGTGGCGGTAATTACCAATCTCAAGGGTTTGGTGATGGCGACATCATCATTAACATTGGTGGTAGCGAATTTGGTCGTATTGCCATCAAAGAAATCAACAAGGAACAAGCTCGAGCAGGTCAAATCCTGCTCAACATTTAATTTAGGAGGTAAACATGAGTCAATTGATCATCAACGGAGTCACAGTTGTGCCTCCTAAATCATTTCAGGTCGGGATCAATGATGTCGATGGTGAAACCGGACGTAACGCCAACGGGGACATGGTACGGGATCGCATCACAACTAAACGAAAGCTAGAGTGTGAATGGGGAACCTTAACACAAGCAGAAATTTCAACAATTCTGAAAGCTGTCAAGCCTGTATTTTTCCAAGTCTCGTATCCTGATCCAGATTTAGGCCAGACAACGAAGACGTTTTACGTTGGGGATAGAACATCCCCGGCTTATTCGTTTAGCAATAAATTAAAGCCCTGGAGTGGCTTAAAATTCAATCTAGTAGAAAGGTAATGGTATATGGTGACGTTTAACGAAGCAATGCTTTCGACAGATCGGACATTAGCTATCAGAGTTGGCGACTACACGTCCGAAAACATCAAGGATGCTAATTTTAAGTATGGCTATATCAGCGGCGAAGATTTTACGCCCGGCGGAACATATTCAAGCAGCGCAACGATCACGTTTACTAGCATTATCGAAACCTTTAAGAAATTAGACGTTATCGCGCCTGAAATCGGTCTGCTAGTTGATGATGCTTTTGAATGGGTCAAAATGGGCAAGTATTACATCGATGATATCAAAATTGATAGAAACTCAAATACTACACAGCTTGAACTTATGGATGGCATGTTTAAGCTGAATGAACCGTTTAAAACAGACCTGAAGTATCCAGCACAGTTACGTGATGTTATTAAAGAAATTGCTACAAAAACCGGAATAACGCTTGCTAGTGATAATTTTGGTATGGTAGCCATTCAACAGCACGTCGATAAGCCAACAGGAGACAAGCTCACATTTAGAGACGTATTAAGTCAAGTAAGTCAATTGCTTGGCTTTTCTTGTTTCTTTAACCGAGTTGGGAACTTGGAAGTTCGCGGTCTGACGGAATCAGGCATCACAATTACAGCTGATAACTATTTTATGCACGGCTTAGAACGTAGTGAAGTTGAGTATCAAATCGCAGGAATTACTTGCCGGACAACAAATGATAAGAAACTAACAGTAGGTTTGCAAACAGGACGGTCTTTGGAGCTTGAAAATCCGTTAGCTACGCAGGAGCTACTAGATGCCCTGTACTATGATTTAAAGACTCTTAAATACTATCCTTTTGATTTGAGTTACCAAGGTCATTTAAAGTTAGACGTTGGTCAGTGGGTGACTATTAAGACTAACAAGAACGAAGTCTTTAAAGTCCCTGTACTTTACCAGTCATTTAGCTTTAGCGGTGGTCTAACCAGCACTATCAGCGCTGACAGTGTGGCTGGAAATGATGCCCAGTACACTTACGGTAGTTTCTTAACCAAAAGAATTAATCAGCAATCAACTCAAATCCAAGCAGAAGTACAGCAACAATTGCAGTACGCTAACAGTGAGTTCGACAGAAAGCAAGCTGAAGCTCAAGCAGAAGCGCAGGTTTATCAAGAAACTATTAATCAGCAGATTGCGAACTCAAAAACTGAAATTGAGTCACAGATCAGCGATGCTAAGAATCAAGCGGAAATCAACGCAAAGGCTTATGCCGATGAAATCAATCAAGCCACAGCTGAAGTTGCCAGATTAGCTCAAAACGCTGCAGAATCGTTTAATAGAAACTTAGCCGAAGTGTCTATAATTGCTGATCAAGCCAAAGCTGATGCTGCTAACAGTATTGCTCAAGCTTTGCAAGCTAAAGCCGACGCAATATCTGAGGCTACACGACTAGACGTAGCCGAGCGACAAGCTACCGAGACGAAACTAGCCACAGCAAAGAGTCAAGCTATCGCTGAGGCTAACAAGCTGATTGAGACAGCTAAAAGCCTCTTAGCAGGTCAAATCGAGGGTGTCTCAACAGACCTTACAAAGACAAAAGAGTCCATCAAGCTACTTGCCACAAGAGCAACCGTTGACGCTCTGATAGGCCGTATCTCATCCGCTGAATCCACCTTGCAAGTCCAGGCTGTGGAAATCGCAAGCCGTGTCAAAACAAGTGATTTTGACCAAGCTAAGCAACGAATTTCAACGGCTGAGAGTTCAATTACTCAGTTAGGGAACAGGATTACTACGGAAATCAGTGAGACAAAAGCTTTGATTCCAACCGAGTTTTCAGGAGGGAATCTAATTTTAAATGGAGGATTTCCGAACGATACTAGTTATTGGTCTGGGCCAATAGAAGTAGGTAAACATTCTACTTATTACTCTGGGACACAGTCAATGTTTCTTGTGAAATCCAAAGGGGACGAAGTCAGAGTATCTACAAATCGCTTTAACGTCAGACGAAATACATCATATACGATTTCGTTCTATACCCTGATAGGCGGAAATGTTTCAAGCGTAGACTTTTTCTTTTTGGGACGAAAAAATGGAGAAATAGATAATTTCACTCAAATAGTACCGTTACAACGAGATAAACCTAATAATGGTTCACGACTTGAATACATTAGCTATACTTTCAATTCTGGAGAAAGTGACACAGGATTCATAAGGTTTGATAACAACGGTTCGAAAGATAACTACATTGCAAATATGTACATTGCTGAAGTAATGCTTGTTGAGGGGAGCACTCCTAGAAAATATGAGAAATCAGCTGCTGAGTTGATGACAGAAATTACATCTGTTAAAACAATCATCACACAAACTGCCGAAGGTCAAGAACAGCTATCAACTAAACTTACCGAAACGCAAGGAAAAGTGACAGCTGCTGAAACCAATATCAGGCAGTTGGTTAACGATGTTAGTTCAAAAGTTTCACAGACTGATTTTGATAATGTTAAAAAGACGGTTCAAAGTAATAGCACAGCGATTACTCAAAATCAGAACGCTATTAACTTGAAAGCTGATAAAACCGTAACTGACACATTAAGTCAAACAGTCAATCAAACTAAGGCTGATCTAAAAATCACTTCTGATGCTGTCAATACAAAGGTTTCTCAAACTGATTTTAACGCTGTAAATCAACGCTTATCCACCGCTGAGACGACAATCAAAACTCAGGCTGGACAAATTGAGCAACGATTGACTAGTACACAGATTGAGTCAGCAATTACTGAAAAAGGTTACCAGACTAAAGCACAGGTTGATAGCAATATAGCTGGTCGTGGGTATATCACGAATAGTGCTCTGCAACCTTATGCGTTGTCTATGACTGTGCAAAATCTTGTCCAGGAGACGGCTGATAGTTTCAGCCGGACGATTAGCGAGACTAAAGCGCTGATACCGACTTCTGCCGGCGGGGTCAATAGATTTGTGATTGACGGAATAAGTAGTCGTCTAACAATCTTTGAGAGTGGTAGATACTCGGTTGTCAATAAGTTAGACTACAGCACGACTTACACCGTTTCAACAAACATACCGGTTGGGGCTGATGGTTACGCAAATGCGTTTGCAATAATTGATGGTCAAACTGTCAGTACATCCGCTAACGGGATAGACAATACAACACATCGGACATTATCAACCAACGAATTAAACAATAACGTCTATATTGTGTTTCGCAATCAAGCCATCTTTGACAAGGTAAAATCTGGAGAATATATAGTAAAGATTGAGAGAGGGATATTAAGGTCTGACTGGGCACCGGCCTTTGAAGACCTAACCACAGTCACCGCTTTTAACAAGATCAAGGACACAGTCGATGAGCATAAGCGGACACTGGCAAGTAAGTTAGATGCGACAGAATTATCCATCCGCTCTGACGGATTCGTTGTCAAATCAGGCAAATCAACGACAGACCTCGCAAATGCTATGGGGTCTTATTTTAGTGTCAATCAGTCAGCTATCAATCTGTTTTCAGATAAGATTAGCGTTAAAGGTTCCATGATTGTTAACGGTGCAATTACTGCCGACAAGATTGCAAGCAAAGCGATTACGACTAGCCATCTTTACGGTAAGATAATTACCGCTGATGTCATAGCGTCAAATGCTATCACGTCAGATGCTATCAAAGCCGAAGCAATTACCACAGCTAAGATGGCAGCTAATAGCATCAACGGCGACCGTATTACTGCAGGTACGCTGGACGCTGGCAAGATTAAAGCTGGCTCCATCACATCTAGTCAAATCGCAAGCGGTACGATTACAAGCACGCAGATTAAAGCGTCAACTATTTTAGGCTCTAATATCGCTGCTAATACCATTACGGCTAATAATATTGCTGCTAATACTATCACAGCCGATAAAATTAAAACCGGTTCGATTACAGCTGATATGATCACTGGGGGTAATCTAAAGAGTACAAACGGAGCGACTGTATTCGACTTGAACGGAGGGAAGCTAACTTTTAATAATAATTACGGATATATACAACGTGTTGCGAATGACAAAATCTTTGAAATTTCAACTGCGCTGTATCCGAAAAGTAGCTATTCCGAAGAATATTTGACTTCCACTTTTAACATTAGAAAAAGTGATAACAGCAGACAGTCTGGTGTAAGGTTCACTCTTTATACTACGATAAACAACAAACCTACAGCCGAAGCTAAAATAAACGCTGACTCGTTATTGATAAATGACTCTGAAAGTACAAGGCTATTTTCGTTGCACGGTAAAAATACTTATTTGGGTACTTTTAATCTTCAAAATTGGGGAGATATTCCTGTCGCTCAGGTATACGGTGGATTAATCGTTAAGGATATCGGAATCGGCGGTCATATGAAATCACTGTTAAATGTCGTGGAAGAACTATGCAACAAAGCCAATATTATATGGGTTTAGTAAAGGAAATAAAATGAAATTTGAACTTAAAAATAAAGATTTAAACAGTTTTTTGCAAACTATCGATAAATTAACCGTTTCGTCTATGCGTGTTAATCGAGGCAAAGCGAAAGTCTACAGTGCCATTAGCGACAAACTAGAGGAGTACGGTCGCGATGAGGGAGAAATCTTAGAAAAAAACATCGTTACAAATGAATATGGACAGTTAATGAAAGAAGAAAACGGCGATTTTATCTTGAAAGAAAATGTAACGATTACTGAGATCAATCAACAGTTATCAGAATTGCAAGAGGAAGCCATCACAATTTCTAGCGGTGATTATACGAACCGCTTTACAGATTTCTTTGACTGGCTTTCTGACTGTGAGGAAGAATTTACGACAGCTGAGGTTATCTTAATTGATAATCTTTTAGAACAATTTGAAGCACAAAAAGGAGAATAACTATGGCTTTAGAAACAATTAAAACAACTCGTCTTGTTGGAAATTTAAAAATCGGTGATGAAACAGTCAAACAGTACACTGTCGACGTCAACGAAGAAGGTGTCTCAACAATTTACGAATCTATGTATAACTCCGAGTTATACGCTAAAAACCGCACAGAAATGCGCAAGCAGGAGAAAGAATTCAGTGACAAACGTTATGAGCTCGAGGATGCTATCCTAGCGGAATTGGAAGTACCTGAAACCGCTGAGCAATAAGGTGGTGAGTAACTATGCCAGGTCAAGAAGTTATCCACGAGGCAATTAAAGCATCATGGACCATTGAAAAAATTGGTGGTGTGCTGGCTGTTGCTATTATCATCGTGATTATCTTACTAATCAGCGTTCAAGCGTGGACGAATAAAAAGCTAGTTAATAGCTTCCACGAGACTAACAAAGAGCTATTATCATCTAACAAAGAGATTGCAAAGGAAAACCAAAAACAAATGGCAAAATTAACAATGGCAGTCAATAAGTTAACGCTTGAAACACGTACAGATATCACTGTACTGAAAGAAAAAGTGGATGGTTTAGAAGATACCATTCGCGACAGGCAAATGATGCCTTAGAAGGAGAATGACATGAGTAAATATGCTAAGACTCTAGGAATTAAAGTAGTTAAAACTATGGCTCAAACAGCCATCGGTGCTATCGGCTCGACTGCTTTGATTACAGAGGTTAATTGGGCAGTAGTTGCATCTGCCACAGCACTATCAGGCTTGACCTGTGTACTGATGAATTTAGCAGATCTTAAGGAGGAATGACATGGCAATTAAAACAGGAACAGTTAGCCGTAATGGTGATATTTTTTCATATCTCATCACAGATTACGATGCCAATCAAATGAATTGTGATTCAAGCCGTCGAACGATTGACCGAATCTATATTCATCACAACGCTGGGACGTCAGACGAAGGGGCACGCCGTACATGGTACACAGCTAGCCAAAAAGGCACATCAGCCCACTATCAAGTGACACCAACCAAGATCTGGGGCTGTGTCAGCGAAACTTATACCGCTTATCATGCTGGCAATTACGTTGAAAATCAACGTTCTATCGGCATCGAACACTTGAATAATGCAGGAGCTCCAAATTGGACTATTGCAGAAGAAACCTATAAAAACTCTGCTAAACTTATCGCTGAAATCTGTGTGCGTCGTGGAATTCCCATTGACAGAGCCCATATCAAGGGACACAAGGAAGCATCAGCGACAGCATGCCCAGGCGGTATTGATGTTGATAAACTTGTCCGTATGGCAAAAGAGATCGCTACTGGTAAGGTAGTAGCTACAGCTAAAGTAGCGACTGCTGCAGTCAAAAGGACTGTAAAACAAGCATATCGCGCTGATGAAGTTAAATTTGTTAACGGCATTTACCAAATCCGCTGTAATGACTTAGCTCCAACGCATTTCGACTGGACAGATAACGGCATTCCAGTAGCCTTGGTTAACTGGGTCAATGCTGACGGATCTAACATCGCTGATGAGGCTGACAAAGACTTTAAGGCAGGTATGTACTTTAGCTTTGAAGGTGATGAAGCCTATATTACTGACACTGGGCAAGGCGGCTACAATTACGGCTATTACTGGCGTAAGTTTACGTTTGGTCAGTACGGCACGGTATGGCTATCTGCTTGGAATAAAAACCATTTAGTTAATAAATAACACTTAATCTTGCAGGCGACCAAAAATAAAAAAAGAAATGAGACTCCTTCACCGCGATGGCACTGGCGGCAAACTGTGCAAGTCTGCAAGTATTTAATCTGATTTTATAATCTATTTTTCTATTTTTAAATCTACCTAACCGCTCTCAATTTGAGGGCGGTTTTTTTGTTTGGTCCCGACATTAATGTCGGTCGGTCTGACAAAATTGAGGTCAACATTGAAGGGGTTGAGATCCTAATCAATGGTGTAACTTACAAGCTGGAAAAGAAACCAGTCTAAAAAAGAATCAAGCCCTTTGGAAATCCTCCAGAGGGCTTGATTCATAGTCTGAAAGTGGTATAATTTAGGTCAACAGGTTCTGCTAATAATTTTCATGCCCCAAAAGCTCTATAAAGGTCCGTTGGGGCAAAATTGGGGCATAAGTTCAAAACTTACCCAGACTTACCTGACAAAAATAATCAAGTTTACAACTTATAAAGACTTATTTTATTGAAGTTTCTACTATTGAATATCATTGAAAATGCGTTCTATTGAAAAGACGCTGTAAAATAATTCAGCTCTAAAAAGCCTATTGTCTCAACGTTTCTACGTTGTGCAATAGGCTTTTTTGTGTTTAAGGGGCAAAATAATAAACTTGAATAGTTGAGAGATTACTATATATGAAATAATTTCTAGATTATTGACTCATAAAACTACTCAAAAAATATCTCAAGATGGTTGATTATTTTTCATAACTTGCCTGAATGGGATCAAAAGTTTATAATGTAATTAATAAATAGAGGAGGAGTGGCTTGATTTGTTAAAGAGAGTAGTTATAATATTATTTATTTTTTCAATCATCAAAATCATCCTCATGGTCTTAACAATACGTTTTATGAAAGTAAGACCTATGACTGAAGAAGAAAAAATTGTGTTCGATAAGGAAGAGAATGATAGATTCTTTGAAGACTAGAAAAACGTTTGGAAAAGTCCAAACGTTTTTTTTATGCTAGATAGTTTAACTTTCCTCTGAAATCTTCCAGTGTTTCGTATCCTTTTTCTTGCATAATAGCTTTAAGTTCACTAGTGATGCGTTCGAATATAGCTGGCCCTTCTTGATGGAGAGCAGTTCCGATTTGAACCATGCTAGCACCGCATAAGATATGTTCAAAAGCATCACGCCCTGTTTTAACGCCACCAGTACCAATAATTTGGATGCTAGGGTTTAGTCGTTGATAGAAAGCGTGGACATTTGCAAGAGCAGTTGGTTTGACATAGTCTCCACCGATTCCACCAAATCCATTTTTGGGTTTAATTAAGACAGTCTCGTCTTCTATAACAAGCCCATTTCCAATTGAATTGATACAGTTGACAAATGTAAGAGGAAATTTATTAAATACAGCCGCTGCTTGGTCAAAATGCACAATATCAAAATATGGTGGTAACTTAACCCCCAGTGGCTTAGTAAAATACGTGAAAACTTCAGTTAGAATAGCTTCAGTTGTTTCAAAGTCGTAAGCGATTTGAGGTTTTCCAGGGACATTTGGACAAGAGAGATTTAACTCGATAAGCCCTTTGTAATCAGATGCTTCAACCGCTTTTAAAATAGTGTGCGTCTCATCTTGTGATAAACCAACTAATGATAAGAAATGAGGTTTGCTATCTGGATTGTTTTGGAGCTCAGTCACAAAATCTAGGTAATACTGATAACCATGATTAGGCAATCCCATAGAATTGATAGAACCAAGTAAAGTGTCAGCATAACGAGGTTCGGGATTTCCAGGTCGCGCGTTTAGAGTTCCGGTTTTTGTAACAAATGAACCTGCAGCAGAAGCTTCAATTTCTAGTAATTCCTCTCGGGTCATGCAGTAAACCCCTGCAGCATTCATTAGGCAATTATCAAAAGTGAAACTACCGATTTTAGTAGCGGTTGAAACCATAATGTTCTCCTATTGTATGATATTTTACTCTATTTTACTATTTAAAGGAGATGAAATCAAGTCATTTCCGAACAATAGCAGAGCCCTTGAATAAAATATTTTAATAATCATGTTTTGGTTTGTCTTAAAGTTGAGAGAGTGATATAATAACATTTGAACAAATGTTCAAATATAAAAATGTTATCAAGGAAATATTATGACTATGAATCAATTTAAAGTGACAGATAAATTAGAAGGACAATTACTAGAAGATGTTGCTCACTTTTTTAAAGCGCTGGGCAATGAAACACGTACTCAAATTATCTGGTCGCTTCGAGAATCTAGTAAAAAATCTAGTGAGCTTGCAGAAAGTCTGAAGATGTCCCCCTCAGCAATATCGCATCAGCTTACATTGTTGAAGCACTTAAAAATTGTAACATCACGTCGTGATGGTAAAAATCAAATCTACTCATTATCAGATGAGCATATTGATCGAATTCTCACATCTGTTGTTGAGCATTATCAGGAGGATTGAAAATGTCATCAAAAGCTAAACTGAAATTAAGACGAATTTTAGGTGCGACTCTTTTAATGGTGACTGTTTTCCTATTTGTTAAAAAGAGTCAGTTGCCCCTTTGGGGACAAGCTTTACTTTACAGCATTCCTTATTTATTGGCGGGATATGATGTCCTGAAAAAAGCTTTGTTAAAATTATGGAAAGGTAATCTTTTTAGTGAGCATTTCCTTATGTCATTGGCAACTCTAGGGGCGTTTGGACTGAGTTTTATGACTGGCCAAGCAGAATTCCTTGAAGCTGTCTTTGTCATGATTTTTTATCAAGTTGGGGAGCTTTTTGAGAATATTGCAGAAGGAAGTAGTGAAAAATCAATTTCTGACTTGTTAGATTTAAGACCAACTATTGTTCACCTAGAAAGAGACAGTCAATTAATAGATGTTGAACCAGGCTCACTGGCACTCGGTGATATTATTCTTATTAAACCTGGTGAAAAGATTGCAATCGATGGTGTTGTCATTGAAGGTAAGACCCAAGTTGATACGTCGGCTTTAACTGGAGAAAGTTTACCAAGGACAATCGAAGTTGGGGATGAAATTCTTTCTGGAACAGTCAATATGTCAGGTATTATTCACGTAAAAGTTCTCCGGGTCTTGGAAGATTCCACCTTAACTAAGATTTTAGAATTGATGGAGCATACAGCTGATTTTAAGTCTAAAAATGAAACTTTTATGACACGTTTTGCTGCCATATACACACCTACGGTTGTCATTTTGGCACTTGTTCTTGCTTTCCTCCCTCCACTTTTGTCTGGCAATTTTGGCGCAAACTTTCCTGAGTGGCTTAGCAGAGCATTAACCTTTTTGGTCATTTCTTGTCCCTGTGCTTTGGTTATTTCAATTCCACTGAGTTTTTTTGGAGGCTTAGGAGCAAGTTCAAAAATTGGAGTTTTAGTTAAGGGCTCTAATCATTTGGAGAATTTAGCTCATCTTGAAACACTGGTATTTGATAAAACAGGTACTTTGACAGAAGGCGTATTCCAAGTAACTGCGCTACATACAAATGGAATTGAAGAGGAACGTCTGCTCCATTTGGCTAGTCATGTTGAGAGATTTTCCAGTCATCCAATTGCTCAATCACTTCGAGCAGCTTACAAAAAAGAAGCGGATGATTGTTTGGTTTCCGATGTAAAGGAATTATCAGGATATGGCATCAGCGCCAATGTTAATGGACAAAATGTTGCTGTGGGAAATGGTAAATATATGGATGAGTTGGGTGTCGATTGGAGGAACTGTCATTATGTGGGAACTATTGTACATGTCGCGCTTGACAGTGTCTATGCTGGTCATATCGTGATTTCCGATCGTATTAAATCAGATACTAAATCCGGTCTTCAAGAAATTCGTAAACGTGGTGTAAAAAACTGTATCATGCTGACAGGTGATCATGAAAAAGTTGCTCAATCAGTTGCTGAGGAGCTTAATCTAACTAGCTTTGAAGCTGAGCTATTGCCAGCAGATAAAGTTAAGCGATTAGAAAAGCTAATGGAATCAAAATCTCATAAGAAGACCATTGGATTTGTTGGTGACGGGATTAATGATGCACCAGTATTGGCGCGTGCTGATATCGGTATCGCCATGGGTGGCTTAGGGAGCGATGCTGCTATTGAAGCAGCTGATGTCGTCGTTATGAATGATGAGATTGGTAAAATTGCCCAAGCTATTACAATTGCCCGTAAGACTATAAGAATAGCTCATGAAAATGCTATTTTTTCAATTTCTGTCAAAGTTTTAGTCCTACTTTTAGCAAGTTTAGGAATTGCCAATATGTGGTTAGCTATTTTTGCAGATGTTGGTGTGACGGTACTTGCAGTTCTAAATGCCATGCGAACACTAAAAACTTAAATTTTTAATGAAAACGTTATTTTAGTAGCTTTTTTTGGTATTTTTTTGTAAAATGGTAACGTATGCGACTGACATAGTCGTAAATATTATTGCACACAGCCGTAAGGCTATTGTATCATTAAAAGGAGAACAACTAATGGTAAAATTGGTTTTCGCTCGCCACGGTGAGTCAGAATGGAACAAAGCTAACCTCTTTACTGGTTGGGCAGACGTTGACCTTTCAGAAAAAGGAACTCAACAAGCTATTGACGCTGGTAAATTGATTAAAGAAGCAGGAATCGAGTTTGACCTTGCTTTCACTTCAGTTCTTAAACGTGCTATCAAAACAACTAACCTTGCTCTTGAAGCATCTGATCAACTTTGGGTACCAGTTGAAAAATCATGGCGCTTGAACGAACGTCACTACGGTGGTTTGACAGGTAAAAACAAAGCTGAAGCAGCTGAGCAATTTGGTGATGAACAAGTTCACATCTGGCGTCGTTCATATGACGTATTGCCTCCAGATATGGCAAAAGATGATGAGCACTCAGCTCACACAGACCGTCGTTACGCTTTGCTTGATGATTCTGTTATTCCAGATGCAGAAAACTTGAAAGTTACTTTGGAACGTGCACTTCCTTTCTGGGAAGATAAAATCGCTCCAGCGCTTAAATCAGGTAAAAATGTTTTCGTTGGTGCACATGGTAACTCAATCCGTGCCCTTGTAAAACACATCAAACAATTGTCAGATGACGAAATCATGGATGTTGAAATCCCTAACTTCCCACCATTGGTGTTCGAATTTGACGAAAAATTGAACGTTACTGGCGAATACTACCTTGGTGGTGAATAATAAGTATTAGAATCAAGTCTTTTGGCTTGGTTCTTTTTTTGGAAAAATCATCTATCGTGACATTTTCAGCTAAAAGTAGCCTATTTGAAATCAAAGTAAAAATAACTAGAAATCATTTTACTTGCTTATCAGATAAATAGATTTGTGGTAATATAGCATTATCAGAATTGAGGAGGATGGAAAATGAAAGCAGCAGAACGCCGACAAAAAATTATTGAAAGTCTTAGTCAGGTTACAGATCCTATTTCTGCTAGTCATCTAGCAAAGACATTAGGGGTTAGCCGTCAGATTATTGTTGGAGATGTTGCCCTTCTACGAGCTAATGGTAATGATATCATTTCAACACCAAGAGGCTATGTGTTAACCCAATCTCTTTATTCTAGTCAATTCATTGGGAAAATTGCCTGTCGTCATGATATATCTAGTACTAGAGAAGAACTTGAGTTGATTGTGGAAAATGGGGGAATTGTTGTTGATGTCGAGGTGGAGCATCCAGTTTATGGCATGCTAACAGCTCCCTTGAATATCAAGTCGAATGATGATATTAATAACTTCATGTCAAAAATTGAGACGTCACAGGCTACTCTTCTTTCGACGCTAACGCAAGGGATACATGTCCACACTATTTCTTGTCAGAGTAAAGATGAATTTGACAAAATAAAGGCAGACTTAACTCAAGCATCTTTTATATTAGGAGAAAACTAAATAGGTGTCTTGACAGGTGAATATATGGAGTGTATAATAGTTTTCAAACTTCTGGAAAAAATCCAGTAATTTATAAGAGGTTTGAAAATGAGAAATAAAGAGACAAAAGCATTAGTTTTCACTGCAATTTTAGTCGCATTTGGGATTTTGATTCCAATGGTGATGCCAATTAAAGTTATTATTGGGCCGGCATCTTTTACACTGGCTAGTCATGTTCCGGTATTTCTGGCTATGTTCATTTCTCCACTTGTTGCTATTCTAGTGGCTTTAGGAACGAGTTTTGGTTTTTTGATGGCAGGTTTTCCAATTGTCATTGTTATGAGAGCTGTGTCTCACTTTATATTTGCTCTACTAGGTTCATTGTGGATTAAAAAGCATCCAAATGATTTTAAAAAACCGCTTCGTGTTTTCTTATTTGCATTGATAATTAATTTCATTCATGGGCTTGCGGAATTTTTTGTAGTTTTCGTTCTAACGCAGGGAACTCAAAGTAGCACTGCCTTTGTAGGAACTTTGATCGGTTTAATTGGCTTTGGTTCGCTCCTTCATGGTTGTATTGATTTTTATATAGCATATTACCTTTGGAAAATCCTTTCAGAAAAAGTTGGAATTGATTTTTCAGTATCATCACATTAATTGGAGTTTGGGACATCAGTTCCAAGCTTTTTTGTTGGTTAAAATAATAAAAGCAAAGGGTACAGAAGATTTTAACGAATTATTATTTTTAGTTGAAAGATGTACAAAAGGAAAATTTTGAAAAATTACGTCATTTAGTTTATAATAGTAATGCTATAGTACTAGAAAGGATGTGAGGTCTTAGAGATGTCAACATATCAATTTCCTTCAGTGGATGATAATGAACCAATCGTTGGTACACCAGTCATCATGAATTTATATGAAAATGAGGACTTGATTACAAATATCAATGGCCTTTACCAAGATAAAGATTATAGCAATCCCTCTCATTCGATTGGACAGGTAGATTCATTACCTAATCAAAGATTGGCGGTTGATCGTGAAAAAACGATAAACGAGGGAAAATCATATGCAGAGTTAGCGCGAGAGAAGGCCAGACGTGATGTTAAAGAAAAACGTCAGAACTACTTACTCAATGAAGTTAAAAAACCTTCTAAAGCAACCTTCCAAAAAGATCTACAAGCTACTGCAGTTAAAAAAGCATCTAAATCTGACAATGACTTTAGTCGTTATGGTGAAAAACTTAAACAAGAACAGTATATTCTTGCAGAATTACCAACCATATATCAAAAGGTAAATCCAGAACCAAAAACAAATCAAAAGAATAACTATGACTTCCTAAAGCGTAGTCAAATATATAATAAAAAAGAAAATACAGCTCAAAAAGAGCATCGTATTGCACAAGAACTCAACTTGACGCGATTTGAAGACGTCAATTGAGATTTGCTAGAGCTTAGCTTGATTTTTTGTGCTCACATTAAGGAGTAATCATGTCAAAAACATATCATTTTATTGGAATCAAAGGATCAGGTATGAGTGCCTTAGCACTCATGCTTCATCAAATGGGACACAAAGTGCAAGGTTCTGATGTCGAAAAATATTATTTTACACAACGCGGACTAGAACAAGCAGGTATTCCAATTCTTCCGTTCTCAGAAGATAATATTACTGAAGTTGTTGAACTAATTGCAGGAAATGCATTCCGAGAAGATAATAATATTGAAGTGGCTTACGCTATTAAAAATGGCTTCCAATTCAAACGTTACCATGAATTTCTTGGGGAATTCATGACACAATTTACAAGTTTGGGAGTTGCAGGAGCACATGGTAAGACTTCTACAACCGGACTTTTATCACATGTCTTGAAAAACATCACAGAAACTTCATATCTGATTGGTGATGGTACAGGACGTGGTTTAGCAAATAGTAAATATTTTGTCTTTGAATCTGATGAATATGAGCGTCATTTCATGCCATATCACCCAGAATATTCAATTATCACAAATATTGACTTTGATCACCCAGATTATTTCACAAGCGTAGATGATGTTTTTGATGCTTTTAACGATTATGCTAAACAAGTTAAAAAAGGTTTGTTTATCTATGGTGAAGATGACTATCTGAGAAAAATCACAGCAGAAGCACCAATTTATTACTATGGTTTCAAGGAGAATAATGACTTTGTTGCCTACGATATAACTCGTACAACAAATGGTTCAGATTTTAAAGTTAAACATGGCGAAGTTGAGCTCGGAAATTTCCATGTACCAACATTTGGTCGTCATAATGTTCTAAATGCTACAGCAGTTATTGCAAATCTATACATTGCTGGTATGGACATGGCATTAGTAGCTGAACATCTGAAGACTTTCTCAGGTGTTAAACGTCGCTTTACTGAAAAAGTTATTAATGGGACAGTTATTATTGACGACTTCGCTCACCATCCAACTGAAATTATTGCTACAATTGATGCGGCTCGTCAAAAATTCCCATCAAAAGAAATTGTTGCTATTTTCCAACCGCATACATTTACCCGTACCATTGCATTGTTAGATGACTTTGCAAGTGCACTTAACGAAGCAGACGCAGTTTATCTTGCACAAATTTATGGTTCAGCGCGTGAAGTTGACTACGGTGATGTTAAAGTTGAAAATCTTGCAGAGAAAATTGTTAAACCTGCTAAGATTGTTACTGTTGAAAATGTTTCTCCGCTTCTTGACCATGACAATGCAGTTTATGTCTTCATGGGAGCTGGTGATATCCAACTCTATGAGCACTCATTTGAAGAACTTTTATCAAACTTAACAAAGAATAAACAATAAGAAAAAGGAGCTTCTTGGCTCCTTATTTCATAGGTTTGAAAGGAGATATATGCGTATTAGACATGCTAGAATGGAAGATTGGTCTGAGGTTGTTAGAATCGAGCAGGCTAATTTCTCCTCAGCAGAAGCGGCAAGTCCTCAAGCTATGAAAGAGCGGTTATCAACTATTTCAGATACCTTTCTAATTGCTGAAATCGATGGCAAGGTTGCAGGCTACATCGAAGGTCCGGTCGTATCTAAACGTTATTTGACAGATGACCTATTCCATCATGTTATAGCTAATGAAAAAGAAGGTGGATACATCGCTATTACCAGTTTATCTATTGATCAACCCTTCAAAGGACAGGGAATTGGAACAGCTCTTTTAGCTGCTATGAAAGATTTGGCTGTAGCTCAAAAAAGAGAGGGAATCAACCTTACTTGTCATGATTATTTGATCTCATATTATGAGATGAATGGCTTTGTTGATGAAGGTGAGTCCAATTCAACACATGGAGGAAGTCACTGGTATAACATGGTTTGGGAAAATCCTTATATAAAACAATAAAACGCTTTCTATTTGTTACGAATCAGTGACAAAAAGGGTTATTTGATTGATTTTATCATGTTTTTAGGTTATAATGGCGTTTGATTAAATCTAGGAGGACTAGCTTTGACCGATTTTAATAATGAGAAGCCAAACAATTTAGAAGGTAAAAGTTTTAAAGAACAGATACTTGCAGAAATTGAAGAGGCTACCCGTTTGAGAAAACTGAGAGATGAGGAAATCTTACGGGAAGAACAGGAAAAAAAAGAGGCAGCCAGACAGGCATCTTTGTTGGAAGCTGAGCAAAAAGCTCAACGTCTTAGACAGTCTAAAGACGCCGAGTTAATAGCAGAAAAAATAAGGATTGCATCTGAAGCTCAAAAAGCACTTGAAGAAAACAAACTTGATATTGATTCAAGTCGCCAAGAGGTGGATAAAGTTCTTGAGAATCTTGAACAGGCATTTGATTTACCCAATCAGACTAAAGTTGATATTCGGAATGTTGAACCGAAACCTGAAGTTCAAGAAGAGGAAAGTGATGAAAATCTAGTTGATGAACCAGATGTTGAGCAGGTTGAGGAAAAACTTGTTATTGATGAGAGCTCATCTAGCATGACTTTAGAAAATAAAACTGAAGTATCACTGACTGAATCTCAAGATGATTCAACTGAAAGAGATGATTTTGAGGCTAATGAAATGCCAACTTCAAGGGGGCGTCGCAAGCGACAAAAAACAGATAGTCTAGCTAAAAGAATTGCATCTGTTTTAATTTCTGCAATTGTAATCATTTTACTAGTAACTTCATTCTTTGGTTACCGCTATGTTACTAAAGCTATAGGACCGCTAGACAGTGAATCATCAGAATACGTATCTGTCGAAATTCCTGCTGGTTCTGGTAATAAATATATTGGTCAAATTCTTGAAGAATCTGGGATTATTAAAGATGCGACTATCTTTAATTTCTACACTAAATTTAAAAACTATACTAATTTTGGTAGTGGCTATTACAACTTTAAAGCCAGCATGGATTTAGATGAGATCAGTAAGCTACTTCAAGAAGGTGGAACTGCAGAGCCTGAAAGACCAGCACTAGGTAAGATTCTTGTAACCGAAGGCTATACCCTTAAACAGATAGCCACTGCAGTTGCTACAAATGCACAGGCGACCAAAGGTGAAAGTAAGAAAACACCTTTTGATTCAGAAGAGTTTATGACCTTAATTCAGAATAAAGATTTTATTTCTGAAATGGCAGAAAAATATCCTAAACTTTTCGCCAGTCTACCAAGTGCAGACCAAGTAACTTACCAGTTGGAAGGCTACCTTTTTCCAGCTACTTATGATTACTATGAGGATACAACTCTTGAAGGACTAGTTGAGCATATGTTGGCAACGACTGATGCCTACCTTGCTAACTATTATGATACAATTGCTGCTAAAGGGTTAACGGTTAATGAGGTTCTCTCATTGGCTTCACTAGTTGAAAAAGAAGGGTCAACTGATGAAGATCGCCGTAACATAGCTAGTGTCTTTTATAACCGCCTTAACATCGCTATGCCTTTGCAAAGTAATATTGCAATCTTATATGCAATGGGGAAACTTGGAGAAAAAACAACACTTGCAGAGGATGCAGCTATTGACACAGCAATTGATTCACCGTATAATATTTATACCAATACTGGTTTGACTCCTGGGCCGGTTGATAGCCCAAGTCTATCAGCTATTGAGGCCACTGTTAATCCATCGTCAACTGATTACTATTACTTCGTAGCAGATGTAAAAACTGGAGCAGTTTATTATTCTGAAACATATGAAGAACATGAAGCAAATGTTGAGAAATATATTAACAGTCAGTTAAGTCAGTAAAAACAAATAAGCATGGTGTCATAAATTGCACCATGCTTACATTTATGATGAAGCGAAAGACTTCAGAAAACACTATTTAGGAAAGAGAATTCAAAATGGCAGAAAAAACTTATGTAATGACACTTGCTGAAAAAGAGCAACTTGAGAAGGAACTAGAAGAGTACAAACTCGTCCGTCGTCCAGAAGTCGTAGAACGCATTAAAATCGCTCGTTCATACGGGGACCTTTCAGAAAACTCTGAGTACGAAGCAGCAAAAGATGAACAAGCATTTGTTGAAGGACAAATTCAAATCCTTGAAACAAAAATTCGTTATGCTGAAATCATTGATAGTGATGCAGTTGCAAAAGACGAAGTAGCTATTGGTAAAACAGTTCTTGTCCAAGAAGTTGGCACAGCTGATAAAGATACTTACCACATCGTTGGTGCAGCTGGTGCTGATATTTTCTCAGGAAAAATTTCTAACGAAAGCCCAATTGCTCAAGCACTTATTGGTAAGAAAACTGGTGATGTTGCCACAATCACTTCACCTGCAGGAAGTTATGACGTTAAAATTTTGAGCGTTGAAAAAACAGCATAACTATTAAAGAAAGTCTGGAACCTAAAATGAGTTCCAGATTTTTTATATTCAATGATTTAATGGCGAGGAGAATGTGGAAGTATCTCTTGGTTTAACATCAATTCAGATGCACATGGTTTCTGCTAACAATTAGCTACCCTCGGGATCTTCATTTCCAATACCGCAATGCTAAGTGGGCTGTTGGTGCTTTGAAAAAGTGAAGGGATGTCCACTAGACTGTTGGATCTAGATTGTTTGCTTAGTATTCTTATGCTATCATAAACTCAAAATGATAGATGTCAGTTTCGACTTGCTGTATTCCAGTTGAGAGAAGCATAGTTTCTTCAAGACCAATCTCCAAGAGCCTGGGGATAGACTCTTGGAGTGTTCCTTGTCTGAAATCTAATTCATTTGACTATATTAATGAGGATGAAATGTTTTTGTCCAAGATTACACAAGATAAAAAGACTTGGAATCATTTTTCCAAGTCTTTTTATCTTATTTACGTTTACGCTGTTTACCAGCATTGCGACGTTTGTTATTTGTGGTGATAGCTGATTGAACAGTAGTATCACTTGCTTGTGTTACATCTTTACGGGCTTTAGTTGTTTTGTAAGCCTTTGGCGGATTTTTTTCAAATTCATCTGCAATCTTTTTGCGTAGGCGTGGTTTGATGATATACATTGTAATCAATTGTTGGAAGATAGAGAAGAAACCACCGACTAACCAGTAGAGTCCAACACCAGCTGGAAGATTGATAGACATGAAAATCATCATTAGAGGCATCATGAACATCATAGATTTCATTTGTGCTTTTTGTTCTTCAGCGACACCTTGTACTGATAACCAAGATTGTCCGAAGTAAAGAACAGCAATAACACCTGTTAAAATCAAGCTGCGTTGGCCAAGATCCATACCAAGGAAGCTACTTTCAGCAACACCGTCAGTAAATCGAGCTGCGTAATACATAGCTGTAAAGAATGGCATTTGAATCAATAGTGGCAAGCATCCCATACCACCTAGAGGATTTACTCCATTTTCTTTTTGAGCAGCCATAAGCTCTGATTGAGCTGCAAGTTTCTCTTCTTGAGATGTTGCAGTTCTCATGCGTTCATTAATTGGCTCAAAAATAGGTTTTAGATAAGCCATCTTTTCAGATTGATAGCTGGCTTTCCAAGATTGATAGAGTCCAAGTGGAAGAATGAGGAATCGCACAATAATGGTTACGAGGATAACGGCAACACCGAATCCTAATCCCATGTCAGTAGCGAAAAATTGGATGACAGATCCCATAGGTCTTACTAAGAGATTGTATACCCAACCTTCTCCGGTCGGAACAATTTGTCCATTTTCCTTAGTAGTTTGAACACATCCAGACAGAAGTAAAAGCATTGACAGCCCTAGTCCTGAAAGAAAGATACGATTTAGTTTCTTTTTCAATGATAACTATTCCTTTAAATTTAATTTTACCTTACTATTTTACTGTTTTTTAGCAAAATATACAATAGTTCTTGAGACTGATTTTAATTGGCCATCCGAAAATCGGTATAATCTTCAAATTGTCCCATTTTAACATCAACATAAGTTACTTTCGCCCATTTTGATGGCCCTTTACGCACTTCTTGGATAAATTTGGCCATCTTAGCAGCATCATTGGATTGGGCTAGGATTTCTACTGTACCATCGTCGTTATTCCAGACTCGTCCATAAATATCTCCTATTTCTAGTGCAAGGGCATAGGTTGAGTAGCGAAAACCAACTCCTTGAACACGTCCAGACACAATTAAATGTACTTTTTTCATGAAACACCCTCCCGTATGATATAATATTCTTATGACTATTATAACCTCAAAATCAAATAATCTCATTAAAAAAACGAAGAAACTTCTACAAAAAAAACATAGAAAGAGCTCTTATCTTATTGAAGGCTGGCATCTATTTGAAGAGGCTCAAAAAGCAGGTGCTAGATTTCTTAATGTTTTTGTTTTGGAAACAATGGCAGAGCGCGTATCAGGAGTGTCTGGTGTGACACTTGTTAGTCCTGAAGTTCTTAAAGAGTTGACAGAATCACCAACACCACAAGGAATTGTAGCTGAAGTGAGCATGTCCAATCAAGAATTTGAAAATGTGTCAGAGGGGCGTTACCTAATCCTTGAAGATGTCCAAGATCCTGGGAATGTTGGGACTATGATACGTACAGCAGATGCTGCTGGATTAGATGGTGTTATTATTTCTAATAAATCTGCCGATATTTATAATCAAAAGACTTTGCGTTCTATGCAGGGATCGCATTTTCACTTGCCTATTTGGCGGACGGATGTCATCTCTGCTTGTCAAAAACTTCAAACGGTGGGTGTGCCTGTCATGGCGACAACTTTATCTAAAACCTCTGTTGATTATAGAGAAATAGAAAAGCCTTCTAGCTTTGCTCTTGTCATGGGAAATGAAGGGCAGGGGATTACCGAGGAAATGGGAAATCTGGCAGATGTCTTGGTTCATATTACAATGCCTGGTCAGGCAGAAAGTTTAAATGTGGCAGTGGCAACTGGTATTGTTCTTTTCAGCTTAATTTAAGGCATTGTGCTATAATGTAGGTGAAAGAGGTGACTTGTATGAAAAGATATGAGCGAGACAAGGAATTTATGGAGCATGTGGGGCATTTGATTGATCATCCACGCTTTCAGCGCTTGGATGGCATCGTACAGCACCAACATTCGACGAGAATGGAGCATTCGATTAACGTGGCTTATACTAGTTTTCGTATTGCTAGGAAACTAGGTTGGGATTCGAAATCAACAGCCCGAGGCGGTCTCCTTCACGATTTCTTCTATTATGATTGGCGTGTGACCAAGTTTAATAAGGGGCACGCTTGGGTGCATCCCCGCATTGCTGTGAGGAATGCGCGTAAACTGGTCGACCTAAATAAGCGAGAAGAAGATATTATTCTCAAGCACATGTGGGGAGCGACAATAGCACCGCCGCGTTATAAAGAAAGTTATATTGTCACAATGGTTGATAAATATTGGGCAGTCAGAGAGGCAGCACGACCTCTACGTCGTCCACTGCGCAAGGCATATATAAAATCAATTCGCTACAGCAGAAAGATTTTGTACAGTAACCATTAACGATGTAAAGAGTTAAAACAGTGAACTCGAGAATAGGTCGTTTTCGAGTTCTTACTTTTATAATTTCAATTAATGAGGAGTTAATATGAACGAAAATTTAATTTATACAGAAACAGACAGCGGTCTTAATCGCTTTTTTGCTAAAATTTACAGTCTGGTAGGTATGGGGATTGGCTTGTCAGCCTTTATTTCTTTCCTCATGCTTTATGTTTTTACAGATAACATGATTAATATCATGTATAATGCACCTTTTATTTATTATATCGCTATTTTTGCAGAATTAGCCTTAGTTTTTTTCGCCTCTAGTTCTGCTCGTAAAAATTCACCAGCAGCTTTGCCATTATTTTTATCTTATTCGGCTTTGAATGGCTTTACTTTGAGTTTTGTCATTGCATCCTATGCCAGAACAACCGTCTTTCAGGCTTTTGTAACGTCTGCTTTGGTCTTTTTGACAATGGCAGTGCTGGGTGTCGTTATTAAGAAGGACTTATCCGGTTTAGCTAAGGCATTCTTTGCGGCACTCATCGGAATTATTATCGCAAGTGTCATCAATATCTTTATTGGTTCTGGTGCAATGAGCTATCTTATTAGCATCGTTTCAGTTCTGATTTTTTCTGGATTGATTGCCTATGATAATCAGATGATTAAGAGAGTCTACGAAAATACAGGTGGAAATGCTGGAGATGGCTGGGCAGTCTCAATGGCACTTAGTCTATATCTAGACTTTATCAACCTCTTCTTAAATCTTCTTCGTTTATTTGCAAGAAACGATTAATATCTCATCAGAAGTTGGCTTTGCCAACTTTTTTGATTTGTCTTTTTGGCAATTGCAAAGCATTATGTTATAATAGTTCTAATATTTTGAAAATTCGAGGATAAATTATGAAAACACCTTTTATCTCATCAGCTGAGCTAGATAAAATTACAGATCAATTTCCAACACCATTTCATTTATACGATGAAAAAGGGATTCGTGAAAAAGCGCGTGCTTTAAACAAGGCTTTTGCTTGGAATAAAGGATTTAAAGAGTACTTTGCTGTTAAAGCAACGCCAAATCCAGCTATCTTGAAAATCTTACAAGAAGAAAACTGTGGTGTTGACTGTGCGACAGAAGTGGAACTTCTTATGAGTCACAAACTTGGCTTCACGGACATCATGTTTTCTTCAAACAATACACCTGTTAGGGAATATGTCTATGCCCGTGAAATCGGAGCGACTATCAACCTTGATGCTTATGAAATGATTGACTTTTTGAAAGAAACTGCAGGTCTTCCTGAGACTATTTCACTTCGTTACAATCCAGGCGGTGTCTTTGCCCTTGGAACTGATATTATGGATAACCCAGAAGAGTCTAAATTTGGTATGACTCATGATCAATTAATTCAAGGTTTTAAAGACTTGAAAGCAGCTGGTGTTAAAGAATTCGGAATTCACTCATTTCTAGCTTCTAATACTGTTACCAACGATTACTATCCAGAATTGGCCCGTCAGCTTTTTAATTTAGCTGTTGAAATTAAGGAAGAAACAGGAGTTGAGCTCAGCTTTATCAATTTATCAGGTGGCATTGGGGTTAACTATCGTCCAGAAGAAACTGCTAATGATATTGCCATCATTGGTGAGGGAGTTCATAAAGTCTTTGATGAAGTCCTTGTTCCTGCTGGGCTTGGTGATATCAAGATTTTCACTGAACTAGGTCGCTTTATGCTGGCTCCTCACGGTCTTTTGGTGACAAAGGTTCTACACCGCAAAGAAACTTACCGTGACTATGTCGGTGTTGACGCATCAGCCGTCAACTTGCTGCGCCCTGCCATGTACGGGTCTTACCATCACATCACTAACATGACAAATCCAAATGGTCAGATAGAAGTGGTAGACGTGGTTGGTTCTCTCTGTGAAAACAACGACAAATTCGCAAAAGAACGTGAATTACCTCAGGCACGAGTTGGTGATACTCTTGTTATTCATGATACTGGAGCCCACGGTTTCTCAATGGGTTACCAATACAATGCTCGTTTGCGTTCCGCAGAAGTCCTCTATCAAGAAGATGGTACAGCGCGCCTCATTCGCCGTGCTGAAACACCTGAAGATTACTTTGCAACCTTGTACGGATTTGATTTTGAGAAATAGAATGATAGGTCTGGAGCTAAGTTCCAGACTTTTTTATACAGATTACTAGTTTTTAAAGTATAGTAGTATCAGAGATGATAAGTCCAGAAACAAAAAATAATGAAATTTGTAAAGCGCTCGCTTTTTTGCTATAATATGAAAGGAAATAAAACTTAGGAGAAAAGAATACTTATGCCAACTTTTGCATGGATTTTGTTGATTATTGTTGCCCTCGGTGCTGGTCTTATTGGTGGAGCTTTTGTTGCTCGTAAACAAATTGAAAAAGAATTAGGTGAACACCCACGTTTGACTCCAGATGCTCTTCGTGAAATGATGAATCAAATGGGTCAAAAACCAAGTGAAGCAAAAATTCAGCAAACTTACCGTAATATTGTTAAACAATCTAAAGCTGCAATGACTAAATCTAAAAAATAATTTTTGGAAAAGGTTTGTCACGAATAACAATTGAAAAGGTGTGTGACAGTAGCCAGCGGTACTTGAAATATGCCAGGTGGCAGTTTCACAAGACAAACTCAGTTGGCGCTTCCAACTGAGTTTTTTGTGACATTCCTTAGAAAGAAGACTTATGGATAATAGACCAATCGGTTTTTTGGATTCTGGTGTTGGTGGGTTGACAGTTGCTCGTGAACTAATGCGCCAGTTGCCTCATGAAGAAATTATTTATATCGGAGATTCGGCGCGTGCTCCTTATGGACCAAGACCAGCAGAACAAATTAGAGAGTATACTTGGGAGCTTGTGAACTTTCTTTTGACTAAAGATGTCAAGATGATTGTTGTTGCTTGTAATACTGCGACTGCAGTGGCCTGGGAGGAAATCAAGGACAGTTTGTCAATTCCTGTTTTGGGGGTTATTTTGCCTGGTTCTAGCGCAGCTATTAAATCAACGACAAAAGGGCATATTGGAATTATAGGAACGCCAATGACTATTGCTTCAAATATTTACGAGCAAAAGATTAAAGCTTTAGCTCCGCAAATGGAGGTTCTAAGTTTATCTTGTCCTAAATTTGCACCACTTGTAGAGTCAAATGAAATGAATTCAAGTGTGGCAAAAAAAGTTGTTTATGAAAGTCTGGCTCCACTGGTTGGAAAAGTTGACACGCTTGTTTTAGGCTGTACCCACTACCCACTTTTACGTCCTATTATTCAAAATGTGATGGGACCGCAAGTCAAATTGATTGATAGCGGAGCGGAGTGTATACGTGATGTGTCAGTTCTGTTAAATTATTTTCAACTCAATCGCAGTCGCGAAGTATCGACTGTGAAGCACCGCTTTTATACTACGGCTAATCCGGGTTCTTTTAAGGCCATTGCTGACCAATGGTTTGATCAGAAAATTGAAGTAGAGCACGTTGACTTAAGTCAGTTAGATAATCAAATAGAGATGGAATAGGTGAATGATGTCAGAGAAAATTTATGAGTACAAAGATAATAAGGACTGGTTTGTAGGAACATGGGGTGACTATCAATATATTACAGCATTTTCTGAGGAAGGAAATTTTGAATACATTTACAAGTTGCTCTCTAGCCTTGGATTGAGTGACCAAGAGCAATGGTTGCAAGTTCATGTCGTTAAACACCATTCGGATTTTCGCTTGATTGCTTTTGTTGCAGATATGGTTAACCAAGAATTTAATCGTCAATTGGAAGTAGCTCAACATCAAGGTGCTATTTTAGTAACAGAAGGAGAGCAATTACTGGCTGTACATCTCCCTCAAGGTGGTGTATCAAAATCTGCTTTCTTTGGTAATGGCGGAGCTTCTTTTGGAGATTCAATTCTTATTGCAACTCGTAATGAAGGAAAGACAAAAGAGTTCCGTAAAATGTTTGAAAAGTTAGGACTTAAGGTTGAAAATCTTAATGACTATCCTGATTTACCAGAAGTTGAAGAAACAGGGATGACCTTTGAAGAAAATGCCAGATTAAAAGCAGAAACCATTTCTCAATTGACTGGAAAGATGGTTCTATCAGATGATTCAGGTCTCAAGGTTGATGTGCTTGGTGGTTTACCAGGTGTTTGGTCAGCTCGTTTTTCTGGTCCAGATGCTACTGATGAAAGCAATAATGCTAAGTTACTGCATGAATTGGCTATGGTCTTTAACAAAGAAGATCGCTCTGCCCAATTCCATACAACCTTGGTAGTAGCTGCTCCAGATAGAGAGTCTTTGGTAGTTGAGGCAGATTGGCCCGGTTATATTGCGACAGAACTTAAGGGAGACAATGGATTTGGATACGATCCTCTCTTCTTAGTCGGTGAAACTGGACGACATGCGGCAGAATTATCAGCAGAAGAAAAGAATGACATTTCCCATCGTGGATTGGCTGTTAAGAAATTGATGGAGGTATTTCCCCAATGGCAAGCACAACATTTATCGTAATGAGTGATTCTCACGGTGATCGTGAAATTGTCAAGGAGATAAAAGAACGCTATCAAGGAAAAGTTGATGCTATCTTCCATAATGGTGATTCAGAATTACCCTCTTCTGATCCAGTGTGGGATGGTATCTATGTGGTAGCTGGTAACTGTGATTATGATTCAGGTTATCCTAACAATCTAGTCACCCAATTAGCCAATGTTAGAGTTGCTCAGACACATGGTCATCTTTACCACATCAATTTCATGTGGGATAGATTAGACCTCTTTGCACAGGAAGCTCAAGCAGATATTTGTCTTTATGGCCACCTTCACAGAGCATCAGCTTGGCAAGAAGGCAATATCGTCTTCATCAATCCTGGCAGTGTTTTGCAGCCACGCGGCGAGATTAGAGAAAAGCTCTATGCCAAGGTTGAAGTGACTGATACAAGTATTAAGGTTGATTACTATACACGTGACCACAAACTTTATCCCCAAATTTCAAAGGAATTTAAAAGATGATTGCAAAAGAATTTGAAGAATTTATACTCAGTCACTTAGACCACTATCTGATTCCTGCAGAAGAATTGGCTGTTTTTATTGATACCCACAATGCAGACCATGTCATGCTCTTGTTGGCTAATAACGGTTACTCTCGAGTACCTGTAATAACAAAGGACAAGAAGTACGTTGGGACAATCAGTATTTCTGACATTATGTCTTACCAGACTAAACATCACTTGGCCGAGTGGGAATTAACCCAGATGGATATTGGACTTATGGTTAATGATAAGATTGAGACCATTCCTGATACAGCTAGCTTAACAGATACCATGCATAAGCTAGTTGATTACCCATTTTTACCAGTAGTTGATAAGACTAATACCTTTGTTGGTATCATAACCCGTAAATCTATATTGAAGGCCCTCAACAGCCTTCTCCATGACTTTACTGAAAACTACAATATTGTACCTAAAGATGATTGATTGGATTCAAGAATTTATTGATAGTAAGGATTTGTCGGAAAATAGCAGAGCAGCTTATTTCTATGATTTACAGCAGTTCGTGATGTCTATTGATGATAAGATAAGTCAGGAAAAACTAGCGCTTTATGAGCAATCTTTGAGTGATTTTAAGGTTTCAGTCAAAAAACGAAAAATTTCGGCAGTAAATCAATTTCTCTTTTATCTGTATGAAACTAGGAAAGTTAATCATTTTTACAAGCTGACTAATAAGGAAAAAATTCAAGATAAGTCTGCTCCGCATCAGCTCCTAGATTTTCAACTTTTTTATGAGAAAACTGAGTTTCCGCAAGGTCAGCTGATCTCACTCTTGATTTTGGAATTAGGCTTAAGTCCCCAAGAGATTCAAACGATAGAACAGGCAGACTTGGATTTGGATTTTGCCATATTGTCCTTAAATAAGTCAGGTTTGATTCGGGTTTTAGAAATTCCTAAGCTATTGATTTCCTACTTGCAGAAACAGGTTTCTAATAATCAAAGATTTCTTTTTGACAAGTCGGGAAAAATTTATTCTAGACAGTGGTTTTTCAAACAATTGAAACTTTACCTGACTGAATTAGGTATGTCAGACTTGAGTGCTCAGGATTTGCGTCAGCAATTTATCCTAAAGAAAAAAGAAGAAGGAAAGTCAATATCAGAACTAGGACGTCTTCTAGGTCTTAAAAGTCCAATAACGCTGGAGAAGTATTATAAGAATGGATATTAAATTAAAAGATTTTGAAGGCCCTTTGGATTTCTTGCTCCACTTGGTCTCTAAATATCAGATGGACATTTACGATGTCCCTATTGTAGATGTCATTGAGCAATATTTGGCCTATATTTCAACCCTTCAGGCCATGAAATTGGAAGTTGCGGGTGAATATATGGTTATGGCTAGTCAGCTCATGCTGATAAAGAGTCGAAAGCTTCTTCCTAAGATTGTTGAAGCGGAACCTGAAGAGGACGATCCAGAAACCCTGCTCCTAGGTCAAATTGAAGAATACCGAAGATTTAAAGCTATTAGTGAGGAATTAGCTGCTCAGCATGAGGAAAGGGCTAAGTTTTATTCTAAGCCAAAGCAGGAACTCATCTTTGAGGATGCAGTCCTTACCCACGATAAATCAGTTATGGACCTTTTCCTAGCTTTTTCTAAAATCATGTCAGACAAACAAGAGGCTTTTAGAAAGAGTCATACTGTTATCGAACGAGATGATTATCGGATTGAGGATATGATGACTGTTTTAGAAGAGCGATTGACAAAGTCACCGGTCCTAACCTTAACTTCTGTTTTTAAAGAATGCCAGTCTCTTCAAGAGATGTTGACTCTTTTTTTAGCAACACTGGAGTTAATAAAGGTCCATACTGTTTCAGTCCAACAGTCAGAAAATTTCGGTGAGATTGTTTTATCAAAAATTTCATCCTGAAACTAGAAAGGCTCGTCAAGTTACATTTATGTTTTGACTCAATCAGACCTATAGATAGTTCGCTCAAAAGCAGTTGTCTATGCCTGTTTTGTTGGTCATTCTAGTGGTTTGAAAAACGAGCTAATGCAGGATGTAGCAACTGCTCATAGGCAGTTGCGTTTAGTGACGAGGAGCAGGCGACCGTCACTAATCATCAAGTAAAACGCCTTTGTATCTTAGTGAAATGAACACGGCCTACGAGCGGTGCAAAAAAGATAGATTTTCTTGTGTGCCAGCACACTTCGTCTTAAACGTCGTAGACGTCTGAACTTTCTACGCCGATAGCTATGAAAGTCCTAGTCGTCTTGACGAGGGTGCGTCTGCAAAATTGATTTCTAACGAAATACCAATTTTGGACTTACCGCTTATTTTTGCTTTGCTCGTTTAACGGCCTTTGTATCTTAGTGAAAGGGAAATAATGAATTATTTAGCCCAGATTGAGGCTTTGCTTTTTGTTGCAGGTGAGGATGGTTTGAGTTTACGTCAATTGGCTTCTATGATTCAATTGACTCCAACGGCTCTCCAGCAGCAGTTAGAGAAATTGGCTCAGAAATATCAAGAAGACCAAGATTCAAGTCTTTTATTACTTGAGACCTCAAATACCTATAAGTTAGTAACCAAGGAGTCTTTTGCAGACTTGTTGCGCGAATTTGCTAAGGCTCCAGTTAACCAGTCTCTATCACGGGCCAGTCTTGAAGTGCTTTCGATTATTGCCTACAAGCAACCTATAACAAGGATTGAAGTAGATGATATTCGAGGAGTTAATTCGAGTTCTGCTATTGGTAAATTGATGGCTCTTGGCTTGGTAACTGAAGCTGGAAAAAAAGAAGTATTGGGTCGTCCAAATTTGTATGCTACGACTGATTTTTTTCTTGATTTCATGGGTATCAATGACTTGTCTGAATTAGTAGATGTGTCAGGTATCGAAGTTGAAAATGAAGAAATGACTCTTTTTAACACTATGGATTTACCAGAGGATGAGGAAAACTAGAGATTAGCTCTGCTATTATCCCTAAAAACAAAAAAACTGAAGTAGTGGCAGATGTCACTGAAATATACACGGACGTGAGTCCGCGAGGAGAAAAAAATGAGAATTAATAAGTATATTGCCCATGCAGGTGTTGCCAGCCGTCGAAAGGCTGAGGAATTGATTAAACAAGGTTTGGTCACAATCAATGGTCAGGTTGTCCGAGAATTGGCTACAATGGTTAAGTCTGGAGATGTAGTTGAAGTTGAAGGAACACCAATTTATAATGAAGAAAAGGTTTATTATCTTTTGAACAAGCCACGTGGCGTGATTTCATCTGTCTCTGATGAAAAGGGCCGTAAGACAGTTGTTGACCTCTTGCCTCAGGTTAAGGAGCGCATCTATCCTGTTGGCCGTCTGGACTGGGATACTTCGGGGCTCCTTCTTCTGACTAATGACGGTGACTTCACAGACCTTATGATTCACCCACGTAATGAAATTGATAAAGTTTATTTGGCTCGTGTCAAAGGCATAGCGACTAAGGAGAATCTTCGTCCGCTAACAAGAGGTGTGGTCATTGATGGCAAGAAAACCAAGCCAGCTCGTTATAACATTATCAAGGTTGAAGCAGATAAAAACCGCTCAGTAGTTGAATTGACTATCCACGAAGGTCGCAACCACCAAGTCAAGAAAATGTTTGAAAGCGTCGGACTTTTGGTGGACAAATTGTCTCGTACCCGCTTCGGTAACCTTGATTTGACAGGACTTCGTCCAGGAGAAGCCCGCAGACTCAATAAAAAAGAAATCAGCCAGCTTCACAACATGGCTGTTAATAAGGTCAAATGAAAAAAATCTTAATTGGACTGGTAAGATTTTATCAAAAATACATCTCACCAGCCTTTCCGCCTTCCTGCCGCTATCGTCCATCCTGTTCTGCCTATATGATTGAGGCCATTGAAAAACATGGCGTCAAGGGAGTTTTGATGGGGATAGCTAGAATTCTCCGCTGCCATCCCTTGGTTGAAGGAGGAGAAGATCCAGTTCCAGACCATTTTTCATTAAGAAGAAATAAAGTATCAAAATAAGTTTAATATGCAAAAATTCCCACTAGATTCATAGATTCAGTGGGAATTTTATATTGATTCAGATATTAGTACTTAGACCAAGTTCTAGGAATAAACATTAGTAGTACTGGATAGATTTCCAGACGGCCTGCAATCATAGCAAAAGAGAGGACGATTTTTGAAAATGGGCTAAAGATATCAAAGCATTCCCCTGTTCCAAGCATAGGACCAATATTGTTGAACGCAGATGCTGCTGCAGAAAAAACAACCATAAAGTTATCGTTATCTAAGGATAAAACCAGAACAATACCAAAGATAATCATGACGTAGATTCCGAAGTATTTTAGTACTCCATGCTGAATTTCTTTATTTAATGGTTGGTTATTAATGTGCAAAGTTGTCACACGATTAGGATAAAGTGATGAGAGGACCTGATTCTTTGAAATCTTAGTTAAAATCAAGGCACGCATAACTTTCATACCACCTGCAGTAGAACCAGCTGATCCACCAATAAACATGAGAATGAGCAGGATAACCTGAGAGAAGAGAGGCCAAACTGTGAGGTCAGTAATTCCATATCCTGTAGTCGTAATCACATTAGCAACCTGAAAGAGGGAGTGTTCAAAGGCCTTGTATTCGGAATGATAAAGCCCACTAATATTCAGCCAAATTAATGCTACAGATACGACGATAATACCAATATATGCTCTCAATTCTTCATCTCCAAAGAATGCTTTGAATTTTCTAAGAAGAAGGAAGTAGTAGAGATTAAAGTTGACTCCAAATAAGAGTGTTCCAATAGAAACAATATTGGTAATAAGTGAGCTATTGTAGTGAGCAATACTATCATTATAAACTCCAAAGCCACCAGTACCTGCCCCGCCCATACCGATAATAAAACTATCATATAGGGGCATTCCAGCAAGCCATAGAACTAGGGTGAATAAAGCAAACATTGCCAGATAGATGATATAAAGAATTTGAGCAGTGTCTTTTAATTTAGAGACGACTTTACCAAAAACTGGACCAGGTACTTCAGCCCTCATAACTTCCAAATGACTATTGTTGCTGTTTTCCATAATTGCAAGAGCAAAAACCAATACCCCCATCCCTCCGATTAAATGGGCAAAACTTCGCCAAAACATTAAGGAAGGAGAGAGAACAGCTGTATCTGATAATATTGTTGCCCCTGTAGTAGTGAAGCCAGAGCTCATTTCAAAGAAAGCATCAATTAAGCTCGGGATTTGACTGGTAAAGACAAAAGGTAAGGCTCCAAAGAAAGCCCATAAAATCCAACATAAAGCTACAATCAAAAGACCCTCTTTGGTATAGATATGATAATTTTTAGGTTTAAAGAAACTACCAATCCCGCCTAATCCCAATAAAATAGCAATGGTTCCAAGAATACTAAAGATTACAGATGTTGGCTCTTTATAAAGAAAGGCTACTATTAGAGGAACTAACATCAAACCAGCTTCAATGATTAATAATTTTGATAGGAGGAATCTTACCATACTTTTATTCATGGCTTACCTCGCTAACAAATCATTGATATTTGTAATATTCTTAAGAAGTGTAACAACGACAATTTTATCTCCAACTTGTAACACATCATTACCTGTTGGGAAGATAGTACGACTCTTACGAATAATGGCAGCAATCAAGAGATTATTTTTAAATTTAAGTTCAGATAGAGATTTTCCAACCATTTTATTACCCTCACGGATTTCAAATTGAAGGGTTTCAATTCGACCATTTGCTACATGGTGCATTGCTTCGAGGTGAGAGTCTTGGGCATTTTTCCGACCACGTATGAAATGCATCATACTGTCGACTGCAATGCTTTTAGGAGTAATAATTGTTGAAAATTGCTTAGTGTCAATAATTTCTAGAAGACTAGTTCGGTTGACTTTAGTGATGTTTTTGGCAACCCCTAATGTTTCAATAAACATAGAGGTGATAATATTTTCCTCGTCTACACCAGTCAGGGTTGCAACGGCATCGAAACTATCAACACTCTCTTCGAGTAGTACAGACTTAGCAGTACCGTCACCATGAACAACATGAACATTTGGAAATTCTTGACTAAAAATTTCAGCACGTTCTTTTTTTGATTCGATGACTTTAACATTGATATTGGTGTTTTTAAGAATATTTAGCAAGTAATAGGCTGTCTTCCCTGCACCAATAACCATCATATTTTTGACAATTTTTGATTTGACAAAATTGTGGAATAGAATCATCTCGACACGTGTACCAGTGACGAAAATTTTATCACCAGTTTCAAGAGTTGCATCTCCGTCTGGAATAAGAATTTCACCATCACGTTCAATCGCACAGATGACTAGATTTCCAAACTTTTTACGGAATTGTGTCAAGCTCATCTTACATAGTTTGCTACCATCAAAAATTTTAAATTCCATAAGCATAACACGTCCGTTGACAAAGTGCTCAACAGAGAGGGCGTTTGGAAAATCAACAGTATTAGCAATATATCTAGCTGCAAGAAGTTCTGGATTAACCACTAAAGAAAAGCCGAGGAAATTTTTATCTTTAAAGTAAGCATTTGAATACTCTGGATTGCGGACACGCACGATAGTTTCTTTAGCTCCCATGCGTTTAGCAAGGACAGCTGAAATCATGTTTACTTCGTCTTTATCAGTAATAGCTATAAAAATATCACAGTTATTTACATCAGCCTGCTCTAAAATTTTGAAGTTGGCACCATTACCGACAATTCCCATGATATCATGGTGTCTAGTAACACGTTTAAGAACTGACTCATTTTCTTCAATTAGAATAACATCATGATTTTCGTATACGAGTGAGCGGCAGAGAGCAGTACCAACTTTTCCTCCACCTACCACAATTATTTTCATTTCTACCTCCAAATACAATAGCAATGTCCTATGATTGATTTAGAACCTTTATTGACCGCTAAACTGAACTAATACTCAAATAAAATCAAACGAGTAAGTGAGACGAAGGCAGTACCAGGGTACGACAAGTCGAAACCTATAATGTATCATTTTGATTTTAAAAGAGTATGGCAATATTTTTTAGTCAAACTAAGCCATTATAATACCTTCTATCATACTCCTTTTTTGTCAAAAATACTAGCTTTTCAGCATTGCAAAAATGTTACAGGCATGATAGAAATTTTAATTAATAATATCTGGTAATCCAATTTTTAAAAAAGGATGAGGATAAAATGAGTCTATTTTAGAAAAAGTAACAAAATCGCGACAAAAATGTTGACTTTGGATATCAAAGTGTTATAATTAACTACATGAATTCGTTAGTTTAAATCAAACCTGTTATGATTTAAGGTAATGAGTCGCCATCAACCACATTGTCTGCTGAGCTTGACTCCGGGCAGTGTGGTTTATTTTTTTGCCAAAATGGAGAAATAAAGATGAACATTGAAGAATTGGACTATCAGGAAAAAGGTGAAAGCATCAAAAATCACATTGTCCTTTTCCAACCACAGATTCCACAAAACACTGGCAATATTGCTAGAACTTGTGCGGCCACAAACAGCCCGCTTCACATTATTAAACCTATGGGCTTTCCCATTGACGACCGTAAGATGAAACGCGCCGGATTGGATTACTGGGACAAGTTAGATGTAACATTTTATGATAGCTTAGATGATTTTATGGAAAAATGCAGTGGCCAGGTACATCTCATCAGTAAATTTGCTGACAAAGTTTACTCAGAAGAAAACTACAATGATGGGCTGTCGCATTATTTCATGTTTGGCCGTGAAGATAAAGGGCTGCCTGAGGAATTTATGCGCAATCACCCAGAAAAAGCACTGCGTATTCCCATGAATGACGAACATGTCAGAAGTCTAAACGTTTCAAATGTGGCTTGTATGATTGTTTATGAAGCACTGCGTCAGCAATCCTTCCCCAATTTAGAATTAAGTCATACATACGAACAAGATAAGCTCAAATAGACCTTTCTATTATTTTTTATAAGAAATCCTTATTTTTATACTTGCATTATTCAGAATTTTCTTGTAGAATATTTGTAATATAAAAGCGATGATAGAAAAAGTCTAAGACAACAGACAGAGAGTGCCCATGGGTGAGAAGGCATGCAATCCTTAGACGACACATTCTTGAGTGCGTGTGCGAAATCAAGTGAGAGTAGTGTACGACGGTTAACTTCACGTTACGAAGTCGAAGTCCCGTACTTCATGAGGGCAGTCTGGCGACGGATTGCTGAACCAAAGGTGGAACCACGCATCAAGCGTCCTTGCAAAGATCATTTGCGAGGACTTTTTTTATTATCCAAAGCATGAAAGGAGTTACCATGACAGAAATTAGAGGGTTAAGAAAGATAGAGCCTTACGTGGCTGGTAGTCAACCCAAAGAAGACAATATTATTAAACTCAACACCAATGAAAATGCCTATGGGCCAAGCCCAAAGGTTAGCCAAGCTTTAGAGACTTTCGATGCCCATAGCTTGCGCAAATATTCGACTTTGGACCAGGCTGCGCTCAGACATGCTTTGTCAGAAAACTTACAAGTGTCAGCTGACCAAATTATCGTTGGAAATGGCTCAGATGATATCCTGTCCATGGCCTTTCTTGCTTTTTTCAACTCTGAGGAGCCAGTTCTTTTCCCAGATTTGACCTACGGTTTTTATAAGGTTTGGGCAGATTTGTATCGCATTAATTATCATGAAATTCCGCTCAATGAAAACTTTGAGATTGAGACAGCTGATTACTTTGCTGATAACGGTGGGATTGTCCTGACCAACCCCAATGCACCGACTGGGATTTACAAGCCTCTGGATGAGATTGAGGCCATCGTTAAGGCCAATCAAGATGTGGTTGTCATTATCGATGAAGCCTATATCAACTTTGGTGGTCAGACAGCTCTGCCATTGCTCCAAAAATATGACAATATTTTTATCACACGTACCTTCTCCAAGGACGCAGCCCTTGCTGGTTTGCGAGTGGGTTACGGTATCGGCAGTCCCAAGTTGATGGCTGTTATCAATGCTGTTAAGAACTCCATCAATCCCTACAATGTCAATAGCATAGCTGAGTGTCTAGCGACTGCAGCAGTAGAAGATTGGGCTTATTATGAGGAAACTTGTCAGAAAATCATGACAACCAGAGATTGGTTTAGTTCAGCATTGCAAGAGTTAGATTTTTCTGTCCTACCAAGTGCAACAAACTTTATCCTAGTAGAACCTAATGGTGTGTCAGCAGAGGAGCTTTTCAATCATCTGCAAGCACAAAAAATCTATGTGCGCTATTTCCCAAAAGTTGACCGTATCAAGAATAAGCTTCGCATTTCCATCGGAACCCAAGAGGAGATGGAGCGCGTCTTATCAGCCATAAAAGAAATATTATAAGTATAGAAATTTTGGAGTTACTCTCTATGAAGAAAACAACCCTACCAATAGGCATGCACGACAAGCTCTTTAAACGAGCGCGTGCCATGTATACCATTGAGCGTGATATTTCAGACCTTTTGATGAACAATGGGTTCAACCGCATCGAAACACCAACCTTGGAACATTTCCAAGTCTTCGGTGATGAGGTCAGCGCCAATAACTATAATCTTTTTGATAAGAAGGGGGAATTGCTGAGCTTGCGTCCTGATATCACCAGTCAAATCGGACGTGTCATCGCATCTACCCAAGTACAGACACCCATTAAATTCTCTTATTCTGGAAAAGTCTTCAACTACAATGAAGAAATGCGTGGTCTCAGTAACGAACACACTCAGGCAGGAATTGAGATTATTGGTTTTCCAGTTCAGGATGCTCTTCAAGAAGCCATTGAAACTGCCAAAGCAGCCCTTGATGTATCAGGTGTTAAGAATTATCAATTTGAGTTTTCACACGCCAGCATTTTGAAAATTATTTTTGAAGAGCTAAACTTGTCTGAAAAAGATGCCCAAGATTTGGCAGTCCTCATTCGTGACAAGTCCATCACAGGACTCAATGAATTTACCAAAGTCCATAGCAGTGAGTTTGATGAATTGATCAAGAACTTGCCTTTCCTCTTTGGTCAGGCTAGTCTGGTACTTGAAAAAGCTCGCTCCTTGACTGATAACGAGGATGTTTTGACAGCTCTAGCTAGTTTGGAAAATTTAACCAAATCTTTGGAAAATGTCCTTAGCCACATTACCATCGATTTAGCACAGCTATCAAGCATGCCATACTACACAGGGATTATGTTCAAGGTCTTTGGGGACAAGGTGCCGGATGCCTTTGTATCAGGTGGACGCTATGATAAACTCTTTGAACGATTTGGTGCTGACCAGTTGACTGCTGTTGGCTGGGCTATTGATATCGATTCCATTTACCGTGCTATTCACGATGATATTGTTTTTGAAGGAGGTGCCTAATGACTGAGCAAATTACCATTGCCCTGACCAAAGGGCGCATTGAAAAAGATGCTGTAAAATTGCTAGAAAAAGCTGGTTTTGACATGTCCTTCATGGCGGATAAGGGACGCAATCTTATCTTTGAAAGTCCTGATAAAAAATTCCGTTTTCTTCTGGTTAAGGCACCGGATGTTACCACCTATGTTCGTCATGGGGTAGCTGATATCGGTGTAGTTGGTAAGGATGTTCTCATGGAGCATCCGACGGGCTACCTTGAAATGTTGGATCTCAATTTTGGTCTTTGTAAATTCTCTGTGGCCTCAACCGACAGTTATGACCCTAATGATCATAAGCGCAAGCTCATTGCTACCAAATACCCGACAGTGGCAACTAATTTCTTCAATAAAAAAGGAGAAGATGTTGAAATCATCTCTATTCAAGGATCGGTTGAAATTGCCCCTGTTATCGGCTTAGCGGATGCTATTGTTGATATCGTTGAGACTGGTAATACCTTGGTGGCCAACGGCCTTAAGGTTTATGAAGACATTTGTCGCATTTCAGCACGTATGATTGTCAATAAGGCAGCGCTGAAAAATAATCCTGAGCTTTTGCCTTTTATCCGTAAGATTGAAAGTATTGTAGGAAATGAGGAGGTACCCTTCCAATGAAAAGATTGACTGGAACAAATGAAGAAATCGCTGAGCTTCTCTATCAAGAGCAGTTGGAACTGTCAAAACAAAATCTAGATGTTGAAGAAACAGTCCGTGCTATTGTTGAAGACGTTAAAAATCGTGGAGACCAAGCCCTTCGTGACTATTCAGCTAAGTTTGATAAAGTGGAATTGGACAGTTTAGAAGTTGGACAAGACTTGATTGACAGAGCATTTGATGAGGTTGATAAAGATGTCCTAGCTGCACTGGAAAATGCTATAGCTAATATCGAATCTTACCACAAACAGCAATTGGAGACTGGCTTTGAAGACCAGCCGTCTGAAGGGGTCATCCGCGGTCAACTCATTCGTCCAATCGAACGCGTTGGGGTCTATGTTCCGGGGGGGACAGCCGCCTATCCGTCATCAGTCCTCATGAATGTCATCCCAGCTAAAATTGCTGGGGTCAAGGAAATCATCATGATTACACCGCCTCAAGAGCACTTTGTTCCTGCTATTTTAGTGGCTGCCAAATTGGCTGGTGTTGATAAGATTTATCAAGTCGGTGGTGCCCAAGGGATTGCTGCACTGGCTTACGGGACTGAAACCCTTCCTAAAGTGGATAAAATCACCGGTCCTGGTAATATCTTCGTTGCCACTGCTAAGAAGCAAGTCTTCGGTATTGTTGGGATCGACATGATTGCTGGACCTTCAGAAATCGGAGTTATTGCTGACAAATCTGCCAATGCCAAATATGTAGCAGCTGACCTCTTGTCCCAAGCTGAGCACGATGTTCTTGCCCGTGCCATCTTGGTGACTGATTCGGAAGAATTGGCTGACGCTGTTGAAGTGGAAATTGAAAAACAATTGAGAGAGTTACCACGCGAAGCCATCGCAAGACCTTCGGTTGAAAATAATGGACGAATCATCATCGCAAAAGATGCTGACAGCATGTTTGACCTCATGAATTTGGTAGCTCCTGAGCACTTGGAAATCGCCATGGACAATGCCTATGACTACCTTGATCGCATTGAAAATGCTGGATCTATCTTCCTTGGTCACTTCACCAGTGAACCTATCGGCGATTATTATGCAGGTGCCAACCATGTCTTGCCAACAACAGCAACTAGCCGCTTTTCATCAGCTCTGGGTGTTCATGACTTCATCAAACGCATCCAGTACACACAGTATTCAAAAGCAGCAGTCAATCAGGCTGAAAAAGATATAACAACTTTGGCTTATGCCGAAGGCTTACAGGCCCATGCCAAAGCAATCGAGGTGAGAAATGACAACAACTAAAGGACTCTTAGTCATGGACGCAGATTCAACCCTAGTCCAAGAAGAAGTAATTGATTTATTGGGAGAAGAGGCTGGCGTGGGGCAGCAAGTTGCTGACATCACTGAACGTGCCATGCGCGGTGAGTTGGACTTTAAACAAGCTCTTGAAGAGCGCGTAGCGACTCTCAAAGGCCTTCCAGAATCCATTCTTGACAAGGTTTATGCCCGCATTCATTTCAATAAAGGTGCCAAGGAATTGGTGGATGAATTGCATGCGCGTGGTTACAAGGTTGGTCTGGTATCAGGAGGCTTCCATGAAACCGTTGACCGCTTGGCTGCAGAAATTGGCATTGACTATGTTCAGGCTAACCATCTAGAAATCAAGGACGGTGTCCTAACAGGTCGCACCTACGGTGATATTGTTACTAAAGACGTTAAAGTAGAGAAGCTCCGCCATTGGGCGGCTGAAAATGGCCTCACTATGGATCAAACCATTGCCATGGGAGATGGCGCAAACGATTTGCCAATGATTCAAACTGCAGGCATCGGCATAGCCTTCTGCGCCAAACCAATCGTCAGAGAACAAGCTCCCTACCAAATCACAGAGTCAGACTTGTATAAGGTGATTGAGATTATAGATGGGGTTGAGGAATAAGATTGTTTTTTCTAGTTTGAAAGGGGAACTGATGGCTTTTGACTACAAGAAAGAATACAAGGAATTTTACCTACCAAAAAAGAAACCTAGTATTGTAGAACTGCCTAAAATCAACTATCTAGCAGTCCGAGGTCAGGGAGACCCCAATGCTGAAGATGGAGAATATAAGCAATCTATTACTTTACTTTATGCTATTGCCTATACCATCAAAATGAGCGAGAAGGGACAGCATCAGCTGGAAGGCTATTTTGACTATGTTGTTCCGCCTCTCGAAGGTTTTTGTTGGCAAGAGGGTGTAGAGGGAGTAGATTATACTAGAAAAGAGGACTTTCACTTTATTTCTCTGATACGCTTACCAGACTTTGTCACAAAAGAAGCTTTTGACTGGGCTATAGCAGAAGCGACTGAGAAAAAGAAGACGGATTTTTCCAAGGTAGAATTTTTATCTTATGAAGAAGGTCTTTGTGTCCAATGCCTCCATGTCGGACTTTATGACAACGAACCAGAAACCGTTGCCCTCAGGCACGACTTTATGGCAGAAAAAGGGTATCAATTGGATATCTCTGAAAAGAGATACCACCATGAAATCTATTTGTCAGACGCCAGAAGAGTCGCACCAGAAAAACTAAGAACAGTCATCCGCCACCCCATTAAAAAATCAGATTGACATCAAAAAAGCAAGCGTTAGCTTGCCCAATATCTCCTAAGCGCTAGCTTAGGGGCATAGACGATACTTTCCGCGTGGTGTCTTTGCGAAGCTTTTGAGACTTTAGACTCAAAAGTTAGTCAAGGAGATTATAGAAGACAAGCTCCGACGGCGCCACCACCTAAGAAAAATATCAAAAAGAAGGAAAAAATATGAGACAAGCAGAAGTTGAACGCAATACTTTTGAAACCAAAATCAAGCTAGCCATCGATTTAGATGCCCAAGAGCCAGTTGATATCGACACTGGTGTTGGTTTTTTTGACCACATGCTGACCCTCTTTGCTCGCCACAGCCGTATTTCACTGGTGGTTAAGGCAGATGGTGATCTTCATGTTGACAGCCACCACACGGTAGAAGATGTGGGCATCGTGCTCGGTCAGGCCATCAAAGAAGCCTTGGGCGACAAGGCTGGCATTAACCGCTATGGAACGTCTTTTGTTCCTATGGACGAAACGTTAGGTATGGCTAGTCTTGACCTCTCAGGGCGCAGCTACTTGGTCTTCGATTGTCAATTTGACAATCCAAAACTGGGTAACTTTGATACAGAATTGGTAGAAGAATTCTTCCAAGCACTTGCCTTCAACGTCCAAATGAACCTACACTTGAAAATCTTGCACGGTAAGAATAATCACCACAAGTCAGAAAGTCTCTTCAAAGCGACTGGACGTGCTCTGCGCGAAGCCATTACCCTAAACCCAGAAATTAAGGGTGTCAATTCAACAAAAGGAATGCTCTAATATGCTAATTGTAATTGATTATGATGCTGGCAACACAGCCAATGTTCTGAGAGCTTTGGATAAAATCGGAGTTGAGGCTCAGTTGTCAGCTGATCCTCAAAAAATTCTATCAGCCTCTGGCTTGATTTTGCCTGGTGTAGGGGCTTACCCTGCGGCAATGACAGAGCTGGAAAAACGGGGTCTTGTCACTGTCATCAAAGAAGCAGTTGCAAGTGGTATTCCCCTTCTGGGAATCTGCTTAGGGATGCAAGTTCTAACTGAAAGTGGATTGGAGCACCAAGAAACCAAGGGACTAGGTTTCATTCCAGGAGTCTGTCGTAGGATCCCAGCAAGTAAGGACAAACCAGTTCCCCACATGGGTTGGAACGACTTGAAGGTTAAACAAGAAACGGCTCTAACAGAGGGACTTGAAGGTCAAGCTGTTTACTTTGTTCATTCTTATTATACAGATGTTCCTGCTGATTATATCGACGTCACAGCTGATTACTCAATTGAAGTACCAGCCATGATTCACAAAGATAATGTCTACGGTGCCCAATTCCACCCCGAAAAATCAGGTGACATCGGCTTAGGAATTATCAAAAAATTTGTCCAACTCTGTAAATAGTGGGGATCATGAGATTAGGAAGTGAAGCGGAGCTTCACCCATACCCGATACTCACCGCCGTGGTGCCTTTGCGCAAGCTTTTGAGACTTTAGGCTCAAAAGTTAGTCGGGGAGATTGCCGAGGGCAAGCTCCGACGGCGCCACCACATAAGGTGAGTATCAAAAAAAGACTTTGAAAAAGGAGTTAAACAATGCAAATTCTTCCTGCAATTGATATTAAAAACGGCCGAGCTGTCCGTCTCTTCAAAGGTGACTTCAGCCAGGAAACGGTTGTTAATCCCGATGTATTGGGGCAAGCTCGCATTTTTGCGGACGCTGGTATTGAATTTATTCATGTGGTTGACCTAGATGGTGCACTTGATGGCAAAGCGACCAACCGTGACTTGATTGCGGCCCTCAAGGTGGCGACAGGTTTGGGTGTTGAGGTCGGTGGCGGCATCAGAACTTTGGAACAAATTGAGGACTATCTCAATGTTGGGATTGATCGTGTCATTATCGGTTCCATGGCTGTGAAAAATCCTGATTTTGTTAAGGCTGCCTTGGATAAATTTGGCAGCGATAAGATTGTGGTTGGGATTGATGCCAAAGACGGTTTTGTTGCTACAGAAGGCTGGCTTGAAACCAGTACTGTTGACTACATCAGCTTAGCTAAAGAGATGGAAAAAATGGGTGTGGCGCTCTTTGTCTACACCGATGTAGACCGTGATGGCACCTTGACTGGACCAAACTTTGACCACTATCAACGCTTGGTGGCTGAATTAACTACTGCCAAAGTCATCGCTTCAGGTGGCATTGCAGAGCTCAGCGATTTGACAAAACTCCAAGAAATTGGCGTAGCGGGAACAATTGTTGGGAAAGCCTACTACAATGGCAACATTTCCCTAGACGAGCTCAAGGAATTCGGAGGCTGATATGTTAAAAAAGCGTATTATTCCCTGTCTGGATGTTAAGGATGGGCGGGTTGTCAAGGGAGTTAATTTTGTCAATTTGACCGATGTAGGTGACCCTGTTGATTCTGCCCGCGCCTATTATGAAGCAGGCTGCGATGAGTTGGTCTTTCTAGATATTACTGCCACCCACGAGGAACGTGACACAACTGTCGAGATGGTCCGTCACGTGGCGGATCAGGTCTTCATTCCCTTTACAGTCGGCGGTGGCATTCGCTCGGTCGAAGACATGAACAAGATGCTCAAGGCTGGGGCAGATAAGGTGGCTGTCAATTCTTCAGCAGTTGCTAACCCACAACTGATTAAGGAATGCTCAGAGAAATTTGGCAACCAGTGTGTGGTAGCCGCTATCGATGCCCGCAAGGAAGAAGACGGCAGCTGGCATGTCTATGTGGCTGGTGGCCGCAAAGATACGGGTAAGGATCTAATTGAATGGGCAAAAGAAGTGGTCAGTCTTGGAGCTGGGGAAATCCTTTTGACTTCCATGGACAAGGACGGCACTAAGTCTGGCTTTGACCTCGATATGCTCAATGCAGTAGCAGCAGTGGTCGATGTACCTATCATTGCTTCGGGTGGTGCTGGCAATATCGAACACATGGTTGAAGTCTTCCAGAAAACCCCTGCCACAGGTGCTTTGGCGGCTTCTATTTTCCACTTTGGAGAAGTGGCTATCGCTGACACTAAGAAAGCCATGGCTGACGCGGGAGTCGAGGTGCGCCTATGACAGCTATCAAACTTGATTTTGACAAGCAAGATGGCCTTGTGCCTGTCATCGTGACTGACCATGAAACAGGACAGGTCCTTATGCTGGCCTACATGAATGAAGAAAGCTATGAACTGACGCTGAAAACCAAGCAGATGCACTATTGGAGTCGCTCGCGCAATGAACTTTGGCACAAGGGAGCGACATCAGGTCACTATCAGCATGTCAAATCCATTAAAACAGACTGCGATCGCGACACTTTGCTTATCGCAGTTGAACAAGAAGGGGCAGCCTGTCATACGGGGGCTTATTCTTGTTTCTTCAACGATATTTTGAAATGATTTTGGCTTCTTCTGCCTTAGCTCGTCTTGATATACTTTAGTATTATCCGCAGCTTGGGTGCCTAGATTCAAACAGATTTCACCTCAAAATATGACAGTTAATGAATGAACAATAAGTAAGCTCTGCTATTTTCCAAAAGAAAGGAGAGAAAATGTTAGAAACTTTATACAAAGAAGCGCTAGATCGCAAAAATAATCCCAAAGAAGGTTCTTATACCAACTACCTTTTTGATAAGGGCTTGGATAAGATTTTGAAAAAAGTCGGTGAGGAAGCGACTGAGGTTGTTATCGGAGCCAAAAATGCCGACAAGGAAGAAATTGCTAATGAAACCGCCGATGTTCTTTACCACTTGGCAGTCATGCTAGTAGAGACTGGAGTCTCTCTTGATGATGTTAATGCTGTACTAGAAGGACGTCAAGGGAAGAAAAGTAATGTTCATGACCGCAAGGAAGTGACTGATTATTAATAGTAGGTGTTGGGAAGTAGGTGATGAGGATGATTTTTCGAGTTCATCAAGGTAGTAAGGAATTATCGGACTTCTTCCAATCTGTTTTTGATGAGCAGTTTGAGCTAACTTTTCAGAAGAAGCGGCCTAACGATGCTCATGAGAGAATTAACTTTGTGCTTGAAGATGCTGATAATATTATTGCTGCAGCTTCTTGTGAGAGAATCTATGAGACTTTAAAGATTAATGATTTGGCAGTTATTTCTAGTCAACAAAAACGGGGATTGGGGAGTCAATTATTAAACGGCATCAAAAGTTTTTCCCTACAAAACGAGATTAAGACCATCATTCTTACAACCAGGTCTTATCAGGCTAAAGACTTTTATTTGCGCCATGGATTTGTCCTTTATGGGACATTAGAAAATGTTCCATTTGAAGGTGTTGACACCTACTATTTATCTTATAAAGTAAATGGAAACTAGTGTTTTTAGAACACTAGTTTCTACTTTTTTGCAATCATGTGACATCAAGAAAATATTATGAAATTTTCAACTTGTTTTGATAAAAAACACACTACCTTTCATTTTACAAATCTCTATTGAAAATGTTATAATGTAATGTAACGCTAAAATGGGGAGGTGGTGCCATGGCAATCGATAAAGAGATGATCGCTGAGATAAAAAACAGTGTGAATATTGTTGATGTTATTGGTGAAGTGGTCAGCCTTACAAAAGCTGGACGAAATTACCTAGGTCTGTGCCCTTTCCACAAAGAAAAAACACCGTCTTTCAACGTCATTGAGGATCGTCAATTTTTTCACTGTTTTGGTTGTGGTAAATCAGGTGATGTTTTCAAATTTATTGAAGAGTATCGTCAAGTTAACTTTTTAGAAAGTGTTAAAATAATAGCAGAGCGAGCTGGTATTGCGGTTCAGGTTGAAACAACACCTCAACCAAACAGACGTCTGCATCCTAATCAAGCTCTTTTGGACATCCATCAAGACGCTGCAAAGTTTTATCATGCTGTTTTGATGACAACTACAATTGGTCAACAAGCGCGTGCTTATTTAGCTGAACGTGGTTTAACTGATGACTTGCTTGAAGTTTTTAACATTGGTCTGGCTCCAGATGAGGCTGATTTTTTCTATCGCCAAATCAGCGCGAAGGATAAGTATGATGAAAATACTTTAGCTAATTCTGGCTTATTTAACTTTTCTGAAGAAAACAATCGTTTTTATGATGCCTTTCGTAATCGAATTATGTTTCCTTTAACAAATGATTCGGGGCAAGTGATTGCATTTTCGGGACGAATTTGGACAGAGTCTGATGTGGAACGGAAGCAGGCTAAATATAAGAACTCTCGTTCAACCCCCATTTTTAACAAATCTTACGAGATGTACCATCTCGATAAGGCTAAGGCGGTAGCAAGTAAGCAACATGAAGTCTACCTTATGGAAGGTTTTATGGATGTCATAGCAGCCTATAAAGCTGGTGTTGAAAATGCTGTTGCTTCTATGGGAACAGCTTTAACGCCTGAGCATGTTCAGCACCTCAAAAAATTCACTAAGAAAGTCGTACTGACTTACGATGGTGATACTGCAGGACAAAATGCGATTGCTAAATCATTAGAAATTTTGTCTGATATGCAAGTTGAGATTGTTAGAATCCCAAATCAGATGGACCCTGATGAGTTTTTACAAAAAAATTCTCCAGAAGCTCTGGGACAACTCTTGCAACAGTCTCGTGTATCAAGTATTGAATTTCTGATACACTATTTAAAACCTGAAAATATTGATAATCTTCAAGCTGAAATTGCATTTGTTGAGCGAATCGCAAAAATTATTGCTGCCTCTCCTTCAATTACAGCTCAAAATGCTTATATTAATATGGTAGCTGAACTTTTACCTGACTATGATTATTTTCAGGTTGAGCAAGCAGTTAACAATGAGAGGCTTTCTAACCGCTCTGCTATTTCCCAAGAAGCAAGACTTCAAAGCATGAGGGTTGTGGAGTTACCTGTCTCTAAGGCAATGACTGCACTTGTAAGAGCAGAAAGTCAGTTGATGCATCGCTTATTACATCATGCTTATCTTTTGAATGAATTTAGACATCGACAGGATTTTATTTTTGATACAGCTGAATTACAAATATTGTTTGAACTGTTGAAAAAGCAAGGAGAAATTACCACAGTTGATCTAAATCAAATGGAAGAAAATGTGCGTCAGATGTATTATCGTGTTTTGGAGGAGAATTTACCAGAAGAAATTGCGAATAATGAAGTTGAGGCAATTGAAAGTCGTCGTAATCAATTGATTCAAGAACGAGAACTGCGAAAGCAAAGTAAACAAATTCGGGAATCAAGTAATCACGGTGATACAGATCAAGCCTTGTTGGCATTAGAACAACTTATTGCACAAAAAAGAAATATGGAATAGAGGATCTTATGGCAAACGAAAAAGAAATTACTACATTTAACGTCCAAGTTGCAGAATTTATCCGCGGTCATAAACAAGCTGGTACAGCTATTGACGATGAAGTTACTGAAAAATTAGTCATTCCTTTTGGTTTAGACGCTGATAAAATTGATGATCTTTTGGAACGTTTGACAGATGGCGGAATTTCTATCACGGATAAAGAAGGTAATCCGTCTACAAAATATGTTGTGGAAGAACCACAACCCGAAGAATTGACTGATGAGGAATTGTTAGGTTCAAATTCAGCTAAAGTCAATGACCCAGTTCGTATGTACCTAAAAGAAATTGGGGTTGTTCCTCTCTTGACCAATGAAGAGGAAAAAGAGTTAGCTGTCGCTGTTGCTGCTGGAGACCTTCAGGCTAAACAACGATTGGCAGAAGCTAACCTTCGTTTGGTTGTTTCTATCGCTAAACGCTATGTTGGTCGTGGTATGCAATTTCTTGACTTGATTCAAGAAGGAAATATGGGTCTCATGAAGGCCGTTGATAAATTTGACTACTCAAAAGGTTTCAAATTCTCAACTTATGCGACATGGTGGATTCGTCAAGCCATCACACGTGCTATCGCTGACCAAGCCCGCACTATTCGTATCCCTGTTCACATGGTTGAGACGATCAACAAGTTGGTCCGTGAACAACGTAACTTGCTTCAAGAGTTGGGACAAGATCCTACTCCTGAACAAATTGCAGAGCGTATGGACATGACGCCAGATAAGGTTCGTGAAATCCTTAAAATTGCTCAAGAGCCAGTTTCTCTTGAGACGCCAATCGGTGAAGAAGATGATAGCCATCTTGGTGATTTCATTGAAGATGAAGTCATTGAAAATCCAGTTGATTACACAACTCGTGTTGTTCTCCGTGAACAATTGGATGAGGTGCTTGACACTCTTACAGACCGTGAGGAAAATGTTCTCCGTCTTCGTTTTGGACTTGATGATGGTAAAATGCGTACACTTGAAGATGTTGGTAAGGTATTCAACGTAACTCGTGAGCGTATTCGTCAGATTGAAGCAAAAGCCCTGCGTAAACTTCGCCACCCAAGTCGCAGCAAACAGCTCCGCGATTTTATTGAAGATTAATTAGTGAGGTGACTATGTCAGAACTTAAATATACTGAAGAAGAAGTAGCTAAAATCAAGGATCGTATCCTCGAAACACTAGAAATGGTTATTGATCCAGAATTAGGAATTGATATTGTTAATCTTGGATTGGTTTACGAGATTCGCTTTGAACAAGATGGTCGTACAGAAATTGATATGACATTGACAACGATGGGATGCCCTTTGGCAGACCTCTTGACTGACCAAATTCACGATGTTATGAAAGAAGTACCAGAAGTAACAAATGTTGAAGTTAAGTTAGTTTGGTACCCAGCTTGGTCTGTTGATAAAATGAGCCGCTACGCTCGTATCGCCCTAGGTATTCGATGAAATAAAATGCCAGCTTTTCAGTGAAAAAGCTGGTTTTTTTTATTCTCAAAATTTTTCTGAAATACTAAGTGATAATTGCTTGAAAATGGCTTGAAATAGTGATTGTAAACGCTGTTTTTCTGTGATATAATTCACTTGTAAGCTGACAAATTCTCTGTTTAAGTATTATTGATAACATTTGACTGACGGTGTGATTTCATTTAAGTAAATGACTTCTAATACCAGACTTTAAATTATTCTAAATTTAAAGGGAGATTATTGTGTCAGCATCTAATTTATAAAAGGAGGTGCATTGGGGGAATAAAGTACTTGTTGGGTTGGGAGGTCACTTGTCATAGAGTGCCTCATGTTTTGGGATTATTGAAAGAGGAAAAAATGAAAAGATTTGCAAGATGGTTTATTGGTTTAACAGTCTTTGTGACTTTGTTTGTTGGTCAATCAGTGCTAGCTGACACCCCCATGTACAGGGTTTACAATCCAAATTCAGGGGAACATTTTTATACAGCATCAACTTATGAGCGCGATTCCTTAGGAAGAATAGGCTGGCATAAAGAAGGAGTTGGTTGGCTCGCACCTTCTAGTGGACAAGCAGTTCACCGACTCTATAATCCAAATAGTGGAGACCACCATTACACCCTTTCAGGTGGTGAAAAGAACCATTTGGTTAAATTAGGGTGGCGTTACGAGGGTATCGCATGGCAGTCTGGCGGAACAGTGCCAGTTTATCGACTTTACAACCCAAATGCAAGAACAGGTACTCACCACTACACCCTATCAGCGGGTGAAAGAGATTCTTTAGTAAAAATTGGCTGGCGCTATGAGGGAATTTCATGGTATGCGATAGGAAACGGTGCAGAATATGCAGATGCTAACAGTTACTCACCAGTGAAAAATAGTAATAGTGGTTCAAATTCCAGCGGAGGTTCAACTGTTGGTGTAAATCCAGATGGAATGGTTTTTGTAGCTAGAAATGGTGAAGCAGACGCCTATTGGTATCGTATTGAAAATATGCCTTATAATACAAATTTTAATAGAGTGATTAAGATGAGTGAGGCAGATGCACTAGCTAGTGGCAAACATCATTCAAAAACAGAATAATCTGGAATAAAAGAAATGACAAAAAGCATTAATTGAAAATAATAATTTCATAAAATTAAGAGAGGGCAATAATGTCCTCTCTTTTGAGAATAAAAGATGAATTTTCATCCTTTTTTCGGTATAATGAATAAGAATATAAACTGAAGGAGTCAGAATATGATTTTAGTTACTGGAAGTAATGGTCAGCTCGGTACAGAGCTCCGCTATTTACTTGATGAAAGAAATGAAGAATATGTGGCGGTTGATGTTGCCGAAATGGACATCACAAATGCTGAAAAAGTTGACGAGGTCTTTGCCCAAGTGCAACCATCTTTGGTATATCACTGTGCAGCCTATACAGCGGTTGATGCAGCAGAAGAGGAAGGTAAGGAACTTAACTACGCTATTAACGTGACAGGGACTGAAAATGTGGCTAAAGCTGCAGCTAAATATGGTGCTACTTTAGTTTACATCTCAACAGACTATGTCTTTGATGGCGAAAAACCAGTAGGACAAGAATGGTTGGAAACTGACACACCAGATCCTAAGACTGAGTACGGCCGTACAAAACGTCTTGGTGAAGAAGCTGTTGAAAAATATGCGGATAAGTTCTACATTATCCGTACCGCTTGGGTTTTTGGTAATTACGGTAAGAACTTTGTCTTCACCATGCAAAATCTTGCAAAGAACCACCCACGTTTGACTGTCGTTAACGATCAGCACGGTCGTCCAACATGGACACGTACGCTTGCTGAGTTTATGTGCCATTTGGCTGAAAATCAAAAAGAGTTTGGTTACTACCACTTGTCAAATGATGCAACAGAAGACACAACATGGTATGACTTCGCTGTTGAAATTCTAAAAGATACTGATGTTGAAGTAGCACCAGTTGATTCATCAGCCTTTCCAGCTAAGGCAAAACGTCCACTTAATTCAACAATGAATTTGGACAAAGCAAAAGCAACAGGCTTTGTCATTCCAACTTGGCAAGAAGCATTAAAAGAATTTTACCGTCAAGGTGAAAAATAATCTCACAAAAATCAAATAATTTTAGAAGCAGGGAAAACCTGCTTTTTCTTTGTTCTTATGATATAATAGTTTAACTAAAACTATTGAGAATAAAGTATTTGAAAGGAAAAAGGGCAGTTTGTGTTTGCTTTGAAAGCCAAATTGAACTCGGGCGGAAAACTCGGAATTTAGATAAACTGTCTAGGAAATCAGGATTTCCTGTCAGTTTCCTAAAATTCGGTCGTTTTCTGTCCGCCCTTAGTATCTTATATTATGTACGTAGAGATGGTTGATGAGACTGGTCAGGTCTCTGAGGCGATGATGAAGCAAACCATAGAGTTGCTTGATTTTACAGCTGAAAAGCTTGGCAAAGAGAATAAGGAAATGGCAGTGACTTTTGTAACCAATGAGCGCAGCCATGAGTTGAATTTAGAATACCGTGACACTGATCGTCCAACGGATGTTATCAGTCTGGAATATAAGCCAGAGGTACCTTTTGCCTTTGATGAAGAAGATTTGGCAGAAAATCCTGAATTGGCAGAGATGTTAGATGAATTTGATAGCTATATTGGTGAGCTATTTATCTCAATTGATAAAGCTCATGAGCAAGCTCAAGAATATGGACATTCTTTTGAACGTGAAATGGGATTTTTAGCAGTACACGGCTTTTTGCATATTAACGGCTACGATCACTACACACCTGAAGAAGAAAAAGAAATGTTCACCCTACAGGAAGAGATTTTGACAGCCTATGGACTTACGCGACAATAATCCACAAAAAAAGTGGAAAAACATGGATTTGGTGGCCAGTATGGAATTTGCCATAACTGGTGTCATTACGGCTTTTAAAGAAGAACGCAATATGCGTAAGCATCTCGTATCAGCTATTCTAGCGACACTTGCCGGACTCGTTTTCCAAATTTCGGCGATGGAATGGCTCTTTTTGATGCTGGCCATTTTTCTGGTTATTTCATTTGAAATTATCAACTCAGCTATTGAGAATGTTGTAGACTTAGCCAGCAATTACCATTTCTCAATGCTGGCAAAGAACGCTAAAGATATGGCAGCAGGAGCAGTTCTCGTCATCTCAGGCTATGCTGTCGTGACAGGACTCATTATCTTTGTGCCAAAAATTTGGCACTTGATTTTAGGAAAATAGCAGAGCGCAGCCATTTATCAAAAAATATTAAATTATAAAAATAGAAAAGAGAATTTATGACTTTTAAATCAGGCTTTGTAGCCATCTTGGGTCGTCCAAATGTTGGGAAATCAACCTTTTTGAATCATGTCATGGGGCAAAAAATTGCCATCATGTCTGATAAGGCCCAGACAACTCGTAACAAAATCATGGGAATCTATACCACAGAAAACGAGCAAATTGTCTTTATTGACACACCAGGGATTCACAAACCTAAAACAGCGCTTGGTGATTTCATGGTAGAATCAGCTTACTCAACTCTTCGTGAAGTTGAGACAGTGCTTTTCATGGTTCCAGCTGATGAAAAACGTGGTAAAGGTGATGACATGATTATGGAACGCCTTAAAGCTGCTAAAATTCCGGTAATCCTAGTCATCAATAAAATTGATAAAGTTCATCCAGACCAACTTTTAGAACAAATTGACGATTTCCGATCACAAATGGATTTCAAAGAAATTGTTCCAATTTCTGCTCTACAAGGTAACAATGTTGAAACTCTCATGACAATCCTCAAGGACAATCTTGAAGAAGGTTTCCAATATTTCCCTGAAGAGCAAATCACTGACCACCCAGAACGTTTCTTAGTATCAGAGATGATTCGTGAAAAAATCCTTAAATTAACTGAGCAAGAAGTGCCTCACTCAGTTGCTGTTATTGTCGAATCAATGAAGCGTGATGAAGAAACGGATAAAGTTCATATTCGTGCAACCATCATGGTAGAACGTGATAGCCAAAAAGGTATTATCATCGGAAAACAGGGAGCTATGCTCAAGACAATCGGTAAAATGGCCCGCCGTGATATCGAAATCATGCTTGGTGACAAAGTTTACCTTGAAACTTGGGTCAAAGTTAAGAAAAATTGGCGCGATAAGAAGCTTGACTTGGCAGACTTTGGATACAACGAAAAAGAATATTAAGACTATAAATGAGGGCGAGAACATATTAATGTGTTCTCGTTTTTTATATATCAATTGAATAAATGATGAAGGGATTTTGTTCAAGTAACGTTGAGAAAAATCATGTTATAATATAAGTAAATGGTGTATTAGATATAAATAAAAATATTAAGGAGTTCATATGTCCCGTTCTGAAAATGTTATTTTAACCAATATGTGCCTGATTGAGGATGGTCAGGGTAATATCGTTATGCAAATCAGGGATTCTGATAGATACGATTGGTCTGGAGCAGTTCTGACTGGAGGGCACATAGAAAATTTTGAGTCCTTGTATGCTTCAGTGGTTCGTGAGGTTTATGAAGAGACTGGTTTGACAATTTTTCATCCAAGACTAGTTGGCATGAAACATTTTCATCTTCGAAAGACAGGTCAACGCTATTTAGTTTTTCTCTACAAAGTAACGGAATATCAGGGGAAGCTGAGAGACTCTGAGGAAGGGAAAGTTGTTTGGATCAGTCGCAAAGACTTGGAAAAAGGGCGTATTGAACTCGCGGAATCAATGACTGAAACCTTGCAAGTCTTTGAGAGCAAAGATATTTCAGAGTTGTTTTACGAACGAGATGAGTCAGATGATTTGCAGCAATATTATTTTTGAATTTTAGACAATCACTATAGAATAATGGAGAACAAATGACACAAGATTACATTTCATATATTCGCTCCAAGGTTGGACATGACAAGATAATACTCAATTTCGCAGGTGGAATCCTTGCTAATGAAGAAGGGGAAATTCTTTTGCAACTGCGTGGCGATAAGAAAACATGGGCAATTCCAGGCGGGGATTGTGTCATAATAATGACAGGTGCTTAAAACGCTGTTAAATCAAGGATTTGAGCGTTCTACAATCTGTCATTAAGGAGGAATTTTTTAGATTTTATAAATAATATCGCTTTAGCGAGAACTTTTTAATAAGTGTTCTCGCTTTTTTAGTTTCAGGAGGAAAATCATGCAAAAGAATGAACAGTCATCACGACAAATTGTGATGTGTCATCTCATGGCTATCATGAGAATCGATATCAATAAAGCGAAGCGGATAGTTGCTGAAATGGAGGAGAACGGACTCATTCAATTTGATGAGTTAGGAAATATCGGTTTATTAGTGTTGGAGGGACAATCATGAAACGTATCACCGCAAATCACTATCAAACGTCAGAGCGTTACTATAAGCTCCCAAAACTCTTGTATGAGAGTGATCACTATAAGGGCATGAAACTCGAGGTGAAGGTTGCTTATGCTGTTCTAAAAGACCGTTTGGAATTGTCATTAAGTAGAGGGTGGATAGATGAGGATGGGGCTATTTATTTGGTCTATTCCAACTCCAAACTCATGGCACTACTTGGCTGTTCCAAATCTAAGTTACTTGCTATCAAGAAAACCTTACGAGAGTATGGTTTGATAGATGAAGTCCAACAGTCTTCCAGTGAAAAAGGACGCTTGGCCAACAAGATTTATTTGGGGGAGTTAGAACATGAACCTACCCCAGTCTCAAATTCAGACGGGGGTAGTGTTCAAAAAACACTAGGGGGGTGTCAAAATCAGCCGGGGCCAGTCTTAAAATCAGCCACTAGTGAGACTGAAGTTAGTGAGACTGATATGAGTGAAACTAAAGAGAGTGAGTCAGTCATTGAGGACGAGGAGGAGAAAGAAAGTCTAACAAGTAAGAAATGTGACAATGACAATTTTCAACGTAAAGTAGACCGAGTCACAAGATACGACAGAGATTACATTTGGGGCTTGGTACATGATCAGTTGAGACAAGTTGGTCTATCACAGGCTGCTAGTGATTATGCCATGATTTATTTTGATCATCGGTATCAGTACGCTTTAGAGAATATGAGGTTTGCGGACAGAACAGAAACGATAGCGGAATACGTCTTTAATGGCGTCTTATCCGAATGGACCAAGGTCCAACGCTTAAAAGAACTAAAAGGGGGTGAGTAAGATGTTTTGGTGGATATTATTAGGTATTTGGGGATTAGGAATGATTTGGTTCATTTTTGAACTTATCACTGCCCCAGAAATGGAAGATCATTGTTAAGAAAGGACGTTACGCAAGAAGTAAGGTCCTTTTTAATTTTGTCAGAAAGGAATGAGAGACATGAAGTTTTTAGATTTGTTTGCAGGAATTGGAGGCTTTCGACTGGGGTTAACTCGTCAGGGCCATGAGTGTATTGGCTTTTGTGAGATTGACAAGTTTGCGAGGAAATCTTACAAGGCCATCTATGAGACCAAAGGAGAAATAGAATTTCATGATATTAGACAAGTCACAGATCAGGACTTTAGACAACTTAGAGGGCAAGTGGACATCATCTGTGGGGGATTCCCTTGCCAGGCATTTTCACTCGCAGGCAGACGATTGGGATTTGAGGATACTAGGGGAACTTTGTTCTTCGAGATTGCTCGAGCGGCCAAACAGATCCAACCACGTTTTTTATTCCTCGAAAATGTCAAGGGCTTACTCAGTCACGACAAGGGAGAGACATTTCGAACAATCCTCACCACATTGGATGAGTTGGGGTATGATGTCGAATGGCAGGTGCTTAACAGTAAAGATTTCCAAGTGCCGCAAAACCGTGAAAGAATTTTTATTATCGGACATTCTAGAAGATACCGTCCCCGATTCCTATTTCCTCTCAGAGGAGAAAACAGCTCAGCTGGTCTTGAACGATTAGGCAATGTTAATCCGTCAGGCAAAGGGATGAATGGAGAAGTCTATTTATCACGTGGGATAGCACCAACCTTAACAAGAGGAAAAGGAGAAGGAACTAAAATTGCCATTCCAGTTTTAACCCCTGATAGGCTAGAAAAACGCCAACATGGGAGACGCTTTAAAGGGAACGATGATCCGATGTTTACTTTAACTAGCCAAGATCGGCATGGTGTAGTTGTCGCAGGAACCTTACCAACAACGTTTGTGCAGACTGGACGAGTTTATGACCTTTCAGGGCTTTCTCCAACGTTGACCACGATGCAAGGAGGGGATAAAGTTCCTAAGATTCTTTGTCGTGAAGAAGCGCCACATTTGAAAATTAGGGAAGCGACCAAACTAGGCTATGCCAAGGCAATAGTGGGAGATTCTGTCAACCTTGCTTACCCAGAGTCTACCAAACGCAGAGGACGAGTGGGAAAGGGGATTTCAAATACTTTGACCACTTCTGACAATATGGGAGTGGTAGTTGCTGCTTTGGAATACCGTAAGGACAAGTGGTATGAAGTGACTGGAATAATCCTAGATGGAAAACTGTATCGTTTGAGAATCAGACGCCTAACCCCTAGAGAGTGTTTTAGACTTCAGGGGTTTCCTGATTGGGCTTATGACAGAGCTGAGAACGTATCCAGTAAAAGTCAGTTGTATAAACAAGCAGGCAATAGCGTGACCGTCACCGTTATTGAAGCCATTGCTAGAGAATTTAGAAAGATTGAAGAGGAAGAAGAACATGAAATTATTACATAGTAAAAGTATATTGGACTGCTCAGATCTTGAGTTAGAAATACATTATGCTGAAACAGAACGACAGGATAGCCTAATTGCTAGTCTACCAGACTATGATTGTGATGTCATGGTCGTCTACGAGGATAGTTACCACAAAGAGAAAATTCCACCAAAGCTGTTTGAATCAAATCTTAAGAATTATCAAGAATTTATTCAGAATGAGGATCTTAAAAATGGTGGGGATGCCTTTTTAACAGATGAAAATCATTTAGCATTCAGAACTTATGGTCAGTTGTACAAATACAAAGGTCAATATGAAATGGTCCAATGTCTTATAACAATTAAATGCTACGGTGAAGGCATGTCACCTATTGATATGAGTAAGGTGTTTACCCCACCAACTCAAGCATTAGAGAAGGAGCTATCTGTGTAGGAGGAAGCGATGTTAGAAATCTATTTAAGTCGAAATAACAGTCGGAATCAGAAACTCCTATCTTTTTGTGACTCGCATGGTATTTCCTACTCCTGTAAAGAAGTGAGTCATATATCACGTGAGGAATTACTGAGGTTGTTTACCAAAAGCAGTGATTGTTTTACGCTCTTATCCCCCTCGCTACAACGATTTAAAGGTCATAGAGAGATGAAATTGAGTGAGTTAGTGACGTTGGTACTACGGAAACCTGACCAGAATCTTCGTCTCCCACTTGTGGTTTGTGAGGACAAAGTGTATCCCGATATGAGTTTAGAAGAAGCAAGGACCTTTCTTCCGAGAAGTCAAAAAGTGGTTTCCTTTCGTGAACATCTTTTTAAAGACCTGGTGACATAAGGAGGAGTTATGAACGATCGTTTTTGGGAAAATTTGGAAATTATCGTTATGGAAAAAGGACTGTCATGGGCTGACCTTGCTCGACAGATGTTTAAGGGCCAATACGTCTACCCTAGTGAGTTTAACCGTCTCTACCAAACCTTTCGTCACTACAAATCTCATCGTCTCATGCCACAAGGCAAATGGGTGGAGAAAATAGTGACTGTCTTAGAGATTGACTATGAAGACTTGTTTAGGAGATAGTGATGAAACGACTATTAGTGATGTACGGAGCCATTCATGTCAATGTCCTCCTAGTGAGTTTGTACCTGGTTGGTTGGCTAAATGGGGCATGGTTACCTGTTTTACAAGTGACGTTTCTAGCCCTGCTATTGTGGAGCTGGAAAAGGTACCAGATACCTAAAAGAAACCTATCCTTGAAGGAGAGAGGAATTTGGTTACTTGGTAGTCTTGGTGTCATGGTAAGTATTGCTCTTATTATGAGTGCCATGTTTTCAAGCAGTGAGGCAAATCAAGAAACGTTAGTGACTGTTCAAAATCAGATTCCTGTTCTGTCCTTTATTCTTTTTCTCCTTAATGCCAGTGTTGTGGAAGAAGTCTTTTATAGAGAGGTGTTGTGGGGAGTCTTGTCTCAACCAGTGGTTCAAGTGTTGTTAACGAGTTCCCTTTTTGCTTTAGCCCACCACCCCTCTAGTTTATTCACTTGGGTGCTATATGGGAGTTTAGGTCTCACACTTGGTGTGGTTAGAGGACAAACAGACTGCTTGAGCTCAACTCTCGTTCACCTGTCTTGGAATGGAATCGTCTTTTTCCTATCTTTATTGTGATACCAAAATCAAGGGTGCTTTCGTATCATGAAAGCACCCTATTGTTTTGATGGGGAATCATATAAAGGAGGAAATGATGCCATCCGAACAACAGGAACGCCAAGCGATTCAATATGCGGAACGGAGTGCTATGTTTACGGTGAAGGTCCTTCTCAAACTCTTAGAGTGGTCAGCCAGACACGCCCTAGCACAAGAATCGGCTTATAAAATTGGGGTTCAAAAGTTAGAAGAACTCCTTCAAAGTCCTTATGCCATTGAGTCGCTTAATATCTCAAAAGACATCTTGGATAAACCCGTTGATGTCGAGAAATTCAAGGAATTGGTGGAATCAGAAAACCTTCCTATTGCCATTAGTTGGCTAGGAGACTACCTGCATTTCTATGCTAAGGATAAGTCGCTCTTAGACAAGCACTTAGATGAGTTGCTTCAGAAGTTGATTTCCAATCCAGAAAAACTGAAAGGGTTAACTATGGATAAAACCCTTGATGAGGAAATCGCACAAGCCAAGGAACAGATTGTGATGTCAGAACCCTCTGCTGTGAAAACAAAGGAGGTCATTCTCTAATGGTCTCAGGGAAAAAAGCCTTTATTTTTGGCATATTAGGACTTGCTCTTGGCTATTTCTGCCATCGGCTAGTCTTGCTTTACGATAGCCTACCTAATCAACCGCCCTTGGAACGCCTTGCCTATCTCTTAGGCGAAGGACAGAATCAGGTCTTAAATCCCTTGTGGAATGGTCATTTTACTGGTAGATCGGTTTTAGGCTTTTGCTTTGGTCTTGTGACGATGGGCCTAGTGTATCTTTATGTCTCAACTGGTCAAAAGGTTTACCGAGAGGGGGCTGAATATGGCTCTGCTCGCTTTGGAAACAATCGTGAGCGTAAAGCCTTTCTCAGTAAAAATCCCTTTAATGACACTATTTTGTCACGTAATGTTAGGCTAACCCTGTTAGAAAAGAAAGCCCCACAGTTTGACCGAAACAAGAACCTTGTGGTCATTGGTGGGTCTGGTAGCGGGAAGACTTTTCGGTTTGTCAAACCTAATCTGATTCAGCTCAACTGTTCCAATATTGTCGTTGACCCTAAGGATCACTTAGCTGAAAAGACAGGGAAGCTCTTTTTAGAGCATGGCTATCAGGTCAAGGTCTTAGACCTCGTAAACATGACCAACTCAGATGGTTTTAATCCTTTTCGTTATGTGGAAACGGAGAATGATTTGAACCGTATGCTTACGGTCTATTTCAATAACACTAAGGGCAATGGTAGTCGCAGTGATCCCTTTTGGGATGAAGCTTCCATGACCTTAGTCCGTGCGATTTCCTCTTACTTGGTGGATTTTTACAATCCTCCAGGTAGCACCAAGGAAGAAGCAGACAGTCGTCGTAAGCGAGGGCGTTACCCCTCTTTTTCTGAAATTGGAAAACTCATCAAGCTCTTATCCAAAGGAGAAAATCAAGATAAGAGTGTCTTAGAAGTGATGTTTGAGACCTATGCCAAGACATATGGGACAGAAAACTTCACCATGCGTAACTGGGCAGACTTCCAAAACTACAAGGATAAGACCTTGGATTCAGTAATTGCCGTCACAACAGCTAAGTTTGCCCTCTTTAATATCCAATCTGTCATTGATTTAACCAAACGTGACACCTTGGACTTAAAAACATGGGGAACGCAGAAAACCATGGTCTATCTCGTTATTCCAGATAATGACACTACCTTTCGCTTTCTCTCAGCCCTTTTTTTCTCCACCGTCTTTTCAACCTTAACGAGACAAGCTGATGTGGACTTCAAGGGACAATTGCCTATTCATGTTAGAAGTTACTTAGATGAGTTTGCGAATGTCGGTGAAATTCCAGACTTTGCGGAACAAACCTCAACAGTTCGCTCACGGAACATGAGTCTCGTACCCATTCTTCAAAACATTGCCCAACTTCAAGGGCTCTATAAGGAGAAGGAGGCTTGGAAAACCATTCTAGGAAACTGTGATAGCTTGCTTTATCTTGGAGGCAATGATGAAGAGACCTTCAAGTTTATGAGTGGTCTCTTAGGCAAACAAACCATTGATGTGAGAAGTACCAGTCGGTCGTATGGCCAAACAGGGTCTGGGTCAACGTCTCATCAGAAAATCGCAAGGGATCTCATGACCCCTGATGAAGTCGGAAACATGAAACGTGATGAATGCTTGGTGAGAATTGCAGGGGTTCCTGTCTTTAAGGAAAAAAAGTATTTCCCCTTGAAACACAAAAACTGGCAATACCTGGCGGATAAGGAGTCAGATGAACGTTGGTGGCATTACCACATTGACCCCCTCAAAACAGAGGACGTTCCGTTTGAACCCTCAGCCCACAAGGTTAGGGATTTAAGCAAAGAAACCACACTACACTAATAGAAAAGAGGAATCGTATGAACCAAAAATTAACAGGCTTTGTTTATGGCGTGGACGCTAGTTCCATGTTTGCCCAAGCCATGGCGCTCTTACAAAAAGGAATGGTTGCGACAGGCGCCTTTCTTGTCGTCATGGGTATCATAAACCTGTCAACCAATATCAAAGATGGTGGACCTGGTGTCCGCAATGCCATCTTAGAAATTGTGGGTGGTGTTATGGTAGGTGCCGCCGGTGCCTTCATCACCCAAATTACCATTTAGGAGGGCTAAGTATGACATGAACAACACATTACCTTCAGCTTTTGTCTTTCTAGCGTCAGAGAAAATTTCGAGCGATAGCCTTTTTGAAGGCTTTAACGTGGACTTAGAATCGACGGCCAACTTGGTTAAATCCCTTGCAGATTATAACCCAACCGTTTGGTCTTATATGTCAGCGATCACAAAAGGAATCATGCAGCCCTTGGGAGTGGCTATTTTAGCCGTTGTGTTAGTCCTTGAGTTTTCTAAGATGGCTAAGAAAATCGCCAACTCAGGTGGTGCCATGACCTTTGAAGCCATTGCTCCTATGATTGTCTCTTATATCATGGTGGCAGTGGTCATTACAAACACCACTGTTATTGTAGAAGCTATCTTAGCTGTTGCTTCTCACATCATTGAAGGCGTAGCTGGTGTCGTTTCTCATGGGGGAACGACTTATGAGACTATTTCAGGACTTAAAGGGTCAGGAATTATTGGAAAACTCATTGTTGGCTTTTTTGCCATTCTGATATGGTTAGTGCGATTGGTTAGCGTGATGGTGGTGAATCTCCTTATTACTATTCGCTTTATCCAACTTTATCTCATGATTCCATTTGCGCCTCTAACGATTCCGACTTTCCTTAGTGATGACTGGCGAAGTGTTGGGATTGGCTACCTGAAAAACATCATGGTCTATGCCCTCCAAGGGGTCTTGATTTTCTTAATCATCTCCCTTGTTCCCCTCTTTGAATCAGCTGGGAAATTGGCTCTCTCAAATGGTGCGGGAGTGATGGATACGCTAGCGACTGCATTTGGTGGTTTAGTCCAGGCTATTTTATTGATCATTGCCTTGGTGGGCAGTCAACGGACTGCCAGAAGTATCCTAGGCATGTAAGGAGGATTGGGAAGGACGTTCCTCCCAATCTTTTTTCATATTCATCTTAGATTGGAGTCTTATGAATACACGTGTTTTTAAGGACATCACAAAAGTCCAACATAGGGCTTGGCTAGGCTTTACCACACGACAAGTCATCTTTGTCTTGCCAGCCATTGCCATTACCATCCTGATTTTAGGGTTAAACCTCTTTTATTGGCAATTTGGGGATTGGTTTGTCTACGGACTTATCTTTACCTTTACCATTCCCCTCATGTTATTTGGGGTCTATCGCCCTAATGACTTACCTTTTGAAACGTATCTTAATTATAGATGGCATTATGAAATGACCATACCAGACCGTACACTAACTGGACAGAAAGGAATACGCAATGAAAAAAACAAACCACTCAATGAAACCAAAGACCTCTTCTAAGCACAAGAAGACACGTAAACCAAAAGAAGAAGTGCTACCAACAACTGTTAATACGCTTCTTTACCAAGGCCTTTTTCCTAATGGTCTCATGCAAGTCACCCCAGATTATTTTTCCCAGTCCTATCTTTTAGGGGATGTCAATTACCAGACGGTGGGACTTGAAGATAAGGGAGCGATTATGGAAACCTATTCCGATTTGATTAACAGTTTGGATGACAAGACCAATTTCCAACTTACTATTTTTAACCAAAGGGTCAACTTGGATAAGTTTAGAAAGGGTGTCTTGTATCCTTTTCATGAGGATGGGTATGATACCTATCGTGAAGAACTCAATCGTATCATGGAGAATAACTTAGAAGCTGGAGAAAATAACTTTTCAGCGGTTAAGCTCATTTCTTTTGGGAAGTCAGACCAAAATCCGAAACTCGCTTATCGCTCTCTGTCTCAGATTGGGGAATACTTTAAGAGTGGTTTTTCTGAAATAGATGCGAACTTTACTCTCCTCAGTGGAGAAAGCCGTGTGAATCACTTAGCTGATATGTTGCGTGGGGAAAATCATTTGCCCTTTACCTATCAAGACCTGGTACGTTCAGGACAAACAACTAAGCACTTTATTGCCCCAACCAGTCTGTCCTTTAAGCACAAAAATCATATTGAAATGGATGATAGACTGCTTCAGATTGTCTATGTTCGTGACTATGGGATGGAGTTGGGGGATAAGTTCTTACGAGAACTCATGCAGTCGGATTTGGAAGTGATGATTAGTCTCCATGCTAAAGGGTCAGCCAAGTCAGAAGCCATGACCAAGCTCCGTACCAAGAAGACTTTGATGGAATCGCAAAAAATTGGGGAACAACAAAAGATGGCACGATCTGGCGTTTATCTTGAAAAGGTTAGTCAGGTCCTAGAAAGTAACATCGATGAAGCCGATGAGCTGATTAAAACCATGACGCAAACAGGCGACAAGCTCTTTGACACCCTCTTTGTGATTGGGGTCTTTGCGGATAACGAAGACCAATTGAAACACTCCCTTGATATTATCAAACAAGTGGCAGGTTCTAATGACCTTGTGATTGATAATCTGACCTATATGCAGGAAGCTGCCTTTAATAGCTTATTGCCATTTGGCAAGAACTACCTTGAGGGTGTGTCACGGTCTCTTTTGACCTCAAACATTGCCGTGAACTCCCCTTGGACCTCTGTTGACCTACAAGATAAGGGAGGGAAATTTTATGGGATAAACCAGATTTCAAGTAATATCATCACCATTGACCGTGGGAAACTCAATACCCCATCAGGCTTGATTCTAGGGACATCGGGTGCTGGTAAGGGGATGGCGACCAAGCATGAAATCATCTCAACCAAGTTAAAAGAAGCAGAGAGTGATACCGAAATCATCATCGTTGATCCCGAAAATGAGTACAGTATCATTGGTCAAGCCTTTGGTGGGGAAAGTATTGATATTGCGCCTGACTCTACCACTTTCTTAAATGTTTTAGACTTATCCGATGACAATATGGATGAAGACCCTATTAAGGTCAAATCAGAATTTCTATTGTCTTGGATTGGGAAACTCTTAGACCGAAAAATGGATGGTCGAGAAAAGTCCTTAATTGACCGTGTGACACGGTTGACCTACAAGCATTTTGAGATACCATCTCTCGTGGAATGGGTCTTTGTTCTCTCTAAACAACCTGAACAAGAAGCTAAGGACTTAGCCCTTGATATGGAGCTTTATGTGGAAGGCTCACTCGATATTTTCTCACACCGAACCAACATCAAAACGGATAGCCATTTCCTCATTTACAATGTTAAAAAGTTAGGGGATGAATTGAAGCAGATTGCCCTCATGGTGATTTTTGACCAGATTTGGAATCGTGTGGTTAAAAACCAAAAACTTGGCAAGAAGACCTGGATTTACTTTGATGAAATGCAGCTTCTGTTGTTGGATAAGTACGCTTCTGATTTCTTCTTCAAATTATGGAGCCGTGTTCGTAAGTATGGAGCCATTCCAACAGGCATTACTCAAAACGTAGAAACCTTACTTCTTGATGCCAACGGGAGACGTATTATCGCTAATAGCGAGTTTATGATACTTCTAAAACAAGCTAAAAGTGACAGAGAAGAGTTGGTTCATCTTTTGGGTTTATCTAAAGAACTTGAGAAATACTTGGTTAATCCAGAAAAGGGAGCGGGATTGATTAAGGCAGGCTCAACGGTTGTTCCCTTTAGAAATAAAATCCCACTTCAAACCCAACTCTTTGACATCATGAGTACCGATCCAGAAAAGATGAGGGGTGAATCATGACAAGAGAGCAACAGAAGGTCAAGGTTGCCCGTAAAACCTTTCAGAGTAGTTTAAAGGCTAGCCGTATCCATTACCGCAGGGAGAAGAAGGGGTTAAAACGCTCACTTCCTAAACGACGCTTTATCATGCGCCGAGCTGAGAAAGCTGAAACAAGGGAACAACGACAGACCTTAAAACAAACCTATCAGGAGGAAAAAGATCTAGCGACAGATACCTTTAAGGAAGCGATCGCCTATGTGTCTCCCAGATGGCTAAAGGCTAGGGAAATTAAGAAGTATCGGCTTCCTCAAGCCAGACAGCGCCTAGCAGTAGCAAGAAAACACTTGGCAGAGGTCAAGATGGCCGAAAAAGAGGAGAAAGCCACTTCTAAGTTTACCGATCAGAAAAAGCCAACAGAATCAAAAACGTCACGGTTTCAGTTTCAAAAAGAAAAACCTCTTGAACGCCTTCAGGCAGAAAAAGAGGTCAAATCAGCTAAGCGTGACGTGAAACAACTGAAAAAAGCACATCAGTTTAAGAACCCCTCGACTAAGGTCAAACGAGGATTACGCTATGTCGCCTCAGAATCACTGGATGTAGTCGCTCAAGATGATGACTTAGAAGGTATCCGAACCGTCAAGGATCTGAGTATAAAAAGCAGACGCTATGGGAGATTTACTTATCAGTCAGGAAAACTCCTTGTCAAAAGTGGGCAGACAGGTCTTCGGTTTACTAAGACGAAAGCCGCTCATAGTAAGGAGCGGTATCAGAACTTTAAAAAGGGAAAAGGGTTCACCCGACAGAAGCCCTTAAAGCCCAAAAGGCGATACCACACCTTTCTCAAGCAAGCTAGAAGGCACAGTGTGTCAGGAATAACAGGGGTTATTCAAGCGATTAAGAATAGCCTGACCTTATTTTCATCGATTGCCCTTAATCCTATGACTTGGGTCGTGTCAGGCCTCTTGTTTTTCTTGCTTTTGATGATGAGTTTTGTTATAGGAATTTCAGGAACCACTCTCATTCAACAGGATGAGAGTGAACTGACAAAAGCCTATACGCACATGACGTGGGAAGATGCGGAAAACACCCGGACCAACCCCACTGGCATTACCTACTACACCAAGATTGATGACGTCATGGGCTTTATGAATCTCAAGTATCAAGATTATGCTTTAGAAGAAATCATGGAAGAAGGGGATAAAACCTATCAAGCCTATTTGAGTCAACTTTGGCAGGACTTAAACGGTGGGGATTCTTTAAAATCCATGCTTGAGTTAAGTAAGGAGCCTGCCTATAAGCTCTCTGATGACGATAGAGAAGACTTAAAGGAATTAAGTGAGGAAGGCACCTACCTTGCCCTCCAAGAATTGGATAATCCATTTCAGGGACAGACTGAAGACGATGCGCTTACCATGACAGTCCGCTATGGCTATGAGGTGATTGATGACAAGCCAACGCTTCATCATAATATCATTTTAGAAGCTAAAGAAAATCAAGTGATTGTGGCTCCCATGGATGGTAAGGTTTCCCTAGATGGCGAGAACATTATCATCACGTCAGGTAAGGGACTAAACAAGTCTCAATTGACCTTGTTTAATATCCATACTGGTCGAGTGAGCGATGGCCAAAAAGTCCAAGCAGGGGAAGTGATTGGTCAAACCAAGGATGGATCTGGTCTAAAAGTGACCTATCAAAAGGTTGACGATGATTCAGAGAAACTGGTTTACGCCAATCCAGCCTTTTACTTTTCTAAAGTCATTCAACTCCAAACGACGATTCTCCCTACCATTGGTCAATTTGGAGGCGATGAGTTTGCGAGAGCCAAAGCTATCTATGAGTATTTGAAGAGTCAAGGAGCGACCAATCAAGCCATTGCGGCTATTTTAGGAAACTGGTCAGTAGAATCTTCTATCAATCCTAAACGAGCTGAAGGTGACTATTTATCGCCTCCTGTTGGGGCAAGTGCCAGTTCTTGGGATGATGAGGGCTGGTTGTCCCTTAATGGTCCAGCTATCTATAATGGCAGGTACCCGAATATTTTAAGACGTGGCTTAGGCTTGGGGCAATGGACAGATACTGCAGATGGGTCACGCAGACATACTTTATTATTAGAGTATGCCAAAGGGAAAAATCAGAAGTGGTATGACTTAGGCTTACAACTGGATTTTATGCTCCATGGGGACAATCCTTACTATACCAACTGGTTAAAAGACTTTTTCAAAAATTCAGGTAGCCCAGCCAGTCTTGCCCAAGTCTTTCTCATTTATTGGGAGGGAAATAGTGGTGATAAACTCCTAGAACGTCAAACGAGAGCTACAGAGTGGTATTACCAAATTGAGAAAGGCTTTAGCCAACCAAATGGTGGAACTGCTCAAAGTGATCCAAAAGCGCTGGAAGCAGTTCGAGGAGACCTTTATGACAATTCCGTTCCAGGTGGAGGTGACGGTATGGGCTATGCCTATGGGCAATGTACGTGGGGAGTAGCTGCTCGTATCAACCAATTGGGATTGAAACTCAAAGGCCGAAACGGTGAGAAAATCCCAATCATCAGTACCATGGGTAATGGTCAAGATTGGGTGGCAACAGCAGCACGTCTTGGTGGAGATACAGGCAAGCAACCAAAAGCAGGAGCGATTATTTCCTTTGCGGGAGGAGGTCATGGATCGCCAACAGAATACGGTCATGTCGCCTTTGTCGAGAAAGTTTATCCTGATGGTTCTTTCCTCATCTCAGAGACCAATGTTAATGGTAATCCTAACTATACATTCCGTAAATTATCAGGAGTCGATAGTACAATTAGCTTTGCCTATACGACGAAATAGAAAACAATATGCTAACGATTTAACAATTTGTTAGCATATTGTTTTGTTTGTGATTGATTTTTTATAAATAATATGCTAACATTGTAGTGAAATGTTAGCATATTATTTAGGAGGTGGTAATGTGGATTTGTTAGAGAAACCTGTCTATAATTACATAAAAAAAAATCATGGAGTTATAACTTTTCGTGATATAGAAGAGCTTAACTTTTCTTACCAACAACTGAATCAATTGGTCTCAAAAGGTAAAGTGGAATCAATTGAAAGAGGGATTTATCATCTGCCTGATACCTATATTGATGATTTCTTTAGTTTACAGTATCGTTTTCCAAAAGGAATTTATTCCTTAGAAACAGCACTATGGTTACATGGCCTTTCCCTCACTGTTCCATTTGAACCTGTGATGACTTTTCCTTTTGGGACGAACACGAGGCTAATGAAAGAAGCTGGTGTTAAGCCGATTGTTGCTAGAAATCATCATGAAATCGGTATTATAAAACTAGAGCGACAGGCTGGACAGTTTATCTCAGTATATGATATGGAACGAACTTTGGTAGAGTGTTTGAGAACAGCCTATCATGTTGATGTTCAAGTCATTGCTCCAGCGTTTCAAGCTTATTTCAAAAAAGGAACTGTGAATTATGCCAAGATGTATCACTATGCAAAACTATTTAATGTCACTGAAAAGCTACAATCTTATGTGGAGGTTTTGTCGTGAAATTTTCAAATGCTAATAGTTTCAAAGCGAAAATTAAGAATATCGCAAGAGAAAAAGGGATACCTGCTCAACAAGTTCAGCAGAACTATTTGATTGAGAAAATCTTAAAACTCATCTCTGAAAGTCGGTATAAAGATTCTTTCATTGTGAAAGGTGGATTCCTTATCGGACAGATGATTGGCTTAGATAAACGAACAACTATGGATTTAGATGTTACTTTGAAAGGCCAACCTCTTAGCGAGGAAAATATTCAAACAATCTTCAAAGAAATTGTAAGTCAACCTTCCGAAGGTTTTCAATTTGAAGTTGATATGTTAGAGCCAATTCGACAAGATGATGAATATGGGGGCTTTACCCTCAAACTCAAGGCGACATTCGATACCCTACGTGAAGTTGTCTTTATTGATATAACAACAGGTGATCGGATAACACCACGAGAAATTACTTATCAATTGCAGTCTGTTTTTTCAGAGAATAAACTAGAAGTTTGGACTTATAATTTAGAAACTGTTCTTGCTGAAAAATTAGAAACGATTATTCGTCGAGGAGCTGTTTCAACTAGACCTCGTGATCGCTATGACCTCTTCACATTATATCACCTTCGAAAAGATGAGATTGATATCCCAATATTGAAAACTGCTCTAAACAATACTGCTAAGAAAAGAGAAAGCTTAGATGTTTTGACAAATTGGGAAAGTCAACTAGAGGAAATCCGCAGCTCTGATTACCAGAAACAGCTTTGGTCTCGCTATCAAAAATCATTTAGGTATGCCAGTGAAATTAGTTTTGAGGAGTCGATAGAAGTGGTGGCAATTATTTTAAATCAATTAGGAGTTAGTAGTGTATGCTGACAGGAACTTTGAAGATGATGGGTTATGAATTTTTCTTTACATTTGATAAAGAAAAGTTATCCTTGATTCCTAAAGAAGAGAAAGATTCGATTAAGTATTCTTGGTTTCATAAAAAATTGGAAACTGGGGGATATGCTTGGCCTGGAGATCCTAAATTTGTAGAAGAAGACTTTCTTTATGGACGTACAAATGAAACAAATCAAGTTATTACATTTCTAACAAATAAACACATTCAACTTCATGAAAACAATGGTGTTATTACTGTACCGTTTTTGGCCTATTTTTTTAGTGACTCTGAAAGACCGATGATTAGTCGGATATCTTTCAGCGGGTTAGAACTAAACTATATTCATCCAATCAATCATGCTTTTGAAATTTCGTATAAGCCTGAAGAACATGATGGAAAAATAAAAATTAGTACCTATGATTTTGACTCCACAACGACAAAAGAACAGAAGTTTACCGTTTTTGGAAAAGAAGTTCAAGTTTATTTCGGAATTACAAGGACAACGAGTCTATCTATTGAAAAACCACCTCTAACCCTATCATCGTCAATGGTTTTTTATTTTGAAGAAACTCAAGATTATTCTTTTATACTAGAATTAAATCGTATTGCAAAAGAGTTTATCCAATTTCTTTGTAATCGTAGAAATATTAGTTTTACTAAGATTCAATTGTCAAGTAGGGAAAGTAATGTTAGACAATACGTTGAAATTGGAGAAGATATTGAGATTGAAATGAAGCCATTGAAAGATGGAAGATATATTCAACAAAAATATATTGCTGGTTATGAGGGGAAGATATTAAATGACATAGCTGAAAATAATCTATATCTCAGACATCTAGGTAAGAGTTTTAGTGATAGTCGGATAATTGATGCTGCCAGTTTTGTGCTAAGAACTGCTGCCTTTGAATGGGAGTTTAGCAAACTATTTTCAGAAGATAAATGGAAAAGTGATCAAAGAAAAAGACTGGAAGAGGAAGTCAGCAAAGAATTGGAGTGTTTAATTGAAACCTCAACAGGTAAAAAGAAAAAAATTTACAAAGATCTGAAAAAATCAGTTATTTCTTATCTATCTCTTTCTCAAAAGATTCATCAAATATTTGAAGAATACGGGGAGAGAATACTAGATATATTTGGTTGTTATATGTATAAAATAAACAATATCTCTTTTGATCATTCTAAAATCGGAGAGAGGATTGGCAAGCAATGAAATAATTTTGCCCACGGAAATTTAGATAAAGAATTTATAAATGAGTCTTTGCTAGATGTAGTGTTCCTTGAACAAATTGTCCTAGCTATGCAACTACAATATTTTGGAATAGATGAGATAGAAACCCCAAAAATTATAAATGAAGTATTTCACCATAATTTGGCAATATAGAGTGGTTCTGGGAGGGTCTGATGCGTCAGTCCTCCCCTTTTTTATAGGGATTTTCAGAAGCTATCGGTAGTGCTACCGATAGCTTTTTTCTTTATCCATTTTTGATGTGATACCAAAATCAAGGCGTCTTTTTTATGATGGGGAGAGAGTGACGGAATGTTACTACTTATCAAAAGAAAAGAAGGACTTTTTATGACCAAACAATGTCATCATCACTTTTTAGTCAATCAGGAAAAAGCAGAAAAACACGTCTTCCGTAAAAGTAAGAAGTATCGTACGCTTTGTTCGGTAGCACTTGGAACTATGGTGACGGCTGTTGTCGCTTGGGGTGGCCAAGTAGCACAAGCTGACGAAGTGGTAACACCTTCGCTAGATAAAACCGTTCAGTTGACAGAAAATCCTGCGACCAACTTACCAGAAGCGCAACCTACACCAGTTGTTGAACAAACGAATAGTCTTGCCTCAACTGGTCAATCAGATGGGGCTATCACGGTTACAGTTCCTCATGATGTTGTGACAAAGGCAGTCAATCAAGCAACTGCTGAAGGGGTTACTACCATTCAGGATAAACCTATGGATTTAGGGAACACAACCTCTGCGAGAGATACCAGTAAGCAATTAGATAAAGCGGAAGCGGATGCTGCTAAGCAGGCTGAAGCCATCACTCAGGTGACCAATACCTATAAAGCAGATAAAGCCGCCTATGAACAAGATAAAACACGTGTTGAACAAGGGAATACTGCGTTGGCTGCTAGTCATAAAGACGCCACTCAAGCAGGAAACGCCTTGAATAGTTCAGTAGATACTATGGTTTCAGAAGTGAAGACTCAGGACAAGTCTGCGAACGTGACTATTACCACTCAAACCGTTCCGGCAGGAGATGGCTCAACTGTTTCAGGCTATCAGGATTATACCTCTGCGGTAACTGCTATTGATAAGCAAAATAAGGACAATCTAGCTGAATACGAATCAAAGAAGAAAGTGGCAGACGCCATTGTCGGAAAAAACCTTCAGATTCAAAAGGAAAATGAAGCGGGTCTTGCCAAGGCAAAGGCTGATAATGAAGCAATTGATAAACGCAATCAAGCCGGACAAAAAGCAGTGGATGATGAAAACAAGGCAGGTCAAGCTGCTGTTGAAACCTATAATAAAGACCAACAGAAATTAGTCACAGACCGTGAAACTGAGATTGCTGCTATCACGAAACGCAATAAGGAAAAAGAAGAAGCCGCCAAGAAAGAAAATGAAGCGATTGATACCTACAATGCCAAAGAAATGGAGCGCTATAAACGTGATTTAGCTGAGATTTCAAAAGGTGAGGAAGGCTATATCTCTCAAGCTCTTGCTCAGGCACTCAACTTGAATAATGGGGAACCGCAAGCACGTCATTCCGCGGATACAAGAAACCCAAATCGCATCATTGCCAAGGGTGACGCCATGCTTGGTGGTTATTCTAAAATCCTAGATTCTACTGGTTTTTTCGTCTATGACACCTTTAAAACGGGAGAAACCCTTTCCTTTACCTATCAAAATCTTCAAAATGCTCGCTTTGATGGTAAGAAAATCACAAAAGTAGCCTATGACATTACTAACCTTGTTTCTCCAGCTGGAACTCATGCCGTTCAGTTAGTCGTGCCAAATGACCCAACAGAAGGCTTTGTCGCCTACCGTAATGATGGGACAGGCAATTGGCGAACCGATAAAATGGAGTTTCGTGTCAAAGCCAAGTATTTCTTAGAAGATGGCTCTCAAGTCAGCTTCACCAAGGAAAAACCAGGTGTCTTTACTCATTCCTCACTCAACCACAATGACATCGGTTTAGAGTATGTGAAAGACTCATCAGGTAAGTTTGTCCCTATCAATGGCTCAACCATTCAAGTGACTAACGAAGGTCTGGCTCGTTCACTTGGGTCAAATCGTGCCAGTGATTTAAATCTTCCTGAAGAATGGGATACGTCATACAGCAAGTATGCTTATAAAGGAGCAATTGTCTCAACGGTTACATCAGGCAACACCTATACAGTGACCTTTGGTCAAGGGGATATGCCTCAAAATGTTGGTCTCTCTTATTGGTTTGCCTTAAATACCCTACCAGTTGCACGGACGGTCAAACCTTATAGTCCAAAACCTCATGTGACACCAAAGTTAGAGCCAATTCCAGAACCGATTAAGGTTGTGCCAAAAAACTATACCCCAAAGACTTTTACGCCAGAGCCACCTGTGAGCTTTAAGGAAAAACCATTAGAGAAAGTCACTCAGCCTAGCCTAACACTTACCAAGGTTACCTTGCCTAAAGACCCTACGCCAGAGCCATTACCAAAAGCACCACAAGTGCCAACGGTTCATTATCACGACTATCGTCTGACAACGACTCCTGAAATTGTTAAGGAAGTTATCAATACCGACCAAGTGAACCTTCATGACAAAACGGTCGCAAAAGATTCAACGGTCATTTACCCTTTAACCGTAGACGCTTTTTCTCCAAATCGAGCCAAAACCACAAGCCTCACCTTTGAAGATTACCTTCCAGCAGGCTATGCTTTTGACAAGGAAAAAACGCAGGCAGAAAATGGAAATTATACCCTTAGCTTTGATGCTGCTAAGAACTTTGTGACCTTGACCGCCAAGGAAGCCTTGCTTCAAGAGGTCAACGAAGACCTCACCAAGTCTTACCAACTGATGGCTCCGAAACTTTACGGTAGCCTTCAAAATGATGGAGCAACCTATTCCAACAGTTATCAGCTCCTCATCAATAAGGGGACCCCAAATGCCTATACAGTGACTTCTAATGTTGTGACAGTGCGTACGCCTGGTGATGGGACAACCACTAGCCGTATTGACCCTCAAAAACGCAATGAAAATGAAGACGGTGTGGTTATTAACGATACGGTAGCGGCTTTAGGAACAACTAATCATTACCGTTTGACCTGGGATTTAGATCAATATAAAGTCGATAGGTCTTCTAAAGAGACAATTGCTCGTGGTTTCTTCTTTGTAGATGACTACCCAGAAGAAGTTCTTGACTTGGTAGACAAGGGAACAAGTATCACCACTCCTGATGGCAAAGCCGTATCAGGGATTACTGTCAAGGCTTATGAGTCGCTGTCAGAAGCGCCTAAAGACCTTCAAGATAAACTCGCTCATGCCAAGATTTCTCCTAAAGGGGCTTTCCAAGTCTTTATGCCGAATGACAATCAAACCTTTTATGACCAGTATGTCAAAACAGGCACCTCTTTGAACCTTCTCACCAAAATGACCGTCAAAGACAGCCTTTATGGTCAGACGAAGACTTATCGAAACAAAGCCTACCAAGTAGATTTTGGGAATGGCTATGAAACCGATGAGGTGACGAATACCCTTGTTAGCCCAACACCTAAAAAACAAAACCTTAATAAGGATAAGGTGGACATCAATGGAAAACCGATGGTAGTCGGTTCACAGAACCACTATACCTTGTCATGGGACTTAGACCAATACCGAGGCATTAAGGCCGATAAGTCTCAGATTGCACAAGGGTTTTACTTTGTGGATGACTATCCCGAAGAAGCTCTATTACCAGATGAAACAGCGATTCAACTTGTGACATCTGATGGTAAAGCTGTCACAGGAGTTACAGTAAAAACTTATTCGAGCCTATCAGAAGTTCCTGAAACCTTAAAAGCAGCCTTTTCGAAACGCAAGATTGTGCCTAAAGGAGCCTTCCAAGTCTTTATGGCAGAAAATCCACAAGCCTTCTATGATTCTTATGTAACGAAAGGTCAAAACATCACCATCGTCACTCCTATGACTGTCCGTGAGTCTATGCTTAATTCAGGAAAGTCTTATGACAATGTGGCTTATCAGGTAGAGTTTGGACAAGCCTACGAAACCAATACGGTAACGAATCACGTGCCAAAAGTAACACCACATAAGTCCAATACCAATAAAGAGGGCGTGTCTATTGATGGCAAGACCGTTCTTCCAAATACCGTTAATTACTACAAAATTATTCTGGATTACAGTCAGTACAAGGATTTGGTGGTGACAGATGATGTCCTTGCCAAAGGTTTTTACATGGTGGATGATTACCCTGAAGAAGCGCTTAGCGTCAATGCAGATGGTGTCCAAGTGATGGATAAGGCAGGAAATCTTGTCAAAGGGATTTCGGTGAAAGCCTATGCCTCATTGTCAGAAGCGCCTAAAGTGGTTCAAGACGCTATGGTCAAACGCCAGTTCACACCCAAGGGAACCATTCAAGTTTTAAGTGCTGAAGATCCAAAAGCGTTCTACGAGGCTTATGTTAAAACTGGTCAAACCTTAGTGGTGACCCTTCCAATGACTATTAAGAATGAGCTGACAAAAACTGGTGGGAAGTATGAAAACACCGCTTATCAGATTGACTTTGGTTTGGCTTATGTGACAGAGACAGTGGTCAATAATGTGCCAAAACTAGACCCACAAAAAGATGTGGTGATTGATTTATCACAAAAGGAGAAAAGCCTTGATGGAAAAGAAGTTGCCTTGAATCAGGTCTTTAACTACCGTTTGGTGGGAGCACTCATTCCAGGTAATCGTGCAACACCACTCATCGAATACCGCTTTGACGATGATTACGATGAAAGCCATGACGACTATAATGGTGCTTACAAGGCTTATACCTTAGTAGATGTGACTCTAAAAGATGGAACGGTTTTACCAAAAGGGACAGAAGTGACTAAGTACACGCTACAACACGTAGACACGTCAAACGGAACGGTTACCATCAGTTTTGATCAGGAATTCCTTGAAAAACTAGCAGAAGAATCCGAGTTTCAAGCAGATGTTTACTTGCAAATGAAACGAATCGCTTCAGGTGAAGTAGAAAATACGGTACTACATACCGTGAATGGCTACACCATCAGTTCAAACACAGTAAAAACAACTACACCTGAACCAGAGCCACCAACTCCGACTCAACCAACCCCACCACAACCACCTATCCCAACACAAGAACCACCAATTCCAGCAAGTATCTTACCAAATACAGGGGAGAGTCAATCTCTTTTGGCGCTCGTTGGTGGAGGCCTTCTTTTAGGCCTAGCTTACGGACTTTCTAAACGCAAAATGGAGGACAACTAAATGGAACCTAAAAACATTTACACAAGAGATTCAGACCAAGATGGTCTAACGGATGCTCAAGAGTTAGCTTTAGGGACCAATCCTTTTAGCAGTGATACGGATAGTGACGGACTGTCAGACCTTGAAGAAGTCCAACAAGGCTTGAATCCAATTCAACAGCGTAAGGAGAGAAGCTATGGCTTGGAATTATGACACAATTTCTAGAACCCTTTCTGAGATGGCACGAGAAAACTATGAAGACATGGTTAAAGCCTTTTTAGCCATGGAGTTGAGTATCAAAAACAAGTCACTTCTTGATACGCTCTATCAAGACTTTATGGGCATTGATGACTTGTCTTTAGTTAGTGATGACCTGCGCCTAAGAGCAGACGGTTATCAGGAACAGCTTCAAGAAGAAGTGACGGACCTCTTGGATAAACTCTATCGAACAGGTGAGGGAGCTAGTTTCATTATGGAAGTGATTGTGTCCAACAATATTTCTGAGTCCCTTGCTCAGTATGAGGTTTTGAATGAGGAGGATTACTCGTCTCTCACCTTAGAGACCTTGCAGGACATTATCCAAAAGGAGTTGTCTTTAACGAGTCAAGATTATTTTGGAGATGTGACCTATCTCGCCTTGCAGAAGGATTTGTTAGACCAGAAAAGCCATTTCTTACAACAGTATGTGACAACTTTGATGGATAAGTTGCCACAAGAAAAAGACCATAACGCCTTGGTCCTAGAGTGAAGCAGTGGGCTGAGAATACCTCTCAGCTCCTTTTTTTAATTGGAGGAACGTATGACTCAAGAACAATTACTTGAGATGTTGCGGGCGAGATTGCCACGTGACCAGATTCTTTTGGAATCCTTTTTACGCTATCAAGCAGTCCATTTTGATGAGGATTGGGATAGCCTTATCCAAAATTTTACAACCCAAAGAGGAGTAGTCACCTCACCTGTTCAAGTGGTTCGCTTTGAAACAGAAGTTTCTGCTTTTGTCAAGGCAAGCCCCTTTAACGAAGCGACAGACCTAAGCAGCTACACACAGACCTTTGGTCAGGCCGGCTTAAAGAAGTTACCTCAGTTAAACAGTGATGAGAAAGCCTTGGTGATTGAAGTAGCTCTCTTTAACCTAGCCACTCGCTTTCAGCTCTTAGACCAAGAAGGCGCCTATCAGTCCATTTCGGTAGTTTCTCTTTTGGATAAAAGCAAAGCTGCTAATTTGGTTAATGTCTACCGAGTGGCCAATAATTTGTCTGACCGTATTAGCCGTGATATTGAACAGTTTCTTCTCACTTATGAACCTGAACTAATAAGCACCCAGGAAACGGTAGAGGAAAGAGAGGGTGCAGCTGAAGAAAAAGTAGTTCCAGAACCTCCTCAAGACATCACCTTTCGTGAAGAAGGGGGTATCGTCATTGCAAGTCTTGAGGAAGATTTATCACAACTCGATTTACGAACAGGGCAAACAGAACATTTACCAGCCTATGAACATCTAAACTTGTCCCAAAAATTTGAGATATTAAGTCACTTTGACCAAGTGCGAAATAGCCGTCCAAAACTACCAAACTTGAGACGTGGGGAGTTTGACCATGAAATGGAAATGACGCCAATCTATGAGGACAATGAGCTATTAACCTATTTAGAAGCAGATGGGACAGCCTATGACTTACAACGTCCTCTAACACCTCAAGAAGAAGTAATCTTAGCTGAAATGGGTCAAACCATTTTGGCTGAAAATACTGAAAAATTAACCAGTTTAGGGATAGATTTAGCTGACATTGATGAGCAACAACGTAGGATACTGATAGATGCGTCGGGGCGTTTTCATTTGAAGAATGCGGACCTAGCCTTATTAGGGGGCTATCCTAAAGCAACCGTCACTCAATTAGCCCTTGCGACAGAATTACTTCAGATGGGATTAACGCATGACAAGACAGAATTTTTCTTGACCAGTCAGCTAGACTTAGAAGAGTTAAGACCCATTGCCTACGCCTTCTTACATGAAAACCTCACTCTTGAAGAAGCAAGAACCTTTGAAAGGGACAAACAGTCCCAACCTGACCTATCCTTTAGGGAATGGCGAGAACACATCTCACAAACAAAACCTGAAATCATTGTGACTCAATCACTCCCTCAAAATCCTATCGTAGAGGAAGCCCTTAAACACTATCCGATTGCTTCGATTGTGACTTATAAGGGGCAAGAGTTTCAGGTAATGGCCATTGAGGAGTCAGGCGTTAATAACCTGATTCGGATTGAATTACAAAATGACTTCACAGATGTGATTGAGCAAAATCCAGTTCTTTTCTTACGGACATTAGAGGACATCACTCAGGCTCTTCATGTTCCTTCTGTCGAAGAAAAAGAGGAAGTGGAAGAAACTCAGCAGGAATTAGACCTCTTTTCCTTCATGGATATGGAAGAACAAAATGAGCCGGTTTCTCAAGTGATAACATCTCTATCATCAAATAAGAGAGAGGCTAAACAAGAAGAAGCATTGTCAGAAGATGAGTTGGAACCAGAAGTCACTGAGACGCCCCTGGCCACTGATTTTCACTTCCCAGAAGATCTAACAGACTTTTACCCTAAGACAACAAGAGATAAGGTTGAAATGAATGTTGCTGCTATTCGTTTGGTGAAAAGTCTTGAATCTGAACACCGTCAAGCCACACCAAGTGAACAAGAACTGCTTGCCAAATACGTGGGCTGGGGAGGCTTAGCTAACGAGGTCTTTGATGAGTATAATCCTAAGTTTTCTAAGGAACGTGAGGCATTAAAAACACTAGTCACCGATAAAGAGTATTCAGATATGAAACAATCTTCTTTGACAGCTTATTACACAGACCCTCTCTTGATTCGTGAGATGTGGAATAAACTAGAACGAGATGGCTTTACAGGTGGTAAAATCCTAGACCCGTCTATGGGAACGGGAAATTTCTTTGCGGCAATGCCTAAACACCTGAGAGAAAATAGTGAGTTGTATGGTGTAGAGCTAGACACGATTACAGGGGTTATTGCCAAACACCTTCATCCGAATAGCCACATTGAAGTAAAGGGCTTTGAGACTGTTGCCTTTAATGACAATAGCTTTGATTTGGTTCTCTCAAATGTGCCTTTTGCCAATATCAGGATTGCGGATAGTCGCTATGACAAACCCTATATGATTCATGATTACTTTGTCAAAAAATCATTAGATTTGGTGCATGATGGTGGGCAAGTCGCTATCATTTCCTCCACAGGAACCATGGACAAACGGACAGAAAACATTCTCCAAGATATTCGTGAGACGACTGATTTTCTCGGTGGTGTGCGTTTACCAGATAGCGCCTTTAAGGCCATTGCAGGCACCAACGTCACAACGGATATGTTGTTCTTCCAGAAACATATGGATAAGGGATATGTGGCAGATGATTTAGCTTTTTCAGGTTCTATTCGCTATGACAAGGATGACCGTATTTGGCTGAATCCATATTTTGACGGAGACTACAACAGTCAGGTTCTTGGGACCTATGAGGTTAGAAACTTTAACGGAGGGACACTTTCTGTAAAAGGCACTTCTGATAACCTAATAGAAGCTGTTCAGACGGCTCTTAAACAAGTTAAAGCCCCTAGAAGTGTTGACCCTTCTGATATCCTTATCACTCCTGATGTGATGAGAAGACAAGTCATTGATACCTCTGTTCCGCCTGAAATCAGAGAAACCTTAGACCAGTATAGCTTTGGCTATAAAGATTCTAAGGTTTACTACCGTGATCATAAGGGCATTCGTGTTGGGACTAAGACTGAGGAGATTAGCTACTATGTGGACGAGGAGGGGACCTTTAAGAGTTGGGATACCAAGCATTCGCAAAAACAGATTGACCGCTTTAATGACCTCGAAGTCACCGATAGCACCGCTCTTGATGTGTATATGACCGAAGAAGCCACCAAACGTGGGCAGTTTAAGGGCTATTTCAAAAAGACGGTTTTCTATGAAGCTCCCTTGTCAGAGAAAGAAGTGGCACGGATTAAAGGGATGGTTGATATTCGGAACGCCTACCAAGAGGTGATTGCCATTCAGCGCTACTATGATTACGACAGTGATGAGTTTAACCACTTGTTAGGACATCTCAATCGCACCTATGATACTTTTGTGAAACGCTTTGGGTACTTGAATAGTGCTGTAAACCGTAACCTTTTTGATAGTGATGATAAGTATTCGCTCCTTGCGAGTTTAGAAGATGAAAGTCTTGACCCGAGTGGGAAGACAGTTATCTATACCAAATCTCTGGCTTTTGAGAAAGCCCTAGTTCGTCCTGAAATGGAAGTGACGGCAGTTTCTTCTGCCCTTGACGCTCTCAATTCTAGTCTAGCAGATGGTCGTGGGGTTGATTTGGATTACATGATGTCTATTTATCAGACGGATTCTAAAGCGTCTTTGATTGAAGAATTAGGAGACGCTATTATTCCAGACCCAGAACGCTATCTAAACGATAGGGAAGTGGTCTATGTGTCTCGGCAGGATTTCTTATCAGGGGATGTGGTGACTAAGTTAGAGGTTGTGGACTTACTCATTAAAGCAGACAACTCTGATTTTCCTTGGGCCTATTATCAAGGTCTCTTAGAAGACGTGAAACCACCACGTGTGACCTTAGCTGATATTGATTATCGGATTGGCTCACGTTGGATTCCTCTATCCGTTTATGGGAAATTTGCCCAAGAAACCTTTATGGGACAAACCTTTGACTTGACTGATCAAGAAGTATCAACTGTTCTTGAAGTCAGTCCAATTGATGGCACTCTTTCCTACCAATCCAAGTTCGCCTTTAGGTATTCTACCGCAACGGATAGAAGTCTAGGTGTGCCTGGGTCACGCTATGATAGTGGTCGTAAAATCTTCGAAAACCTACTTAATTCCAATCAACCAACCATTACCAAACAAGTGGAAGATGGGGATAAGAAAAAGCATGTGACGGATGTCGAGAAGACAACGGTTCTTCGTGCTAAGGAAACGCAACTTCAAGAACTCTTCCAAGACTTTGTGGCCAGTTACCCAGAGGTGCAACAGATGATTGAAGAAACCTATAATAGCCTTTATAATCGTACAGTTTCAAAAGTCTATGATGGCAGCCATTTAACCATTGATGGGCTTGCCCAGAATATTTCCTTACGCCCTCACCAAAAGAATGCTATTCAACGGATTGTGGAAGAAAAAAGGGCGCTTCTAGCTCATGAAGTGGGTTCAGGTAAGACCTTAACCATGCTTGGAGCAGGCTTCAAACTGAAAGAACTGGGAATGGTTCATAAACCTCTTTATGTGGTGCCATCAAGTCTGACCGCTCAGTTTGGTCAAGAAATCATGAAGTTCTTCCCAACAAAGAATGTCTATGTGACGACCAAGAAAGATTTTGCGAAAGCCAAACGCAAGCAATTTGTGTCACGGATTATCACAGGGGACTACGATGCCATTGTCATTGGGGATTCCCAGTTTGAAAAAATCCCTATGAGCCATGAAAAGCAGGTGACTTATATCCAAGATAAGTTACAACAACTCCGTGACATCAAGCAAGGCAGTGATAGTGACTATACCGTTAAAGAAGCAGAGCGTTCTATTAAGGGATTGGAGCATCAACTAGAAGAACTCCAAAAACTGGAGCGAGATACCTTTATTGAATTTGAAAACCTTGGGATTGACTTCCTCTTTGTGGACGAAGCTCACCATTTTAAGAATATCAGACCCATTACAGGCCTTGGGAATGTCGCAGGGATTACCAACACGACTTCTAAAAAGAATGTGGATATGGAAATGAAGGTCAGACAGGTTCAAGGAGAACATGATTATCGTAACGTGGTTTTTGCGACAGGAACTCCAGTCTCTAACTCTATTAGTGAACTCTATACCATGATGAGCTATATCCAATCCGATGTCCTAGAACGATACCAGGTCTCTAATTTTGATTCATGGGTAGGGGCTTTTGGGAATATCGAAAATTCTATGGAACTAGCACCGACAGGGGATAAATACCAACCTAAGAAACGCTTTAAGAAGTTTGTGAACCTGCCTGAACTCATGCAGATTTATAAGGAAACAGCTGATATTCAGACCTCAGATATGCTTGATTTACCTGTACCTGAAGCTAAAGTTATTGCGGTGGAGAGTGAACTCACAGAAGCTCAGAAATACTACCTTGAAGAGTTGGTTGACCGTTCAGACGCCATTAAGTCAGGTAGCGTTGACCCTAGTGTTGATAACATGTTAAAGATTACAGGAGAAGCCAGAAAACTAGCCATTGACATGCGTCTTATTGATCCAGCCTATACCTTATCTGACAATCAGAAGATTCTGCAAGTGGTGGATAACGTGGAACGGATTTACCGTGAGGGTAATCTCGAGAAAGCTACCCAGATGATTTTCTCAGATATTGGAACGTCTAAGAATAAGGAAGAGGGCTTTGACGTTTATAATGAATTGAAAGACCTCTTAGTGGATAGAGGGATTCCCAAAGAAGCAATTGCCTTTGTCCATGACGCTAATACGGATGACAAGAAAAACTCTCTGTCACGCAAGGTCAATAGTGGAGAAGTCAGGATTCTCATGGCTTCTACGGAAAAAGGTGGAACAGGTCTAAACGTCCAGTCACGTATGAAAGCAGTCCACCATTTGGACGTTCCCTGGCGTCCCTCTGATATTGTCCAACGCAATGGTAGGTTAATTCGTCAAGGCAATATGCACCAAGAGGTAGATATTTACCATTACATTACGAAAGGGAGCTTCGATAACTACCTCTGGCAAACACAGGAGAATAAACTCAAATACATCACGCAAATCATGACCTCTAAAGACCCAGTACGGTCGGCAGAAGACATTGATGAACAAACCATGACTGCTTCAGACTTTAAGGCTTTAGCGACAGGTAATCCTTATCTCAAACTAAAAATGGAACTAGAGAATGAGTTGACGGTATTGGACAATCAAAAGCGTGCCTTTAATCGCTCCAAAGATGAGTATCGCCATACCATTTCTTACTGTGAGCAGAACCTCCCTGTATTAGAGAAACGCCTTAGCCGATATGACCGTGATATTGCCCAATCTTTGGCAACTAAGTCACAAGATTTTATCATGCGGTTTGACAATCAGACAATGGATAACCGTGCAGAAGCTGGAGACTATCTACGTAAACTCATTGCCTATAACCGTTCTGAAACCAAAGAAGTAAGAACACTTGCGACCTTTAGAGGGTTTGAGCTTAAAATGGCAACCAGAAGTCCTAGTGAGCCCTTGCCAGATATGGTGTCTTTAACCATTTCAGGAAGCAACCAGTATTCTGTCTCTTTAGACTTGAAATCAGACGTGGGCACGATTAAACGCATTACCAATGCCATTGACCATATCCTAGAGGACCAAGAAAAAACAGAAGAAATGGCTAACAATTTGAAAGATAAGCTATCAGTCGCAAGGGTTGAAGTAGAAAAGGTCTTTCCTAAAGAAGAGGATTATCAGCTGGTTAAAGCTAAGTATGACCTTCTTGCCCCATTGGTTGAACAAGAAGCAGAGGTTGAGGAAATTGATGCAGCCCTAGCTAAATTCAATGAAACGATCCATCCGCAACACGACCAACAATTTTCGCTTGATTTTTAAGAAAAAGGCTGACAAAAAATAATGAACGCGGTAAAATGAAGTCAAGAAATCATCAAAGGAGAATTGATTATGACCCAGACAGTAGAAGAATTAAGATACCAACTAGAAGAATGGCTAGCACAAGGTTTTACAAGCCCTGAAGATAGAGCTAACTATCAAGCCTTAAAGGAACAGTATGAGGATGAAACCCTTGATTACAGCTTTTCAAAGCGAGAAATTATTGGTCAATTAGAAGTTATTATCACGACTCGTGAGAATGATTTTCCAGACTTAGATGAGGTCACCAAAGAAGAGTATCTTGACCTGGTTGAACAACTTGATAATCTAGATAAGGGACAGGCAGATTATTATCGTAAGCAATTAGCGTAGAAAGAGGGACAGATATGATTGAACAAATTATTCAAAGTCTTTTCATTATCGCAGCAACAGGGCTGATTTTGCTTGTCCTTTACCAGATTGCGAAGATGCTTGGAAGCTTATTTGTCATTGGATTAATCGGATTTTTAGCTTTCACAGAAGTCTATGGGCTTTACCTCTTTTTTACAGAACGATACCTCTATGTGGAAGATTTAGCCACCAATGGTATTTTGAGTTTTACCACTTTCTATATTGGTTTCAATGTGCTACTTATATTTGGACTTGTAGTCAAAGTGATTAGAAGTCGGATGGCATAGAGAAATGGGATTACCTAAGTTAGGTAGTCCTTTTCTTTATTGTGATAACTTTTTCAAGTCCATCTTGTTATGATGGTGCTATCTTATGGAAAAAGGAGATGGCACTAGTGATGTTAAATAAAATGAAGGCTCGGTTACTCATTGGTCTTGGTGGTTTAGCTGTGACTAGCTTTATCGTGATGATGGGCTACACCATTGGTTCTCAGTCTGTCACCAATCACACGCAGAAACAAATCCAGTCTGAGGCTCAAAAACTGCTGACCAAAGAGAAAGAAAAAGAGAAGGCAAATGACCTCTCTGATGAGTTAGTCAAGGAATTTCTCACGCAATACTATACTAAGGAAAAGCTGGGCGAGAACAACAACCGTATCAAGCCCTATATGACAGATTCTGCCTTTAAGGAAGAGGTAGCTCGTCAAGAAGATTCCATTAACCAAGTCTATAAAGACTATATGTTGGATTATCGCTTTGAGTCTGCTCAAATCTATGTCAATACAGAAGCAAATGAAGCTCTTGCGGAAGTGTCTTATCAAGTAATCTATGTGTCTGATGTCAGTGACAAGGCTCAGAAAAGTACACAGACAGAAACGACCTCTCTTAAACTATCTTATGCCAAATTGTCAGATAAACTCCTTGTCAATCAGGTAACCATTTGGAATGGGAAGCTAGGGGACTTGAAAGAGTCTTCTGATGAAGTAAATTCAAGCATTCCAAAGATTCAAGGCACTACTACAAGTGAGACTAACTAGCAGGAGTTACTCTTCTGCTTTTTTTGATAAGGAGATGAGATGACAAGAATTGTAAGAATGAAACAAAAGGCGATTTTAGACGTAGCAGAAAGTCTAGGTTATTCGTTTAAACACCTATCAGGGCAAGTCTATGAACATCCAGAACACGATTCCTTTCGGATTTTTGCGGACACCAATACCTTTAAATGGTTTTCACGTGACGTACAGGGAGATGTGATTGATTTCGTTCAGTTAATGACAGGAGTGTCTTTTAAAAAAGCTCTGTCTTACCTTGAAACTGGAGACTTTGAACAAACTAAGATCGTCGAAGAGACTTATCAACCCTTTCGTTATTATTTAAGTGAAGAACCATTTGACCAAGCACGGATATACCTGAATGACATTCGTGGTCTAAGTGATGACACTATCAATGCTTTTGGCAGACAAGGTCTATTAGCACAGGCTCATTACCAGACAAAGCTCTTTCAGGAATCAGTCCTTGTCTTTAAGAGTTACAATCATTATGGCCAACTAGAGGGGGCAAGTCTTCAAGGGCTTGTCAAAAATGCTCAGAGACATGATCGAGGTTACCTCAAAAAAATCATGAAAGGCTCTCATGGATATGTGGGAATGAGCTTTGATATTGGAAAACCGAAACGCCTTATCTTTTGTGAATCGGTGATTGATATGATGAGTTATTATCAACTCCATCAGAAGCAGTTATCAGATGTGCGTTTAGTTTCTATGGAAGGTCTAAAACTCTCTGTAATTGCTTATCAGACTCTACGATTAGCCGCTGAGGAACAAGGCAAACTTGAGTTTTTAGATACGGTCAAACCAAGTCGATTAACGCATTACCTTCATGCCATACAAGAGACGACTACTTTCTTTCAGACGCACCCAGGATTATTAACCTTAGCTGTTGATAATGATGAAGCAGGGCGAGTCTTTTGTCAGAAATTATCTGAGAAAGGACTTCCCATTGAAACAGACTTACCACCATTACAGGAACTGGAAACTAAAGCAGATTGGAACGATATTGTGAAAGGTCATAGTAATCATTCTTTAAAGGACATGATACAATCTGCCAAGTTACAAGTTATCCGAAGCAATTCTCCGCCTAGAAAAAATACCGCTTTAGAATTGTGATAACAAAATCAAGTTTCTTAGCTTAATCTAGAAAATGATAAGGAGGACACCCTATGAGTGTGATTGAACGCCTAGCCGAAAGAGTAGCTAGGCAAGAGGAAAAAGTTGCGAAAGAAACGGAAAAATTAGAAACCTATCGCAGTCAATTACAAACAGCGATGTATCAAGCCTTTATCAAACGCCAACAAAATAGTCCCTGGACGTTTGATGAAGCATTGACGCAAGCCTTTGGCCAAGATGAACAAGAACTAAAACCATCAGACACTAGAAATGAGGAATAACACATGACAAAAGATTGGACCTTTGACCAACCCTTAGATGATAACACACCGACATCTTCCACAGAAGAACGTGCGAAGATTGCGGCACTATTTCATAAAGAAAACCAAGAGGGCGCTGAAGACGTTGATTATGTGGCAGCCTTTGAAATGGAACAACAAAAGTCTAAAAATCAGATGGCTCCACAGCAAAAACCTCAAGAGCAATCTATACCAGAAGTGAAGCCCTCTCCAACCATTACCAGTGACTATAAGCAACATCTAGCTGATGTGATGGCTCAGAATAATGAAGACATTCGTCAAAGTCAGAAGAAAATAGAAGAGCTACACCAGTTGATTGATGACAAAAATAAGCAGAATAAGAAATTACAAGCCATTTCAGTAGCAATTGATGACTTGTAAGTATAAGCAGTCCTCACAAGGGCTGCTTTTTATGGGGAAAGAAGATGAAGTTATTCAAAAAGCAAACGCATAACCAAGATAGTTTTAAACGACTCATCCATCGCTTATCAGGAATGTCTGAAGCCGACTTACATAAGGTCAACCAATTATTGGATGTCGTTTTTGACGCTACAAGTCAAACTAACCGAGATGAAAAAATGTCTCCTAAAACTATACCAAAGGAGCCTATATTAGATGAGACCATTACTGAAGCTAAGAATACACTGAAGACTGAGCAACTTGAAAAGCGGATAGAGCAGTTTAGGCAGGCGAAGAAACCGAAATAAATTTTCAACTGTTTAATCAATCATTTTGTGTAATTGAGCTGTTAAAATGGTCAGTACATGTTATAATAGTTTCAAAGTATAGGAGGTGTGGGGATGAAAACGTGTGTAGGCTATGTTAGATATTCAGTTGATGTTCCTCATATGATTGAGAAACAAAAAGAGATATTAGTGGAGCGGGCTTCTCAGCTTCAGTTAGAACTGTTAGCTATTTACTGTGAAGTGATTGGCGATACTCAGCCTATACAAGATAGGCCAGAAATGACTAAAGTAATCAAAGACATTGAGAAAGCTAATGCCGATTATCTTTTAGTGACAAATGCTAATAGAGTGACTAGATCTGACTTGGGTGTAGTTATTTTTGAAGAGACTATTTTAAAACCACTTGGTGCAAAGTTATTTGTCTGCAATGAAGCAAATGTCATCATAGATAGGACTATTAAATAGGTGTCTTAAAATAAAAAGGAGCAGTCAGTTTATTTGACTTGCTCCTTTTATGCTGTTACTTCGAAATGGATTTTTGATACACATATTTTTTTGTCAATTTACTATCATTTAGGTTTTCTATGTCAAAGATGAAATAATGATCGCGATTGTCTTTAGCGTTTTCTTTATTGAGTTTGAAATAGTTTTTGGCTGATTTTGCCATTGCCAACATGATATCATCTGTTAGAAAAGTCAATGGGGTATCAAGTGCTGAGTAGCGATAGAAGTCACTTTCAAATTTACGGTAATTTTCACTGAAGTAGTCCATCTGTAATTCGTTCTTATAAAAGTCAAGCTGATTCATGGTAGACCTCCTCAACTAATGTGATAGCCATAATATCTTCTAAAGCGATAGCGATATGTCCGTCATTGGTTTTTAGAATGACCTCATTTGTTGAAAGGGTCGGAATGGTTCCGATAATATTTTGATAGTCGTTTTTTTGTTTTCTAGTCACCTGTATGGTCAATTGATTAGCGTAACTCTGACTGAGTAACATTAATTTTTGATTCAATGATAGGTCAGAAAGGTAACTAATTTGTTTATCATCATCTGATAAGGCAGAGGTGTGTTCAGATAAAAAGAACCCCATCCATTTTTGCATGTTAACGTCTTGATAGTCTCTTGCGGATTGAAATGGTAAGTATGATCGGTCAATCATTGTAATCCCTCCAAGCCACCTGCTGAGTGGCCTCCTATTAGTTTACTTCTTGCAATATTCCTGGAACTGTCTAAGAGGGCAGTTCCTTTTTGAACCGCTAAAAAACCGAATTGGTCTCTAATATGGTCAATAGTTTGTTGTAACTTTTCTTCTTTTTCGGTTGCTTCGATATCATCAAATAATGAGATTAAGGCATAGCTTTCATCGACAAATCCTGAGTAATTGACTGCAATACCCCGAACGGCTCCTGACGTGTATTTTTTACGAAAAAGCGTTAATACGGTATCGGTAAGCAGTCGTGTATGATTAGTGGGTTCTATCTTCATTTGAGCGTTGATTGGCTGTTTCATTTCTGTTTTAGAGTAGGTCACAAAGATGGAAACAATAGTAGCTTTCTGATGTTCTCGCCTCATTCGGATGGCAACTTGTTCAGCCATTTCACTAAGAACAATCTCAATATCACGCTGTTTGACATAGTCACGAGGTAGCACCTGAGAGTTTCCAAGCCCGTGTGATTTTGGTTTATAGGGTTGATGAACATTACTCTCGTCAACACCGTTAGCATGAAACCACAACTGTACCCCAACCTTCCCAAATTCTTTTTTCAATAGGTCTGGATTGCTATTGGCTAGTTCCTTGATAGAGGTAATCCCTAGTTTGTGAAGGCGTTTCTCGGTTCTAGAACCAATTCCCCAAAAATCAGTAAGTTTAGGGATTGACCAGACTTTTGTTTCTACATCTTCGTAGGACCAATTGGCACGCATGGTAGGTGTACGCTTGGCTTCATTGTCTAGAGCGAGTTTGGCCAATAATGGGTTAGCGTTACTCATACCAATGGTAGAATAGATACCAGTCTTTTTCCAGATATCATGTTGTAGTTTGGCAGAGACCACGTCTAATTTTGCCTTTCTATCCATCTGTTTATCATTTACAAAGTAATTGAGCGAGGAGGTTAAATCAATAAACCCTTCATCAATGGAGTAGGGGAGAATATCTTCAGGGGCAGCATAATCTTGGAAAATGTGCTGAATATCAATATTCTTTTCGATATAGCGATCCATACGTGGTGGAACAATAAGCGTTCGCTTAGCCCAATGTTCAATAAAGGAGACATAGCGTGGTGATGTATCTAAGCCTTGACGTTTGGCATTATAGTAGTCAAATTTTCTTGTGCTGATGTCAAAAGGCAAATCGTAGGCACGTCCAACATTATTTTTTCCAAAAACTTTTTTGAACATAGGAGAAGAGGCTAAAATTAACCCCCCAGCGTTATCTGCTCGACTCATGACACAGAGAGAAGTATGGAGTGGATTTAGTCCCCTATCCACACATTCAACTGAAGCATAGAATGATTTCATATCAACGAAAGCTATATCAGACTGAGGTTCTTTTGAATAATCGATATAGCCCATAATCTTAACCTCTTTTTAGTGCTTCTAATTGTTCCATGAGTTCTTGAATATGATCAGTAATATCATACTCTTTGAGATAGGGTGTAAAATAGATACGATTGTCCCTGAGATAAATCATTTCTTTAACATTAACTGTCATGCTTAGGCTCCTATAACTGGCATAAAGTGACTCACAACAAGCCCCACGATACGAGGATTGTCTTCATAAGGAATCCATTTATCAGGGTAGTTATCGTTGAGTGACACCATTCTAAAGCCATTTTCTTCTCGATAAAGTTTTTTAATATAGACAGAATCATTCCACGATAGGGCGTAGACGGCACCATCGTAATCAAAACCGCTAGCACGAATAAGGGCTACTTCACCATCAAGATAGATGGGTTCCATAGAGTCTCCTTTGATCCAAGCAGCAATATCATAACCATACTGTTCTTCCTCAGAATAGACGGTCTCTGTCTCGTATTCCTCAAAGAGTGCTTCTCCAAGACCAGCAGAAAGTGAAACATCCGATAAGACTTCAACTGCAAAAAGAGGAATTACTTTCTCTTGTGATTGTTGTGCCTGAAGTAACTCCTCAGCATACTCATCAACCTTTCCTTGATTTTCTGAAGAGAGTTGGAGATAGGTGTTCACAATCTTGTATTCTGATTCAAAATAGGTTGTTGGAACATCCAAGATAGTCGCTAGCTGTCTGAGATTATTTTGATTTGGCTTCGTTTTTCCATTCTCCCAGTTGAAGTAGGAGGAACGATTGATATGAAGTTTATCTGCCATAGCAGATTGTGAATAACCTAAAACTATTCGCCTTTCTTTTAAACGATTTCCTGAAAACATACAACCTCCTAATCCACTTGTTGTTTTATAAACTAACAAAATTATATCAAAAAAATTTAAAGTTGCAAGAGAAAATAATTAAAGTTATTTGTATAAAAGCTGTTGTGACTTTCTGTAGAAGTTATTAGTAAATTTGTTCAGAACTGTTCTAAAACGATAACTAAAACAATAGTATGATTATGGTATAATGAAAAATATAGTGAGAGGTGCAGGTTATCAAATAATGATGAAGAAATTTAATAAAAAAAATGAAACTGTATATAAGATATTGTCGGAAGAAAAACCCCCTTTTGGAGTGTTTCACAAAACATTAATTCACTTACATACTCCAGCTTCACATGACTATAAACTGTTTTCTAATTGGACGGAAGATGAATATCGGGCTGCAACTGATGAAGAGTTATATGAATTATTTTTTAATAACAAGAGTGAATTAAAAAAACGATTTCCGATGGATAGATTGGCTAATTCTGTAGATGATGATTTCTTTTCAAATTTTAAAGAGTATATAAGCTATTTATTTTTAGCTGAAAGAATTTTACAGAATGAACTAGAAATAGTAGTTGTGACAGATCATAATACTACTAAGGGCGTAGAAAAACTTCAGAAAGCAGTATCAATACTTAAGGAAAATAATAGAAATTATAAATATCACCCCCATATTTTGTATGGCGTTGAGATTAGTGCAGCTGATAAGCTCCATATAGTTGGAATATTTGATGATAATAAAAAAGAGGTAGTTAATAAATGGTTGGATGAAAACTTACTCAGTACAGAGGAAGGAAGCTATCAACATTCTTTGACTATAATGAATTTTTTTAATGAAAATAAAATCCTAAATTACATAGCTCACTTTAATACTTCTAATATTTTTACTAAAAAAGCTCAATTATCAGGTGCCTATAAAAAGTCTTTATTTTCTCCAACACAAATTAAATTCATGGGTGTAAATAAAGCTGAAGTAATTCCTGGCTTATTTAATAAACTAATACGAGACTTTTCTTGTAGACCAAATTTTATATTAGATAATGATTCACATGATATTGACGGATTAGATAAAAATATTATGTGGTTTAAAGGTGGAAAATTATCTTTTCAAATGTTTGAGGAAGCATTGTTGGATTATGAAGTATCTGTTAGTTTAACAGAGCCAAACAATAAACAGATATCTTATATAAAAGGGATTTATGTTCAAAATAGAGGTGGAGATAGGAGTTTTCTAATTGGAGATAAAGATAATAAATCTGAAGATTTCTATCTAACATTTTCACCGTCATTAAATTGTTTAATTGGGGGGCGTGGTACTGGTAAGAGTACTGTAATTGATATGCTTCAATATGTGCTTTCTCAAGATTGTAATAACCTAAAAAAACTAGAATTTTTATGTGAACATGCCAATCTATTTGTTTTATACGTTTTAGAGAATGAAGAGTATGTTATCGAAGTGAGTTTACCTAATGTGAAGCAAGGAGATAAGGATAATATTCTTCAGTATTATGGACAAAACTTAGAGAACAAGTATCCATATACCTACCGTTTTGACTCGCTGACTATTAAGAATTTAACAAGATCATTATATACTAAAGTATATAAAGTAGTAGGTGATGATTTTCAACCTGTGAATAATAAAGATCGCATACTTAATAGAATGTTTGATAGACGTTATTCGGTTAATGAACTTGTTAGGACCGCAGATGGTGAAAAGATTACAGAGTTTATATCTGAATTGATGTTGAGAAATAAACATTTGCCACAACCTGATTATGGCTTGAAAACTCAAAGTATAAAATCTTTTGCTAATAAGATACAGGAACTTAATAATTATAGGCTCCAAAGGAAAGAAACTATTTTGACTATTATTAATGATTTTAATGATACTCAGATAGGGAAACTTAGAATTTGTTATGAACAAGGTGACGTTTGGGGAGAGCCTAAACTTGAAGAAACTCTGTTTCAAAAGAGTAGTAAACTTAGTATTCCATTTAAAAATTTTAGGATAAGCGAGCAAGATGTTGTAGATATCTTATATCGTGTATACAGTGACTTGGGTATGGAAAAATTTGTGGAATGTCTTGTAAAACAAGATATTCCTGATAAATATTTTATACTTCTTAGAAATATTTCAGAGGATAATTTTTCTAACCAACAAAATTTTTGGAGTGAGTATCAAGAAATCAATGAGTCTACTATTTTTTCTTTGAAAACTGCTATTTATTCACTGGTAGACAAGAAACAGTTGCTGACTGAATTAAAACGTATTCTACAGGATTATATTGCTAATGAGAGACTATACTTAGAGTTTAATATTAACTCAAAAGAGACATCTAGACATCTTGATGAAGTGTACAAAGAAGTAAGTGTACTGAGTTTGGGGCAAAAAGTTGTTGCTATGCTTGATTTTATTTTGGCTTATAGTGAATATTCAAAGGACTTTAGGCCGCTAATCATTGATCAGCCAGAAGATAATTTAGATAATAGGTATATTTACAGTCATTTAGTTAATCAATTCAGAGGTATAAAAAATCAGAGACAAATTATTCTAGCGACACATAATGCTACAATTGTGACAAATTCTATGACAGACCAAGTTATCATTATGGAGTCGGATGGTTATACTGGTTGGATAGACGCCAGAGGGTATGTAAGCGAAAAGTTTATTAAAAACCATATTATCAATCAACTAGAAGGAGGTAAAGATTCATTTAGACATAAAATGTCTATATATGAAACAGCCCTTGTTTAATAAAATCTGTTATGTAGGTTTGATTTAAATATCGAACCTACTTTTTTGTGATAACTTTTCCAAATCATCCTTGTTATCCTAATATCATTCCTAAGAAAATCAAGTCTTGATTTTCTACTGGGGGTTTGGGGGCGAAGCCACCAAGTCATCTTATCGTTGGCTGTCAAAACTGAAAGGTTTTGGTCGGCTGGCGATATGATTTTTTAGGTATTGTGACCACAATGCCTGAGCTCGCAAAGACCGAACAAGAAGAGAGTGAGGTCTTTAGGAAGCGTACTGACAATGTGAGGCAGCCTGACACTGTCAGACAAGTATAATGTTGAAAGGATAGTAGGATGGGACAAGAAATTAAGTTAATCCGTAAGCAATTTAGGATCACAAGACAAGAAGAAAAACAGATAAAAGAAATGATGAGGGAACAAAAACTGGATAGTTTCTCAGAATTTCTTCGTCAAAATTTGTTGAAAAAGAATTATCAGGATAGAATTTTTGAAAGTTGGTTTTCCCTTTGGCAATCTCAAAAGTTTGAACAAATTAGTCGAGATGTGCATGAAGTTCTAGTTGTCGCAAGAGAAAATCACCAAGTGACTCAAGAACACGTTTCAATCTTATTGACCTGCGTTCAAGAATTGATTGCGGAAGTCAATCAAGTACAGCCGCTCAGTCGTGGGTTTCGTGAAAAATACATGAGATAGGAGGCTACTATGGTTTATCGTTATCGTACCAATCTCAAAAAAGTATTTCTAACAGATTCAGAGTTACATCAATTGAATGAGCGAATCGACAAGAGTCACTGTCAAAATTTTTCAGTCTATGCCAGAAAAGTGTTGCTGAATCCCAATATGTCATTTGTCACCATTAACACGGATACCTATGACCAGTTAGTATTTGAATTGAGACGGATTGGAAATAACATTAATCAAATTGCGCGTGCCATTAATCAAAGTCATCTGATTTCTCAGGACCAGTTACAAGAATTGAGTAAAGGAGTCGGAGAGTTAATTAAGGAAGTGGATAGAGAATTTCAAGTGGAAGTGAAAAGACTAAAGGAGTTTCATGGTAGTCACTAAACACTTTGCAACGCACGGAAAAAAATACCGTAGACGTTTAGTTAAGTATATTCTCAATCCTGATAAAACGGACAATTTGAAATTGGTATCTGATTTTGGCATGAGCAATTATTTAGACTTCCCTAGCTATGAAGAAATGGTAGAAATGTACAATGTCAACTTTACCAATAACGACAAGTTGTACGAATCTAGAAATGAGCGACAAGAAAAACACCAACAAAATATTCATGCCCATCACCTCATCCAATCATTTTCTCCTGAAGATAATCTGACACCTGAAGAAATTAACCGCATTGGTTATGAGACCATAATGGAATTAACAGGGGGCCGTTTTCGTTTCATCGTAGCTACTCATACAGACAAAAATCATGTTCATAATCACATTCTAATCAATGCCATAGACAGTAATTCAGATAAAAAATTGATATGGAATTATGCCTTAGAACGAAATTTACGTATGATTTCAGACCGTATTTCTAAAATGGCGGGGGCAAAAATTATTGAAAAGCGTTTCTCTTACCGTGACTATCAAAAATATAGGCAGTCTAGTCATAAATTTGAATTAAAGCAACGTCTTTATTTTTTGATGTGGCAGTCAAAGTCCTTTGATGATTTTTTGGAAAAAGCGGTTCAGTTGCATGTTCACATCGATTTTAGCCAGAAGCATAGTCGCTTTATGATGACGGATAGAGGAATGATCAAACCAATTCGTGGCCGTCAACTCAGCAAACGAGATTTATATGATGAAGCATTTTTTCGTACACATTTTGCCAAGCAAGAGATTGAAAGTCGTTTAGAATTTTTGTTGAACCGTGTCAATTCTTTAGAAGAGTTACTAACAAAAGCAAAAGAATTGAATCTAACCATTGACTTAAAACAAAAAAATGTAATTTTTATACTTGAAGACAAAGGAAATCAATTCAGTCTGAGTCATAAAAAAATAAGTGATAAGAAATTATATGATGTCAATTTTTTTCAAGATTACTTTAAAAATAAGGAAGCCGGTGATTCAGAAGGCTTAGAGAATTTAAAGGAACAGTACCATGCTTTTCAAGAAGAACGAGATAAGGATAAGGTGTCCACTGAAGAGATTGAGGAAGCCTTTGAAACATTTAAGGAAAAACGAGATGCCGTTCACGAATTTGAAGTGGAACTTGCAGAGCATCAAATTGAGAAGCTAGTTGATAAGGGCGTCTATATCAAGGTGTCTTTCGGTGTCAAACAGAGCGGTCTTATTTTCATTCCCAACTATCTATTAGATATTATTGAAGAAGACAATCAGACAAAATATAAAGTCTATATCCGTGAGACAACCTCATATTTTGTCTATAACAAAGAACATTCGGATAAGAATCAGTACATCAAAGGGCGAACCTTGATTAGACAGCTAACCAACGATAGTCGAGCAATACCATACAGACGACCAACTTTAAAAAGTCTTCAAGAGAAGATTTCTGAAATTAATCTTATGATTGAAATGTCTAACACGAGCAAACATTACCAAGAAATCAAAGATGAGTTTGTATTAGAAATTGCGAAACTTGATATGAAACTGGAAGAAACCCAAGAAAAAATCGCCACCTTGAATAAGATGGCGGAAGTACTTATCAATCTGAAGAGTGACGATCATAAAAGTATAAACTTAGCTAAGTATGATTTTACTAAAATGAACATGACAGAATCAGCATCTTTAGAGTATGTACAAGAAGGGGTTATCATAAAGAAAATTGAACTTAGTGAAACTTTAGATGATTATGAAGAATTGGTAAGAAAGCTGGAGACTTTTATAGGAGTTCTGAGTAGTAAGAAAAGTATTAATCGAGAATTAAAAAATAGTATAACGACTGATTAAAGTTTCAAGACTGAAAAAATCATGAGTTATTATTCTCCAACTCATTTAAGTAACTCTCTATTTTCATAAGCATTAAAGGATTGTTATAAATCTTACATAACTCTCTTGCTTCTATATAGTAATCTTTGACTTGATTTTTGTCTAAGAATTCTTTTCCAGAGTTTCCAACAATGATGAGTAAGGGAGCTAATTGGTAACTGGTTTGTTTCTCTTTACAAAGTTCAATAGTCTCAATAGCTTCTTGTATGGCTTCGTTATATTTTTCTTTTGATACTAAATAGTGAGCGTAGTTGTAGCGAACTCTGATATATCCAAATAAAAACTCTTGTTGATTCAGATTTTTTGACTTATATAAACTCATTAGAAGAGAGTAGTTCATTTCATAATCTTTTTCACGACCAACTAGGGAATAGAAGTTGGATAAAGTATTTAATACATTTAAATAGATTAGAGTATTTGAAGACATTTTTGACACCATATTTTCCAAATAAGAGATGGCCTCGTTCTGAAGATGATATTGATAGAAGTCAATAATAGATTTAATCCAATCAAGGTACATCCTGTCTTCCAGTGTTAGAAAGGTACTTCGATCTGCCTCAATTTTATAAAGGTATTCTAGATCATCATAATTTCTATCGTCTAATAGACGAGAAGATAAATGTTTAAAATTAGAGAGGTTAGAATTAACTTCAATTTGTTCATTGAAAAAGTAATCTAATGTTACTTCAAGTCGTTGAGAGAGCTTAAATAAAATGTCGGCAGAGGGAATAAAATGTCCTCTCTCAATCTTACTAATCTGACTTTGTTCGCAAATTCCTTCCGCAAGGGTTTGTTGGGAGAGCCCTAGTTCTTTTCTTTTAGTTCTGAATTTTTCAGCAAGCATATTCATAAAAAATAATAATCCTTTCTAATCACTTAGATTTATTATAGAGTTTTTAATTCAAATTAGCAAGTATACGGTTTTTTAATTCTTTTGGGTAATAATTAAAAAAAAAAGGTTTAAAAAGCATAAAATGAATTGACTGATAGTCATAAAAGTGCTAAAATAACTTCGAAAAATAGGAAAGGGGGGTTGTTATATGAAGAAAAATCACGGAATTAATAAACTAATGGCACTCATGTTATTAGGTTCTATTGTATTTGGTAATATCACCTTGTACAAACAGACGATTCCAAGGGAGCGTTCGAGTTACTCATATGAAGTAAAGGGGCTAAATGAATCAGATAATCTTGATGTAGGTAAAGCTGATTAGTCTAACCATATCTAACATTTTATTTAGAAAGGGGTGGTTGAAATGTTTTTAGATTCATTGTAGCATAACTAAATTTTTGAGAGAAAAAATAGAGAAATGGAGTATTGTTATGGTCAAAAAAAATAACTCTTATAATAATGTGAGTTGGATTGAAGAAATCCAAGACCAAAATTTTAACGATGATGTATTTGGTGCATGTTCTACTAATACTTTTACTTTAAGTGATTATCTTGGTAATAACGGTGGTTGGTGCACAATCAGTGTAGAATGTATGGCTTGGTGCATTTAATATCGGAGGAGATTATAATAATGGATAATACATTGCAATTAGGATAATATACAAAAGCAGATATGCTTGAATTGACAGAAGAAGATGTAAACGGAGCAGCGATTACTGCAATGACACCGTATACCCCACAAATAGCTGACATTACTGCAGTTACAATAGTCGTACTACCAACAACTTCTTGTACAAGTCGTTGTTAATGAACTAAATTGGATAAAAAAGAAGTATGAAATATTCGCGAGAACAAGTTTTTCCAGAGGTAGATGAAATAGACTACAAAAATTCTGTTAAGCCTTTGTTAGAATATAACAGGAAAAATTTAAAACTAAAAAAATATGATTTCCATAATAATCATCTGCTTGTCTCAAATATTTCAGAAAATTATCCTTACCAAAAAATATGTAATGCAGTTGTTGATAGAATCTGGAATGCACATTGGTTAAGTGAATTTAATTCAGATTTTGTAGACTATAATGCGTTTAGGATGACCATTTGTGGACAGCTTTCACAGATGGTTTTTTCAAATTTTATAAGGTGTTTTGCTGAACAAATTCATGAATATGAAAATGATCAACTGAATAAACAGGAATTATATGCATTATATAATTCTGAATTGGTAGAGAGTAATTTAGAAATATTTAGAGAACAATATCCAGTCGTTTGGGCTAGATGCCATATTATGTTAGAAAATAGAGTAATATCATTGGGCGTAATGCTAAAACGTTTAAGGAAGCATAGAGAAGATATCTTTAGGGAATTTGGTATATCTACCAGTGAGCAAATTTTTAATATTCAATCGGGCGGTGATTTTCACAACAATGGTCAAACCGTTAATATTATAGAGTTCAATGCAGGTAAAAAAATCATCTATAAACCAAGAACTGTGTCTGGAGAAGTATGTTATAGAAAATTTATTGTAGCATTTAATGAATTATTTAAAACAAATCTATTGAGTATAAGAGCTCTAGATTTTGATACATTCGGATTTACTGAATTTATTGAAAGAGTTTTTAATGAAAAAAATTGCGATATGACTGAGGCTGGAAAGTTGTTGTGCATAATGTATATGTTAAATGCATCTGATATGCATTTTGAAAATGTCTTCTGGACTTCAAAGGGACCAGTTCCGATAGATTTAGAAACGCTTTTTCAGCCGTTAAGACAGAAGCAAAAGGGTAAAATTGAGGATGAACGAAGTGCATATAGTAAATTAGCAAGGTCAGTTTGTGGAACAGGCATTCTTCCTTACTCATTAGATAACCATGGAAATTCAGATGTAGGCTTTACTGGTTTTAGAGACGAGAATACTAGAAGCCCAGTAAAAACTTTATATGTTCGAAATGGGTTTAGCTCTAATATAAACATTAGATGGAATTCAGAGGAGTTCGATGAAACAAGAGATTCGTTAATAGATGATACTAAATTTGAAATGTTTATTGTAGAACGTTGCAAAAAGATTACTGATGGATTTACAGAGTTATATCATAAAATTAGTGAAAACAGGGAAATCTTTAAGGAGATTGTTCTGGATAGTTTTGACGATATGAAAATTCGATATTTGCATAATATGACCTACAGATATGAACAGATTTTACGTGTACTAACAGCAACAGGGCCTTCTCAAGATATAGATTTAGCTCATATGCTAGTGAGTCGTTTGGCACTTCTAAGTTCAACGAGTGATATGTCATTGCCCTTGTCAGAAAGTAATCAGATTTGGAATGGTGATATTCCGTATCTATGTGTTCGATTTGATAGTAATATTATTGAGGATTTAAATGGACAAGTAGCAATTCTCTCTACTTCACCTGTAAATGAATTTTGTTGTAAGGTACAAAATTTAACAAATCAGGATCTTGCTAATCAAGTAAGACTAATAAAATTATCATTTTTATCTAGAATAGCTGATTCTCATGATGGAAAGACATTAGATGGTGAATATATCGTAAATACTAGTATTGGAACTTGTGGACAAATTAAAGATGATTTATATCACATAATTGAAAATATAGTAGATAATACTTTGGTCGATAGATTTGCTCACTTACCTGAAACTTGGATTGGACCAGTTTCTCGCAGAGGAAGTGGATGGCTTCCAGGAGTTTTAGGATATGATCTTTATAGTGGGAGAGTTGGTATAGCAATAGTTTTACTATTATATGGAAAATATTTTAAAAATCCAAAATCATATAATTTATCAAAAGAAATATTTGAAAAAATTTCTAATATTTTAAAATCAGAGAGTTTTGATAAGAGAAACCTCTTAAAAGTTGGCAATGGAGCTTATTCCGGTATATCAGGAATACTTTGGACACTTTATAAAGCAGGTGAAATTTCACAGAATGAAGAGTGGATGAGAGTTGCAAAATCCTCTTGGAAGTTTATCACAGAGGAAGTGACAATTGATAAAAATTTCTTTGATATTATTTCTGGAGGTTCTGGAACTGTAATACTACGTTATAATATGCTTTCTGATTATAAGTTACCAAATAACTTGCTCTCTGACATTATAGACATAGGGTATGAACAAATATTAAATGTTGATGAGCAAGTTACTTCAGGACTTGCTCATGGAATAGGAAATTTAATTTGGTTTTTTTCAATTATAAATCGAAGACATAATGATGAGAGGATAGAAATTTTAATTCAAAAAGCACATGAAGTTATTATAAATAATTTCATGAACCATAAAAATGAGATATTAGTATATAACTCTCAGAACGAATCAAATATTAGTAACTCATGGTGTAATGGATTATCAGGTCTTCTATTAGCTTATTATGAAGCTTATAAATCAAACATTATTGATAAGGATTTTGTAATTAAAATAATTAAGCAACTAAAGAGGAATAAGATTCCTATAATTCCTACCTTATGTCATGGTGGACTTGGGGTTATAGAAATTCTTGAATACGTTCATGATGAATTTTATAATGAAGTAGAACCGATATTAAATCATCTATATACTACGCTCTTTTGCCCTGCTCAAGTTTTTGAGTATCTAAAAAATTCAAACTCCAGATACGCATTAGGTCAAGGACTGTTAACAGGAAATACTGGTGCTTTATTATATTTACTTAAGCAAAAAGACAAAGCAATCAAGTTCAATCCACTTATTTTGAGGTAATTATTATGAAGTATAAGATTATTAAATTACGCCCAACCATGCAAATCTCAAATACAGAGTGTGGGTTATGTTGTGTCAGGACAATTCTAGAAGCATTTGGCTATAATACCTCGTTGATTGAACTGAGGCAAATAAATGAACCTGGGAGAGATGGATTAAGTATAAAACAGCTTGGTAGTATTTTATCCAATTTTGGAATAGATTCTAAAATATATAAAATCCATGATATCATAGCATTCGAGAATTTGAATTATCCTCTAATTGCTTTTTGGAAAGATTCACATTTTATTTGTCTAGAATCATTTAGTTTAAAATCAAATAAAGTCGTAATTATGGACCCTTCAATTGGTAGATTAGCTATTTCCATAGAAGATTTTAAGAATAATTTTTCTAATTACATTTTGTTTCCTCAAAAATCAGAACGATTTGAAAGCAAATCAAAAGAAAAATTTCGATTACTGAAGAGGGAATATCTGTGGCCGAAAGGAATTGTTCATATTTATTTCAAAATTTTTTTAGTATTGCTGTCGATAATGTTAATTAACCTATCAGTTCCTCTAGTGACACAAGCTTTGATTGATAATTTGAGTTTTAAAAATGATAGACCTATACTCATAATTCCTTTTGTTATTCTATTTTTGAGTTTTTTCACTAACTATTTTAAGACCTATTTTGCTTCACAATTGATGTATAAATTCAGTTTACACTTAATGACGGAAGGATTTAAAAGAATACTTTCTATTCCAGCAAAATATTTTTCTGTAAGAACACCAGGGGAGATTTCCTATAGATTTAATTCTTTATTGAGAATACAAGATATACTAGGGACATCTTTTGTTCAATTTTTTATAGAGTTCCTTAGCAGTTTAGCGCTACTGATATATATATATTATTGTTCTATTTATCTTGGAATTACAATAACATTAATTATTTCAATGGTATTATATTTTTTGTATAAGACACAGTTTAAAATATTAAATCTTTCTGACCAAGAAATTCACTCAGGAAGTAAATACCAGTCTATTCAATTAGACGCAATAGTTTCGATTAATAGTATTAAGTTGGGCGGATATGCAGAGAAGTATTTTGATGACTGGAAGAATAATTTCTCTGAGTATCTTAGCATAGTAAAAAAAAGAATAGTTTTTCAACAAGGAGTAGTAGGAGCTACTATTTCTAGTTTACAAACGTCGATTCCTTTTTTAGTACTACTAGTAAGTCTAATGTTAGTTTCAATAGGATATCTAAGTTTAGGTCAGGCTATTGCATTACAAACAGTAGTCTCATCGTTATTTTATTTTACATCTTCATTGTTTAATATCTTTTCAAATTTTCTTGTTAGTTCGAAATATATCGAGCTATCTGAGGATATATTTGAGTATCCTATTGAAAAAAATTTTGAAAGCTCTTTAAAGGTAAAAGATGGGGCTATAGTATTAAATGATATAAATTTTAAATATACAAAGGATAGTTCTTGGGCTTTAGAAAATATCAATTTAGAGATAAAAGATGGAGAAACAATCGCACTTGTTGGAAAATCAGGGTCTGGAAAAAGCACATTAGCTAAAATAATTTGCACACTTTTTGAGCCGACAAGTGGCCAAATTGTTTTTGGGGGACAAAACTATGATAATTATAATTTAACCACCCTAAGAGAGTCCATTAGTTATATTCCACAAGAGGCACATCTACATAATAGAAAAATAATAGAAAATATTGACTATGGACAATTAAGTGATAAAGATAAATTAATAGAAAAATGTAGAGAATTGGGGTTTTTAGATTTTATAGATGCTATGCCTATGGGTTACGATACGGTTGTATCTGAAATGGGTGGAAACCTATCAGGTGGTCAGAGGCAGCGTATACATATTGCAAGAGCCCTACTATCAGCCCCAAAAATTTTAGTTATGGATGAGGCAACTTCATCATTAGATAATATAACTCAGGCAAAAGTTTATGATTTATTGTCACAATTAAAATGTACAAAAATTGTTATTGCTCACAGATTGGAGACAGTGCTAAACGCAGATAAAATTGTAGTACTTGATAAGGGGCGAATAATGCAAGTAGGAGAGCATCATGAGATGATTCAAGAAAAAAATGGGATTTATAGTCATTTATTTACCTCAAATTTGTCAAACTTATAGAATAGAAAGCATTATTGGATAGAGAGAATTGAAAATATTCATATAAGCAATTGTATGGAAATAAATAGTACCAATAGTATTAATATATTTTATTAACATTATAGGTATCATAAGAACTATGTTGGGAGGAGCAATATGGAAGTATGTTTGACTGAATCGTTTAAAAAAATTTTCAAAGATGATATTGAGCATTTTGAAATTAATATAAAGGAAGTTTCTAGAAAAAACATTGATATCCCTTCGATTGAAATTCAACTGAAGAGATGTTGCTATCAAATACTAGAAAAAAATTTATGGCAATTAAGTTACAAAGTGTTTGTTTACGAATTTCATAAGTTTAGAGAAGATAATAATTTTCCTATAAATAATGAATCCTCTGTCGCTTATAATTGTTATATTTCTCAATTTAACGAAACAACTATTTCAGATTGGTTTGAGAAATATCCTGTTTATCATAAATTGATAAAGAATTCCGTTGAAAATTTATTAGAATATATGACGGAAGTAATTAATAATTATTATAATGATTATAAGTCATTAGAGCATGTTTTTCTTAGTAAAAATACTAGAATAGATCAAATATACCCTATGGATTCAGACCCCCACAATGGTGGAAGAGTAGTCCTATGTTTTGTTGATGAAAATTCACATAAGATAATTTATAAACCGAGGCCTCTTACTGCTGACAAACTTGTAAGAGAAATTTTTCAAGAAGCTTTGAATTTAGAAAACATTTTAGGATTCGTTCCTGTTCCACGCAGTCTAGATTGTGAAGGTTATGGTTGGCAGGAATATATAGATAAAAGTTATGTTAATCATTGTGATTTAGATAAAAGTTATTATAATTTGGGTTACTGTTCAGCTGTTTTTAGTTGTTTAGGAGCAGTAGATTTACATGATGAAAATATTATATTTAATAAAAATATGCCTTATTTTATAGATTTGGAAACAGTATTCCAGCCTGCAAATACGAAAGTGGAAAAAAATCTAATAGATACAGAAAATGAGATGCTATCAAATTCTATAGTTACGACGTCAATAATACCGTCAAAATTAAATGTATTTCCTCATGATATTTTAATTGGTGGTATTAATACGATACATCCTCAAGAAACAACTGAGATGATTTTTAGACTTAAAGATTTTGGAACTGATGGAATGGATATTGTAAAAGAGACTATTAAGTCTACAAAGCAGTCGACCTCATTTTTATTTGATACTGAAAGAGATTTCAGACCTTTAGAATATCAAACGGAATTTCTTACTGGATACGAGATGGGCTATCGTAAAGTTCTTCAATCTAAGAAAAAAATTAAGAAAGTAGTATTAAAAGGAGATTGTACACTGAGAGTGGTACTTAGACCTACAACACAGTATTACCTGCTGCTTGATGCATGTCTATACCCAGAAAATTTAACTAGTATTGAAAGTGTTAATAATAATGTCTTGAACTATATTAAACCTTCAAGAATCTCCACGACTGTTCTAGATACTAAAAATATTATTTCAGAAGAAAAAAGTATGTTAGTCTCTGGTGATATTCCTTATTTCTACATTAAATATGATTCGAAACATCTTGAATCTTACGCAGGATTTAAGTCAAGATGTTTCGAAGTATCACCAAAGGAAAACTTACTTAATAGATTGGATAAATCATCAGAAAAGCAACTAACTATAGATAAAAGATTTATAGCTGAAGGTTTTTCATATATAAGAATTGCTGAATCTAGATTTAGAAAGGATTTTGGAAATAATGAGAAAAACTCCATTCTATTTAACAAATTATTAGATTCATTGGCGTCACTTGATATTAACTATATGATTGGTTTTTTGTTAGGAAATGCAATTGAAAGTAAAAGTGAGGAAAAAATGGGTTGGATAACAGGTATTTATGGAAATACTTCGATATCTTACAATTCTATAATGTGTGTATCATTCTTTGACTCTGCAGGAATACTTTTTGTTTTTGAACATATAAGAAATGAAGAGTACTCTAAAAAAATAATTGCTGGATTTTTAGAATTTGAGAATATTTTAAGTCGAAATAAGTCAAATAACAGTGATTCAATTATTTCAGGAAAAAATTCTCTTTGTTTTTTGAAATACTATAAGAAAAAACAAATTCCAGAAATAGAGGAATGTTTAGTTTTAAATAAATTCAATTTATCTGCAAATGATCTATTTGCAGATTCAATAGGTGCTAGTCATGTTCTATCAACATTTTCTAACATTAATCAAGAGTTGATGCAATGTCAATTAAATTCTATAGATTATGTGAAAAGTAAATTCAATAAATTTGGAATAGCTCATGGTGAACTTGGAATAAAATGGGCAGAGTTTAGATTAAATCAAAAATTAGGAAATTCTAAGAAAAGTGAACAGAACTTCCAAAGTGTCCTTGAAATGATAAATCACGTCAAAATGGATGAAAATGGGTGGTGTAATGGCAGTGTAGGTTTACTTATGGTATTGGCTGAAATGGCGAGAAAATTGAACAAGAAGATAGACTTGTTTGAGCTTGCAAAATATTTTATTGAAGTTAACGAATATGATGATTGCTTAGAAATTGATTTATCTGTATGTCATGGTGCAGCTGGCATAGTCCAATCATTACTATTTGTATATGCAACCACTGACGATAGACGTTTTTTAGAATTAGCCAATAACTTCTGGGAAAAGTCCTTTAAAATTGCTAAAAAAAATGGGTATTATACTGGGGAAGAATCTAGAGATTATTTGTTAGGATACTTTTTAGGTTGGTCAGGTATTATTGATACTGCTATTTTATTAAGAAATTATAACAAAGACGAGAAGTCTTATATACCTTTAAATCTAAGCTCAAAAGATTATCAGAAAGAATTATTTAACAGCAACATGAATTCTTATGGGGGAAGTACAGCATGAAGATTAATAATATAAGTAAAAATTATGGGAACTTAGCTATTCTGAGGGATATAAATTTTGAACTTAAGAAAGGTGAAATTGTTGGTTTAGTAGGTAGAAATGGTGTCGGTAAAAGTACCTTGATGAAAATTCTTGTACAAAATAATAGACCTGATTTGGGAGAAGTAACGAGAACTGACAATGTTGGGTATTTGATTGAAGAACCGAAATTGTTTTTATCTAAAACTGGTTTAGAAAATTTAAAGTATCTGTCAACATTATACGGAATAGATTTTAACCAAGAAAAATTTGGACACTTTATCCAAATCTTAGATTTAACGCAATCAATTAATAAGAAGGTAAAAACATATTCATTAGGTACTAAACAAAAGTTAGCTCTACTTTTAACACTTGTTACAGAACCCGATTTTTTAATTTTAGATGAACCGACAAATGGATTGGATGTTGAAACTTCTCAGAAGGTTTTTGAATTATTACAGCATTTAGCATCATGCGAAAATGTAGGAATTTTAATATCAAGTCATCAGTTAGAAGACATTGGAGAAATTTGTAATAGAGTTCTTTTTTTGGAAAATAGCTTATTAACATCGCAAATACTTGGAAAAAATAGTCATACTTCATTGATTGATATCGTTTTTCAGTCAAATATTGATTTAGAAATTTTTACTACTATGCAAGCACTTGGAGAAATCGTCCAACAAGATGGTTTAAAAATTACCTTATCAGGAGTGATTCAAAGCAGTGAATTATTCCAATTTTTCAATGAGCATTCTATTAAAGTAGTAGACTTTGAAACAAAAAAAGAAACACTTAAAGATATCTATTTGAAGCGCTCAAAATAAAGAAAGGTTGAATGTTATGACATTAAATAAATTAAACTTTCTAAAAGAAAGTATAAGAGAATTATATTCATCAGGATCAATATATCTTGGAGAATTAATCTCATTTCTACCACCAATACTGGTCACCCTATTTATTCTAAATAACCCAGGAACCTCTTTTAGTATAAAGCATGTATCAAATTTTTATGCTATGATGGGGATGCTAATGGCAGTCATCCATGCCAATCGAATTATTAACAGGGATTTTTCTCATAATACAATTAGTCTGTTTTTTAACCGACAACAAAATCGCATTAATTATGTGGCTTCAAATGTTCTATATGCTATTGCAGTTGCTTTAATTTATGCATTTAATGGTCTCCTGTTGCTGCTTATAGTAAGTAAGCTAGGGGTTCCAGGTGAACTAGAAATTCATTTTTTGGCAGCATTTATAGGCAACACGGTTTTATTGGTTCTGTTTTATTTTCTCTTATCTAATATTTTCTATTTGTATAAATTCAGAAGTGGATTCGTTTTTGGGATTTTAGCAGGTTTATTGCTCTTTGTGCCGAATATTTTGAATACAATTCTGAACAATACAAGCTATGATTTTCTTATTAAAATCATAGAAATTTTACCTTTTTATTCGTTGCCAGTTTTTGTAGCGTCAAATACAATGTCTGTAAGCCAGTACGTTGTGGTAATAATAACAACCACTTTACTGTATGGATTGACTCTAAAAAAAAGTATGGGGTATTCATTCTAGTTGGTCTAGTGATGCGGTATTCATTAAAAATTTATAGCAGCAAGTTTTTTTAAGAGCTTGCTGTTTTTTTTGTTACAACTATTTTTTTTGGAACAAGAGCACCATATTTTCACTCTTATAGTGACGAGAACTCCTCGATCTGAAAAAGAGAGAAGTATTAATGGTTGAGATAAGGAGTCCTCCTTTCATGATTAATAGAATTCATAAAAGGAGGATTAAATGAAATATTATATTCATGTTAGAGGTGAAAAAATCCCTGTAACTGAAATAGTTTATAAAAGCTATTGGCAATTGGTCAATCACGAAAAATATCTGAGTAGAAAGGATAGAAAATTTGGTTTGTTACCATTCTCTTCTTTTGAAGTAGATGGATTACCTTTAGATAATATCCTAATAGATACTTCTATTGATATTGAACGTTTAATAGAAGCCAACATCCTTATTGAACAATTAAACGATGCTCTATTAAGTTTATCTGACAAGGAATTTGAGATAATCAATGCTCTATATTTTAGAGACAAAACAATTAGGGAAGTTGCGATTGAACAAGGTATGTCTGCGACTAGCCTCTTTCGAATAAGAAATACTATCTTGAATAAATTACGGAAATTTTTCGAAAATTAGCGGAACAGGAGACTGAAATTTTCACTCTTAGAAGTGAGAGATAATTTTAGTCTCTTTTTGCTCTTTGACAACTGAATAAACCGAGGTGGGACTTTCTTATTTGTCGAGCAATTTAGTGAGATACGCCGTGATAGGAGCGAAAATTATTAGCTATAAAATAGAGTGGTTCTCTATCTGCCATGACCACAAATAAGGACAATGATACTTCTGAACGTTCAGGCTGCCATCGTAAAAGGACAGCGGGTGAAATGCCCATGAATGATTTAACCAATCATACCCACCGAAGTACAATTTTGAAATAAAAGGAATTAAAATATGGAAAAAACAAGTACAGGTGCTGAGTCACCACAGATTATGATTGAAGGTTATAAAGTTATTGTGAAGGTTACAGATAAACCATTAAGTCTTACAGATATACTAGATGATTTATTGGGACGACAACTAGAAAAAATTTAAGATTTTAGCGGACAAGTTCACATAAATTATGTAAAATAAAAGTGTAGAACCTCAATCCTTAATCGGTAAGCACCTAAAAACTGATTAAGGAGAAGATTATGGCACATGCATGTATTTATTTACGGTTATCACGTGATGATGGGGATAATGTTGAAAGTAACTCAATTATCAATCAGCGCTCTCTGTTACGTGACTATGCTAGAAATCATGACATTACTATTTTAGAAGAATTTGTGGACGATGGTATCAGTGGCTTAACCTTTAATCGCCCTGATTTCAATCGTATGATGGAGAATATTAATAATAAAACGATTGATACCATCATTGTTAAAGACTTATCTCGATTTGGAAGAGACTATATTGAAACGGGAAAATATATCCAAAGGATATTTCCAGCTATGGGTGTCCGGTTTATCTCTGTCAATGATCACTATGATAGTTTGACTGCAGATGCTAATGAAACCCATTTAGTAATGCCCATTAAGAGTCTTATCAATGATAGCTATTGTAGAGATATTTCCACGAAAGTTAGAAGTACGCAAAAGGCGAAACGACAAAAGGGAGAATTTATTGGTGCTTTTGCGCCCTATGGTTATCGTAAAGATGAGCACCAGCGCAATCACTTAGTGGTTGATGAGGCCGTCCGACCGGCTATTGAGAAAATTTTTGCACTCAAGTTAGAGGGCTACTCGTCCAATCGTATTGCGGGATACCTCAATCAAGTTGGTATTGAGACCCCTCTTCAACATAAGAAAACTTGTCATGAAAAATTGCGAGGATTTTCTGGGGGAAGTAACCAATGGCAAGCTAAACTGATCAATCGTATTATTACTAATAGAGTTTATACAGGAACCTTGGAACAAGGCAAACAAACCAAGTTGAATTATAAATCGCAACGCTCTCTCAAAGTTTGTCCAGAGGATTGGATTAGGGTTGATAACACGCATGAGGGCATCATCTCAGAGAGTACCTTTACCATTGCCAATAACTTGTTGCTGCGTGATGTGAAGCATGGCAAGAAGGAGCCCTCTTTATTTGCAGGCTTGCTCTTTTGTCAAGATTGTCAGTCACAGATGGTTCAACGAAAAGTTCGTTATCAAAATAAAGACAGCTTTAGTTATATTTGTGGGACTTATAATAAAGGACAAGGTTGTAGTCGGCACACCATCAAGCAAGACACCTTGTACCAGGTGGTATCAAAACTGATTAACCAACATCTTGTGAAGAAATCAGCTTTGATAGAACAGCTTCCAAAATTATTTGAAAAAGAACACTTTTTGGAGATTGACATTACTTCACTAGTGGCTAAGCGTAAGCAGTACGAACATCTCCTTCAGACTCTCTTTATAGACCTGGATGATGGTTTGATCAATGAGTCAGAGTATCAGGAGTTTCAGAGCCATTACCGTCAACAATTGAAACAGGTTGAAGAAACGATTCATCACAAAAAACAGGTGGCTCAGGAATTGTATCTTAAATTACAAAAACGTGATGTCTGGTTAAAGCAGTTGAGTGACTCCAAAGAAGGATTTTTCAATCGAATGACCTTAGTCACTCTATTGGATCGTATTGAAATTGGTGAGGGACAAGAGTTAACCACAGTCTTTTATGATTTAGAAGAAATGAATATCCTCCAGCAGTTTTCAACCATTGAAACGGAGGTGTTCTAATGGCTCGTACTAAAAAACGCTATCGTTTAGAAGCAGACGAAAAAAGGACATCATCAACTTATCAAACAGGTATCTATGTCCGTCTCTCGAAGGAACGAACAGAAAGCTGGCGAAACAAGTCGCAATCCATTGGTACACAAGAAAGATTAGCCAAGACATTTGCCAAAGAAAATGGTTTATCCGTTGTGAAAACCTATATCGACTATGAGTATTCAGGGACTCAGTTTGACCGCCCAGCTTTTCAAGAGATGATGGAGGATATTAAAAAAGGGACCATCAATTGTATCTTGATTCGTGATTTATCACGATTAGGACGAGATTACATCGAGATGGGACGATTGATTGATAAGGTCCTTCCCTTTTTAGGTGTTCGCTTCATCTCTATCAATGACCACCTAGACACCTTGCATGGTTTGGAAGAGAAGAAATCTTTTGAAGTTGAAATCAAAAATCTGGTCAACGACTTATACTCTAAGGACATCTCAAAGAAGGTCACTTCCTACGTGATTCATCAAGCTAGTCAAGGGTATTTCATCGGAAGATTTGCGCCTTATGGTTACCAATTAGAGAAGCAAGAAGGTGGTAAAAAACTCATCATAGATCCTGTAGTTAACCCCATTCTTCATTCTGTCTTTGATCAATTGTTAGAAGGTAAGTCGGTAGCACAAGTTACGAGCTACCTCAATCAATCGAAGGTCTCCATCCCAACGACCTATCGTTACACAGGTCAGGTCTATCAAAGTGATACTGATGCGCCACAGTGGAGAGCTTCAACGCTTTTACGACTGATTAAAAATCCTGTTTATCAAGGTCGTCTTATGCAACGTCGGACGAATAAGCACTTAACAGAGGCTGATTTTATTCGAGTAGAACAGGCACATGAAGCCTATATTAGTCAGACAGAATTTAAGAAAATCCTCTCAGCACTTCAGAGTAGACATAGTGTAAAAAAGAGGACAGAGCTAAAAACATCGAATCGCTACAAAGGACTGATTTACGCTACAGGTAACTCCAAACAGATGTATCGCTATTGCCGTCATTTTTCAAATCAGAAATCTGATTACGATTATTATTACTTTATGGATACTGTCAATGACGGTCATAAGTCCGAAAAACAAACAGTTTACATCAGTGAGGTGGCTTTGGATAAGATTATTGCTAAGCTACTTCAAGCTGAGATGACACGCTTGGGGACGCTAGAAGAGCTTTTACCGAGGTTACAAGCGACCAAAGAGGAGCGACAGAATGATTATCAACGGCGAATCAAACAACATCGTCAAGCCATTTCTTCGTTACAGAGTGACCTGAGTGATTTGTATGATTCTTACCGCTTATCAGGACTGGACAAAGAAAGGTATCTAGCTCAAAAATTAGATAAGCAAGCCAAGATTGAAACGCTCTCTCTGGAAGTGATTAACTGTGAACACGCTATTGGTAACGTTGAGGAAGACTATCACCATCAGGTTGTTTGGTTAAAAGCATTAGTGAGTTGTCAACAGGTAGATGTTATCACGGCCGACTTATTAAGAGCGGTGATTGAACGCATTGAAGTCAGTGGAGATAAAGAAGTCACGGTAACCTTTACCTGTCAGATGGGAGGTGATTGGGATGCCTAAAATTGCTTTGTACCTCCGTTTGTCTGTGGACGAAGCAAATACTGACGAAAGTAATTCCATTATCAATCAACGTCTCTTGTTAAGTCGTTATCTGGATCAGAGTCCAGAGTTCCAAACTTTTCAACGGGAGGAATTTGTGGATGATGGCTTTTCAGGGACCAGTACTAATCGGCCTGCCTTCCAACGGTTGATGGCTGATGTTAAGTCAGGAACTATTCGCCATATTATTGTTAAAGATTTATCACGCTTTATGCGAGACTATCTGGAATTGGGCAACTACCTAGAGAACATCTTTCCTTTTCTGGGAGTACGCTTTATTGCTTTAAATGATCAATATGATAGCAAGACATCTGAAATGAATGGTTTAGAGATAGATGTTCCTTTTAGGAATTTATTGAATGATTTTTATGCTAAGGATGTTTCAGAAAAGGTCAAAAGTGCTATGAACACTATGAAACGTTCAGGCAAAAATATGAGTTGGTTACCACCTTTTGGTTATCTCAAAAATCCAGAAGACCGCTTTAAGATTATCATTGATGAAGAGGTTGCACCAATTGTACGACGGATATTTCGTCTCAGTATTGAGGGGATGGGAGATCAAAAAATCGCACAGATTCTGAATCAAGAACAGACCATAACTCCAGCTGAACGCAAGATGCAGGTCAGTCAGGCTAGGTATCGAAAGACAATGATTCTGACAGATGAACAAACCAGAAATGTCTGGACTAAGGGAAGCGTTCGACAGATTCTTAAAAACGAAGCCTATAAGGGAACTTATCTCTTTAATATCAGAACCTATATTAGGGGAAAGCACGTCAGACGACCTGAATCGGAGTGGGAGAGACTTGAGAATAATCATGAAGCTATCGTAAGTGCAGAAGTCTTTGAGCAAGCGCAACAAGCAAGAAAAGTTCGACAGGGAAGTCAGTCTAGCAGTTTGTCACAAAAGACAGAAGAGTCTATTTTTACCAGTTTCGTTTTTTGTGAACACTGTGGACATCGACTGTCTTTACGACGTAAAAAAGGACAAATTGGATATTTTTATTGTGGCTACTGCAAGGGGCAAGGACATTCTATAAGTTCTTGTCGTGCGGATAAAATTGAAGCATCTATTTTGGAAGCTTTGTCAGGTTATTTGGAATCTTCTGCTCAATTGAAAGCAATTACTGAGATTCCACGTGAAATAGAGCGGTTAAAAGCTCAAAAATTAGAACTGTTTCAAGAGTATAAGGATTGTCAGATAAGCAGAGACGTTTATCTCGATAAAAAAGTAGCTATAGATGAGCAGGTCAAAAGCTTAGAGAAAGAACTATTAGTAGAGCAGAAACCTCAATTATCGACTAAGGGATTGACGAAAGAGATTGTGGAAGCTCACGTTGAAAAGATAGTGATAGATTGTCTAGGTTTCTTTAAGGTAATCTATAAATCGTGAAAGAGGAGGCTTGTCTGACAAGTCTCTTTCTTGTGGTTAAGAAATATGATATAATCTGGCTAATAAATGAAAGAAAAGTGCGTCATTTTCTTGACATAAGAGGGTGCAGTAGAATTAGGCGAATCGACTCTCGATGCAGCCAAGCGTGAATTTTTCGAAGAAACTGGCATCAAAGTAGAGGTAAATCGCTTCCTAAACGTCTATAGTAATTTCGAAGAAGTCTATCCCAATGGAGACAAAGTCCAAACCATTGTTATGATATATGAATTCAGAGCTGTAGAGGACTTCGACATCAGCAATTTCCACAATGAAGAGACTCTGAAAGTTGCTTTCTTTTCTAAGGAGGAAATAGCAGAGCTGGATTCAGTCAGTGACAAACATCGCCTGATGTTAGCTGAGTATTTTAATAACAGCTTTGCCATGGGACATTGATAGGATTTTTTGTGGAATAATGTTTCCGCATCTATCTTATGCCACATTAAAAATAAAACGATATGTTATTGTTCACATTGATAAAATTTTCTGATTAAGTTATTAACTGGGGACATAATAGTTTCCTTGGATTTAGTGATTATACCATTACCTGACGAAAAGATTATTCAAAAAACAAGATTTCCTAAAGTAACATCAGCTTAGAAGGTTATCTGTTCAGAAGACTGTGCAGTATCTCAGTTTTGTTGTAGGAGGTAAAGGATGAACAAAGGGTTTAAAAAGTCAAAACTTAATAAAAAAAGAATACTAAAAGTATTTCTTATCGGACTTCATGTATCTTTACTTGCTATGCTTGGATTCAGGCTTTACGGTAATTATCAACTTTCTAAAGTACCTGCCATGTCTTTTGAGGAGGCTCTTGATTATACAACCAAGGGCAATGAGGAAGCGGTCATTACTGTGGGGATTATTGAAGATGGTAAGCTAGATTACACTGTCTATGGCAAAGATGGAAAAGTATTGCCTAAAGAGGCTCATATCTATGAGATTGGTTCGATTACTAAGACATTTACAGCCATTCTGATAGCTAAGGCCATCAGGGAGCATAAAATTGAACTCCATGCTAGTATTGCTGACTACCTCGACTTACCAGAAGGTAAGACCTATCCTAGCATAGAAGAGCTATTAACCCATACATCAGGCTATAAGTCACACTATATTGAAAGTCCAATGGTAGTCAATACACTGACGGGTCGTAATCCTTTTTATGGCATTAGCGATGAGATGCTACAAAAGAAAGTTGCTCGCATATCATTGAAATCTAATGATTATAACTTTTCTTATTCTAACTTTGGCTTTGCTGTCTTGGGTCTGGTTTTAGAAGAAGTATATGGTCAGGACTATCAAAGTCTGCTCAATGACTTTATTCAAAATGATTTGGGTTTGTCTCACACCAAGATTTCCAAGCAAGATGGTGATTTAGGTAACTATTGGGACTGGAAAGCTCAGGATGCCTATTTATCAGCAGGTGCAATTACCTCTGATATTGTAGATATGCTAACTTATGCTCAAATGCAGCTGGATGAGCAAGGCTATATTTCGGACAGTCATCAAAGTCTAAAAGAAAACAATGCAACTTCTGAGCAGTATCAAAAAATGGGCATTCGGTTAGATGAAATCGGTATGGCTTGGGCCATTGATAAGGAAAAGAATACCATCTGGCATAATGGTGGAACAGGGAATTATAATGCTTACCTGGGTTTTAATCCAGAGACTAAAACAGCTGTAGTCGTTTTATCAAACCTTGCACCTGAAAGTCGCATATCGGCAACTATATTGGGCATTAAAAAAATGAATGAACTCAATGAGTGATTATCGTTATGGCTGTCTCTTAGTCAGGTGATGCTATTTATTAACAATGTGATTTTAAAGCTGGGCTTGGTTCAGCTTTTTTTGTATAATGAGAATAGAAGATTCGTGAGCGAAGCGGACGACATCAACAGTCACTGCTATGGTAAGAGAAAAAACTCTAGGTTTTCAGCTTAACAATGAAACTCCGAAAGAGGTTGCTTGCGTATCTACCAAATAAGGCGGCCTGCTAAAAAAGAAATTAATAAAGAAAAAGAAAGGAAAGCCAAAGGGTGTGAATTGAACACGCCTAGGACTCTGTGAAAAAAGATAATCTTTCCTAGGTGTTTCATCACCTTCGTCAATGATAAAATAATAAAGAAAGGAGGGGGATGTGTTCGTGTTACTTTGAACACGAACTTAGCCTCTTCAAAAATCAAAACAATACTTCGTTGACTCGCCTTGATGAACTTCAGTTCTATCTGCGGCCTCGTCGCCTAGTCTTCTTTTGATTTTTATTAAGCTTAAAGGCTGTGTAAAATAGATAGGTCATTCCAGAAATCAGGATTTCTGATGACCTCCTATGTTTGAAAAAATGATTAGAAAAGATAGAGTAAGGGTCGTAATTGAACCCGAGCGAAAAGCTAGTGAAAAAGATGACGTGACTGGGAGTGGGACAGAACTCGACAAGTATAAAAAAGAGTTCGTAGTCCCACCCCCGCAAGGTCTAGTAGGATAATTCGAGCTTTGGAAAAGCGAAGTATTGTCCACTAGGCTACTGCGTCTTGGTCATATTCCGAACTTTATTACAAAGGCTTGGACTTTTTTCTCAGCCTGGTCCCGTCCCTATTTAAAAATACTATGTTAGAAAGGAAAGCCAAAGGGTGTGAATTGAACACGCCTACGCCTCTGTGAAAAAAGATAATCTTTTCTAGGTGTTTCATCACCTTCGTCAAGATTCCTATTTTTCTTTGAGTCGTTTAACGGCTTAGTATCTTAATTTATGCCGGAATTACCTGAGGTTGAGACGGTGCGTCGTGGTTTGGAGCGTTTGGTTCTTGGTGAAAGAATTAAATCTGTTGATGTGCGTGTGCCTAAGATGATTAAAACAGGTTGTGATGACTTTGTTTTGGCTTTGCCGGGACAGTCTTTTCAAGCCATTAAGCGTCGTGGTAAATATCTCTTGTTAGAACTTGAAGAGCAAGTCATCATTTCCCATTTGCGGATGGAGGGCAAGTACCTCCTTTTTCCTGATCAAGTTCCTGAAAACAAGCATTTCCATGTCTTCTTTCATTTAGAGGATGGTTCGACCTTGGTTTATCAGGATGTGCGTAAGTTTGGGACCTTTGATTTACTGGATAAAAATCAAGTGGACGCTTTTTTTATTCAAAAGAAGATTGGACCTGAACCAACTAAGGAAGATTTTAAATTAGCGACTTTTGAGAGAGGAGTTCTGACCTCTAAAAAGTTGATAAAACCCTTGCTCTTGGAGCAAAGATTGGTCGCTGGTTTAGGTAATATCTATGTAGATGAGGTCCTTTGGGCAGCTAAAGTTCATCCAGAACGACAGGCTGGCAGCCTCAAAAAGGCTGAAATCAAGCGTCTTCATGATGAGACCATCAGGATTTTGCAATTAGGAATCCAAAAGGGCGGTTCCACCATTCGCACTTATCAAAATGCCTTGGGTGAAAATGGGACCATGCAGAATTACTTGCAGGTTTATGGCATGACAGACCAACCTTGTCCACGTTGCAAGACAGCTATTCAAAAAATTCAAGTGGGAGGAAGGGGCAGTCATTTCTGTCCCAAGTGTCAAAAAAGATGACAAAAATTATTGGAATAACAGGCGGTATTGCCTCTGGCAAGTCTACAGTTGTTGAAGAAATTCGCAAAGCTGGTTTTCAGATTGTTGATGCTGACCAAGTTGTACATGACTTACAGGCTAATGGAGGGAAACTTTATCAAGCACTAGTAGCTTGGTTAGGACCAGCTATCTTAGATGAAAATGGTGACTTGAATAGACCCAAACTTGCTGAGATGATTTTCTCATCTCCTGACAATCTTGCTAAATCAGCAGAGATTCAGACTGAAATTATTCGTCAAGAGTTGTTAGAAAGGCGCAAGCAGCTGGAGGAGACTGAAGAGATTTTCTTTATGGATATTCCACTTTTAGTTGAACAAAATTATGTGGACTGGTTTGATGCCATATGGTTGGTGGCAGTTAAACCTGAAGTTCAAATTCAGCGTTTGATGGTTCGAAATGCCTATAGTCAAAGGGAAGCGGAGCAGCGCATTGCTTCACAAATGCCTCTGGAAGAGAAATTGCCTTTTGCGACGGTTGTTATTGATAATAATGGAGAGCTTGATGAGTTGAAGGGGCAAGTTAATATTTTAATTGATAGTCTTTCTTAAATTCAGTCTTCATTTCTTTAAAATCAAGCATTATTTATGCTATAATGGTTTGGAATAAAACTGGAAAGAAGATGATGATTTATTTCTGAACGGATAATTACAGAAATTAATTGGCAGCAAAATTTACGAGTGGCTTGGCTTGGTAATTTTTTTACTGGGGCAAGCTTTTCACTTGTTATGCCCTTTATGGCTTTGTATGTGGAGGAATTAGGAGCTCCCAAGTCTAAGGTGGAGTGGTATGCTGGTTTAGCAGTATCACTTTCAGCCTTAGCTTCAGCTTTGGTTGCTCCTGTTTGGGGGCGTTTGGCGGACAGATATGGTCGTAAGCCCATGATGATTCGGGCCAGCTTGGTTATGACTTTTACAATGGGTGGTCTCGCCTTTGTTCCCAATGTTTTTTGGTTGTTGGCTCTACGCATTTTGAATGGTGTTTTTGCAGGCTATGTTCCTAACTCAACAGCTTTAATTGCCAGTCAAGCACCAAAGCATCGGTCAGGCTATGCTCTTGGAACTCTTGCGACAGGTGTGACTGCGGGTTCACTGATTGGTCCCTTGATGGGTGGTGTTCTTGCTGAATTTTTAGGGATAAGGCAAGTCTTCCTTTTGGTAGGGGCAATCTTACTTATTTGTAGTTTGATGACTGTTTTTTATGTTAAAGAGGATTTTCAAGTTGTAGAGAAGTCTGAGGCGCTGACAACTCGAGAAGTCTTCTCACGTGTTAAAGACAAGCAAATTTTACTGGGATTATTTGTAACTAGTATGATTATCCAGATTTCAGCTCAATCCGTCGCTCCAATTCTGTCTCTTTATATACGGCACTTGGGACAAAGGGAGAATCTTATGTTTGTGGCTGGTTTGATTGTATCGGCCATGGGATTTTCAAGTATGTTATCAAGTTCTTTCTTAGGGAAAATTGGAGACAAGATTGGCAATCACCGTTTATTGTTGCTTGCTCTCTTTTATAGCTTTAGCATGTATTTGTTATGTGCGGTAGCGCAAACGCCATTGCAATTAGGAATCTTGAGATTTCTCTATGGTTTTGGTACCGGAGCATTAATGCCGAGTATTAATTCATTGTTAACAAAAATGACACCTAGAGAAGGGATTTCGAGAATTTTTAGTTACAATCAGATGTTTAGTAACTTTGGTCAAGTGATAGGGCCCTTTGTGGGATCTGCGGTTGCTACTGGTCTAGGTTATCGCTCTGTTTTTTACACTACCAGTTTTATTGTCTTCACAAATCTACTGTGGAGTTTCATTACTTTAAAAAAATATATTAGGGTTAAGGAAATCGTGTGAGAGTTAAAATTAATTTACAGTGTTCTTCCTGTGGGAATAAGAACTATCTAACTAGCAAGAATAAGAGTGCGCATCCTGATAAAATTCAAGTGCCTAAGTATTGTCCAAAGGAACGAAAAGTAACCTTACATGTTGAATCATAAGGCTTTTTATGTTAGAATGTTAAAGACCATAGTGGAGGAAAGGAATTGAACCCGATTGGAAGATATAGCTAACCTTGATGCTGACCTACGGTATGTAGGAGTATAAGCACTTGATTTTCCAATGTTCTTGGTAGAAAATAAATGTACAACTTACTATTGACCTTATTGCTTATCTTGTCTGTGATTATTGTTATTGCAATTTTCATGCAACCACAGAAAAACCCAAGCAGCAATGTCTTTGATAGCAGCGGTTCAGAAGCTTTGTTTGAACGTACTAAAGCACGTGGCTTTGAAGCATTCATGCAACGTTTCACAGCAATTGCAGTCTTTTTCTGGTTGCTTATTGCTTTAGCGCTTGCCATTTTATCAAGTAAATAAGTAAGCTGGACAGACTAGGTCTAGCTTCTTTTTTATTTTCAATATTCAGATAGTGCACGAAATTAATAGTCACGAGAAATGATAAGCATGAGCATTACTTTTGAATAAAAGAAACAAATATCCGCTTTCCTACAAATGGTAAAACTTTCCACACAGATTTATACGAGAGGAAATGCAAGGAAACAAAGATTTTCCTTGTGATAAGAAAATGAAAGAACAAATTATAAAATATTTAGAGGAGAATGGTAAGTCCAATGTCAATGATTTGGCTGCTGGCCTAGACATGGCAGGATCTAAAAAGTTTCCTGAACTCATTAAGGCCATTTCAAAGTTGGAGAGTCAAAGACTCTTACGTTTTGATGATTCAGGTAACCTAGCTCTTCGTAAAAAAAGTGAAGAAAAGAAACAGATTACCATCCAAGGTATCTTCCGTGCTAATAAGGCAGGTTTTGGTTTCCTAAGTATCGACGAAAATGAAGACGATATGTTTATCGGTCGTAACGATACCGGCTATGCTATTGATGGTGATACAGTAGAAGCAGTTGTTAAGAAACCAGCAGACCGTCTCAAGGGAACTGCAGCAGAAGCCAAAATTGTTAATGTTGTCGAACGTAGTTTGAAGACAGTAGTTGGGAAATTTGTCTTAGATGACGATAGACCCAAATACGCTGGTTATATCAAATCTAAAAATCAAAAAATCCAACAAAAAATCTACATCAAGAAAAAACCTGTTGTCCTTGATGGAACTGAAATTATCAAGGTTGATATTGAAAAATATCCGACTCGTGGACATGATTATTTTGTTGCCAGTGTTCGTGATATTGTTGGACATCAAGGAGATGTTGGAATCGATGTTCTTGAGGTCTTGGAATCCCTTGACATCGTCTCTGAATTCCCAGAGGATGTTCTAGCTGAGGCCAATAGTATTCCTGATGCTCCAAGCGAAAAAGATTTAATAGGGCGCGTGGACTTGCGTAAAGAAGTCACCTTTACAATTGATGGTGCTGATGCCAAGGACCTTGATGATGCAGTCCATATTAAGCTCTTGGACAATGGTAATTTTGAATTGGGTGTCCATATTGCCGATGTATCCTATTATGTTACTGAAGGCTCAGCCCTTAACCGTGAAGCCCTTAACCGCGGTACTTCCGTTTATATAACTGACCGCGTGGTTCCAATGCTTCCAGAGCGCCTGTCAAATGGTATTTGCTCGCTTAATCCTAATGTTGATCGTTTGACGCAATCAGCTATCATGGAGATTGATCGCAGTGGTCGTGTAGTTAACCATCAAATCTGTCAATCTGTTATCAACACAAGTTTCAGAATGACTTATACAGCTGTTAATGATATTATCGCTGGTGATGAAGAACTGATCGATCAATACGCACCGATTGTGGATTCCATTCATCACATGGTGGCTCTTCACAAGATTCTTGAAAATATGCGTTTAAGACGTGGCGCCCTTAACTTTGACACATCCGAAGCTAAGATTATTGTTAATGAAAAGGGAATGCCGGTTGATGTGGTTTTACGTAGTCGTGGAATAGCAGAGCGCATGATTGAATCCTTCATGTTGGCTGCTAACGAGTGCGTTGCTGAGCATTTCACGCGCATGAAATTGCCTTTCATCTACCGTATCCATGAGGAGCCAAAGGCTGAAAAACTGCAGAAGTTTATGGATTATGCTTCAATTTTTGGTGTGCCAATTCAGGGGACAGCTAATAAGATTAGCCAATCTGCCCTCCAACGTTTCATGGCTAATGTTGAGGGACAGCCTGGAGCAGAAGTGCTCAACACCATGTTGCTTCGTTCCATGCAACAAGCCCGTTATTCTGAGAATAATCACGGTCACTACGGTCTGGCTGCTGAGTTTTACACCCACTTTACCAGCCCAATTCGTCGCTATCCCGATCTCTTGGTTCACCGTATGGTCCGTGAATACAGCAATTATAGCGGAGAAATAGCAGAGCATTTTGCCCAAGTTATTCCAGATATTGCCACACAGAGCTCAACTTTAGAACGTCGTGCCATTGACGCAGAGCGCATTGTTGAAGCCATGAAAAAAGCGGAATACATGGAAGAATTTGTTGGTGAAGAGTTTGAAGGTGTTATCTCAAGTGTTGTTAAATTTGGTATGTTTATCGAATTACCAAATACCATTGAAGGTCTTATTCACGTCACAAATCTACCAGAATTTTACTACTACAATGAACGAACACTGACACTGCAGGGTGAAAAATCTGGCAAAGTCTTCCGAGTTGGTCAACCAATTAAGGTCAAATTGGTAAGGGCTGATAAGGAGACTGGAGATATTGATTTTGAATACCTTCCAAGTGAACATGATGTCATTGAGAAAAAATCCAAGGGTGGCAGAGATAGAGGAAAGTCTCCTAGAGATGAACGCAAAAAACGTGAGAAGTCGAAAGAATCGACTCGAAAGCGCAGCCACAAGAAGAGCAAATCAGGTAAGGGTGGCGACAGCAAAGCGCGTGATAAGAGAAGTAGTAAATCCTCTATTTCCCAAAAGAAAAAGGCCAATAAACCTTTCTACAAGGGTGTGGCTAAAAAGTCTAAGAAAAAATGAAAGGATTGAGGTTGGCGCTTTTGTTTGCTAGCGTCGGCTGAGGTATCTTGAAGATGGTAAAAGGTCAGGGTAATGTGGTAGCCCAGAACAAGAAAGCTCGCCATGATTATACGATTGTGGACACCATTGAGGCGGGCATTGTCCTAACAGGAACTGAAATCAAGTCTGTTCGTGCGGCTCGCATCCAGCTAAAGGATGGCTATGCCCAGATTAAGAATGGTGAAGCCTGGTTGGTTAATGTCCATATTTCTCCTTTTGAGCAAGGCAATATCTGGAATCAGGATCCAGAGCGTACACGAAAGCTCCTTCTTAAAAAAAGAGAAATTGAGAAATTAGCGGGAGAACTTAAGGGAACAGGTATGACACTAGTTCCTCTTAAAGTTTATATCAAAGATGGTTTTGCCAAGGTTTTGATTGGTTTAGCCAAGGGTAAACACGATTACGATAAGCGTGAATCTATCAAACGCCGTGAACAGGACCGCGATATTAAACGTGTGATGAAGAGTGTTAATAGACGATAATATCAAGGATGAAGCAGAGCTCAGAAAATGGGTTCGGCTTCATCCTTTTGTTATATTGATTTTAGTAGTGGGTATAAGAAGTGTCCTAAAACTTACTATAAAGAATCCTTTAATTATTCGATTTTTTATTGTTTTATGGCACCCTTCTCACTAGTAAATATGTTTGCAAAAAGTTATTTTCTAGATTATTTCATCGCTTTTTAATAGGGTTTCAAAACGTATTCAAGATTGAAAAATAAGGTAAAATAAGAGATTTTTTAAAATATTTTGTTATACTGAGAATATGATTTTTATATGGAGTTGTGGGGAATGGCTAAAGGTTATAAGAAACGAAAAGTGAAGAAATACACTTATAAAAAACGGAAAAAGCAATTACCACAATGGGTTCTGGTTGCCATTGGAGCTATCTCAGTTGTGGGGATTTTGATGGGGTTTTTGATTGATGATAGTTTGTCTCAAGAGTCAGCTCCTTTGTATCTTGAAGAATCCTACAGTCAAACTAATGAGACTTTTATTGATGCAATTGGTGAGACAGCACGTCAGATTGCTGCTGAAAATGACCTCTATGCGTCAGTCATGATAGCACAAGCTATCCTTGAATCAGATCACGGTCAATCAGCTCTCAGTCAACCTCCTTACTATAATTACTTTGGTATCAAAGGCGATTATTTTGGGAATTCCGTGATTTTTCCAACGCTTGAAGACGATGGGACAGGAGCTACCTATTCGATAGACGCGCCTTTTAGAGCTTACTCTAATCCTACGGATTCCCTTCAAGATTATGCTAACTTATTACAGAACCCTCTTTATCTCCCAACACATAAATCACAGACGCAGAACTACCAAGAAGCTACTGCGGCTTTAACTGGGACTTACGCGACTGATACATCATACAATCTTAAGTTGAACGAGTTAATTGCATTCTATCAACTGACAGATTTTGATCACTAATACTCTTTTAAAATCAAAATGATAGATCGTTAGGCTTCCTCGCCTACCTCCAGGTATGCCTTTGTCAACTTGCCTTGTCTAATCTTGAGTTTTTTGAGTATAAATTGAAAGAATGAAAGGATAAAAAATGAAAATTTTTCTAGCTGGAAGTACTGGTCGAGTAGCGACCGAAACCTTGAAAAAACTATCTGAGAAAGGATACGATATTATCGCAGGAGCACGCCGCCCAGAGGCAGTGGTGGCTCTTCCACAGGTGACCCCTGTTATTCTTGATTTGCATGCTTCTGTTGGGGGAATGGCAGAGCTCATCAAAGGATGTGATGCTGTTATTTTTGCTGCTGGATCAAGAGGAAAAGACCTTCTTCAAACAGACGCTTATGGAGCTGTTAAGCTTATGCAAGCGGCAGAGAAAGTCGGAATCAAACGTTTTGTCATGCTAAGTGCTCTCTATTCCCTGACTCCAGAGAAATGGCCGGATAGTCTAACTGATTATTATATTGCTAAGTATTTTGCAGATAACCACCTGATTTCTCAAACGCAATTGGATTATACCATTATTCAACCAGGAGCCCTTGTAGAAGAAGAAGGCACTGGCAAAATTTCTGTCGATAACCAAGGATTATCACGTATTGCAATTTCAGATGTGGGAGCAGTTTTAGCAGAGGTCCTTGATAAACAAGAAACGATTAAAAAGATTATTGAAATCCACCCAGGTGATACCTTAATTTCTCAAGTTTGGAAATAGTTTTTTTACTTGACTTGTACCTAACTCCAAGGCTTATTATGATGGTGTTAATACTCTTTTAAAATCAGAATGATAGACGTCAGTTTCGACTTGCCCTACCCTAGTACTGCCTTTGTCTCACTTTCTCGTCTGCTTTTGATTTTATTTGAGTATAAGAGACATAAGGAGGTAATGGTTATGTCAAAAACACTTATTCTTTATTTTTCTAAAACAGGTACCACTAAGCGTGTAGCTGAAGCCGTTGCAAGTAGACTAAATGCGGATATTTATTCTATTGAGGAAGAAGATACTTATAGTCATCAGGATTTAGATTGGACTCTTGCTAGCAGTCGAGCTAACAAGGAACAAAAAGACAGTAAGTGTCGTCCTGCATACAAAGGGAAGTTACCAGATTTATCTGGATATCATACTGTTATCATTGGTCATCCGATTTGGTGGGGAATTCCTCCACGCATTCTCTATACAGTTTTGGAGGATTTAGATTTGTCTCATAAAAAAGTGGCAGCCTTTGCAACATCTGGAGGGTCTACTTACAGTGTCTCTCAAGATGAGATAAAGAACATTATTGGCCCTCAGGATATTGAAGGGCGCGTACTATCAGGACAAAATGCCGTTGATAAGTGGTTGACTGAAAGTGGACTTTTATAAGCTAATAAGCTCTGCTATTGTCAATCAAATAAATGTAGACATTAATAAGGTCAGATTGTTTTATCTGGTCTTTTCTTTTTGCTATAATGATAATTATGAAAACTATAAAAGAAATCTATCAAGAACATGCAGAAATGCCTTATATTGCACCAAAATATGAAGAAGAATTATTACGTAAACCGATCCCTAAGCGAAATATGATTCGTACGGTCGAGGGACTTCTTCCGGGGCACATTATCATGCTATGGCGTATTCAGTTTGGTACCTTTACAACTGCATCTGTTTACCATAAGTACTTTTATACAACTTATGGTATTGATGCGGAAAAAGAGCTGAGCTGGTTAATCGAGCAAGGTTTTGTCAAGATTGATACAGCTTTTGATTCCTTACGTCATCTGCCAGCTTCAAAAATTAAGGATTTCTTGAAATCTAAAGGTCTTGCTGGCCTTTCAAAAATGAAAAGAGCAGACTTGGACCAATCAATAGCAGATAATTACAGTGAAGAAGAGTTGGGGCAACTATTTGATCTTCGTGGCTATGCTATTACTCAAAAAGGTCAAGACATCTTAGAGGCACATCCAGAAATTATTGCCAAGCACCCACAGAAGTCCTTTTAGTCGCTTTGAAATCTCTTACCAATGTGCTATAATAATGCTAACTGTTTATACGAGGAGAACGTCATGGAATTAGTACGTGAAAAAGAATTTGTTAATCAATATCATTATGATGCACGCAATTTAGAGTGGGAAAAAGAACACGGGGAACCAAAAACAAACTTTGAAGTTACCTTCCAATTAGTTAAAAAAGATCAAGAAAAGAATGAAACAGTTATCGTAGCTGTTTTACAATTTATGATTGTTCGTGATGAGTTTGTTATTAGTGGTGTTATTTCACAAATGGTTACAGTAAAAGACCGCATTATCAACGAACCGAGTGAGTTTTCTCAAGTAGAGGTTGAACGTTTGGCAGAGCCACTTTTGGACATGGTTAAGCGTATGACTTATGAAGTTACAGAAATTGCACTTGACCGCCCAGGAATTAATTTGGAGTTTAATACTAAATGAAATTAGCAGTTATCACGGATACAACAGCTGTTTTGTCTGAGGAACTCAAGGCACGTAAGGATTTATTCGTCCTTGATATTCCAATTACGATTGACGGTCAATCATATGTTGAGGGGAAGACTCTCTCTCTTGATGACTTTTATGACAAAATGGCTTCATCACCTGATCTTCCTAAAACAAGTCAGCCAAGTTTGGCAGAACTGGACGAATTGTTAACAAAACTCTCAGCTGAGGGATATACTCATGTTATCGGTCTTTTCTTGTCATCGGGTATTTCAGGATTCTGGCAAAATATTCAATTTTTAATTGAAGAATACTCTAATCTGACAGTAGCATTCCCTGATAGTAAAATCACATCTGCTCCTCTAGGATCAATGGTGAAGAGTGTTTTTGCCTGGTCAAGTCAAGGAGATGATTTTGAGACCATTTTAGATAAGATCAATCAGCAAATTGAGGGAACAAGTGCCTTCATTATGGTGGATGATCTTGATCATCTTGTAAAAGGCGGACGTCTATCAAATGGATCTGCCCTTTTAGGAAATCTTTTAAGCATCAAACCAATCCTTTACTTCAACGAAGAAGGAAAAATTGTTGTTTTTGAGAAAGTGCGTACTGAGAAGAAAGCAATCAAGCGTTTGGTTGACGTTTTAGAAGAAGTGACTTCAGACCGAGATTATGAAATTTACATTATTCATTCTAAAGCAGAAGAAAAAGCACAACAATTTTATGATCTCTTGAGTGAACAAGGTCACACTGAAAATCTTGAAATTGTAACTTTTGACGGTGTCATCGCGACCCACTTGGGTGCTGGAGCAGTTGCATTTGGTTTCACCCCAATTATTTAACCCATAAGACGAGAATTGTAAGTTTGAGAGAGGTAGTATCATGAGTATTAAAGTGATTGTTGCAGGATTTAAAGGTAAAATGGGATCAACAGCTGTAAACATGATTCAAGGGGATAGTGACCTTGAATTGGCAGCCTTGCTTGACCCATTTGCTACAGAAGCAGAAGTTGACGGTGTGCCAGTCTTTACAGATAAGGCAGCTCTGTCAGGGTTTGATGCAGATGTCTGGGTAGATTTCACAATGCCAGCTGTTGCTTATGAGAATACTCGTTTTGCCTTGGAAAATGGCTTTGCACCGGTAGTTGGAACTACAGGATTTAGTGAAAGTCAAATCGCTGAACTCATTGATCTCTCTGCTCAGAAAAAATTAGGTGGACTTATTGCTCCTAACTTTGCCATCGGTGCAATCTTGCTAATGGAATTTGCGGCTAAAGCTTCGAAATATTTCCCTGATCTTGAAATTATTGAGTTGCATCATGACAAGAAGAAAGATGCTCCATCGGGTACAGCTGTTAAGACTGCCGAGCTCATTCGTGAAGTTCGTCAGGCTAAAAAGCAAGGTGCTGAAGACGAAGTTGAGACACTTGCGGGTGCACGCGGTGCTGAATTTGATGGTTTCCGTATCCACAGCGTTCGCCTTCCTGGTTTAGTAGCTCACCAAGAGGTTATCTTCGGTGCTCAAGGTGAAGGACTAACCCTTCGCCATGATTCTTATGATAGAGTTTCCTTTATGAGCGGGGTTAACCTTGGCATTAAGGAAGTTGTTAAACGTGATCAACTCGTTTATGGTTTGGAAAAATTATTATGAAATTAAACAATTTGCCTTCTGAATTTCAGAAGGCTTTACCAATCTTAAAGAAAATTCGTCAAGCAGGATATGAAGCCTATTTTGTTGGTGGAAGTGTTCGTGATGCTATATTGAATCGACCTATCCACGATGTCGATATTGCAACAAGTTCTTATCCAGAGGAAACAAAACAAATTTTTAACCGCACGGTAGATATTGGTATCGAACATGGGACAGTCCTTGTTTTGGAAACAGGCGGTGAATATGAAATCACCACATTTAGAACTGAGGATGTTTATGTGGATTACAGACGCCCTCAATCTGTTTCTTTTGTGCGCTCTTTGGATGAGGATCTCAAACGTCGTGATTTTACGGTAAATGCTTTCGCCCTTGACGAGACTGGTACTGTAATCGATAAATTTAATGGTCTGGATGATCTTAACAAGCACCTGTTGCGTGCTGTTGGTGTTCCTTCTGAACGATTTAATGAGGATGCATTGCGAATCATGAGAGGTTTCCGTTTTGCGGCAACTTTGGATTTTACTATAGAAACTGAAACATTTGAGGCTATGAAGAGCCATGCTCCCTTACTTGAAAAGATTTCAGTTGAACGTTCGTTCATTGAATTTGATAAATTATTGCTGGCGCCATTCTGGAAAAAAGGATTGTCAGTTCTTATTGATAGCGGTGCCTATGATTATTTGCCAGATTTAGCTGATTCTTATGGGAAATTGCAGAGCCTTCGAGATTGTTTTTCTAAGGATTTTTGCTTTGCTAGTTCTGAGCAAGCTTGGGCAGCTCTGCTATTGGCCTTAGATGTCAAAGACCCCAAAGAATTTCTAAAAAAATGGAAAACATCAAGTCAATTCCAGAAAGATGTCTCAGCAATCGTCGCTTTCTATCGTTACCGACTAAAGCATGAAGCTGACAAACCTCTCATCTACAAATTCGGTAAGGAATGTGCTTATTTAGTTGAAGGCTTACGCCAGGCACAAGGATTGTCAGTGAATTTTGAGAGGATAGAGCAGCTTGACCAAGAATTGACCATCCATGATAAACATGAAATAGTTGTAAATGGTGGCCTGCTGATTAAGGAGCTTGGGATGAAACCAGGTCCTAAGATGGGAAAACTTCTTAAAGGTGTAGAAGAGGCCATTGTCCTTGGTGATTTGGCTAATAATAAAGCTGATATCTTTAATTATATAAAGGAGATGATGAATGTCTGATTTTATCGTAGAAAAACTAACAAAATCAGTAGGAGATAAGACGGTATTTCGTGATATTTCTTTTATTATTCACGATCTTGACCGAATTGGGATTATCGGGGTTAACGGAACAGGTAAAACAACCTTGTTAGATGTAATTTCTGGTGATCTTGGCTTCGATGGTGATGTCTCTCCTTTTTCAACAAAAAGTGATTACAAAATCGCCTATTTAACCCAAGAGCCAAATTTTGAAGAAGATAAAACTGTTTTGGAAACTGTTTTGTCTTCTGATTTGCGAGAAATGGCTTTGATCAAGGAGTATGAAGCCTTGATGGTTGATTATTCTGAGGAAAATCAAAGTCGACTTGAAAAGGTTATGGCGGAGATGGATAGTCTTGATGCCTGGACCATTGAAAGTGAAGTTAAGACAGTTCTTTCAAAACTAGGGATTTCTGATTTGACACAAAAAGTTGGTGCTCTTTCAGGTGGTCTTCGTCGCCGTGTCCAATTGGCTCAAGTTTTACTTGGGGATGCAGATTTGCTTCTACTAGACGAGCCAACCAACCATCTTGATATTGATACCATTGCTTGGCTGACAAATTTCCTAAAAACATCAAAGAAAACTGTCCTTTTTATTACCCACGACCGTTATTTCTTGGACAATGTTGCGACCCGCATCTTTGAATTGGATAATGCTGCCTTAACAGAATATCAAGGAAATTACCAAGACTATGTTCGTCTTCGTGCCGAGCAAGACGAGCGGGACGCAGCTTCGCTTCATAAGAAGAAACAACTCTACAAGCAAGAATTAGCTTGGATGCGCACACAGCCTCAGGCTCGCGCTACCAAACAACAAGCTCGAATCAATCGCTTTAATGATTTAAAAGCAAATCTCTCTGGAAGCACAAGTTCAACAGATTTAGAAATGAACTTTGAAACCAGTCGTATCGGAAAAAAAGTTGTTAACTTTGAAAATGTTGACTTTTCTTTCCCGGGAAAACCAATCTTGTCCGACTTTAATTTGCTGATTCAAAATAAGGACCGTATCGGTATTGTTGGAGATAATGGTGTTGGGAAATCAACTCTTCTCAACTTGATTACTGGAGAGCTCCAGCCAAGTTCAGGAAAGATTGATATTGGTGAAACTGTCCGCATTGGCTATTTCTCACAACAAATAAAGGATATGGATGAGAGTAAGCGTGTCATTAATTACTTGCAAGAAGTAGCTGATGAGGTTAAAACAGCAGTTGGAACAACCAGTGTCACAGAGCTCTTGGAACAATTCCTCTTCCCACGTTCAACGCATGGAACTCAGATTGCTAAATTATCTGGTGGAGAGAAAAAGCGTCTCTATCTATTGAAGATTCTTATTGAAAAACCAAACGTTCTTCTTCTAGATGAGCCGACCAATGATTTGGACATTGCAACCTTGACTGTTCTCGAGAATTTCCTCCAAGGCTTTGCTGGTCCTGTTATCACAGTTAGCCATGACCGATATTTCCTTGATAAGGTGGCCAATAAGATTCTTGCTTTTGAGAATGGCGGGATTCGAGAATTCTTCGGAAACTACACCGATTATTTAGATGAAGTAGCTTTTGAAAAAGAAAGCTCTGCCATTGCCCTCAAAAAAGAAACGCCTAAGGTTGAAAAAGAAAAGACAGAACGTAAGCGAATGTCTTACTTTGAAAAGCAGGAGTGGGCCAAGATTGAGGACGAGATTGCCGAACTTGAAGGAAAAATTGAGGACATCGAAGCAGCTATGCAGGAAAATGCCAGCAATTATGGTCAGCTTGCAAGTCTTCAGCGTGACCTGGATGCAGCAAATGAAGAGTTACTGGAAAAATATGAGCGTTACGAGTACTTATCGGAGTTAGAAAGTTAATGATTTTACGTCAAATCCAATTTTCTGATGTTAGCAAAGTGTCCGAATTGATTCGTAATTCTTTAGAAGAATTTGGTTTAGATAAGCCTGGCACAGCCTATTTTGATCCTCAGCTAGACGACCTCTGGTCCTATTACAACAAGCTCCCGCGCTCAGCCTACTATGTCATTGAAGAAGCAGAAGAGATTCTTGGAGTTGGAGGCTTTGGACCGATTTCTGAGTCCATAGCAGAGCTTCAAAAACTCTATGTCTCTAGTGACCAAAGAGGCAGAGGGCTTTCAAGTTCACTCCTCAAGAAAATCTTCACAGCTGCCAGTGAGGAGGGGTACGCTCAACTCTACTTGGAAACAGCAAAAGAACTTGCTTCAGCAGTAGCAGTTTATGAACATTTTGGTTTTGAAAAACTGCCCCAAGCACTGCCCAATGAGGCAGGACATTCAGCCATGGATATCTGGATGATAAAAGAGCTCTAGGCTTAATAGAGAACTCACTGACATAATCATGAATCAGAAGCACAAGCTGTGCTTCTTTTGGTGTCTATAGCAGGACTAATACTCTTCGAAAATCAAAATGATAAGACGTTAAGTCTTCTTGCCTACCATCAGGTATATCTGCATCGACTTGCCTTCTCAAATATATAAAACTTTATACAACTTTTTTGAGTTAACACAAAAGTGAACGCAGCGAACCCACCTGATACTTTTCGCCGTGGCAAAAAGACTATCATCCAAGGAAGTGATGATAGTCTCGGAAATTTTGAGACCTAAGGCTCAAAATTTAGCAATGAAACTCCGAAGGAGGTTGCTTGCGTCCGTGCCACTTAAGAAAAGCATCAAAAAAAAAGAAATTATTGTAAAAATTATTGAAAAAGAAAGGAAAACTATGAAGTACATCTGGTCTTATTTAAAAAAGTCCCCCAAATGGCTAGCCCTAGACATCCTAGGAGCTTTCCTCTTCGTAGTGGTCAACTTGGGCATGCCAACAGCCCTGGCACGTATGATTGACCAAGGGGTGACGCAAAACAACAGCTCGGCCCTATATTTTTGGGCAGGCATTATGTTTGTTATCATCCTATTAGGAATATTAGGGAGGGTTACCTTGGCCTATGCGGCCGGTCGTTTGACCACAACTATGATTCGTGACATGCGTAATGACATGTATGACAAGCTTCAAGAGTATTCTCACCATGAATACGAAAAAATTGGTGTTTCTTCTCTGGTAACCCGAATGACCAGCGATGCTTTTGTTTTGATGCAATTTGCAGAGCAGTCTTTGCGTATGGGTTTGGTGACGCCAATGATGATGGTTTCCAGTGTTGTCATGATTCTTTTGACCAGTCCATCCCTAGCTTGGATTGTTGCGGTAGCAGTACCATTTCTAATCTGGGTTGTTGCCTATGTGGCCATTAAAACAAAGCCTCTCTCAGAAAAGCAACAAAAGACTCTGGATAAAATCAATCAATACGTTCGTGAAAATCTAACAGGACTTCGTGTTATCCGTGCCTTTGCACGTGAAGATTTCCAAGAAGAACGTTTTGATAGTAAGAATGATGACTATGCAGAAACATCTAGTCGTCTCTTTAAATTAACAGGTATAACAGAGCCACTCTTTGTTCAAATTATCATTGCCATGATTGTTCTCATTGTTTGGTTCGCACTAAAACCTCTCTCAAATGGTGATATTCGAATTGGTGACTTGGTTGCCTTTATCGAGTACAGTTTCCACGCCCTCTTTTCATTCCTCATGTTTGCCAACCTCTTTACCATGTATCCTCGAATGGCAGTTTCAGCCAGCCGTATTCAAGAGGTTATGGACATGCCAATTTCTATCAATCCCAATGAAGATGGTGTGACGGAGACTAAGACCCGTGGTTATTTGACCTTTGACCATGTGACCTTTGCCTATCCAGGTGAAACAGAGAGCCCGGTTCTTCACGATATTTCCTTTGAGGCTAAACCAGGTGAAACCATTGCCTTTATTGGCTCAACTGGTTCAGGGAAATCCTCTCTAGTCAATCTGATTCCACGTTTTTACGATGTGACGTTAGGCAAGATTTTAGTGGATGGCGTGGATGTCAGAGATTTCAATCTTAAGTCTCTGCGTCAGAAAGTCGGCTTTATTCCGCAAAAAGCTTTGCTATTTACCGGAACAATCGGAGAAAACCTTAAGTACGGTAAGCAGGATGCGACGCTTGCTGAATTGGATGAGGCGGCGGAAGTGGCTCAGGCTAAGGAATTTATCGAAAGCCGAGATGAAAAATTTGATACCCACCTGGCTGAAGGGGGAAGCAACCTTTCGGGCGGTCAGAAGCAACGTTTGTCAATTGCCCGTGCTGTGGTTAAGAAGCCAGATATTTATATCTTTGACGACTCGTTCTCTGCCTTGGATTATAAGACAGATGCGCAGTTGCGTGCCCGTCTTAAGGAAGTGACTGGGGATAGCACGGTGCTTATCGTGGCTCAACGTGTTGGTACTATTATGAATGCGGATCAAATTATCGTTCTTGATGAAGGTGAAATTGTTGGCCGTGGAACTCACGAGGAGCTGATGCAAACGAATGCTATTTACCGTGAAATCGCCAATTCACAGCTCAATAATCGTAGTCTGACAGAAGAAGAATAGGAGGATAGGATGAGAAAAGATAAAAATGTTTTCATGCGCTTGTGGCATTACCTGAAAAACTACAAAGGCTCCCTCTTTTTAGCCATTTTCCTAAAGGTTTTGGCCAGCGTCATGAATGTCCTTGAACCCTTTATTCTGGGACTTGCTATCACCGAATTGACAGCTAACCTTCTGGACATAGCCAGGGGTGTCGACGGTGCTAAAATCAATGTACCTTACATTATCATGATTTTGGTGCTCTACTATGCACGCGGGCTTGGCTATCAGATTGGCTCTTATGGTTCTAATTATTTTATGACAAATGCTGTGCAGCGGTCTATCCGAGATCTCCGCCACGATTTGAGTGAAAAAATTAATAAGATCCCAGTTTCCTACTTTGATAAACACCAATTTGGAGATATGTTGGGACGCTTTACCAGCGATGTGGAGACTGTTTCCAACGCTCTTCAGCAGAGCTTCTTACAAATCGTCAATGCCTTTCTGACCATTATCTTGGCTATGGCAATGGTTCTCTACCTCAATGTCACCCTGGCTTTGATTGTCATTGCCTGTGTGCCTCTGACTTACTTCTCAGCACAATACATTTTGAAAAAATCCCAGCCCTACTTTAAAGAACAAGCTGACACGCTTGGTCAGATGAATGGATTTGTTCAAGAAAATTTGACAGGCTTTAATGTCCTTAAACTTTATGGTCGAGAAGAAGCATCAGCTGAGGAATTCCGTCAAATTACTGAGAAACTTCGTCGTGTTGGTTTCCGTGCCAGCTTTACATCAGGGATTATGATGCCAGTACTTCATGCCATCTCAGATTCAGCCTATCTTATTGTTGCTCTTGTCGGAGGTCTCCAAGTCCTTGCAGGAAAACTGACAGTTGGTAATATGCAGGCCTTTGTTCAATACGTATGGCAAATTAGTCAGCCTATTCAAACCTTGACCCAACTAGCAGGTATTCTACAAAGTGCCAAGTCTTCTCTAGACCGTATTTTCCAAGTTTTAGATGAAGTCGATGAAGCTAATCAGGTTACTGAAAGTCTTGACCATGATCTTACAGGACGTGTTAGTTTCCAAGATGTGGATTTTCAGTATGTAGAAGACAAGCCACTTATTCGTAATTTCAACTTGGAAGTTCAGCCAGGTGAAATGGTGGCCATTGTTGGTCCAACAGGAGCAGGTAAGACAACCCTTATCAACTTGCTCATGCGTTTCTATGATGTCACATCTGGCTCTATCATGGTGGATGGTCATGATATTCGTCATCTGTCTCGACAAGAATACCGCAAACAGTTTGGGATGGTTTTACAAGATGCTTGGCTTTATGAAGGAAGTATCAAGGAAAACCTGCGCTTTGGAAATCTAGATGCTAGTGATGATCAAATCGTAGAAGCGGCCAAGGCAGCCAATGTTGACCACTTTATCCGTACCCTCCCTGGAGGATATAATATGGAAATGAACCAGGAATCAAGTAACGTATCCCTTGGTCAGAAACAACTTTTGACCATCGCACGCGCCTTGTTAGCAAATCCTAAGATTTTGATTTTGGATGAAGCAACATCCTCAGTTGATACGCGCTTAGAATTACTGATTCAAAAAGCTATGAAAAAACTCATGGAAGGCAGAACCAGCTTTGTCATCGCTCACCGATTATCAACCATCCAAGAAGCAGACAAAATCTTAGTTCTCAAAGATGGTCAAATCATTGAACAAGGTAACCATGAAAGTCTCCTAGCAGACAAAGGCTTCTATTACGATCTTTACATGAGCCAATTCGCTAAAAATGCTGAATAAATAGAAGAACTCTAAGTTTTTTGAGCTTAGAGTTTTTCTAATATAGTCGAATGAAGTGCTTATGGACAAGGAAAGCAAGACGCAGGTAGCTCCAACAGTCAGGGGAGTGACTGTTGGAGGTGGGAAATAGAGACTGACGTCAGTCAGTTCACAAAACAGTCAGGGGAGGTGGAAAGAGCTGGGGAGAGCTCTTTTCAGCAGTTTGACTAAAAACTAAGACTCAAACTGTTGGAGGTGGGAAATAGAAACTGACGTCAGTCAGTTCACAAAACAGTCAGGGGAGGTGGAAAGAGCTGGGGAGAGCTCTTTCCAGCAGTTTGACTAAAAACCAAGATTCAAACTGTTGGAGGTGGGGAATTAAGGAAACGTCTTTCTATCAACCGAGGGTACGGCAAGACGAAAGTGACGATGTGTCAAAGATAATTCATAAAAACAATTTTGATTTTTACAGACTAAGAGTGCTATAATAGTAAAATCAAGAATTGAGGAGATTATAATGGCCATTGCAGGTTTAGTTTTTCAAAAACTAGTAGTCCTTTTTCTAATTATGGGAGTGGGTATTTTCTTAACCCATAAAGAAATATTTACAAAAGATGTTACCTTTAGATTATCAAAGCTTCTGACAACCTATGTTGCACCAAGTCTCTTTGTCTCGTCTTTTATCAGTCAAGACTTTTCGCTTCAACGTCTATATCTTTTGCTTATCATGATTGGTTTTGCCTTCTTTCTTTTGATAACAAGGATTGTTTTAGTTAAGTTTTTATTAGCTGACGACCGAAACATGGATCAGTATGCCACGCTTTTTGCAAATGTTGGTTTTATGGGGACACCTTTGGCAGAAGCAGTAGGTGGAGCAAATGCAGTATTTTTCATTTCTGGTTTCGTTGTGGCAAACCAAATTATGCAATGGACTTATGGGATATTTCTAATTTCAAATGGAAAAACAAAGATAAACTTTCGTTCGGTATTAACTAATCCAGCCATGATTGCGACTGTTATTGGCCTTCTATTTTTTGTTGCCCCTTTTGATTTACCAGTTGAGCTTACGGATACCGTTGCAACAATAGCGAAACTAAACACTCCATTATCAACCCTAGTCCTAGGATCCTACTTTTATAAGGCGAATTTTAAAGAAATCTTTCTATATAAACCCGCCTACTATAGTGCCTTTTTGCGACTCTTCGTTACCTCGGCTATCAGTATTTTCATGATCTGGCTTCTACCTGTAGATGCTTACGATATGAAACTTGCGCTTACCATTGCATCATCTTCACCAACTGCTATGAACGCTGCCCTCCTTAGCCAAGTTTATGGTGGCGATTATGAATATGGCTCGCGCTTAGTCCTGCTCACAACGGTTCTATCCTTGGTTTCCATACCTCTCATGATGAGCTTAGCAGCTACGCTCTATCTCTGATAAAGTCAGACACAAGCTCTGCTATGACTAATCAGAAGCTTCTAAAAAGTTGTTGGTTTTTCTACTCCAACAGCTTTTTATGTTAGATTTTCTCACATAAAAAAATATTTTTTTGAAAAAAATGTAAAAAAACACTTGACAAGAATATTCTGAAAATTTATAATACTCTCTGTAATAAAAAATTACAAGATAAAAATGTCGGAGGACTTATTATGACATCAGGTAAACAGTATGTTGACAGTGTTTTTGAAAAAGTAAAAGCACAAAACGGGCACGAAGCAGAATTCCTTCAAGCGGTAGAAGAAGTCTTCGACTCTCTTGTTCCAGTTTTTGATAAATATCCAAAATATATTGAAGAAAATCTTTTAGAGCGTTTGGTTGAACCAGAACGTATCGTCTCTTTCCGTGTTCCATGGGTTGATGACAAAGGTCAAGTACAAGTAAACCGCGGTTTCCGTGTACAATTCTCATCAGCAATTGGTCCTTATAAAGGTGGTCTTCGTTTCCACCCATCAGTTAACCAATCTATTATTAAATTCCTTGGTTTTGAACAAATCTTTAAAAACTCATTGACTGGTCTTCCAATCGGTGGTGGTAAAGGTGGTTCAAACTTTGATCCTAAAGGTAAATCAGATAACGAAATCATGCGTTTCTGTCAAAGTTTCATGACTGAACTTAGCAAACACATCGGTGCAGATACTGACGTTCCAGCTGGTGATATCGGTGTTGGTGGACGCGAAATTGGTTACCTATATGGTCAATACAAACGTCTTCGCAATGAGTACACTGGTGTCCTTACTGGTAAAGGTTTGACTTACGGCGGATCACTTACTCGTACAGAAGCAACTGGTTATGGTGTGGTTTATTTTGCAGAGCAAATGCTTAAATCAAAAGGTGAAGATTTCAATGGTAAAACTGCCATTGTATCTGGATCTGGTAACGTAGCTATTTATGCTATTCAAAAATTGCATAGCCTAGGTGCAAAAGTTGTTGCCTGCTCAGATTCTTCAGGTTACATCTATGATGAAGAAGGTATCAATGTTGATACGTTGAAACAACTTAAAGAAGTTGAACGTGCTCGTATTGTACAATACCTTGAGCATCATCCAAATGCTCACTTTACACCAGCTGGACCAGATAGCTCAATCTGGACTGTTAAAGCTGATTTGGCCTTCCCATGTGCTACTCAAAACGAATTGAATGATGCAGATGCTCGTGCACTTGTAGGCAATGGAGTTATTGCAGTTGCAGAAGGAGCTAACATGCCTTCAACACTTGAAGCTATTGAAGTATTCCACGCTTCAGGCGTACTCTTTGGCCCTGCCAAGGCAGCTAACGCTGGTGGTGTAGCTGTTTCAGCACTTGAGATGTCACAAAATAGCCAACGTTTGGCATGGTCATTTGAAGAAGTAGATGATAAACTTTATGATATCATGAAAGGTATCTACGAAAATGCAGCTGCAGCAGCAAAAGAATTTGATGCAGAAGGTAACCTTGTTGTAGGTGCCAATATTGCCGGATTCCTTAAAGTTGCAGAAGCAATGTCAGCACAAGGTATTGTGTAAAGACAGTCCAAATTAGTCTCTCAATAAAATACATTAGGAAGTCCCACTGGGGCTTCTTTTTGGTATAATGGATTGAGAAAAAAATGGAGTAAATAATATGATAAAACCAATAGTTAAAGATACTTTCTTCTTAGCACAGAAGTCAGAACAAGCAACCAAAGAAGATTTATATTTAGCAGAGGATTTAGAGGATACACTCGAGGCTAATAAGGACAATTGTGTCGGCATGGCTGCCAATATGATTGGTGTTAAGAAACGTGCTATTATTGTCAATATGGGAGTGGCAAATTTGGTCATGTTCAACCCAGTCATGACTGCTAAATCTCTCCCTTTTGAGACTGAAGAATCTTGCCTTTCCTTACTAGGTTCTCGCAAAACAATTCGTTATCAATTAATTGAGGTTGAATTTTTTGATAAGCATTGGAAAAAGCAAAAACTAAACCTAACTGGTTTTTCAGCCCAGATTTGTCAACATGAATTAGACCATTTAGAAGGTATTATTATATAGCTTATTTAGAAAAGTTCTAAAAAAGCCTTTACATCTTTTTAAATTTTTGTTACTATTATGCATAGATTAAGAGAAAGGAGCAAATAATAATGAACAACAAAGTATTTTCAACAGTTGTCTTTTTTGAAAAACTCCTTTCTAACCGATTGAATTAGATTGTTTTTTGATGAGCAAAAAACAAAATAAATGAGCCCGCGGTAGGAAGGTAGTCTTATTGCGGGCTTTTTGCGTTCTCAAAATCAACTTTGTTTTCAGGAAATTTTTGATTTTTCGGCAAGTATCGGATTTTGTGGAACTATCAGACTATTGTCGATTTAACAATTTTCATGTGCGAGGTGAAAATGTAAAAATAATTAGTTTGGATTAACCTGTAGAAAGAAAAGATAAGAAAGAGGAAAATTTTGTTTAAATTATTTTTTGAATATGTTAGAAAGAATAAGTGGGTTTACCTCTTGGTGGCTTTAACACTCTTAATTTATGATGCCACACTAGTTATTCCTACCCGAGTTGTCCAAGGTCTTGTGGATGCCATTTCTAATCAAACGTTGACAGAGATGGGGTTGATATCAACTATTTCTCTTCTAATTTTAGCGACACTTGTTAACTATGGAACTGCATTTACTTGGCATTTGAAACTTTTTCAGCAGTCTATTCATTTTAAGTTTGATATGCAGCAACGAGCTTTTCACAAACTTGTTTCCATGCGGACACCATTTTACGAAAAATTCCGTTCAGGGGATATGATGACGCGTTTCTCAACAGACGTCGAGATGTTGCAGGATATGGTTGGCTACGGTCTCATGATACTTCTTTATGCTGGTGGCATGGTTGCCTTTATCATCCCGGTTATGTTCATGATTTCTTGGCAGATTTCACTTTTAGGTATGATTCCTATTGTTATCATGACTTATGGAACTTACAAGATTTCTCAACCTATGGAAGATAAGATTGATCAGGCGCGTGATGCCATTTCAGAACTTAGTAATGAGGTTTTGGAAACAGTTGAAGGTATCAGGGTTATCCGAGCTTACAGTAGTAAGGCCAGTCAATCTAGTCGTTTTGCAAAGAAAACCAAAGCTTTGGCAAATCGTTGGAATGATATTGCTTCTTATCGCGCCCTTTACATACCTATGTACAGTATCATGTTGGGGCTGAGCACACTTCTGATTTTGGCATCAGGAGCCTACTTTATTAAGTCAGGGCAAATAAGCCTTGGTCAAGTGGTTGCTTTGCAACTCTATATTGTTTCTCTGGTCGAGCCTTTTGCCATGTTATCTGACTTTATCCTGGTTTATCAAACTGGCAAGACCTCATTTGGCAAACTTCAGGAATTGATTGAGACAGGTGATGATATGGAAGAGGATGGAGAGATTGACTTGCAGGATCTTGATAGCATCAAGATGACAGACTATAGTTTTACCTACCCTCAGGCCCTCAAACCTAACCTTAAGAAGATTAACCTTGACCTAAGAGCTGGCCAAACTCTGGGGATTGTTGGGAAAACTGGGTCTGGCAAAACAACTCTTGTCCGCCAATTTCTCCGTCAGTATCCCGTAGGAAGTGGTTTGTTTGAGGTCAATGGCAGAGCTATTACAGATTACTCACGTCAGTCAGTAGAGGTTTTGATTGGCTATGTTCCCCAAGAGCACATTCTCTTCTCGCGCTCAGTTGGTCAAAATATTGCGATGGGTAAGCGTGATGCTGCTGAAAATGATATTAAGCAAGCTATTGATACGGCGGCCTTTGCGGATGACTTAGAACGCATGACTGATGGAATAGATACCACAATTGGTGAACGTGGGGTTTCCATTTCTGGAGGACAGAAGCAGCGTATTTCTATCGCGCGAGCCTTTATCAGACAACCACAACTTTTGATTTTGGATGATTCGCTATCTGCAGTTGATGCTAGGACAGAGCGCAGCATTATCCAAAATATCCAAAAAGAAAGAGCCGGAAAAACCAATATCATCATTAGTCATCGTTTGTCTGCAGTCAACCATGCTGATTGGGTCTTGGTGCTGGATGAGGGGTGTATTATTGAAGAAGGGACACCGAATCAGTTACTAGCTCAAGAGGGCTGGTATTATGAACAATATCAACGCCAGCAGGCTCAAGGAGGTGAGGACTAAAATGGCTCTTATTATATCACTTATTAAAGAGTTGAAACATGTTAAGGGATTATTTGCCACAGGACTCTTTCTTCTCTTACTGGCAACAGCCGGTGCTCAGCTGGCACCTTTATTACTTCAGAATATTATTGATAATGACTTGACGCAAGTTTCTAAGGGCTTGGTCCTCAATCAAGCTGACTTCTTGACTAAACTAGCCATTTACATTGGCCTCTTGGCTCTGGCTGGACTTTTTCGTTATGGGTCATTTCGAATCCTCATTGCTTGCGCTAATAATGTCGTTACGCATTTGCGTAATCGTGCCTACGACGTGATGCAGAGATTGCCTATTTCTTATTTTGATGATAAGCCAGCGGGCAAGATTGCGACCAGAATTGTCAATGATACAGAGACCTTGCGTAATCAATTTTACAACACCCTTTTGTCGCAGATTTTTATCACTATGGTTCAAGTTATCTTTATCTATGCTGTTTTGATGACACTAGATTTGACGGTAGGTCTTGTTCTCTTGCTATTGATGCCTATCTTTTATGGTTTACAAGTCCTTTATAAAAAAGCGACAGATAAACCCATGAAAGACTTTTATGAGGCTAGAAGTGACGTTAACACACAAGTCAATGAAACCATGAATGGTGCTAGTATTATTCAGCTCTATCAGCAAGAGGAAGCTGTTTTGAATCAGTTTGACCAAGTTGCAGGCAAGATGCGAGCTGCAGATGACCGTATTGTTTTGATTGATTCAGCGGCCTCATGGACCTTAACAGAATTACTCAAGTACACGGTTATTGCTGGAATTTTGACCTTCATTGGCTACCAGTTTCTGGGTGGTAATTTAGGTGTAACTGCTGGTCGTCTTTTTATCTATATTAACTATGTGACCACACTGTTTGATTTGCTTGGTATGTTGGTTAGACAATTGCCTAACATCCAACGCTCCCTTGCGACAGGCCGTCGTGTCATGGAATTATTAGATGAAGAACAAGAGGCGGATGAAGAAGCTGATTTGCAGGTGACTGCTGGTCAAGTTGATTTTGAAGATGTCAGCTTTGCCTATGATGGTCAAAACAAGGTTTTGAAAAATATCTCTATTCATGCAAATCAAGGTGAAACAGTTGCTCTTGTTGGTCATACCGGTTCAGGAAAGTCTTCAATTATGAATCTTCTTTATCGTTTTTACGATCCACAGGAGGGAAGCATTTCAATAGACGGACAGGACATTAAGCGTTATTCACGTGAAAGCGTCCGCGGTAAAATGGGAATTGTCTTACAAGATCCTTACCTCTTTACTGGGACTATTGCTTCAAATGTTAGCATGGATAAGGAAGATTACTCTGACGAGGAAATCATTCAAGCACTTAGAAAAGTTGGCGCAGGGGATATGTTAGCTAGACTTGAAAAGGGCATTTATGAACCGGTTGTTGAAAAAGGTTCAGCCTTCTCCAGTGGTGAGCGTCAGCTTATTGCCTTTGCCAGAACCTTAATTGCCAATCCAAAGATTTTGATTTTGGACGAGGCAACATCGCATATTGACACAGAGACTGAGGAGATTATCCAGAGAGCAATGGAAGTAGTCAAACAAGGACGAACAACCTTTATCATTGCCCACCGCCTATCAACTATTCAAAATGCGGACCAAATTCTAGTTTTGGATGCTGGTCAGATTATTGAAAGAGGCAATCACAGTCAACTGATGGCTCTAAATGGTCGTTATGCAGAAATGCAGCGTATCCAAGAAAAAGTATAAGCTATTGAAACACTTAGATTAGTCTAGGTGTTTTTTAATTAAAACATTGAAATAATGTCGATTCTTTTTAAGCAAATTGTGATGGCAAAAAATGACAGCGTTGTCATAAAATAATTGTTATTTTAAAATGTTTATGATATGATAGTCTTTAGATAGATAGTATGATTTGAAATAAATTTAGGGATTCTCTTTCTAAGCAAGGTAGACCTTGCGGACGTGTAACAGCATGCCACTGTTATACGTTTTTTTGTTTTCGCAAGAATAAATAGAAGTTTGGTAAAGAGCTGTTAAAAAGAAAAACTATTGGCATATCTGAAAGTCAATAAGCAAACGCTTGCTCAAATTTGAATATATTTTTAAGCCTTTTGACAACTGTAACTATAATGTCATAAAAATATTTTGCGAAAACGCTTGCGTAAATTATCTGTATTAGGTATACTATAAGCGTAAAATATAGGAATCATACGGAGGATTGTATGAAAAAAAGAGGAACTTTGGGTGATGCTCAAAAGAAACAATATTTTGGCATCAGAAAATTGAAAGTCGGTGTAGCATCCGTTGCTATTGCGACTGCCTTGCTTTTTCTTGTACCAGGAAATGTAACCGTTTACGCTGATGATGCGGATGCAGCAGCTGATATTGTTCAGGTAGAATCATTACAACCGCTGGACTCTAGTTCAGATGTTGGTCAACAAGATTTGACGGCTGATGCTTCAGATAATCAGGTGATTGACACTCAAGAAGATTTGCTTGTCCAAACACCAGCACAGTCAGAAGTAGTCAGTGTAGCTGAAAATACCGATGTAAAACCCGCAGATAGCAATTCTGTTCAAGATCAGGTAGCTGATGCGACTACTATTCCAGAAAATGAGTTACAGGTTGAGTCTGTTAATTTAGCTAGTCAAACCGAAGCAAGCCAATCAAAATCAAATCAGACCATTGCTGAAGATACCATTCGTGTTCATTTTGAAGATATTATTTCAGATGAAGTTGACCAGTATGGTCTCTGGACTTGGGGTGAGGTTGCTGAACCTTCAGACGGAAACCAATGGCCAAGCGCAGCAGCTCCATTTAGTGCAGAAAACAAAGATGATTACGGTCACTTTATTGACGTCAAACAGGCAGAGAGTCATGGGGATATTGGCTATCTCTTGCTAAAAGATGGTGAGAAAGTTGCTGAAGGCGACCAAAAAATCCAGCCTTTAACAAGTGAGATGAATGAAGTTTGGGTTACAAAGGATTTTGCAACCTACGCTTATCAACCACTCGCTGATGACTCTATTATTCGTATTAATTATAAACGAGATGACGACCAATATGATGGTTGGGGTGTTTGGCTCTGGGGAGATGTTGCACAGAGTAGCTCTACATGGCCAACTGATGCACTGAATTTTTCAAATGTCGGAGCTTATGGACGTTATGTAGATGTTCCACTTTCAAACTTACTAGATTCTAAAATTGGATTTTTGCTGGTCAATCAACTCGATCCAGAAGCACCTGGCAATAAAACGCTTGATATGAATTTTTCAAATCGAGTTACGCATAGTCAAATTTTCCTTCGCAATGATGACGATACGGTATATACAAATCCTTATTATATCGCGACAGTAGAAGGGCAAGATTTTTCCAAAGCTGAACCAGGAACACATAATGTATCTGTCAGTGCAAGCTCTTATCGAGATTTCAACTATAATGAACTAGGTTTGATTGATGTCGAACTTTCAAATCCTAATAATGTCGAAATCACTCGGATGGAAGTAGATACTAGCGCTATTGGTGGCGGTGTTATTCAAATTTCAACAGAATTAAATCGTGTTACTATCACAGCTTCTTCAACTGTGGTAGCAGGAGATTACACTCTTCCAGTACGAGTCTATGATGTAGATAATGGCTATTATGATGGTAGCGTCTCTGTTCACATTACTGAAAGAAATAAAACAGAAAACGAAAAAGACTGGGACGAACAAGTCATTTACTTCATGTTGACTGACCGGTTCTATAATGGTGATACAAGTAATGATAATCCTTATAATCAGGATTATGCTGGTGCAGTTAATCAAGAAGGTGTCTATAAAGGTGGTGACTTCAAGGGTGTAACTGAAAAATTAGATTACTTGAAAGATCTCGGTGTTACAAGTATTTGGGTAACCCCAATTGTTGAAAATGTTCCTCAAAATGTCAGCACAGATTCAGGAAAAGAATATTATGCCTACCATGGCTATTGGGCTGAGGATTTTGAAAAACTTAATCCACATTTAGGAACACTAGAAGATTTCCATAGGCTTATTGATGAGGCCGCATCACGTGGTATCAATATTATCGTGGATGTGGTGCTCAATCATGCTGGTTATGGTGCTGAAGATAAGTTCCAAGGATTAGTTCGAACAGCAGAAGAAGACAAAGCAGGTGATGACGAAAAAGGTTCTCTGTCAAATCTTCCAGACTTTAAGACTGAAGAAGAGGCTGTCAGAGAAAAATTAGTAGCATGGCAATCAGACTGGCTCCGAAAATCAACGACAGCAGCTGGCAACAGTATTTATGCTTTCCGTGTAGACACCGTCAAACACGTCGATGATGTGACATGGCAACATTTTAAAAATGAGCTTGCGCTTAAAGACTCAGATTTCCACCTTGTTGGGGAAAGTTGGGGAGCTAGCTATAAGGACACTAAAGGTGATTTAGGGACTGGAACAATGGACAGTTTGTTGGACTTTGGCTTCAAAGAAACTGCTAAGTTACTGGTAAATGGTCGTCTGAAACAAGCCAGCGAAGAAATGGGAGCTCGTAACGATGCTCTGTCTAGCAACTATACGCTCGCTCAATTTTTGGGCAGTCACGATGAAGATGGATTCCTTTATAGCATCGGTGGAGATGTCAATAAGCTAAAACTAGCGGCAACAGCCTTGATTACTTCTAAAGGACAACCTGTTATCTATTATGGTGAAGAAATTGGTCAAACTGGTCAAAATAATTGGCCATACTATGATAATCGCTACGAATTTGATTGGGATAAAACAGCTGATAACGATCTTCTTACTCATTATAAGAAATTATTAGCCTTCCGTAATGACAATAGTGAACTGCTTTCACGTGGAGATTATGAAACTCTTGCAGTTAGTGATAGTCAGCAGTGGTTGATTGCTAAGCGTGATAATGGTCAAGATGCTGCCTATATCGTTTACAATTTGAAAAATGCCCAACAAGAACTACGTTTAGAAGTCAGCGACGGGGAAAGCAGCCTAACTGATTTCTATAGCGGTGAGGTTTATCTACCTAGTCTAGCTGAGGACGGCAAGTGGTATGTTGATTTAGCAACACCATCAAGTTCAAATGGTGGAACCATGCTTTTGAAGGTGAGTTCAGGACTTATCAGCTCTGCTATTTCCCTACAAGCCCAAGAAGAAAAAATCCAAGAAGGCAGCATCCGTATTCACTTCAAGGCATTGCCAGAAGGGGAAGTGTCTAGCTTGGGCCTATGGCTATGGGATGATGTGGAAACACCTTCTGATAAAGTTGCCGGCTGGCCTAGCGGTGCCACAAGTTTCTCAGAAGCTCGACAAGATGACTATGGTTATTACTTGGATGTGCGCTTGTCTCAAGATCAACGCAGTAAATTGAGTTTCTTGATTAATAATACTAAAGGTGATAATTTGACAGGTGATCGATCAGTTGAATTAATCAGTCAAGATATGAACGAAGTCTGGATTGATGAAAATTTTGCCAGCCATTATTATCAGCCACTGGCATCAGGTACTCTTCGTATTAATTATTATCGCAGTGATGGACAGTATGAAAATCTGTCTCTCTGGTTGTGGGGCAGTGCTGATGCTTTTATCACCTCTCAATTAGGAAATTGGCCAGATGGTGTTGATTTTGAAAATATTGGAAAATACGGAGTTTACATGGATATTCCATTGTCAGATTTGAATGAACTAGGTTTCTTGCTCTTAGATGAATCCAAAGAAGGAGATGCAGCAAAAATTCAAGCAGAAAATTATATCTTTAAGGATTTGCAGAATCAAACTCAAATTTTCTTGAAAGATGATGACAAGACTATTTATACTAATCCATATTTCACAAAAACTGTTCGTATGACGGGTGCTCAACAGATTGCTGCTGATAAATTGCTAATATTCATGACTAATATAGATGACTTGGATACGGCTTCTCTATCAGAAGAGATGCAAGTGACTGACGCAGGTGGAAATCAAGTTGTACTTTCTGACTTGGCAGTAGATACTAGTCGTGGTCAACTGATTTTGACAGGTGATTTTGGACAAGCCCAGGCACCTTACACCATTTCTTTCCTTGGAGATCAATTTACAGCTAAGACAAATTGGCAATATACGGATTCACTCTATGACTATTCTGGAGAATTAGGAGCGCGTGTTGGTAAAGAAGGACAAGTAGTTGATTTTACTGTCTGGTCACCAAGTGCAGATGCAGTTGCCCTTGTTTTATATGATAAAGATAATCAGGACAAAGTTCTTGGTGAAGTTGCCATGACAAAAGGTGATAAGGGGCAATGGTCAACGACTCTAACTGCGGATAGTTCATTTGCTTTAGATGATTATCGTGATTACTATTATCATTATAAGATTACACGCGGAAATCAAGATGTTTTTGTACTAGATCCTTACGCTAAATCTTTAGCGGCTTGGAACAGTGAACTAGCTGACAGTAATCCATCATACAAGGTGGCTAAAGCAGCTATTGTGGATAGCTCTGCTATTGGCATCCAAGACTTAGACTTTGCAACTATTGAAGGTTATCAAGCGCGTGAAGATGCCATCATTTATGAAGCTCATGTTCGTGATTTTACTTCAGATGTGGCTATTGCGGATGAATTGGTTAATCAATTTGGTACATTTGCTGCCTTTGTTGAAAAATTGGATTATCTTCAAGATCTTGGGGTGACACATATTCAACTCTTGCCTGTCATGAGTTATTACTATGTCAATGAACTTGCTAATGGACAACGTTTGACAGACTATGATTCAAGTGACACTAACTATAACTGGGGCTACGATCCACAAAGTTACTTTGCTTTGACTGGCATGTATTCAACAGATCCAAGTGATCCTGCTAAACGCATTGAAGAGTTCAAAAACTTGGTAAATGAAATTCACAAACGTGGTATGGGTGTTATTCTAGACGTTGTTTACAATCATACAGCTAAAGTTGATTTGTTTGAAGATTTGGAACCAAATTATTATCACTTTATGGATGCTTCTGGAACTGCTAAAACTAGCTTTGGTGGTGGTCGCCTAGGGACAACTCACTATATGACGCGTCGCTTGTTAGTAGATTCAATTACCTATCTAGTGGATACTTTTAAAGTGGATGGCTTCCGTTTTGATATGATGGGTGACCATGATGCAGCAGCTATTCAGGCAGCTTATGATGCGGCTAAAGCCTTGAATCCAAATATTATTATGCTTGGTGAAGGTTGGGTGACTTATGCAAGTGATGATAATATGCCTGAACAAGCGGCAGACCAAACATGGATGTCTCAAACTGATAGTGTCGCTTCTTTCTCAGATGATATTCGAAACAATCTTAAATCAGGTTATCCAAATGAAGGTCAACCAGCCTTCATCACAGGCGGAGCAAAAGATCTTGCAACAATCTTCTCTAATATCAAAGCACAACCAACAAACTTTGAAGCAGATGATCCAGGCGATGTTATCCAATACATTGCTGCGCATGATAACTTGACTCTCTTTGATATCATCGCTCAATCAATCAAAAAAGATCCAAGTGTGGCAGAAAATTATGAAGAAATTCATCGCCGTCTTCGCCTTGGAAATACAATTGTTTTGACCTCTCAAGGAACCATCTTCCTTCATTCAGGTCAAGAATATGGTCGCACGAAACAGTTTAAAGATGAGGCTTACAAGGCTCCAGTTTCGGATGATCAAGTACCAAATAAATCTCACTTGCTTGTAAATGAAGATGGAACACCATTTGAATATCCATATTTCATCCATGATTCTTATGATTCAACAGATGCAATCAACCATTTTGACTGGGCCAAAGCAACCGATAGTGACGCTTATCCAGTATCAACGCAAAGCCAGGCTTACACAAAAGGTTTGATAGCCTTACGTCGCTCAACAGATGCATTTAGTCTTAAAACAAAAGAAGAAGTTGATCAAAAAGTGCAACTTTTGACCATTCCTGGTCAACATGGTATTGGTCAAACAGATTTAGTCATTGCTTATCAAACTCAAGCAAGTAATGGGGATGTTTATGCAGTCTTTATTAATGCAGATAGTGTTGAACGTGAATTTTATCTAGATGATGCTTATCGAGCTTTGCTTAATGCTGATGTCTTGGTGGATGGAAGCTCTGCTGGTATTGTTCCCATTGAAAATCCTATTGGGGTTACATTTAGTCAAGATGGTTTGAAACTCGCTCCTTTAACAGCGATTGTCCTTCGTTTGTCTACAGCCAATCAAGAACCTGATAAGGAAAATCAAATAAGTCCAGAGCGCATCCTTTATCATGAAGCTAGTCAAGTGACTGTAATCCTTGCTGCTGGTGAATCTGATGCAATTGTCGGTTTGCAAGTCAGTCACATGGAAACTAATGACAGTCAAACGCCTGATGTCTTAAAAGGCCACGATTTTGATCTCTTTGATATCACACTTGTGGATAAGGACGGTCAAAAACTTGATATTTCTAAACCTGCGCGTGTTATCATGCCAGTAGATGATGGTAAGACCGTTGCTAAAGTCTTCTATCTTCCAGATAACGGGCCAGCTCAAGACTTAGATTTTGAAGAGTTAACTAAATCAGTCGATGGTCAAGAAAGAAGATTTGTAGCCTTCACTGCAGAACACTTCAGTAATTACGGTTTGGTTTATCAAGTTGATGAACAAATCTCAACTGATGAAGACCCAGATGATCAGACACAATCTGAAAATGAAGAACCAACATCAGACCCAACACCACAAGAAGACCCGCAAGATACTCCAGACACCACTACAGGCAATGCAGGTAGTGAAGACACACAATCAGGAAATGAAGAGCCAACATCAGACCCGGAACCACAAGCAGGTGCTAGAGGAGACAGAGTATCGTCATCACTTACCAGTGTAACTGCTCCAAAAGCAACTTTAAATGAAAAAGTAGTAAGTAAAACGAATCAAGCTCTACCTCAAACAGGAGAGAAATCAAGCTTGGCTCTAGCAGCACTAGGAGTAACAATGGTTCTAGGAACAACGGCTCTCGCCGGAAAAAGAAAGGAGGATGACTAATTTAAACTAGCTATGAAGCATAAAGAAACAGGAGTAGGCAAGGCTTATTCCTGTTTTTTAAAGTATTGATTATTTCAATTTCCTTTGAGTCCTGGATATAATGGGATATGGACTTTAATATATTTTGTATATTTTTTCACAAGTTGTAAGAATTTTCAAAAAACAAGACAAAAATCTTGCAAGCGATTACAAAAGTGTTATAATAATCTTGTATCGTCAAAAATATAAGAGTGTTCAGTTCTAAATCACTCTTGTTGCTAATACTCAATGAAAATCAAAATTAGAGTTGACAAGCCGACGCAGACATACCTGATGGTAGGCAAGAAGGCTTAACGACCTATCATTTTGATTTTCGAAGAGTATAACTAATTGAATAGGGCTTGGGAAGATGCAAGAGATAGTTTTGCTAGGACATAACATCCGTGGGCAAAACTCCTATTTTTACATGTCCCCTATCGACCTTTCTATCTTACTTGGAGGTTTTTATGGCATATAAAACAATTTACCCTTACACTAATGAAGTTTTAAAAGAGTTTGACAATCATTCTGATGCAGACTTGGATAATGCCTTGGCTACTGCGCATGCCCTTTACAAAAAATGGCGTGCTGAAGGTGGCTTGGAGGAACGCAAAGCTATTTTGCATAAAGTTGCTGAAATCCTCCGTCGTGACGTTGACAAGTATGCTGAAGTCATGACTAAGGATATGGGGAAACTTTTCACAGAAGCAAAAGGAGAAGTTGAACTTTGTGCTGACATTGCTGATTATTTCGCTGATAAAGCAGAAGACTTCTTGAAACCTTATACATTTGATTCACCAAACGGTGATGCTTACTATATTAAACAAGCTGTCGGGGTTATCTTCATGGTTGAACCTTGGAATTTCCCATTCTACCAAATCATGCGCGTTTTCGCTCCTAACTTCATGATTGGGAACCCAACTGTTTTGAAGCACGCTTCTATTTGTCCGGCATCTGCACAGGCTTTTGATGATTTGGTCAATGAAGCTGGCGCTCCGAAAGGGTCATTTAAGAATCTTTTCCTAAGCTATGGACAAGTAAGTCAAGCAATTGCTGACCCTCGTGTTCAAGGTGTTGCTCTTACTGGTTCTGAACGTGGTGGTGCTTCAATCGCAGCTGAAGCTGGTGCAAACTTGAAAAAATCCGCTCTGGAATTAGGTGGTAACGACGCCTTCATCATCTTGGAAGATGCTGATTTTGATCTCTTGAATGAAACCATCTTCTTTGCGCGACTTTACAATGCAGGTCAAGTATGTACCTCTTCTAAACGCTTTATCGTTGTTGGCGAAGAAAACTACAATAAATTCCTAGATATGGTGGTTGATAAATTCAAGACAGCTAAATGGGGTGACCCAATGGATCCAGAAACAACACTCGCCCCTCTGTCATCTGCAGCTGCTAAGGAAGAAGTTCTTGGACAAATCCAATTGGCGCTTGATAATGGTGCTCATCTGGTTTATGGTAATGAACCAATTGACCATCCAGGTAACTTTGTCATGCCAACTGTTATTACGGACATCACCAAAGAAAACCCAATCTACAACACAGAAATCTTTGGTCCTGTTGCTTCAATCTACAAAGTTGATTCAGAAGAAGAAGCAATTGCACTTGCCAACGATTCTAGCTATGGTCTTGGCGGAACAGTCTTCTCATCAGACCCAGACCGCGTAAACCGTGTAGCTGCTCAAATTGAAACTGGTATGACTTTCGTAAACAATGGCTGGGCTTCTCATCCAGAAATTCCATTCGGTGGTATTAAAAACTCAGGTTACGGACGTGAACTGAGCCACCTTGGATTTGACGCATTTGTCAATGAACATTTGGTTTTCCGAGCAAATGGACGCTAACCCTTACCCCCTCTCTAAGCTGTGCTAGAAAACTAGCGCAGCTTTTTCAACAATAATACTATCCTTTCAAGTCTTTATTCTATCCTACGACATTACCGCTAAAGCCTTGCATTACCTAAACGAAAGGCCTATACTCTAAGTAAAGAAGATAGAGGAGGAAAAAATGACAGTAAAAGTAGTAGCAACAGACATGGATGGCACTTTCTTAAACAGTCAAAATGACTATGATAGAGAACGTTTCAATCGTCTTTTTGAAAAAATGCAGAGCAGAGGTATCCGTTTTGTATCCATTAGCGGCAATCAGTATTATCAGATTAAATCCTTCTTTCCAGAATTAGAAGATCAGATTACCTTTGTTGGTGAGAACGGAGCCTATTTCGTTGAAAATGGCGTCTTTCTAAAAAGTCATCGTTTGACGGAAGAAACAGTGCGCATTGTTCTCGATTATTTGAAAGAGAGGGAATTGGATGATGAGTTGGTGCTTTGTGGAGAAGTGGCAGCCTATATCCTCAAAAAATCTTCCCAAAAAGCCAAAGATTTCTTTGCTATTTACTATTATCGTCTTGAGGAAGTAGAGTCATTTGATGTTTTACCAGATGACCACTTTATGAAGTTCTCCTTCAATACACCTGAGGAAGAAACCTTGGAAATTGTAGATAAACTCAATAGTCTCTTAGGCGACCAAGTACAAGCAGTGACCAGCGGTCACGGTAATATTGATGTTATTGCTAAAGGAATCCACAAAGGCTCTGCTATGGCCTATCTCCTTGACCATTGGGGACTCACTCCTGACCAATTGGCAGCCTTCGGTGATGGTGGCAACGATGTGGAAATGCTAGAGCTGGCTAAGTATTTCTATGCCATGGCAAACGGAAGCGACGATGTCAAAGACGCAGCAGCGCATCTTGCTCCATCAAATGATGACAGTGGTGTGATAGCCATGGTGGAAGAGTTGCTAAATGAAAAATAATACCTAAACTTAAACAACAACTACTACTAAATAAGTAAAAAATCTTCTTACAATAGTAGGAAGATTTTTTGGATTCCTAAAATCACTTTGAAAGACTACGCTATTCCAACAATTTTTGGGAATGAATATGTTAAAATAGAGGGGTAGAAAAGTGAAGACGGTGGCTCTGGATTTTCTGAAAGAGGGGTGATGCCTATGGGCAATTCATCAAAATCTGACGGGAAGGAGGAGCATCTTTTGACAGCTTTTGAAGTTGTGCAAACTATTCTAGGCTTTAGTAGTTTTACTATTGCGTTGATTGGCTTGTGCTATAAAATCTTCAAAGATAATGACAAAAAATAATCCGTCCCCACTTTTGCGCGAGTAGGACGGATTAAATCTGTATTACGAGCCACCGTCTTTTTAACGGTTCTGCATTGGAGCTGGATTGCCGTCTAGCTCCTTTTCTATTTTTATTATAACAAATTACTTGTAAAATTCAAATAATCTGTTGATTTTGGAGATTGGTATATGGTATGTGGTATAACATTTACCTGTGGTGCCAGTTGAGAAAGAGTCCCAAATAATATAGCTCTCTTGCTATCAGCTTTAATAGCTGTTAAATATTTATGTGAAGGGGGAATATCAAATTTTGAATATAATACAGAAAATCTTGTTTCTTTTTCTAAATAAAAGGATAGATAAAATCAAATAGCACCAGGGGTAATCTCTTACAGAGAAGTTAAGACGGTGGTTACTTAATCGAAAGGTGGTGGTGCCTATATGCATAGCCAGTAAAATCCTATTAGAAAGGAGTAACCTGATTTGTCAACATTTGAGGTTTTAACACTCATGTTTGTAGCTGGTAACTTTGTTATTGCTCTTATGAAGTTAATCCTTGAATTGGTAAAAATGGCAAAAAAATAGCCGTCCTAACTTTGGCGAGTTGACGAGCTATTTTTTAGTTCTATAAATTCAGCCACCGTCTTAAACGGCTCTGTGTGGGTGTTGTTTGCGCAACGCCCTTTTTCTATCTTCATTCTACCATTATACCCTTAAAAATCAAGTGAAAACTATTTCATCATTTAAGGCAGATTGCTGATTTATTACAATTATTCAAACTTGGAATGACTTTCGGAGCAACAATAAGTCTTCCAAGTTTTTCTTGTTTAAAAACGAATTCTTCAATAGTCTTTTTCAGAAATCTCTGTTGCTTTTTGTTATAATGAAAGTTATGAACGAACTGATTAAACATAAGTTGGAGTTGCTGCCAGACAGTCCTGGCTGCTACATTCACAAGGATAAAAATGGCACCATTATCTATGTCGGCAAGGCCAAGAACTTGAAAAATCGGGTGCGCAGCTATTTCCACGGAAGCCATAATACCAAGACTGAGCTTTTGGTGTCAGAAATCGAGGACTTTGAGTACATCGTGACGGGCTCAAACACAGAAGCCCTGCTCCTTGAAATCAATTTGATTCAGGAGAACATGCCCAAGTACAACATCAAGCTCAAGGATGACAAGTCCTACCCTTTCATCAAGATTACCAAGGAAATCTATCCACGTCTCCTCATCACTCGTCAGGTCAAAAAGGACGGTGGCCTCTATTTTGGTCCCTACCCAGACTCCGGTGCTGCGACAGAAATCAAGCGCTTGTTGGACCGCCTTTTTCCCTTCAAAAAGTGTACCAACCCTGCAAATAAGGTCTGTTTTTACTACCATCTCGGCCAGTGTAACGCCCACACCATTTGCAAGACTGACCAGGACTATTGGGCTGGTCTGACCGAGGATGTCAAGAACTTCCTCAACGGTAAGGACGATAAGATTGTCAATGAGCTGCGCGATAAGATGATGAAGGCATCGGAAGTCATGGAATTTGAGCGAGCAGCTGAATACCGTGATCTCATTGAAGCCGTTAGCCTTCTGAGGACCAAGCAACGTGTGATGAATCAGGACATGATGGACCGAGATATCTTTGGCTATTATGTAGATAAGGGCTGGATGTGTGTCCAGGTTTTCTTTGTTCGTCAAGGGAAACTCATTCAACGCGACGTCAATATGTTCCCTTATTACAATGACCCTGAGGAAGATTTCCTAACCTTCATCGGTCAATTTTACCGCGACAGCAAGCATTTTATTCCCAAAGAAATCTTTATTCCCAAGGACATTGATGAAGATTTGGTTAAGGCCATGGTCAACACTAAAGTCATCAAACCTCAGCGCGGAGAGAAGAAGCAGTTGGTCAATCTGGCCACAAAAAATGCCCGCGTCAGCCTGCAACAAAAATTTGACCTTTTGGAGAAAGACATCAAGAAAACGCATGGTGCCATTGAGAATCTGGGTGATTTGCTCAATATTCCAAAACCTGTCCGCATTGAGGCCTTTGATAACTCCAATATCCAAGGCACCAGTCCCGTTTCTGCCATGGTTGTCTTTGTTGATGGTAAACCTAGCAAGAAAGACTACCGTAAATTCAAAATCAAAACCGTTGTCGGCCCTGATGATTACGCCAGCATGCGAGAAGTCATCTATCGCCGCTACAGCCGAGTGCTCAAGGATGGATTGACACCGCCAGATCTCATTATTATTGATGGTGGACAAGGTCAGGTCAATGTGGCCCGTGATGTCATCGAAAATAAGCTAGGCATGGACATTCCTATCGCTGGCTTGCAGAAAAACGACAAGCACCAAACCCATGAATTGCTTTTCGGAGATCCACTAGAAGTAGTGGAATTGCCTCGAAACTCTGAAGAATTCTTCCTCCTCCACCGCATCCAAGACGAAGTTCACCGCTTTGCTATTACCTTCCACCGCCAGCTACGCTCTAAAAACAGCTTCAGTTCTAAACTAGACGGCATCTCAGGACTTGGACCAAAGCGCAAGCAATTACTGATGAAACATTTCAAGAGCTTGCCAAATATCCAAAAAGCCAGCATCGATGATATTGTCAACTGTGGCATCCCAAGAAATGTGGCGGAGACTATCCAACAAACTTTGAATCAGGAGGAGAAAACAGATGCATCAACTTCAAAGCATTAGCCTTCCTCAGTCAATCAGGTTATGAAAATAATACTGTGTAGATTAGTTTTTAGAATCTATGCAGTATTTTTTTGAATTTATCTAGGGATTCGGATAAGAGAGTAATAATAGCTCATTTTCTGTAATTTATTTGCAATAGTCTAATAAAAGTGTTAAGATGACAAAAAAACTTGGAGGAAGACACTTGAAATCTATCTATCAAAAGACAAAAAGTTGGTTGGGTAACATGAAAGGACTCCCTGTCATTACCATTCTTATCTTTTCATTTTTACTAATCCTCCCTCAAATCATCACAAAAGGGGTTATTGCAGGCAGTGATTTTCTTTTTCACTATAATCGTTTCTATGAAACAGCTATGCAGATTAAGACTGGGAATTTTTCCTATTTTATTTCCCTCTATGGTTTCAACAGTTCTGGTCGCATTGTTAATGCCCTCTATGGCCCCTATTTTGCCTATTTTCAGGGACTTTTGGTTCTCATCAGCAAAAATTGGTTTAGCTACCAGCTCATTTCCCGCTTTTTACTGGGCAGCATGGCAGGTTTCTCCATGTATAGCCTCTTGCGTAGAGCTGGAGTTAGAAAGAAAATTAGTCTGCCCATCGCCCTCCTTTACATAACCACCTTTTCCATCCAATATTGGACCTTGCGACAAGGCTTCTCCAGCTGGGGCGCAGCCTTCATGCCCTGGTGCCTCATCCCAGCCATCGACTTTGTCAAGGACAAGCGCATCAGCATCCCACGCCTAGCCATTTCCGTCGCCCTCATGGTCCAAGTCCACATGCTCAGTGCCTTCTTCCTCATTTGCCTCTACCTGCCATTTTATCTTTACGGCTTTTTCAAGTCCCAGGAAAAAATAGCGGTGCTTTTAAAAGGATTGGCAGCTGCCCTTCTTTCTCTACTATTGTCTAGCAACATCTGGGCTGCGCTGATAGCAGTAGGAAGCAAGAACAATCTGGTTGAGCCCTTTGTCAATTCAAAACTCTACATCATGACTGTCAATCAAAGAAGCATAGAGTGGCTTTTGACGCCATTGCCTTTGCTTGCTTTGGTTCTCTATATCCTCTATTTTGCCTTTCGTCACTGGCGACATTTTGATGACTTTTTGAAAACAGTGATCGGCTCCTTTTTCCTATTTTTAGTCCTATCCAGCAGTATTTTTCCTTGGTATTCTATCAATAAACTCAATCTAGGTTTGGTGAACCTAATTCAGTTTCCATTCAGGTTCTTCATCCCGGCTACTATCCTCTTATTGCTAGCTTTTGCTTTGATTTTGGAACGTTATTTTGATGTCAAGTGGTCACCTACTGTTAACCTCGTCCTTCTTGCCTTAACGTTTATTAGCCTCGCGCACAGTTACAAACTGCAAAATGATAAAATTCAAATCTATTTTTCAAAGACTCCAATAAAACAGCAAAAACATCAAGATACTTGGGGAAATGCTGAAGAGATCAGAGCGGCTTTCCAAAGTTCAGATAAACATGAATTATTGGATTTAATAGCAAAATCAACACCTGACTATTTACCCGCAGAAAAAAATAATAAAGAAAACAAATATAATCTCTATGAACAATTTGTCATTGCGACAACAGACAACTTCCAAAAATCACAAGATGATGGAAGTCTGACCTTGACTTGGACGTCTGACACACAATCTAGAATAAACATTCCAATCGCTAAGTATGCTGATACGCAATTGACCTTAAATGGCGAACCCTTGACTAGCAAAGATTATAGTTTAACAGCCATTGGAACACCAAGGGTGAAACAAGCTATTGGGACAAATACACTGACTGTTACCTATAAAACTAGCTCTTGGTTTTATCCAGTATTATTTAGTAATCTTTTAGCCATAACTGCCACACCACTTTATCTTGCCTATCGGAAGTGGACACACAAAAAAGTATAAGGAGAAGTGACACTTATTATTACTTTTAATATAGGCCTAATCGCCGTGTCTTTATTAATTTTCATTGATAATAATCCAAAAAACCCAATCGGGTTTTTTCTTGTTTTTCGGAATTTTTTGTGCTAATATTGTGGTACAAAAAATCAAGGAGTGCTAGTATGAAAAAAGCTGACTTTCAAGCTAAAGTCGATGCGGTGATGATCGACTGTTACAATCTCTTACTCAATCCTGATATCAAGGATGAGGAGCGTGCGCTTTTATTGCATTCAAACAAGAAATGGAAAATAAACGTGATTTTTCCCGCACAGCCTATCGCTTAGTGCGTGATTTACAGCGCCTCTCACTTAAATATTTGCAAGATAAAAAAGGTTTATCACAACCAGTGCGAGCTTTCTACGATTCTCTCAATCATTTCATGAAAAATGAACTGAGAAATAATGAGATTGCTAAAGGTTTGATTATGGCTTCTGGAATTTGGCTTTAATATATAATGGCTTTAAAAGGATCTATTGACCTTTCTGAAAAGCTCTGCTATTTCCCAAAATAAAATAGGGAAAAGTGATGAAAACTCTTTCAAAAAGTGATAGAATAGAGGAACAAATATATATTAGAAAAGGAAGTTTTGCTATGAAATTTCTAGAACTCAATAAAAAACGTCATGCTATCAAGAGCTTTAATGACAAAGAAGTGGATTTTAAAGATGTGCGTACAGCCATTGAAATTGCCACCCTTGCTCCGAGTGCTAATAATATCCAGCCCTGGAAATTTGTGGTTGTTGAGGAGAAAAAAGCTGAGCTAGCTGCTGGCTTACCTCCTATTAACAAGGATCAGGTTGAACAGGCACAATACGTTATTGCTCTTTTCACTGATACTGACCTTGCTCTTCGCTCACGTAAAATCGCTCGTATTGGACGTAAGAGTTTGCCAGATGACATGATTGGCTACTTTATGGAAACCTTGCCAGCTCGTTTCTCAACTTTTGATGAAAAACAAAAAGGAGAGTATCTCTCGCTTAATGTAGGGATTGTTGCCATGAACTTGGTTCTTGCGCTTACTGACCAAGGCATTGCCTCAAATATGATTCTTGGGTTTGATAAATCAACGACAAATGATATTCTCGGAATCGATAAACGCTTCCGCCCAGAACTCTTGATTACTGTTGGTTATAGCGACCTTAAACCAGAACCAAGTTACCGTATACCAGTTGACGAAATCATTGAACGCCGTTAATTTTTTAAAAAAATAAAAAAGCTAGACCATTGTGTTAACTTAAGAGTATGTTAAAGCCATTCTCTTAAACTAAAGTTGACCTTGTCTAGTTTTGATTTTTGTCGAGTATGTAATATAATAGATGTTAGGATAGAAAGGTAAAGAATACTATGTGGAAAAAAATGTGGTCTAATCAAGAAGTGACAGGAAAAATGATAGCATTATATTTTATAGCACCATTAAGTGCAAGTATCATAAGCACCCTCGTTAATAGCTATTTAGTTGAAAGTATTTGGCTGCGCACTCTTATCTACACAGTCGTGATATTTATAGTATTTGCACTTGGATTCTATCTTAACGAAACACAGAAGGAGAAAAAAGAGAAAAATGACAATTGATTTCAAAGTAGAAGTCGAAAAACGTAAAGAAGCCATGATGGAAGACTTGTTTAGTCTGCTTCGCATCAACTCAGAACGCGACGATTCACAAGCAGATGACAAGCATCCATTTGGACCTGGTCCAGTTAAAGCCTTGGAACACTTCTTGGCAATGGCAGAGCGCGATGGTTACAAAACACGTAATATTGATAATTATGCCGGTGACTTTGAGTTTGGCCAAGGCGATGAAGTTCTCGGAATCTTCGCACACTTGGACGTTGTTCCTGCAGGTAGCGGCTGGGATACAAACCCTTACGAGCCAGTTATCAAAGACGGCAAACTCTTTGCGCGTGGCTCTTCAGATGACAAAGGCCCAACAATGGCTTGTTACTATGCCCTAAAAATCATTAAAGACCTTGGTCTCCCAATCTCTAAAAAAGTTCGCTTTATCGTGGGAACTGACGAAGAATCGGGCTGGGGCGATATGGACTACTACTTTGCCCACAACGGCCTCAAAGACCCTGACTTTGGCTTCTCACCTGACGCTGAGTTCCCAATCATCAACGGTGAAAAAGGTAACATCACTGAATACCTCCATTTTGCCGGTGATAATAGCGGAGCTTTCACCTTGCTTAGTTTTGCTGGCGGACTGCGTGAGAACATGGTACCAGAATCAGCAACCGCAGCCTTCACAGCAGATGCAGCACTAGCAGACCTACAAGAAAACCTGAATGCATTCACTCAAGAGCAGGGCGTGACAGCTGAATTGACAGAAGAAAATGGCGTATTCAAGCTCACTCTTATCGGTAAGTCAGCTCACGGTTCAACACCAGAAGCAGGTGTCAACGGGGCAACTTACTTGGCTAAATTCCTCAATCAGTTTGCCTTCGAAGGAGCTGCTAAAGCCTACCTTGATATCACAGGAAATGTCCTTCATCAAGACTTTGCGGCAGAAAAATTAGGTGTAGCCTACACAGATGATAAAATGGGTGCCCTCAGCATGAACGCTGGTGTCTTCAGCTTTGATAAAGAATCAGATGATAGCACCATCGCCCTTAATTTCCGTTACCCACAAGGTACAGATGCACAGACCATCAAAGCTGGTCTTGAGAAGTTAGAAGGCATCACAAAAGTGACGCTTTCTGAACATGAACACACACCACACTACGTTCCAGTTGATGATCCATTGGTAGCCACACTCTTGTCTGTTTATGAAAAACAAACAGGTCTCAAAGGTCATGAACAAATCATCGGTGGCGGGACTTTCGGACGCTTGCTTAAACGTGGCGTTGCCTACGGAGCTATGTTCCCAGGTTATGTCAACACCATGCACCAAGCAAACGAATTTGCAGAAGTCGAAGACCTCTACCGCGCAGCTGCCATTTACGCAGAAGCTATCTATGAATTGATTAAATAATAAGATGAGAAGGCAGGGCAACCTGTCTTTTCGACTACAGCTAGGCTTTCAATCAAAAAGGAGAACTTATGGACACACTGCAATCAATCATAACTGATATTATGGCAGATGAAGAGAATGCTTCTTACACAAAGCAAGGCATCGAACCTCTCTTCACAGTTCCTAGTACTGCCCGTATTAACATAGTTGGTCAGGCTTCAGGCATTCGAGCTCAGGAATCTAAGCTCTACTGGAATGATCCTAGTGGTGACAATTTACGTAAGTGGATGGGCGTTGATCGTGAAACCTTTTATGAGTCAGGTCTTTTTGCGGTGGTTCCCATGGACTTTTATTTTCCGGGAGCTGGGAAATCAGGTGACTTGCCTCCACGTCCTGGATTTGCGGCAAAGTGGCATGAGAGGGTGCTGGCCCTTGCACCAGACATCGAGTTGACTTTACTTATCGGAAACTATGCGCAGCATTATTATCTAAAACAAAAAAAGTCAGCCAAATTAACTGAAACTGTTCAGAATTATAAGGATTATCTACCAGATTTCTTTCCTCTGGTCCATCCTTCACCACGCAATAATGTATGGCAGGTCAAAAATCCTTGGTTCATGGATCAAGTGGTACCTGATTTGCAGAAATTGATCAAGCAGATTATTAAAAAATGATTAAAGACGAACTTTCAGTTCAAATAGTTGCATTCCGTTTCCTACTGTAATATAATTACTCCATTATTTAAAAACACAGTTGAATGCTGTGTTTTTGTTTTGGAGGAAGTCTAAATGACACAAGTAACAAATAATTTTTCAGAGCTCACTTTTGGGCGCCGTTCAGTCCGTTCATTTGATACATCTGTAAAAATTTCACACGAAGAAATGTTAGAAATGATTGATGAAGCTGTTAAAGCACCATCATCAGTTAACATGCAGCCTTGGCGTTTTGTCATCGCAGAGAGCGATGAAGCTAAAGCAATTTTGAAACCACTTATCCGTTTCAATACTTTGCAAAATGAGACATCATCAGCCATGGTGCTAGTTTTTGGAGATATGAAGAGCCAAGAACGTGCTGAAGAAATCTATGGTAAAGCTGTTGCTGAAGGCAAGATGCCGGAGGAAGTAAAAGAGCAGCAATTGGCAACTATTGTTCCAATGTATGATAATTCACCAAAAGAAGTTATGAATGACATCGTTCACATTGATGCTAGCCTAGCTGCTATGCAATTGATGTTGGTTGCGCGTGCACACGGTTATGACACCAATCCAATCGGTGGTTTTGAAAAAGATCAGTTGGCACAGGCTTTTGGTCTTGATCCTGAACGCTATATTCCTGTTATTATCTTGGCTATCGGAAAAGCAAAAGATGCAGGCTACCCATCTGTTCGTCTTGATGCTTCAGAAGTGACAAGTTTTAAATAAGGAGCGATTCATGACAAAAGCACTAATTGTATTAACAAACGTTGAAAAATATAGCCCATCAAACCGCCCAACTGGACTTTGGTTGGGAGAATTAACACATTTCTATGAACACATGGACAAAGCTGGTGTAGAGGTTGACTTTGTTAGCCCACTGGGAGGCTATGTACCCCTTGATCCGCACAGCATGAGCTTCCTAAATGAAACGGATTTGCATTACTATAATAATCGCGATTTTGTTTCAAAAGCCCTTGCAAATACCAAAAAGCCTGAAGAAATCAATTCATCAGACTATGATTTTATCTACTATACTGGTGGACATGGAACTATGTGGGATTTTCCTGAAAATGCAGAGCTCGCTAAGATTGCGTCTGACATCTATCAAAATGGCGGAATTATTTCGGCAGTTTGTCATGGTGTTGTCGGCCTTCTTCCTATTATGGATGAAAATGGCAGAGCTTTGATTGCAGGAAAGACTGTCACAGGTTTCACCAATGAAGAAGAAGATATGAATGGTACAACTGACATCGTACCATATTTGACAGAAGATGTTCTCAAAGACAAAGGTGCAAATTATGAGAAAGAAGCAGCTTTTTCACCAGTTGTACGCGTTGACGGTCGCTTGATGACAGGTCAAAATCCACAATCAGCTGGCTTACTCGGAAAAACAGTTGTAGAAGCACTTGGACTAAAATAATTTATAAAAAAAGAAACTCCATCTCTCGTTCACAATATAATTGGACGGAAGAGCTGAGTTTCTTTTTTTTGGTTTATACTCCTTTATAATCAAAACGATACATTGTCATACTCAATGAAAATCAAAATTTGAGGAGCAAGCCGACGCAGATATACCTAAGGGTAGGTAAGAAGGCTTAAGGATCTATCATTTTGATTTTCGAAGAGTATCAGCTTCGACTTGCCATAGACCAGTATAGCCTTCGCCTAACTTCCTCATCTGATTTTATTTGAGTATTACAGTAAAACCACTAGCAAAAACTAGTGGCTTTATTTTATTTACCAAGACAGAATTGGCTAAAGAGTTGTGTAATTAGTTCATCAGGGGCAGCATCCCCGGTGATTTCACCAAGGATTTCCCATGTACGGGTCATATCAACTTGGAGCAGATCAACTGGCATGCCCAATTCAAGTCCTTCGTTAACAGCCTGCAAACTCTGCACCGCTTTTTCAATCAGAGAAATATGGCGGGCATTTGAAAGGTAAGTAGCATCTTGTTCAACGATTCCAGCATTATCAAAGAAGAGTTGGTTGATGCGGTCTTCAATTTGATCAATGTTTTGGTTTTCAAGAACAGAAATTCGGATGACATCGGCAGGCAATTCATGGGCCTTGATTTGTTCAGGTAAATCTGTTTTGTTGAGGAGGATGATACGGTTGCTGTCCTTGCTCAATTCAAGCAGAGTACGGTCTTGCTCAGTCAATGGTTCAGAGGCGTTAAGAACAAGAAGAACCAAATCAGCTTCATTAAGTGCTTTTTTGGAGCGTTCAACACCAATTTTTTCTACAACGTCGTCAGTTTCACGGATACCAGCGGTATCAACCAATTTCAATGGTACACCCTTGATGTTGACATATTCTTCAATAACGTCACGGGTCGTCCCTGCAATATCAGTAACAATGGCTTTATCTTCACGCAAGAGATTGTTGAGAAGGCTTGATTTACCAACGTTTGGACGACCGATGATTGCAGTTGAAAGTCCTTCACGAAGGATTTTGCCCCGTTTTGCGGTGCGCAGCAAATTTTCCAAAAGGGTCTGGAACTCTTCAGTTTTCTCACGCATGAGAGCAGTGGTCATTTCCTCAACGTCATCGTATTCAGGATAGTCGATGTTAACTTCAACTTGTGCTAAAGTGTTGAGGATTTCTTGACGGGTGTTATCGATAAGGTCTTTGAGAGAACCATCAAGTTGTTTAACTGCAATATTCATGGCCTTATCAGTTTTGGCACGGATGATGTCCATGACAGCTTCGGCCTGAGTCAAGTCCACACGACCATTGAGAAAGGCACGCTTAGTGAACTCACCAGGCTCTGCCATTCTTGCGCCTTGGCGCAAAATCAGTTGCAGAATCTCGTTGGTTACAGCAACCCCACCGTGGGTATTGATTTCAATGATGTCCTCGCGCGTGAAAGTCTTAGGCGCACGCATAACGCCCACCATAACCTCATCCAAAATCTCATCCTTTTCAGCATCGAGGATGTGGCCATAATTGAGGGTATGAGATGCTACTTGGGTCAAATCCTTACCCTTGAAGATTTTTTGGGCAATAGCTAGCGCATCAGAACCAGAAATCCTGACAATCCCGATAGCCCCCTCACCAAGAGGCGTAGAAATAGCAGTAATGGTATCAAATTCTTTGGTAATCATAATGTTTTCCTTGTATAAATTGATATCAATTGAATAAAGGCATGAATGAAATCCATACAAATAAAATCAATTGACGATTTTTAATCATACCTGTATTGTAACCTAAATTGACCAAGCAATCAAACCTTTAATTCAAGCAAAGTTAGTAAATGTATCCAAAACTGAAGGTGCTAAAACCTGTTGATCTATCTTGGCTCTACTCTACAGAAATTGTTTCCAAAATCCGAACAAGTCATGGTATAATAGTTAATTAGAGAGTATATCTCAAATTTCTGGAGGTAATCATGGAAGAACTCAAAAAAATCGCTGGTGTGACAGCTGCGCAATATGTCAAAGACGGCATGATTGTTGGACTCGGGACTGGTTCAACGGCTTATTATTTTGTTGAAGAAATTGGTCGTCGTGTCAATGAAGAAGGCCTTGAAGTCGTTGGTGTTACAACGTCAAGTCAAACAACAGCACAAGCTGAATCACTCGGTATTCCTTTGAAATCTGTTGATGATATTGATGTCATCGATGTCACAGTTGATGGTGCTGACGAAGTTGATACAGCCTTCAATGGTATTAAAGGTGGCGGCGGAGCCCTTCTTATGGAAAAAATTGTTGCAACGCCAACAAAGGAATATATCTGGGTTGTTGATGAATCTAAGATGGTTGAAAAACTAGGAGCCTTTAAATTGCCAGTTGAAGTGGTTCAGTATGGTGCTGAACGCATCTTCCGCCAATTTGAAGCTAAAGGATACAAACCATCATTTAGAGAAAAAGATGGTGTTCGTTTTGTCACTGATATGAAAAACTACATCATTGACTTGGATCTTGGTGTTATTGAAAATCCTGTTACTTTCGGAAATGAACTAAAGGCTATGACAGGGATTGTAGAACACGGTCTTTTCAACGGCATGGTTAATAAAGTCATTGTTGCTGGAAAAGATGGTGTTAAAATCCTAGAAGCAAAATAAATTTTTTATAGGTTTTGGGTGCTAACCGTAACCACCCTTAGAAGGATAAAAAATGTCTAAATTTAATCGTATTCACTTAGTTGTGCTTGATTCAGTTGGTATTGGAGCTGCTCCAGATGCCAATAACTTTGTCAATGCTGGCGTACCAGATGGCGCATCTGACACATTGGGTCATATTTCTAAAACAGTTGGACTTAATGTTCCAAATATGGCAAAAATCGGTCTTGGAAATATTCCACGCGAAACGCCACTAAAAACAGTTCCAGCAGAAGCTAACCCAACGGGATATGTGACAAAACTCGAAGAAGTCTCACTTGGTAAGGATACTATGACAGGTCACTGGGAAATCATGGGACTTAACATTACTGAACCATTTGATACATTCTGGAATGGCTTCCCAGAAGAAATTTTGACTAAAATCGAAGAGTTTTCAGGTCGCAAAGTTATTCGTGAAGCTAACAAACCTTATTCTGGAACAGCCGTCATCGATGACTTTGGTCCCCGTCAAATGGAAACTGGCGAGTTGATTATCTACACATCAGCTGACCCAGTTCTTCAAATCGCAGCTCACGAGGACATCATTCCTCTTGATGAACTCTATAAAATCTGCGAATATGCGCGCAGCATTACCCTAGACCGTCCAGCCCTTTTGGGACGTATCATCGCCCGCCCTTATGTCGGTGAGCCAGGCAACTTCACGCGTACAGCTAACCGTCGTGACCTTGCCGTGTCACCATTCGAAGACACTGTTCTTAATAAATTGGCTGACGCTGGTGTACCAACTTATGGTGTTGGTAAAATCAATGACATCTTTAATGGTTCAGGGATTACCAACGACATGGGCCACAACAAATCAAACAGCCATGGTATGGATACTTTGATTAAAACGATGGGCTTGCCAGAGTTCACAAAAGGTTTCTCATTTACTAACCTTGTTGATTTCGATGCCCTTTATGGCCACCGTCGTAACGCCCACGGTTACCGCGACTGCCTCCATGAATTTGACGAGCGCCTTCCAGAAATCATGGCTGCTATGAAAGAAGATGACCTTCTCCTCATCACGGCTGACCACGGAAATGACCCAACATACGCAGGAACAGACCACACACGTGAGTACATTCCACTCCTTGCTTACAGCCCAGCCTTGACTGGCAATGGTGTCATCCCACAAGGACACTTTGCCGACATCTCAGCAACCATCGCTGAAAACTTTGGTGTTGATACAGCCATGATTGGAGAGAGCTTCCTCAAGCACTTGATTTAAGGTTTTCATGGAAATAGCAGAGCAGATAGGAGGATTTATGTCTCAAGAAGTTGAAAAAGTTGAGTGCTTAATTAGTGAAATCAATTAGTTGCACACTAAATTTTTCGAAGACTATTTCAATCCTGACAAAATCAGCACCAATAACCTAGCTCTGCCAATCCTTAGAGTCCCAAAAGAACATATTCTCTCCTATCGCCTGAATTTGCATGAGTCCATTAATGACTATCTTTACCGTGCAGATGTCAAGGATATTAATTTCTATTACCGCGTAAAAACAGGAGAGTCTATTTTAGACAAAATTGAACGCTATCAAGCGAGACAAACAAAGTACCCTGTCAATAATATCTTGAATGATATTTTTGGAGCACGAATGATTCTCAATTCAGACGATATCGCTTTGATTATATCGAAATTAGATGACTGGAAAGAGCAATACGGACTAAAAAATTGGTATCTTAGGGATGTAGAGGATATGTAGGGATTCATATCTATTTTAAAAATGCCTCTAATTTTTATTATCCTTGGGAGTTGCAACTATGGGATGAGAAAGATGCAGAGTCAAATATAGAAAGCCATCTAAAATACAAACGAAATTTCGTCAAATAAGGAAAAAACTATGACTGAAGAATTAACATTACTTGAAAAAATTGAAGAAGCTCGCCACTTCCTAAAATGGCGCGGTTGCGACCAACCAGAATTTGGATTAATTCTAGGATCTGGCTTGGGAGAATTAGCTGAAGAAATCACAGATTCTATCACTGTTGACTACAAAGACATTCCACACTGGGGCGTGTCAACAGTAGCAGGACATGCTGGCAAATTAGTATACGGAAATCTTGGCGGACACAAAGTCCTTGCCCTTCAAGGTCGTTTCCACTACTATGAAGGAAATCCTATGGAAGTCGTGACATTCCCGGTTCGTGTCATGAAAGCACTTGGTTGTGAAGGTGTTATCGTAACTAACGCAGCTGGAGGAATTGGCTACGGTCCAGGCACCCTTATGGCCATTACTGATCACATCAATATGACAGGAACCAATCCATTAATCGGTCCAAACTTGGATGATTTCGGACCACGCTTCCCAGACATGTCTAAAGCCTACACACCAGAATACCGTCAAATTGCTCATCAAGTAGCTGAAAAATCAGGAATCAAATTGGACGACGGTGTTTACATTGGAGTATCAGGACCAACTTACGAAACACCAGCAGAAATCCGCGCCTTCAAGACACTAGGAGCTGATGCAGTTGGCATGTCAACAGTGCCAGAAGTTATCGTGGCAGCCCACTCAGGCCTTAAAGTACTTGGAATCTCAGCTATCACTAACCACGCAGCTGGCTTCCAAGAAGAACTCAACCACGAAGAAGTAGTAGAAGTCACACAACGCATCAAAGAGGACTTCAAAGGACTAATTAAAGCTATTTTGGCTGAATTGTAATATGAAATAAGCAACTTGACTATTTACTAACCTTTTATATTGTTTATGATTTTATGCTCAATCATTTTGCAAGACCTATTGCTCCCTATGATGAAGTATAGGAATGATAGTATCCAAGAATAAAAGATTTGTAAAGCGTCAGCTTATCAAGCGGTCGAAGACCGCTATTGGCGACGCAGTCGCCCTAACCGACAGTTTCCGTCGTAGCGATAGCCAGATAAGTGAACTTATCCGGCAGGGAAATTGAGAGACTCTGGCTCTCAATTTAGCCATGGAATTCCGAAGGAAGTCGCTGGCACCCCACGCTAGTTAAGGGAATTGTCAAAAGAAAAAAAGAAAAAACAAAAGAAAGGCTAGAGGGTTGAGTTTTCAGATTTGAACTCGGGCTAGAGACCTCTGACTTTCGAATAATAAAATAAAAAGAAAGGTAAGGTCACCGTATTTAGGAAACTGAATACGGTCGGAAAGCTCCTTTCAAACACTATAAATTAAAAGAAAGGCTGGAGGGCCGAGTTTTCAGATTTGAACTCGGGCTAGAGACTGTGCAAAAAAGATAAATCTTCTTAGACGCAAGCGTCGTCATCAGATTTCCTATTTTTGCTTTGTCTCTTTAACGCCCTCTGTATCATTATTATGAGTATTCATATTGAAGCTAAGCAAGGCGAAATCGCTGACAAAATTCTTCTTCCGGGAGATCCTTTGCGTGCAAAATTTATTGCTGAAAACTTCCTTGAAGATGCGGTATGTTTTAATAACATCCGTGGTATGCTTGGATACACTGGTACATACAAAGGCCACCGTGTTTCTGTAATGGGAACTGGTATGGGGATGCCATCTATCTCTATCTATGCGCGTGAGCTTATTGTTGACTACGGAGTGAAAAAACTCATCCGTGTTGGAACTGCAGGTTCTATTGATCCAGATGTTCACGTACGTGAATTGGTTCTTGCTCAAGCAGCGGCAACCAACTCTAATATCATCCGAAATGATTTTCCAGAGTATGATTTCCCACAAATTGCAGATTTCAAACTTTTGGACACTGCTTTTCATATTGCCCAAGACTTAGGCATGACAACACACGTTGGAAGCGTCTTGTCATCAGATGTTTTCTATTCAAACATGCCAGAACGTAATATGAAATTGGGAACACTTGGTGTTAAAGCTATCGAAATGGAAGCAGCTGCACTTTACTATCTTGCTGCTCAGCACCATGTTCAAGCGCTTGGAATCATGACTATCTCTGACAGTCTTGTTCACCCAGAAGAGGACACGACAGCAGAAGAGCGTCAAACAACCTTTACTGACATGATGACTGTCGGTCTTGAAACATTGATTGCTGACTAATGAAAGATTCATATAAGCACATAGGCATCCTTTTGGATGTCTATGCTTATAATCACGCCTGGAAAATAGCAGAGCATATGCCAGATTTTCCAGAGCAGTCACGTTATCTTCTGGAAATGTTGAAAGAGCGCAGAGAACTAAATATTGATTTTGTCTTTGAACATGAAGCAGAAAATCATGAAATCAAGGAAATGTATGGTTTCTCACTGATTTCAAATTCATGGGAAGAGGAGCTTTTGGCCAATTACATCATGGACTTAGAAGCTAAAGTCAAAAATGGAGATATCATTGATTTTGTCAGGGCAGTCAGCCCAATTCTCTATCGTCTCTTTTTCCGTCTTTTGAAAGATGAGATTCCTGATATCAAATCTTTTATTCATGATACAAAGAACGAACAATATGATACCTGGTTCTTCATGAAAATGAAGCAAAGCAATTATCCAATATTTGAAAAATACCTAAAGGTAAAACGTGAAGGTAAAGTCACTTCAAAAAGCTTAGTTGAGCTCCTACAGTTTACAAGGTTGCCTAAAAGTATCAAAAAATTGGCAGTGGAACTCAGAAATTTTGAAAAATCGGTTCGAAATCCTTTAGCTCATCTCATTAAGCCCTTTGACGAAGAAGAGTTGCATCGGACAACTAATTTCTCATCTCAAACCTTTCTAAATAAAATTATCCAGTTAGCCCAGTACTCTGGTATCAACTATAATAGGAAGACATTTTATTATGATCAAGTGAATGAGATTATAAAAGAAGGCTTGTCTCGCTAGTTTTGTGAAATGGTATAAAAAAGTCCCAACTTGTAAAACAAGTTAAAGACTTTTCTTCTATATTAATGCTTAGCGTCGAATTTGACTTCATCTAAGAGATAGTCGATGAAACGTTCTCCCATTTTAGAGAGGTTAGCCTTCTCGTGGCGAATGTAGACGATGTCAATCATATCTTCAACATCAAGTGGGATTGAAACGATATCATCGCCATTCAAGTTGCTGTTCAAAATTCCGGTTGCGATGGTATAACCATCTAGTCCAATCAGGAGATTGAAGAGGGTGGCGCGGTCACTGACGACGATTGATTTTTTATGGGGAACTTGAGACATGATTTCTTCTGAGAAATAGAAGGAGTTGTGAATCCCTTGGTCATAACTGAGGTAAGGGAAATCTTCCAAATCTTCAAGTGTCACTATATCACGATTAGCTAGCGGATTTTTTTTGCTGACGAAGATGTGGGGGCGCGTGCGGAAGAGGCTTGTGTAAGTTAGATGGTTGTCATCGAACATTTTTGTCAGGACATCACGGTTGTAGCTATTAAGAAAGAGCACACCGATTTCTGACCTGAAGTTTTTGACGTCATCGATAATTTCATAGGTTCTTGTCTCACGCAAAAAGAGTTCATATTGTGACATATCTGTCCCTTTTAATAAGGAAACAAAAGCATTAACAACGAAGGCATAGTGCTGAGCTGACACACTGAAAAGTTCGCGACTGTTATTCTTGCTCTTGTAGCGTTCCTCTAAAAGTGCTGTTTGTTCGACAACTTGACGAGCATATGATAGAAATTCGACACCATCTTTAGTGAGAGTAATCCCCTTTGGATTACGAATAAAGATATCGATTCCCATCTCACGTTCTAAATCGCGAACGGCATTTGAGAGGCTAGGTTGTGTGATAAAAAGTTGTTTAGCAGCCTCATTCATGCTGCCAGTTTCTACTATTTTAATAATGTAATGTAACTGTTGAATTCTCATAACCTTAGTTTAGCTCAAAAAACTAAAAGTGGCAAGCTTTTCAAGTAAAGTGCTGAGAAAACCCTTTATATGAAATGTGTTACTAAAATGTAACAATAGTCGTCACCTCTACAGAAAGCGTTGTCAACGCTGGTGTAGTAAGGTTTTCTATTAATTCTTTAATAATTAGTAAATTGTTTGAACCTTTACGGATTTGAAAAAAAATTGTGAAAATGTTATATTAATAACATATTTAAGAAAAAATTAAGAAATGGAGCCTGATATGGCAAGTAGATCTAGAAGTCGAAAACAAACAAAAAGTGGTTTAGGAACGTGGAGAATTGTAAACGGAGCATTGCTAGCACTCTTTACTATTCTTAGTGGCATCGCAATCTATCAGATGTATCGGTATAATTTCCTAGCTTTTCGAAATCTCAATCTTATTTACACAGCAGTAGTTATTGTCGTTTTCCTATTAGCAACCCTTTTAATTGTTTTGAAGAAAGCAAAGATTCTTACTAGCTTAATTTTGATTCTCTTTACATTAGTATCATCATTGATGCTTTATGGATTTACTTCAACAGTCAATGTAACGGCTAAGTTGAACGAGACAGCTTCTTATTCAGAAACACAAATGAGTGTAGTTGTCCCAGTTGACAGTTCTATCTCAGATGTTAGTGAGCTCACTAGTCTTCAAGCACCGACAGATGCTGATGGGAGCAACATTTCAAGCCTTATTAATCAAATCAGAACGGATAAAGGTCTTGAATTAACTACTGAAAAAACAGCTTCATATCAGGAATCATATGAAAACCTAATGGCTAACAAATCTCAGGCTATGGTACTTAATAGTGCCTATTCAAGCTTGTTGGAATTGTCTTACCCAGATTATGAATCAACTTTGAAGACTATTTATACTTATACAGTAACTAAACAAGTTAACAATGAAGCTAAACCAGCTGATAGTAATATCTTCAATATTTATATCAGTGGTATTGATACTTACGGGTCAATTTCGACAGTTTCACGTTCAGATGTAAATATCATCATGACTGTTAATATGAACACACATAAAATTCTCTTAACAACAACACCACGTGACTCTTATGTTCAAATTCCAAATGGCGGAGCTAATCAATATGATAAGCTAACACATGCTGGAATTTATGGTGTTGAAACATCAGAACAAACGCTTGAAAATCTTTATGGTATTGATATTGATTACTACGCTCGAATCAATTTCACATCATTCTTGACTCTTATTGACTTGCTAGGTGGTGTGGAAGTTTATAATGACCAAGCTTTTACCGCCTATACAAATAAGAATTATACTTTCGAAGTAGGAAATGTTACATTAGGTAGTGGTGAAGCTGCCTTAGCCTTTGTTAGGGAACGTTATTCCCTTCAAGGTGGGGATAATGATCGTGGAAAAAATCAAGCTAAAGTAATTGCAGCTATTATTAATAAGTTGACATCAATAAACTCTTTGTCAAACATTACTAGTATCGTAGATGGGATTCAATCTTCGATTCAAACAAATATGCCATTAGAAGCGATTATGTCTCTTGCTAATACGCAGATGTCTTCAGGAAGTCAGTTTGAAGTGACCTCGCAAGCAGTAACAGGAACTGGCTCTACTGGACAATTGACATCATATGCTATGCCTACGGCAAGTCTCTATATGATGCAGTTAGATCAAAGTAGTGTTTCTACAGCTTCGCATGCTATCAAAAATATTATGGAAGGAAATTAGACATGATTGATATTCATTCACATATTATTTTTGATGTTGATGACGGTCCAAATACAATTGAAGAAAGTTTGGACCTCATTGCTGAAAGCTACGCCCAAGGTGTTAGAAGTATTGTAGCTACATCCCACCGTCGTAAAGGCATGTTTGAAACAGCTGAAGAAAAAATTCTCATAAACTTTAATATGTTAAAAGAAGAAGTAAGCAAACGTTACGATGATTTAACGCTTTACTATGGTGGTGAGCTCTATTATACAAATGAAATCCCAGAAAAGTTGAATCAAGGTCTTGTTCCACGAATGAATGGAACAAGATTTGCCTTGGTTGAATTTAGTATGAATACTCCATGGAAAGAAATTCATACTGGTCTCAGTAAAGTTCTTATGCAGGGCGTAACTCCTGTTATCGCTCATATCGAGAGGTACAATGCCCTAGAATTTAATAAAGAGCGTGTAAAAGAATTAATTGACATGGGCTGTTATACCCAAATAAACAGTGCTCATGTTTTAAAACCAAAACTTTTCGGTGACAAATACAAAGTTTTTAAAAAGCGCGCTAGGTACTTTTTGGAAGAAAATATTGTACACTGCGTAGCTAGTGATATGCACAATACAGATGAACGAAAACCATATATGAAAGATGCATATCAAATTATTTTTAAGGATTATGGCAAGAAGCGTGCCCATGATCTCTTTAAAGATAACCCACAGACATTATTAGAAAATAACTATTTATAGGAGAAAACATGAATACAAAAGAAAATACGAGCAATGAGATTGATGTTGTATATCTCTTGAAGAAACTTTGGACTAAAAAGTTTTTGATAATTTTTATGTCACTCTTTGTTGGGACACTTTCATTAATTGCTACTATTTTTTTAATTGAGCCAGAATACACAGCAACAACTCGTGTTTATGTTGTTGGCCAGAGTAGCGAGAGTGTTACAACTCAGGATTTGCAAGCGGGTTCATATCTAGTAAAAGACTATCAAGAAATTATTAAGTCTTCTGATGTTTTGGCTAAAGTTATCGCTAAAGAAGAATCACCATTATCTACTGCTGCACTATCAAATATGATATCAGTAAATATCCCGACAGATACACGTGTCATTTCTATTTCAGTAGAAAGTAAAGATCCTGAAGAAGCAGCTCAACTAACAAACCGTGTTCGAGAAGTAGCAGCTGAAAAAATTAAAGAAGTCACTAAAGTTCAAGATGTTACTACATTAGAAGAAGCACAGATTCCAGAAAAACCATCTTCTCCAAATACCAAGCGAAACCTATTATTGGGAGCTTTAGTAGGAGCTTTTTTAGCAATTATAGGAGTGCTATTTACTGAAATTCTAGATGATCGCGTGAAGCGAGCAGAAGACGTAGAAGAAGTTCTTGGATTAACTTTACTTGGTGTTGTACCAAATACTGAAAAAATGTAAGGAGAAGAGATAGATGTCACAATTTGAACTTGTACGAGCTAAAGCTCAAATTTTTAATAAAACTGAGGAATATTATAATTCTATTCGTACTAATATTCAATTCAGTGGACGTGATTTGAAGGTTTTGACCTTAACCTCTTTCCAACCAGGCGAAGGTAAGTCAACTACTTCAGTAAATTTAGCAGTCTCTTTTGCTAATGCTGGGTTCAGGACTCTTCTAATCGATGCAGATACTCGAAATTCAGTTTTAACTGGTACTTTTAAGGCAAATGGTAGTTATCAAGGACTAACAAGTTTCCTATCTGGTAATGCAGAATTATCTGATGTTATTGGTGATACTGACATTCCTAATCTGATGATTATTCCTGCAGGGCAGGTTCCACCTAATCCAACATCTCTATTACAAAATCAAAATTTTCATCAGATGATTGAAACCATTCGTGGATTGTATGACTACATTATCGTTGATACTCCTCCAATTGGATTAGTTATTGATGCAGCAATTATTGCTCATAATGCGGATGCAAGTATTTTAGTAACTGAAGTAGGAAGTATAAAACGTCGTTTTATTCAAAAAGCTGTTGATCAGTTAGAGCAAAGTGGGACACAATTTTTAGGTGTAATCTTAAATAAGGTTGATCAAATGGTAGATAGTTATGGCGCCTATGGTGCCTACGGTGCTTATGGAGATTACGGGAAAACCAATAAAAAGGTTAAAAGTAAAAAGTGAATTAGAAAAGGGTTGACATGTATAGTGAAGATTCAAAGGAGAAACTATTCTTTTTATTATCCGATGTGCTGTTTCTTATTGTTACATACTTCATTTTGGCTGCAGGAAATAACTTTATTTTTTTATCGAGTCGTTTCTTTGTTTGTGTATTCGGGCTTCTAATTGTAGTTGCTGGAATTATGACAGATGAATACAGTGATGTTCTAAAAAGAGGATATTTAAGTGAATTGAGAAAATCGATTTTTTATGGTATTAAGGTACTTTCTCTTTTTTCACTAGTTCTTATGTTTGGGAAATATCGTTTCATTAACGATATTTCTAATATGCCTTATTGGTTTTTACTTGAACTTTTAGTTTTATCAATTATATTTGTTTACACTGGCAGGTGCCTTGTTAAGTATCATTTTAGGAAGCATCCAGCTGAATCAAAAAAGGCTCTCCTTTTAACCAATTTTAGCACTAAAGAATTAGCAAATCAGTTAAAAGAATCAAAATATGATGTAATAGGCTACATAAGCCGTACAACTACTTTGGGTGTTGAACAACCAGTCTTAAAGGATAACTGTGATATTCGAGATTTTATTGCCGAAAATGAAGTGGATGAAATCTTTGTTGATTTAGATGCACAAGCTGATTACATTGATGAAATTAAGTATTTTAAACTTTTAGGTATTCCAACTAGTGTCAATGTTGGAAATTATGATGACTACTATGTTGGAGATTCTGTTGTCAAAAAAGTTGGACATTTGACGGTTATGACAACAGCCATAAATATAGTCCAATTTCGTCAAATAGCTATAAAGCGTATCATTGATATTTTTATTGCGTTATTAGGTTTAATTTTAACTGGTATAGTTGCTTTAATTATTATTCCAATTGTAAAAAAGCAATCTCCAGGTCCACTAATTTTTAAACAAAAACGTGTTGGTAAGAATGGTAAGGTTTTTGATATCTATAAATTTCGGTCAATGTACACGGATGCTGAAGAGCGTAAAAAAGAGTTATTGGCTCAAAATGATTTAGATACTAACTTGATGTTTAAAATGGATAATGATCCGCGTATCTTCCCATTTGGTCAGAAAATTCGTGACTGGTCCATTGATGAATTACCACAATTTATCAATGTTCTTAAAGGTGATATGTCTGTAGTTGGAACAAGACCACCTACTTTGGATGAATATAAAAAATATGAAATTCATCACTTTAAACGTTTAGCAGCTAAGCCAGGTATAACCGGTCTTTGGCAAGTCAGTGGACGTAGCGATATTACAGATTTCGAAGAAGTTGTTGCATTGGATATGAAGTATATTCAAAATTGGTCAATCGCTCAGGATATTAAAATTATTTTTAAAACATTTGGGGTTGTTCTGAAGCGAGAGGGAAGTAAATAGGATTTTAAAAAATTTAGGAGAAAATTTTTGAATGATAAAATAAGAATTGCCATGATAATGGGGAAATGGGTTGGCGGAGGCGTCGAAGCTGTTGTTATGAATTACTATAAAAATATAAATCATGAAAAAATTCAATTTGATTTTATTTTTGATGATGATTCTAGGAATATCCCTACAGATGAAATTTTATCAATGGGAGGGAAAATTTTTTACGTTCCTTCATACAGTAAGGCTTTGAACTATCACAAACAGTTGAAAAGAATTCTCCACGATCACAATTATAGAATTGTACATTCTCATATCAATACACTTTCAGTTTTTAGTTTATACGCTGCTAAATGTGCTGGTGTTCCAATTAGAATTGCACATTCTCATAGTACGTCAAATTCAAAAGAAATAAGCAAAAATTTGTTAAAACAATTTTTGCGGCCATTTTCCAAATTGTTTGCGACTGATTATATGACTTGTTCTGAATTAGCTGGTCGATGGTTATTTGGAAATCATTCTTATGATAAAGGAAATGTTTACTTATTAAATAATGCTATCAACGCAAAAAAATTTAAGTTTAGTCCTGTTTTGAGAAATGAAATTAGAAATGAATTGAGTTTAAATGATGACACAGTAGTATTTGGACATATTGGTCGTTTTGTTAAACAAAAAAATCATGATTTTTTGATTGATATCTTTTATGAAATTTGTAATCTGAATGAAAATTCTTTGTTGCTTCTTGTTGGTGAAGGCCCCTTAAAAGAGGAAATAGAATCTAAGGTAAAAGTTCTAGGTTTAGAAAATAAAGTAGTATTTCTTGGTCAGCGTTCGGATGCATTTCGTTTATATCAAGCATTTGATATATTTTTGTTACCAAGCCTTTATGAAGGACTTCCAGTTGTTGGTGTTGAATCACAGGCATCTGGATTGCAGTGTTTCTTTTCAGATGACATGACAAAAGAAACAAAAATATTAGATTCGACAAAATTCTTATCATTAGATTTATCACCCCTAGAGTGGGCTAATAATATCATGAGTGATTTTTTCAACTTTACTAGAAAAGATACAGAAAGTGAAGTTCGTAATCATGGCTTTGAAATTAGTACTGAAGCGGAAAAACTTGAAAAGAAATATTTGGAATTATGGAAGAGATTATGAAAAAGAAAATAACAATTACGAATGCTTATACTTGGTATAATAAAGGTGATGCTGGTATTTTATTAGGTACTGTAAATACGCTGAAACAAATTTATGGTTCTAAAAATATTGAGATCGATATCTTATCTTTTACACCTAGTGAAGATAAAAAAAGATACTGTAAAGATCCGGTAATAAAAAATGTCTATAGTAATGTACTAAATCCTAGACCTTATAAACATACTAAAATAGGTAAATTGATTGCTATTGTTAAATTGATTGTAAGAACTATTTATTTGAGTTTAATGATGAAGATTAACCTTAATAAATTAGTTTTAAAAGAAGAAGCATTTAAAAGTTTATCAGATAGTGATTTAATTGTTGTTTGTGGGGGGGGATTCTTAGGTGGAAAAAAATTAGATAGTTTAATGCATGTTTTTCAAATGCATGTGAATACGAAGTTTAATAAACCGGTGTACTTAATGGGGACATCAATTGAACCAATGACAAATAGAATTGTTAAATTCTTTACAGATGGTGTGCTTAAAAAATTAGACTTTATATTTGCTCGTGAAACGATTACATTCGACTATCTTAAAACATTAATTCCATCAAATAAGTTTACGCTAATCCCCGATATGGCTTTCATGTTAGAGGATATTAATGAAGAGTTTGAAGCTATTTCAGACTTGAAAAAAAATGAAGGTCCTGTTTATGGTTTAACTGTTAGAGAGTGGAACTTTCCAAATTTCAGTAATCCAACTGAACTTATGAGTAACTACATTTTTGCAATTCGTGATGTTATTGAAGAACAAGTGAAAAAAAATAATGCATCATTTGTATTTGTTCCACAAGTGATTGTAAAACATGGAGATGATGCTGAAGTTGCTTTAAAAATTAAATCTCTTTTGAGAAAGGAATATCAAGATAGATTTCTAGTTCTTCGAGATGATATTTCACCTGTTCAAGTTAAAGCAATGATTGCTAATTTTGATTACTTTATTGGTACCCGCATGCACTCTAACATTTTTGCTACAAGTATGAAAGTTCCTACTATAGCAATTGCTTATGAGAAAAAGACTAATGGAATAATGCATACAGTCAACCTTGATGATTATGTTATTGAGATGAATGAAGTAACTAGCGAAAAATTGAATAATCTTATTGAAAAACAAAGTAAAAACAATGAGCTTATTAGGAAACAATTGAATAAGGTTATTCCTGAAATTAGAAATGAAGTTTTAGAAAAAATGAAAGCAGTGTTAAAATAGTTATGAAAGCAACTTTTATTTTCGATACAGTCTTGGTGGAAGAAGATAATAATTTTTATGGTATGACTTTAAATTATGATTTTTTTAAGTCACGTTATCTACCTTTGTTTGATTCAATGGACATTTCTACAAGAGTTGAGTCAAGAGATAGAGCAAAAGGTAATACAGCTGGTTATAAAATTGTAAATGGAGAAAATGTGACTGTAAGACCTATTCGTTCTTATACGGATATACCAGATGCAGTTCGAAATAGAAAAGAAATTGTTTCTGAATTAGTTAAAGTTATCAAGGACTCAGACAAAATTATTGTACGTATGCCTAGTGTATTAGGAATTTTTGCAACGGAGATTTGTAAAAAGTATAAAAAGGATTATCTTGTAGAATTGGTTGCGTGTCCTTGGGATGGATATACAAATCATACAAATCCTATTGGTAAAATTCTTGCACCAATAATGTATTTTTCGACAAAAAAAGTAGTTTATAACGCTCCAAATGTTCTTTATGTTACAAAAGAATTTTTGCAAAGACGTTATCCAACTAAAGGTAATGAATGTGGTTGTTCGGATGTCATTATCAACAATCTTGATGCCAACTTATTATCTGATCGATTAGATAAAGTAAAATCAATAGATGAAAAAAAAATAACTTTGGCTACTGTTGCTAATGTAGGAATGAAGTATAAAGGTCATCAATATGTTTTTGAAGCTATCCGTAAACTTAAGGATAAGGGTATTTGTATAGAATACCACTTAATAGGTAATGGTGATAATTCAAGATTAAAAAAAATTGTTAAAAAGCTTGGTCTTGAAAACAATGTCATTTTTAGAGGTTCTTTGCCGCATAGCGAGGTATTTATCGAACTTAGAAACATAGATATCTATGTTCAACCTAGTCTACAGGAAGGGTTGCCTAGATCAGTTGTGGAAGCAATGAGTTTAGGATGTCCAGTAATTGGATCAAATGTTGGTGGAATTCCTGAGTTAATTAATCAAGATATGATTTTTAAAAAGAAAAATAGTAATCAATTAGCTAATATTATTGAAAATATAACTAAAGAAAAGTTGATTATTGAAGCAAAGAATAATTTTGAAAAAGCAAAAGAATTTGAAGATAAGAGATTGAAAAAAATTCGAAGTGCATTTTATTCTTCTTTTTAATGATATAAAGGGGGTTATAATTGAAAGCTTATATTTTGGTATCAATTTTTGTTGTTTTATTGAGTTTGGTTAACGAATTTTATTTTTTTAAATTGAAAAAAGAATACAATATCTTTGTATTCATTATTATGTTTTTATCAATCTTAGGACTTGCACTTGTTGCTGGTGTAAGGGATACTACGGTAGGAGCAGATATCAATGTTTATGTAATGCGTTTATTTAATCTTTCTAAAAATTTTGGATATAATCTTTTAGGATTTCTTAGAAATTCAGGCAGTGATTTTTTATTTGCTACTGTAGTTTATATAGGAAGTTTATTTAATGATATTCATGCAGTATTATTCCTAATAGAGTTGTGTGTTTGTACCCCGATTTTTTTCTTTGCATATTTACAGAGAAAAAATATATCTTATACAGCAACAATTTTTGTCTTTTTAATGACGATGTATGTTTCTTCCTTGAATAATATGAGACAAAGCATTGCAATTTCATTATGTGTCCTTTCATATCACTTTATCTTAGAAAAAAAAGATAAGGTTTCTTTACTTTTGATATTCTCTTCGTTTTTTTTTCATAAAACAGGGCTTGTTTTTCTTGGCGTATATCTAATTGATAAATTTTTAAAGCTAGATAAAAACAGCTTTTCATTAAAGCTAATTACTTTAATTGTAACACTTCTATTATTTTTACCTCTTGTGGATAACTTGATTTCTCTATCGGGTTACTCATATTATATTGAAGCTGGATTTAATTATAGAGATTTCTCTATTAATTCAATCGCTAAAAAGTTTTTATTTGTTACTATGTGGGGGATTACTTTCTTTTTAAAAGATGAAATAGATAGAAATAAAAGTGCATCAGGATTAATTTATTCAATACTTGCATTATATTGTACATTCTTATCTTTCTCTCTTCCAGGAATGGGGCGTTTAGGATATTATTTTACAGATTTGCAAAATTTTTTAATTGTTGGTCACTTTTATAAAGTATTTAAACAAAAACGATTTATGAGTTTACTAACTTTTGCTCTTTTTGCAATATTGTGGTGGGATATGACTACAGTTGAAAATGATAGTGCTAAAGTTTATCCTTATAAATCCGAAATTGTTAGATTTTTAAATGAATGAGAGAATCGATTTGAAAGTTTTACAAATTATTGGTGTTTTAAACCGTGGTGGTGCTGAAACTTTACTCGTTAATATTTTAGAGAATATTGATAAAAATAATTATGATTTTGATTTCTTAGTTTTTGAAGAAAAACATTTTGATTACGAAGACAAAATCAAGGAATTAGGTGGTAGAGTTATTAGGTTGCAAGGTCCAACTGAAGTAGGTATGTTTAAATTTATAAAAAATTTAAGAAAATTATGCATGGAAGAAAAGTACGATGTTGTTCATGCCCATACTTTATTTAATTGTGGACCATCTGTTTTTGCAGCATGGCTTGGAAAAGTTCCTACAAGAATTTCTCATAGTCATAACACAAAAATATTAGATAAAAATATTTCAATTTTTAAGAGAATCTATTTTCTTATTGCTAAAGTTTTATTAAATCTATTTTCAACAGAAAAGATTGCTTGTGGTGTTGAAGCGGGTAAGTTCTTATTTTTCACTAAAGACTTTTTAGTAATAAATAATGGTATTGATGTGAACAAATTCAGATTTGATATTTCTACTAAAAATTCTTTGAAAAATAGATTCAGCATTGAGAAAGATGCCCTAATACTTGGGAATATTGGACGGTTAAATTATCAAAAAAATCAACATTTTATATTTGAAATATTTGATAGCTTAATAAAGGTAAAAGATAATGTTTATTTATTTATTCTAGGTGATGGAGACTTGAAGTTAGAATTTCAAACTCTTATTAAAGAAAGAGGGATAGAAGAAAGAGTCTTTATGCTGGGAAATGTTGATAACGCTAATGAATTCTATAGCCTTTTTGATTTATTTTTGTTTCCATCTTTTTTTGAGGGACTTCCTTTAACTCTTGTTGAAGCTCAGTCAAATGGTTTGCCTATTATTTGTAGTAATAGAGTTAGTGATGAAGTTGACTTAACTAATGAAATTGATTTTTTACCTCTTGAAAATGGTGCGGATTATTGGGCAGACTATATCAGTAATTACTCCAAAAAACGTTATGATAAAACTGAAGTAATAATCGATAAAGGTTATGATATCAAAACTACAGTAAATAATATTACTGAAATATATACTAGAAGAGAAAAGAGATGCTAAAATGAAAAAAATTGTAATGTTTGACACTTCATACGGTACACAAAATGTAGGTGACTTTATTATTAATGAAGCAATTAATAAACAATTAGATGAATTATTGAGTAAAAATTTTACTGCAAGGTATTCAACTCATACCCCAATTCAAAAGTTTTTCCAAAATTTTAGAAGAAACTTTATTTCATCATTTTGCCAAAGTGCTGATTTGAAGTTTCTGTGTGGTACAAATATTTTTACTTATAACTTATTACATCTTAATCCGAATTTCAATATAAATCCGTTTGATATTAAAAACTATAAAAATGTTATTTCTGTAGGGTGTGGAATGACTCCAGCTGGTGGAAAAATTAATTCCTATACAAAATTTATTTATAAAAGAATTTTATCTAAAGATTACATTCATTCGACTAGGGATGAGAAAACAAAAGATTTACTCACAAGTTTAGGTGTAAAGGCTATTAACACCGGTTGTCCAACGATGTGGTCACTAACTCCAGAACATTGTAAGAAAATTCCAACAAAAAAATCAAATAAAGTGATTTTTACACTAACAGATTATAAAGCTGATAAGGAATCAGATCAAAAATTAATAGATATTCTAAATTTAAATTATGAAAAAGTTTATTTTTGGGTTCAAGGGAGTGATGATTTAGAATACTTTAAGTCATTCAAAAATACTGAGTCAATTGAAATTGTTAGTCCCAATCTAGAATCATACAGAGAGGCACTGACTAGTGGGGATATTGATTACGTAGGAACTAGGTTACACGCTGGAATTTTTGCAATGCAACATCTAGTCAGATCTATTATTATTATCGTTGATAACAGAGCTAGAGATATTAAAGAGAATTATAATATCCCAACTATCGAGAGGGAAGAAATTGGCGAATACCTTGAAATGATGATCAATAGTGACTTTATAACAGATGTGAAAATTAATCAAGAGAATATTGACTTGTGGAAGAAACAATTTTTAGAATAGAAGAGTATGAGTAGAGAAAAAAAGTTAATAAAAAATACTGCAGTAGTTGCTATGGGTCAAGTTGGAACAAAATTTATTAGTTTTTTCCTGTTGCCATTATATACAGCACTGTTATCTACAGAAGAGTATGGAACTGTCGATTTGTTGAACACGTATGTTTCCTTACTGTTACCTTTGATTTTTTTACAGCTTGACCAGGCTGTTTTTAGATTTTTGATTGACAATCGAAAAAAGAATAAAGAGCGCAACAAGCTTATTTCAACAGTGTTAATTACTGTCACAGTTCAAGCTGTGGTATATCTTCTTTTTTTTGGAATCATAGGAAGATTTATCGATAATCAGTACAAATATTTTTTAGCAACTAATGTAGTTGCAGCAATGTTCTCAAGTGTCTTATTACAAGTTTCTCGCGGATTAGGTGATAATTTCACATATTCGCTTGGGAGCCTTGTATCTGGAGCAGGAACAATTATTTTAAATGTTATTTTCTTAGCCATTTTTAGATGGGGAGCATACGGTATGCTCACTGCAAGCTTATTATCAAATACCTTTTGCTCAGTTTTTGTTTTTTCAAGATTAAAACTTTTTCAAATGGTTTCTGTATCAAACTGGAAAAAACAAACACTGAAAGATCTTTGGAAATACTCAATTCCTTTGGTCCCCAATGCATTGTCATGGTGGATAATTAGTGCTTCGGATAGAACCATTGTGACTCATTTTTTAGGCGTCGCAGCAAATGGTATTTACTCAGCATCAAATAAATTTTCAGCAATTGTCATCACTGTATTTTCAATTTTTAATTTGACTTGGACAGAATCTGCATCAATGTATATAAGCGATAAGGATTCATCGGAATACTTTACGAACATCATTAATGTGACAATCAAATTGTTTACCTCAATTAGTTTGTTGGTTATTTCTGTAATGCCGTTTGTTTTTGGATACTTAATTACTGGCGAATCATTTGCAACTGCATATTATCAAATTCCAATTTTGATGATGGCAACATTATTTAATATTATCGTATCATTATTTGGTTCAATCTATGTTGCTCTAAAAAAATCGAACGAAATAGCAAAAACATCCATATATTCTGCAGTCATTAATATTGCTATAAATATATTATTAATTAATTATATAGGATTATTTGCAGCTTCAATATCTACGTTTATTTCTTATTTTGTGATGTCAATCTATAGGTATTTTGATATCCAAAAATATGTGAAAATTAGAATTGATTATAAATATATTCTTTCAATTTTACCTATTGTTTTTACAAGCGTATTAACTTATTACTTTGGAAGTTTTTACATAAAAGCTATAGTATTGTTATCAGTTATAATCGTATCTTACATTTTTAATAAAAATTTGATTTCACAACTCATCAACCTTATATTAAATAAGAAGAAAAAAAAGAAATATTTAGGGTTTAAATAATTTGGCTTATATCAATACATAGTGAGTTGAATTATATTGACTCCATATCAATTTTAATGAGAGCCAATATAATTAAATTACATCTAGAGGGGGTCAGAATGATCCTTTCTTTTGTTATGTCCAAAGCGAGGTAAGTGAATTTTTAAATTTTTAAGATTGAATTTTTTTGAATTTTTACAAGTTTTTTGATAAAATTATATTTATATTAAATTTTAGAGAAATTGGAGTTTTTGATTTGAAAAGAGTTAGGAAAGCTATTATCCCAGCAGCGGGACTGGGGACTCGTTTTTTGCCTGCTACTAAGGCTTTGGCAAAGGAAATGTTGCCCATTGTTGATAAGCCTACAATTCAATTTATTGTAGAAGAGGCTTTGAAATCTGGTATCGAAGATATTTTGGTTGTTACAGGAAAATCAAAACGTTCTATTGAAGACCATTTTGACTCAAACTTTGAGTTGGAACATAATTTGAAAGAAAAAGGTAAGAATGATCTTCTTAGGTTAGTTGATGAAACAACTGGTATTCGTTTGCACTTTATCCGTCAAAGTCATCCACGTGGGCTTGGTGATGCTGTATTGCAGGCAAAGGCTTTTGTAGGGAATGAGCCTTTCGTCGTTATGCTTGGTGATGACCTTATGGATATTACCGATAGTAAAGCTCTGCCATTGACCAAACAACTCATGAATGACTATGAGAAGACTCACGCATCAACTATTGCTGTTATGCCTGTACCTCATGAGGAAGTTTCTGCCTACGGTGTTATTGCACCTCAAGGTGCTGGTGTTAATGGATTGTACAGTGTTGATACTTTTGTTGAGAAACCTGCTCCTGAAGATGCACCGAGTAATTTAGCTATTATTGGTCGCTATCTTTTGACTCCAGAGATTTTTGATATTCTGGAAAACCTGGAACCAGGTGCTGGTAATGAAATTCAGTTGACAGATGCCATTGATAAACTAAATAAGACACAGCGTGTTTTTGCTAGAGAATTCAAAGGTAACCGCTACGATGTTGGTGATAAGTTCGGTTTCATGAAGACTTCAATTGACTATGCTCTTCAACACCCACAAGTAAAAGATGATTTGAAAGATTACATTATTGCTTTAGGGCAAGAACTTGAAAAGAAATCATCTAAAAAGTAAACTGATGAATTACTAAATAACCCCACCTACTTTTGTTCTAATTGTGAGCAGAAGCAGATGGGGTGTTTTTATTATTTCAAGACAAATTGGTTCAGTAATTGGAGGCCTTGGTAGGTGATGAGGGTATAGAGGTAGAGTGTTGCTGGTTTTGTTATGATTGTGATGATAATGAATTTCTTGAGTGACATTTTGCTTAGTCCAGCTACCATACAGAGGAAATCATCTGGGAAGCATGGAAGTATAAATGCTGCAGCTAGGAAGCGTTCAAAGAATTTTCCTTTATCTAATTTTGTCATGTATTTGTCATAGGTTTGGTCTGAGACAAAGGCTTTAACAAATCCTTGACCGAAGCGTCTTGCGAGTAGAAAGGCAAGGACCGATCCAAGGAAGATACTTGTAAAATTGTAGACGAATCCCCAGAATGGACCAAAGAGAGCATGACCAACAACACAGGTTAAACCACCTGGAATAACGGGATAGATAACTTGTATGATTTGTACAAGCATGAAGATTAGAGGTCCAAATATCCCTAATCCTTGTAGGTAGCGGTGGAAGCTTCCGCCTACTGAAAAAATGTTAGGGTTACTTTTGATATAATATACACTGATAATCGTGATGATGATTCCGACAACTGTTATCAATTGTATCCATTGTCTATGACTCCACTGAAAAGAGATTTTTTTAATCATTGAGAAGTCCTCCATAGAAAGTCTGTCTTTTAGTTTTGTATGATAATTGTATCATTGAAATAATACACAAACATCAGTCTGAAGTCTGATTTTATTGAAACTAGCTTTTTGGCTCTGCTATTTTCCAAAATAAAAGAAATGGTAAGGACAAAATGAACGAAGTTAAGAAAATCCTTGTCAAATGTTAGCTTTTTTGATACTATAGGAAATGTAAATATATCCTTTAATACTGTCCCGTGAGGCAGGCAAGGAGAGAACAAGAAAAAAGTGTGCAGGTAGCCATAGCTGTACCCCTATTTTGTGGAATCTCCTTGTTATCAGGGAGATTTTTTTCTATATTTCTGAGTGCTTGCTCTTTTACTGGATGTAGTAGAGGTTGGGGTATTAATGCAGTTTGAACCTATGTGAGAACTACAAAAAATTTTGGAGGTCTTTTGATGAAAACAAAAGAAATTGTTGATGATGTGACCATGAAACGTGCCATCACGCGCATTACTTATGAGATTATCGAACGTAATAAGAATTTGGACAATATTGTCCTTGCTGGTATCAAGACGCGTGGTGTCTTCATTGCCCGTCGTATCCAAGAGCGTTTGAAACAGCTTGAAGGTTTGGACATTCCAATTGGTGAGCTTGATATCAAACCTTTCCGTGATGACATGAAGGTTGAAGAAGATACGACAGAAATGTCAGTTGACATCACTGGAAAAGACGTTATTTTGGTCGACGATGTTCTTTATACTGGTCGTACAATCCGCGCAGCTATTGACAACTTGGTAAGTCTTGGACGTCCTGCACGTGTGAGCCTAGCTGTTCTTGTTGACCGCGGACATCGCGAGCTTCCTATCAGAGCAGATTATGTTGGTAAAAATATTCCAACCAGCGCTGTCGAAGAAATCTTGGTTGAAGTTGCTGAATACGATGGACAAGATCGTATCAGTATTGTTGACCCAAGTTAATGAAAAATAAAGGAGAAGCGCTGAAAGTGGAATCTGTAAAATACGACGTGCATGACATGCCAAAACCAGGTCTCTTGCTTGGTTTATCTTTCCAACATTTGTTCGCTATGTTTGGAGCGACAGTCTTAGTTCCAATTCTTGTTGGGATTGATCCAGCAATCGCCCTTTTCTCAAGTGGTTTGGGGACTTTGGCTCACCTCTCAGTAACCAAGTATAAGATCCCAGCTTATATGGGTTCAAGTTTTGCTTATATTGCAACCATGCAGACGCTCATGAAGACAGATGGTATTGGAGCGGTAGCACAGGGAGCAATCGCAGGTGGTTTGGTTTATCTGATTGTCGCTTTGATTGTTCGTAAGGTTGGTAATGCATGGATTGATAAAGTCTTACCACCGATTGTGGTTGGACCAATTATCATGGTAATTGGGCTTAGCTTAGCTGGCACAGCTGTAAGTGACGCTATGACACTCAATGGGGAATATAGCTTTAATAGTCTCTTGATTAGTATGGTAACCCTCTTTGCAGTAATCATCTTTAACATTTATGGTAAGAAAATTATTGCAGTTATCCCAATCCTACTTGGTTTGATTGTTGGTTATGTCTTTGCTTTGGTTCTAGGAATGGTTACTGGGCAAGAATTGATTGACTTTGCGACAATTGCAAGTGCTAAATGGTTTGATGTGCCAGATTTTAGCATCATGTTTGCAGATTACAGTTTCAAACTTTACCCATCAGCTATTTTGACTATGGCTCCAATTGCCTTTGTAACGATGACAGAGCACTTCGGGCATGTTATGGTTCTTAATAGCTTGACTGGCCGAGATTTCTTTAAAGACCCAGGGCTAGATCGTACTCTCATGGGTGACGGTCTCTCACAAATTATCGCAGGTTTCTTTGGTGCTCCTCCAGTAACTTCATATGGCGAAAACATTGGGGTTATGGCACTGAACAAAATCTACTCAGTCTATGTGATTGCAGGTGCTGCGGTTATCGCAGTTGTCATGAGTTTCATCGGTAAAGTATCAGCAATTCTCATGTCTATCCCTGCAGCAGTACTTGGCGGTGTATCGATTGCCCTCTTTGGGGTTATCGCATCTAGCGGTCTTAAAATTCTGATTGAGAACAAGGTTGACTTTGACAATAAGAAAAATCTTCTTATTGCTAGTGTGATTCTAGTTTCAGGTATCGGAGGGCTGACTCTCCAGATAGCTGGACTTCAAATCACAGGCGTAGCCTTCTCAACACTCTTAGGGATTATCTTATATCAAATTCTTCCAGAAAAGGATTAAACTATGGCAATTACAGATGGTGTTGTGTCACTCAAACATTTGGTGACAATGGAAACTTTATCGAATGAAGAAGTATTAGGCTTGATTGAGCGCGGTATTGCTTTTAAAAATGGCAAAGCTGACTTCGCTCTAGATAGACAGTACTTTGCAGCTAATCTCTTCTTCGAATCTTCAACACGGACCCATAAGTCTTTTGAAGTGGCTGAGAAAAAACTAGGTTTGGATGTTATTGAATTTGATGCCAAAACTAGCTCAGTAAATAAAGGAGAAACGCTTTATGATACGATTTTAACCATGTCAGCTTTAGGTGTTGATATTTGTGTCGTACGCCATTCTGAAGTTGATTATTATAAGGAATTGATTGATAGTAGAACCATCCAAACAGCCATTGTCAACGGTGGTGATGGTTCAGGTCAGCATCCAAGCCAGTGTCTGCTTGACTTGATGACAATATATGAAGAGTTTGGTAAATTTGAGGACTTGAAGATTGCCATCGCTGGTGACATTACTCATTCACGAGTAGCCAAATCAAATATGCAGATTCTTAAACGTTTGGGAGCTGAAATTTTCTTCGCTGGACCAGCTGAATGGTACTCTGAAGAATTTGATGTTTATGGTAAGCATGTTTCCATAGATGAGATTATTGATCAGGTCGATGTCCTCATGCTTCTACGTGTTCAGCATGAAAGGCACGATGGAGATGGCGGTTTTTCTAAAGAAACCTACCACAATCTGCACGGTTTGACAGTAGATAGGTATGATAAGCTTAAAAGCTCTGCTATTGTCATGCACCCCGCACCGGTTAACCGTGATGTGGAAATCGCTGACCGCCTGGTTGAGGCGCCTCAGTCGCGGATTGTTGCGCAGATGCAAAATGGTGTTTTTGTACGAATGGCTATTCTTGAAGCTATCTTGAATGGCAAAGCTTAGATGAAGATATAACGTTAAGAGGTTCCTGAGAGAACCCACGAAAGGTAAACTAATGGCAAAAAGACTACTAATTTTAGAGGATGGCACTATTTTTGAAGGGAAAGCCTTCGGTGCTGATGTAGATGTAACTGGAGAAATTGTCTTCAGTACGGGAATGACAGGCTATCAAGAGTCTATCACTGACCAATCTTATAACGGTCAAATTTTAACTTTCACCTATCCTTTGGTTGGGAATTACGGTGTTAACCGTGATGACTATGAGTCAATCAAACCAACATGTAAGGGTGTGGTTGTTGCTGAAGCTGCTCGTCGTGCAAGCAACTGGCGCAACCAAATGACTTTGGATGAGTTTTTGAAGGCTAAAAATATTCCTGGTATTTCAGGGATTGATACGCGTGCTTTGACAAAAATCATTCGTCAGCATGGGACAATGAAAGCAACCTTGGCTAACGCTGGTGATTCTATTGATCACCTTCAAGACCAACTTCGTGCGACTGTCCTTCCAACAAATAATATTGAACAAGTTTCTACTAAGACAGCTTATCCAGCTCCAGGTATTGGTAAGAACATTGTTCTTGTCGACTTTGGTTTGAAACATTCTATCTTGAGAGAATTTTCAAAACGTGATTGTAATGTGACAGTTGTTCCGCATGACATCACAGCAGAAGAGATTCTTCATCTCAATCCTGATGGGGTTATGTTGTCAAATGGACCTGGTAACCCAACAGATGTTCCTCACGCTTTGGATATGATCCGCGGTGTTCAAGGGAAAATCCCAATCTTTGGTATCTGTATGGGACATCAATTGTTCAGTCTTGCAAATGGTGCAACGACTTACAAGATGAAATTTGGTCACCGTGGTTTTAACCACGCTGTTCGTGAAATTGCGACTGGACGTGTTGACTTCACCAGCCAAAACCATGGCTTCGCAGTTGACCGTGAGACGCTTCCGGATTGCCTCATGGTAACCCATGAAGAAATCAATGATAAGTCTGTTGAAGGTGTTCGTCACCGTGACTTCCCAGCCTTTTCAGTGCAATTCCACCCAGATGCCGCACCTGGACCACATGATGCTTCTTACTTATTTGATGAATTCCTAGAATTGATTGATGCCTTTAAAGCAGACCAAGCAAATCGCTAGTAAGGAAGTTGAAAATAGTAGACAAGTCTTAAAGACAAATTTTTTGTCAAAGTGTTCGTCTATGCAATAGTTTAAAAATGTAGAATATTGAAATGTTTTTAAACGACAGAGAACTATTTAATTCTATCCAGAGAGATAGAGAATACGAAAGGCCTAGGCCTATTTGACGGTAGCTAAAGCAACTCGTCAAATAACACTAACCGCTAGGGCGGATTAGTTAGCCTATGCACTAGCTCGAAAATGATTTATTGTCGAAATCATTTTCTCACGTCGGAGTCATCGATTTAATGCCGTCCTGAGAGACGGCGAATAGAAAGGAGTGGATACGAGTTCGATTAGCTTATTTGCTAATCTGAACGCGCCCTACAAGCTGTGTCAAAAAGACAATTTTTCCTAGTGTCTTGTGACACTTCGTCAAAATTCCTATTTTGACTTTGCTTGTTTAACGGGCTTTGTATCATAAAAATATGCCTAAACGTACTGATATTAAAAAAATTATGGTGATTGGTTCTGGTCCTATTATTATTGGTCAAGCTGCTGAGTTTGACTATGCTGGGACTCAGGCTTGTCTTGCTTTGAAAGAGGAAGGCTACAGCGTTATCTTGGTTAATTCCAACCCTGCAACCATCATGACTGATAAAGAAATTGCTGATAAGGTTTATATTGAGCCTATCACACTTGAATTTGTGACACGTATTCTTCGTAAAGAACGCCCAGATGCTCTTCTTCCAACACTTGGTGGTCAAACTGGTCTTAACATGGCCATGCAGTTGTCAAAAGCTGGTATTCTTGACGAACTAGGTGTGGAATTGCTTGGTACAAAGTTGTCAGCCATTGACCAAGCCGAAGACCGTGATCTTTTCAAACAACTCATGGAAGAATTGGAACAGCCAATTCCAGAATCTGACATTGTTTCAACTGTTGAAGAAGCAGTGGCTTTTGCCTCAGAAATCGGCTACCCAGTAATTGTTCGTCCTGCCTTTACCCTCGGTGGTACTGGTGGTGGTATGTGTGCCAATGAAGCAGAGCTCCGTGAAATTGCAAAGAATGGTCTCAAATTGTCACCAGTGACACAATGTTTGATTGAACGTTCTATTGCAGGTTTCAAGGAAATTGAGTATGAAGTGATGCGTGATGCTGCTGACAATGCCCTTGTTGTCTGTAACATGGAAAACTTTGACCCAGTTGGAATCCACACAGGGGACTCAATCGTTTTCGCACCAACGCAAACTCTCTCAGATATTGAAAACCAAATGTTGCGTGATGCCAGCTTGAAAATCATACGTGCCCTTAAAATTGAAGGGGGATGTAACGTTCAGCTAGCCCTTGATCCACACAGCTTCAAGTACTACGTTATCGAAGTTAACCCCCGTGTGTCACGTTCATCTGCCCTTGCCTCAAAAGCAACTGGTTACCCAATCGCAAAATTGGCCGCTAAGATTGCCGTTGGTTTGACCCTTGATGAAATGATCAACCCAGTAACAGGTACAACTTATGCCATGTTCGAACCTGCTCTTGACTACGTCGTTGCTAAGATTCCACGTTTCCCATTTGATAAATTCGAACATGGTGAGCGTCGCCTTGGTACACAGATGAAGGCTACGGGTGAAGTTATGGCCATCGGCCGTAACATTGAGGAGTCACTCCTCAAGGCTTGTCGTTCCCTTGAAATCGGTGTTTACCACAATGAAATGGCAGATTTAGCTGATGCCACTGACGATCAACTCTTCGAGAAAATCGTTAAAGCTCAAGATGACCGCCTCTTCTACGTGTCTGAAGCTATCCGTCGAGGTTTCTCTATTGAAGAAATAGCAGAGCTGACTAAGATTGATATCTTCTTCCTTGATAAATTGCTCCATATCTTCGAAATTGAAGAAGAGCTCAAAGTAAATGTTGGTAACCTTGATTTGCTTAAAGAAGCTAAACGAAATGGTTTTGCCGATCGTAAAATTGCTGAGCTTTGGAATCAAACAACAGATGAAATTCGCAACTTGCGCAAAGAGAATAAGATCCTTCCAGTCTACAAGATGGTTGATACTTGTGCGGCTGAATTTGAATCAGCAACACCTTATTTCTACTCAACTTATGAGTGGGAAAATGAGTTCATCAAGTCAGATAAAGAGTCAGTGATCGTACTTGGTTCAGGTCCAATCCGTATCGGACAAGGGGTTGAGTTTGACTACGCAACCGTTCACTCTGTAAAAGCCATTCAGGCAGCAGGTTATGAAGCTATCATCATGAACTCAAATCCTGAGACAGTATCAACTGACTTCTCAGTTTCAGATAAACTTTACTTTGAACCTCTCACTTTTGAAGACGTTATGAACGTTATCGAACTTGAGCAGCCTAAAGGTGTCGTTGTTCAGTTCGGTGGACAAACAGCCATCAACCTTGCTGAAAGCTTGTCAAATGCAGGTGTCGCAATTCTTGGTACACAAGTGGCAGACTTGGACCGTGCCGAAGACCGTGACCTCTTTGAAAAAGCCCTCAAAGAACTCGATATTCCACAGCCGCCAGGACAAACGGCTACTAATGAAGAAGAAGCGGTTGAGGCAGCACGTAAGATTGGCTTCCCTGTTCTCGTTCGTCCGTCATACGTCCTTGGTGGACGTGCCATGGAAATCGTTGAAAACGAAGATGACCTTCGTTCTTACATGCGTACAGCTGTTAAGGCAAGTCCAGAACACCCAGTTCTTGTAGACTCATACTTGGTTGGTCGTGAGTGTGAAGTAGATGCCATCTCTGATGGAAAAGACGTTCTTATTCCAGGTATCATGGAACATATTGAACGCGCTGGTGTCCATTCAGGAGACTCAATGGCCGTCTACCCACCACAAACTCTTTCAAAAGAGATTCAAGAAACCATCGCAGACTATACAAAACGTTTGGCAATCGGCCTTAACTGTATCGGTATGATGAACATCCAATTTGTTATCAAAGATGAAAAAGTTTATGTTATCGAGGTCAACCCTCGTGCCAGCCGTACGGTTCCATTCTTGTCTAAAGTAACCAATATCCCAATGGCTCAGGTTGCAACTAAACTCATCTTGGGACAATCTTTGGCTGATTTGGGATATGAAGATGGTCTTTACCCAGAAAGCCAACAAGTCCATGTTAAAGCACCAGTCTTCTCATTCACTAAGTTGGCTAAAGTAGATAGCCTGCTTGGACCTGAAATGAAATCAACTGGTGAGGTTATGGGTTCAGATTCAACTCTTGAAAAAGCCCTTTACAAAGCCTTTGAAGCATCATACTTCCACTTGCCAGAATTTGGTAATGTCATCTTCACTATCGCTGACGAGACTAAGGAAGAAGCATTAGGACTTGCAAAACGCTTTGATGCCATTGGTTACAGCATTTTTGCGACAGAAGGAACAGCTAAGTACTTTGCGGAAAATGGATTAGATTCAACGCTTGTAAACAAACTTGGTGAAGATGATAGCAATGACATTCCTGCCCTTGTTCGTGCTGGACGTGTTCAAGCAATTGTCAACACAGTTGGTAACAAACGTACCTTTGACGAAGATGGAGCTACCATCCGAGGCTCTGCTATTGCCCAAGGAGTACCACTTTTCACAGCCCTCGACACTGCAGACGCAATGTGTAAAGTGCTTGAAAGCCGTGGCTTCATGACACAAGCAATCTAAAGAAACAACTAGGTTTGAGATTTATTCTCAGCCTAGTTTTCTTTTTAACTTGGATTTTAAATGTGCTATAATTGGCTTGAAAGATAAAGGAGGACCGAGCCATGACTTCAAGTAAGGACTATTTAGATTTTGTTTTGGGACAATTATCTGGATTAGAGGAAATCAGATACCGAGCAATGATGGGTGAATACATCCTTTATTATAAGGATAAGATTGTCGGAGGTATTTATGATGATCGACTCTTAGTCAAACCTGTCAAATCAGCCCTCGACTATTTATCCGAAGTCAATTATGAAGAGCCCTATCCTGGCGCAAAAGAAATGCTTCTCGTTGATGACCTTGACAATCCAGACTACCTAACTGGTTTGTTCGATGCCATGGTTGAAGAGCTACCAGAACCTAAAAAGAAGAAATGACAGAAACTATCATTTGAAGCCTTATAATTTACTCGCAACCAAAAAATGGTTGCTTTTTCAATGCAAACGTCAATATTTTTTCGAATATATAAAGTGAAGACTTCACATTTAATAACTTTTAAGTTATTATAGAGAGGAAGATAAGTTTGCATAAAATTCATTTTTATAAGGATAAACATGGTAACCAACCCGTCGCTGACTATATTCGTTTACTCCAACAGAGGAAAGATAAAGATAGTCGGATAAAATTGAAAAAAATTCAGGACTACATGAGATTACTAAGTGAGCATGGAACTTATATTGGTCAACCAGTAGTTAAACACTTAAGTGGTGAAATATGGGAACTACGTCCCCTAAGAGATAGAATATTATTTGCAGCCTGGATTGATGGGGGATTTGTCTTGCTTCATCAATTTGTCAAGCGAACACAAAAAACACCGAAACGTGAAATAGAACAAGCAATAAGAGAACTAGAAGATTTCATAGAAAGGAAACAGAAAGATGAAAAATAATCCAGCTATTGGTCAATCCTGGGAAGAATTTGAAAAAGAAGTCTTTAGCCAAGAAGAAATTGAAGCGAGCAAAGTTCGCGTCGCCATCATGTCTGAACTAATTTTAGCTAGAAATGAACGCGGTATTTCTCAAAAGAAGTTAGAAGAAATGAGCGGTGTCAGACAGCCAGTCATCGCCCGCATGGAGACAGGAGTTACTAGTCCTCGCTTGGATACTGTCCTCAAAGTCCTCTATAGCCTAGGAAAAACCTTGCAAGTTGTGGACATTGAACAAGGGTAGATAATAATTATGAAAATTACTTAAGATCGAAGGCTTCTTTGGTCTTTTTTCTATTCAGCTTACTATAAGAAAATTTGATATAATTGAGTCAGTAAGTATAGATTAGGAATTGTTATGAAAGATTCGATTTATGGAAAATACGGAGACTATCTCCCCCTGATTTTAGAGGATTTTAGTCACCGTTTTAAGGAGCAAAATAAACTTTCCAAGGCTGAGACTGGATACAAGCTATATGAACATTTTATTGCGCGTGTTAAAAGTGCAAAAAGCATGAGAGACAAGTGCCAGCGTAAGGCCTTGCCTGAGACAACAGAATCTGCCCTCAAAATCATTCGCGACAGCATTGGTATTCGGATTGTCTGCGGTTTTATCGATGACATCTACAAGCTGGTTGAGCTCATCCGCCAGTTCGATGACTGTCAAATCGTCACAGAGAAGGATTACATCCTCAATGCCAAACCCAATGGTTACCGCTCTTACCACATGATAGTGGAAGTGACAACGCCTTATCCTGATTGTTTGGGAAATGAGCAGGGCTCCTATTATATTGAAATCCAGCTCCGCACCATTGCACAGGATTCTTGGGCAAGTTTGGAACACCAGATGAAGTATAAACACGACATAAAGAATCCAAAGCGCATTGTCCGTGAACTCAAACGCTGCGCTGATGAATTAGCATCTTGTGATTTGAGTATGCAGACCATACGCAATTTGATAGAAGAAAGTTCGGGTGACTAAATGAAAGTTTTAATTGCAGAAGATGAAGTGCAAATGAACCGTGTTCTGACCACAGCATTGACACACGAAGGTTATGAGGTTGATTCCGTCTTTGATGGCCAAGCAGCTATTGACCTGGCTGAGGAAAATGCCTATGATGTTATGGTTTTGGATATCATGATGCCCATCAAATCTGGCCTTGAAGCTGTCCAAGAAATCCGCCAGACCGGCAACCAGACCCACATTATCATGCTGACAGCCATGGCCGAAATTGATGATAGGGTGAATGGTCTGGACTCTGGAGCAGATGATTATTTAACCAAGCCTTTTTCCTTGAAAGAATTGCTGGCGCGCTTACGTTCAATGGCCCGCCGAGTTGATACCAGCTTCACCTCAAACGTCCTCACAGTTGGCACGGTCACCTTAAATGTCGGGGAACAAGAACTTGTCAGTCAAAATACAATCCGTTTGGCAGGAAAAGAATCCAAAATGCTGGAATTTTTCATGTTAAACGTAGGCAAAGAATTGTCAACGCAACAACTTTTTAGTCATGTCTGGGCTAACGAAACTGACGAGGATATAGATGAAGGTTATGTCTTTATTTATGTCTCTTACCTCCGCCAGAAGCTGAAGGCTATTGGTGCCAATTTGCTTATAAATGGTGAGGAAAATGGCTCCTATGAATTAGTGGAAATCTAGGAGGTTCTTATGTTTCGTAAGCTCCGTTTACGCTTTATTGCTATTGCCTCTCTAGCTATTTTGATTGTTCTTTTTTCAGTTGTTGGTGTCCTTAATTCAGCCAGGTACCTGCAAACACGCAATGAAATTAGCAAAATATTGAAAATTTTAACAGATAATGACGGTCAGTTTCCTAGTTTAACTGAGACTTCCAAAGAACTAGGGAGTCGAGCAAGCATGGACATTATCTTCCAATACCGCTATTTTACCGCTAAAATAGATTCGTCTGGAGACATTGAATCCATTGACACAGACAATATTGCTGATTTAACAGATGATCAGGTCCTTTCACGGGTTGAAAGAATACAAGCTTCAGGACGTGAGAGTGGTGACTTTAGTTTTCAAGGACATACTTATTCTTATCAAGTTACATCACTTAAAAGTGGAGGCTTTCTGCTTGTCGTTTTAGATGCCACTAACTTATTGAGAGATAATGAAACCTTGGTCCATCTTTCATTGTGGATGTCAACTGCTAGCTTTATTTTCTTTGTAACAGTTATTTCTGTGTTTTCTGGTAAGGTCATCGAGCCCTTTGTTCGAAATTACGACAAGCAACGTCGTTTTATCACCAATGCAGGTCATGAATTGAAAACACCCTTAGCCATTATTTCCGCCAATAATGAATTGGTTGAATTAATGAATGGTGAATCAGAGTGGACCAAGAGTACGGGCGACCAAGTGCAACGCTTGACAGGCTTGATAAATGGTCTAGTCAGTCTGGCCAGATTAGAAGAACAGCCTGAATTGGTCTTAACAGACTTAGATTTTTCAGCTATAGCAGAGGATGCTGCTGAAGATTTCAAAGGCCCTGTTGTCAGAGACGGTAAGGAATTTATCATGGATATCAAACCTGGTGTTCGAGCTAAGGCCGAAGAGAAGTCCCTCTTTGAATTAGTTACCATCTTGGTGGACAATGCTAATAAATATTGTGATTCAGAAGGAACAGTAACTGTCAGTCTGGATTGGGTTGGACGCACTCGAAAACGTGCACGCTTAGCTGTTTCTAATACCTACGCTCAGGGAAAGACGGTTGACTACAGTAGGTTTTTCGAACGTTTCTACCGAGATGACCAGTCCCATAACAGCAAGAAATCTGGTTATGGTATTGGGCTTTCCATGGCTGAGAGCATGGTTAGACTCTTCAAAGGCTCGATTTCAGCGAGCTACAAAGATGACACCATTACCTTTACTGTCATTCTGTAGCATATTTTTTGGGGAAGAGCTCTGATACATCATTACTATCAGCTTGCCCTATTCCAGTAGTGTCTGCACCTTGCCTTCCTTATCTGAAAGTTCTTCAGTCGACTATAACAACAAAACACCCCCAACTCTTACCATCAAGCTTATACTGACGGTAGGAGTGAGGGTGTTTTGTTTTTAAATTTTATAATCTAAGAGGTGTTTGACGCGTTCTGGACTTTCATTTGGTCCGTAATTTTTTGGATAGCGGTCAAGTCCTTGTATTGCTTTGATATCTTCTGGGCTGAGCTGGAAGTCAAAGATATTGAAGTTTTCTTTCATGCGTTCTAGGTGAACAGATTTTGGAATTGTTAGAATATCTGATTGAACTTGCCAACGTAGGATCACTTGGGCAACTGTCTTTCCATATTTTTCAGCTATGCTATTGAGCGTAGCGTCCTTAAAAATATAGTCCTTGCCTTGATTGAATGGACTCCAAGCTTGAGTAGCAATGCCAAACTGGCTATTGGCAGCTTGGATGATGGGGTGTTGCTTGTAGGGATGCAGTTCAATTTGGTTAAGGGCAGGAACAATCTCAGTGTTGAGGGCGAAGTCAGTTAGGCGGCCTGTTGAGAAATTGGATACACCGATAGCACGGATACGACCTTCTTTGTAAAGCTCTGCCATTGCCCGCCAAGCCCCGTGAGTGTCGCCATAAGGTTGGTGAATGAGGTAGAGGTCTAGATAATCAGTCTCAAGCTTTTGAAGGCTTTCTTCGAAGGCTTTTTTGGTTTGGTCATAACCCAGTTGGTTAATCCAAGCCTTACTGGTGATAAAAACATCTTTGCGGTCCAGTCCAGATGCCTTAACGGCCTTACCGACAGCCTCCTCGTTTTGGTAGAGAGCAGCAGTATCAATGAGTCGATAGCCTACTTCTAAGGCGTTTTCAACTGCTCCTTGACATTGCGCCTGATCAAAAACCTGCCAGACCCCAAAGCCCAAAACAGGAATCTGGATACCATTATTCAAGGTTTTAAATTCCATAAGCTCCTCCTTTTATGAAAGTTATCATTTTGCATTCGTTTTCATACACCTTCATTTTACCACATTTTTCCTCAAACTTGGGTGTGGGGGCTGAGACTTTTCCTGATTTCTTGGATAAAGGCAGAGCTGATGTTACTGATTTTTTTATTTTTGTTGGTTACTACTCCGAGAGTATGGCTTGGGCTGTCTTTAAGCGGAATCAGGACAATTTGTTCCTTGATAAAGCTGTCAACAATACCTAGTCCAGAAGCATAAGCATCGGTGGCGCAGAGCAAATTCATGACGGTACCGCGGTCATTGCTGTACAGAACTCTCTGGTCATGGTGAATATCCAAGGGATCCTCATCAAAGTTAAGTCCAGATTTTTCTTGACGAAAACGCACTTGGTTATAGCCTTCCAGATCCGCTTCGGAAATTTCCTCTTTTTGAGCCAGCGGATGGTCACGGCGAAGGAAGATTCTTGTTGGGAAATCTCCCAGTGAGGTGAATTCCAGCTCTTGATTTTCTAGCGAACGTTCCAAGATGTGCTTATTGTCATCGTCCATGTAGATGATGCCTAAGTCAGCTTCAAAGCTGGCCACGTTTTCTAGAATTCGCTTGGTTGTGGTTTCCACTATTTGAAATTCTTGGTAGTCTGACTTAAACTGCTCTGCCATTTTTGCCAAAGGAATAGAAAGAAAATCATAATGGTGCGATGCTACGGTAAAGCTTTTCTTGAAGGTGTTATGGTAGCGTTGCTCCAGCAGGTCTAGCTCACCGATGATGCGTTTGGCATATTTAAGAAAGTCATAGCCGTCCTCGGTTAGGCGAGCTCCCATGTTAGAGCGGTTGAAAAGCTTGACGCCAAGTTCGGTCTCTAAGTCCTTGATGGAACTGGAAAGATTAGGCTGTGAGACAAAGAGTTCTCTAGCTGCCTGATTAAAAGAGCCACAACGGGCGATCACCTCAACATAACGACATTGCTGTAAATTCATAAGCTAAACCCTCCCAAAATTCTTTATGCCATTATAGCAAAATGCCAAGCCAAAAATCAGCAAAAATCCGATACAAAAAAACTAAGGGACGATAAGAAATCCTTATAACCAGTGATAAGGATTGAAAATTATATGGAATTTTTATAATCAGGGATAAAAAATATAGATTATGCAAGGAAAGTTGCTAGTGGTAAGATAATTGCAAGTTTATTTTGAAAGGAGAACAACCCATGTCAACAAAAAGAGAACTTGTAGAAAAAGCCTTTAGAGGAGAAGAGGTGGATAGGGTACCGGTAGGTTTCTGGTATCACTTTGCAGATGAGGATGAATTGCTTCATGGTTTCAACAAACCTGAAATTTTTCAAAAAAATGTTTTAGGACACAAAAAATTTATTGAAGATGTCAATCCTGATTTTGTCAAAATCATGAGTGACGGTTTCTTTACCTACCCCAACCCTTTGATTACAGACAAGGTAAGATCAATAAAAGATTTAGCAGAAATTAAATCAATTGGGAATGATCATCCATGGTACGACCAACAGGTGGCATTAATCAAAAAAGTTCGCAGTCATTTTACTGAAGATATTGTATCTATTTATAATATATTTGCTCCATTGACACATTTAAAGTGGCAAATATCAAATAAAGTTGCATTTGGTGATGAGCTTGTTGCTGGATTTTTGAGGGAAGACCCTGAATTGTTTCGACATGTTTTGAATACGATCGCTAAGGATTTAGCTATTTTAGTTAAAAAAGTGATAAGTGAAGCAGGGGCGGATGGCATATACTTTAGCGTTCAAAATATTCAATTTGAAGGTGTGAGTGGAAGTGATTATGTGAACTTTGTTTCACCTAGTGATTTAATTGTACTTGAAGCAGCTAATAGTGTATCTGAACTAAATATTCTTCATATTTGTGGCTATAAGGGTGCAAGTAATGATGTTGATATTTTCAAAAATTATCCCGCTCAAGTCTTTAATTGGGCTGTTGGACCAGAAAATATTTCTCTTAAAGAGGGGCAGGAATTATTCGGTGGACGAACAGTTTTGGGTGGTTTTGAAAATACCAATCAAAGTTTGATTTATAAGGGAAGTAAAAAAGAAATCCAAGAGGAAGCTAAACGTTTGGTAGCTGAAAATGGAAGAAAAGGAATCATTATTGGTGCTGATTGTACCATTCCAAGCGATATCGAAGTTGAACGGATCGAATGGATTCGTCAGGCATTAGCAGAAGTATAAACTATTTGAAACGTAAGTGAACAAGTGTCTGCAAATGAAATATTTAGTTAATTTATCTTAGGATTGTTATTAAATTAGAGGAGAGAATTATGAGTAAAAAGACATGGATTATTACAGGTGGTGTTGTCGTGGCATTGATTGCTGCTACAGCTATTGGACGTCAGTTAACAGGAAAAACAACAACAGCAAACACGTCAGAAAGTTCTTCTGATGACGTCATTACGCTAAAAGTTGCACATACACAAAGTTACGTTCCATATGATTTTATTAATGATAAGGGAGAAAGTGATGGTTTTGAAGTTGCTGTATTGAAAGCGGTAGATGAAAAACTTGATAAGTACCAATTTGAATATACGGGAACAAGTGATGAGGATTTGTTGATTGGTCTCGAATCAGGTAAATACGATATTGGTACCAAGGGAGCCTGGTATACTGCTGAACGTGCCGAAAAATTCATCATTCCTGACGAGGCAATTGGTGCAAGTATCATTGGCTTTACGGTACGTAAAGAGGATGCAGATAAATATAAAGACATTGATTCATTTGCAAACTCTCATGGAAAACTTGTTCCAATCTCTCCGCAAAATGCGCAGTACAACGTTATTACTGAATATAATAAGACTGCCAAAACGCCTATTGAACTTACAGAAGCTGAAAGTTTCAAAGTTGCTGATGCTTATGCTTGGGTGCTTGAAGGTCGTTATGATGCATTCTTTGATATTAAATTATCGTTTGAAAATGCTGTGGAAAAAGAAGATGGTGCCTATCATCAATATGCAGATAAGCTAACTTGGTTCCCATACAAAGGTATTGAAACCTACCCACTCCTCAATAAGAGTGATAAAAATGAAGAATTTGCAAAAGAATATGATAAAGCCATCAAAGAACTTCAAAAAGATGGAACAATTGCAAAACTTTCTAAACAATATTTTGGTGAGGACGTCTTTAGTTACGTTACAGATTAGGAGGTATCTATGGTTTCCTATAATCCATCATATGTCCTGTCCTTTCTTCCAGAACTCTTATCAGCCCTTCCTTTAACGCTATTCATTGTTATTTTTACAATCACAGTTGGAAGTTTATTTGGTGGTGCTCTTTCTTGGGCACAGCTTTCGGAGGATAAGGTTCTAAATGCCATAGCCAAAGCATACATTTTTATTGTACGTTGTACGCCGCCGATTGTCATGCTCTTTATGGTTTTCTATGGGTTGCCTGAATTTTTGAAATGGTGGTTAGGAATAGATATTAATTCTTGGTCAAGAACTGTATTTGTAATTATCGCAATGATTCTCCTATTTGCAGCTAGCATTTCAGAAGTTTATAAGTCTGCTTTTGAGGCTATCCCAAAAGGTCAATTGGAAGCTGGTTTGAGTATTGGTCTGACTGGATTTCAAACATTCCTACGTATTTTATTGCCACAGGGATTTAGGATTGCCTTACCAAATATTACAAATGCTATCTTAAATCTTTTGAAAGATACAGCTTTAGCTTACACTATTGGTTTAGCTGATGTCATGGGGGCAGGAAATCTTCTGATTGGAAGGAATTTGGGAAATTATTCATTGGAAACCTATACAGCCGTAGCGATTATTTATTGGGTATTGGCCTTGCTTTTATCATTATTAGATCATACTTTAGAGAAATCTCTCGACTATAACAGGAATTAGGAGGAGCTAGTTATGAATTTTCAATATATTTTGGAGACATTTATCAAAGCTCTTTCTGGAATTCCTGTTACTTTGGGGATTACGGTGGTTTCCATTATACTCAGTTTCATTCCTGCTCTCTTTTTAGCTTTGGGAAGACTCTATAAAGTAAAAGGAGTGACGAAATTTGCCATTGTCTATTTAGCATTTATTCGTTCTACACCGCCAATTTTGTTAATTTTATTCTTCTATAGTCTCTTTCCAAGTCTTTTAAATAATCTTTTGAAATCTACAAGCATTAATGTTTTTGACTTGAATCCTATTATTTATGCCTTTGTTATCTTTAGCCTTATGACAACAGGTACTTTATCAGAAATTATCCGCTCTGCTATTTTGACAGTGGATAAGGGGCAGTTAGAAGCTGCTCAAGCCATTGGTTTAACAAATACACAAGCCTATTTGAGGATTGTGTTTCCACAGGCTATAAAATCCGCTCTGCCAAATCTTTGTAATTTAGTTATTAATTTGGTAAAAGGCACGTCCTTAGTTTTCGTCATGACAGTTAAGGATATTGCAGCTATTGCAAAAATAGAGGCAGCTTATGGCTATCATTACTTTGAATCCTATTTTGTCATATTCGTGATTTATATATTGATTTGTGGTCTTATTCAGCTAGTCTTTCATTTTTTAGAAAAGAAAGTGGCAATTATTTAGAGGAGTGTCTATGCTAGAAGTTAAAAATATTGAAAAATCATTTGGTGATAAGAAGGTTCTTGATGGTGTGAGTTTGACGGTTAATCAAGGTGATGTTGTGGTTATTCTTGGCCCTTCTGGCTCAGGGAAAACAACATTCCTGAGAAGTCTTAATCATTTGGAAAAGGCTGACAAAGGAGAGATGATTCTTGATGGTGTTTCTTATGATTTGGCCAAACTGAATCGAAAGGATATTTTGACCATTCGTCAAAAGACGGCTTTTGTTTTTCAGAACTATAATCTTTTTGCCAACAAAACAGCTATCGAAAATATTTTAGAAGGCCTTGTTATTGCAAGAAAAGTTCCTAAGGCTGAAGCGGTAGTAATAGCAGAAGCTGCTTTAGAAAAAGTTGGACTTTTGGATAAGAGGGATTACTATCCGAGTCAACTATCAGGCGGTCAGCAGCAACGCATCGGGATTGCGCGTGCTATCGCAGTTAAACCAGATGTTATTCTCTTTGATGAACCGACATCTGCACTTGACCCAGAGTTAATTGGTGATGTTCTCTCAATCATGAAAGAATTGGCAGAAGAGGGGATTACCATGGTAGTTGTTACCCACGAAATGAGCTTTGCAAGGGATGTTGCCAATCATGTCATTTTCATGGCAGATGGTCATATCATTGAAGAAGGACATCCTGACCAAATCTTTACAAGACCGAAAGAAGAGCGAACGAAACAATTTTTGACACGAATTATACCAGATTTACATATTGATCCGATAATCTGAGTTGAACCTTATAGTGGGTAAGTAGAGTTACTTTTTATTTTATTTACAAAGTATTCCAAAGCGATTTTCCATGTGAACGTCGCTTTTTTTGTCGCTTGATGGTAAAATAGTATGAAGACTAAAACGATTTTAAGAGATTTGAAAAATGACAGAAAAAGTTGGCGTCGGTAAGGCGCATAGTAAAATTATTCTGATGGGGGAGCATTCGGTGGTTTATGGCTATCCGGCTATTGCCCTTCCTCTAGAAAGTATAGAAGTTGAATGTCGTATTATGCCTGCAGATGACAAGATTGTCTTTGATTTTACAGATACCTTGTCGACAGCTATTTATGCGGCACTTGATTATCTCAATCAGACCGATGTCGCCATTTCTTACGACATTAAATCTGAAGTTCCTCAAAGGCGTGGTATGGGGTCCTCTGCTGCAGTATCCATCGCTGCCATTCGAGCAGTTTTTGATTATTTTGGACAGGAGATAGACCTAGCCACCTTGGAAATCTTGGTTAACCAGGCAGAAATCATTGCCCATACCAATCCCAGTGGTTTAGATGCCAAGACCTGCCTCAGTGATGATGCCATCAAGTTCATCCGAAATGTTGGTTTTGAGACTATAGACCTGAATTTAGAGGCTTATTTGGTTATTGCAGACACGGGTATTCATGGAAATACTCGCGAAGCAGTGGACAAGGTGGCAGCTCAGGAAAAGGCCAATCGTCCTTACCTAGCACAGCTAGGACAGCTCGCTGAAGAAGTTGAAAATCAGATTAAAGCTAAAAATATTGCTAAAATCGGTCAGGCCATGACCTCAGCGCATGCCATTTTACAAAAAATCGGCGTCAGCGCCAAGGAGGCAGACCACTTGGTTGAAGTCGCCCTCAACCATGGCAGTCTTGGGGCTAAAATGAGTGGTGGCGGCCTTGGGGGTTGCATCATCGCCTTGGTTGATCAGGAGCCAATGGCAGAGCGCCTCAGCCAAAAACTAAGAGAAGAAGGAGCGGTTAAGACGTGGATACAAAAACTGTAACAGTTAAATCATATGCAAACATTGCTATTGTTAAGTATTGGGGAAAGGCGGATGCTGTCAAGATGATTCCATCAACAAGCAGCATTTCGCTGACGCTGGAAAACATGTACACGACAACATCAGCTTCCTTCCTGCACCAATCAGCGACACATGATGAATTTTATATCAATGGTGTCCTTCAAGATGAAAAGGAACACGCTAAAATCAGCAAGGTCATTGACCAATATCGCGGAGATAAGCCTCTTTATGTCAAGGTTGAAACCAGCAATAATATGCCAACAGCAGCAGGCTTGTCTTCAAGTTCTAGTGGTTTGTCAGCTCTTGTCAAGGCATGTAATGACCTCTTTGAAACTGGACTTTCGGTATCAGAATTAGCCCAGAAAGCCAAGTTCGCCTCAGGCTCATCGTCACGTTCTTTCTTTGGACCAATCGCAGCCTGGGATAAGGACACAGGTCAAGTTTATAAGGTTGAAACAGACTTGAAACTAGCTATGATTATGCTGGTTCTTAATGATGCTAAGAAACCAATTTCAAGCCGTGAGGGTATGAAGTTGGCTACAGAAACATCAACAACTTTTGGTGACTGGATTGCCCAATCTGAGAAAGATTATGTGGATATGCTGGCCTATCTTAAAGACAACGACTTTGAAAAAGTAGGCCAATTGACTGAAAAAAATGCCCTTGCCATGCATGAAACCAACAAGTACGCCAATCCTCCCTTTAATTATTTGACTGAGGAGTCTTACAAGGCCATGGATTATGTCAAAGCCCTCCGAGACCAAGGCGAACTTTGTTATTTCACCATGGATGCTGGCCCAAATGTCAAGGTCCTTTGCCGTGAAGAAGACTTGGACCGCTTGACAAAGATTTTTGAGAAGGACTACCGCCTTATCGCTTCTCGCACAAAGGAATTGCCGGATGAAGAAGATTAAAGTTCAGACAGATGGTAAACTCTACCTTGCTGGTGAGTACGCCATTCTTGAGCCTGGCCAAACAGCCCTAATCAAGAATATTCCTATTCATATGACTGCTCAGATTGCTCCTGCTGACAGCTTCATTCTGACTTCTGATATGTTTGATTACAGTGTGGACTTGATCCCAGATTCTGGCTACTCCCTCATTCAGGAGACTATTCAGGTTTTTGCTGATTTTTTGGCGAAGCCAATAGCAGAGCTAGCTCCGTTTTCGCTTTCTATCACAGGAAAAATGGAAAGAGGGGGGCTCAAGTTCGGGATTGGCTCCAGCGGAAGTGTGACGGTACTGACTCTCAAGGCCTTGTCAGCTTTTTATGACTTAGATTTGTCAGCTGATTTGCTCTTTAAATTAGCCTCCTACACCCTCATCAAGTCTGGCGATAATGGTTCTATGGGAGATATTGCCTGCATTGCCTATAATGACTTAGTGGCCTTCACTGCCTTCGATCGCCAGAAAGTTAGGGACTGGATGCTATCAGAGTCTATTCAAGCAGTCCTTGCTAAAGATTGGGGCTATAAGATTGAAGTCATTAAACCAGCTCTTTCTGGTGACTTTTTAGTTGGCTGGACCAAGCAGCCCTCTATTTCTAAGGACATGATTAACTTGGTTAAGTCAGCCATTGATAAGCATTTCTTGAGCCAGACTCAAAAACAGGTATTGATTTGTAAAGATGCTTTGCTTGCTGGTGACAAGGAACTGATTAAATCTAGTCTTGAGTCAGTTAGTGATCTCTTGCAAGGACTTAGCTCTGCTATTTACATCGATAAATTAAAAGAGCTAAAAGATGCTAGTCAAGGGCTAGACGTCATTGCCAAGTCTTCAGGCTCAGGTGGTGGCGACTGTGGTATTGCCCTATCATTTTCAGAAAGTGCCAGTCGTGAGCTGATAAAGCGTTGGCAAAATTCTGGTATTGAAATACTATATCAAGAGAAGTGGAGTTAGGATGGAAGAAGTCTTCTTAAAAGTACCAAGTATCCAAGATTTTCCTGAATTAGCTGCCTATAAAGCTGAGTTTGAGCTGTCAGGTGATACTCTCCACGGAGGGGCAGGTCTAGGTCAAATGTCAGACCTGTCAGCTTGGCTTGAACATATCAATGCTATAGCAAAAGGCCAAGGCTTAGAAGCAGGTCGAGTTCCATCCTCAACCTTTATCTGTATGCGCTCATCTGACAATAAGATGCTAGGCATTTGTAATATCAGACATTCACTTGACCAGCCTTATTTGCTTAATCAAATTGGGCACATCGGTTATTCCATTCGACCAAGTCAGCGACGAAAGGGATATGCTAAAGAACAGTTACGTCTTGCTCTTATGCAGGCTGGAAAACTTGGTATATCTAAGGTTTTAGTAACCTGTGATGAAAATAATCTCGCATCTGAGAAGACCATTCTGGCCAATGGAGGTCTTTATGAGAATGATTTTTACAATCAGGCAGACAATAAAACAACAAAACGATTTTGGATTGAGGTAACCCAAAAATGACCAATCGTAAAGATGATCACATCAAATTTGCCCTCAAGTACGAGGCACCTTATAACAGTTTTGACGACATGGAGCTGATTCATAGCTCGCTTCCGGACTACGATTTGGATGACATTGACCTGTCCACACATTTTGCAGGCCGTGACTTTGACTTTCCTTTCTACATTAATGCCATGACGGGTGGTTCGGAAAAAGGCAAAGCTGTAAATCGCAAACTTGCCCAAGTGGCTCAAGCTACAGGGATTATTATGGTAACAGGTTCCTATAGTGCTGCGCTAAAAAATGATCAAGATGATTCTTATCCAAGACAGGAAGAATTTCCAGGATTGTTACTAGCGACCAATATTGGAATTGATAAACCCTATAAACTGGGCTTGCAGACGGTTGAGGAAATGAAACCAATCTTCTTACAAGTTCACGTCAACCTTATGCAAGAGCTCCTTATGCCAGAAGGCGAACGTGAATTCAAATCTTGGAAAAGCAATCTAGCAGATTATGCAAAAGAAACGCCAGTCCCCATTATTCTCAAGGAAGTTGGTTTTGGTATGGACGCTAAAACCATCAAAAAAGCCTATGAACTAGGGATTAAAACAGTTGATATCTCTGGTAGAGGTGGAACTAGCTTCGCCTATATTGAAAACAAACGAGGTGGTGATCGTTCTTATCTCAATGAATGGGGGCAAACAACCCTTCAATCTCTCCTTAATGCCAAAGATATGGTGGACAAGGTTGAAGTATTAGCTTCAGGCGGTGTTAGAAATCCTCTGGACATGATTAAGTGCTTGGTTCTTGGAGCTAAAGCTGTAGGACTTTCACGAACAGTTTTAGAATTAGTTGAACGCTACCCAGTCGAAAAAGTCATTGCTATTGTAAATGGTTGGAAAGATGACCTACGCCTTATCATGTGTGCCTTGAATTGTAAGACAGTTGAAGAATTACAAAAAGTTGACTATATCTTATATGGTCGGCTGAGAAAAGCACATACTTATCGAAAATCAAAATAATAGATTGTTAAGCCTTCTTGCCTGCCATCGGGTATGTCTGTATCGGCTTGCCCCCTCTATTTTTGTTTTTTATTGAGAATCAATTGAATAAGTAAAAAAAGATATCTAGGATTCTGGTTTAGACCAGTTTCTAGATATCTTTTTACTTTTTCGCAGAATAATGATGATTAGTTTCCAAACTCTGCTTTGGATTTCGTATCCGCATATTCTTCAGAAACTTCTTTTGATAAAATGTCATCATATGAAGGCAATTGGATGTCTTGTCCATATTTATTTCGAAGAGCAGTAGTCACTAAGCGATAGGCAAGGTTAGCATTGCGAGATAGGATTGGACCGTGGAAGTAGGAACCGAAGACATTCTTATAATGCACACCCTCAGTGCCATCCTCTTTATTGTTTCCATTTCCGTAGACACACATTCCTAGAGGCTTTTCATCTTCAGATAAAAAGGTGCGTCCTTGGTGATTTTCAAAACCGTAGTAGGTTTCGTCAAACTCTTCATTATGAATTTTAATATCCCCAATGAAACGATTGTTTTCTTGGTTGAGAGTATAATGTCCCATAACTCCGATACCATCAATGCGCACGCCATTGGCCTGAACATAATACTGACCGAGAAGCTGGAAACCGCCACAAATAGCAAGGACGACACCATCATTTTGAATGTAAGTGTTGATGGCTTCTTTTTTAGAAGGAAGATCTTTAGCAACGATAGACTGCTCATAGTCTTGGCCACCACCGAAGAAGAACATATTATAGTAGTCTGGGTCAAAGTCATCACCCATTGATACGATATCAACCGTCACACGAGCTCCCAACTTTTCTGCCACATATTTCATCATGAGAATATTGCCATTGTCACCATAAGTATTCATCAGATTACCGTAAAGGTGGGCAATATTAAGGTCATATTTGTAATCCTTGTTTTCAGGAGATTTAAGTGAAGTGTAAGTCATTAGTTCATCTCCTTTCCAACAGCGTTTTTGCTTGCTAGGAGTTCACGGAATTCTAGCATAGCCGTATAGGTCGCTAAGATGTAGGCATGTTCCGTTTCTTGATTTTCAATCATTTGCATGATGTCGGTCAATAGCGGAGCTTCCGTAATATTTTGGTCATCGTAACCAGTCACACGCAGGCGTCTTGCAATCTCGGAGTGACGAACCCCTCCAGCAAAGATTTGCGGAATGTCCATGTCCAAAATACTCTCAAAATCAGCATCCCAAATCCAGCTGGTATCAATACCATCTGCATAATTTGCATTGAGCAGAACAGAAAGAGTGAAAGGATAAGGCGCTAACTTAATCATATCGAGGGCTTGACTGGCACCAACTGGGTTCTTGATAAGAACAAGGGTACAAGATTTATGACCAATTTTAAAGGTTTCTTGACGGCCAAAGACAGCACGGCTCTTGTCAAATCCAGCCTTGATTTGCTCAGGAGCTACACCAAAGAATTCAGCCACAGAAACAGCAGCCAAGGCATTGTAGATATTGTAGAGACCACCGACATTAATCTTATAATCTTGACCATCAATGACAAACTCAGAACTTGTATTGCTAATCTTAGTTAGGTCTGTTAAGGCATAATCAAGTTGCGGACGCTCAAAATCACAGTTTGGACAAGTATAGTCACCCAAATTGGCATAGGTATTGAGACGATATTCCAAAATACTTTGACACTTAGGACAGAGTATACCTTCAGTATTATAGTGAGCTAACTTAGCTTCTGTTTTTTTAGTATCAAAACCATAGAATTTGACTGGATTGACAACCTCTTTTGAATTGAAGAGCGGACTGTCACCATTTGCCAAAATAGTTGCTTGAGGAGCATTGGCAGCACCATCTAAAATCATTTGGTAAGTTGTATAAATCTCACCATAGCGGTCCATTTGATCACGGAAAATATTGGTAAAGACAAAAAGACTTGGTGTGATGTATTTTGTGATTTTAGGTAAGCTTGCCTCATCGATTTCTAGCACAGCGATTTTTTTGCCAGATTTAGCCTTTTTAGCCGTCAAAAAGGTTGAGACAATCCCTGTAATCATGTTTGCCCCACTTGGGTTAGTGACAATCTCACCAAAAGCTTCTTTGAGAATACCAACGGTAAGAGCAGTTGTCAGAGTTTTGCCGTTAGTACCAGTGACAACTACGATTTCATAATCTTTAGCAATGGTATCCAAGATATCTTTATCAAACTTAAGGGCAAGACTACCTGGATAGGTAGAACCACGACCCATTTTACTTAATACATATTGAGCTGTCTTTCCAGCTGCAATTCCCATAAATGTGTTTAATTTCATGCTCTTATTGTAACATAAAAACTTGTATTCTTGATAGAGAAAATCTTCATCAAAAATGATATAATAGAGTCAGTCTGAAATGAAAGAGATGAGAACTGTATGCGAAATTTAATGACCATAGATGCCAATTTTTGGGCAAGTTTGGTCGAAAATCCTTGGATGGTTATTGTTCACGTTCTGGATATTGCCATAGTTGCCTATTTTATCTATCGATTAATTAAAGCCTTAGCAGGTACAAAAATCATGTCCCTGATTCAAGGTGTTATTCTTTTTATCCTAATCCGAATTATTGCAGAATGGATAGGGTTTACTACCATCACTTATTTGATGAACCAAGTCATTACCTATGGTGTCATTGCAGGGGTCGTAATTTTTGCTCCTGAAATTAGAACCGGTTTGGAAAAATTTGGTCGCACCACTCAGGTTTTTATGCAGACTCAAAAGATGAGTGATGAGGAAAAGTTGATAACTGCGCTGGTTAATTCAGTTGCTTATATGAGTCCTCGTAAAATCGGTGCCCTAATCGCAATTGAGCAAACGCAAACTTTGCAAGAATACATTTCTACAGGTATTCCATTGGATGCGGATGTGTCTAGCCAATTACTTATCAATATTTTTATCCCAAACACACCATTGCATGATGGTGCAGTCATTATAAGAGGAAATAAAATCGTGACTGCCTGCTCTTACCTACCTTTGTCTGAATCAAAAGCCATTTCAAAAGAATTTGGGACAAGACACCGTGCAGCCATTGGTTTATCTGAGAATTCAGATGCTCTGACAGTAGTTGTTTCAGAAGAGACTGGTGCTATTTCTCTGACTTACAAAGGTGAATTCATACACGATTTAACTAAAGAAAACTTTGAAGTTTTTCTGCGCACGCATTTTTCAGCCGAGGAAGAAACAAAAAGCTCTTGGTTTAATAGATTTTTTGGAAGGAAGACGAAATGAAAGGCTTGTTTAGAAATATTTTTAATAGTGGTTTCTGGCTGGCCATCGTATCCATCTTCTTATCATTGTTGCTATTTTTAACCGCTACAGCCAATAACTACAGTAGAACAGGCACTCAAATTTCGGGAGTTACAGAGACCTATACGAATACATTAAAAGATGTGCCTATAGATATTAAATACGATAGCAGTAAGTACTATGTGAGTGGTTATTCTTATGAAGCTCAAGTTTATTTGACCTCAACTAATCGAGTAAAACTTGATTCAGAAATCAATGCGGATACACGCAGTTTTAAAGTTGTAGCAGATTTATCGGATGCACAAACTGGGACAGTTGAAGCGAAATTAGATGTTATCAATCTGCCTTCTGGTGTTACTGCACAAGTTGCACCGGAAACTATTTCAGTAACAATTGGTAAGAAAAAAACGGCAACTTTCTCTGTAGAAGGTAAAGTTGATCCAACTCAGCTAGCAACAGGTTATCTAATCAAAAATATTGTAACGGATGATTCAAAAGTTGAAGTTACCAGTGATGAGTCTACTATCCAGCAAGTTGACCATGTCGTGGCGAGTTTACCAGAGGATAATCTCCTCAGAAATGATTTTAGAGGCAATGTCATCTTACAGGCGGTATCGGCAGATGGTACTATTCTACCAGCGGTAATCAACCCTGCTAAGACTTTACTGACAGTTGAGGTTAAAAAATTAACTAAGACCGTTCCGGTTAATTTAACTTTAGTTGGTGAAATGTCTGATAAGATTTCTAATATTGATTATAAACTTAGTAATCAGGTCGTTACTATCTCTGGAAGCCAGGAAGTGCTTGATAGAATTAGTGATGTAAGTGCAGAACTAGATATAACGGATGTAACGAAAAATACATCAAAAGTTTTGAATTTAAGTGCAGATAATGTTAGCATAGAACCAAACGTGCTGACAGTTCAGTTGACAGTCACAAAAAAATAATAGATAATAGCAAAGATTATAAATGGAGGAAGCGAGTAATCGCATAACATTATTATGGGTAAATATTTCGGAACAGATGGTGTCCGTGGTGAAGCAAACGTTGAACTAACGCCAGAATTGGCATTTAAATTGGGACGTTTTGGTGGCTACGTTTTAAGCCAACACGAAACAAGTCGTCCACGCGTTTTTGTGGCACGTGACACACGTATTTCTGGTGAAATGCTTGAATCAGCCTTGGTAGCAGGATTGCTCTCAGTAGGTATTGAAGTCTACAAATTGGGAGTTCTAGCTACACCAGGTGTCTCTTACCTTGTTCGTACGGAAAACGCAAGTGCAGGTGTTATGATTTCTGCAAGTCATAATCCAGCACTTGACAATGGTATTAAATTCTTTGGTGGTGATGGCTTTAAATTAGCTGATGATCAAGAGTTAGAAATTGAAGCTTTGTTGGATGCTGATGAGGATACACTTCCACGCCCTTCTGCTGATGGTCTGGGAACTCTTGTTGATTATCCAGAAGGTCTTCGTAAATATGAAAAATTCCTAGTATCAACTGGTCTTGAACTGGATGGTATGAAGGTTGCTTTGGATACGGCAAATGGCGCAGCTTCTACAACAGCGCGTGATATTTTCTTAGACTTGGGTGCTGACATTACTGTAATTGGTGAGAAGCCAAATGGTTTAAATATTAACGATGGTATTGGCTCAACACATCCGGAGAAGTTACAAGAAACAGTTAAAGAGGTTGGTGCAGATATTGGACTAGCTTTTGATGGCGATAGTGACCGACTTATCGCAGTGGATGAAAATGGTGACATCGTAGACGGCGACAAAGTCATGTACATCATTGGGAAATATCTATCTGAAAAAGGTGAACTTGCTAAAAATACTATTGTTACGACAGTAATGTCTAACCTAGGTTTTCACAAGGCTCTTGATCGCGAGGGCATTAAAAAAGCTGTTACTGCAGTTGGTGACCGTTATGTTGTTGAAGAAATGCGAAAATTTGGATACAATCTCGGTGGTGAACAGTCTGGTCATGTAATTATCATGGACTACAATACAACCGGTGACGGGCAATTAACGGCTATTCAGTTGACTAAAGTTATGAAGGAAACTGGTAAAAAATTGTCAGAACTAGCTACTGAAGTAACTATCTATCCTCAAAAATTAGTTAATATTCGTGTTGAAAACGGCATGAAAGATAAGGCTATGGAAGTCTCAGCTATTGCAGCTGTTATTGAAAAAATGGAAGGTGAGATGGCTGGTAATGGACGTATCTTAGTTCGTCCAAGCGGTACTGAACCACTTTTACGTGTCATGGCAGAAGCACCAACTCATGAAGAAGTTGATTACTATGTTGATACAATTGCAGATGTTGTTCGTGCAGAAATTGGTATTAACTAAAATTCAAAAACGTCAAAAAACGAACTTTGAGTCCTCTTATGTTAATCATAAGGGGATTTTTTTCTTGAAATATGATAAAATTAACTAGTGAAATAGTGAAAATATATTGCTATTCTGAACGATAATAAAAATCAAGTTTCCCAAATTGCCTATTAAGGAGGTAAAAAGATGAAAGTAACTTGTGATTTTGCCAATCAAGTGATTCCTGATGCCTATAGCAAAAAAGCTAGTGTTCAGGTGAAAGGGAATGCTGTGATATCTTTTCCTTTTGATATTTCGGATTTGCCTGATGGAACAAAGAGTTTAGCTTGGACATTTGTTGATTTTGATTCCATTCCAGTTTGTGGCTTTGCCTATATTCATTGGGTAGTTGCCAATGTATCTCCTGAAACGAGACATATAACTGAGGATTTTTCGAGAATTGATAAGAATCATACCAAAGGTAAAAATAGTCTTTGCAGTAAGTTTCATAGTGTCGATTTTTCAGATATTGATAATGGCTATATGGGACCATATCCTCCAGATAAAGATCATTTTTATACCTTGACAGTCTATGCCTTGGATCAAGAATTGTCTTTGGATAACGACTTTTATATGAATGAGCTTTATCATGAAATGGAAGGCCATATTCTAGATCAAGTCTCTATTGATTTAATTGGAAAGTGTTAGGAGGACAGATGCAACACTCAACATGGCATGACCTCGTAAAAGAGGAATTGCCGGAAGGTTACTTCACACAAATTAATCATTTTTTGGATAATGCTTATTCTCAAGGAATTGTTTATCCGCCGAGAGAAAAAGTCTTCAATGCTATCCAAACAACACCTTTGGAAGATGTCAAGGTTGTCATTATTGGCCAGGATCCTTATCACGGTCCCAAACAGGCTCAAGGATTGTCCTTTTCTGTACCCGATGACTTGCCAGCTCCGCCATCTCTCCAAAATATTTTAAAAGAATTAATAGATGACATTGGCTTAAGAGAACACCATGATTTGACGTCTTGGGCAGAGCAAGGGGTTCTTCTTCTAAATGCCTGCCTTACGGTTCCGGCTGGAAATGCTAACGGTCACGCCGGTTTAATTTGGGAGCCCTTTACCGATGCTATCATTAAGGTGGTCAATAAGCAGAGCAAACCTGTCGTTTTCATCCTTTGGGGTGGTTATGCCAGAAAGAAAAAAGCTCTAATTACCAATCCAAATCATCATATTATTGAATCTGCTCACCCAAGTCCATTATCTGCCTACCGCGGTTTCTTCGGTAGCAGACCTTTTTCTCAAGCTAATCACTTTTTGATACAAGACGGCTTGGGACCCATTGATTGGCTCAAGTAGGAGGGTCTATGTATTATTTTTTGACCAGTAACCCTATGAATTACCAGACAAAAGAACTGAATCCTGCCAACAATTTTGTTGAAAAAGTAAAGAGTGTTCTTCCAACTCAAGTGTCAGCTCTGTTTGTATGCTCAGACCCAAGAAACTATGCCTTTACGGATAACTACGCTAGGGATTTTCAACTAGCTTTTGAAGCTGCTGGAATCGGATTTGAAAGCTATTCAATCTTAGATGAAAGAACAGCTGATAAAGCCGCCGAACTTGTAGCTCAAGCCAATTTAATTTTTCTAGCAGGTGGTCATGTTCCAACACAGAATGCCTTCTTTCGCTCTATCGGACTAGGTCAGCTTTTGAGAACTTATGACCACATTGTCATTGGTTCGAGTGCGGGATCTATGAATGCTGCAGAAAGTGTCTATGCTCAGCCTGAAGAAGAAGGCGAGGCAGTTTCAAAAGATTATCAGCGTTTCCTTAATGGTTTAGGTTTAACAGAGGTTTCATTGATACCACATTATCAAGAAACTAAGAATCAAAAACTTGATGGTCTGCGTGTTTTTGAGGATATTGCCTATCCAGATAGTATGGGAACAAGTTTTTATGCCATCTCTGATGGAACATATCTTTATGGCGATGGCGACTCAGAGACCCTTTATGGACAAGCCTATTTAATCCAAGATGGCAAGCTAAGTCAGCTGACATCTGATAATGAGACTTATCAATTTAGAAAGTGAGATAACTAATGTTACTAATTAAAAACGGTCGTGTTCTTGATCCGCAATCTGGATTTGACCAAGTGGCGGACGTCCTTGTTGACGGTAAGAAGGTTTTGAAAATAGCAGAGCAGATTGAGGCCGAAGGTGCTGATGTCATTGATGCTGCAGGTTTGGTTGTTGCCCCTGGCTTGGTTGACATCCATGTGCATTTTCGTGAGCCAGGTCAGACCCACAAGGAAGATATCCACACAGGAGCACTAGCAGCAGCTGCAGGTGGTTTCACAACGGTTGTTATGATGGCTAACACCAATCCAACAATTTCTGACGTTGAGACTTTGAAAGAAGTCCTTGCTAGTGCAGCAAAAGAAGATATTCATATCTATACCAATGCAACAGTAACAAAGAACTTTGATGGCCAGAACCTAACTGACTTTAAAGCTCTCTTGGAAGCAGGGGCCATTAGTTTTTCTGATGACGGTATTCCGCTGCAAAGTTCAAAGGTTGTTAAAGAAGCCTTAGATTTGGCTAAAGCTAATAATACTTTCATTGCCCTCCACGAAGAAGATCCTGAACTCAATGGTATTCTAGGATTTAATGAAGGTATTGCCCAGGATAAATTCCATTTTTGTGGTGCAACCGGTGTAGCGGAATACAGTATGATTGCTCGCGATGTCATGATTGCCTATGATCGCCAAGCTCATTTGCACGTCCAACATTTATCAAAAGCCGAATCAGTCAAGGTTGTTGAATTTGCCCAAAATCTTGGTGCCAAAATCACTGCAGAAGCAGCACCGCAACATTTTTCAAAAACAGAAGATTTGCTTTTACTAAAAGGTGCAGCAGCTAAGATGAACCCACCGCTTCGTACTGAAAAAGACCGTCTGGCGGTTATTGAAGGCTTGAAGTCTGGTGTTATTTCTATCATTGCAACTGACCACGCTCCTCACCACGCTGATGAGAAAAATGTTGAAGATATGACTAAGGCGCCATCTGGTATGACTGGACTTGAAACATCCCTCTCACTCGGCTTAACGAACCTAGTAGCTACAGGTGATTTGACCCTCTCTGAACTCTTGGCTAAGATGACAAGCAACCCATCATCACTCTACAGTTTTGATGCTGGTTATTTGGCTGAAAATGGCCCAGCAGACATTGTGATTTTTGCCGATGAGGAAGAGCGAGTAGTCAGCGAAGATTTTGCTTCTAAAGCCTCTAATTCACCGTTTATCGGAGAAAAACTTAAAGGTGTTGTCAAATATACTATCAGTAATGGACGAATTGTCTATCAAAACAAGTAAAAACAGAACGAACTCTTACACTTTTAAAGTTGTAAGGGTTTTTATTTTTCAAAAAACGAAATAAATATAAAAATAGACAGACAAAAGTTTGTGAAAATATAGTATAATAACTAGGAAAGAATTTTTAATTTGGAGGAAACTCATGAAAAAGAAAACTGTGCTAATTCCTGCCCTATCAGGATTGCTCATTTCGACGTCAATCTTGGCGAGTCATGTTTCAGCAGATGAAGCAACCACAGCAACACCTGATGGTACACCAGCATCAAGTCTTGTGGCCACAACTGAGCTTACGCCAACAGATGCTGTTGTAACAGACACTGCTTCTGATGCAACAACTGAACCTTCTGCAGAGTCTGGATCAGAACAAGATACTAGTGCAGAAACTCAGGCTGCACCTGAAACTGATGTAGAAAATGCAGAAGTGCTTACTGCTGTAGCTGAACCAGAAACTCAAGCAACAGACGAAGTAACCATTCTTCATACTAATGATATCCATGGCCGTATTGAAGCAGGTAGTGGAGTAATCGGTATGGCTAATTTGGCTGGTGTAGTTGAAGAAGCTCGTTCACAAGGAACTACACTTGTATTGGATTCAGGTGATGCCTTTCAGGGTCTTCCAATTTCAAATAGCTCTGAAGGTGAAGACATGGCCAATATCATGAACCAAGTTGGTTATGATGCTATGACACTTGGTAACCATGAATTTGACTTTGGTTTAGATCAGCTTAAAAAATTGAGTGAAATCTTGACTTTCCCACTTATCAGTTCAAACGTCTATGTTAATGGAGCGCGTCTCTTTGAAGCTTCAACAATCATTGATAAAGATACAACAGTGGAAGGTGACGAATTTGTAGTTATCGGTGTTACTACACCAGAAACAGCAACTAAAACTCACCCTCAGAATGTTGAAGGCGTCAGCTTCACTGATCCAATTACTGAAGTTAATAAAGTTATTGAACAAATTGAAGCCAATGCTGCAGCTGAAGGTAAAACCTATAATAACTATATCATCCTCGCTCACCTTGGTGTGGATACAACTACTCCGGTTGAATGGCAAGGTACTACCTTGGCTCAAGCCCTAGCTAAAAATGAGCAATTGACTGGTAAAAAAGTTATCGTGCTTGACGGACACTCTCATACACTCAAATCAGAAACATTTGGAAATGTGACCTACAACCAGACAGGTAGCTACTTAAATAATATCGGTAAAGTTACTTTAAACTCTGAAAAAATTCTTTCTGCGGGAGTAATTACTGCTGATGAAGCTTCATCTGTAACAGCTTCTGAAAGTATTTCTAAACTTGTTGGAGACATTCAAGCCAAATATGCGGCAGAAAATGCTGTTGTTGTTCTCGATAATAATCCAGTCGAATTGAATGGTAAACGTGAAAATGTTCGTGTTCGTGAAACTAACCTAGGTAATGTCGTAGCAGACGCCCTTCTTGATTATGGTCAAGCTGGATTTACTCACAAATCTAATTTGGCAGTTACAAATGGTGGTGGTCTTCGTGAAACAATTAAGAAAGATCAACCTGTAACAAAAGGTGATATTATCGCTGTTCTTCCATTTGGTAATATTATTTCTCAAATTGAAGTAACTGGTCAACAAATCTACGATATGTTTGTGAAATCACTTGGATCAACACTTCAAGAAGATGAAAATGGTCAACCAATTCTTGATGAAAATGGTCAACCTTTGCTTGAAGCAAGTGGTGGTTTCTTACAAGTTGCTGGCGGTCAAGTGATGTACGATACAAACTTGCCAGCTGATGAACGTATTCTTGATATTTCAATTTGGAATCCTGAGGATGGATACTATTATGATTTAGATTTGGATGCAACATATTACCTAGCTACAAACGACTTCTTGGCAGCAGGTGGTGATGGCTACACAATGCTAGGCGGTGCTCGAGAAGAAGGTCCGTCAATGGATGTTGTTTTTGCTGACTACCTTGCAAATGTTGATTTGACAGAATATGAAGTAGTAAATCCAAACTCTCGTACTATTTCAATTTCAAGCGAACTTGATACAGATGGAGATGGATTCCCTGATTATATTGAGATGATTTATGGAACTTCAGTTACTGATGCTAAAGATTATCCAGGAGCTTCTGACGAAGAGGAAGAAGATTCTGATGACACACAAGTACAAAGCAATCAAACCGTTACAGTTCCAGTATCTTACAATAATTCAGTAGCACCTACAAAAGCTTTAACTGCTGGGAAAGCAACAACAACTAAAGCTTTGCCAGCTACAAATAGTGAAGATTCAATGCTTGCTATCCTCCTTGGAATGTCAATCTTGACATACGGTGCTTATGGCATCCGTCGTAAAACTTACGGAAAATAAGGCAGATAAAAAGAACTAGTCTAAAAAACTAGTTCTTTTCTTGTTTACTAAGATTTAAGCCCCAAGGTACCAAGTTTTCGCTTTTTTGTCGAATACGAGTCATGTTATCTTTGTGTCGGATAATAATTAAACTTGCAATCAACAAAATGATTATTGTAAAAATCAAATCATAGGATGGGAGAAGAAAATGAAAAGCTGGGAAGATTAAAACGCTAATAGCAGCAACTGAAGCAGCGATAACACTTGACAGTGAAATCATGCTAAATAAATACAATGTCCCAATAAAGATAGCCAAAAGGTAGATAAGAAATAGCGGAGCAAAACCGAGCAGAACACCTGCACTGGTAGCGACAGCTTTTCCACCCTTAAAGCCAGCAAAAATAGGGTAAGTGTGTCCTATTATAGCAAATAGACCAATGAGAATCGGCGAGAAATGATCAACACCTAGCCAGATGGGCAATAATGTTGCAACTGTTCCTTTTAACAAATCGACAATTAAGGTAACAGTTCCTGCTTTTGGTCCTAAGATACGGAAAGTATTAGTTGTTCCGGTGTTGCCAGAACCATGTTCTCTTAGGTTGATATGATAGAAATAATTACCAATCCAAAGTCCAGTCGGAATTGATCCCAATAAATAAGCGATTAACATCAAAACTAAAATTTTCATGTAATCATTATATCATAATGCCGTGTGAGGCTGAAATCTTTTCTGAAGATGGACAAAATTATTTTGCAAAAATGACAAAAAACTTGTAAGATAGATAGGATGAAAAAAACTGGAGGTCAGTTTTGGCAAAAAAGGAAATTAATATAAATAATTATAATGATGATGCTATTCAAGTCTTAGAGGGGCTAGATGCTGTTCGTAAGCGTCCAGGAATGTACATCGGATCTACCGATGGTACAGGACTCCACCATTTAGTTTGGGAAATTGTCGATAATGCAGTTGATGAAGCCCTTTCTGGATTTGGTGATCAAATTGACGTTATCATCAATAAAGATGGTTCAATAACGGTTGCTGACCATGGTCGTGGGATGCCAGTTGGTAAGCATGCCATGGGGATACCAACTGTAGAAGTTATTTTTACAATTCTCCACGCTGGTGGTAAATTTGGACAAGGTGGTTACAAAACCTCCGGAGGATTGCATGGAGTTGGTTCATCTGTAGTAAATGCCCTTTCGAGTTGGCTTGAAGTTGAAATCACACGTGATGGCAATATTTACAAACAACGATTTGAGAATGGCGGGAAGCCTGTGACGACACTCAAGAAAATCGGCACAGCACCTAAGTCAAAATCAGGTACAAAGGTTACTTTCAAACCTGACGACACCATTTTCTCAACAACTGATTTTAAATTTAATACAATAGCAGAGCGATTAAATGAGTCTGCCTTTCTTTTGAAGAATGTTACCTTAACGTTGACAGACCAACGTCCTGACGAAGCAGAGCATGTTGAATTCCATTTTGAAAATGGTGTAAAAGATTTCGTTGAATATCTTAATGAAGATAAGGAAACATTAACACCTGTCGTTTATATTGATGGTGAACAACAAGGATTCCAACTTGAAATTGCTCTACAGTATAACGATGGATTTTCAGATAACATCCTTTCATTTGTCAATAATGTTCGTACAAAAGACGGTGGAACGCATGAAACAGGGTTTAAGTCAGCTATTACAAAAGCTATGAATGACTATGCTCGTAAATCAGGTCTCCTTAAAGAGAAAGATAAAAATCTTGAGGGGGCTGATTACCGCGAAGGGCTTTCAGCTATTATTTCACTCCTAGTTCCGGAAGAACACCTGCAATTTGAAGGTCAGACTAAGGATAAACTAGGTTCACCGCTAGCCCGTCCAATTGTTGATGCACTTGTTTCTGAAAAATTGACCTATTTCCTCTTGGAAAATGGAGAAGTAGCTTCTAACCTTGTTCGTAAGGCTATAAAGGCGCGTGATGCCCGTGAGGCAGCTCGTAAAGCCCGTGACGAATCCCGAAATGGTAAGAAAAACAAGAAAGATAAGGGGCTTCTCTCAGGAAAACTGACTCCAGCTCAATCAAAAAATCCTAAGAAGAATGAACTTTATCTAGTCGAAGGGGACTCAGCCGGTGGTTCCGCAAAACAAGGCCGCGACCGCAAATTCCAAGCCATCTTACCATTGCGAGGTAAGGTCTTGAATACGGCTAAGGCTAAGATGTCTGACATCGTCAAAAATGAAGAAATCAATACCATGATTTACACTATTGGAGCTGGAGTGGGTGCTGATTTTAAAGTTGAAGATTCAAACTACGATAAAATCATTATCATGACCGATGCCGATACGGATGGAGCTCACATTCAAACCCTCCTATTGACTTTCTTCTATCGCTACATGCGCCCTTTAGTGGAAGCAGGACAAGTTTATATCGCTTTGCCACCATTATACAAAATGTCAAAAGGCAAAGGTGCTAAAGAAGTTGTAGAATATGCTTGGACAGACCAAGAACTTGAAGAACTTCGCAAGAAGTTCGGTAAAGGAGCCATGCTCCAACGCTACAAGGGACTTGGTGAAATGAATGCCGATCAGCTTTGGGAAACAACCATGAACCCAGAGACACGCACTCTTATTCGAGTAACCATTGACGACCTAGCTCGCGCAGAACGCCGCGTCAATGTTCTTATGGGTGACAAAGTTGAACCCCGCCGTAAATGGATTGAAGACAATGTTAAGTTTACGCTTGAGGAGAATACGGTGTTTTAACTGAGCACTTTTCATTGAAGCTAAGCTTCTAATGAAAAGACGATTGTCGCTATAGCGAACAAGCTAGCTCACTTACTAGTTCGAAAACAAAATAATATCGATTTTGTTTTCGAACGTCGTAACCATCAGAAAGTTAAACTTTTTATTTCTAGCACGGTAAGTCCCATAATGTACTTACCTAAGCGCCCTACTAGCTCGAAAAAGAAATAATATCGATTTCGTTTCCTCCCGTCGTAACCCAAGGTAATATGATTACCCTTGTTTGTAGCTATGCTAGTAACCATCAGAAAGTTAAACTTTCAAAAAAGAATAAACAAAGAAGGATATTATGTCTAACGTTCAAAATATAACACTTGAAGACATTATGGGGGAGAGCTTTGGTCGCTACTCCAAATATATCATTCAGGAGCGTGCGCTTCCTGATATTCGTGACGGGTTAAAACCTGTTCAACGTCGTATTCTTTATTCTATGAATAAGGACGGTAATACATTTGAAAAAGGATTCCGTAAATCGGCTAAGTCGGTCGGTAATGTCATGGGTAATTTTCACCCACACGGGGATTCTTCTATTTACGATGCCATGGTCCGTATGTCTCAGGACTGGAAAAACCGAGAAACTCTGATTGAGATGCACGGTAATAATGGATCTATGGATGGTGACCCGGCCGCTGCTATGCGTTATACGGAGGCACGTTTATCTGAAATAGCTGGTTTCCTGCTTCAAGATATCGAAAAGAATACAGTGCCATTTGCTTGGAACTTTGACGATACTGAAAAAGAACCTACTGTTTTACCTGCAGCCTTTCCAAACCTTTTGGTCAATGGTGCCACTGGAATTTCTGCAGGTTATGCCACTGACATTCCACCTCATAATTTGGCAGAGGTTATTGATGCTGTGGTCTATATGATTGACCATCCTTCGGCTAAATTGGACAAACTCATGGAATTCCTGCCTGGGCCAGATTTTCCGACAGGGGCCATTATCCAAGGTAAGGAAGAAATTCGCAAAGCTTACGAAACAGGAAAGGGGCGCGTGGTTGTTCGTTCCCGCACAGCTATTGAAAGCCTAAAAGGTGGCAAGAAGCAAATTGTTGCCACTGAGATTCCTTATGAGGTTAATAAGGCTGCCTTGGTTAAAAAGATTGATGACGTTCGTGTCAATAATAAAGTGCCAGGAATTGCTGAAGTTCGTGATGAATCTGACCGCGATGGTCTTCGCATTGCTATTGAGCTTAAAAAGGACGCAGATGAGCAAACCATTTTGAATTATCTCTTCAAGTATACAGACTTGCAAGTTAACTATAATTTCAATATGGTAGCGATTGACAACTACACACCACGCCAAGTGGGCATTATTCCTATGTTGTCAAGTTACATTGCCCACCGTAAAGACATCATCGTTTCTCGTTCTAAGTTTGATAAGGAAAAGGCAGAAAAGAGACTTCACATTGTGGAGGGCTTGATTCGCGTCATTTCAATTCTTGATGAAGTCATTGCCCTTATCCGCGCTTCTGAAAATAAATCTGATGCTAAAGAAAACCTCAAAGTAAGCTATGATTTTTCTGAAGAACAAGCAGAAGCCATTGTAACCTTGCAACTTTATCGTTTGACAAATACTGATATTGTGACCTTGCAAGAAGAAGAAGCAGAGTTGCGCGACCGTATTGCAACCCTCAAAGCCATTATTGGCGACGAACGCACCATGTACAATGTTATGAAACGTGAGCTTCGTGAGGTCAAGAAAAAGTTCTCTAATCCACGTCTTAGTGAATTGCAGGCTGAAACACAGACAATCGAAATTGATACTGCAAGTTTAATCATCGAAGAGGATACTTTTGTCAGTGTCACTCGTGGCGGTTACCTTAAACGTACAAGTCCAAGATCTTTCAATTCATCCACTATTGAAGAAGTTGGAAAGCGTGATGAGGACGAACTAGTATTTGTTACAGCTGCTAAGACAACTCAGCATTTGCTTATATTTACAACTCTCGGCAATGTTATCTATCGACCAGTTCATGAAATAACAGATATTCGCTGGAAAGATATTGGAGAACATTTGTCACAAACCATCACAAACTTTGCTAATGATGAGCAAGTCCTCTATGCTGAATTGGTTGATGATTTTGGTAGTCAAACTTATTTGGCGGCAACTAAATTTGGTCAAATCAAACGCTTTGAGCGTAAGGAATTTAGCCCTTGGCGTACTTACAAGTCTAAATCAGCTAAGTATGCCAAGTTGAAGAGCGAAGCAGATTGTATCGTAACTGTTGTTCCGATTAACCTAGAAGATGTTATGGTGGTTACGGAAAATGGCTACGCTCTGCGATTTAACAGTGAAGAAGTACCGGTAGTGGGAGCCAAAGCAGCCGGAGTAAAAGCAATCAATCTTAAGAAAGATGACGTGGTTCGAGCAGTCTTTGTCGCTAATACTGAAAGCATGTACTTGTTGACGCAAAGAGGAAGTCTGAAACGTATGTCGGTAGAGCAAATCCCAACTACAAGTCGTGCAAATCGAGGACTTCAAGTTTTGAGAGAGCTTAAATCGAAGCCACATCGCGTTTTTGCAGCAGGCAAGATTCATGCGTCAAATGAGACACAAAATCTTGATCTCTTTACAACTGCAGAAGTAACTGAGGAAACTGAAATCCTAGAAGTTACATCGACCACTGGTAAGGTATATGAGGTTATTTTAGAAGATTTAAGCCTATCTGAACGTACAAGTAATGGATCCTTTATTTCTGAGACAATCTCAGATGAGGGAGTATTTACAGCTAGAATTAAGTAAGAGAGCCTTAGCTCTTTTACTTTTTTAGATAAATTTTCAGAATTTTGTGAAAAGTACTTGAAAAACGCTGAAAAAAGCGTACAATAGAAAAAAACGAAGAAAGAGGAAGAAAGATGACAGTTGAGTTAGATTGGGAAAATTTAGGTTTTGCATATCGAAAATTACCATTCCGCTACATTTCGTATTACAAAGATGGTCAATGGGACGAAGGTGATTTAACGGAAGATTCAAAACTTCATATTTCAGAAAGTTCACCTGCTTTGCACTATGGACAACAAGGTTTTGAAGGTTTGAAAGCCTACCGTACAAAAGATGGTTCTGTACAATTGTTCCGTCCAGATATGAATGCGGAACGTTTGCAACGTACAGCTGACCGACTTTTGATGCCGCAAGTTCCAACAGATAAGTTTATTGAAGCATGTAAACAAGTTGTTAAAGCAAATGATGATTTTGTCCCACCATATGGTACGGGAGCGACACTTTATCTTCGTCCATTGTTGATTGGTGTTGGGGATATTATTGGAGTGCATCCAGCAGAGGAGTACATCTTCACAGTGTTTGCGATGCCAGTTGGTAACTACTTCAAAGGTGGATTGGCTCCAACTAACTTCTTAATTCAGGATAAGTATGACCGTGCTGCACCACAAGGTACAGGAGCAGCTAAAGTTGGTGGGAACTATGCATCAAGCTTGTTGCCTGGTAACTATGCCAAGGATAAAGGATTCTCTGATGTTATTTATCTAGATCCAGCAACTCATACAAAAATTGAAGAAGTAGGATCAGCCAACTTCTTCGGTATCACAGCTGATAATGAATTTATCACACCATATAGCCCATCTATCTTACCATCTATTACAAAATACTCATTGCTTTATTTAGCAGAGAACCGTTTCAATATGAAAGCTATTGAAGGTGAAGTTAGGCTAGATGAACTGGATAAATTTGTTGAAGCAGGTGCATGTGGTACAGCGGCAGTCATTTCGCCTATTGGAGGGGTACAACATGGAGATGATTTTCATGTGTTCTACAGCGAAACTGAAGTTGGACCAGTGACGCGTAAACTTTATAACGAGTTGACAGGTATCCAATTTGGTGATATTGAAGCACCAGAAGGTTGGATTGTCAAAGTTGATTAAAAAATAGAAGCTTGCTCTTGCAAGCTTTTTTATTTTCGGTTAAAATGTAAAGAGTGAGGTGAAACATGAGTAAAAAAGATAAAAAAATTGAGATTCAACTTTCTGATAGCAAAGTTACAATTGGTAATGCTGCAGTAGAAGGTTACCATCTAATTATTGGTAAAAAAACTGTTGGAGAAATTGCAGAGCTTGACGGCAAATTTGCAGTTATCAAAAATGGAGAAGTTGACACATTTTTCAAAACAATGGATAAAGCAATTGAAAACATTATTGAAAATTACAACTTAAATCATTAAAAAGTAGTGAAAAAATACTTGCATACAATAAGAAACTATGATAGAATAGTTTTTGTTGTTACGGAAGGGTAGCGAAGAGGCTAAACGCGGCGGACTGTAAATCCGCTCCTTCGGGTTCGGGGGTTCGAATCCCTCCCCTTCCATATCTAAGATACTAAGGGCGTCAAAATGCACAGTAAAAATAGGAAGTTGGCAGAAAATCCTGATTTTCTAGACAACTTATCTTTTTTTACATAGCGTTTAGCCAGAGTTCATTTCAGAACATTATCTTAGCAAAAACATTGGGGTATAGCCAAGCGGTAAGGCAAGGGACTTTGACTCCCTCATGCGTTGGTTCGAATCCAGCTACCCCAGTCAAAGGTATCGAGCTTTTGCTTGACACCGTCAAAGATAAGAGTTGTTGTCGTTGCGGGTTACCTTGAGAAAATATATTGTTATCAAAAGCTAGCTTAAGCTAGCTTTTGTTGGAGGATTTTTTAGAATGAATGAATTTGAAGATTTGCTAAACAGTGTTAGCGAAGTAAACCCTGGTGATGTAGTCACTGCGGAAGTTTTAACAGTTGATAACGGTCAAGCAAACGTTGTTATCGAAGGCACTGGTGTTGAGGGAGTTCTTACACTTCGTGAATTGACTAACGATCGTAACGCTGACATCAATGAATTTGTTAAAGCTGGCGACACAGTTGAAGTACTTGTTCTTCGTCAAGTAGTAGGTAAAGATACTGACACAGTAACTTTCCTTGTATCTAAAAAACGCTTGGAAGCTCGCAAAGCATGGGATAAACTTGTTGGTCGTGAAGGCGAAGTTGTTACTGTTAAAGGTACTCGCGCTGTTAAAGGTGGTCTTTCAGTTGAGTTTGAAGGACTTCGTGGATTCATCCCAGCTTCAATGATCGATACTCGTTTCGTACGCAACACTGAAAAATTTGTTGGTCAAGAATTTGATGCTAAAATCAAAGAAGTTGACGCAGCAGAAAATCGCTTCATCCTTTCACGTCGTGAAGTTGTTGAAGAAACTGCAGCAGCAGCTCGTCAAGAAGTATTTGCTAAACTTGCTGAAGGTTCAGTTGTAACTGGTAAAGTTGCTCGCTTGACTAGCTTTGGTGCTTTCGTTGACCTTGGTGGTGTTGATGGACTTATCCACGTTACTGAATTGTCACATGAACGCAACGTTTCACCTAAATCAGTAGTTGCTGTTGGTGATGAAGTTGAAGTTAAAGTTCTTGCTATCGATGAAGAAGCAGGCCGTGTATCATTGTCACTTAAAGCTACAACACCTGGACCATGGGATGGCGTTGAACAAAAACTTGCTACAGGCGATGTTGTTGAAGGTAAAGTTAAACGTTTGACTGACTTTGGTGCATTCGTTGAAGTATTACCAGGTATCGATGGACTTGTTCACATCTCACAAATTTCACACAAACGTGTTGAAAATCCAAAAGATGTTCTTTCAGTTGGTCAAGAAGTAACTGTTAAAGTTCTTGAAGTTAACGCTGCTGACGAGCGCGTGTCACTTTCTATCAAAGCTCTTGAAGAGCGTCCAGCACAAGCTGAAGGTGAAAACACTGAAAAACGTCAGCCACGTCCACGTCGTCAAAAACGTGAAGTTAAACGTGATTACGAACTTCCAGAAACTCAAACTGGATTCTCAATGGCTGACTTGTTCGGTGATATTGAATTGTAATTAAAATGAAGACTTGCGAAAGCAGGTCTTTTATTTTTTATATGATATGGTATAATAATAGATGTTGTTTCTAAATAATACTCAAGTATAATTAAAATCATCTGAGGAAGTGTGATGAAGGCAGTACTAGTCCTAAGACAATTGACAAGTCGAAATTGACATCTATCATTTTGATTTTAAAAGAGTATAAACATTAATTGACAATCCATCCTTAGTGTAATGGATATCACGCAAGATTCCGGTTCTTGAAATGGGGGTTCGATTCCCTCAGGATGGATAGAAATATAGTAAAAACCCTTGATTGATAAGGGTTTTTTGTTTATGAAAATAATGATTATGCTATTTTAGTCAAAAGGGATTTTTGTTAAATTCGATCAGTGAAACTAACAAAGTTATCTACATATTTCTGAGATTAGAAATTAAGACATATTGGTATGTTATCTAATTATTTTCTAAAAAATACAATATCTTAGCTTTAATATGAGATTATTTTTGCTATAATAAGCACAAGGAGGTTAGTGATATGATTAAAGTGAAGAAAGTATTAGTACTGTTATTTTCAGTTTTCCTTTTGGCTTCGTGTAGTAGTAATAAAAGCTCAGAAAATGCTATAGATGAAGGACAAATTGAATTAATAAAAGATGTTCAAGCTTCTGTCTCCGAAAATTTTTATTATCAACAATTATCAGATGTTGAGAAGGAAAATTATGCTCGCTTACGTCTTGCTTTTAATGATTTTAGTGATGAAGTTACTTTAAAGGAAGTTGATGATGAATCATTAGCAAAAATCTCTACTGCTTTTACAAATGATAATCCTGATGTGTTTTGGTTCAATGATTATACTTATCAGACTGACGGCAATGACCAATTGATTTTAGAGATTGAGACACCGGATGATGTTGAAGAAATATATCAATTGATTGAAGTTATGAGCGAACAAATACTAGCTGAAATGCCTACTGATAGCGACTATAGTCGTGTTAAATATCTTTATGAGTTTATCATCAATTATACAGATTATAATACTTTAGCATTAACTGACGATAGTGAACTGGATAAAGGGCAGGATATCAGGAGTGTCTTTATTGACCAATTATCTGTTTGCTCTGGTTATTCAAAAGCATTTCAATATTTAGCTAACAAAGCCGGAATCCCAACAACTTACATTGTTGGATTTGCTAGGTCGGATAAGACTGAGGAATCAGAGTTACCTCATGCTTGGAATACTGTTATCATTAATGGTCAAAGTTATAATGTTGATACTACTTGGGGGGATCCAATCTTCGAAGGTGAGATGTCTGAGGATATGTCAGATACGATCAATTATCATTTCCTCTGTGTACCTGATTATTTATTTAATAATAGTCATACGGCTTCAGATGATATTTTATTTCAAGATGGCAGTTCAATCGATGATGTCTGGACTTTACCAACATCCACTGATAATTCTTTGAACTACTATGTACAAGCTGGTTGCTTCTTTGAATCTTATCAAAGAGGTGAAATGGAATCATATGTTGAACAACTTTCACATTCTGAAAATCTTAAACAAATTGAGTTAGTATTTGAGAACCAAGAGTCTTATGATTTAGCCTTGAATGATTTACTAGAAGAAGGTTTCTTTGGCGAATTAATTCAAAAATATATTCTTGGAGATATTGATTTTGAGTATAATTTCATATATGATGATGTCAATTACTATATTTGTATTAATATTCCTGGAAGATGATAGTCACTTAATAGTATAGGTCAAATAAAAAAAGAAATAGATTAAAAAATTAATGCCCCAATGCTATTTTAGCTATCGAGGCATTTTTTAGTATTAAATTAAAAATTACTGAATCTGATTTAATAAACTTTCTGCTGTGGTGCTTGGAAGGATGCGGACGCGATTTAATGAGAGGAGTCCATCAGCTGCTGAAGCTAGTCCCTCATTTGTTGTGACACCAAGCTTGTAATTCAAACTTTGAGTGATTTGAAGGGTATCATTAGAATACCGACCAGCAGGATAAGCAACTGCAATTGTTTCTTGATTTAGCTCTGAGTCTAGATATTCTTTTGAAATTTCTAATTCATTATTTTGAGAATTGAGATCTGACATTTCAAGATCAGGGTGATTTACTGTGTGACCTTGAAAGGACATACCAGCTTCTTTCATTTCAATCATTTGATCAAGAGTCAAGCTGCCTGGGTTATTGACACTGCCTGTTATAACATTATTAGTTGCTTTAGCTTGATATTTTTTTAAAATTGGGAACGCGTGGTCATAGAAATCCCAGAGACTGTCGTCAAAGGTTAGCCAAATCACTTTATTGTTACCATTAGGTAAGGCGTTCTCGCTTAGGACTTGATAGGCTTCTTCAGGAGTGAGGAAGTAGTACCCTTCTTCGGAAAGTTTTTGAATATGGCTTTCAAATGTAGTTGGGTCAACAATCAGATTCGCGTTTGATATTTCCTCTGGTGCCATTTCATGGATAGCGTGGTACATTAAGATTGGAATATTTATTGGAGTTTCTTGTTTAATCCAATCTATGGGTAAATCAGCAGAATCAGGACTTTCTGAACTAATTTGATCACTAGTAGTTGTTTCAGATTCCTTTTTAGACTTAGAAATTTTTGTGACGGATGCTTCAGTCTTATTTTCGCTAAAAGGATGACTCAATTTAAGTACTAAAATAAGTGACAGGGTCAAAGTCAGTATTACCAGTAATATAAAAATAATTTTAGATGCTTTTTTCTTTCTTTTTCTTCTCTCTTGCATGTAAATCTCCTATTTTGTCGTTTTGAATATTCTTGAATCTAAGATAGTACTTCAAAAAAATGCTTATATTATGATTAATTGTATCATTTTTTTATTGAAACAACAGTTTAAAAGGCTAAATTTCAAACTTTTTCTTTTTAAAAGTTGCATTTTTCTGTAAATTCTGAATTATTTTTGTTATAATGGTTAAAATGTTTATTTTTTGAGAATAAGGAGACGTTATGACTGTAAATATTGGTTTATTAGGTTTCGGGACTGTAGCAAGTGGTATTCCTTTCCTCTTGCAGGAAAATGGTGAAAAAATTGTAGCTGCATCACGTAGTGACCTTGAAATTACCAAAGTATTAGTTAAGGATGATGAAGAAAAAAATCGTCTTCTTGCTGCTGGTAATGATTATAATTTTGTTACGGATGTTAATGAGATTCTTAATGATTCTGAGATTGATATTGTTGTAGAATTGATGGGACGTATTGAGCCTGCTCGTACATTTATTACAAGTGCTTTGGAAGCTGGGAAGCATGTTGTTTCTGCTAATAAGGATTTGATTGCAACACATGGTAAGGAATTGATTGCACTTGCCCAGGATAAAGGTGTCGCATTCTATTATGAAGCAGCAGTGGCTGGCGGTATTCCTATCTTACGTACTTTGGCAAACTCTTTGACGTCTGATAAAGTTACTCGTATTCTAGGTGTCTTGAACGGGACATCAAACTTCATGATGACTAAAATGGTTGATGAAGGATGGACTTACGATGCTGCACTTAAGACAGCTCAGGAGCTAGGTTATGCTGAAAGTGATCCAACAAATGACGTTGAGGGGATTGATGCAGCTTATAAAGCTGTTATCCTCAGTCAATTTGGTTTTGGGATGACGCTTGATTTTGCAGCTGTTTCTCATAAGGGAATCACAACTATTACTCCAGATGATGTAGCAGTTGCTCAAGAATTAGGCTATGTTATCAAGCTTGTTGGTGATGTACGTGAGGTAGAGTCAGGTATTTCTGCTGAGGTAGCACCGACATTCCTTCCAAAAGGTCACCCGCTTGCAAGTGTCAATGGTGTTATGAATGCGGTCTTTGTTGAATCAATCGGTATCGGTGAGTCAATGTATTATGGACCAGGTGCTGGTCAAAAGCCAACAGCAACTTCAGTAGCAGCTGACATTGTGCGTATTGCTCGTCGTATCAACGATAAGAATGTTGGAAAACCATTTAACGAGTTTGCTCGTGAGACTAAGTTGGCAAACCCAGCAGATGTCTTTGCGAAATATTATTTTGCTATTGATGTTCCAGATAAAAAAGGTCAAATTCTTCGTTTAGCTGAAATTTTCAATGCTCAAAATATCTCTTTTGAACAAGTACTTCAGCAAAAAGCTAATGGTGAAGTAGCTCGTGTTGTTATTATTACACACGAACTCAGTCAAACACAACTTGAGGATGTAACAGCTGATTTGAATGCTGTCGCAGACTTTACAGTAGTTAATACATTTAAGGTACTTGGCGACTAAATTGTCAAGTAAAGATTAAAGAGAATGACAAAAGGTTAGGGGCTTTCAACTCACTTTTGGTACGATGAGTAGAATGATATCAGATTGAGTTCCGCAAACCAAATGCTCATAAAAGTTAAGTAGAATGACTAAAATCTAATCTTAGTCGTTCTCTTTATTTGTAATAGTAGAGGATTATGATGAAAATAATTGTTCCTGCTACCTCTGCCAATGTTGGACCGGGATTCGACTCGGTAGGTGTAGCTTTGTCTAAGTATTTAGAAATCCAAGTTCTAGAACCTTCTGATTCTTGGCAGGTGGATCATGATTTAGGTGAAGAAATTCCAAGTGATGAAAGAAATCTCCTGATTGCAACTGCACTACGTGTTAAGGGAGACCTTCAGCCTCATCATCTGAAAATGGTTTCAGATGTTCCCTTGGCCCGTGGTCTGGGTTCTTCAAGTTCAGTTATTGTTGCTGGAATTGAATTATCCAATCAACTTGGGAATTTAGAATTAACTGCTGATCAAAAATTAGATATAGCGACTGAAATTGAAGGACATCCTGATAATGTTGCACCGGCTATTTTGGGTAATCTTGTCATTTCATCTTATGTAGATGGCCATGTTAACAGCATCGTAGCTGATTTTCCTGAGACAGCTTTTGTTGCTTTCATTCCAAACTATGAACTCAAAACTAGCGACAGCCGTGGTGTGCTTCCCAGTGAGATGTCTTATAAAGAAGCAGTTGCAGCCTCTTCAATCGCTAATGTGGCAATCGCTGCGCTATTGACAGGGGACTTGGAAAAAGCAGGAAAAGCCATTCAAGGAGACCTCTTCCATGAGCGCTTCCGCCAAAAATTGGTCAAGGAATTCGCAGCAATCAAGGAAGTGGCCAACCAACATGGTGCTTACGCTACCTATCTCTCTGGTGCTGGACCAACTGTTATGGTCCTCATCAAGCAAGAAAAGGAAGCTGACTTGGTTAAGAGTCTTGAGGACATGAATTTGGATGGTCAAGTTTGTCCACTAAGAGTAGACACTAAAGGAGTTGTCATTGAGAAGGACTAATCTGGGTATCTTACTAGGCTTATCTACCTACTTGTGCTGGGGATTTTTGTCTCTATTTTGGAAACTATTAGCAGGTGTCAATGCCTATAATACGCTTTCTTACCGTATTTTATTTACCAGTCTAACCATGCTTGTCTACATGATCTTTTCTGGTCGCAGCAAGGTCTATAAAGAGGAACTGTCAAACTTATTCAAAAATCCTAAAGCTGCCTTGACCATGCTGTTTGCAAGTCTCCTAATTAGTATCAACTGGCTGGTTTATATCTATGCGGTTGGTCATGGTCAAGCGACAGAAGCTAGCCTGGGCTATTACATCATGCCTCTTGTTTCCGTAGGCTTATCTGTCATTTTTCTTAGGGAATCTTTGAACAATGCGGTGCGTTTAGCCATTCTGGTAGCTGGTATTGGTGTTCTCGTATTGGTTATCAATACAGGTAATCTGCCATTGGTTTCGCTGGCCTTAGCCTTGAGCTTTGGCCTTTATGGTCTGGTCAAAAAATCTGTCAGTTTATCAAGCGATGTGGCCATGTTAGTTGAGAGTCTAATCATTTTGCCTTTTGCTTTGATTTATCTTCTTTTCTTTGCTAAGGAAGGCATGCATGATTACAATAGTCTTGAGAATAGCTTACTTGTGCTTTCTGGCGCAGTTACAGCTATACCATTATTGTTCTTCGCTGAGGCTCTGAAAAGAGCACCACTTAATCTTATTGGTTTTATTCAGTACATCAATCCAACCATTCAATTGGCAATAGCAGTGCTGGTTTTTCAAGAAGGAATCACAGCTGGTGAGTTAAAAGGATTTATCTTTATCTGGTCAGCTATAGCGATTTTTGTTATCGGACAATTATTAGAAATGAGAAAAAGAAGAAGCTGAGCAAAGAGCACAGCTCCTTAATTATTATTTGGAATATAATCCAGACGCAGTAGCCTAGTGGGAATCTCTTCGCTTTTTTCAAAGCTCGAACTTCCCTACTAGGCCTTGCGGGGGTGGGACGACGAACTCTTCTTTTTTGTTAGTGAGTTCTGTCCCACTCCCTTTTTGATGAGGAAGAAGGAATGCATAAGCAAACAGTTGTAGATGTGAAAAGTCTTGGGAGACGACTGATTTTTAAGAATCCCGTAAAGGAATTGATAGCAGATGACCTACATCAAGTTCCTTTAGTTTTAGAAGAAGTAGAAGCCTTTCAAAAGCAAGGTTATTATGTGGTTGGTTACGTCTCCTATGAAGCGAGTAAAGCCTTTGAAAGCAAATTTAATCTTCATTCTAGTCGTCTCTCAGGCGAGTATCTTGCCTACTTTACTGTTCACAAGTCAGCTGAGGAAGTGGACTTTATTGAAAGTTATGATGAAGTAGAGATGCCTAATGCATGGAAAAATGAGACTAGAAAAGAAGAATATGAAAGAGCAATTGCTGAAATCAACTCAAATATCAGACAGGGAAATACCTATCAAGTTAACTATACCATTCAGTTGACGAGTAAAGTAACTGCTGACAGCTTTGCTATTTACAACCGCCTAGTGGTAGAACAAGGGGCAGCCTATAATATTTTTGTAGAGCACGATGATTTTGCAGTTATTTCAGCTAGTCCCGAACTCTTTTTCCAAACGGAGGGGCAGACCTTGAGGACGAGGCCCATGAAGGGGACGACAGGTCGTGGCTTTAATCTGGCAGAAGATAGGAAAAAAAGAGATTGGTTGGCCAATGATGTTAAAAATCGTGCTGAAAACATGATGATTGTGGATCTTCTGCGCAATGATATGGGGCGAATTTCGGAAATTTCTAGCGTGCAGGTCACTAGCTTATGTGAGCTTGAACCCTATTCAACTGTCTGGCAGATGACTTCTACCATTGAGAGTAGCATCAAGGAAGATACGACTTTGGTTGATATTTTTCAAGCTCTCTTTCCTTGTGGATCTATTACAGGTGCTCCTAAAATCGCAACCATAGACATTATTAGCAGACTTGAACCCAAACCACGTGGCGTCTATTGCGGTACACTTGGCATCTGTCTGCCTAATGGCAATCGGATTTTCAATGTGGCTATAAGAAGTCTGCAAGTTTATAAAAATCAGGCTATATATGGTGTCGGCGGGGGCATTACTTGGGACAGCAATTGGCAGGATGAATACCAGGAGACTAAGCAAAAAAGTGCTGTTCTCTATCGAAAACAGCCTAGATTTGACCTTATCACGACCGCCAAAGTGACTAAGGGACACATTGATTTGCTTGACTATCATTTAGAGCGTCTCCAAGAATCTAGTGCCTATTTCTCTTATCCTTTTACTTTGGAAAATAGCAGAGCTGAGCTTGAGTCTTATCTCGAAAGTCTGAACAAGACCAAAGACTACCGCCTGAGACTATCACTGACTAAATCTGGTCAATTAGAATGCCATGCCTGTCTTTTAGAAGACCTGCCCCAGCCTCTTCTCAAGGCTCAAATCCATCAGCGCCAAGAATCAATAGAAGGACCATTTGTCTATTATAAGACGAGCTACCGTCCTCATTTGACTAAGGCAGAGACAGAACAGATTTTTATTTCCAAGGAAGGCTACCTCCAGGAAACAACAATAGGAAACCTTGTTTTAGAAATAGGTGGAGAATTACTAACTCCTCCCCTATCTGTCGGCATCCTAGCTGGCATATATAGAAAACACCTATTGAAAACAGGTCAAGTCAAAGAATGCCTCTTGACCAAAGAAGATTTGAAAAGAGCAGATGCTGTTTACGCTTGTAATGCAGTCAGAGGTCTCTATAAACTAGATATTTTATAAAAAACAGGCATAGGATTCTAGCTAAGTAGTTTCCTATGCTTGTTTTTTGGTTATAAATTTTTCTTATACCATGTCATAAATAAAATAGATTATCCGAGATGAAGACTTTCTTTTATAATATTTTTAAAGCTTGAAGGAGGTCTATGGTGCTAAATTGGGAATTTATAGAAAGAAGCTTACCTTTATATCAAGATGCACTCTTTATAACGCTAAAATTAGCATTTTGGGGTATTATTGGAGCAACAATCCTTGGTCTTCTTATTGCCATCATAAAAATCAAGAAGATTCCAATTTTGAGTCAGTTGAGTCAATTATATATTGAACTGTCACGGAATACGCCACTATTGATTCAGCTCTACTTTCTCTACTTTGGACTCCCAAAAATTGGGATTATTCTTAGTTCAGAAGTCTGTGCTATAAGTGGTTTGATATTCTTAGGTGGCTCTTATATGGCAGAATCCTTTCGTTCAGGTTTAGAAGCTGTTTCTAAAACCCAATACGAAATTGGATTGAGTATCGGCTTGAGCCCAATCAAAAACATGATCTATGTTATCTTACCTCAAGCTTTTGCGGTTGCCCTACCTTCATTTGCTGCAAATGTCATATTCTTGATTAAGGAGACTTCAGTCTTTTCAATTGTGGCCATTGCAGATTTAATGTATGTGGCCAAAGATTTGATTGGGATTTATTATGAAACAGATGAAGCACTCTTGCTGTTGGTTTTGTCATATCTGATTATTCTTTTGCCAGTATCAATAGTATTTACCCTAATTGAGAGGAGGTTACGTTATGCAGGATTCGGCAATTCAAGTCATCTTTCGGGGCAAGAATCTACTTAGACTTTTTCAAGGTCTCTGGGTAACGATTGAGCTGTCTATGATTGCTATAATAATTTCCATTCTCTTAGGATTTGTATTTGGCATTCTGATGACTTCGAGGTTTAAGTGGATAAGAGGTATTTGTCGATTCTATTTAGAGTTTATTCGTATTATGCCTCAATTAGTTTTACTCTTTATTGTTTATTTTGGTTTTGCTAGAACTTTTAATATCAATTTTTCAGGAGAGATGGCTGCTATCATAGTCTTTTCAATGTGGGGAACTGCTGAAATGGGTGACTTAGTTCGTGGAGCTTTGACTTCGTTACCAAGACACCAGATTGAGAGTGGCTTAGCCATTGGATTGAATCAAAAACAACTTTATTGGTATGTCATTTTTCCTCAGATTTTGCGACAGCTCATTCCTCAAGCAGTTAATCTTATGACACGGATGGTCAAGACAACCTCTCTAATAGTTTTGATTGGAGTTGTAGAAGTTGTAAAAGTAGGACAGCAAATCATTGAAGCTAATCGCCTAACGGTTCCAAGCTCTGCTATTTGGATATATGGTTTGATTTTCTTCATGTACTTTGCGGTTTGTTTTCCAATCTCAAGGTTATCAATCTATCTTGAGTCAAAATGGAAGGAGTAAGTTGTGGCAAAGAAAATTTTAGAAATTAATAATATCAATAAGTCATTTGGAACACACAAAATATTAGATGGCTTATCACTTGCTGTTGAAGAGGGAGAAGTTCTAGTCATTCTTGGTCCATCAGGTTGTGGAAAATCAACTTTGCTTCGTTGTATCAATGGTCTGGAAACTTTTGAATCAGGAGAAATCACTTTGGAAGGTGAATCGGTCCTAGCAGATAAGAAGAACTTGCCTAAGTTACGACAAAAAATAGGTATGGTTTTTCAATCCTATGACTTATTTCCACATCTAAATGTCATGCAAAACTTGACCTTGGGTCCGGTCAAAGCTCAGGGGCGCCCCAAAGCTGACGTTGAAACGGAAGCAAGAGAGTTACTTAAGCGGGTAGGTTTAGCAGACAAAGAAGAACGGTTTGCTAGAGAGTTGTCAGGTGGGCAGAAACAGCGAGTGGCTATTGTCAGAAGTCTCCTCTTGCATCCAGAAGTTATTTTATTTGATGAAGTGACGGCTTCCTTAGATCCTGAAATGGTCAGAGAAGTATTGGATTTGATTGGCGAGCTTGCTCATGAGGGACGTACCATGATTATTGTCACGCATGAGCTACAGTTTGCTAAAGCTATCGCTGATCGTGTTATTTTTCTGGAAAATGGAAAAATTATTGAAGAAAGTCAGGGAAATGACTTCTTTGCTTCTCCTAAAACACAGAGAGCTAAAGATTTCCTAACCGTATTTGATTATTCAACGATAGGTTAATAGACTAAAAAAACATATCTATTTTATTATTTAGTTACAAAACATGGTGATAGGGAGCGAGGCGACAGTCACCGTGTTATAAATTTTACGCCTTGGTATCTTAAATGAATACTCTTCGAAAATCAAAATGATAGGTGGTTAAGCCTTCTTGCCTACCATTAGGTATGTCTGCGTCGGCTTGCCTTCTCTAATTTTGAATTTCATTGAGTATAAAGGAGTTTTATATGAAAAAAGTTAATTATCTTTTAGGTCTTTTAGGTTTGATTGTAGCAGTTCTTTTGACTGCTTGCTCAACATCAGATTCTAATAAGTCTTCATCTGTTGCATCGTCTTCTTCTGGAAATACAGCTCAAGCACGAACACTTTCAGAAATCAAGGAATCAGGAAAAATTAAAATTGGTGTTTTTTCGGATAAGAAACCATTTGGTTACGTAGATGAACATGGTGACTATCAAGGTTATGACGTCTACTTTGCTAACCGATTAGCGAAAGATTTGAAGGTTGATGTCGAATATGTAGCAGTTGATCCTGCCAGCCGAGTAGAATACCTTACTTCAGCTAAGGTTGACATCATTTTGGCAAACTTTACTGTAACTGATGAACGTGCCAAGCAAGTCGATTTTGCTTTGCCTTACATGAAGGTTGCTCTAGGTGTAGTATCTCCAAGTAAATCACTTATTGAATCAGTCGAAGATTTAAAAGGAAAAAACTTGATTGTAGGTAAAGGTACAACTGCTGAAACTTATTTTGAAGCAGAACATCCAGAAGTTAATTTATTAAAATTTGACCAATACAGTGAGGCTTACCAAGCTCTTCTTGACGGCCGTGGTGATGCTCTTTCAACAGATAATACGGAAGTATTAGCTTGGGCATTGGAAAATAAAGGTTATGAAGTTGGGATTACTAGTTTAGGTAATATTGATACCATTGCTGCAGCAGTCCAAAAAGGAAACACAGAGTTGCTTGATTGGATCAACGATGAAATTAAGACACTAGGTGAGGAAAACTTCTTCCATAAGGATTATGAAGAAACACTGGAGCCAATTTACGGATCAGCAGCTAATCCAGATGACTTAGTTGTTGAAGCTGGTGAAGTTGAATAATATCAAAAGTCAGCATTGCTGGCTTTTTTTGAACTCAACCTATGATATAATAGAGCTAATCTGTTTTTTGAAAGAAGTGTGATTATGAATTATCAGGATTGTTTGGATTGGGTACATGGACGTCTCAAATTTGGGATTAAGCCAGGCTTGGAGCGTATGGCTTGGATGCTCAACCAACTGGGGAATCCACAGGAAAAAATAGCAGCTGTTCATGTTGTGGGCACCAATGGTAAGGGATCTACAACTAGCTATTTACAACATATTTTCAGCCATGCTGGTTATGAGGTTGGAACTTTTACCTCACCTTACATTGTTGATTTTAGGGAACGCATCAGCTTGAATGGTCAGATGATTTCCGAGCAAGACTTTATATCATTGGTGGAGCGCGTCAAACCCGTGGTGGAGCGCATGCCTCAGGAGATTGATTTGGAGCCGGCTACGGAATTTGAAACCATTACGGTTTTAATGTTCGAATACTTTGGTCATCAGCATCCAGTAGACCTTGCTATCATTGAAGCTGGTATGGGTGGCCGTGATGATGCTACGAATGTTTTCAAAGCCTTGGCTGTGGTTTGTCCATCTATCGGGCTAGATCATCAGGCTATTCTCGGTCAGACCTACGGTCAAATAGCAGAGCAGAAAGTTGACGTCCTCAAGGAAGGGGTTCCCCTCATTTATGCTAGTGAGCGAGAAGATGTAGCCTCAATATTTGATGACAAAGCTGTGCAGACATCTAGTCAATCTTATCGTTTGGGACGTGATTTCTCAGTTTCGAGCCATGAGTCAGGCTTCACTTTTGAAGATAGCAAAGCTGAACTTCAAGCTATAAAACTCTCCATGCAAGGTCAGCACCAAATCAACAACGCAAGTCTTGCCATCAAGACAGCTCTGCTATTGTCCAAAAACTATCCAAAACTTAATGAAAACAGTATCCGTAAGGGGCTTCTTGAAAGCAAATGGGCTGGTAGAACTGAAATGATGGCAAGCAATGTCATGATTGATGGTGCTCATAATAATGAATCCATTTCTGCCTTGGTTGATGTCTTAAAAACATATAGTGGTAGGAAGATTCATATTTTAATGGCTGCCATTGATACTAAACCAGTTGATAGTATGTTGGAAATCTTGGAGCAGCTTGCACCAGTGAAAGTTACTAGCTTTGATTATCCAAATGCTATCAAGTTGGAGGCCTATCCTCAGGGTTATGAGAGAGTGGGAGATTGGAAGGCGTGGTTGAGCGAGATTGCTTATGACAGTCAAGATGATTTTTATGTTATTACAGGCTCTCTTTATTTCATCTCGCAAGTGCGTCAGGCGCTTTTGTCAAGACAGCAGAATTAAGCTATAATAGTAAAAACGAATTAGATTGGAAATGAAATGGCAAATCAAGAAAAGTTAGAACAAGCAGTATATCAATTATTGGAAGCCTTGGGCGAAAATCCTCAACGTGAAGGGCTTTTAGATACACCAAAGCGTGTTGCTAAAATGTATCAAGAAATGTTTGCGGGTTTAAATGAAGATCCTAAAGACCAATTTACTGCAGTTTTTACAGAAAACCATGAAGAGGTGGTTTTGGTTAAGGATATTCCTTTTTATTCAATGTGTGAGCATCATCTGGTTCCTTTTTATGGAGTGGCTCATGTGGCCTATCTGCCAAGTGATGGTCGCGTGACCGGTCTTAGTAAACTAGCCCGTGCTGTTGAAGTTGCCAGCAAGCGTCCACAATTACAAGAGCGTTTAACAGATCAAGTGGCCACTGCCTTGGAAGAAGCACTTCATCCAAAGGGGATTTTTGTCATGCTTGAAGCTGAGCACATGTGTATGACTATGCGTGGTATCAAGAAGCCAGGAAGCAAGACAATCACAACTGTTGCCAAAGGGCTTTACAAAGAAGATCGTGAAGAACGTAAGGAAATCTTGTCTTTAATCCGCGAAAAATAGGAGTTGACGAATGAAAATTGGAAAACATGAAATTGCTGGTCAAGCTTGCATCATGGGGGTGCTTAATGTGACACCTGATTCCTTTTCAGATGGTGGAAACTATACTGCAGTAGAATCAGCACTCCAACAAGTGGAGAAAATGGTTCAATCTGGTGCTAAAATTATTGACGTTGGTGGGGAATCAACACGGCCAGGATTTACTTTTGTTGAGACTGCTGAAGAAATCGCTCGAGTTGTACCAGTAATTAAGGCCATCAAGGAAAAATTTGATGTCTTAGTAAGTATTGATACTTATAAAACGGAAACAGCGCGTGCAGCACTTGAATCCGGCGCAGATATTCTGAATGATGTTTGGGCGGGACTTTATGATGGGAAAATGTTGGACTTGGCTGCTGAGAGAAAGGTCCCAATCATTCTCATGCATAATCAGGACCAAGAGGTTTATCAAAATATCACTCAAGAGGTTTGTGACTTCCTAAGTCAGCGTGCTCAGAAAGCTTTAGAAGCAGGAGTTGCAAAGGAAAATATCTGGATTGATCCAGGCTTTGGATTCGCCAAAAACGTTGATCAAAATATGGAACTCCTCAAGGGCTTGGATGCTGTCTGTCAATTAGGTTATCCAGTTCTCTTTGGGATTTCCCGGAAGCGCGTGGTTGACCATCTCTTAGGTGGAAATACAGCTGCGCTTGATCGAGACATGGGAACAGCTGCGCTTTCAGCCTGGGCTATTGCCAAGGGTTGCCAGATTGTACGTGTACACAATGTTGACCTCAATCGTGATGTCGTTAAAGTTATTAGTCAGTTGGTGTAAAATGGATAAAATACAATTAAAAGGATGCCGTTTTTACGGTTATCACGGTGCATTTTCTGAAGAGCAAACTTTGGGACAAATTTTTGTTATTGATTGTACGCTTTCAGTTGATTTGAAAAAAGCTGCAATGTCTGATGATTTAGAAGATACTGTTCATTATGGTCTGGTTTTTGAAACCATTAAAAAACAGGCTGAACAGAAGAAGTACAAGCTGATTGAACGTTTAGCTGGTGCAATTTGTCAGGATATTTTTGATGGCTTTGCTCCAGTTGAGGCTATTACCATTCGAATAACAAAGGAAAATCCTCCTATTAATGGTCATTATGATGCGGTAGGTATAGAGTTAGAGAGGGTTCGAGAATGACAAAGGTCTATCTAAGCCTGGGTTCAAATATCGGGAAAAGAAAGTTTTATCTGGAAGAGGCAATCAGACTCTTGAATGGATTACCTAATGTCAATGTGACAAAGGTGTCATCATATTATGAAACTCCAGCCTGGGGAAATACAGACCAGAATGATTTTCTTAATTTATGTTGTGAATTAGAAACAAATTTACAAGCACAAGATTTGTTGCATCACTGTCAAAGTATTGAAAAAGAACTAGGTCGTGTTCGTCATGAACATTGGGGTCCAAGAACAATTGATATTGATATTCTTTTATTCGGGGATGCATTAATTAATGAAGATAATCTCAAAGTGCCACATCCGTACATGTTAGAACGTGCTTTTGTCATGGTTCCTTTGCTTGATATTGCACCTAATTTGTCGGTCAGTGGCAAGCCTATTTCGGAAATAATTAAGTCGCTAGATTGTTCTGACATCCAAAAAATTGATGTGGCCAGTGTAAGGTAAATTATTAGAATAAAAAATAACTGCTCTAAGTAAGAGGTAAGAGTCAAATGTGCTTGAAATTTGTATTTTTCCTATGAGCTAGCTATCGTCAAATACTATTTTTTTTGTTATAATTATAATCGGTTTTATGCCGATTTTTTTAATGGAAAAGTGATGAAATGACAGATTTTTTGACTAATGATTTAAATGGTATTGACATTCGTGTTAATGAACCTTTGAAAAATTATACCTATACAAAAGTGGGAGGTCCAGCTGACTATTTAGCTTTCCCACGTAACCGTTTCGAGTTGTCTCGAATTGTTCAAGTCGCTAATCGTGAAAACATTCCTTGGATTGTTTTGGGAAATGCAAGCAATATTATCGTCCGTGATGGCGGTATCCGTGGTTTTGTTATCATGTTTGATAAGCTTAATTCAGTGACAGTCAATGGTTACACAATTGAAGCAGAGGCTGGTGCTAATTTAATTGAAACAACGCGAGTTGCTAAATATCACAGTTTATCTGGTTTTGAGTTTGCCTGCGGTATTCCTGGAAGCATCGGAGGAGCTGTGTTCATGAATGCTGGCGCCTATGGTGGTGAAATTGCCCACATTCTAGTTTCTGCACAAGTTTTGACAAAAGAGGGTGAAATTAAGACCTTAACCAATCGTGAAATGGCATTTGGTTATCGTCACTCTTCTGTTCAAGAAACAGGAGATGTTGTTATTTCGGCCAAATTTGCTTTAAAACCTGGTGATTACTTGCAAATCAGCCAAGAAATGAATCGATTGACACACCTACGTGAATTGAAACAGCCATTGGAATACCCATCTTGTGGCTCTGTTTTCAAACGCCCAGTTGGTCACTTTGCAGGTCAATTAATTAGTGAAGCAGACCTCAAGGGCTACCGAATTGGTGGTGTTGAAGTTAGCAAGAAACATGCTGGTTTTATGGTAAACGTTGCTGATGGAACTGCAAAAGATTATGAGGACTTGATTGCTCACGTGATTAAAACCGTTGATGCCAAAGCAGGAATTCAACTTGAACCAGAAGTTCGCATTATCGGTGAAGCACTGATAAACTAGTTTAGGTCAGGAGACTCAATTCCCGACTTAATTCGTATTTTAGTTTAGATATCAGCAGGTTAGTTGAACTATCTGCTGATATATTTAATTTATATTTTTCGAGGAAGAAATTTCTTAGGATAAGAAAAAAAGAGGTTTTATGAGAATTGACTAATCCAATTATTACGTTTAAAAACGTGTCAAAGGTCTTTGAAGATAGTAACACTGTGGTGTTAAAAGATATCAATCTTGAGCTTGAAGAAGGGAAGTTTTACACACTTCTTGGAGCATCAGGTAGTGGTAAATCAACTATTTTGAATATTATCGCTGGTCTCCTGGATGCAACATCAGGTGATGTATTCTTGGATGGGAAACGTATCAATGATGTCCCAACTAATAAGCGTGATGTCCATACCGTTTTCCAAAACTATGCACTCTTTCCTCATATGAACGTTTTTGAAAATGTAGCTTTCGCTTTAAAACTCAAAAAAGTTGAGAAGAGTGAAATTGAACGTCGTGTCAAAGAGGCATTGAAAATGGTTCAATTGGAAGGTTTTGAGAATCGCCCTATTCAAAAATTATCTGGTGGACAACGTCAGCGTGTTGCGATTGCGCGTGCAATCATTAATCAACCAAGAGTTGTTCTTCTGGATGAACCTTTGTCTGCATTGGATTTGAAACTTCGAACTGAAATGCAGTATGAATTGCGTGAGTTGCAACAACGCCTAGGAATTACCTTTGTTTTTGTCACACATGATCAGGAAGAAGCCTTGGCTATGTCAGATTGGATTTTCGTCATGAACGAAGGCGAAATAGTTCAGTCAGGAACGCCTGTTGACATCTACGATGAACCAATCAACCATTTTGTTGCAACCTTTATCGGTGAATCGAATATCCTTCCTGGAAAAATGATTGAAGACTACTTGGTGGAGTTCAATGGCAAACGTTTTGAAGCTGTTGATGGTGGTATGCGTCCTAATGAGTCAGTCGAAATTGTTATTCGTCCAGAGGACTTGCAAATCACTTTGCCAGAAGAAGGAAAACTTCAGGTTAAGGTGGATACGCAACTCTTCCGCGGTGTGCATTATGAAATCATCGCATACGATGAACTTGGTAATGAATGGATGATTCATTCAACTCGCAAGGCTATCGAAGGTGAAGTTATTGGACTAGATTTTACACCTGAAGATATCCATATTATGCGTCTTAATGAAACTGAAGAAGAGTTTGATGCCCGTATTGAAGAGTATGTGGAAGTTGAAGAGCATGAAGATGGCTTGATTAATGCCATTGAGGAGGAGCGTAATGAAGAAAACCTCTAATGCCTTTGCTGTTCCCTACCTTCTTTGGATAGGCCTTTTTGTAATAGCACCCTTAGTCCTCTTGCTTTACAAGTCATTCTTTGACATTCAAGGAAATCTTACTTTGGCTAACTACGCAACCTTTTTTGGTTCATGGACCTATTTGCGTATGAGTCTCAATTCCATTTTCTATGCTGGGATTATTACTTTGGTGACATTAATCATTAGTTATCCAGCTGCCTACCTTTTGACCAAGCTAAAACATAAGCAACTTCTTTTGATGTTGGTTATCCTACCGACTTGGGTTAATCTTTTGTTAAAAGCTTACGCCTTTATGGGGATTTTTGGTCAGCAAGGTGGTATCAATGCTTTTCTAACTTTTGTAGGAATTGGTCCAAAACAAATCCTCTTTACTGATTTTTCATTTATCTTTGTGGCATCTTATATTGAAATTCCCTTCATGCTTTTACCAATTTTCAATGCCCTGGATGACATTGATGATAATTTAATCAATGCCAGTCGAGACTTGGGAGCATCAGACAGTCAAACCTTTACCAAAGTTATCTTTCCACTTTCTCTCAATGGTGTAAGAAGTGGTGTCCAGTCTGTTTTTATTCCTAGTCTCAGTCTCTTTATGCTGACACGTTTGATTGGAGGAAACAGGGTGATTACACTTGGTACGGCTATTGAACAACATTTCCTAACCACTCAAAACTGGGGAATGGGGTCAACAATTGGAGTTATCCTAATTATGGCTATGCTGGCAACGATGTGGCTTACAAAGGAGAGACGTAAATGAAAAAATTAGCAAACTTATATCTTCTTTTAGTCTTTGTTGTTCTCTATGTTCCGATAGCTTATTTGATTTTCTTCTCCTTCAATGCTGGAGGAGACATGAATGGTTTTACAGGTTTCACACTTGAGCACTATCAGGAAATGTTTGAAGATAGCCGACTCATGTTGATTTTGGTTCAAACCTTCTTCTTAGCCTTTCTGAGTGCTCTTTTGGCAACCGCAATCGGGACTTTCGGCACAATCTTTGTCCATCAAATGAAACCAAAATTTCAAAACACACTCTTATCTCTCAATAATGTTCTTTTGGTTTCACCGGACGTTATGATTGGTGCTAGTTTCTTGATTTTATTCACGATGTTGGGCTTCCAACTAGGAACAGTCTCAGTTCTTCTAAGTCATATTGCTTTTTCAATCCCAATTGTAGTGCTAATGGTCCTTCCAAGATTGAAGGAAATGAATGAGGATATGATCAATGCAGCCTTTGACTTGGGAGCTACTAGAAGGCAAATGCTGCGCGAAGTCATGCTTCCTTATTTGACACCGGGAATTATCTCAGGCTTCTTTATGGCCTTCACTTATTCTTTGGACGACTTTGCCGTGACTTTCTTTGTAACAGGAAATGGTTTTTCAACCCTATCGGTTGAAATCTACTCACGCGCTCGTCAAGGGATTTCACTTGAAATCAATGCCCTCTCAACAATCGTCTTTCTCTTTAGCATTTTGCTTGTGATTGGCTATTATTTCATTTCAAATGAGAAGGGGGACAAGCATGCGTAGACTTTATTCATTTATAGCAGGGATTGTGGCTATCATCCTTATCCTTGCAGGAACTTCTGTCTATATGCAGAAGCGTTCGAGTTCAGGAAGTCAATCGGACAAATTAGTTATTTATAACTGGGGTGATTATATTGACCCGGATCTTCTCAAAAAATTTACAGCTGAGACAGGTATTGAAGTTCAGTATGATACCTTTGATTCCAACGAAGCCATGTACACCAAAATCAAACAAGGCGGGACAACCTATGATATTGCTGTTCCGTCTGACTATATGATCGATAAGATGATTAAAGAAGATCTTTTGGTCAAACTTGATAAATCAAAGCTTAAAGGCATGGAAAATATCGGAGAAGAATTTCTTGGTTTGAGTTTTGACCCTGATAATGAATACTCAATCCCTTATTTCTGGGGAACCGTTGGTATTGTTTATAATGAGACAATGGTTGAACAAGCACCAGAACATTGGATTGACCTTTGGCGAGAGGAATATCGTAATGATATTATGCTGGTTGATGGCGCCCGTGAGGTTATGGGATTTGGTTTGAATACACTAGGTTATAGTCTCAATAGTAAAAAATTGGAACAACTCCAAGAGGTTGAACTCAAATTGCACGATTTAACGCCCAATATTAAGGCAATTGTCGGGGATGAAATGAAGGGCTATATGATTCAAGGTGATGCAGCCATCGGAGTTACCTTCTCTGGTGAAGCTAGTGAAATGCTTGATTCAAACGAAGACCTTCATTATGTGGTTCCAAGTGAAGGTTCTAATCTTTGGTTTGATAATCTTGTCATTCCCAAAACAGTTAAACATGAAGAAGAAGTCTATGCCTTCTTTAACTTTATGTTAGAACCTGAAAATGCAGCACAAAATGCAGAGTATATAGGTTACTCAACACCAAATGAGGTTGCAAAAGAACTTTTACCTGATGACGTCAAAAATGACCCTGCCTTTTATCCATCTCAGGAAACTATCGAAAACTTAGAAGTTTATGATAATCTTGGCGAAAAATGGTTGGGTATCTATAACGATCTTTATCTACAATTTAAAATGTATCGAAAATAAGAGAAATCTTATTTCAGAAAAGAGGACACTCTGTCTTCTTTTTTTGTTAATCAGATCAATTTGGAAAAGCCCTCGAATCTTTTTGGGAGATTTGGTACAATGTTAGTTGAGAGAATGTAGGAGGCAGTTCTAGGCTCTTATGTGTTATTGGTTTTGAAAATCAAAAAGATACTTGCTTAAGTATTTTCGTCTACTTTCAGGTATGTCTTCCTTGATCTGTGGGGGCTGATTTTGTTTTTCTTTGAGTGTTAGGTGATATTCGTCAATGTTTTAATAAGGGGGTATTATGAATAATCATCAAGAAGAATTTAATTTTAGCCGACATAATGTTCTTGCACTTGCTTGGCGAGGGGTTCTTGTCGGTATTGTTTCAGGTTGTGTTGTCAGTTTATTTAGATTACTGATTGAAAAAATATTTGAGAAAGTTAGTTATTATTATCAAATTGCTCAGGACCAACCGATTTATCTTCTACCAATTGGGATTTGTAGTGTCATAATTGTTGTTTTTATTGGACTGTTGGTAAAATCAGATAAAGATATCAAAGGATCAGGCATTCCTCATGTCGAAGGCGAATTAAAAGGTGATTTAGAAACAAATTGGTGGAGTATCCTTTGGAAAAAATTTATTGGTGGCGTTTTATCCATTTCAATGGGCTTAATGCTCGGGCGTGAAGGTCCGAGTATTCAGTTAGGAGCTATGTCTGCAAAGGGAATAGCACATTTTTTAAAAGCTTGTGGAATTGAAAAACGGGTCTTAATAGCAAGTGGGGCGGCAGCAGGGCTCTCTGCAGCTTTTAATGCCCCAATTGCAGGCCTCTTATTTGTTGTGGAAGAAGTTTACCATCATTTTTCTCATCTAGTTTGGGTAACAGCACTTGTTGCCAGTCTAGTGGCTAATTATATTTCACTACATATTTTTGGATTGACGCCAGTACTTGCCATGTCTGGGGATTTACCTTATTTACCACTAAGTCAATACTGGATCTTCTTATTGCTTGGTATTTTTCTTGGAATTATGGGATATATTTATGAAAAAGTCATTTTGAATATTAACGTTTTCTACGATTTCTTAGGAAAACTATTTCATGTTCCATCTTATTTTTATGGAATTTTTGCTGTATTATTAACACTTCCAGTAGCGTATTTTTACCCACAATTGCTTGGTGGAGGTAACAGTGTCATCAATTCATTGAGTATCTCTACTCCGACACTGGCTACGGTTGTCATTTATTTAATTATTCGCTTTATCTGGAGTATGATTTCTTATGGAAGTGGGCTACCTGGTGGAATTTTTCTTCCGATTCTAACCTTGGGGTCACTTGCTGGCTTGGCATTTGGTTTGTTTTTTGAAAATATGCAGTTGCTCAATGCTCAAAGCCTTCCTTTATTTATTGTTTTAGGGATGGCTGGGTATTTTGGTGCTATATCAAAAGCTCCGCTGACGGCAATGATTTTAGTAACAGAGATGGTTGGAGATTTAGGTCAATTAATGACTATTGGAATTGTAACACTAGTTGCCTATTTAATGATGGACCTTCTAAAAGGTGAACCAATTTACGAAGCTATGCTGGCTAAAATGACTAAAGACAATAAGAAAAAGGCACTTAAACCAACCTTACTTGAATTTATAGTGACTGAAAAATTAGCAGGAAAATTGGTTCGAGATTTAACTTTGCCAAAGAATGTTTTGATTACAACTCAGATACACAATCAAGAAGCAGAAGTGGTCTCAGGGAATACTCGCCTGCACTCAGGTGATACGATTTTTCTTGTAGTTAATGAGTCAGATATTGGAAAAGTACAAGAACTTTTTCTATAGAGCTCTTTATTGTATTAGATAAATTAGTCTTTAAAAGATTTTCAAGTAAAAATTCATCAAAAGACTCTTTAAATTTACTTTGACTTTTGATACAATTTAATAACGATAGCTAGCTATTGTTGGCAAGAAATACCTAAATATGTTGGCAGATAACCAATATGAAGGCTCTGTGACGTATTTGGGATATTTTTTAGCATATTCTAGGAGGCGGACAATGAAAATTGATAAAGTCTACAATAATAATGTCGTTCAGGCACGTGGAGATAAAGGTGAAGAACTCATTGTTATGGGAAAGGGACTAGGTTTTCAAAAAAAGGCGGGCGAAGAGCTAGATTACTCTCTCATTGAGAAAAAATTTATCCTAGAGAATGATAGCTCAGCAGATGATTTATCTAGAGTTTATGTAGAACTTTCATCTGAGGAAAGCGAAGTCGTTTTAGATATTATTGGTCATGCTCAGGAAGTTTTAGAGATAGAATTTGAAAGTTCACTTTATGTCGCCTTGGCAGATCATTTACATTTTGCCTTTACCCGCCTCAGGGATAATTTGACAATGGAAAATCCACTTGGATGGGAAGTTCGCAAATTCTTTCCTAAAGAATTTCAAGTAGCGTGTGGATCTATTGACCTGATTGCTGAAAAGATCGGTATTCGCCTGCCAGATGATGAAATTGCTTCAATCGCTCTGCATTTTATCAATGCTGAAAAAGATGCTGGAATGATTGAGAAAAACTATCAAATGTCTAAGACAGTTGCAGATATTTTAGATATTGTTCGTCTTTATTTTGGTCAGTCATTCGATGAGGATTCTATCAGTTATAATCGATTCGTAACACATGTCAGATACTTTGTTCAGCGTGTTTTAAATGGTACAGTTCAAGGGAAAAATGATAGCTTTTTATATGAGCAGGTTAAGCTTAATTATCCTGAAGCATTTATCTGCACAGAACGTATCAAAAATTATGTTGAAACAAGCTTTGATTTTCCAATGAGCCGTGATGAACAGGTCTATTTGACTATACATATTCAGCGATTGGAAAATAGCAAGTAAAAGTCTAGTTTGTATAAACTAAATATGCAAAATACAAAAATTTTTTAAACAGTATCTCTTTAATTTTTATCGTCTTATATTTATTTGTAAGTTGATAAAAATTAAAGAGATATTTTTTTGAGATTTAGATTACTTTCCAAACTTTTATAAACTTTTTTAAAAAAGTTTATAAAAGCGCTTGCAATATATAATGAAGTCTGCTATTATATCTTTTGTAAGGATTGTTACTGGTAAGCAGGCAAAACCTAAATAAATACGAAATATGTCAGAAGAAGTGTGGTATAAGCCATGTTATTTTCTTTGGTCTATTTGGTATTTGTTTAGGTTTTTCTTTTTTCTAGTAATGAGCATGAGATCTCACATTTTAATAACCACTGAGATAGTCATCAAGTGGCTTATTAATACCAGACAAGATATGCTGATGTAGACTTGATCAATCTGTATTAGCTGACTTTTCAATTTACAAAGGAGAAACTAATGGCTAATAAGTATACCGAATTAGTTACAGATATTTTAGATCATGTTGGTGGCAAAGATAATATTATCTCTGTTAAACACTGTGTGACTCGTCTTCGTTTTCAATTGAGAGATGAGGGAAAAGCTGACACAGATTATCTTACAAAACGTGATGGTGTTGTAACAGTTGTTAAGGCTGGAGGACAATACCAAGTTGTTATTGGTAATCATGTTCCTGACGTTTATGCTGAATTTTTAAATGTTTCAGGATTAACAGGTGCAGGAAGTTTAGATATTGATGAAGGGGATGGACCAAAAGGGAATCTCTTTGATCGCTTTGTTGACTTAATTTCTGGTATTTTCCAACCTTATCTCGGTCCATTGTCTGCAGCCGGTATTGTAAAAGGTGTAGTTGCTATTTTAGGTGTAACACTTGGTTGGACATCTGATAATAATGCTCTTTATGCTATCTTAAATGCTGCCGGAGATGGTTTCTTCCAATATCTTCCTATTATGATTGCTTTTACTTCAGCACGTAAATTTAGAATGAATGAATTTACAGCGGCGGCGATTGCAGCAGCACTTGTTTACCCAGACTTAGCAACCACAGTTTCTGGCTTAGCGGAAGCAAAATTAAATCAAGTCTTTGGAATTCCATTTGAACTACCTTCCTCAGGAAGTTACCTTTCAACGGTAATGCCTGTTATTTTGGCGGTATGGGTTGCATCATTAATTGAAAAATGGATGAAGAAAATTACTCCAGATGTTGTAAAAGTCTTTGTTGTTCCATTTGTTGTCATTATGGTGACAGTGCCATTGACATTCTTGGTAGTTGGCCCAGTTGCTAATATTGCTTCTGATCTTCTATCAAATGGCTTCACAACCTTGATGAATGTAAGCCCAATTCTCTATGGAGCCCTACTTGGTGCTCTTTGGCAAGTACTTGTTATGTTTGGTCTTCACTGGGCACTTGTACCGTTGGCTATTCTGCAATTCTCTCAAAATGGATGGACAGATATCTTATTGGCAGCAGCTCTACCAAACTTTACACAAACAGGTGTTCTTCTTGCAATTATGTTGAAAACTAAGGAAGAAAAAGTTAAATCAATTGCAATGCCTGCCTTCATTTCATCAATCTTTGGTGTCACTGAACCAGCTATCTATGGGGTTACTCTCCCAATGAAAATTCCATTCTACATTTCATGTGCGGTATCGGCAGTAATTGGTGCAGGACTCTCAATCTTCAAGATAAAAATGTATGCTTTCGGTGCAATGGGTATCTTCCAATTCCCAGCTTGGGTTAGTCCAACTGAAGGAATGGGACCAATGTGGATTGGTATTATCTTTACCATAGCTGCAATTGTTGCTTCATTTGCTATTCAGATGGTTGCACCAGTACCATACCTTTATGGTCAACCAAGTGATGATAAAGCCAACGAAGTAACAAAAGAAGTAGTTCCAGAATTAAAAGAAATTAAACAAGAGATTCTTGCAAGTCCACTAACAGGGAAAGTCGTTGATTTAGTTGATGTACCTGATGAAGTTTTTGCTTCTGGTGCAATGGGCAAAGGAATCGCAGTAGATCCAACTGACGGTGTTGTTACAGCTCCAACAAATGCAGAAGTTACATTAGTATTCCCTACTGGACATGCAATTGGTCTTCGTACGGAAAATGGAGCAGAGCTTCTCATTCATATTGGTATGGATACTGTATCATTGGATGGCAAAGGCTTTGAAACATTTGTCAAAGCAGGTGATAAAGTTGCCGCAGGACAAAAATTGATTTCGTTTGATATTGATGCAATCAAAGAAGCAGGATTGCCAATCATCTCACCAGTGATTGTTACGAATTCTGATGATTATGTTGATATTTTGATGACTCAAGATGAGACTGTTAGTGCAGGAGCTTATCTTTTGACAACTGTAAAATAAAACTTTCCTATTTATAAAAAATAAAATGAGCTTATCAATTTAGCAAGCTCATTTTATATTATGTAAATCTATTAATCTATCAAACCTGATTGTGTTTTGTTCACAAGAGCATCTTTTTCGAAGGTTAGTGTAACGTTTGCCATAACATTTTCTTCTGATTTTGTTCCGCTGACCCAAATAGCTTGTAGACTTTCAGTATCTGTAGAATTTGCTTCAGAGAAGTCATCTGGTTCACCCAGAATCTCGATTGCCTTACGGAAGCTGATTCCTTCCTCCACAGTATTGTAAAGTGATTTATCAATGCGTGTTTTTCGATTAAAGGCAAAATTAGAAATGGCCCGAGCAATCGTACTGTCCTCAAAGAGGTGTACACTGACAGTTACTGAATCAAATTGCCAAGTGTATAAATCGAGAGTAACATCACCGGCAGGACTTTGTTCGTGTGTACTTGGTTCTCCAAACAATTCTTTTAAATCTGCTAAGCTAGTTCCACCTTTGAATTCATTTGCAACAGTTGCTACCTTGATATTATTAAATTTGAGTCTAACATCTTGATGTGCAGCTTCAGTAGTTGAAGAGGTAGAAGTGAGTAAATTTGTATCTGCTTCAGAAGATTTTGATTCTTTTTTATTTTCATTACAGCCAGCGAGACTAAACGATACTAAGGCTAAGGTAAGTAAATAGAGACTTTTTTTCACAAGAATTTCCCTCTGAAACTTTCATTGATTTTTTCATTATTATACCACAAACACTGCAACTTGGTCATGTTCTTACCAGTAAAAGGGGCAATAATATAATGAAATTTGATATTTTAAAAAACTTTTTTTAAATATGCAGTGTAATAAAGTTTGGAAAAATAGTATAAAATTGGATAGGCTTTCATATTCCTAAAAATAAAAACTTCCCAAACATGAAGTTTAGGAAGCTATAAAGTCAATGGAGCCGGTGGGAGTCGAACCCACGTCCAAACACCTGCCAACATATTTGTCTACAACCATAGGTTATGTATTTGATTTAACTTTAGCACGACACATAACTCAAGCCTTGCTAAAGCGAGCCTATGAATCTCTTTTTGATTAGCTAGACAATAATCAAACGTAGCTTGCTAATAATAAGACTTCTAACTAAACACAAGCAATTCAGCAAAAGTCACGCTCGCTGGTTTTTAGGCAGCTAAAGCGTAAGAGTTTGTATTTTTTGCAGTTATATTTAACTGAGCGTTTACGTCGCCACACGAGTCGCAAAATATGCCTCATAATGCCTGTCGAATCCGTAACGACCCCAAGTCAATATGATGTGAGAAACTCACCTCAAATATTATAACAAATAACCTTCTAAATAGCAAAAAAATAACAGATATGATATGATTGACTTATGAAAATGAAATTGTCCAAGCGCTATCTTTTTTGGCAAAAGGTGATTCAAATCATTGGTTTCGCGGCTCTTATTGCCACAGGAATTTTAGTGTTTTGGCTCTACCGACTAGGTATATTAAATGATAGTAATGCATTAAAAGATTTTGTAAATTATTATAGATTCTGGGGTCCCTTTATTTTTATCCTTATCCAGATTATTCAAGTTGTTTTCCCCATTATTCCTGGTGGAGTTACAACAGTAGCAGGTTTTTTGATCTTTGGAACATGGCAGGGCTTTATCTATAACTATTTAGGAATACTTCTTGGAAGCGTTATTCTATTTTTGCTGGTACGAATTTTTGGGAAAAAATTCATATTACTCTTTGTTAAAGAAGAAACATTTTATCGCTATGAAAGAAAGTTAGATACACCCGGATACGAGAGATTCTTTATTTTTTGCATGGCTTCCCCAATATCACCTGCGGATGTTATGGTTATGGTAACAGGATTAACAAATATGAGTTTAAAAAGATTTGTTGTTATCTTGTTAATTGCAAAGCCTTTGTCAATCATTGGCTATAGTTATCTTTGGATTTTTGGTGGTGACATTATTAAGTCAATCCTTTCATAGAACAGAGTTGTTTCAATCAACTTTGTTCTATTTTTTTTGTGGCTGTTTTTTTCAGAAAGAGACCACATAAAAAGCCATCCTTTAAGATGACTTTAAAAATTATTGTAGATTTAATTTGTTCTTGATAATGTATGCCGTCCCAAAATAGAATATTGAAGATTCAATAATAAATGCTAGGATGTAATAAATGAAGAATGGAGTAGAAAATAGATCATCGTAAGGTATGAATTTCTCTAACAAAGGTGTTGTAAACAATATTAAAGCAATAATAATGCTAAAGTAAGCAACAAAACTCATTAAAATTCTGTGATCAGAGAACAATTGACCAATTGACAAAGCAAAATATATTAAGAGGTTTCCGCTAATATTTGACATAAATGTATAGAAAATTAGTAGAAGCAAGTTATTAAAGGGTAATACATCATTAATCGAAGGAAGAAAAATCAATGTCTCCTTAATTCCGACACTCGGTAAAAAGAGAAGTCCGATAGAAATTAAAATGACTAATGTATTAAAAATACTCCAAAGTACAGATACTAATAACTTAGAAATGATAATTTGATGGATAGAAACTGGCAATGTGAGTGTCAAATATCCTTCGCGACCAAAGATATGGCTATAGAATCGTTTAACGATAATGGTAATGGTTGCAAGCCAAGAGCTAGCAATTAAAGCTCCGAGAATTAGGAAAAGGAAGAAAGGAATAATTTCGTTCATACTTTGTGGATTTGTATCTAATGATTTAATGACAAATCCTAAAAGTGCAGCAATTAGCAACAAGCCAGTATTAAGGGCAAAATACCATTTACCTACAAATTTTAATTCATATTTTAATAATTTAGAAAACATGCTCTCCCCCTATCCGTTATACTTTTCACGAAAAACAGAGTCAATTGACTTACCATATTCTTCTCGAATATCATCGGCATTTCCTTGTAAGATGATTTTTCCTTCTTTCAGGAAAATAACTTCATCCAGAATAGGCTCAATATCTGAAATGAGGTGTGTTGAAATGATGACAGAAGCGTCCTCAGAATAATTGTTAATGATTGTTTTTAAGATATAATCACGAGCTGCGGGATCAACACCGCCAATTGGTTCATCAAGAATATATAGTTTAGCTTTTCTTGCCATGACTAAAACCAATTGGACTTTTTCTTTATTTCCTTTAGACAAGTTTTTGAGCATATCATTGTCATCTAAATGAAGATCTTTAAGGAGGTTTTCAGCCTTTTCGCGTGAAAAATCTTCGTAAAAGTCATCAAAGAGATCAAGCATATCTTTGATTTTCATACCTTCTCTTAGATAAGTTGTATCAGGTAGGTATGAAATAATTTTCTTAGTCTCAATTGATGGTCGATAACCGTTAATAACAACATCACCTTTATCTGGTTGTAAAAGACCGTTAATCAATTTTATTAGAGTTGTTTTTCCACTCCCATTTGAACCAAGGAGGCCGATGATTTTACCAGCAGGAAGAGCTAGGCTTATGTCATCAATGGCTACTTGTTTTTTATAGGATTTAGAAAGGTGGTGAAGTTGAAGTAATGGTGTCATCCTAGTTTTTCCTCCGTGATATAGGTGTTTAGAACAGAAAGAATTTCTTTGATACTAAAGCCAATTCTGGTCATGTTATCAACAAAGTTTTTAAGTTCTAATTCTGCCAACTCATTCCGTTTTTGAACGATGAGTTCTTTATCGTCAGTTACAAATCGACCAGAAGTTCGTTGGGCATAAACCATTCCTTCACGTTCTAATTCAGAAAAGGCACGTTGCATGGTGTTTGGATTCACACCAGCAATTTCAGCAAGTTCACGAACTGTAGGGAGTTGCTCACCGCTTTTAATATCTTGGCTAATGATTTGCATTTTAATATGTTGTGCAATTTGTGCATAAATCGGCGATTTTTCGTCAAATTTCCAGGACATACGGTGCCCCTTTCTATTTAATAATTTATAAGCTTTGTACTGCTTTAATGGTACAAAAATATCATGAAAATGTCAAGGAATTGAACATTTTATTTTATAATTGAAACTATTTTATAGATTATGAGGCGGTATAATTTTAAATTATCTACAAAATAAGCATAGTTTTCAATTTCATAGTATAATGAGTATTAGTATTAGATTCAAGAAGGAGGAGTCATGTTTGCACAATTAGATACTAAAACAGTTTATTCATTCATGGATAGTCTGATAGACTTAAAGGGCTATGTCAGCCAAGCCAAGTCTTTAGGTTATGAGACAATTGGTATCATGGATAAAGACAATCTATATGCTGCCTTCCATTTTATTAAAGAAGCACAACAAAATGGAATAAAACCAGTAGTTGGGCTGGAGCTTAATTACTTATCTGAAGACAATCGCCAGTTATGTCTCTATCTGATAGCCCTAAATACCAAGGGATATCAACAGTTGATGAAGATATCTAGTCGTCAATTAACAAATGGCATACCATTAACTGAGTTAACTTCTTATTTATCTGATATTGCAGTCATCGTACCGTATAGCGAGGTTCTAGATAGTTTTTCGATACCATTCGATTATTATCTTGGAGTCACGATTGATGCACCTCAAAAAGAATATCCAAGACCAATTATTCCAATAAAGACTGTTAGATACTATGACATGGATGAGACTGAAACTCTACATATGCTCCATGCCATCCGTGACAACCTCCCTTTAAAGGATGTGCCTGCGGTTGAAGGAAATCAAAATTTTCTTTCTTGTGATGTTGTGACACGTGGGTTTCAAGAAAAATTTCCAGAGGCGATTCAAAATCTTGAAAAATTAGTTGCAGACATAGACTATCACTTTAATACAGAACTAAAACTTCCGCGTTTTAATCGTCAGAGACCGGCAGTAGAAGAATTAGCAGAGAGGACCAAAGAGGGATTAAAAAATAAAAAACTCTGGTTGCCTGTATATCAAGAACGACTAGCTCATGAGCTAGATGTCATCCATAAGATGGGCTTTGATGATTACTTCCTAATTGTATGGGACCTGCTCCGTTTTGGACGAAGTCGAGGTTACTATATGGGGATGGGTCGAGGTTCTGCGGCAGGAAGTTTAGTTTCGTTTGCCTTAGATATTACTGGAATAGATCCTGTTAAAAACAATTTGCTCTTTGAGCGCTTCCTTAATGAGGAACGTTATAGCATGCCAGATATTGATATTGACTTGCCAGACATTTATCGTAGTGAGTTCTTGCATTACGTCCGAAATCGCTATGGGAGCATGCATTCAGCGCAAATTGTGACCTTTTCAACCTTTGGTGCTAAGCAGGCTATTCGTGATGTCTTTAAGCGTTTTGGCGCACCTGAGTTCGAGTTAACCAATATCACCCGTAAGATAGGTTTTCGTGATAATCTGGCTAGTGTCTTCGAAAATAATCTAGCCTTTCGTCAAATCATTAATTCTAAAATAGAATATCAACGAGCTTTTGAAATTGCTAAGAGAATTGAAGGGAATCCACGTCAGACTTCAATTCATGCTGCTGGTGTCGTTATGAGTGATGATGACTTGACCAATCATATTCCTCTAAAAGCAGGGGATGATATGATGATTACCCAATATGATGCAGGAGCAGTTGAAGCAAATGGTCTGCTCAAAATGGATTTTCTCGGGCTCCGCAATTTAACCTTTGTGCAAAAGATGCAAGAAAAAGTTGCAAAGGATTACAGAATTACTATTGATATTAAGGCTATTGATTTAGAAGATAAAGATACCTTAGCTCTCTTTGCTGCTGGTAAAACCAAGGGTATTTTCCAATTTGAACAAACCGGAGCTATTAACCTTCTAAAACGCATAAAGCCAGAAAAATTTGAAGATATTGTTGCTACAACAAGTCTTAACAGACCGGGAGCTAGTGATTATACGGAGAATTATATTCGTCGTCGTTTTGGAAAAGAAGCAGTAGACTTGATTGATCCAGTCATTGCAGAAATTCTGGAACCGACTTATGGTATCATGCTCTATCAGGAGCAGGTTATGCAGATTGCACAGATTTATGCAGGGTTTACACTTGGCAAAGCCGATTTGCTGCGACGAGCCATGTCTAAGAAGAATGCAGTAGAGATGCAAAAAATGGAAGCAGAATTTTTATCTGGTGCGCAAGCTCTTGGGCATCCTTTAGAAACAGCCAAAGATATCTTTGGGCGCATGGCAAAATTTGCAGGATATGGTTTTAACCGAAGCCATGCCTTCGCCTACTCAGCCCTAGCCTTTCAATTGGCTTATTTTAAAGCTCATTACCCTAATGTCTTCTACGATATTATACTCAATTATTCTAGCGCTGATTACATCACCGATGCTTTAGAGTCTGATTTTGAGGTTCAAAAGGTGGATATCAATACGGTTCCCTACAATGACAAGATTGACAAAGGTAAAATTTATCTAGGGTTAAGGAATATTAAATCTCTTCCTCGTGACATGGCATTATGGATTATTGAAAATCGTCCATTCCAGCATGTCGAAGATTTTCTAACACGATTACCTAAGAATTACCAAAAGGCTGACCTCGTAGCTCCTCTTATACAAATCGGTGCTTTTGATAACTTTGATAAAAATCGTCGGAAAATCGAATCAAATTTGGAGAATCTGCTTATTTTTGTCAATGAGTTGGGTAGTCTCTTTGCGGATTCTTCTTATAATTGGGTTGATAGTCCGGATTACACATCAATTGAGAAATATCAGATGGAGCAAGAACTTCTAGGAGTTGGTCTTAGTCCCCATCCTCTATTGGAAATAGCAAAGCAGGCTAGTCAAGATTTTATTCCTTTAGACAGTTTAGAGGAGAATCTGCAGGCTAAGATTCTAGTTCAGCTAACTGGCATGCGCGTGATTCGGACCAAGTCTGGACAGCAGATGGCTTTCCTTAACGTTACAGATACAAAGAAAAAATTTGATGTTACCATTTTTCCTGAAACTTTTTCCAAATATCGTGAGTCGTTGACTGAAGGTGGATATTATTACTTAACTGGGAAAATTCAAAATAGAGAAGGAAGGCTTCAAATGGTCTTAAATCAAGTTCAAGAAGTCACCACAGAACGACTATGGTTGCTACTAGAGAGTCATCAAAACGATCGAGAAATTTCTGAGATTTTATCTCAATATCCTGGGAATTTTGGAGTAGTCCTACACTATCAAGACTCAAAGCAAACCATTCAGCTTAAAAACATCACAGTAGATAAGACACCAGAATTACTAAAAAAATTACAAGAATATGTCTTGAAAACGGTTTTTCGCTAAAAATAAATAACAAAGTGAAGCATTTTACAAATGAATATGCTATAATAAAAACGTTAGATTAATAATAAGGAGTATAGTATAATGAAACGTATTGCTGTTTTAACTAGTGGCGGCGACGCTCCTGGTATGAACGCTGCAGTTCGTGCAGTCGTTCGTAAAGCAATTTCAGAAGGGATGGAAGCTTACGGTATTAACCGTGGTTACGCCGGTATGGTAGAGGGAGATATCTTCCCACTTGATGCTAAAGCAGTATCAAATACCCTCTCATTCGGTGGTACTTTCCTTCAATCTGCTCGTTACCCAGAATTTGCAACACTTGAAGGTCAATTGAAAGGAATCGAACAACTTAAAGCTAAGGGCATCGAAGGTGTCGTAGTTGTTGGTGGTGACGGTTCTTATCATGGTGCTATGCGTTTGACTGAACACGGCTTCCCAGCTGTTGGTGTACCTGGTACAATCGATAACGATATTGCTGGTACAGATTACACAATCGGTTTTGATACAGCTATCAATACTGCAACTGATGCCTTGGATAAAATCCGTGACACATCATTCAGTCATGGCCGTACATTCGTAGTTGAAGTAATGGGTCGTAACGCTGGTGATATTGCTCTTTGGGCAGGTATTGCTGCAGGTGCTGATCAAATCATCATTCCTGAAGAAGAATACGATATTAACGAAGTTGTTCGTAAAGTTCGTGAAGGATATGAGAAAAAAGGTAAACACCGTCATATCATCGTATTGGCTGAAGGTGTTATGCACGCAGAAAAATTTGTTGAATTGATGAAAGAAGCTGGTGATACTAGCGACCTTCGTGCAACTAACCTTGGACACATTCTTCGCGGTGGTGCACCGACACCTCGTGACCGTGTACTTGCATCATGGATGGGTGCACATGCTGTTGAACTTCTGAAAGAAGGACGTGGTGGTCTTGCAGTTGGTATCCACAACGAGCAACTTGTAGAAAGCCCAATTCTTGGAACAGCTGAAGAAGGTGCCTTGTTCTCATTGTCAGATGAAGGAAAAATCATCGTCAACAACCCACACAAAGCACGTCTTGATTTGGCTCAATTGAATCGTGACATTGCTCACTAATTGGTCGGTTCATTAATTAATTTTGTAATCATGTCGTTAATCGACAAAAAATAAAGGGAGTTTTTATAAAATGCATAAACGCGTAAAAATCGTTGCAACACTTGGTCCTGCGGTAGAATTCCGTGGTGGTAAAAAATTCGGTGATGATGGTTATTGGGGTGAAAGCCTTGATGTTGAAGCATCAGCTAAGAAAATCGCTGAGTTGATCACAGAAGGCGCTAACGTTTTCCGTTTCAACTTCTCACACGGTGATCACGCTGAGCAAGGTGCTCGTATGGCTACTGTACGTCGTGCAGAAGAAATCGCTGGTCAAAAAGTTGGTTTCCTTCTTGACACTAAAGGTCCTGAAATGCGTACTGAATTGTTTGCAGATGATGCAAAAGAATATTCATACAAAACAGGTGAAGTTATCCGCGTTGCTACAAAACAAGGTATCCAATCAACTCGCGACGTAATTGCTTTGAACGTTGCCGGTTCTCTTGACGTCTTTGATGATGTTGAAGTTGGTAAACAAGTTCTTATCGATGATGGTAAACTTGGACTTCGCGTTATCGAAAAAGATGCTGAAAAACGTGAATTTGTTGTTGAAGTTGAAAACGATGGTATCATTGCTAAACAAAAAGGTGTAAACATTCCTTACACTAAAATTCCTTTCCCAGCACTTGCAGAACGTGATAACGCTGACATCCGCTTCGGTCTTGAACAAGGTCTTAACTTCATCGCTATCTCATTTGTACGTACTGCTAAAGACGTTAACGAAGTTCGTGCTATCTGTGAAGAAACTGGTAACGGACACGTTAAATTGTTCGCTAAAATTGAGAACCAACAAGGTATCGATAACATCGATGAAATCATCGAAGCAGCTGATGGTATCATGATCGCTCGTGGTGACATGGGTATCGAAGTTCCATTTGAAATGGTTCCAGTTTACCAAAAAATGATCATCACTAAAGTTAATGCAGCTGGTAAAGCAGTTATCACAGCAACTAACATGCTTGAAACAATGACTGAAAAACCACGTGCAACTCGTTCAGAAGTATCTGACGTATTTAACGCTGTTATCGACGGTACTGATGCTACAATGCTTTCAGGTGAGTCAGCTAATGGTAAATACCCAGTTGAATCAGTTCGTGCAATGGCTACAATCGATAAGAATGCTCAAACACTTCTTAACGAATATGGTCGTTTGAACTCTGATAACTTCTCACGTTCAACTAAGACTGATGTTGTTGCTTCAGCAGTTAAAGATGCAACTAAATCAATGGATATCAAACTTGTTGTTGCTCTTACAGAATCTGGTAACACAGCTCGTCTTATTTCTAAATACCGTCCAGATGCTGACATCTTGGCAGTAACATTTGATGAGAAAACTCAAAAATCACTTATGATTAACTGGGGTGTTATTCCAGTGGTTACTGAAAAACCTGCTTCAACAGACGATATGTTTGAAGTTGCAGAACGAGTAGCTCTTGAATCAGGATTAGTAGAATCAGGTGATAACATTGTTATCGTTGCTGGTGTACCAGTTGGTTCAGGTGGTACAAACACAATGCGTATCCGCACTGTAAAATAATTTGTAATTAAAAAGCCTATCATTTCAAGGAATCTTTCTTGATTGATAGGTCTTTTTTGTATTTTGGAGCATAGATGGGACGATTATATTTTCTGTAAATGTTTTGTTATAGTTTTGTACATTTGAAGACCGAAGTTTCTTAAACCTTGTCTTTTTTTATTCTCTAAAAAATGGTATACTGATATAGTATAGAATTGGAGATGTTATGGTAAAACGTGATTTTATAAGAAATATAATTTTAGCATTATTGGCTATCTTGACGGTTGTTTTGTTAAGAATTTTTATCTTCTCAACTTTTCGTGTACATGAAGATGCAGCCAATCAATATTTGAGAAACAATGATGTTGTTTTAGTTAATAGAAATCGCCAGCCTAAATATAAAGACTTCATTGTCTATGAAGTTGATGGTATTTTTTACATCAGTCGTATCATTGCAAGTGAGGGTGAGGCAGTCACTTACATGGATGATATTTTCTATTTAGATGAGATTGTAGAGCCTCAGGAATATATTGAATCTGTCAAGAATAACTATTTAGCAGAAGCTCCGGCTGGCTCTCTCTTTACTGATGATTTCACTATTGAGACTCTTACAGATGGAAAAGAAGATACGATACCTAAGAATGAGTATCTTGTTCTAAATGATGATCGACGAAATACAAATGACAGCCGAAAATTTGGTTTAATTAAGAAATCTCAAATTAGAGGAGTTGTAACATTTAGAATCCTACCTTTGAGTAATTTTGGTTTTACTGATGTGGAATAGAAATACTTTTATGAAGATGAACTCTTATTGGGGTTTGTCTTTTTTAATTTGTTTGACTAAAGGGAATTCTCTTAAACTCTGAAGATTTGTTTTATTCAAAGATAAGTCGTTTATGCTTTTTCAATATTCTAGGAAAACTGACTATACCAATTTTGTTGTTGACAATAAAAAGATAAAGTTATATACTGTTTTTGTTGACTTTGGTAAAGTCTTATTTGACTATACCAATTCAAAAAATCTTAAGGAGAAAGGCAGTAGTGAAACAACTGCTGCCAGTAGAAAATTATGTGTGGTATTGTAGGTGTAGTTGGTAATCGTAATGCAACTGATATTTTAATGCAAGGTCTTGAAAAACTAGAGTATCGCGGATACGACTCTGCAGGTATCTATGTTGTTAATGGCGCAAATAATGGACGTCTCATTAAGTCAGTTGGTCGTATTGCAGATCTTCGTGCTAAAATTGGCATTGATGTGGCTGGCTCAACAGGGATTGGTCATACACGTTGGGCTACACATGGACAAGCGACTGAAGAAAATGCTCACCCCCATACTTCAGAAACAGGACGATTTGTCTTAGTTCACAATGGTGTAATTGAAAATTATCTTCAGATTAAAGAAGTTTATCTTGAAGGGCATACTCTTAAAGGACAAACTGATACAGAGATTGCTGTTCACCTTATTGGTCAATTTGTTACAGACGGTCTATCAGTATTAGAAGCATTCAAGAAAGCCCTTAATATTATTGAAGGTTCTTATGCATTTGCACTTGTTGATTCTGAAGAACCAGATACAATTTATGTCGCTAAAAATAAATCACCTCTTCTTATTGGTCTTGGTGAAGGTTATAACATGGTCTGCTCAGATGCCATGGCTATGATTCGTGAAACAAGTGAATTTATGGAAATCCACGATAAAGAACTTGTTATTTTGACAAAAGATTCAGTTACTGTTTCTGACTATGATGGAAATGTTGTAGAACGTGGTAGCTATACTGCAGAGCTTGATTTGTCTGATATTGGTAAAGGTACATATCCTTACTACATGCTCAAAGAAATCGATGAACAGCCTACTGTTATGCGTAAATTGATTTCTACTTATGCTGATACAGATGGAAACATGAATGTTGATCCAGAAATCGTTAAAACTGTACAAGAAGCTGATCGTATTTACATCTTGGCAGCAGGAACATCTTATAATGCAGGATTTGCTTCAAAATCAATGCTTGAAAAATTGACAGATACACCAGTTGAACTTGGAGTTGCATCTGAATGGGGTTATAATATGCCACTACTTAGCAAGAAACCAATGTTTATCTTGCTCAGCCAGTCAGGTGAAACAGCAGATAGTCGTCAAGTTTTGGTTAAAGCAAATGCAGCAGGTATTCCAAGTTTGACTGTGACTAACGTTCCTGGTTCTACACTTTCTCGTGAAGCAACTTATACAATGCTTCTTCACGCCGGACCAGAAATTGCTGTAGCTTCTACAAAAGCTTACACAGCGCAGGTTGCAGCGCTAGCATTTTTAGCAAAAGCGGTTGGTGAAGCAAATGGTAAACAAGAAGCTATTGACTTTGATCTTGTTCACGAATTGTCAATTGTAGCACAATCAATTGAGGCAACACTTTCTGAGAAAGATGCTATTGCTGAAAAAGTTCAAAACCTTCTTAGCACAACTCGTAATGCCTTCTATATTGGTCGTGGCAATGATTACTATGTAGCTATGGAAGCAAGCTTGAAGCTGAAAGAAATCTCTTATATTCAATGTGAAGGTTTTGCAGCTGGTGAATTGAAACATGGTACAATCTCTTTGATTGAGGAGGGAACACCTGTTCTTGGTTTGATTTCATCTAGTGAAGTAGTCGCTGCTCATACTCGTGGTAATATTCAAGAAGTTGCTGCACGTGGAGCTCATGTTTTAACCATTGTTGAAGAAGGTCTTAACAAAGAAGGAGACGATATTATTGTCAATAAAGTCCACCCGTTCTTGGCGACCATTGCTATGGTCATTCCAACACAACTGATTGCTTACTTTGCATCATTACAACGTGGTCTTGATGTTGATAAACCTCGTAACTTGGCAAAAGCCGTAACTGTTGAATAATATCTATTTTCGAAGACAAATGCCGAAATTGGTATTTGTCTTTTTTGCAATCATAGAAGCGACTTTTAAAGATTTGAAGCTATGCCCATGACTTGATTCAATAATTTCGATAATAATGTCTTTAACAGTTTTAAATTATTCTGCAACACTTATCAACGTGTGTCACAAATTTTGTGCCAAAGTTTGAGTTTTGTGTCACATGAAATTGTCATATAATAAAGTCAAGAAATAAAGGAGGTTTTCTTATGGAAAACAATTCATCATTGAAAGTGAAAATTCAGAAACTGGGCACGTCACTTTCAAATATGGTTATGCCTAATATCGGGGCATTTATTGCTTGGGGTGTTTTGACCTCACTTTTCATTGATACTGGTTGGCTTCCAAACGAACAATTGTCAACTATCGTTAGTCCAGCCATTACTTACCTCTTGCCACTACTTATTGGTTATACTGGTGGTCATATGGTTCATGGACAACGCGGTGCAGTTGTTGGTGCTATCGCAACCTTTGGTGCCGTAGCCGGTGCTAGTGTACCAATGTTCATCGGAGCAATGATTATGGGTCCTCTTGGAGGATGGTGCATCAAGAAATTTGATGAAAAATTCCAAGAAAAAATTCCAACTGGATTTGAAATGTTGGTTAACAACTTCTCAGCAGGTTTGATTGGTTTTGCACTTATTATTCTTGCCTTCTGGGCAGTTGGGCCACTTGTATCAACATTGACTGAAATGATTGGTAATGGTGTTCAAGCAATCGTCGATGCTAAACTCTTGCCACTTGCTAACATTTTGGTTGAACCAGCTAAAATTCTCTTCTTGAATAACGCTATTAACCATGGTATCTTTACCCCACTTGGTGGTGCGCAAGTTGCAGAAACTGGTAAATCTATCCTCTTCCTTATTGAAGCAAACCCTGGACCAGGTTTGGGTATCCTACTTGCCTACATCGTATTCGGTAAAGGTTCAGCTAAATCTTCTGCATGGGGTGCATCAATCATCCACTTCCTTGGTGGTATCCACGAAATTTATTTCCCATACGTTATGATGAAACCAGCTATGTTCCTTGCAGTTATTGCAGGTGGTGTGTCTGGTACCTTCACTAACCAATTGCTTGGTTCTGGTCTTACTGGTGCAGCGTCGCCAGGTTCAATCATTGCTATTCTTGGTATGACTGCTAAAGGTAGCCACTTGGCTGTCCTTGCTGGTGTATTCGTTGGTGCTCTTGTTGCCTTCCTGGTTGCCTCTGTTATTCTTAAAGCAGATAAATCTGAAGAAGATGATTTTGAAGCATCTGTAGCAGCAACTCAAGCAGCTAAAGCTCAATCTAAAGGAAAAGAAGCACCAATTGCAGCAGGAGGAATCTCTTCAGATTCAATTAAACAAATCATTTTCGCTTGTGACGCAGGTATGGGTAGCTCAGCTATGGGAGCATCAATCCTTCGTGACAAAGTTAAAAAAGCTGGTCTAAATATTCCAGTATCAAATAAAGCTATCTCTAACTTAACTGATGAGCCAAATACATTAATCGTTACGCAACAAGAATTGGCTGCCCGTGCTTCTGAACGCACTCCAAGTGCAGCGCACGTATCAGTAGACAATTTCCTTGCTACACCTAAATACGATGAAATTGTAACTCTTCTAAGTGGTGACGCTAGCCCAAAGTCTGAAGCAACTTCGGCTCAAGCAGTTGCTGAAGTTGATCTTAACTATATCGATGAAGTTGTCTTTGCTTATGGAAATGCCAAAGGTTCTGCCACAATGGGTCAAGAAACTCTTAAAGCTATCTTCAAAAACAAGCAAATCGGTATTCCTGTCTCAAAAGCAACAAATACTGATTTAGGTCGATTCAATTCAAAAAACATTCTTATCGTAACTACCATTGCCAATCAAGCTCAGGCGCAACAATTCGCGCCACATGCACAAGTCCTAATTGTTGACAGCCTTGTAACAACGCCTGAGTATGACAAAATGGTTGAAAGAATGCATAAGTAAGATAAGAAAAGTAGTATAATAAGTTTATGCTATTAACAAAACGAGAAGAACATTTGTTGAAAGCTTTCCAAGATTATGGAAAGCTTTCAATTGATAATATTTCTGATATTTTAAAGGTGTCTAAACGAACTGTTTATCGAACGATTTCTGATCTAACAACAAGTTTAAATACATTAAATATCAGTATTATTAAAGAAGGTAACAGATATATTTTAGCTGGTGAATTAGAAAATTTGAGGCAATTTTCTAGTCAAGTAACATACACACGAAATGAACGGCTAAATTTAATTACTTACCGCCTATTAACAACATCAGGAGAAGTGACTAATGAAGAGCTGCAAACTGAGTTTGGAGTAAGTAATGTCACCATTATTCAGGATATTGCTGATATTGAGAAACGTCTAGCAGATTTTGATTTGATATTAGGGAGAAAAAAAGGATATCAAATTGATTTAAACCAAAATAATGCAAGAAGACTCTTAGCTATTTTAATGGTTAATACTATTCCAGTCTCTGACTTTGGGAATCAAGATTATGGATATTACCATGAAAGCTATGATCAATCCTTCAATCAAGCGTCAGCTATTTTTCAAAAATATCAAGAAAACTTGCCAGAGATGGATGCTAAGATGAGTCAATTTTTTATCATCTTGTTAGCTTTGGCAAATCATGGAGTGACTCCTGGGAACGCTAAGTTAGTAAGTAAGGTCTCACTTGATTTTACTCAATCTGTCTATGCCGAGTTTTCGAAAGTAACGGGGCAATTCTACAGTATTCAAGAAATTCTATACTATGCGTCCATATTAGATGAACTATTAATCAAACGTCAAGAGACGCCACTCTTTCATGAAAATTTCGACAGTGTCTTTTATTACAGTGTATCTAATTTGATTGATAAAGTTGCCTTATATACCAAGATAAATTTTGCTAAGGATAGGGTGCTTTTCAAATTCTTGTTTAATCACATTCGTTTAAGTTTAGCAGTCCCAACTTTGTTTGAAGATAATTCAAATGCTGTTATTGCTCATTCAGCATTGCAGCATAGTGAATACTTACACCGTGTGGTTAGTCTGCTAGTAATGGAAATCTTTCCACGTTATTTACAAAGTGAATCAGAACTTGAACTCATTACATTGCATTTTGCATCAAGTTTGAGACGAAGTCCTGATATTTATCCAATTGTGATTTTACTATTAACAGATGAGCGACCTTTAGCCAGAGAATTATTGATTACACGTATAAAAACTATGGCACCATTTGTTGAAGCTGTTCATGTTAAACCGCCTTTAAGGTTTAGTCAAGTAGACAATGAGTATTACGATTGCATTTTAACAACTAAGTTATTAAAAGATGAATCAGTAAAGGTGGTATCAATTTATCCTGATGGTAAAGAGATGCTGCAGTTACAGGATTACTTGCAGGAAGTGCAATCAAATAGGGAAGTAAGGGTAAGGGAGCAAAAAATTTTTGATGGCGAGTATGATTTCCAGAAATACTTTTTGGCTAGTCAAATTTTACTCGAACGTTTTTCTTATCAACATTTAGATAATTTGCCGACATTTGAAGAAACTGTTCCTATGGTGGTCAATAAAATTGATTATATTTCGGATAAAGATTATCTATCTCAAAAGTTATTAAGGCGTTTTGAAATCAGCCCAATGGCTATACCAGAAACACACCTAGCTTTATTACATACTTATTCTAGTCGTGTAACTGAAAGTTGTTTTATGATTTTTGATTTGGAAGCTCCGGTAGAAGCCCTATCAATGAATCATGAAACAGAGAATGTGTCAAGGATTTTAGTCATGTTAACTCGAATGGGTGAGAGTGAAGAAATACGAGATTTGATGTCAGCTATCAGCCAATCTATTATTGAAAATCATCTCTATACAGAAATTTATAAGACTGGTAATAAAGATATTATTTATCAGTTACTGAATCAAATATTTACAGAAAAAATCAAAAAATTGGAGAATTAACATGGAATTTCAAAAGGAATTAATCAAGCTTAATCAAGCTTTTGACAACAAAGAAGCGGCCATCCGATTCTGTGGACAAATGCTTTTCCAAGGTGGATACGTTGAGGAAGATTATATTGAAGCGATGATTCAACGTAATAAAGAGCTCTCAGTCTATATGGGTAACTTTATTGCTATTCCACACGGAACAGATTCAGCTAAAGAAAAAGTTATTAAGTCAGGGATTACAATTGTTCAAGTTCCTGATGGTGTTAATTTTGGAACCGAAGAGGATCCTCAAGTAGCTACAGTGCTATTCGGTATTGCTGGTATTGGTGACGAGCACTTGCAAATTATTCAAAAAATTTCTATCTTCTGTGCTGATATTGATAATGTTGTTAAATTAGCAGATGCTCAGTCTGAAGATGAAGTTGTCCGTTTGTTAGATAGTGTTGAATAGAGGAGTAAAAAATGAGTAAAGCAGTACATTTTGGAGCAGGAAATATCGGCCGTGGATTTATTGGAGAAATTCTATTTGAAAATGGTTTCCATATTGATTTTGTAGATGTAAATGAAAAAATTATTGATGCATTGCAAGAACGAAAAGCCTATGAAATTGAAATTGCTGAAGAAGGTCAACGACACATTGCGGTTTCAAATGTTAATGGCATTAACAATGGTAAAGACCCAGAAGCAGTAGTTGCAGCTATTAAAGAGACTGATTTGGTGACAACTGCCATTGGACCAAACATCTTGCCATTTATTGCAGAGTTAATTGCTAAAGGGATTGAAGCACGTCGTGAAGCAGGTAATCAAACACCATTTGATGTTCTTGCTTGTGAGAATATGATTGGCGGATCACAATTCTTGTATGAAGAAGTAAAAAAATATCTTTCAGAAGATGGTTTAGCTTATGCTGAAGAATTTGTAGGATTCCCAAATGCAGCTGTTGACCGTATTGTTCCTGCACAGACTCATGAAGATCCTCTCTTTGTAGTTGTTGAACCATTCAATGAGTGGGTAGTGGAAACCAGTCGTATGAAAAATCCTGGATTGAAACTAGATGGTGTTCATTACGAAGATGATTTGGAACCATTCATTGAACGTAAACTTTTCTCAGTTAACTCTGGTCATGCTACATCAGCTTATACAGGAGCTTTTTATGGGGCTAAGACAATTCTTGAAGCGCTTCAAGACAATCAAGTTAAGGCACAGGTCGAAGCTGTCCTTGGAGAAATCCGTAGTCTTTTGATTGCTAAATGGGGCTTTGATGAGGATGCTTTAGTAGAATATCATAAGATTATTATATCTAGATTTGAGAATCCATTTATCATTGATGATGTAACGCGTGTTGCTCGTACACCAATTCGTAAACTTGGCTTTGATGAGCGCTTTATTCGTCCAATTCGTGAATTGAAAGAACGTGGTTTGTCTTATTCAAATCTCCTAAAGACAGTTGCTTACGTTTTCAAATATGAAGATGCTACTGACGAACAATCTGTACAACTTCAAGAACTCTTAGATTCAAAACCTTTGTATCAAGTTGTAGCTGAAGTCACAGGTCTTGATGATAAAGAATTAATTGCTGAAATTGTTGAAAGTGTAGAAGCAGTTTAGATTTTATTAAAATGTTTTAAAGAGTTGAAAGCAATTTCAGCTCTTTTTAACTGCCATAACCTTGCCAAATAGCATGAAGTACAGTAAAATAGTTTTATAGATAATTATTAAAAAAAGGGAGTAAATAATGAATTTACCAAATTGTCCAAAATGTAATTCTGAATATGTCTACGAAGATGGTATTTTACTTGTATGTCCTGAGTGTGCTTATGAGTGGGATCCAAATGAAGTAGCTGCTGCTGAAGAAGGTTTGGTTGTTCTTGATAGCAACGGTACTCGTCTTGCTGATGGAGATACAGTTACAGTTATTAAAGATTTGAAAGTTAAAGGTGCACCAAAAGATATTAAACAAGGTACACGTGTGAAAAATATTCGTCTTGTTGAAGGTGATCACAACATTGATTGTAAAATTGACGGTTTCGGAGCAATGAAGCTCAAATCTGAATTCGTAAAAAAAATCTAATTACAACAGCAGCCCTCTCGTTTTAATGAGAAGGCTGTATTTTTATAAATTATTATTGGAAACTACTCTTCAAAATCTTCTGAAAATTTGATATAATGGATTCATAATAATGTCAGGAGTAACTATGTCATATATTTTACAAGTTTTACCTAGTCTTTTAAATGGAGCAATAGCTACTTTACAAGTTTTTTGTATTGTTATCATTCTATCTATTCCGCTAGGTGCAACCTTAGCTTTTCTTATGCAAATAAGATTAAAACCACTTCAATGGTTATTGACACTTTATGTCTGGGTTATGCGAGGAACTCCCTTGCTTTTGCAACTCATTTTCTTCTATTATGTTCTCCCAAGTGTAGGTATCGTTTTTGATCGTATGCCGGCTGCTATTCTGGCCTTTACATTAAACTATGCGGCTTATTTTGCTGAAATTTTCCGTGGAGGAATTGAAGCAATTCCAAAGGGGCAGTATGAAGCAGCAAAGGTATTGAAATTTAGTCAATTACAGACCATTCGTTATATTATTCTGCCACAAGTGTTTAAAATTGTGATGCCTAGTGTATTCAACGAAATCATCAACTTGGTGAAGGATTCATCTCTGGTTTATGTACTCGGAGTTGGTGATTTGTTGATGGCAAGTAAAATTGCAGCAAACCGTGATGCGACACTCGCACCAATGTTTATTGCTGGCGCTATTTATCTCATCTTAATTGGTGTTGTGACTGTGATTTCAAAACGAGCTGAGAAGAAATTTAGTTATTATAGATAGGGAGACCATATGTTAGAATTAAAAAATATTTCAAAACAGTTTGGTCAGAAAAAAATTTTTGATCAGTTTAATTTGACTGTAGAAGATGGTAAAATCTTATCTTTGGTTGGTCCATCAGGCGGAGGAAAGACAACACTTCTCCGTATGTTAGCAGGACTGGAAATAATTGATTCAGGTGAAATCATTTATAATGGTGAGTCTGTTCCAATCGATCATTTAGAAAACTTGAACTTGCTTGGTTTTGTATTTCAAGATTTTCAATTATTCCCTCATTTGTCAGTATTAGATAACTTAATCTTATCTCCTACAAAAACAATGGGAATGACAAAAGAAGAAGCTAAGGATAAGGCAAATGATTTGTTGAAACGTCTCGGCTTAGCGGAACATGCTAATGTTTATCCATATTCATTGTCGGGTGGGCAGAAGCAACGCGTTGCTCTAGCACGTGCAATGATGATTGATCCGCAAATTATTGGTTATGACGAACCAACAAGTGCACTAGATCCTGAATTAAGACGTGAAGTAGAGCAACTGATTTTGCAAAATCGCGAAGCTGGTATGACTCAAATCGTTGTAACTCATGATTTACAGTTTGCAGAAAATATTTCTGATCATATTCTTAAAATTAATCCAAAATAAAAAGAAAGTTTAGGTGGGAAAATGAAATTTAGAAAAGTTCTTTTAGGTGCAGCTACAATTTTAGGAGCTGTTACATTGGCAGCTTGTAGCTCAGGTTCAAAAACAGAAAAAACAAGTTCAGATAAATGGGAAACCTATCAAACTAATAAATCAATTACCATTGGTTTTGATAATACTTTCGTTCCAATGGGATTTGAGAATGAGAGTGGTCAAAATGTTGGTTTTGATATTGAATTGGCTGAAGCTGTCTTTGCTGAATATGACATTAAAGTTAAGTGGCAGCCGATTAATTGGGACATGAAAGAAACTGAGTTGAACAATGAAACTATTGATTTAATTTGGAATGGTTATTCAGTTACAAAAGAACGACAAGAAAAAGTATTGTTTACTGACTCTTACATGGTTAATGAACAAGTTCTTGTAACTAAAAAATCTTCAAATATTACTGCAGTGGATGGAATGTCTGGTAAAGTTCTAGGTGCTCAGGCTGGTTCAGCTGGTTACTCAATGTTTGAAGCAAATTCAGAAATTTTGAAAGATATTGTTTCTGGTAATGATGCTACACAATATTCTACCTTCACTGAAGCCTTGATTGACTTAGATAATGGCCGTATTGATGGGCTTTTGATTGACCGAGTTTATGCCAACTACTATTTGACAGAAGAAGGTATTTTAGACGATTACAATATCATTGATGCTGGCTATGAAACAGATGCCTTTGCAGCTGGTGCAAGAAAATCTGACACTACACTGGTAGAAAAGATTAATGAAGCCTTTAAAGTTCTCTATGAAAAAGGTAAATTCCAAGAAATCTCTGAAAAATGGTTTGGAGAAGACGTTGCAACAGAAAACGTTAAATAATAATCCAAAGAGGCTGGGCAGAAAATTCCAGCCTCTTTTTTGTTTAGAAATTTATCGAAAGGTTGCAGTTTTGAATATTCTTTCGATTTTTCAAAAATCGATATTAAGGTTAACTTATTTGTCTGCTTTATCTTTTCACACTTGTACCGCCCCATGTAGTCATTTGAATTAACTTTGATCATCGTCATTTTAGTCTTGCCGTATTCTTGGCTGAGTGAAAGATGTTTCTTTAAGACCCACCTCCAACAGTCACTTCACTGACTGTTGGAGATGCCTACCAGCGCCTCAGTTCCTTGTCTGAAAGCTAATTCATTCGACTAAAGTTTAGAGCTACTAGGATTGCAGAGATGGAAGTGAAAAATCGGTGGGCTATACAGCTGAAATCTTTTGAATTTCTTCTCTCTTTTTATTTCTCACTTAAATGGAATCACCTGATTTATGTTTGTAAAAATGATAATTACTAACATAATTTCAGAAAATATTGAAAATTGATATGTATTTATTGTAAAGATGATCAGGTTTTAGTATTCTAAATAAATCTAAGATTGAGAGGTAGTAAATGTTAAAACGAATGAGTCGTAGTCTTTATCTGAAAGAGGTTTTTGCAATGCTTGCTTTATCAGGAGTAGGTCGTGCTGGCTATTTGAGTAAGCCTGATATTGAATTAGTCAGATCAATTTCCAAAAAACATTTATAGCCCCCAAAACAAACTTTATTTCAAGGAATTATGTCAGATTGTGTGTCTCTATAATAAAAAGATCCTAAGACCTTTTTACTAAGGTTTAGGATCTTTCTTTCTTTATTTATTTATTGGTGTTATTTGATGGAAGATTAGGAACCACACTTCGTGTCGACGCCAAATGCTTGTATGGCGTTCATTGTTGAGTTCATATGTAATTAGTTTTGTTTTTTGACTGATGGACTGAATTTTAAAATATTTAAAATTGCAGGGGTAGTATTTGTTTCTAGCTAAAAATTCATCTGCAGCGAGAAATTGACCACTCTCATCTATCATCAGGAAATTTTTTGAAATATATTCTTCGTAATCTGGTATTTTAGAAAGAATAATTTTTTCATTCTTATACAGTTTTTTTGAAACATTTTCAAAAATCTCATCCTCTGGAATGGCTGAAGGTTCTACATGAATATCGATATCATAAACATGAAATTGGTCACTTAGGAGCTGTTCTACTTGTTCTGTGATAGCATGACTTTCATAAACGGAAAGGTCTGGATTCATTTCAAGAACTATGTCAAGATAGACATTGCTTCCGTATTTTCGTCCGCGCTGCGATTTAACAGCTGTGATTTTAGGAATTTGTAAAATGGCACTTTCATAATCTCGAAGTTGTTTATCATCAAATCCGTCAGATAGACTGAAGGCACTTTCCATAAAAATATCATAGGCAGTCTTTAGAATTAAATAGGTGATGATAATGGCTGCAATTCGGTCAATAATCACTAGGTTAACAGAGGCTGCAAGAATGGCAATTGCTGTTCCTAGTGAGGTTAGAGCATCAGACAGGTTATCCTTAGAAGCAGCAACTAGAGCACTGGATTTGACCTTCTTAGATAGGGTGCTATTGTATGCGTAGACAGAGAACATGATAACTGCAGAGGCAAGTCCAACAACTGCCCCTACAGGGTCAATAGCTGCGTGTTCATTTGAGAATAGTTTTTGTATGGTTTGGAATAGAACTTGAAATCCAACGATAAACATGATGACTGATGTAATCAGACTAGATAGATCTTCTATTTTCCAATGACCAAAGCGATGGTCTTCATCAGCTGGTTTACTAGCTAGATGTAATCCGATGAATAAGGCAACGTTACTAATTATGTCGGATAGGTTGTTAAAGCCGTCGGCGATTAATGAAGAGGAGTCCAGTAAATAGCCAGTAATAAGCTTTGCTATTGTTATTGTAAGGTAGGCAGCAATACTGACAATAGGGCCACGTTTTGCTAGTTTTAAATTTTCAGTAGGTGACATTCCTAAAACTCCTTTTAAAATCAATATCTTGACATTATACCATATTTATATATTTTTTCATAATAATATAGTGTTTTTACATGAAAAAAAGCTCATTTCTGAGCTTTAATCTACATTTTGAATTCTACTGAAGTAGCTTTTGGTTTCTTTAATGATAATTGGTGACAGAGCTAATAGTGCAATCAAGTTTGGAATTGCCATAAGTCCATTTACGATGTCTGCTATTATCCAGATTAATTCTAACTTAAGATAACCCCCAATTGCTACCATTAGAACAAAAATAAATCGATAAATTGGGATGGCGCGTGTTCCAAAAAGGAATTCGAAGCATCGTTCTCCATAATAACCCCATCCAAGAATAGTAGTGAAAGCAAAGAGAACTAAGCTAATTGTCATAGCAAAGATACCAAATTGACCAAATACAGTTGAAAAAGCTTGTTGAGTTAAGGATGCTCCGTTGAGAGCGCTTGACCATCCACCTGTAACGATGATTGTTAATCCAGTTAATGTACAAATAATGATAGTGTCAATGAAGGTACCTGTCATTGATACCAAACCTTGCTCGACTGGTTCTTCTGTTTTAGCGGCCGCAGCTGCAATTGGTGCAGAACCAAGACCGGACTCGTTTGAGAAGACTCCACGAGCAATACCTGCTTGTATGGCCACCATGATTGTAGCACCAGCGAAGCCTCCTGTAGCCGCTTGGCCAGTGAAGGCAGATTTTAATACTAGCATAACACTTGGTAAAATAGCAGAAGCATTAAAGATTAGAACTGTTAAGGCAGCTAAAATATAAATAAGTGCCATGAATGGAACAACTTTTTCAGCAACTTTTGATACAGATTGAATACCGCCAAAGACAACAATTGCTACAAGGATGGCAAGTAAAATACTAATAATCTTAGGGTTAAAACCGAAAGAATTATTAAGTGAATCTGTAATCGAATTTACTTGTGTAAAGGTACCAGAACCAAGTAAGGCAACCATGACACCAAAAATTGAAAAGATAACAGCAAGTGGTTTCCAATTTTTCCCCATACCATTGACGATATAGTACATAGGTCCGCCAGCTATTTCACCATTTGCATCCTGTGTTCGATATTTAATTGCTAAAACACCTTCAGCATATTTTGTTGCCATCCCAAAGAAAGCAGCGACCCACATCCAAAAGAGGGCACCTGGTCCACCTAGCTTAATTGCAGTAGCGACACCAACAATATTTCCTGTACCGACTGTTGCTGCCAGAGCGGTAGCTAGTGCAGCAAAACTGGAGATATCACCTTGTCCCTTGCTTTCGGCAGTGAAGATAAGTTTTAAGGCTTTAGGTAGTTTAAAAACTTGGAGTAAAGCGAGTCTAGTTGAAAGATAGATTCCTGTTCCAACCAAAAGAACAAGAAGTGGTGGTCCCCAGACGAAACTGTCTATGGACGATAAAATGTTATGCATAATAGTCTCCTAATTTCGGAATTTCTTCATAGTCATTTAAGACTATTCGAAGTCTATTATCAGAAATTTAATATCAAATAATTGACTTTACTATTATAAAGTGTCAAGTTTCGTTTGTCAATTTTCTTTCTGAAAATCTCATGATTTTTCAATAATTTAACAAGTAAAAAAGTCCATACGGACTTTTTTATTATAATCTTGAAAAGTAATTTTTAGTTTCTTTAACAATAATTGGTGATAATGCCAAGAGGGCAATCAGGTTTGGGATGGCCATAAGACCGTTAACGATGTCGGCAATAACCCAAATGAGTTCTAGTTTTAGGAATCCTCCTAAACCAATCATTAAAACAAAAATCAAACGGTATCCATTGATTCCTTTAGTACCAAAAAGGAACTCAAAGCAACGCTCACCGTAATAAGACCAACCAAGAATAGTAGTAAATGCAAAGAGGACAAGAGAGAATGTGAGAGCCAAGCTTCCTGCATTTCCAAAAACTGAAGCAAAAGCTGCTTGAGTAAGTGGAGCTCCTTGCAATTCAGTTGTCCACTGTCCAGTAACCAAAATAGAAAGTCCAGTTAGGGAACAAATAATGATTGTATCGATGAAAGTACCAGTCATAGAAATCAAACCTTGTTCCACTGGCTCGTTTGTCTTAGCAGCAGCAGCAGCAATCGGTGCAGAACCAAGGCCAGACTCGTTAGAGAAGACTCCGCGAGCAATACCTTTTTGAATAGCATCCTTAACTAGTGAACCAGCAAAGCCACCAACAGCGGCAGCAGGAGTAAAGGCTGATTTGATAACTAGAGCTAACATTGGAATAATCTGATTATAGTTAACTGCAATGACCGCAACAGCAGCGATAATATAGATAATGGCCATAAAAGGCACAACTTTTTCAGCAACTTTTGAAATAGATTGGATTCCGCCAAATACAATTGCTGCAACTAAAACAGCTAAAATAACACTAGCGATTTTTGGTGAAATACCAAAACTATTATCAAGTGCAGAAGTAATCGAATTAACTTGAGAGAAAGTACCGATACCAAAGAATGCTACAAGGATACCTGAAATAGCAAAGAAAGCAGCGAGTGGTTTCCATTTTTGTCCCATACCATTGACGATATAGTACATTGGTCCACCAGAAATTTCACCTTTGTCATCTTTAGTGCGGTATTTAATTGCAAGAAGACCCTCGGCATATTTTGTAGCCATACCAAAGAAAGCAGCAACCCACATCCAGAAGAGTGCTCCAGGTCCGCCGGCTTTAATAGCTGTCGCTACACCAACAATATTACCAGTACCTACTGTTGCTGCAAGTGCAGTTGCGAGTGCAGCAAAACTGGAAATGTCTCCAGAGCCCTTATCATCAGCAAAAATAAGCTTGAAGGCTTTGGGTAATTTGATAATTTGCAAGAGCCCTAATCTGATTGTTAAATAAACACCTGTACCAACTAATAGAATCAGAAGTGGCGCCCCCCAGACAATATTGTCCAGAGTATTAAAAAATTCTAACATAAAACAATTCTCCTTTTTAAAACCTACGATGCCAAACAAAAAGAAGTTATCCTAGGATAACTTCTGAATTGTAGCAAGATAAGGAAAAAAGACTTAATTATCACTCATTTTAAGTAATATTAAGAAATTAACTTATCTTCTGTCCTTTTGCCTGAGAGATTGGGCAGCTGATGCTACCTTGCCCCTTCGGCGCCTTAAATGATAGAAATGTGTCTATCTAGGTCTCTCCAGAAGTCCGTCAGTCAACCAGTCCCGTCTTACGACACCTGAGAGTGCAACTCCTTCGGCGAAAGCTAAGCTTTCTTCTCCTGAATGACATCATTCGGTTTTGTATTTGATTGTGATTCTATATTATCCGAAAAAACGAACTTTGTCAATAGAATTTCCTGTAATTGTATGGAAAAAAGTACGATTTAATTTTTAATCTTGTAAAATATTTTCTAAAATCGTAATTATCTTTTTGACATTATCCTTTTTTATATTGCCATAATTCACCACAAAGCAATGAGGCCAAGTTTGATTATCTTGATGATAGAAGGATGTGACGGGAGTTATTGAGAGCCCTTGTTCAATAGCCCTTTGACAAATCTCTTCTTCTGGGGTGATTGTTTTAATGTGAAGAATAAAATGCAATCCAGATGAACTATTAACAATACTAATTTTCTTTGAAAGGGAACTTTCTTTGAGCTGATTAATAAAATAATCACGCTTTTTCTGATAATAGATTCTCATTCTATTAAGGTGTTTCTCAAAGTAACCTTCTTTAATAAATTTTGCAAGTGTGTACTGTTCAAGGTTTGAGACAGTATTTGCATAGAAGCTCAGCTTTTCTTTAAAAAGAGGAAGAAGTTGAGGTGGTAAAATCATATAACTAATTCTTAGGGTTGAAACGAGACTTTTACTAAAGGTATTAATGTAAATCACTTTATCTGAGTGATCGATTTTCTGGAGACTTGGTAGTGGTTTTCCGATAAAACGAAATTCACTATCAAAGTCGTCTTCTACAATATATCTGTTTTCTTTCTGACTTGCCCATGCCAGGAGTTCATAGCGTTTACTAATCGGTAAAATAGAACCTGTAGGAAATTGATGGGATGGTGAAATATGAACAATATCTGCCTTACTTTGATTTAGTATTTCCAAATCGATTCCATCTTCATTGACAGGTACTGGTTGAAAATGGACATTAAACTGTTCATAGATTTTTCTTATTTTAGGATAGCCGGGATCTTCAATAGCTACGGTTTTGTTTGTTCCCAATAGCTGTATGAGAAGCAAGTAAAGATAGTCTGTCCCTGCTCCTATGATAATTTGTTGAGGATCAACAGCCATTCCTCTATAAGCATTAAGATGCTCAGCAATAGCTTGTCTAAGTGATAAAATACCTTGACTTGGTGAGACATCTACGAGTTTTTCTTGGTTTTCATTAAGGACTGATCGTAATAATCTTGACCATGTAGCAAAAGGAAATGTTTCTGGATCAATTTGATGATGACTCAAATTTAATTCTGTTCGTGGTAAAACTGACCTTGTTTCAGAAACTGAATCTAGTCTTATTTTTTTTTGAGTATGAATTTTTTGGAGGTTAATTTTTGACACAAAAAAACCTTTTTTTGGAAGACTGTAGATAAATCCTTCTGCTTGAAGCTGTTGGTAACTTGATTCAATAGTTACCACTGAAATTCCAAGGTGTTTTGAGAGATTACGCTTTGATGGAAGTTTTTCATGGGCGAGTAATCTACCTTTTAAAATGTCTTTTTTAATAGAAGTGTATAACTGTTCATACAAGGGTATTTTTGAAGATGAGTTTAATGAATATGTTAATATGTTAGCATAGTAAGTTAATCTGACCCTATAAAATAGTTTTAAAATGAATATTTAAATCAAGTCAGTTTTCATTATAATAAATGTTAATAAAAATGTAAACGGTAAACAGGTGTTGAGACCGCTAAAAATCAAATAGTCAACTTAGTTTTTCTATTGATTTTAAGTTATCTTTCAAAATTTTACCTGTTTTCCAAAGGAGGATCTTATGGTAAAAGAACGTGTTGAATTGAATAAGCAACTTGCTCAGATGTTAAAAGGTGGTGTTATTATGGATGTGACAACACCAGAACAAGCTAGAATTGCTGAAGAAGCGGGAGCTTGTGCGGTTATGGCACTTGAACGTATTCCAGCAGATATCAGAGCTGCAGGTGGTGTGTCACGCATGAGTGATCCTGCTATGATTAAGGGCATTCAAGAGGCGGTTTCAATTCCTGTTATGGCAAAAGTACGAATTGGTCATTTTGCGGAGGCACAAATTTTGCAGGCAATTGAGATAGACTATATTGATGAGAGCGAAGTACTTTCACCAGCTGACGATGTTTACCATATTGATAAAAATCAATTTGAAGTTCCTTTTGTATGTGGTGCCAAGGATTTAGGGGAAGCTCTTAGACGGATACAAGAAGGTGCTACCATGATTAGAACAAAAGGGGAACCTGGGACGGGTGATGTCGTCCAAGCGGTTCGCCATATGCGACAGCTAAATCAAGAAATCAATCGTCTATCTTCATTGACAGAAGATGAGTTATATTACGCTGCAAAAGAGCTGCAAGTTTCATACGACTTGGTTAAATATGTTCACGAAAACCATAGACTTCCTGTTGTTAATTTTGCTGCAGGAGGGGTTGCAACACCAGCTGACGTAGCATTAATGATGCATTTGGGTGCTGAGGGTGTTTTTGTTGGTTCTGGTATTTTTAAGTCTGGAAATCCGGTAAAACGAGCTGAGGCAATCGTTCAGGCAGTGACAAATTATAAGGATGCAAAGCTGATTGCTAAGCTATCAGAAAATCTGGGTGAGGCTATGGTAGGAATTAATGAAGATGAAATTGGACTATTGATGGCTGAGCGTGGTATCTAAGTGGGTAATGCTATGAAAATTGGAATCTTAGCGCTACAAGGTGCATTTATTGAACATGAAGAAATAGTAAGGAAGCTGGGTGCTACAGTCATTGAGATACGTCAACTTTCGGATTTAGAGGAGGATATTGATGGTATTATTCTTCCAGGTGGTGAGTCAACAGCTCAAGGGAAATTATTAAAAGAATTGGGTCTGTTGCAGGTTCTAAAAGAGAAAATAAAATCCGGCTTACCAGTAATGGGAGTATGTGCAGGACTAATTCTGCTTGCAGAAAAACTTTCTAATGATACTAAGCAACATTTGGGCACTTTGCCAATAAAGGTTAAAAGAAATGCTTGTGGTCGACAATTGGGTTCTTTTTCATCTCAGTCAATTGTTAAAGATATTGGAACTGTACCAATGACTTTTATTCGAGCGCCATATATCGAAGAAGTAGCCCCAAATGTTGAAGTTCTGGCTAAGGTTGATGAAAAAATAGTTGGTGTTCGCTTTCAAAATCAAATTGGTCTATCATTTCATCCTGAATTAACAAATTCTTTTAAAGTACATCACTATTTTATTGAATTATGTAAAAAGAATTCTCTGAAAAACCTTTAATCATAAATTACCCTTTTAGTTTTAAAAATGGTATAATTTTATAGCTGATTTGAAATGAACTGAAAGGTTGAAAAATGAATCCTTTATTAAATGGTATGAATGAGAAACAGGCCGAAGCGGTTAAAACTACTGAAGGCCCACTTTTAATTATGGCTGGTGCAGGATCTGGTAAGACTCGTGTCTTGACTCATCGAATCGCCTATTTGATTGATGAAAAATTTGTTAATCCTTGGAATATTTTAGCTATTACCTTTACCAATAAGGCTGCGCGTGAGATGCGTGAGCGTGCTATGGCACTGAATCCTGCGACAGCGGATACCTTGATTGCTACCTTCCACAGCATGTGTGTCCGCATCTTAAGACGAGAGGCAGACCACATTGGCTACAATCGTAATTTTACGATTGTCGATCCTGGTGAGCAGCGCACGCTTATGAAGCGTATCTTGAAGAACCTTAACCTTGATCCTAAGAAATGGAATGAACGCTCTATTCTGGGCACCATTTCCAATGCGAAAAATGACCTTTTGGATGAAGTGGCTTATGAGCATCAGGCAGGTGATATGTATACGCAAATAGTTGCCAAATGTTATAAGGCTTATCAGGAGGAATTGCGTCGTTCTGAGGCCATGGACTTTGATGATTTAATCATGATGACGCTGCGTCTTTTTGATAAGAATCCAGATGTTTTGGCTTACTATCAACAACGTTACCAATATATTCACGTAGATGAGTATCAGGATACCAACCATGCCCAATACCAATTGGTTAAACTTCTGGCATCACGCTTTAAAAATATTTGTGTTGTTGGGGACGCTGACCAATCTATTTATGGATGGCGTGGGGCTGACATGCAAAATATCCTTGATTTTGAAAAGGACTATCCTCAAGCAAAAGTTGTCCTTCTTGAAGAAAATTACCGTTCAACTAAAAAAATCCTACAGGCGGCAAATGAAGTTATTGGAAACAATAAGAATCGCCGTCCAAAGAAACTGTGGACACAAAATGATGATGGTGAGCAAATTGTTTACTATCGTGCCCATGATGAACGCGACGAAGCTGTCTTTGTAGCTTCAACGATTGACAATATTGTCCGTGAGACTGGCAAGAACTTTAAAGATTTCGCAGTTCTTTACAGAACTAATGCCCAGTCTCGTACTATTGAAGAAGCCCTGCTTAAGTCCAATATTCCTTATACCATGGTCGGTGGAACAAAGTTCTACAGCCGTAAGGAAATCCGTGATGTCATTGCCTACTTGAACATTGTGGCTAATACAGCAGACAATATCAGTTATGAGCGAATTGTCAACGAACCAAAGCGTGGTGTAGGACCAGGAACTCTTGAAAAAATCCGCCAATTTGCCTATACCCAAGAGATGAGTTTGCTTGATGCATCGGCTAATATCATGCTATCGCAAATCAAAGGTAAGGCTGCTCAGGCGGTTTGGGATTTGGCTAATCTAGTTCTTAACTTACGTGATAAGCTTGATCAGCTGTCTGTAACGGAATTAGTAGAAGAAATTTTAGATAAATCTGGCTACCTAGATGCCCTCAAGATTCAAAATACACTTGAAAGTCAAGCTCGTATTGAAAATATTGAAGAGTTCCTGTCAGTTACAAAGAATTTTGATGAAAATAACACTGATGGGACACCAGAAGAGTCCGGTTTAGATAAATTGGGACGTTTCCTAAACGACTTGGCTTTGATTGCTGATACGGATGAGGGTGACCAACAGACTGCAGAAGTTACCCTCATGACTCTTCACGCAGCAAAAGGACTGGAATTTCCGGTTGTCTTCTTGATTAGTATGGAAGAAGGAGTCTTCCCTCTGTCACGCGCTTCTGAAGATCCTGACGAATTGGAAGAGGAACGTCGCCTAGCTTATGTTGGTATTACTCGAGCCGAGGAAATACTCTTCCTGACCAACGCCAACAGCCGTGTCCTTTATGGTAAAACCAGCTACAATCGTCCTACTCGATTCCTTCGTGAAATCTCCGATGAGCTCTTACGGTACCAAGGACTTGCCCGACCTGCCAATACTTCCTTTAAAGCTTCTTATGCTAATGGCGGAGCAACACAGTTTGGTCAGGGAATGAGCCTGCAAGAAGCTCTGCAAGCTAGAAAAGCACAGGCACAGCCAAGAACAAGTTCTTCTTACCAGACCTCAACTGCTACCAAAGCTCAGCCATTTTCAAGAACAAGTGCAGGTCTGCCATTTGGTCAATCTAGCGCAAGTAAGGAAGCAGTGGACTGGCAAATTGGGGATATCGCCCACCATAAAAAATGGGGTGATGGTACTGTTCTTGCAGTTAACGGTTCAGGCAAAACTCAGGAGTTGAAGATTAATTTCCCTGAAGTTGGGCTAAAAAAACTTTTAGCCAGTGTGGCGCCAATTGAGAAAAAATCCTAAACTAGAAAAAATAGTTTTCTGAAAACTACTTTTCAAAAATTCACCTTAGAGTTTGTTGAACTAAAAAAACTAGTGTGTTATAATTAGTTTCGGTAGGTGAGGCTACTGAAGGGATACGGATTACTGCCGCAAAATGGTGGAGACACCATGCGTTGGCCAACAGTCTTTATCGAAACAAGGTTTAGAATAGTGTAATAACATTGCCCTTCAAAGCTAAAGCTCAAACGTAACAAGTCATCAGAAACTATGCTCGATTTAAGAGTAAGCAAACTGAAACTCAATTTCTGATGTTTGTCAATCTGAGTCTAAAATGAATCCACCTACCTGAGGTGGATTTTTTTCGATTTTTAGTCAATGTTCTTTTATGTCTAAGAAGAAAATAGAAATCTATTTATTAAAGTGTTAAACTCGGGCTCGGACCGATGCAAAAAGATAGTTTTTCCTTGGACGCCAGCATCCGGCGTCTAACCTCCTATTTTTGCTTGGTTCCATTCGCCCTTAGTATCTTGTTGAAATTGAACTCGGGCTCGGACCTATGCAAAAAAGATAGTTTTTCCTTGGATGCCAGCATCCGGCGTCTAACCTCCTATTTTTGCTTGGTCCCCATTCGCCCTTAGTATCTTGTTGAAAGGAGTGATGATTATGGATAATTCCCCAGTTCCCGAACCCAGTTTGATTGTCAAAGGTTTTGGGATTATCTTAATGGCACTCCTGAAATCTTTTCACTATAGTTTTCAGTCACCCTTAAACTGATAGTTTTTCTTGTATTTTCTTTCCTTGTAAAGTTGAGAGTAACAGAGCTCAATTTAAGAGTGACTTGTACGGAGGAAGAGATGAATAAAGTAGACATTAATTTCAAAGAATTGGCTAGCTTGCAAGCAACATTAAAAACAATGCAAGAAGTAGATATTGCAGAATTTCTCATAAAAATGGAGCCAGAAAAACGGACTATTGTAATGACTATGTTACCAAAGGATGTTCTGGCAGAAGTATTTGCAGAGCTTCCACGAGATTTGAAAACAGAAGTTATTGAAAGTTTTACCAATCCAGATTTGAAAGACTTAATTGATGAACTGGCTTCGGACGATTTGGTTGATAGTTTGCAAGAATTACCCTCAAATATGGTTACAAAACTTTTGCATTATGTCGATTCAGATAGAAGAGATAGTATCAATAAATTATTGAATTACCCAGAAGACAGCGTTGGAAGCTTGATGAGTGTGGACTATGTAGCCGTGAAAAAGAGTGACAGTAAGTCGGATGTCCTTAAAAAGATTTCACAGTCTCCAGCTGATCACGAACACTTAGATTCTATCTTTATTAAAGATGATAAACGTCAAATTATTGGCTATTTTTACTTGGCCGACTTGGTTAGATTACAGGAAGAGTCACTTGACTCTATCATTCAATGGAATCCTGTTAAAGTCTATACTCATGATGATCAGGAGAAAGCAGCAAAGCTTTTCAATAAACATTCACTTTTGTCTATTCCTGTTTGTGACAAAGAGGATAGGATTGTAGGAATAATTACAGCCGATGATATATTTGATGTCATTGCAGACGAGATTCATGAAGACTACTCACTTATGCAAGGGATGGGAACGACCGAGTCACCATATTTAGAGACTGGTGTCTTTTCTCTGGCTAGTAAACGCATCGTCTGGCTCCTTGTTTTGATGATTTCTGCAACAGTTACTGGATTTATTATTGAAAAATATCAGGCGGTACTAAGTTCCACAGTAGCTTTAGCTGCCTATATCCCTATGTTAATGGATAGTGGTGGTAATTCAGGATCTCAATCTTCAACTCTAATCATTCGATCAATGGCATTAGATGAGATTAAAGAAAGAGATAGTCTCAAAGTATTGTGGAAAGAACTTCGTGTCGGCTTGGTTGTAGGAAGTATTTTAGCTTTGGTCAACCTAGTTAGAATGATGCTTCTTAGTCAAGTATCACTCAACATTTGTGTAACAGTAAGCCTAACCCTCTTAATGACTATAGTCATGGCAAAACTTGTAGGAGGACTATTGCCCGTTCTAGCCCGTAAACTAAAGCAAGACCCTGCAGTTATGGCTGGACCACTGGTAACAACAGTTGTTGATGCTTTTGCTTTGGTTATTTATTTTAAAATAGCACAGCTTCTAATGGGAATTGGGTAATTTCTGAACCTATTCCTATTAAGAAAGTAAATTCAATGATGTAAACTCGAGGTATAGTTATTAACTATACCTTTTTCATTTAAATAAGTATTGGAAAGCTTTTCAAAAATGGAGTAAAATGAAATGGTGAGTATTTATAAAAATACGAATTGACTATTCAATAGGGAGACAAGTTATGACACGAGAATTTTCTTTTGAAACTTTACAATTACATGCTGGCCAAAAGCCTGATGCTGAAACTAAATCACGTGCAGTTCCAATTTACCAAACAACGTCCTACGTCTTTGATGATGCTCAAGAGGCAGAAGACCTTTTTGCATTAAGAAAACCTGGGAATATCTATACCCGTATTGGTAATCCAACAGTTGCTGTTTTTGAAGAGCGCGTGGCAGCTCTAGAAAAAGGTGTCGGTGCCTTGGCAACTGCTTCAGGTATGGCGGCTCTCACCTACACAGTCTTGGGGCTTGCTCATGCAGGTGACCATGTTGTCGCAGCTACAACCCTTTATGGTGGTACTTTTAACTTGTTGAAAGAAACACTACCTCGTTATGGAATTACAACAACTTTTGTTAATATTGAAAATCTTGAAGAAGTTGAAGCAGCCATCAAAGACAACACTAAATTGGTCTTGATTGAAACCTTAGGTAATCCTCTTATCAATATTCCAGATATTGAAAAAGTGGCTGAATTGACACATGCTCATAATATCCCTTTGGTAGCAGATAATACGTTTGGAACACCTTACCTGATCAATGTCTTTGACCATGGCGTTGATATTTCTGTTCACTCAGCTACAAAATTCATTGGTGGGCATGGTACTACAATTGGTGGAATCATTGTCGATGGCGGGAAATTTGACTGGGAAGCATCTGGCAAATTCCCTCAATTTGTTGAAGAAGATGCTTCTTACCATAATATCTCTTACACGCGAGACATCGGAGCAGCAGCTTTTATTACAGCCCTTCGTGTTCAGCTGCTACGTGATATGGGCGCAGCACTTTCACCGTTTAATGCATTCCTGCTTCTGCAAGGACTCGAAACCTTGTCGCTTCGCATAGACCGTCATATTGAAAATACTAAGAAAATTGTTGACTTCTTAGAAAATCACCATAAGGTTGAAAAGGTAAACTACCCTAGCTTGCCATCTAGTCCTTACTTTGAGTTGGCTAAAAAATATTTCCCTAAAGGTGCGGGTTCAATCTTTACCTTCCATGTTAAAGGCAATTCTAAGGATGCAGCAACAGTTATCGACAATCTAGAAATCTTCTCTAATTTGGCCAATGTTGCTGATGCTAAATCTCTTGTTGTTCATCCTTATACAACAACACATGCACAAATGTCAGCAGAAGATTTGGCGGCCTGCGGTGTCACACCAAATCAAATCCGTCTATCAATCGGTCTTGAAAATGCAGGTGACTTGATTGAAGATCTTAAACTTGCTTTAGATAAGATTTAAGGGATATCTGTAATATTTTTATACCGAAAGTCAGAGTTTGGAACTCATTATGTTCCAGACTCTGTTTTTTGAATTCACATACAAAATAAGCAAAATCTATAACTGACTATAAAAGAATAAAATAGCTAAAAAGGTTGATATTACAGGCTTTTTACCCTATACTATTGACAAGTTAAAAAGACAACTCATTACTCGTTTTGAGTAATTACCGAATGATTTCTAGATAGAATAAGCTTGGAGGATTCCTATGACAACATTACATGAAGCACTTAACATTTTTAAAGCAGCAAAACTAGTAAACTTATCGCATCAGATTGATGAGAATAGCCCCCATTTTGCTGCGTTACCTGCCCTTGAGTCAAAAGATATTTTTACTCTAAAAGACGGTTTCCATGTACAACAATTTTCTGTGGTAGGTCAATACGGAACTCACATTGATGCGCCTATTCATTTTGTTGAAGGTGGGAAATGGCTTGATGAACTTCCGTTAGAAGATTTTCTTTTACCGCTTTTTGTTATTGATAAATCAAAAGAAGTAGCAGAAGATCCAAACTATGAATTAAGTAAGCAAGATATTTTTGATTTTGAGGCTAAGTATGGTCAAATTCCTGCTGATAGTTTTGTTGCCTTCCGCAGTGATTGGTCTAAACGCTGGCCTTCGCAGGATGCTATAACTAACCTAGATAAAAAGGGAACACAGCAAACTCCAGGTTGGTCTCGTGAAGCATTAGAATTTTTGATTCATGAACGTCAGGTTAAGGCATTAGGGCATGAAACATTGGACACTGATAGTGGAAAAGCAGTTTTTGAAGCTGGTGGCATTCTAAATCAAGAATATTATCTCTTAGAGCAAGGAATCTACCAAGTTGAAGTTCTGGCTAATTTGGATCAGGTTCCAGCAACAGGAGCGGTTATCTCTATTGCTTTCCCCAACTGGAAGTCGGCGACTGGGTCACCAGTTAGGGCGATAGCATATGTTCCTCAAGGATAGGATTTTGGATATTTAAATCATCAAGAGCATCAGTCTAGGTTTAGGCTGATTTTTTGTTATAATGCAACTATGAATTTTGTTTTGTTTTGATTGGGCTTGGCTTATGGTAGATATTTGTGGACTACATTAGGCCTTAAGTCGATGTGATAACAAGCTCTGCCTATATTTCCAAAACAATAAAAGATACTTTTGAGAGGTTTAGATAATGAAGTATAAGGAAGTGAAATCACATTTTGAAGAATTGGCTGATGCAGAAAAAGCTAAAGAGATGTCTGCCTACATGCGAAATCATTTTGTCTTTTACGGGATTCCTACACCGGCTAGGAGAGCGTGCTACAAGGACTTACTGAAGTCAGAGAAAAAGAAGAAGGTCATTGATTGGGACTTTCTGGATGCTTGTTGGAATGATCAACATCGTGAATGTCAATATTTGGTGAGAGATTATTTGACAGCAATGAAAGCTTTTGTGACTTTTGATGATATTCCTAAAATAGAAGGTTATGTGCGTTCCAAGCAGTGGTGGGACAGCATTGACGGCTTGGATAAGGTCATCGGTCATATTGGATTGACTGATAAGCGTGTTGATGATCTCATGCTGACTTGGGCAGCAGATGACGATTTTTGGTTGCGTCGCCTAGCTATTGACCATCAATTAGGGCGCAAAGATAAGACAAATACTGAATTGTTGGAGAAGATTTTAGTCATGAATTTTGGTAGCGATGAATTCTTTATCAATAAGGCTATCGGTTGGTCTTTGAGAGATTATTCTAAAACTAATCCTGATTGGGTGCGCAGCTTTTTCCAAAAGTATGACAGTCAAATGGCTCCCTTAAGTATCCGAGAAGGAAGCAAATACATTTGATTTTCAAACAAATTTTTGGAAAGATGTCAGAAAATTTTGTAGAATGTCGCTATGAAATGAAAGTGAGGACATCCTTATGCCAACATTTATCGGAAAACCCGTAACAGTTTCTGCTGACAAGCAAGTACAAGTTGGAGAAAAAGCTCGAGACTTTAAGCTCATGGCTAAAGATTTGACCAGCAAAACACTAGCTGATTTTGCTGGAAAGAAAAAAGTGATTAGCGTTGTGCCTTCAATTGACACAGGAATTTGTTCGACACAGACCCGTACTTTTAATAAAGAACTATCTGAGATGGATAACACAGTCGTTCTAACAGTTTCTGCAGATTTGCCTTTTGCACAAGCACGTTGGTGTGGTGCAGAAGGACTGGAAAATGCCATCATGCTTTCAGATTTTTATGACAATAGTTTTGGTAAGATTTATGGACTTCTCATGGAAGAATGGCACTTGCTAGCGCGTGCTGTTCTTGTTCTTGACGAGACTGATACCGTAACTTATGTTGAGTATTTGGATAATATTAACTCAGATCCAGATTATCAAGCTGCTATCGAAGCAGTCAAAGCACTATAATCTTTCTAGTTGTTAATTTGAAAAATAGCAGAGCAGGAAACCTAGTTGTGTAGTGTTTCTTGCTTTTCTTTTAAGTTTTATCACTACATTCAAATAAGGAAATTAATCTATTTAAAATAATAGAGATGAAATCACAAGAGCCCTTGAAAAAATCATTAATTAGTATTAGAATACTAATTAATAAGGAGGAAGTATTGTGACTGTTTTTGAAGATTATCAAAATTTAAAAATTTCAAAAGTAGCTTTGAAAGATGTAACAACTTGCTTTAAGGGCAAGGCAGTTTCAAAATTTTCTGATCAAGGAAATGTACTGGTTATTAATCTAAGTGATATGACTGAGACTGGTATACTTTATGAAAACTTACGCAAAGTCGAAGCAAAAGAGTCAAGTCTGACACGTTATATTTTAGAAGAGGGGGATGTCTTGATTGCTTCCAAGGGTACCGTCAAAAAAGTAGCAGTCTTTGAAGCTCAAGCTAGTCCAGTAATAGCGTCGGCCAATATTACAGTATTAAGACCAACTTCAGATATTCAAGGTTATTATATTAAGCTATTTTTGGATTCGGATTTTGGCCATGCACTTCTAGAGGATGCAAATGCTGGCAAACAAGTCATGAATTTGAGTACCGAAAAAATTCATAGTATTGAAATACCAAAAATATCACCTTTAAAACAAAGTTATCTTATTCAACGTTATTTGCAAGGCTTGAATGATTATAGAAGAAAAATAAGCCGTGCTAAGCAAGAGTGGAGCCGTATTCAAGCTGAGGTAGAGAAAGGATTATACTAAATTATAGATGAGCATTATTGAACGAACTATTAAAATTAGTGCTGCGACACTTTTAGCTATCTTTTTAGCTAATTCTTTTGGTCTATCGTACGCTAGTTCAGCTGGTATAATAGCTATTTTGAGTGTTTTAGAAACACGAAAGACCAGCTTAAAAGTTGCCAAACGACGTTTTCTGTCACTGATTTTAGCCTTTATTATTTCTTGTTTTATTTTTTACTTTTTGGGATTTTCGCTGATATCATTAGGATTATATCTTATGATTTATATTCCTCTTGCTTATTTCTGGGGACTAGAATCTGGTATTGCTCCTATAACAGTCTTGGTAACGCATCTTTTAGCAGAAGAAAGCATAGCATTACCAGTTTTGGTAAATGAGGTGTCAATTTTTATTATTGGGGCTGGAGTTGCATTGATTTTTAATCTCTACATGCCCTCTCGAGATGAGGAAATTCAAGCATTCCATATGCGAGTTGAGCAACAGATGAAGGCTATATTGTTACGATTTGAGGAATTTCTTCTAAAAGGTAATGGACAAAATGATGCGACCCTCATTAAGGAATTAGATGGTATTTTGGAGGAGGCATTGGAACTCGTCTATCATGATCGTCATAACCATCTTTTTCATCAAACCAATTATCAAGTGCATTACTTTGAGATGAGACAGCAACAAAACCGACTGTTGAGGCAGATGGCAACAAATATTAATAATTGTAAGTTAGAGTCCCGAGAAAATGCCTTGTTAGCTCATCTTTTTCATGAAACAGCACGGCAATTTAGTGAGCGTAATCCGGCAGTCACACTTATTAATGATATCAATCTCATGCTTGAAACCTTTAGGCAAAGAGAGCTGCCCAAAACTCGTGAAGAATTTGAAACCAGAGCTATTCTTTTTCAACTTTTACAAGACTTGGAACGCTTAATTCAACTTAAAGTTGATTTTTACCACACCTACAAGCAGGACTAATAAAATCAAATACCCTCGAAAACGCTAGTTTAGCGTTTTTTTGTTATAATAAAAGAAATTATTTGATGTGAGGATTTTATGAACGAAATCAAATGTCCGCATTGCGGTACTGTTTTTACAATTAATGAAACTGAATATAGCCAACTTCTTTCTCAAGTAAGAGGCGCTGAATTTGAAAAGGAAATTCATGAGCGTTTGACTCGTGAGACAGAATTATTGGAAGAAAAGGCCAAAAATGACTTACAAGCTCAAGCCAGTGACAAAGATAAAGAAATTGCTGAATTGACTAGTCAGCTTGAACAAGTCAAACAGTTGCAAGAGTTGGATAAGCAACAAGCTTTGGTTGAGAAGGATAAAAAGATTGCTGACTTAGAAGCTCAGCTTGATAAGTTATCTGGTCAGCAGGCTCTTGAACTTGCCAAGTCTTTGTCAGAAAAAGATAGAGAAGTTCAAGAATTACAAGCTCAATTAGATAAGCAAGCCCTAACCCATGAAAATGAGCTGCAGAAATCTCTAGCAAGTCTTGAAAAAGAGAAGGAAGCAGTACAAAGTCGATTGGCGCTCCAGGAAAAAGAAGCAGAACTTCAACTGACTTCGGTGCGCAGCGACTACGAAGTGCAATTAAAAGCAGCTAATGAACAGGTTGAATTTTATAAAAACTTTAAAGCGCAGCAATCGACCAAAGCAATCGGTGAGAGTTTAGAGATTTACGCTGAAACCGAGTTCAATAAGGTTCGTAATCTTGCTTTTCCAAACGCTTATTTTGAGAAGGATAACACTGTCTCAAGTCGAGGATCTAAGGGGGATTTCATTTTTCGGGAGAAAGATGAAAATGGTATTGAAATACTATCTATCATGTTTGAAATGAAAAACGAGGCAGATGGTACAGTCAAGAAGCATAAGAACGAAGACTTTTTTAAGGAGTTAGATAAAGACCGTCGTGAGAAGAAATGTGAGTACGCCGTCTTAGTTACCATGCTTGAAGCTGATAACGACTATTACAACACAGGGATTGTTGACATCAGTCACAAATATGAAAAGATGTACGTCGTCCGCCCTCAGTTCTTTATCCAGCTTATTGGTCTCTTGCGAAATGCTGCGCTTAATTCACTTAAGTACAAGCAAGAACTTGCCTTGATTCGTGAACAAAATATTGATATTACGCATTTTGAGGAAGATCTAGAAACCTTTAAGCATGCCTTTGCTAAGAACTACAATTCAGCCAGTACCAACTTTAAGAAGGCTATTGATGAAATCGATAAGGCCATTAAGCGTATGGAGGCTGTTAAGGCAGCACTGACAACCAGCGAAAACCAACTTCGCTTGGCCAATAACAAGTTAGATGATGTCAGTGTCAAAAAATTAACCCGCAAAAACCCGACTATGAAAGCTAAATTTGAAGCTTTGGGAGAGTGAAGTTTATGGAAATAAGAGACTATCAAGCATCAGATGGCCAAGGACTGCTTCCTTTGTATGAGGAATTAGGTTATCCGACAGTTGAAGAAAGCCTAGCGAAGTGGTTGGACAATTTGTTACAGCTACCGAATTACTATCTGAAGCTAGCTAGCATCAATAATTAAATTGTTGGCTTTATTGGTTTTTCAAAGCTACATTTCTTCGAAAGAGATGGCTCTTATTATCGTATGTTAGCACTGGTGGTTTCTGAAAAATACTGTAAACAAGGTATTGCTACAGGCTTAATTGATGAGGTAAGACTGAAAGCTTATCAAGAAGGGGTAACTGCTCTAGCATTAAATAGTGGAATGACTAGTGCAAGAGAAACTGCCCATGAATTCTACCAACATTATGGCTTTAAAAAATCAAGCTATGGTTTTTCTCTCGACTTGGATTGGGAAAAATGATCTATTTTGTGAGTTCTTGTTGTTTAAAAGGGATTTTTTCCCTTTTTATTTTTTATAAAAAATTATTTCAAGTTTTGTGATGACCATTATATTTTTGAAATGGCTAAATACTTATTGAAAATATCTGTTTTGCTTAGATGTAATTGTTTTCTTGGTTTGAAAATCATATTATAGTACCAGTATTCCTTAGTTTATTACAAGTTTTCTGCTTTGGATTGCGTTATAATGAAAGGGCTTAATATTTAATATAAAATAGGTGAGGAGCCTTGTAGCTTAATTAAAAAGGAGTCGACTTATGCAACACAAAACATTAAAACCATTTCCGGATGACTTTTTCTGGGGAGCATCAACTTCAGCTTATCAAGTAGAAGGGGCTGCCCTTGAAGATGGAAAAGGACCTTCATGTCAAGACGTCAAAGAAATTCCTGAAGGAACATCTGATTTATCTGTTTCTGTTGACCATTATCATCACTATAAAGAAGACATTGCCCTTATGGCAGAAATGGGCTTCAAATCATATCGTTTCTCAATCTCTTGGACTCGTATCTTGCCAAATGGAACGGGAGAAGTGAATCCAAAAGGTATTGAATTCTACAATAATCTGATTGATGAATGTTTGAAATATGACATTGAACCAATCGTGACAATGTTCCACTTTGACATGCCAGCAGCGCTTGATGAACGTGGTTCTTGGTCAAAACATGAATCGATTGATTGGTTTGCAGAATTTGCCACTGTTTTATTTGAGAATTTCGGTGACCGTGTCAAATATTGGTTGACAATCAACGAACAAAACATGCTTACTTTGGTTGGTCCCGTTATCGGAACACTCCATGTTCCAGAAGGTACAACAAACCTCACTAAGGAAATCTACCAACAAAACCATCACCAATTGGTAGCGCAAGCAAAAGCCATGCAAATCTGTCATGAAATGTTGCCAGAAGCAAAGATTGGACCAGCTCCAAATATTTCTCTTGTCTACGCTGCTTCATCAAAACCTGAAGATGTCTTGGCTTCACAAAACTTCAATGCCATTCGTAACTGGCTCTACCTCGATGCAGCGGTTTACGGTGTTTATAACAATCTTGCTTGGGCTTACCTTGAAGAGCAAGATGCAGTACCAACTGTTACTGAAGAAGATTTGGCAATTATGAAGGCTGGAAAACCAGACTTTATCGGCTTTAACTACTATAACACTGCAACAGTGGAAGCATCTGATGGCTCGGAAGCAGCAGGAGCAAATGGCGATCAACAATCTCACTTAACCTTCCCAGGCGTGGCTAAGAGTGTTGACAATCCAAATCTTGTTAAAACTGAATTTGGCTGGGAAATTGACCCAATTGGTTTCCGTGGTACTGTTCGTGAAATGTACAGCCGTTACCGTCTCCCACTTTTAGTTACTGAAAATGGACTTGGTGCTTATGACACACTAACGGAAGACGGAAAAATCCACGATCCATATCGTATTGAATACTTACGTCGTCATATCGAACAAATTCAATTAGCAATCACGGATGGTGTTGATATGATGGGCTACAACCCTTGGTCAGCAATCGACCTCATCTCAACACACGAAGGTATTAAGAAACGTTATGGTTTCATCTATGTTGATCGCGATGATTTCGACCTTAAAACACTTAAACGCTACCGCAAAGATTCATTCTTCTGGTACAAGAAAGTCATTGAAAGCAATGGTCAAGATTTAACAGACTAAAAATAAATTTACATTTTTTAAAAGCAAACCGGACGCCAGAAATCACTAAAGGCCTTAAAAAGTTATTCTGATTTCATAGGAGTTTGGCTTGCCTTTTTTGTCTTAAAACAGTTATAATAGAGCTTATGATTAACGGAATTATTAATTTGAAAAAAGAGGCTGGTATGACCTCTCATGATGCGGTTTTTAAGCTCCGCAAAATTTTACATGAAAAGAAAATTGGACACGGAGGAACTCTTGATCCAGACGTGGTTGGTGTCCTTCCCATTGCGGTTGGTAAGGCAACCCGTGTCATTGAATACATGACAGAAGCTGGTAAAGTCTATCGTGGCCAGGTTACCCTAGGTTATTCAACAACTACTGAAGATGCTAGTGGTGAGCTTGTAGAACAAAAAGCTGTTGACTCAAATTTGGCAGCGCAAGCCATTGACCGGGCTATGGAAAACTTTAAGGGTCAAATTACACAAATCCCACCTATGTATTCAGCTGTTAAAGTTGACGGGCGAAAACTCTATGAGTATGCCCGCGCTGGCCAGGAGGTAGAGCGACCAAAGCGTCAGGTAAGCATCTATGATTTTAAAAGAACAAGTGACCTTGTTTTTGATGATGATTGCTGTCGTTTTGATTTTGAAGTCAAATGCAGCAAGGGGACTTATGTCAGAACCTTGTCAGTTGATTTAGGACAAGCATTGGGCTATCCAGCCCATATGTCAGCCTTGGAGAGAGAAGCTTCAGCTGGACTGGTCTTAAAAGATGCTTTGACTTTATCTGAAATTTCAGATAGGGTTGCCAAAAATGATTTTTCTTTCCTTCTGCCTATTGAATACGGTGTTTTAGATCTGCCTCGTATGGATTTATCAGAAGAGGAAATGACAGAGATTTCCTTTGGCAGACGGGTCACTTTAGCAACAACCGAACCTCTTGTAGCAGGTTTTTACCAAGATAAGTTAGTGGCTATTCTTGAGCCACGCGAGGACAGCTACAAACCTAGAAAAGTATTGATTTAGAACGGAAAAAGATGGATATACAATTTATTAACAATCAGTTTGACATTCAGTCAGATCAAGATTGTGTCTTAGTGCTAGGATATTTTGACGGGCTTCACCGTGGTCATAAGGCACTGTTTGATAAGGCACGGGAAATAGCAGAGCAGGAAAATTTAAAAGTAGTGGTACTGACTTTTAATGAATCACCTCGTTTGGCATTTGCTCGATTTACTCCTGAGCTCTTGCTTCACATTGCATACCCTGAAAAACGCTATGCTAAATTTGAGGAATATGGAGTTGATAAACTCTATTTGGTAGATTTTACAACACAGTTTTCAAAAATTTCATCAGATCAATTTATCAAAACATTTATTGAAGGGCTTGGCGCAAAAGCAGTTGTAGTCGGATTTGATTATAAATTTGGACACAATCGAACTGACAGCGACTACCTTTCTCGAAATTTTTCAGGGAAAGTCATTACTGTTCCTGAAGTTCAAGATGATGTTGGGAAGATTAGCTCAAGTCGTATTCGTGAATTGATTACTGAAGGTAATGTCGCAAAAGCAAATGAACTATTGGGATACGAATTCTCGACACGTGGCATGGTAGTTCATGGTGATGCGCGTGGGAGAACCATTGGATTCCCAACTGCCAATCTAGCACCAATTGACAGAACTTATTTACCTTCGGATGGCGTTTATGTGACAGATGTTTTACTGCATGGTAAAAGACATAGAGCAATGACAAGCGTTGGTAAAAACGTGACTTTTGGCGGAACTGAGCTCCGTTTAGAAGCCAATATTTTTGACTTTGAAGGTGATATCTACGGAGAAACAATTGAAATTATCTGGTTAGATAAAATCCGTGATATGGTGAAATTCGATGGTATTGATGCATTAGTTGCACAACTTGAATCTGACAAAGAAATTGCACTTAATTTTGGGACAGAATAATAAAATCACATTATCAGGGATGGAAATTTCAATGCATTATTATCTCAATGTAGAGTCACTCGAAGTCGATTTTTTAGAGAAGTTAATTTTCTAAAATCTGCTTCGTTTTAATTCGAAAAGTCATAGCCAAGATGACTAATTTTTTGTATAATAGATAATGAGTAAAGTTTGTATAGAGGAAATATATGATTACCTTATTTTTATCACCAAGTTGTACAAGTTGTCGAAAAGCAAGAGCTTGGTTAACTAACCATAAAGTCGAATTTAAAGAACATAATATAATTACAAGTCCCCTCAGTCGAGAAGAATTGATGAGTATTCTATCATTTACTGAAAATGGTACAGAGGACATTATTTCAACGCGCTCAAAAGTCTTTCAAAAGCTTGATGTAGACGTTGATGATATGTCCATTTCTGACCTCATTCAACTAATTTCAGAAAATCCTAGTTTATTGCGTCGCCCTATTCTTCTTGATAAAAAACGTATGCAAATTGGATTTAATGAGGACGAAATCCGTGCCTTTTTGCCACGTGATTATCGTAAACATGAGTTGCGCCAAGCAACGATTCGAGCAGAGATTGAGAGATAAATATGAAAAATTATAGCTATCCGCTTGATTTATCTTGGAGCACTGACGAGATTACCGCAGTGCTTTCTTTTTTGAATCAAGTTGAAAACGCCTACGAAAGTAAGGTAGATGCACAAAAGTTATTAAAATGCTATGCTGACTTCAAAATGGTCGTTAAAAGTAAGGCACAAGAAAAACAAATCGATCGAGATTTTGAGAGAAGCAGCGGCTATTCCACCTATAAAGCTGTACAGGCAGCGAAATCAAAAGAGAAAGGAAGCTTTTCTCTTGAAAAATAAATATCAGTTTGCGCAAGAAATCATTCGAGAAGCAGGTCATTTTATTAAATCTAAAATGGACCATTATATTCATGTAGAAGAAAAAACACAGTTTGACGACCTTGTAACAAATTTAGATAAGGAAACGCAGGAGTTGCTTATCTCCAAAATCAAGAACTGTTATCCTGAAGATAATGTTTTTGCAGAGGAAGATGATATACGTCATCCCATTAATCAAGGTAATGTATGGGTGCTAGATCCTATAGATGGTACGGTAAATTTCATTGTACAGGGTGATCATTTTGCGATTATGATTGCTTATTTTGAAGCAGGAGTCGGCAAGTTTGGATTAATCTATGATGTAATGAGGAATTTGCTTTATTGTGGTGGGGGTGAATTTCCTGTTTGTGTAAATGGCAGGCCTCTTCCTGAATACGAAGAAAAACCGTTTAATCGCAGTTTATTAGGTACAAACGCATGCATGTATGCAGATAATTACCATGGTATTCGAGATTTAGCTAAACAAACTTTAGGAGTTCGTGTTTACGGCGGAGCTGGAATCAGCATGGCACAAGTTATGGCAGGACAACTATTAGGATATTTCTCGCATATTCAACCTTGGGATTATGCAGCAGCCTATATCATGGGGAAAAAATTGGGATACACTCTCTTAACATTAGACGGTCACCCAGTAGATTTCAATAGTCGTCAGACGATAATGTTTATTCCACAAGCTAAGCTAACAGAAATAAAAAAATATATAAAATAACCTCAAATTTCTTGAGCCCGGTTTCTTAAATGCTCTTGTTCCTAAAAATGTAGTATAATAGAGTCATGCTATTACCTGATAAATTTATTGAAAAGTATACTCGTTTACTGGGTTCAGAAGCAGCTGATTTTTTAGAAACTTTCAGTCAAGAAGCTGTAACTGGATTTAGAACTAACCCTTTGAAAAAAAATCAAAAATCTTTTGCTGACAAGATACCTAACACACCTTGGGGTCATTATGGAAAAGTTTCTGGAAAATCGGCGGAGCATGTCTCAGGATTAGTCTATTCTCAAGAACCTGCTGCTCAGATGGTTGCCCAAGTAGCTGCGCCAGAAAAAGGCATGAAGGTTTTAGACTTAGCAGCTGCGCCAGGAGGAAAATCAACACAGTTGCTCAGCTATTTGAATAATACAGGACTCCTTGTCAGCAACGAAATATCAACAAAACGTAGTAAAATCTTAGTCGAAAATATTGAGCGTTTTGGTGCAAGAAATGTTATCGTTACTAACGAAAGTTCTCAAAAATTAGCTAAGGTATTTACAGACTATTTTGATTTGATTGTTTTTGATGGTCCCTGTTCCGGCGAAGGCATGTTCAGGAAGGATCCCGCAGCGACACAGTATTGGCACGAAGACTATCCAGCAGAATGCGCTGACTTGCAAAAGGAAATCCTAGTTGAAGCCATGAAAATGTTAGCTCCAGGTGGGACTTTAGTCTATTCTACTTGTACTTGGGCACCTGAAGAGAATGAAGAAGTTGTAGAATGGCTCTTGTCTCAATATGACTATATGGATTTGGTAGACATTCCAAAAATTAATGGCATGGTTGAAGGGATTGATATGCCACAGGTTGCACGCATGTATCCTCATCACTTCAAGGGGGAAGGACAGTTTGTTGCTAAGCTTCAAGATAGCAGACCAAAGCAAGTACCCAAAGTAAAGTCTGCTTCTTCAAAACTGACAAAAGACCAAATCAAACTTTGGCAAGATTTTGCTAAAAAGCATCTTAAAATTGAGCTAGATGGTTTCTTGCAAACATTCGGTGATAATCTCTATTTGTTGCCTAAAGAATTACCAGATTTGTCTAAGTTAAAAATTGCTCGCAATGGTCTCCATTTAGGAACATTTAAAAAGAATCGTTTTGAACCAGCATTTGCATTGGGGCTTGCATTATCTTCAGATGACGTAGAACAGTTTGTTGAAATTGATATAGAACAGTTCAACAAGTATGTCACAGGAAATGTAGTTAGCCTAGAGGGGAGCTATACAAATGGATGGTATCTAGTGATGATAGAAGGCAATGGTATTGGATTTGCTAAGGTTGTTGGAAATACATTAAAAAATAATTTTCCAAAAGGCCTTCGATTTAACCCTTAACTGTTATTTAATACTTTTTAGGTTAAATAGGAAGAAAAAGACTTTTCAAGTTACAATATAGTGTGATACTATTTGAAAGTGAGTAGCTTACTCATGAAAGACTTTTATTTTACAAATGAATAGGAAAACAAAAAATGAAAAAGATGAAACGATTTATCTTTATGCTCTTAGCTGTTTTAGCAGTAACAAGCTTATCAGCTTGCGCGAAATGGATTGATAAAGGTCAATCTATTACTAGTGTTGGTTCAACGGCTCTCCAGCCACTTGTAGAAGCAGCAGCTGATGAATTTGGCTCAGAGAATATCGGCAAAACTGTCAATGTGCAAGGCGGTGGCTCTGGTACTGGTTTATCACAGGTACAGTCAGGCGCAGTTCAAATTGGTAATAGTGACGTATTCGCGGAAGAAAAAGATGGTATTGATGCTGAGCAACTCGTTGACCATCAAGTTGCAGTAGCTGGTCTTGCTGTTATTGTTAATGAAAAAGTTACTGTCAATGATTTAACGACGGAACAATTACGTAAAATCTTTACTGGGGAATATACAAACTGGGAACAAGTTGGCGGATCTAATTTAGATATTACAATTATCAACCGAGCAGCAAGTTCAGGATCACGAGCTACATTTGATTCAATCATTATGGACGGTTCTTCCGCGGTGCAGAGCCAAGAGCAAGATTCTAATGGTATGGTAAAATCTATTGTTTCACAAACCCCAGGTGCTATTTCATATTTAGCATTTGCCTATGTTGACGATTCAGTTAAAAAATTGAAGTTGAATGGTTTTGAGGCAAATGTTGAGAATGTAGCAACTAATAATTGGGAGCTATGGTCTTACGAGCATATGTACACTAAGGGTGAAGCTGATGGCTTAACCAAGGAGTTTTTAGATTTTATGATGAGTGATGAAGTCCAAGATGGGATTGTTGCTGGAATGGGCTACATTTCAATGAATGATATGCAAGTTGTCAAGAGTGCTGATGGTACTGTGACAAGCAAGTAAGAGGAAAGACAATGAATAATCAAGAATTAGTTAAAAAACTGACCTCCCCTTCAAAAAATTCACGTCTAGAGAAGTTTGGTAAGACAATCACCTTTTTATGCTTATCTCTAATTGTCTTTATTGTTGCAATGATTTTAATTTTTGTTGCTCAAAAAGGTTTATCAACTTTCTTTGTAGATGGTGTGAATATTTTTGAATTTCTTTTTGGAACTAAATGGGAGCCGTCTGCAAAATTATTTGGTGCTTTGCCAATGATAGCGGGGTCATTTATTGTTACCATTTTGTCAGCTTTAATTGCCACGCCGTTTGCTATCGGTGCAGCAGTCTTTATGACAGAGATCTCACCGAAATATGGTGCAAAAATTTTACAACCTGCTGTTGAGCTTCTTGTTGGTATTCCATCAGTTGTTTATGGATTTATTGGTCTTCAGGTTGTCGTTCCTTTTGTTCGTTCTATTTTTGGTGGGACAGGATTTGGTATCTTATCAGGGGTTTTCGTGCTCTTCGTTATGATTCTACCTACGGTTACTTTTATGACTGTAGATAGTTTGAAGGCAGTTCCTCGACATTACAAAGAAGCAAGTCTTGCTATGGGTGCTACACGTTGGCAAACTATCTGGCGTGTTATTCTCAATGCTGCACGTCCTGGTATCTTTACAGCCGTTGTTTTTGGTATGGCTCGTGCCTTTGGTGAAGCTTTGGCTATTCAAATGGTCGTTGGTAACTCAGCGGTTATGCCAACCTCTCTAACAACTCCAGCAGCGACTTTAACATCAGTCCTCACTATGGGAATTGGTAACACGGTTATGGGAACTGTCCAAAACAATGTTCTTTGGTCACTTGCTTTAGTCTTACTCCTAATGAGTTTAGGTTTCAACAGTGTGATTAAATTAATTACGAAAGAAAGAGGTAAGAAGAACTATGCCCGCTAAGAAAGTTGACCAAATAGCGACTGGGATTCTTTATACAATTGCAGTCATCATCGTTGCTATCCTTGCCTCACTCCTGTGTTATATTCTTTTCCGTGGTCTCCCACATGTGTCTTGGTCATTTTTGACAAGTAAGTCGTCGTCTTACCAAGCAGGAGGCGGTATCGGGATTCAGCTTTATAACTCATTCTTCCTGCTCGTTGTAACGCTTTTAATTTCTGTTCCATTATCTATGGGAGCAGGAGTCTATTTGTCTGAATATGCTAAAAAAGGACGTTTGACAAACTTTGTCCGTACTTGTATTGAAATTTTGTCTTCTCTACCCTCAGTTGTTGTCGGTCTCTTTGGTTATTTGATTTTTGTTGTTCAATTCCAATATGGTTTCTCGATCATTTCAGGTGCTCTAGCCTTGACCGTCTTTAACTTGCCACAAATGACACGTAGTGTTGAAGATAGTTTGAGAAATGTCCACCATACACAACGTGAAGCCGGTTTGGCTTTGGGAATTTCTCGTTGGGAAACGGTTTTGCATGTCGTTATTCCAGAAGCTCTTCCAAGTATTGTAACAGGTATCGTACTGGCTTCAGGCCGTATCTTCGGTGAAGCGGCAGCTCTTATTTACACAGCTGGACAATCAGCTCCAGCCCTTGACTGGGGTAACTGGAACCCACTCAGTGTAACAAGCCCGATTTCGATTTTCCGTCAGGCAGAAACATTAGCTGTGCATATCTGGAAAGTCAATAGTGAAGGAACCATTCCTGATGCCACTATGGTTTCAGCAGGAAGTGCAGCAGTGCTTCTTGTGGTTATCCTTATCTTCAATCTATCTGCCCGTTACATCGGTAAGAAATTACACCAAAAACTGACTTCAGCTGCCTAAAGGAGAAGCAAAGACATGACTGAATATAATTGGAATGAAAGACATATCATTACTTTTCCGCAAGAAAAGTTAGCTTTAGAAACAAAAGACTTGCATGTTTACTATGGTCAAAAAGAAGCTATCAAAGGTATTGATATGCAGTTCGAAAAAAATAAAATCACAGCCTTGATTGGACCGTCAGGATGTGGTAAATCTACCTTTTTACGTAGCTTAAATCGCATGAATGATACTATTGATATAGCTAAAGTAACAGGTCAAATCTTGTATGAAGGTATTGACGTTAATGCTGATAATATCAACGTTTATGAAATGCGTAAGCACATCGGGATGGTTTTCCAACGTCCTAATCCATTTGCTAAGTCTATCTATAAAAACATCACTTTTGCCTATGAACGTGCGGGTGTAAAAGACAAGCAAGTTTTGGATGAAATCGTTGAAACTTCCCTTAAACAAGCTGCTCTTTGGGACCAGGTGAAAGATGATTTGCATAAATCTGCCTTTACTTTATCAGGCGGTCAGCAGCAACGTCTCTGCATCGCTCGTGCCATCGCTGTTAAACCGGACATCTTACTGATGGATGAACCTGCGTCAGCCTTGGACCCAATTGCCACAATGCAATTAGAAGAAACTATGTTTGAGTTGAAAAAGGATTACAGTATTATTATTGTAACCCATAACATGCAGCAAGCTGCGCGTGCTAGTGACTACACAGCTTTCTTCTATCTGGGTGACTTAATTGAATACGATAAAACAAACACTATTTTCCAAAATGCCAAATTGCAATCAACTAGCGACTATGTGTCTGGTCACTTTGGTTAGAAAGGTCAAAAATGACAGAACCAATTTTAAAAGTTAGTGACTTGTCTGTTTATTACAACAAGAAAAAAGCACTAAATAATGTGTCAATGGATTTCTATCCTAATGAAATCACAGCCCTTATTGGCCCTTCCGGATCTGGAAAATCAACACTTTTGCGTGCCATAAACAGGATGGGGGACCTGAACCCAGAGGTTAGCTTGACAGGAACTATTATCTATAATGGTCATAATATCTATAGCCCTCGTACAGACACTGTTGAGTTACGTAAAGAAATCGGTATGATTTTTCAACAGCCCAATCCGTTCCCTATGACAATTTATGAGAATGTTGTTTATGGTTTACGAATCAAGGGAATAAAAGATAAGCAAGTTCTTGACCAAGCTGTGGAGGAATCTTTAATTGGAGCATCTATCTGGGATGAGGTCAAGGATCGCTTGCATGATTCTGCAGTTGGTCTATCAGGTGGGCAACAACAACGTGTTTGTATTGCTCGTACCTTGGCAACAAGCCCTAAGATTATTTTGATGGATGAGCCAACTTCGGCCTTAGATCCAATTTCCGCCGGTAAAATCGAAGATACCTTATATGGGTTGAAAGACAAGTACACCATGCTACTTGTAACACGTTCAATGCAACAAGCATCTCGTATTTCAGATCGTACTGGATTCTTTTTGGATGGTAATTTAATCGAATATGGTAAGACCAAAGAAATGTTCATGAATCCAAAACACAAAGAAACCGAAGACTACATTACTGGTAAGTTCGGTTAGAATTTGCGGTAGCTTTAATCACAATGTAAAGAGAGAATCATTATGTTAAGATCAAAATTTGATGAAGAATTAGAAAAATTGCACAATCAATTTTACTCAATGGGAACAGAAGTTCTCGGACAAATCAACAAAACCGTTCGTGCCTTTGTTAGTCATGATCGTGAGTTGGCTAAAGAAGTTATCGAAGAAGATGAAGTGGTCAATGAATTTGAAACTAAACTTGAGAAAAAGTCTTTAGAAATCATTGCCCTTCAGCAGCCAGTTTCACATGACCTTAGAACAGTTATAACAGTATTGAAAGCATCAAGTGACATTGAACGTATGGGTGACCACGCTTCATCTATTGCTAAGGCAACAATCCGTATGAAGGGTGAAGAGCGTATCCCAGAAGTTGAAGCTCAGATTAATGAAATGGGCAAAGCAGTTAAACATATGGTTGAAGATGCTTTAAATGCCTATATTACTGGCGATGATGTTAAGGCCTATGAAATTGCTGCATCAGATGAAGTCATTGATAATTATTTTAAAGATATTCAAGCACTTGCTGTTGAGGAAATTCGTAAAACGCCAGATGCAGTTTTTGCTGGTAAGGAATACTTCCAAGTTATCATGTACTTAGAACGTATTGGTGACTATGCTCGTAATATTTGTGAGTGGATTGTTTACCTCAAAACTGGTAAAATTATTGAATTATAATAATCTATTGAAGCTACATTTCCTTGATATACTCCCCTTATAGTTTCCAGTGAAATAACAAAAACATTTCACTGGAAACTATGAGGGGTTTTCGTATGTCCAAAAGAAGTCCAAAAAGTGTAGAAGAAAAATTAGAGGTTGTCTTAAGATATCAAAGAGAAGGGAAATCTGCAGACCAGTTAGCCAGAGAATATGGTATCTCAAAATATTCTGTTAGAGATTGGATAAGGAAATACCAAACCAATGGCATTGAAGGTCTTAAGGGAAGTCATACTTGGAAGAAGTACTCATCAGAGTTAAAGAAGTCTGCTGTTGAAGACTATCTCGATGGCAAGGGAAGTACACATACCATCTGTCAAAAATATGGGATTTCTTCTACCTATGTTCTCAGGAGCTGGATAAAGAGGTATACTAGTGGTAAGGAACTAACAACTACTAGTAAAGGAGGCACTCGTATGAGACAGGGGCGTAAGACAAGTTTTGAAGAGCGTGTTGAGATTGTCAATTTTACCATTGCTCATGAGAAGGATTATCAGGCAGCTATGGAAAAGTATGGCGTTTCCTACCAGCAGGTCTATTCTTGGGTTAAAAAGTTTGAAAAGCAAGGTAGTCAAGGCTTAGTAGACCGCCGTGGTAAGGGCCTTGATAGTAAACCAAACCTGACTACTGAGGAAGAGCTACAACTCAAGATCAAACAGCTTGAAGAACGTAACCGTTATCTAGAAGCGGAGGTTGGTCTGCTAAAAAAGTTGGAAGAAATCAAACGTCGAAACCGGATGTAAGACTAGGTCGTCACTTAGAGAAATTTCAAGCCCTTAAGGATTATTATGACGAGGAAAAAGAGCTCTCTATCAGTGCTCTTTGCCAGATTTTGAAGGTATCTCGGTCAGGCTATTACAAGTGGCTGAACCATGAGGAAACAACATCAGAGAAGCTTAATAGGGAGCTCGTGAGTCACATTAAAGACTTTCATCGTGAGCATAATGGCATCTTTGGCTATCGTCGGATGACGATTAACGTCAATCGTCTGCTAGGGACTAACTACAACAAGAAACGCATTCGTCGTCTTATGCAAATCTTAGGACTTCAATCTGTCATTCGCCGATCAAGAGGTTACTGCACAAAGACCAGTTACAAGAATATCGAAGACAACCTCCTTAATCGCGATTTTACTGCCACTGCTCCCAATCAGAAATGGTGTACAGATGTCACTTTTATGACCTACGGATTAGGCAGTAAGGCCTATTTAAGTGCTATTAAGGATCTCTACGATGGCTCAATCGTAGCCTATCATATCAGCCAACATAATGATAATCCGCTTGTTATGACAACACTAGCTAAAGCTATGGAAGACAATCCTGGTGCCAGACCTCTTCTTCATAGTGACCGAGGGTCTCAATATACTTCTAGAGAGTATCGTATGGTCACCACACAATATCAGATAACAC